>CAVSAD010000015.1:0-92924 GCA_963725815.1 uncultured Chloroflexia bacterium
CGAAAAGGGTTCGCAGCATTACGCCGAACTGGGCATGGGGCGCTCGCGCGGCACCATGCCGCTGCAGATCGCCGGCAACGTCAAATATGGCGGCCTGTGCGAAGTTCCCTTCGGCCTGCCGCTCGGCGAGATCGTCAATGACATCGGCGGCGGCACGCATTCCGGCCGTCCCGTGCGCGCGGTTCAGGTTGGCGGGCCGCTTGGCGCCTATGTGCCGCCGCCGCTCTTCGACACGCCCTTCGACTATGAAGCCTTCTCCAAAATCGACAGCCTCATCGGTCACGGCGGCCTCGTCGTGTTCGACGACACGGTCGACATGGCCTGGATGGCGCGCTTCGGCATGGAGTTCTGCGCCATCGAAAGCTGCGGCAAATGCACGCCCTGCCGCATCGGCTCGACGCGCGGCGTCGAGACGATCGACAAAATTCGCAGCGGCCAGGACGTCGATGCGAATATCGAGCTCCTTAAGGATCTCTGCCATACGATGAAGTTTGGCTCGCTCTGTGCATTGGGCGGTTTTGCGCCCTATCCGGTGGAGAGCGCGCTTCGTCATTTCCCCGAGGACTTTCGCAAGCCGGCCCTTGAAGCCGCTGAGTGAGGTAGCCGCCATGACGCTTATCAAAGAGACCGATTACGGCACGCCCGAATTCCACGTCCAAAAAACTGGTCACGCTGACCATCGACGGAAAGAGCGTCACTGTGCCCGAGGGCACGTCGATCATGCGCGCGGCGATGGAGGCGGGAACGGAAATCCCGAAGCTCTGCGCCACCGACAGCATCGAGGCCTTCGGCTCCTGCCGCCTGTGCGTCATCGAAGTCGAGGGCCGCAACGGCACGCCGGCCTCCTGCACGACGCCGGTCGCGCCGGGCATCGCCGTCAAGACGCAGTCGCCGCGTCTCGCCGCCATCCGCCGCGGCGTGATGGAGCTCTATATCTCCGACCATCCGCTCGATTGTCTGACCTGCGCGGCCAATGGCGACTGCGAGTTGCAGGACATGGCGGGCGCCGTGGGCCTGCGCGACGTGCGCTATGGCTATGACGGCGCCAACCACGTCTTCGCGCGCAATCATGGCGAAGCGAATTTCGATTGGAAACCGAAAGACGAGTCCAATCCCTATTTCTCCTACGACCCGTCGAAGTGCATCGTCTGTAACCGCTGCGTGCGCGCCTGCGAGGAAGTGCAGGGCACCTTCGCCCTGACGATTTCCGGCCGCGGCTTCGATAGCCGCGTGTCGGCTGGCATGGACGAAGCCTTCATGGAGTTGGAATGCGTCTCCTGCGGCGCCTGCGTGCAGGCCTGCCCGACGGCGACGCTCATTGAAAAATCCGTCATCGCCATCGGCCAGCCGGAGCATTCCGAAGTCACGACCTGCGCCTATTGCGGCGTGGGCTGCACGTTCAAGGCCGAGATGCGCGGCGAGGAAGTCGTGCGCATGGTTCCCTGGAAGGACGGCAAGGCCAACCACGGCCATAGCTGCATCAAGGGCCGCTTCGCCTATGGCTACGCCCAACATGGCGACCGCATTGTCAATCCGATGATCCGCGAGAAGATCAGCGAGCCGTGGCGCGAAGTCTCCTGGGACGAGGCGATCGCTTTCTCCGTCGACCGCCTGAAGGCGACGCAGGAGAAATACGGCAAGAACTCCGTCGGCGTCATCACCTCGTCGCGCTGCACCAATGAGGAAAGCTATCTCGTTCAGAAGCTGGCGCGTCAGGGATTTAAGAACAATAACACTGACACCTGCGCGCGCGTCTGCCATTCGCCGACGGGTTACGGTCTGGCGCAGGCCTTCGGCACATCCGCCGGCACGCAGGACTTCGACTTGGTGGACGAAGCCGACGTCATTCTCGTCATGGGCGCCAATCCGACAGACGCGCATCCTGTCTTCGGCTCGCGTATGAAGAAGCGTTTGCGCGAAGGCGCCAGGCTGATCGTGATCGATCCGCGCCGCATCGACCTAGTGCGTTCGCCCCACGTCCAGGCCGATTACCATCTGCCACTGAAGCCCGGCACCAATGTCGCCATGGTGACGGCGCTGGCGCATGTCATCGTGACGGAGAATTGTCGATCTCGATTTCGTCAAGACGCGCTGCGACTGGGACGAATATCAGGACTGGGCGGAGTTCGTGGCGCAGCCGCAATACAGCCCGGAAGCGCTCGAAGCGACGCTGGGCGTGGCGGCGGCCGACGTGCGCGGCGCGGCGCGGCTCTACGCCAGCGGCGGGAATGGGGCGATCTATTATGGCCTCGGCGTCACCGAGCATAGCCAAGGTTCGACGACCGTCATGGGCATCGCCAATCTCGCCATGGCCACCGGCAATCTCGGCCGCCGCGGCGTCGGCGTGAACCCGCTGCGCGGCCAGAACAATGTGCAGGGCTCCTGCGACATGGGCTCGTTCCCTCACGAGTTGCCGGGCTATCGCCACATCTCCAACGACGCGGCGCGCCACGCCTTTGAGAAGGACTGGGGCGTCACGCTCGATCCGGAGCCGGGCTTGCGCATTCCGAACATGTTCGACGCGGCGATCGAGGGCGCGTTCAAAGGCCTTTATGTGCAGGGCGAGGACATTCTGCAGTCGGACCCCGACACGCGCCATGTGTCGCGCGCGCTGGCGAATATGGACATCGTCATCGTGCAGGATCTCTTCCTGGTCGAGACGGCGAATTACGCGCATGTCTCCTGCCGGGCGCGACCTTCCTCGAGAAGGACGGCACCTTCACCAACGCCGAGCGCCGCATCCAGCGCGTCACCAAGGTGATGTCGCCGAAGAACGGCTATGCCGACTGGGAAGTCACGCAGCTCCTCGCCGACAAGATGGGTCTCAATTGGAACTATACGCACGCCAGCGAGATCATGGACGAGATCGCGCGGCTCGACGCCTTCCTTCGCCGGCGTTTCCTTCAAGCGTCTCGACGAGGACGGCTCGGTGCAGTGGCCGTGCAATGAGGATTTGCCGCACGGCATGCCGATCATGCACATCGACGGCTTCGCGCGCGGCAAGGGCAAGTTTGTCGTCACGGAATATGTGCCGACGGACGAGAAGGTTGGCCCACGCTTCCCGCTGCTGCTCACGACCGGCCGCATCCTGTCGCAATATAACGTCGGCGCGCAGACGCGCCGCACCGAGAACAGCCGCTGGCACGAAGAAGACGTGCTGGAGATCCATCCGCATGACGCGGAGGATCGCGGCGTGCGCGACGGCGATTGGGTGAAGGTCGCGAGCCGCGCCGGCGAGACCGACGCTGCGCGCCAAGATCACCGATCGCGTGCGCGCCGGGCGTCGTCTACACGACCTTCCACCATCCGATGACCCAGGCGAATGTGGTGACGACCGACAATTCCGACTGGGCGACCAATTGTCCGGAATATAAGGTGACGGCCGTGCAGGTTTCGACCTCCAACGGCCCCACCGAGTGGCAGGAGCAATATCGCGAGCTGTCGGAAGCGAGCCGACGCATCGCAAGCGCGATCCCAGCGGCGGAATGACCGATCGTCCGCCGTCGCCAACGCTCAGAGTTCGACTGCCTAGCGCGCCGTCACGATGTGACGGCGCCGGCGTCTCGGGTGATTCCCGAAGAGACGCCGATCGCCTTTACCTTCGGCGGTTCGACGCACGCAGTGATGATGGCGACGCCGGCCGATCTCGAAGATTTCGCCATCGGCTTCGCGCTGACGGAAGGCCTCATCGATACGCCGGAGCAGGCGGGCGACGTCGAGATCGTCGTCTCCGACGCCGGGATCGAATTGCGCGCCTGGCTCAAGGGCGGACGCCAGGAAGTCTATGTCGAACGGCGCCGCTCGATGGCGGGACCGACGGGCTGCGGACTTTGCGGCATCGAAAGTCTCGAGGCCGCGACGCGCAGCCTGCCTTTTCTCGACAATGCGCTTTCAGTGCGCGCCGAGGCGCTGATAGAAGCGATGGAGCGTCTGCCCGCCGCGCAGAAATATAATCAGGAGACGCGCGCCATTCACGCCGCCGGCTTCTGGAATCCAGCGACCGGCGCGCTGATCGCGCGTGAGGATGTTGGCCGCCACAATGCGCTCGACAAGCTCGCCGGCGCGCTGACGCGACAGGCGATCGCCACGACGCAGGGCGTCGTGCTGATGACGAGCCGCGTGTCGGTCGAACTCGTGCAGAAGGCGGCGCGCATGGGCGCGCCGATCATCGCCGCGGTCTCCGCGCCGACCGCGCTCGCGGTGCGCAACGCGCAGGAGTGCGGCATGACGCTCGTCGCGGTGATGCGCGGCCGCGACTTCGAAATCTTCACCCATCCAGGACGCATTCTCGAACAGGTTTCCGCACATGTCGCATAACTCGGTCGACAAACTGGTGAAAATGGCCAATCAGATCGGCAAGTTCTTCGTCGCGCAAAAGCATCCCGAAGGCGTCGCCAGCATGACGGATCATTTGAAAAAATTCTGGGATCCACGCATGCGCGACGCGATCATCGCCCATGTCGATCATGGCGGCGCCGGACTCGATCCGATTGCGATCGAGGCGGTCAAGCGCCTGCGACATCCGGCCGGCGCGGCGGCCTCCGAATCGCGTCCGGCGCTGGCGGCTGACGCTCGTCATTTGTCTGTCGCGCGCTCGCTCAAAGCGGGCGCGGCTCTCACGGAGGTCAGCCAGGCACTCAGCTACGCCGCGGCGCTGCGCGTTGCACGCTTCCACACCAGCAACGAATTCGCCGACTGGATCACCGTGCTCCATACGTTCACCTACTGCAACGCGCTCCACCAGTCGCTCAAGCGCTCACCGTCGGCTGAGTTGGCACGCGGCATCTTTCACGGGGCAGCGCGGCTCTACCTCGACCGGTTCCTGAACATGCCTGCCGCCCGGCTTCCGGACGAACGCCCCGTTCCCAACGATCCGGGGACCGCCGACGCGTTACTGGCTGAGCTGCTCGAGACGATGGACCGCGAGCAACGCGTCAACGAGTCGGCGATGATCGCACATCGCTATCTGAGCCAGGGATTCGATCGTGCACCGCTACTGGCGACACTGGGGCGAACCCTGCTGCGGGAGGACGCCGAGTTCCACAGCTACCAGATGTACGAGGCGGGTCTGGCGCTGGAGCGTGAACTGCGTGATTCTCGCCCAGCCGAGGCGAACCACGTGCTGGTGGCGGTCGCTCGCTATCTCGCGGCGCACGCGCCGACATCACGCGCGATGTTGCAGACGGCACGCACGGCCGTTCGCCTGCAGCGTGGCGAGCCGGTCTACGAAGATCCCGAGGACGCGTTAGCCGCTGAAGGATAGCGGCATCGTCTCGTCGTTCGTGCCATAGCCTGGGAATCGAGCGCCGCCGAGCCGACGCATCGGCGCCGTTGCTCCGGCGCTCGACCGACTGCACAAATATGCAGTGTGGGAACTCGCTGCACGCGGGCGAATGGGCTGGAGAAGGTCGGGAAGTGAGGTGTGTGCCGCTGCCCTGACCCATCTTATTTGGCTTTCAGATTTGCTGACTGGGAATGCGGTTGTTGCGGCAGGATATGCTCGGGGCTAATTCCTCTGGTCAATAAAGATCGTCCACCGCTTGACGCTCTCCAGTTTGAGGATGCCTTCCCGGTACCAGGGGTCTTTGCTCATCTTCTCTCTCACGCGGTTTTCATCGTCGGCGTGCACGATCAGCAGCGCGCCACCCTCATCGGCCAATGGCCCGCCCATCATGATGAATCCCTCATCAACCAGACCGTCGATGAACGCCGCGTGCTCGTCCCAGAACGACTGCTTGCGCGTCTCTTTCGCGAGATCACGATGAGGACCGGCGGTCGAGAGAATCAGAAACGTCTGACTCCCCGTCATGGCTGGCGCGGTGTCACCAAGATTCAGCTCTTCTGTCACGGTAGCCCCACCCTGTCCTTCTCTGGCCGGCAAGCCCACACGGATCGCCGCAGTGGATCACCGGAGTCTTCCGAGCACTCCACGTCAATCGGCGATCGTTGGCCGCTACCGGCCCGAAAACATGTCGCTTTGAGCATATCCCCTCTATCCCACCCCGATACAGAGCCTCTTTAGAGGTTTATCGTCCCCTGGTTAGGTCCACTTGGACATCTCTCGAGAGATCGAAGGCGACAGCGAGCCGCAGGCGCATAACGACTCGTTCGGCCCTGTCTTAATCCCGGTCTAATCTAGCCGGTCTAGAGTTCCTGTTCGGTTGCTCTGTTCGAAGGCCCGGAAAGGGGACTCCTGATTGTTCAAATTGTTGATTCGCTTGATTCTGATCGGCATTCCGGCCGGTCTGATCTTCTTCGTACTCATTCAGTTCGTTCCATATGGACGCACCCACACCGATCCACCCGCGACCCATCCCGTCACCTGGAACAGCCCCGAAACACAGCAACTGGCGATGCAGGCCTGTGGTGACTGTCACAGCAATCAGACGACCTGGCCCTGGTATTCGAACATCGCGCCATTCTCCTGGCTGATACAGCGCGACGTCGTGAAGGGTCGAACGATCCTCGACTTCTCCAGCTTCAGCACGTCTCAGCGCCGTGCCGATCGCGCGGCGCAAGCGGTCGAAAGCGGGCGCATGCCCCCGTTTTATTACACGTTCATGCATCCCAAGTCGCAGCTCACGGCGGATCAGAAGCAGAAGCTGATCGATGGTCTCAAAGCGACATTTGGAGGAGAGACCGGTTCAGCGGTCCAGCAGCCCACGTCTCCCACGAGCGCACCGTAGCCACGCACACCGCGGCGATGGTCAGCGAACCAGTCTAAGGATCGTCGCCTGATCGCCGGTTCCTGAGGTGAACCAGATCTCGTTCGGGCGCACCCACACGGGGAAGCTCGCCTGGCTTGGACCGACCGGTGGGCGTTGCATTTTGCTGCCGGTCGCGGATGTCACGACGATCTGACCGTCGAGCGCGGCGACCAGCTCGGCGCCATCCGGCTCCCAGCTCAGGCCGTCGCCCGCTTTCCCGCGCGCCACCTCGAGCGAACTGGCAAGGTTGCTGGTCGTGTGCACGTCGATGGAGTCGAACCGATCGCGGATAGCGTCGGTTCCGGTAAAGTGCCGAACACGAGCGGCGAGTGAGGTGCGATCGGGCGACATGGCGATCTCCGCGATCGAAATCCCCTGCTCGGCTCCATGAACGTGCCAGGTGGCCAGCGGATCGATCTGGACCTGGCCGTTGAGCGGAACCCGCAGCCGTTCGAGGGTGGCGCGGAGCGGATACCCGCCGGTCCATTCTTCCGGAACTGTAACGATCAGCGTGTCATTGCTGACCCATTCCGAGACGAGCGGTACGTCGAAGCGCGCGTTCCCTGGAATCTGCCACGAGAGGACGCTGGTCGCCGGATCGTTTCGGCCCGCGATCCACAAGCTGACCTTCTGGTCATCGACGACGAAGAAGCTGCACCTGAGGCCGTCCGGTGACATTTCCGGCAGCCGGTACGATAAGGCGGACGCATCACCCAGATTAGCCGGGTCGAACTCAAGAGGTCCATCGCTGGAAACAAACCCCGGTTCGTAGATCGCAATCCGGCTGCGACTGCCTTGCTGAAGCGTGTACTGGTTGACGCCAATGATGCCGCTCCCGTCTGGAAGCGATGCGGGATCATAACCACCGCCGGCCGGAGCAAGGCTGGAGCCACCGGTTAGTCTCAGGGTGTCTGTCAGGTTGGCAACCCGATCGTAGACGAGCAGTTGGTCGCCACCCGGGCCAATCCGGCTCCCGCTCGTCAGACTCAAATGCGCGCTCAATCCGGGCACCGGCTGCGCCGCAGTGAAGTTGGCATCCGCCGGGCCAGCGCTCCCACTCACCGCCGGATCCGGCAGGTCCGATGCGAATCCTAGCAGCGCGGGGCCGGCCAGTTGATCCATCAGCGCCTTCACGGGCCGTCCGCTTGGATCGAGCATCAGCGTCACATACGACGATGGACCAATCGACTGCGGGATCCCCTCCGCCTGGAACAGATAGAACGGCTCGGCACTGGTCAGGAACATATCTCCTGATGGCGACCAGACCACGCTCTCGCCATGGACACCGGCGGTCGCCGACGCAATACGCACCGGATCCTGCCCGTCGATCGTCGACTGCCAGATTGCCCGGTCAGTCCCATTCGAAGGGCTCGGTCCGCGCACGTAAATCAGGTGTCTCCCATCGGGCGAGAGTCCCGCCAGGTTGGCAATCTCTCCCGCCGCAAAGTCGATGACCGAGTTTGTCCGACCGTCAAGGCTCATGCTCGCGATGGAATAGCTGTCGGCCGGTTGTCCTGAAAGCCCGCGATCACCGAGGTCGGGCGGAACTGGAGTGCTTTCAAGCGGATGCGACTGTGTGAAGAAGACTCGCATACTATCCGGTGACCAGAAGATCGGGAGGCCGCCGTCGTCGAAGGTCCCGACGGCCGGACCCAGCGTCTTACCGTCAAACGGACGGAGCTCGACTGATCCGGCAAGGCGGATCGAGTAGCGGCTGATCGCAATGAACCTACCGTCCGGAGAAGGAACGGCGCTGCGTGCTCCACGATTGAAGATCGTTTGTTCGCTGCCGCTATCGACGTTGAACAGGACGACCGATCCCTGCTGATCAGTCTGCTCGGTAAAGAGCTGGAAACTCGTGCTGAACGCACTCGTAGGAATGTAGCCCACGATCATCGTCGTGTCGTTTAGCCACGCCAGCGGTATGAGAACCCGCTCGGGGTTGGCGAGCGACCATTCGTGAGCGACCGACCCGTCGAGGTTGAAGATCTGCAAGCGATCAGGGCGCCCTGTGTCTGACGACGTTGTAAACCGCGCGATCCTCCGCTGGTCAGGCGAGATCAAGTCTTGCGCAACCGCGCTCTGCGGTGCCGCTATCAGGACACGCCAGGCTCCGGTTGACACGTTCAGCGCCGCGACATCGCCTGAATCGGTGCTTTCGAGCAGCCACCCCCCACCCGCGTCGGACGCTGCGGCCGCAACCATCAACGGCTGCGCGGGCTGCGGAGCGGCGCGCAGCGCGCGAGCACCGGCCACCACACCAATCAGGATGAGCGCTCCAAACAACGCGGCCGCAGCGATGAACCGGGCTGGATGAAGCAACAGCCGATCGAGCCGCTTCCTGCCGGTAGCGAAGGGCTGGAGCGTGGCCCGCACGGCGCCGAACTCCTTGAACACCCGTTCGTCGACATCGCGTGCCCGATCGAGCGCCTGACGGCACCGATCACACTGGCCGAGATGCAGCATCAGGGATAAGGCTTCGTCGCGCTCGGCCACGGGATCGCGCTGCCGCCCAATGAGCGAGGCGAACTCCTGGCACGGCGCCGCCATCTGGGGGGCGATGACCCGGCGGGCCTTCGTCAGGTCATCGCCCACGCGTTCACGAGTCCGGCCCGTGATCATCGCCAGATCGGCGCAGGTCATTGCGAGACCGAGGTGAAAGGTGAGCGCCAGGGCGGCAGATCCCGAGAGGCCGCGTCGCGGACCCAGAATCGGACGTGCCGCCACACCGCGACGCGTGCGCTCGCGCCAGCGAGCGCTTTCGAAGAGGACCAGGGCCGCCCGCATGACTGGAGCGAGCGAGGCCGGATCGACGGTGTCAGTCTGAAGCAGAGCCGTCAACCGGTCCGCCTGACCGGGGTCGACGCAAAGGCGAAGAGTCGCGCGGACACGGTCTACATCGAGAGAAGGCTCGATCTCCGGTTCCGGCGACACCGGCTCCTCCACGATTCTCCGGCGGGCCACGGCGCGTCACGCGCCAATGGGCCGGGGAAACAAGACACGGAACGGAACGGTTACATTACGATAGTACAACGCCCGTGCCCGGTGCCCCGTATTCCCGCGGGACGATGCCCGTCCAGAGTAATGAGTGCGTGATTCGATTCGGAATGGGAGGAACGAAATGAAAATTGGGGTCGTCTTTCCACAGGTCGAGATCGGCCCGGATCGAGAGGTCGTGCGCGACTACGCACAAACGGCCGAGAGGCTCGGGTACACCCATATTCTGGCGTACGATCACGTGATCGGCGCGGATATCTCAACGCGGCCCAACTGGCGCGGGCCATACACCCTCGACACACAGTTTCATGAGCCCTTCGTCCTCTACGGCTTCCTCGCCGCGATCACCAATCTCGAACTCGTCACCGGCGTGATCATCCTGCCGCAGCGACAGACAGTGCTGGTCGCGAAGCAGGCTGCCGAGGTCGACGTTCTGACCGGCGGCAAATTCCGTCTCGGAGTCGGCGTTGGCTGGAACGAGGTCGAGTACGAGTCGCTCAACGAGACGTTCCGCAATCGAGGCCGGCGCGAGGAAGAGCAGATAGAAGTAATGCGGATGCTGTGGTCGCAGAAATCCGTCACCTTCAAAGGGAAGTGGCACAGCATCCCAGGTGCCGGTCTCAAGCCGCTGCCGATCCAACAACCCATTCCAGTCTGGGTCGGCGGATCGACCGATCCAGCCTTCAAGCGCATCGGGAAGATCGCCGACGGCTGGATGCCGCAGTTCCGGCCGGATGCCGAAGGTGTGCGCAAGGTTGAAGCCGTGCGCGCCTATACGCGCGACGCCGGCCGTGATCCCGGCCAGCTCGGGATGGAGGCCCGGCTCAGTCTCGCGATCACACCGCGCGCGGAGTGGCGACACGACATCGAAACCTGGCAGAAGCTGGGGGCAACGCACCTGTCGATCAATACGATGAGCTTCGGCTTGACGTCTCCAAAGGATCACATCGCGATGATCGAGCAGCTGTACGACGAGCTGGGGCTGGCGGATTTCAAGGAATAGGCGGCCGTGTCTGTCTCTGGCGAGCTGGTTACAGGGCGAACCGTGTGTGAGCTTCCGTGCGTCCGAGAAGGCGCCCTTCGCCATTGTGCTCACGACATCTCAACCGGGCTGCTGCTACTTGGGCATGGCCCGGATGGCGTCGTAGGCGGGACGCGGGTTGCCGAACTCGTCGGTCATCGAAAATCCGTAGTACGGGCCACCGGATCCCTGAAAGATCGCGGCGTTCAGGCTGAAGACGAACATGTTCTGCATCCATGGCCATTCGGTGCGCGCGATCTCGTACGCCCGCGTGATGTACTGCGCCTGCTGCTGAGGATCGACCCAGTCGCCGTAGCCATAGTCGGGCCAGTCGTTCTTCGTCGTCCAGCCGAATTCGGTGAGCCAGACTGGTAGATTCCCAAGGCCGCCCTCGACCAGGACGTTGTGAATCGCTTCGGCATGGCGGAAATAGAACTCCGGAGCGGTCGTCCAGCCAGGATGATCGGCCAGGTTGCTGGGCCAGAAGTTGTCCGGGCTATTCCCGGCACCATAACTGTGTGCCCCGACCACGTCGATGTAGTTCTTCACAGCGCCGTCCCCGATCGACAGGAGATCCTGCAGGTATTCGATATCGGAGTAGGCCCATTTGCGGTCGTGCTGGCTGTTGGGAGCCAGGCCGGCCAGAACGATCAGAGCTTTCGGGTCATTCGCCCGCACGATTGGCGAGGCGGCCTGCAGCATGTCGAAATACCCGTGCGCGTCGATGTATCCACCCGCCTCGTACGACAGATTCGGTTCGTTCCACAATTGCCAGGCGTCGACTCGACCACTGAAAAATGAGGTGAGGCGGTCCATGAATCTCGCAAAGAGCACAGGGTCGGCTGGCTGGCCAGAGAACGGTGTATACGCCCAGGTGGGCACGCTGTTGACCGTGACAAGTACCTTGAGACCGTCTGCCCGGGCCGCGTCGATGATCGTTGCCAGCGGGTTGAAGGTGTATATGCCTGGCTGCTGTTCGAGCTCGCTCCACTGCGCCTGAATACGAACCCAGGCGCAGCCGGTATTCCGGGCAAGATCGAGAAAATACCGATTGGAGCCGAGGTTGTTGAGATCTCCCCACCACAGCTGGGTAAAGCCGCACCCCACCTGGTGATCCGAATAGAGCGGGCGCGGCCCAATCGGCGGAGGCTCCGCAACGTTGGACCCTTCGATTGCCACTGCCTCAGCGGGCACGACCCGGCGGCTAAGCTCTTCGCTCCCCAGCAAACCGAGCAGCACGTCGTACGGCGGGGCGTTCTCCGGATGCAGCTCGAATCGGGTGCGCTCGAAATACTGCACCCGGTGCACTTGACCGTCGGTCTGACTGAGCTCGTCGAAGGGTTCGCTGATCGGATAGCCAAAACTTGGAAGAGCGCCGTGGTCCTGCCAGAAGGTGAGAAAACGACCGCAAAGAGAATGCTGGGTTTCGGGGAAGTACGTGCAATCGGAGCCGGCTGAGGATCCGACCGGCTGAAATGGCCCGTCACCGCGCCGGTCGACCGTCACCTGCTCTCCCAACCGGGTGAGCAGAACGACGTAGGGCGTTCCGGCGTTTTCGTCGTGCTGTTCGAAGATGGCACGCTGGAAATACTGGCGAAACAGGCCATCCTGGTAGAAGACTCGGCTGATCGGATAGCCGAACGTCTCGAGTCCTCCGTTTTGCTGCCAGAATGAAAGGAACGGGTCGTTCACCCAGAATCCTGTCGCCGAGAAGTATTGTTCGTTCGTGGGTACGGCGGCAGACAGAGACGCGGCCGGAACCGAAGGAACCGCCGCCGCGAGCGCCAACCGGGGGATGAGCGCCAGTATCAGGATCGACAGCAGCCACCGGCTGGCTCGTGGTGCCGTCAGTGTCAACCTCTCCCACCGTTTCCAATATGCTCGACCGGCCTCGCCGGGGCACGATTGCTCCGCTGCCCCGGCAAGACCTCAACGTCGTATTAACGTGTGACGCGCAATCCGAGGATCGAGGCAGCGGTGCGCAGCGTGTGACGCGCATCCTCGATGACATGGCCAGCCTCGGCCGCGCCGATCAGCTTCTTGGCCATCTCATTGAGTATTCCGATCGCCTTGGGCGTATCGAGATCGTCGGCGATCGCCGCCATGAACTCCTCTTTGAGCGGCTCCAGGTCCAGCGGTGGAGTCTCGTCGGAACCGCGAATCAGCATCGCGCTGCGGAGCAGATCCACCATCGGCTCAAACTCGGCCGGTCCGCTGTTCTCATATTCAAACGATTCACGGTAATGGTGGCTGTGCAAATAGAGCCGGAGCGCGTCAGGGCTGTGATAGCGCAACACGGTGCGGGCCAGAACCAGGTTGCCCAGGGATTTGCTCATCTTCTCGCCCTGATAGCAGACCATCGCCACGTGCATCCAGACGCGGGAAAAGGGCTCATGGTGCGTGAAGTTTTCGGACTGCGCGATCTCGCTTTCATGGTGTGGGTAGATCAGATCCCCGCCACCCCCATGGATGTCGATGTTCGTTCCAAGGTAGCGCATCGCCATGGCGCTGCACTCGATATGCCAGCCCGGCCTGCCGGCTCCCCAGGGGCTGTCCCAGGTCGGCTCACCCGGTTTGCTCGCCTGCCACAGGATGAAGTCGAGCGGATCTTCCTTGCGCGGATCGTTCGGGTCGGCTCCACGATCAGCTGAGATCTTGCGCATCGCCTCGTGATCGAGGCCGCTTAGCTTCCCGTAGTCCGGATCGGCCGAAACGCGGAAGTAGACGTTACCCCCACTCTCGTACGCGGTGCCCTGCTCGACCAGCGACGAGACGATCTCAACGATCGTCGGGACTTCCTCAGTCGCGCGGCAATAGACGGCCGGCGGAAGTACGTTCAACGCGTTGAGGTCTTCCTGGAATTGCCGAATGTAGCGGTCGCCCAGGAGATCCCAGCGGTCGTTGACCTCCCGCGCCTTGCGCAGAATGTCGTCGTCGATGTCGGTGACGTTCTGCACGTACTTCACCTGCCAGCCGAGATACTGGCAAAAGCGGTTGACGACGTCGAAGGTGAGATAGGTCATCGCGTGGCCCATGTGCGTCGTGTCATATGGGGTAATGCCGCACACGTACATCCGAACCGTGTGCCCGTCGAGCGGTTTGAATTCCTCTTTCTTCCCGGTCAGTGTGTTATAAAGCTGCACGCCCTCTCCTCCCACCAGTGACTGAATCTCGGCAAACCGTCCGCCGACATCCGCACTATGCTACATCAATCGATACTCCACCGGACGCCCGGCACCGGGCTCTGCCTCCACGAACATCTGCTGTCCGACTGGTGCGACAAATCGCACGTCACTGTATAGTGCCAATGAGCGACCGCTCAACCTCGCTAGGCGTTCGAACCAGCCATGGATCGCATGAACTATGGATGGTAACGCACGGAAAGGGAACTCTATGCCACTCACGGTCGGAGAACCGGCGCCCGAATTCTCGGTGCCGAGTTCGTGGGGTGAAACGGTCACCCTGAGCGAAGCCATCAAGCAAAATTGTGTCGTTCTTACGTTCTTTTTCTTTGCCTTCACCGGTGGCTGAGGCAACCAGTTGTCCAAGTTTCAGGACAACATCGATGAGTTTCATCGATTGGGCACCGAAGTCTATGGGATTTCCGTCGACTCACATCACGCGCAACGCGTCTGGGGCGAACGGCTCGAACTCACCTACCCACTGCTGAGCGATCTCGATCGCCGCGTCATGACCGCCTACGACGTGAAGATGGAGGAATTCGGCGCATATCATGGTATCTCGCGACGAGCCCTTTTCATCATTGACCGGTCGGGACGACTCGCATATCAGGAGGTCGTGACCGAGCGCGGCGCGATTCCGGATGTCGACAAGGCGCTCGATGTCTTGCGCGCGCTTCAGAATGCGCAATGATTCAGGCGAAATGCCGTGCTCAGCGCTCGCAACACGGATGAGCATCGGGCCCACGAGCAACAGAAATAGATCGACTTCCGACGCATGATCGGGCCACGGGAGGTGTGAAGAGATGGATTTACACGTCGTCGAACTGCAGGTCAACAACCCCGCCGCGCACCTCAGCGCTTCCCGAGAGACCGACGTCTTTCGAGCCGATGGGGTCTATGATGCGGCCGGCGGGAGCATAACCTACGAACGGCCAACCCTGGACGCGAGTGAGCTCTCAGAGAACACCGTGGAAACGCTCGCGCTCTATGATGGACGCATCGCGGATGCGATCGCCGCGGGATTCGCGTCGGGGCGTAACGTGCTGGTGGCCGGGGGCAACTGCACGTCGCTTCCCGGAATCATTGGCGGCCTGCAGCAGTCACACGGATCCACCGCGCGCATCGGGCTCGTTTGGTTCGACGCCCACGGCGACTTCAATACGCCCAACACGACCCTCACCGGGCGACTCGGCGGCATGCCGGTGGCCGTGAGTGCCGGGCTGTGCTATCCCGATTGGCGTATTGGCGCGCATCAGGAGGTGGCGCTCCCGACTGACCGCATCATCATGGTCGACGTCCGCAACCTCGATCCCGCCGAAGACCAGCTCGTCCGGGCCACCGCGATCGCAGTCGTGCCGGTGTCAGGACCGGAGCTTCGAAACGCCGTGAATCGGCTCGCGGACAAGACCGACCTGATCTACCTGCACATCGACATGGATATTCTCGACGAATCGCTCACCCCGTCGCATGGCACGAAGGAGCCGAACGGGCCCGATATCGCCACCACGCTCGACGCCGTGCAGGCAGTTCTCGACACCGGCAAGGTGGAAGCCGTCGGGCTCGTGTCGGTCTATCCGATCGGTGAAGGCGCCGAGACATCGCTGCGATCCGCGACTGAGCTCCTGCGCGAGATGGTTCGCCGCTGGGTGGCAAGCCGACCGGTCGTCGCGGCCGGCTGATCCCCATGTTGCAAGGATCGTCAATCGCATCTCTGAGCCGGCCGCTTGTGCGAAGCCGGCTCATTCCTTTGGAACCGCGGCGCGGTTCGATTCCGTTGAGCGTTTGTGCCGCACGTCGTTGGCGGCGGGAACCGGCTGCCCGACCTTGAGCTGGGTCAGCTCCGGCGGAAAGACCAGATCGAGTGTCCAGTCGAACATGATTCGGAGTCGCTTGTCCCAGCGCGGTATCTGCAGCAGGTAATAGGTCCGCCATAGCCACCAGGCCTTGAATCCTGAGATCTTGACGCCCATCACGTAGGCGATCGCCGAGCGATGCCCGAGCGCCACCATCTGACCGAGCGTCCGGTAATTCATGGATTGCAACGACTCACCACGGAGCGACGCAGCGATGTTGCGCGCCACCAGCCGAGCTTCCCGGACCGCGTGCTGAGCCGTCTGTGGGTACGGCTGCCCGTTGTGCGGATCAATCACCTCGGCATTGTCGCCCAGTGCCCAGACGTTCGGGTAGCCCGGAACGTTGAGCATGCGCGTCACCTTGAGCTGGCCGCGTTTGTTGTGCTCGAGCGGCAGCGATTGCGTCAACGGATTGGGCTGCACTCCGACTGAACCCACGACCGTACTCGAATCGATCGTCTGGCCGTCGTCAAGAATGACCCGGCCCGGATCGACGCGCGACACACGGCGATTGAAATGGATCTCAACCCCTTTGTCGCGCAGCAGACGTTCGGCGAAGCCGGCCAGATCACCTGGCAGATCCGGAATCAGTCGTGGACCGCCATGAATCAGCACGGTGCGAATATCGTCCGGTTCGATGTGCTTATAACGCGAGGTGACCCCGATGAGCATGTCTCGCATCTCTGCGACGACCTCGACGCCGGTCGCGCCACCACCGACGACGACAAACGTCAGCAGGCGCCGCTTGTCGATCGGGTTGGTCTCGATGTCCGCTTGCTCCAGTGTGTCGATGAGCTGATTGCGCAACGCGAAGGCGTTACTCAAGCGCTGAACGTCGAATGCGTTCTCGGCCAAGCCTTCGACGACCGACGTATTCGGGACTCCACCAAGCGAGATTACGAGGTGATCGAAGTAGAGCGAGCGCGACTGCTGTTGATGACCGTAGAGCCCCAGCCGCACGTCGACGCGCTTCCGCGCCAGATCGATCCCGGTGACGTCACCGACATATAGGGTCGCCTGTGGCGCCACGAGACGAATCGGATTGAGAATTGAGCTCGTCTCGATGGCACCCGAGATGATCTCGGGTAGTAGCGGGTAGAAGACGAAGAAGTTCTCCCGGTTGACCACCGTGACATCGACCGGCTCATCACCAAGATGGCGCTGTAGCTCGTACGCGGTGTAAACGCCGGCGAAGCCGCCGCCAAGAATCAGGATCCGCATTCGCTGGGACTCGTCGGGACGCTGCCATTCCATTCCGTGCCGTTCTCCTTCCATGCTGCGCGCCGGTAACTGAACGCATGGAACATCCGCGCGCCAGCGAACATCGCTCGATTACTGACGAGCAAATGCCCACCGAACCGAATTGCGCCGCAAGTTTCGGGCAGCGAGAAATCGGGCGAGCTTCAGTTACTTCGCTGTGGGGATCACAATCTCAGGCTTATCGATTGGCCGATCCGACTTCTGACGTCTCTTGAAATAGGCAACACCAAATGACGAGAAGGAGAAGCCGACGGGAACGTCCGCCCCGAACCCTTCGCGTTCGACGTGGAGTTTGTCTCGCACCAGCTGATGCTGGAGCGATACGAGTTCCCAGCCTCCGGCGCCGAGCTGTGCCATGGCGCGCTCAAAAACGTCTGACGGCTCGGCGTCCATTCGCTCTCTCAGCTGCCGGGTCTTTGCCCCATCCGAGGTGAAGTAGGTGACGCGACAGAGCCAGCCGATTTCACCGGCTTCGCCTTCGGCGCCATGCGAAACAAGTGAGCAATACTCCCAGGTTCGTGACATCGCGTTCCTCGTCTCAGCTACGCGCAATCAAGTGCGCGACGACGTTTCGTCCTGTTCGGCACACGCCGGTCGACTGCACTATCCCCACTGCCACGGCGACCGTCAGCTCTGTTTTGTTAGTTCTCGCGCCAGCCGCTACCATGGTGGGTCGCCAGTCCGGAGCCGCATGCTCGCCCCCACGACTCACAACAAGCGCCGACGTGACGCGTTTGTCAAGCCCCAGGACACACACTATACTGGCGTTAGCACTCTCTTACCGAGAGTGCTAACGCCTCCCAGATCGAGCCGTGGATGGAAGGATGAGCAGGCATGAGCTCACGATGGGATCCATTAAGAGATATCAGCGGGTTTCGCGAAGCAATGAACAATCTCTTTGACGAGGGCATGCTGGTGCCGCGCGGCGGCATGGCAACGTTGGGGTCGATCCCCGTCGACGTCCGCGAAACGCCGGATCGATACATCATCACCGCGCCACTGCCGGGCGTGGCGCCTGACGACGTCGACATCTCGGTGCTCGGCAGCAACATCCGCATCAGCGGCGTCATCAAGGATCGTGATGATGAAACGGAGCAGGAATCGGGCGAGGAGTGCCGTTGGCTACTCCGCGAGCGCCGCTTCGGGCGCTTCGAGCGCTCGATCACATTGCCAACGTCGGTGAACACGCCGCAGGCCACGGCGGAGTTCGACGCTGGAGTGCTCACCGTCCAGTTGCCGAAAATCGACGAGGCGCGACCCAAATCGATCCAGATCAAGACTGTCGGGCAATCTTAGGCATCTGTTCAGCAAAACACCACACCATTCTTAGCGCCATGCTCCCAGCGCCCGTGCCGGGAGCGTTTGGCGTCCTTCGATCGCGCTGGTAATCTTCCGCCAACACGGTTGACATACCTGGGAGGGGATATGGTGCATTCGCCGTTGGCGGCGATCGCCCTCGTGCAATCTGGTCTGGAATCCGCGATCGACCACTCCAACCTCATTCTCTCGACCGCCGAGCAGATCGGGAAGGACGCGATCGGGCCGGGGCTTCGCATCCTCGTGATCGTGGTCATGTCGCTGCTGATTCTGCGCGCCATGCGATCCGTCATTCGGCGCACGATCAAACATCTGGTCGAGCGCGGTGGTCAGCAGAGTCGTGAACTGACGCTCAAGGTCAATACCCTGTCGAGCGTGGTTGAGTCCGGCGGCCGGCTCATCGTGCTGGTTGTCGCCGGAATGATGGTCCTGAGCAACTTGCGCATCAACATCGCGCCGCTGCTGGCGAGCGCGGGGGTCGCGGGCATCGCGATCGGTCTCGGTGCCCAGAGCCTGATCAAGGACTTCATCGGAGGGTTCCTCATCCTGCTCGAGGATCAGTTCGGCGTCGGCGACGTGATCTCGGTCAATGGGCATTCCGGCACAGTCGAGCACGTGAGTCTGCGTCGCACCGGACTTCGCGGGCTCGACGGTAGCTTTACCATCGTGCCGAATGGAGAGATTCGGGCTGTGCAGAACCTGACGAAGGACTGGTCACGAGCGCTGGTCGATGTCGACATCTCCTACGACGACGACGTGGACCACGCCATATCCGTCCTGTCCGAGTTGCTGGACGGCATCGAGGACGACCCTGATCTCGGCAGCGCGGTGCTCGAGCCGGCAACGATCCTTGGTGTTCAGGCGCTTGGGCCATACCAGGTGACGATCCGGTTGATGGTGAAGACTCGACCGATGGAACAGTGGCGAGTTCAGCGGGAACTTCTGCGGCGAATCAAGCGCACGCTCAAGACGTCCGGGGTCACGATCCCGTATCCCCACAGCGTGACCGTGATTCGCTCCGCCAACGGCCGTGAGAGCGATCAGGCGGCAGCGATTCTCGCCGCGCAACCCCAGGTAACCGCACAGCGCGAGGCATCCCCAGACTCGTAGCACCGCGTGCGACTTCATCGCCGCTGCCGCGAAGTCACACACTCGATTCGCGCGGCGACCGCTGTCGCATCGATTCAGGCCATGCCGGCCGCCGAGGTGCCGGCATGGCCAGTCACACTTTTGTCACCCACGGCGACAATCTTGGCATGCTGAATTAACGGGTCCTTCTGGACAATTCGACCGTTCGGTGAGAAAGTGAACAAGGTGCCACATCGGCGCTCCTGGGCTGCCATGCGCGATCACCACACACGCGACGTTCGTCGTCGGCCTAAATCTTGCAGTACGGGATCATGGTGTTCCTGCGCCAGGATATGGGCTGACTCTTACGAGAAATCAATCGTGAGCGCGGACGGGACGACCCGTTGGCGTGTGACCGGGCATGTCGACCAGCGGCGGACAACGCGAGGGTTGGCACACGCCGTGCCCTCGTTCTCGCTCGCTACAGACCCGCGCCGGGGGCACCATCTAGCCGGTTGAGACCGTCTTGAGATCATTGGAGACCGTCAGACGGCCTCGATGTAGGAGGAGTGCCTTATGTCACAAGACCAGCGGTTTCGAGACCTGGCTGAGGGAGCCCTCAGCGGCAGGCTGAGTCGCCGCGCCGTCATTCATCGAGCGGCCGCGCTTGGGTTGAGCGCGCCGGTCGTTGCCGCCCTGCTCGCGGCGTGTGGCGGAAGCAGCAAGACCACGCCAACGACCTCTGGTGGCGCCGCGACGACCGCGACATCCGCGGCGACGAGTACCAGCACGAGCGCAGGCGCGGCGAGCCCCTCGTCAGCGGCGACCGCAACGTCAGCGGCCAGCGCGACAGCAGCGGCGTCACCGAGCGGCAGCGCGTCGGCGGTAACCTACGATCCGAAGCAGGCGCCGCCGGTTCCCAATCCGAATACGCAGCACAAGGGACAGAAGATTACCTACTACGGTGATTCGGTCGGTTCAGGCAATGAGATCGACAAGGTCATGATCGCCCAGTTCGTCAAAGACACGGGCATTCAGGTCAACATCGTGCCGAAGCCGCAGGACTCGACCGAGAACTATGCAACCTATCAGCGCTTCTTCCAGGGCAAGTCGTCCGACGTGGACGTCATGATGCTCGACGTCATCTGGCCGGGCGCTTTTGCACCACACCTGGTGGACCTGACGTCGGCGCTCTCGGATCTGTCCAAGCTCAATTACGACACGATCATTCAAAACAACACCATCAGCGGCAAACTCGTCGCCATGCCGTGGTTCGGCGACTTCGGCATGTTGTTCTATCGGACTGACCTGCTCAAGAAATACGGTTATGACAAGCCACCCACGACCTGGGACGATCTCGAGGCCATGGCGAAGAAGGTCAAGGCGGGCGAAAGCTCCAATGCGAGCTTCCAGGGCTTCGTGTTCCAGGGCGCGGCCTATGAAGGATTGACCTGCGACGCGCTCGAGTGGATCGCGTCGGCCGGCGGTGGCACCATCATCGACGAGCAGGGCAAGGTAACGGTCAACAACAAAGCAGCCATCGACATGATCAACCGGGCCAAGGGCTGGGTGGGTGACATCGCTCCGCGCGATGTCACGTCCTTCAAAGAAGAGGACGCGCGTAACGTCTTCCAGGGCGGCAACGCGATGTTCATGCGTAATTGGCCGTATGCCTACGCGGCCGGCAACGCCAGCGATTCTCCCATCACGGGCAAATTCGATGTTGCACCGCTTCCGGCCAACTCCGGCCAGAAGCACTACGGCACCGTCGGTGGCTGGCAGCTTGGCGTATCGGCCTACTCGAAAGCCAAGGATGCCGCGATCGAGCTCGTGCGCTATCTTTGCAGCCCCGAGGTCGAGACCTGGCGATCGGTGGTCGGCTCTTACGTGCCGACGCAGGCGGCCGTCGCCGCAAACGCCGACGTCATCAAGGCCATGCCCTTCTTGCAGACTCTGCAGGACGTCGTGCGCGTCACGCGTCCGTCCCGCTCGACTGGCGAGAATTACAACCAGGTGTCGACGTTCTTCTTCCAGGGCGTCAACCAGGTGCTGAATGGTAGCGATGCCTCCAGCATCCTGCCGAACGTGGCGCAGCAGATCCAGCGTGTGGCCGGATAGAACGATTCCGGCTACACTGCGCGCGACGCCAAAAATATCCGCGACGCAGCAACGGGGGCGCCAGTCGCCCCCGTCTATCTCATCATAGCGAGGGGGTATGCATGAGCCGGACTGCTACGACCACGGAGGGAAAACCAGGAACAAGCGCGCCGCAAGGAAAGATTCGAACCCTCGCCAGTTCGCAAACTCGAACCGCCTGGCTCCTTCTGCTGCCGACGATGGCCGTGGTACTGGCCGTAGCCATGGTTCCCCTCATCCAGACGATCTATTACAGCTTCACCAACGCCCGGCTCGCCAGTGTCCAGCCCACCCATTTCATCGGGCTGAAGAACTATCGCTTCTTGATTCAGGACACCGCGTTTCGTGACTCGATTTGGGTAACCATCAAATTCTCGGTGATCACCGTCGTCTTCGAATTCATTCTCGGGATCGTCATCGCGCTCGTGGTGAACTCAAACTTTCGGGGCCGGGGCTCGATGCGAGCCGCCATGCTGGTCCCCTGGGCAATTCCGACCGTCATCTCGGCCCAGATGTGGAAATGGATGTACAACGGGATCTACGGCGTTTTCAATGACCTTCTTGTCAACAAGCTTCATCTTCTCAGCAAACCGGTTGCCTGGATCTCTCAGCCCAACACATCGCTGCCGGCCATCGCGGCAGTCGACATCTGGAAAACGACGCCATTCGTGGCCCTGCTGCTACTGGCGGGCTTGCAGGTTATTCCATCAGACATTTATGAGGCTGCCAGGGTGGACGGTGCCAACGCCATTCAGCAGTTCTTTCGCATCACGTTGCCGTTGCTGAGGCCCGCGATTCTCGTCGCCCTGATCTTCAGGACGCTCGACGCTTTACGGGTGTTCGACGTCTTCTTCGTCATGTTCGGTGCGCGCGCCGACACGCAGACGATGGCGATCTACGACCAGCAAAACATCGTCTCCTTCTCGGACATCGGGTATGGAAGCGCGATAAGCGTCGCGATCTTCGTCATCATCGGCATATTCGTGGTGGCATATGTCACGTCGCTGAGGATCGAGCAGCGATGAACAAGACACTTGGGTACCGGGTTCAGCGCGTCTTCTTCTGGATTCTGGTCGTGATCATCCTCGTCTACCTGATCTTCCCCTTCTACTGGGCGTTGCGCTCGTCGATCACGCCCAACAACGAGATGTTCGTCACACCGGTTCACTATTGGCCAGAACACCCGACGCTCACGTTCTACGACCAGGTGTTCCATAACCATGAGTTCGTGCTATCGATCTTGAATTCCACCATCGTGGCCGGCTCCGTCACCTTGATATCCCTCATGATCGGTGCCTTCGCGTCGTTCGCGCTGGGTCGCTTCTCGTTCCGCGGCCGGGCGCCGGTGCTGTACATTATCCTATCGATGACGATGTTCCCGCAGATCGCCGTACTGGGTTCGTTGTACGAGCTCATCACCAAGTTCAAGCTCTACAACACGTTGCCGGCGCTGATCATCACCTATCTCCTCTTCACGCTCCCATTCACCGTCTGGGTACTGACGACCTTCTTCCAGGCGATGCCCAGAGAGTTGGAAGAGGCGGCCTACGTGGATGGTGCGACACCGTTCCAGGTCTTCTACAAGGTGTTGCTGCCGCTGGCGGCGCCTGGGTTGGTCACGACCGGCTTGCTGGCCTTCATCGCCGCCTGGAACGAGTTCCTGTATGCGTTGTCTTTCATCCAGACGCCGGAAAAGCGAACCATCACACTGGCGATCTTTACCTTCACCACGAATACCACCGGTGGGTTCGAGCTACCGTGGGGGCAGATGATGGCGGGTACGATCATCGTGACGCTTCCCTTGATCATCCTGACGCTCGTCTTCCAGCGCAGCATCATTGCCGGGCTGACGGCTGGCGCGGTCAAGGGCTAATTCCGGCGACATCGGCGAAGGCGCTCTGGCCGAACGACCGGGCGCCTTCAGGCTGTTTTCGATCGGCTGCGCCTTCAGCGAACGGATTTTCGATTCGCCGGGAATGGGCGGAATCACGGCGGGACCTCACCATGATGAGATGTGACGTGATCACCTGCGGCGAACTCCTGATCGATTTCGTCTCCCTCGAGGCGGGCGTCAGCCTTCAGCAAGCGCGCGCGTTCGAAAAGGCGGCCGGTGGCGCCCCGGCCAACGTCGCCGTCGGGCTGGCACGGCTCGGCCACTCGGTCGGCTTCCTGGGGCAGGTGGGCGCCGACGAGTTCGGCGACTTCCTGGCGTCGACATTGATCGACAACGGCGTCAATCTTGCCGGTCTGCGGCGCACCGGCATGGCTCGGACCGCATTAGCGTTCGTCTCGCTCAGGGTCGACGGCGAGCGGGATTTCATGTTCTATCGTCATCCGAGCGCCGACATGCTCTGGGAGGCCACGGACGAAGATCGCCAGATCGCCGCGTCCGGGCACGTCTTCCACTTTGGGTCGATCTCATTGATTGGCGACCCGAGTCGCGCCTCAACCATCACCGCCATCGATTCCGCCCGCGATCACGGATCGCTGATCTCCTACGACCCGAATCTGCGTCTGGCGTTGTGGTCCTCGGCGGATGCCGCCCGGGACGGGATGCTCTTCGGACTGAATTACGCCAACGTCGTCAAGATGAGCCAGGACGAGCTGGCCTTCCTCTCCGGAGTAGAGGACATCGCCGAAGGTACGCGGCGGCTCTGGCACGATGACCTCCGGCTGCTCACGATTACAACCGGGGTCGACGGTTGCTGGTGGTTCACCGCCGACGGCGCCGGCCGGGCGCCCGGATTCGCGGTAACACCGGTTGACACGACGGGAGCCGGTGATGCCTTCGTGGCAGGCATGCTGGCAGGACTGATCGAATGCGGGTTCAACCTGGAACGCGAAGCGCTCGAACGGATCACTCGCCTGGCAAACGCGGCCGGGGCGCTCACGGTGACACGGCGCGGCGCGATTCCTTCGTTGCCATCGCGCCCCGAGATCGACCGCTTCCTTGCGACTCAGTGAATCCGACGAGGATCTTGTTTCGACCTTTGTTCGAGATCTCGCGCGAGATGCTGCGCGGCGCGATGCGCCCGGCGTGAAGGCTCCGGCAAGCGAAAGCGCGTCGCCATCTTCAACGTCCAGGCAACCGCCTCGTCCAGCGTGATCAGATTTCCCACCGACACGTAGACCGGCGAGACGTCATCTCGGGTGCGAACGGCCATGCCGATGACCTCGCCTCGCGAGCGCAGCGGTGCGGTCGACCCACGTTCTTCACCGACGTTATCGAAGCATCCCGTCAGAACTGATTTCGCCACGCCGATGGTTGGAATCTCGAGCTCGACGCCGAGGTGGCAGGCGATGCCGCAACGGCGCGGGTGCGCCCTCCCCTGTCCATCGACCAACAACAGATCGGGGGGTTGTGACAGCGACTCAAGCGCCGCGAGGCACAGCGGCGCCTCGCGAAATGACAGCAGGCCCGGTATGTACGGAAAGTCCACCACATCGCTCACGACGCGCTCCTCGATCGTTTCGAGATCGGGATATTTGACTGCCACCGCGACCGCCACACCTCGATCGCCGTGGAGATGTACGTCGACGGCCGCGATGACGATGGGCGGTGACGGAAGCGGCTGCTCGCGAACGCGCTGTGCCATCTCCTCCTGGAGCTGGCGATACGACTCGAGGCGATCAACGTTCAGGCCGGAATGGCTCTCATCCATGTCCCGCTTCCCTCCCGTCAGCGGCGCTCTCCAGGACGACACTCACGACGGTGCGGGTGCCCGGCCGCCGGCCCGCCAAGGTTCTCACCGGAATATTCGCGCAAGTGACGACATCCACGTAGACTCATCCGAACGAGCTTGTCAACCACAGCCGTCAACCTAGCACAGGACTGGAACATGTGCGCGTGGGTTACGGATGGAGTCACTGACGAAGGGACATATTCACACATGAGCCTCCTCGAAACGCTGGATATGCGGATCGTCGAGAAGACGCCCGAGCGGGTCATCGTGACCATGCCCGTGAGCCCCGGCCATCTCCAGCCCCTTGGGTATCTGCACGGCGGCGCGAGCCTGGCGCTCGCCGAGACGGCCGCCAGCATCGGCGCGTCGCTCAACGTTCCGGACGGCGTGAACGTCTTCGGGCAGGAGATCAACGCGAACCACATCCGCTCGCTGCGGGAAGGAATGCTGACCGCCGTCGCCACGCCAGTTCACGTCGGCAGGACGTCGCAGGTCTGGGAGATCTTTATCCGTGATGAACGCGATCGGCTGATCTGCATCTCCCGCTGCACTATCGCCGCCGTACCCGCCGCTCGCGACCAGGGGAGCAAACCATGATAGCCGATCGACCGGGACTGTCGAATCGTCGTCGGCCGCCATCGTCCCTCCTCCGGTAACATCCGGATTTGAGGGAACCGTACTGGCTTCGGTAACAATTTAGGTGAGGGAGCACGGACGCTTGCCCTCCAGCGCCCGCGGCGTTACAATAGACCAATTAACTCGGAGCGCTGCGGAGAGGGATTGAGTGGCGCACGCGCTTGCACTGGCAAATCAGAAAGGCGGGGTCGGGAAGACCACCACTGCGGTCAACCTGGCAGCCTATCTTGCCGCGCAAGGTCATCGTGTGTTGCTCTCGGACCTCGATCCGCAAGGAAACGCGACGAGCAGCCTGGGTGTCGACAAAAACTCCATTCAACGTACAACCTATGAGGTGCTCATCGATGGTCAGCCGCTCGAGAGCTGCACGATCGAGGATATTCGCCCCAACCTCGACCTCCTTCCGGCCAACGGCATGCTGGCGGGCGCCGAGGTCGAACTCGTTGGGCTCAGGCGGCGCGAGTATCGCCTGCGCGAGATGCTGGCGACGATGGCCGATCGCTACCGCGTGGTCGTCATCGATTGTCCGCCCTCGCTGGGTCTGCTGACGGTCAACGCGTTGACCGCCGCGAACTCCGTCGTCATCCCGATCCAGTGCGAGTACCTCGCGCTGGAGGGCTTGATGCAACTGGTCAATACGATCGACCTGGTGAAACGCCGGCTGAACCCGGCGCTCGACGTATTGGGCGTCGTCATGACGATGTATGACGCGCGCACACGACTCTCACCTCAGGTCGTGCAGGACGTGCGTCGCTTTTTCCCAAGCCGGTTGCTTCACACAGTGATACCGCGGACCGTGCGCCTGGCGGAAGCACCCAGCTACGGGCAGACGATATTTGAGTACGACCCTTCTTCTCGCGCGTCGGCGGCCTACGGCGCGATTGGTGAGGAAATTGCCCGGCGAATCGGCCTTGCGAGCTCCTGCCTCCCAGCGGAGGTCGCTATCGGATCCGATGCGTCGAAGGAGCTTTCATGAAGCCGCCACCTGTTGGAGGTCGTTCGTTTCAAGGTCGGCGCAGCCCCGACGCCATGCGCAGGCTGCTGTAGTTTCGTTGAGTGATCGCTCCGATAGCCCAAAGCAGGAGCGCGACGTCAGGGTGAAAGGCGGCGGTTAATGACGATTACACACGATCCGGACGCTTCCAAAGTCCTTCAGGATCAGGAGCTCATGGAGATTCTTCAGTCCAAAGTGGTTGGCACGGGTTTGACGTTCGACGACGTCCTGCTGGTTCCAGCGGAGTCGGAAGTCTTGCCCCGAGACGCCAGGACGAACTCGCGGCTATCGCGGCGCATCGAGCTCAATATTCCGATCGTGTCGGCGGCGATGGATACCGTCACCGAGGCCAGAATGGCGATCGCTATGGCTCGTGAGGGCGGCATCGGCATTTTGCACCGCAATCTCTCGATCGCGGATCAGGTCACCGAAGTCGATAAGGTCAAACGAAGCGAATCCGGCATGATCGTGGAGCCCGTCACGTTGGGTCCTGAGGACAGTGTTCGGGACGCGCTCAACATGATGGAGAACTATCACATCTCCGGTGTTCCGATCACCGAGGAGAGCGGCAAGCTGGTTGGGATTCTGACGAACCGCGACCTGCGTTTCGAGGACGATCTCGATCAGCCGATCGTCAACCTCATGACCCGAGAGAATCTGATCACGGTCCCGGTCGGCACGACGCTCGACCAGGCCAAGGAAATCCTTCATACCAACAAAGTGGAGAAACTCCCGGTCGTTGACGATCACGGGTACCTCAAGGGTCTGATTACCGTCAAAGACATCCAGAAGAAAATCCAGTACCCGAACGCGACCAAAGACGAGCGCGGCCGGCTGCGGGTCGGAGCCGGGATCGGCATCGGCAAGGATTCGCTCGAGCGAGCCGAGGCACTGATTCACGAAGGAGTCGACCTGCTGATCATCGACACGGCTCACGGGCACCACAGCGACGTCATCGCCATGGTCCGGACGGTTAAGCAAACCTGGGATATCGATGTAGCGGCCGGCAATATCGCCACTGGTCACGCCGCCGAAGCGCTGATTCAAGCCGGGGCCGACGCCGTGAAAGTTGGCGTGGGGCCGGGCTCGATCTGTACCACCCGCATCGTGGCCGGCACCGGTGTTCCTCAGATCACCGCAATTATGGACGTGGCCCGTGTGGCATCTCGCTACAACGTGCCGGTCATCGGCGACGGCGGCATCCAGTTCTCGGGCGATATCGCCAAGGCGATCGCGGCCGGGGCCGACACGGTCATGCTGGGAAGCCTGCTCGCTGGAGTCGACGAGAGCCCGGGCGACGTCATCCTGTATCAGGGTGAGCGCTACAAGGAATACCGCGGCATGGGCTCGCTTGGCGCCATGAAAGCCCGCTCCTTCAGCAAGGACCGCTACTTCCAGGAGGACGTGGCGAACCTCAGTAAGTTCGTTCCTGAAGGCATCGAAGGGCGTGTAGCCTACAAGGGACCGCTCTCCAACATCATGTATCAGATGGTCGGCGGCCTGCGCTCGGCAATGGGATATTGCGGGGCTGCCTCGATTGCCGACATGCAGCAGCGCACCAAGTTCGTGCGTATCACGGCGGCCGGGCTGCGGGAGAGTCACCCGCACGACGTCGTCATCACCAAGGAAGCGCCGAACTACCGGGTGTCGCGTTAGGCCGCATCCCGTTCTTTCCATCATCGAAACGGCAAGGATTCGGGGCACCTGAGTGCCCCGTTCTCATGTGCTCCTTATCGGCGCGCGATCTCGACAGCCGACTCAAGGCGCTGCATTTCATGTGAACACATCTGAACACTCTTCCTACGCTAGATTGACACGAAACGACTCAGTGTTTATACTGTGAACCAGTGATCGGATCAGGTACAGCATCGTAGGGAGGTCAATAACGTGATGCAGCGATGGAGCCCGTTCACCGATATCGATCGAGTCTGGGATGAGATGGATCGCCTGCTGGGTGAGTCCTTACCGCGCGTTCGAACATCGATGCGGATGGGAAGCTTCAGGCCGGCCATGGACCTTTACGACCAGGGCGATGAGCTCGTTTTCAAGGCCGTCATCCCGGGCGCGCGCTCGGAGGACATCGAACTGTCGGTCGAGCAGAACACGCTGACGATTCGCGGTCGTTTCGGGTACACGCTAAACGCCGACGCCGCCAAGAACACCACCTGGTATCGCCGCGAGATCGGCTCGGGGCAGTTCGCCGAGAGCGTGACGCTTCCGGTACCGGTCGACAGCGAGCGCGCGGAGGCCCGCTTCGAGGACGGCATTCTGACCCTCACGCTACCGAAGGCGGAGCAGGCACGCACGCGACGCATTCCTGTGAAGTCGTCGCATGTACTGGACGAGCCGTCCAATAGCTAGCCGCGACGCGGTGCGCCTCGTCCAGGCATAACCCAGACGCTGTCCATGGAAACCGCCCGGTGCGAACGACCGGGCGGTTCGCTGTGTGCCGGGCAAATATTGTCCCCGCACGGTTCAGCCGAGGTGTGGCCGCGATCCGGTGGATTGCCGGCCCTGGACGATTTCACGGGGCGACATTCACGGCGCCCCATGCGCATCAAGATAAGGGCTGACAAGCGACGACTCCAGCGCAACACCGAGCCTCGACCGGACGACAGCGACAACGAATCGTCAGGTGTTCTCCCGCGGCCGGATCGAGGACAGCATCTCGACGAACGACTGGGTGTCGAGATCGGGCGGAGGGGTCACGAAGACGTGGGATATACCAATCGCTGCTAGCCGCTCGAGCTTGCCACGGATCTTCTCGACCGAGCCGACGTAGCTCACGGCATCGACGAGTTCGGTTGGGATGGCGCTCCGCGCCGCGCTGAAGTCGGCAACCTTGCGTATATCGATGAACGCTCCACCCTGTGCCAGAACTTCGTCGGTATGCATTGCCTCCCGTACACGCTTCATGATGGCCGGAACGTCGAATCCGGGAACGACCATGTGCCGCGACATGCCGGGCAGCGCGTTGACGAGCGCGATCAAGTTCTTACGGCGATCGAGGGCGGTCTCTACATCACCGGTCACCTCGATCGCGGTCCGGACGAAGATCGGGAAGGCGTCGAGTGAACGGCCGACTGCGCTCAGGCGATCCCCCAGGTCGTTCACGAAGTCATGAAGGAAGTGCTCAGAAGCGAACTCCGACATCATCAGGCCGTCGAACTTCGCGGCTGCCAGATCGACCGCCTTTGGTCCCAGCGCCGCCAGGTACACCGGCGGTCGCCGCGACGGGCCGAAGGCGTGGGCCCAATCCGTGACGTGGAACTGCCCGTCCAGGCTGGCGCGATACGGTGGCTGCCACCACTGCTCCAGCAGATCGACCGTATCCGACAGCGCCCGCAGCGGGCTTCCGATCTCATAGCCGAGCCCGCGGCCGTACCACTCCGGTTGACCGCGACCCAGCCCGAGAAAAGCGCGCTCATCGGAGAGGCGGTCGAGCGTCGCGACCGACATCGCGAGCAGGTTGGGGTGTCGCAGGTACGGACTGGTCACACCCGTTCCCAGGCGAATCCGTTTGGTTGAGCGCGCCGCCGCGCCGAGGACCGCGAACGCATCCCAGCCGTCCGGGTCCTCGCTCAACCAAACGGAATCCAGCCCGGCGACATCGGCAAGCTGGATCGTTTCCAACGTCCTGGAGACGGCCGTTGCCGGGTCCGTTTCCCTCGCCCACGAGTGGTGCGACAGGTTGAGACAAAATTCCATAATCGCGACGATCTATGTCACCGGGTGGCGCTCATGCCATCCAGTACGTTGCTGATAGGCCGACGCTACCGCGATAATCGCGTTCTCGGTCCCTTCACGACCAACGATCTGCATGGCGGTCGGCAAACCGCGCTCACCGAATCCGGTCGGAACGCTGATGGCCGGCAGGCCCGATAGGTTTCCGAGCGACGTCAGCACATTGCGGCGATTCCAGCTACCGGCGTAGTCATCGAAAGTCATTCCGATCGGGCTAGCGACGGTGTTTGACGACGTGTAGACGATCGCGTCGAAGCGGGCCAGCAGCCCGTCGATCGCGTCGTTGATCTGCCGTCTAATTCGCATCGCCCGCAGGTAGTCGACTGCGGGAACCGTGGTGCCCGCGTATCCACCAAGCCGGTCTTCCGGCGCGGTCAATCCGGCAATCACGCCGCGATCAATCAGGTCCTCAAACGCGGCTGCACCTTCGGCCGCCAGAATGATCGAGTAGACCTCAGTGTAGGGAAAGTCGGGCAACGAGATTTCCTCGAGCACCGCGACGCTCGCAAGGTCCTCACAAGCCTTCTCGTAGTTCGTGCGAACTTCGGGCTGAATACGATCGAGACCATCCCGAAGAACGCCGATGCGGAATCCATCCGATCGCGCCCGCTCCGGCTCGTAGCGGTAGGTCTCGGTCAAGGTGGAAGGATCGTGCGGATCGGCACCGGACAGCGCCTGCAGCACGATGCCGCAGTCGTCGGCGGTATGGCACATCGGCCCAAGCTTGTCGAGCGTCCAGCAGAGCGCCATGGCCCCATGACGACTGACGCGCCCGTACGTGGGGCGCAACCCGCTGAGCCCGCAGTAGCTCGACGGGCTGAGTATCGACCCGCCGGTTTCCGAGCCGATCGCGAACGGGACAACTCCCGCGGCCACCGCGGCGCCTGAGCCGCTGGATGAGCCGCCAGTCCACGAATCGCGATTCCACGGATTGCGCGGTGGTCCAGTGAGCGAGGCGGTCGGCTGGCTGTAACCCATCCCTCCAGCCATCTCAATCATCGCCAGCTTGGCGACGAGCACCGCTCCAGCGTTCCGCAGCCGCTCGACCGCTGTGGCGTCGTTGCCGAATACCTGATCACGCAGCGGCTCCGCGCCCCAACTGGTCGGGATCCCGGCAGTCGCCAGCAGATCCTTGCCGCCATAGGGGATCCCGTGCAGCGGCCCGCGATCGTATCCAGCCGCCAGTTCCTCTTCCGCCAGTCGCGCCTCGCGCATCGCCCGCTCGGTGGTGATCGTCACGACGGCATTCAGCTCTTTTCCCACCGTTTCCAGGCGCGACAGAAAGTACTCGGCGAGCCTGGTCGGGGTCGTCTCGCCCGATCGCAACATCGAGCCGAGCTCACGGATCGTCGCAAATTTTAATTGTTGATCGCTCGCGCTCACGGTCAGCCATCCCTTCGTTGAGGCTGAAAGACGAAGTCGGGTTCGTCCCCATTAGCGAGCGTCCACTGGCGCAACGTCGTCGCCGCATCGACCAGGCGACCGATGTCGTTGCGTATCTTCTCTTCGCCGGCCGCGTCAAACCGATCGCCGTACCGCTGCGCCAGCGACTGATAGCGAGCATCGATTTCCGCATCGCGCGATTGCTGGGATCCACTCATGGGACAGCACCTCTTTCCTGTTGGGCCCGGTCTCTCCCCGGCACGAGCGATTATCCCCGCTCAGGAGCAGGATGTCATCGCGTCCGCCGCTTCGTGAGGTTAACACGGCAACAGTCGATGCGTATGGGGAGCTTGTGAGGTATTAGGAGCGGGCGTCCCGACCGGCCGTCCAGCCTCCGAATCGTCATCAAGAGGCCGAGGCGATCATCTCGATTTCTGGTTCGCCGTGCGCCTCGCTCAATAAGGTGCCGTCACCGACTGGCGGCACGGGGAGGGTCAGGATCGTGGAAAGGCCGGACGGCTTTTCCGAGACGACGAGGTCGTCGTCTCTGCGAGGTTGTAACACCGGGTTCGGCAAATGTTGACGTCGTCGCACAAGGCGACGCCGAGGTTGGCCGGAACGAGAGAGGGCAAGCGGCGCGGTAGCACGGGTCGCCATGGGTAACCTCACCTGCCAATCAGTAACGCGGTAGAGGTCACATGAACCGGGCAGTGCCGGCGAGATGACCCCGAACGAGAGCTATCTACTTGGGGGTACAGCAATGTTCGTTCCATCCATCGGCGATTGGACGTGGCTATGAGTCTGTTTCGTCACCGGACGGTGAATACGTCCTCGAAGAAACAGCCGACGGGAGAACGGTGTTTGAAGCGATTCGCGGCGCAGGGTACCCTTTGTGCCAGGCAGGTGATACTTCAGCGGACCGAGTAGGGCGTCCAGATGGGCAGACCGCGCGACGAATTCAAGCGCCGCCATCTCCCGGTGCGTCATGCCGGTCGATCGCGGGGCGTGACGATCCCGGCGCTGTGCATCGTTTGCCTCGCGTTCGTGTTGCCGCTCCGCGCGCAGACGTCAGCGCATCCGCTCGGCAACTTCACCATCAATCATTTCACCCAGCTCAGTTTCTCCGGCCGCACAGTCCTCCTCCATTACGTCGTCGACATCGCCGAAATCCCCACCTACGACGAGATCAAGGTGATGGATACGAACGGCGATCGCGTCGTCGATCAGAGCGAGAAGGATGTCTATCTTCCCAAACGCGTCGGGCAGCTCCGCGCGGGCCTGCACCTGACCAGCGACGGTCGAGAACTCCCGCTGACTACGGGCTCGAGTTCAATGGATCTCAAACTCGGCCAGGCCGGGCTTCGAGTCCTGCGCATCGACGTGGACTTCACCACGACGCTGCCCGAATCCAAGGACGCGCTCCATCTCCACTTCGCCGACGACAACTTCAAGGGCCATATAGGTTGGCATGAGATCGTCGCCCAGGCGAGCAATGGCGATTCGATCGGCAAGACCAACGCGCTGGCGAGCAGCGTCTCGGATCAACTGCGCAGCTATCCGGCGAATTCAAGCACCCATCCACTCGATATCGAATCGGCCGACATCGAGGTGCGTTCCGGAGCGTCCACCGTGTCCGGAACCATCGCGTCATCTTCGCTGACCGCAAAATCGCCAGCGACGGCGGGTGGTCTGTCCAGCTGGCCCGCCTCTCTGGTGTCGATCGGAGATCTCTCGCCCTGGGTGACGCTACTCACGCTCCTGGCGGCACTGCTCTGGGGTGCGTCGCACGCGCTTACGCCGGGGCACGGCAAGACGATCGTTGCGGCCTATCTGGTTGGAAGCAAGGGAACGCCGCGACACGCCCTGTTGCTCGGCTTGACCGTTACCGCCACTCACACCGCGGGCGTCTTCGCCCTGGGCTGTATCACCCTCTACCTGTCCCGGTTCATCCTGCCGGAGCATCTCTATCCCTGGATGGATCTTTTGTCCGGACTGCTCGTCGTCGGAATCGGTGCCGGATTGGCCTACCGCCGTTTCGCCGACAGCCACCGGACTGGCGTGGACGATCGCGCGCTCGGCTCGCATGGTCAACTCAGCGCCGACGAGCGTCACGCGCTGGCTCATCTACATGGGTTGTCGCATCACCACGGGAACGATCACGACTCATCAGCCCGATACTCGTCGGGAATTCAGTCTTCGCGGGCTGCTTGCTCTCGGCGTCAGCGGCGGGATCGTCCCCTGTCCCTCGGCACTCGTACTGTTGCTGAGCGCCATCTCGTTGGGGCGTCTCGGGTTCGGCATGATCCTCGTGCTGGTCTTCAGTGTCGGCCTCGCGATCGTGTTGACATCTATCGGCCTGCTGAGCCTGTATGCACGGCGCATGTTTCAGCGCTTTTCCTTCGAGCCGCGCATCCCTCGGCTACTGCCGGTCGCCAGCGCTCTCGCCGTGACCGTTGGCGGTCTGATCATCGTGGCCGGGGCGTTGCAGCAGGCGGGATTCATCTGAGATTCAGCGTCGTTGCGGCATAGGCGCGATCCGCCAGGTTCCCGTTGGCGACGCAAGACCCCCCGAACGGTATGGTATTCTTCGACCGATAGTCGGCCGCAATGCTCGCGCATTCGCTCGACAATGGGCGCATCACAATCGACATTGGGATTCTGGGTATCATGCTCCTCCCGCTTCTTCACGGCACAGTCACTGGTCCCTTTCTTCTCGCTTGGGATTTCTCTCCGCCGATCGTCATCGGGCTGTTAGTCGGCGCGATCGGCTACTATCTGGCGCTGCACAAGCTTCAGCAGGATAACCGGTCCACACCGCCGACCTGGCAGGTCCTCAGCTATTACGGCGGGCTGCTGGCCGTCGCGGTCGCCTTGCTCGGTCCGCTCGACACCTTCAACGATGAGCTCTTCTTCATGCACATGCTGCAGCACCTGGCGTTGATGCAGGTGGCGGCCCCTTTGATCCTGCTCGGCCGGCCGGTGCAGCTCGCGTTGAAAGCCATTTCGGTGAAACGCAGTGGGCCGATCCTGAAGACCGTCTTGAGGCGGCGGCCGGTTCGGACGGCACTCACCTTGATCACGACGCCTCTTTTCGCCGTGCTGGCGTACAACGCCAATCTCGTCAGCTGGCATGTTCCAGGCTTCTACGACGCGGCGTTGCGCAGCGATGCGATACACGAGATCGAGCACCTGCTGTTCTTCGGGTTCGCGCTGCTCTTCTGGTGGCCGATCATTGACCCGGTGCCGCGCCATCACAAGATGGAGAAGCATTGGGCGATCGCCGCGATCTTCGTGACGATGGTGGTGGGAATTGGCATCGGCGCCATTCTGACCCTCGCGCCCAGCGTCATCTACCCCTTCTATCTTGGTACGGACAAACCCTGGGGATTGACGCCACTCGCCGACCAGCAGATCGGCGGGCTGATCATGTGGGTTGGTGGGGGCTTCCTCTACATGCTTGTCCTGATCGGTCTCCTGGTCAGCGCGCTCGGTTTCGAGGACGAATCGATTCCAAGCGTTCGGCCGGCCGACTTGCAGGACGCACCGGCGCAAATCTCATAGCGACGCGTGTTGCGTCACGCCGGGCCGCGACGGCTCGTTGTCGTGACCGCGCGGATACCGCCCGATTGGATAGTCCACACGCCTACCTCAGTGGGCGTGGCGCCGGGCTCAGCCTCTCGCTATCGTGGAAAAACGAGCCGGAATTGACGATATCCGGCCGGCAGGACGACAGCGGGAGACGACATGAACACTCGGGGAACTACAAGCTCCATGCTCTACTCGGCTGCGCTTCTCTCAATTGTTGCGGGTCTCATCCATATGCTGGTGACACCGGAGCACTTCAACGAATGGTGGGGATACGGAACCTTCTTTCTGGCGACCGTGATAACCCAAACGCTGTACGCCCCGGCAGTCGTTCGCTGGCCGCGCCGCCACGTCCTCGTCGCCGGTATTGCCGGCAACGCCGCCATCGCCGCCATGTGGGTAATCTCCCGCTCGATCGGCGTGCCCTTCTTCGGGCCGGGTGCCGGTGAAATCGAGCCGGTCGGCGCGCTCGACCTGATTTCGACAGCAACCGAGATCGCGCTGGTCGTCATGCTCGCGGTCGCCGTGTGGTCGAGTCTCCGAGAGGCACGCCTGGGCACGTCCCATCGGGATGCAGGGGTTGCCGTAACTGGCTCCGCCACCCACTGAACCATCCCAGCAACCAAACCGTCGTGGGCGGGCACAGGGCAATCCCCGGAGCGTTGAGCCCGGGGGATTGCCCTGTGCCATGTCAACTGCGAACGAGTAAAGCCCCTACAACCTGCCTCAGCCTGGGAAAACCGTCCACGACGAGCCGCTGATCACGAATCACTCTTACGGCTCGGAATGAGAAGCACCCCCGAGCGCCAGGTTCAGGGGTACGGTCATGTGCTGAGCGACGTGCTGCCGCCTGGTTGCTAGTCGCTCTCCCCTGCCTGCGCGTTGAATGTAGCCTGCAACCCCTGCACCAGTGCGTCCTTCTCGGCCGCCGTGAGCCGGGCGTTCGGATGCATCAGGACGTAGTAGGAGGGCGGCATCTCCCCGCCTTGTACCGCTTCGGCGACTTCACCTTGCTCCCGTCCTGCCGTACCCGTCCATTCTGAGAAGTTCAGTCGCCCGCGACCCGAGTCGACATCGCGCTGCGCCAGCCACGAAACCGGCGCGACGTTGGTGTACCAGGGCCAGGTGGTCTCGTTGCTGTGGCAGTCGAAACAGGCCGCGACCGCCAGATCTCGCGTCGTGGCGCTGTTCCAGGCCGGCTCGGCAACCACTTGCGGGTTGGTGTGGGAGCGGCCGTACGGAATGAACTGTATGAGCGCAAACAGCGCGACCAGGGCAAAGGCGATTTTCCCGATTCGAGCCAGCATGAGCTTCACCTCCCGAGCCAGACGGCTCCTGAGGTGATCCTAGGTTCCGACCGGTGAAAAAATCGTGTCACCGGCGGCGGGAGAGCAACGTTCCCGTTGCAGTTCGAGCAACGGTTCGGCGGATCTGTCCGGTAAACCACGGTCCGCGCTGCATGCGGCGCGGACCCCCGAACGCCCGTGGCCGGAACGAAATCCGGCCGCTACTCCCCCCGGGTTGGCTGATTCTCGGCGATTTCGGCTCGCATCCGGTGCCACGCATCGCGTGCCTCGGACACCGACACCTCATCCTCGATCGTCGATATGTCGCCGGGGTCCTTGTCCAGAATGACCGACTTGAACACGCGGCGCATGATCTTGCCGCTGCGGGTCTTGGGCAGGGTACTGACGAAGTTGATCTCCCCGATCACCGCGACAGGACCGAGCTCCTTGCGAACCGTGCTGAGCAGCTCGGTCTTGAGCTGCTGCGACGGACGGAAATCCGGTTTCAGCGCGACGAACGCCGAGACGACCTCGCCGCGCAACTCGTCCGGACGACCGGTAACCCCTGCCTCGGCCACTGCCGGATGGCGCAGGAAGGCGCTCTCCACTTCAACCGTTCCAATGCGGTGCCCAGCGATCTTGATGATCTCGTCGGCACGGCCGCCGAACCATACGTAGCCGGCCTCATCGATCGAACCAGAATCCCCGGTGAAATAGACGCCGGGAATGCGCCCCCAGTATTCCTGACCGTACCGATCAGCCTCGCCCCAGATCGTCGCCGTCAGCCCGGGGAAGGGTCGTTTGATGACGACGATCCCCTTTTCGTTCGGCGGGCATTCTTCGCCCTCGGGCGTCATCACGCCGACGTCGAACCCTGGGAGCGGTATACCGGCCGAGCCAGGCTGAATTGGGATCATGCCGAGTCCGTAGGGGTTGCCGACGACTGGCCCTCCAGTTTCCGTCTGCCACCAGTGGTCGATGACCGGAATGCGATCCTGAAAGGCTTCCTGTTGAAGCCATTCCCAGGCCGGTGGATTCAGCATCTCGCCCGCGCAGAAGACACGCTCGACCGATGAGAGATCGTAGCGACGCGCCGGTTCCGTGCCGTAGCGCATCAGAAGCCGGGCGGCCGTCGGCGAGGTGAAGACACCGGTGACCCGGTTTTGCTGGACGATGCGGTAGAAGGTGTCTGGAGAAGGATAGTCGAGCGCGCCTTCGTACGCGATGGTGGTGCATCCCACGAGCAATTGAGCGTAGACGATGTGGCTGTGACCGACCGCCCAGCCGATGTCGGCCGTCGCCCACCAGATGTCGGTCGGTTTGAGACCAAAACACCAGGAACCGGTGCTGTGGATACCCACCTGATACGCACCGTGGCTGTGGACCGCCAGCTTCGGTCTGGCCGTCGTGCCAGACGTCGCCAGGATGTAGGCCGGGTCGTTGGCCTCCATTACCTCATGAGCGTCGCTCTGCCCGTCGCCTCCGCGGAGGAATTCATCCCAGGCTAGGTCGCGCCCGGCTGTCATCGGCACCTCGTCGCTCGTGCGGCGCAGCACGACGACGTGCTCCACGCTGCCATCCAGCGCGTCGAGCGCCGTGTCGACGATCGGCTTCAGATGGATCGATTGACCCTTACGCCAGGTGACGTCGGCCGTCACGACGGCACGGGCGCCGCTCAGGCCGATGCGGTCCGCCAGCGCGCCGCTGCCGAATCCGGCGAAGACGACGACGTGGATCGCACCAATACGCGTGGCCGCCAACATCGTTATGACCGCCTCGGGGCACGTTGGCAGGTAGACCGCCACCCGATCGCCGCGACCGATTCCGATGCCGCGCATCGCGGCTGCGACCTGCTTGACCGACTCGAGCAGCTGCGCGTAGGTATAGACGACGCGCTCGCCACGCTCGTTCTCGTAGATCAGCGCCGCATGTCCACCCCAGCCCCGTTGCACGTGATGATCGAGGCAGTTGTAGCTGATGTTGGTCTCGGCTCCGACGAACCAGCGAAACGTCGGCTGATCCCATTCGAAGACGCGATCCCAGCGCCGGAACCAGGGCAGCTTCTCCGCCGCCGCTGCCCAGAAAGCCTCAGGATCTTCGCGCGCTTCGTGCTGCCAGCGACGGATGGTAGGGTTTACCAGGTCCATTTTCCAGCACCTCCTGTAACCGGGGTAATTCGATCGTCCAAGCATGGCGTGAAGGTCGAGAATGGTCAACAGCATTTATGTCGTGCCCCGTCTCAGTCGAGAGTCGCATACGTCTGTCTGGCTCGAGACCTGGAAGCGATACACCGGCGGCGGTGACTCGCGGCGCGGAGTGCCACAGGGCTTGGTTCCGGCCGCGGGCTTACTGGCTCGGTGCGAAGGCGATGAACGATGGCAACGTTGATCTATGGCGGGGACGTGGTAACCCCGCAATCGGTCATGCCGGATGGAGCCGTCCTGACTGACGGCAGCCGAATCGCGCGGATCGGCCTCTCGAGTGACCTTCTGCACGACCCGGCGATCACCCAGCGCATCGACGCGGGCGGGCGCATCATCGCTCCCGGCTTTATCGACCTGCAACTCAATGGCGCCAACGGCAGATTGCTCACCAGCGAACCAACGTCCGAAACGGTGCTTGCCATGAGCGACGTGCTACCGCAGTTCGGTTGCACCTCCGTCGTGCCGACCGTGATTACGGCCCCGGTCGAGCAGATGATCGCCGCATGCCAGGCCGTCGCGGCGGCCCGCCAGATTCCAGCGCGAGGTTCGAATATTCTGGGCATCCACCTTGAAGGTCCGTTCATCAATTCAGAACGGGCCGGAGCCCATCACGTCGCGTACATTGCCGCGCCAGCCGAACAGGTGCTGCTCCGCTTCTGGCACGAAGGGGGCGAACGCATCAGGATGTTGACGCTCGCGCCGGAGATCGCCGGAACCGAAGACGTGATCCGCGCGGCTCGTCGCCTGGGAATCACCGTCGCCATTGGCCACACGAACGCTGGACCGAGCCAGATCGACCGAGCAGTCCACAGCGGGGCAACCATCGCCACTCACCTGTTCAATGCGATGGCCCCCCTTGGTAGTCGCGCACCCGGCACGATCGGTGGCGTTCTTGCCAACGACGAATCTCTTCGTCAGCGTCATCGCTGACGGCGTTCACGTTCACCCGGTCAGCCTGAAGGTGGCAGTGAAGGCGGCTGGAATCGACCGCGTGGTGTTGATCACCGACGGAATGCCGCCGGTCGGCACGACGAACACCACGTTTCGGCTCGATGACCAGACGATAGAGGTGAGAGACGGTGCCTGCTATCGTCCCGATGGGGTCCTTGCCGGTAGCGTGCTCACGATGAACGCCGCAGTACGAAACATGAACCGCCTGGTTGGGGTTCCACTGACCGCCGCGATCGCCATGGCAAGCCTGAACCCCGCTCGCGCGATCGGGATCGCGAGCCATAAAGGGTCGCTCGAGGTCGGAAAAGACGCTGACATCACGATCGTTGATCCCGACGTCAACGTCTTTCTCACCATGGTGGAGGGCCAGATACGCTACCGGATGTCCGGGCTCCGGGGCGGTTGATCGCCGCTTCGACCGCGTGGATCGATCAACCGCCCCGGCGACAGGTCGCGATCAGGTGCGAGCCTGGCGTTCGACTGTCGTCCCACCGGCGACTCCGTTGTCGACGACGGTGGTGGTGGATGGCGAGGATGGGGTCCAGTCAGCGAGCTCGTCGAACTGCTTGCTTGACAACGTCAGAATCACGCTATTGGTATTCACCCACTTCACGTCCTCAATTGGAACGACCTTCGCTTTCCGCTTGCGCCAGCCATAGTGGACCACGAAAGCAGAGATCGTGTCTCGCTGACTCGCCGTGATCAGACTGGTGACCGTCCCGGCCTTCTTTCCTCCGGAGATGAGGACGTGGTTACCGACCGCCGGGACGTGTTGTGCCGCCATGATGACTTCCTTTCGTGAGAAGGCAACACTGTGCAAGCAGTGCTTCGAATGAATATGTCTTGTTCAAACATCGTCCTACAGACTTAAAGGCGAATTAATGGCAGCTTACATTGAGGTAAACGGCGGGCGCGTTCCTCACTCCGGAACGAAGATTTCCAGCTCGTTGCGTTTCTCATCCAGAACTCAGCAAAATTTAAGATGCGAGTTACATTGGCGACCTACCATCAAGTCAATAAAGAAATCCAGTTCATTGGTCGTCCCCGACCCCCTCTCCCCCTTTTGACCCGCCCGGCATACGCCGGGCGGTGGCCTTTAATCAGCGGACTGGCACGCGCGGTACGAATTCGTCACCAAATTGACTGCGTCACGGCGAACCATCTCCGCGAGTGCGCGTTGGTTACGTTGAGCCACCGGGAAACGCGTGACCGTCCCACGACCGCTTGCTGACATTCGGGCTTATGCGGTCTCGTCTTCAGGTCGGCGATCTCGTGGTCCCATCTCGTCATTCCGCACGTCGTGCGGAATCTCCGCATCCGGTTGAGCGCCAATGATGCGACGATGGAGCGATTCTTCGTCGCTCGGCTCCTCAGAATGACGAAAGCGGATCGCTCCCGCACGATCAAGTTCAGAACGCATCAGCCCTGTGCTGACGTGGCAAAGGGTTTCCCATCGGGGCAAAATGTACGAAGATGGTCTAGACGAAGGTGTGGGCTCCTCGCCTTCGAAGCCGGTCGCTCGACTTGTGTCAGGTATCAGTCACGTAGGGGGAACGATGAAACGCTTCATGCGACTGGGGGCGGTCCTGGTCCTGATAATGGCGGTCTCCGCGGTCGTTTCGGCCGCCGGTCCGGCCAGTGCGGCGGACACGACAACGACCAATCCATATTTTGACAGCCTCACCCCGGCGCCATATGCGACGGTCGGCGTCGGCCCGGTCCTGATCGGCGCGCACGCCTATTCCGACGCGGCGCTTTCTGACGTCACGCTGCAGCTCAACGGGTCGAATATCGCGGAACTTAGCAGCGCGTCGGAGCAGATGCTTGCCATCTCGCAGCAACGTGTATTGACTGCTGGCGTCTATACGGCCACCGTGACGGCGACGGACGCTGACGGCAAGGTATTCAAGGCGCAATGGGACTTCGTCGTGTCGAACAACTCGCAGGAATCCGAGTGGTTCAACGCCGATGGAACCCCGAAAGCCGATCAGATCAACGCCACCATGCGCTCGCTGGTCGAGGCCTTCCGCTGGCATCTATATGGTCAATCATGGGACGGCGCGAATCATCCGGACCTACCGAGCCACGTCGGGTTGACGGGGACCGGCGCTCCCCTCACGCCCTGGGTAAACGGCACGACCTTCGACCAGGCGAACACCGATGCGACGCTGCGGTCACTCGTCGAAGCCTTCCGCTGGCACTTCTGGGCCATCAGCTGGGACGGGACCGCGCACTGCGACGTTCCCACCCACGCCGTCTGTCAGCTTCCCAAACCGGCGCAGAGCATCGACCCCTGGTTCACCGCCAGCGGCGATCCCATCCCAGCAAACATCACCGCCACGCTTCGTTCGCTGGTGGAGTCCTTCCGCTGGCACTTCTGGGGCTACTCATGGGATGGCAGCCACCATCCAGACATGCCAACCCACGCAGTCTACGGCGGTGGCACGACCCCGGCCGGTCCTCCAGCCGAAGATGGCACGGCGTATCAATCGAACCTGACGGAGATCCCCGCGTTCACGACTCGGCTCGGCTCGGTCGGCACGCCAACCGCCACTGGTTTCTCGCTCACCGTGCACCCAAACATTGCCGACGGTGTGACGAATTCGAACACGGACTTCGGTGATGGATCGTACAGCCTTACCATGCGAAAGCTCACCGCGAACGGAGATGCGGCAGCCTGCCTGCTGATCCGGGTGGTCGACACCGCGACCGGCGGCGGCTTTTACCAGTACTGCTTCCTCTACAGTGGCAACTCGCTGACCGGTTCGTACGCGATGTTCCTGGCCGGAGCGGCGGGATCGTCGAATGTCAGCGAAGATGACATCGCGCAGTTCACGCTGCCCACAGCGCTCACGGCGTCGGACTGGAACACGCTAAAGGTCATCGCTCAAGGGAACCAGTTCTGGTTCTATGTCAACGACCAATATCTCGGCATGGCCACGCACAGTGGGACAGCGAGCGGCAGCGTCGGGTTCTCGCTCTACAATCTCGACTCCCAAAACGACCAGACGATCGAGTACACCAACATGACCGTCAAGGATCTGCAGGCCGCGGCGGCATCGCTGGCCTCCGTCGATGGTCAAAACACCGGAGGAAGCGGCTCATTCAGCCCCATCTCCTCATCTCTGAGCAATCTGGCCAACGCTGCCAAGCCGTAGACAATCGGTGGGGCCGATCGGTCGTTCGCTGATCGGCCCCCCATCTGACAGCCTGACAGGCATTCATCCACAAACGAACAACGCAGTCGTATTCGTTGATCACCTCATCTGCCGGCCGGCGGTAACACTGGGAGATTATGTCGTGTCCAGAATTAACTTCGGATTCAGAGTTTATTCAGACGATTCTTAGCTTTCAGCCCTACAGTAACAATAGGAACGCGAGAAAAGTTCGGAACCATCACAACCCCACCCCCAACTTCCCAACATCCCCCCTCCTCTCAACGAAACCCGCCCGGACTTGATCCGGGCGGGTTTGCGTTTTCACCATTAGCTTGGGAATCATGTTACACGGCTCTTCAGCACGGTTTCCGATTCGGTCAGTCGTGTATCCAGACTTTCGTCTCGTACGGCGCCCAGTTGTAGACCCATTCGGCCGCTTGCAGCGGCAGGTTCACGCTGCCGGTGGACATCGGCGTCCCGAAGGAGCTGTGCCAGTAGGTGCCGGTGAGCGCCATGTCGTCGTAGAAGTACATGACGTTTGGCACGTTCGGCAGCTTCAGGTCGACCGCCGAGGCCGTTCCTCCGGTCAGATCGCGCGACGCGTACTTCGCAATGATGTGGAATAGACCCACCGGGGTGGGGTGCGCCGGAACACCGGTGGAGACGTACGCTCCGTAGACAACGGTCGAGTACTCCCAGGCCCGCAGATACTGCTCCGAGAGATCAACCTCGATCCACTTCGCCTGATCGGTCGGGGCGCCGGCCAGCGGAGACCGCAAGTCGTCGGCATTCGGCGGCAGCGGCACGTACCAGAGGTTCGGATCGTAGATCGCCGTGTCGAGTGATCGCTGCAGCGGCGACTGATTGACGCCATCCTTTACCGCCATCGAGGATCCAAGGAGCCCGAGCTGCACCGCATACGGGGTGCCGATCTTGTCGGCGTGCCACTCGAAGCGAGCACGCTCGAAGTACTGCACCGTGAGCCCGTTCTCGGTGAACTCCTCGCTGATGGGATAGCCGAAGATCGCCAACCCGCCATTGGCCAGCCAGTAGTCGCGGAACGCGTTGCTCAGACGGTGGCCGGTCTGAGGATAGAAGGTCGTTGTCGCGTTGCTCGCCGCGCTCACCGGTTGAAACGGTTGTTCAGAGAACCGGCTCGCCGTCACCGCCGAGCCGATGAGACGCAGTTGGACGTGATAAGCGGACGGTGCGTCGGGATGCCACTCGAAGACCGCGCGTTCGAAATACTGCACCGTAAGCTTCGTGCTCGGATCGGTGAACTCCTCACTGATCGGAAAACCGAAGACCTTGAGATCACCGTTGTGGTGCCAGTAGTCGAGGAAGCCGTACTTCAGATAATGGCCGGTTTGCGGAAAATAGACCTCCTGCGGGCCTTCGTCATGCTGGGCGAAAGCAAGCTGCGCGGTGAGCACCATCAAGCTGCCCGCTAACAGCAAGACCGTCAGCAAACGCACAATGTGCCTCATGGCAGTGTCCCTTCGGACGACCCGGCCGTGGAGATTCTGAAGGGCGGAAGTCGCTCTCATCCAGTCCAGAGGCTGACTCCGGGCACGCAGCCGAGTCCAGGACGATCATCGCACGAGGAGCGTATCAGCGTCGCATACGAGCGGCGGTTGAATATTACGAACACATGCACATCTTGGCGCTTGCTGCCATTCCGTGGAAGATCGTGCCGTTGAAGGACTGAAACTCAGTCTCGAACGCCGCTTGTTCAGCCAGTCTTCTTCGGCCCGGACGTCCCGGCAAGATGACCGGCGACTCCTGAACGTCAATCGCGTCAGCCTCGCTTCGCATCAACGCCCCGGCACCGTGTTGCTCGCGACGCAAACGGGCTTCTTGGCCGATGAGCCGTGCTCCTCTATGATGCCAATGGATCAGAGCGCTCGGTGAACCTTGAAAGGATGGGCGAACCATGCCCCGTGTAGCCGTCGGACGAATCTCCCATGAGACCAACACCTTTTCGCCGGTTCCTACCACCTACGAGTCGTTTGCCGGAGGGCGTTCGGATGTATTCGAGGCGGATGCCCTGTTGGATCAATTTCGCGGGAGCAAGACTGGCCTCGGCGGGTTTCTGGAGGTTGGTGAGGCGCAGGGCTGGGAGATGGTCGGCACGGTCGCGGCCGACGCAACGCCCTCGGCCAACGTCGCCGCCGACGCTCATGACCGGCTCAAAGGCAAGCTGATCTCGAACCTGCGCTCTGCCGGACCGGTCGATGCCGTCCTGCTCCATCTGCACGGAGCGATGCTGGCCGAGAGTGCGCCCGACGCCGAAGGGGATATCTGTCGCGCGGTTCGTGAGACGATTGGTCCGGACGTTCCGCTAATCGTCGAGCTCGATCTCCACGGCAACATCACGCCCGAATTTTGCCGTGTCGTCGACGCGGTCTTCGCCTACAACACCAATCCGCATATCGACGCCTACGAGCGAGGCGTCGAAGCGGCGCAATGTCTCGCCCGCATTCTCCGGGGCGAGATGCCACGACCCACCGTCTCCATCTCGAAGCCACCGATGCTGCCACCGACGATCAACATGCGCACGGCAGAGGGGCCGATGCGGCAGTTGCTCGAACGAGGACAGGAATGGGAAGCGTCGCCGAACATCGTCGATGTGTCGGTCTTCGGCGGGTTTCCGTATGCCGATTTCCCCGAAGCCGGGTCATCGATCGTCGTCACCGCGACCGACTCTGAAGCCGGTCAACGGTGCGCTCGCGAGATCGGCCGCTACGCCTGGAGCCTGCGCGGTAGCTTCCTCAAGCAGATCGCAACCGTGCCGGACGCCGTTTCGCAGGCACTCGCGCTGGTTGCCACGGCTCCGGGGAAGCCGGTCGTGCTGGCGGACGTGGCCGACAATCCCGGCGGCGGGGGATCGGGTGACACGACCGAGCTCCTGCACGAATTGATTCGACGACAGGCTCACGGCGCGGCGGCGGCGATATGGGACCCTGAAACAGTGCAGCGCGCGATGTCCATCGGCGTCGGTAACGATGGAACGTTCCGCATCGGGGGCAAGGCGGCACCGGGGCTGTACGGCGATCCTATCGAGGTGCACGGTCACGTCGCCACGCTCAGCGATGGCCGCTTCACCGGTTGGGGCCCGGTGGTGCGCGGTCAGACGGTTACCTGCGGACCGACGGCCCGCATCGACGTCGGCGGGCTGAAGCTGGTCGTGACGAGCGTGCGCCACGCCGCCAACGATCAGGGCTACTTCGGGGTGGCGGGTGTGCAGCCGGAGCGCGAACCGTTGCTGGTGATCAAATCGCGCGGTCACTTCCGGGCCGATTTCGAACCGATCGCCCACACCATCATCGAGGTTGATGCTCCCGGCGCCGCGAATCCTAATCTGGACCGCTTCAGCTACCAGAATGTGCGCCGGCCAATCTGGCCACTCGATCCGGATATGGAGTGGGATGAATAGGAGTAAGGCTCTCGCTCCCGCAACGTCTCATTCAAATTCGCTCAGAGTCGTGAGAATACGCGACAGCACCGCGTCGACGGCGTGCTCGACCTCGGGCGAAAGCTGCTCGCCGTAGCCGAATCGCTCTCCAGCTATGGCGAAAATCAGCGTGCGCCCTGGCTGGCTCCGAAGCAGCGAAGCGAGTTCGCAGGCGTCCCACAGGCTGTGGCCGTGCGACGACACGATCGACTCCCGATTGGGCGGCAAGTCGACATCCGGATCGAAGCGGCGAATCTTGCCCGCCTCTCCCGGCACGTTCAAGGCATCTATCAGGATCGCCAGATCTTGTCCCGTCCAGAGCGGCAGCAGATCGAGCGGATCTCCGTCATGCTCAACGACCGTCACTGTGTGCGGGACCCGCTCACGCAACCGGCACGCGACGACCAGGCCGGCGGCATCGTCCTGGCGAAAACGATTACCGAGGCCGATCACGATCCTCTTCGGAGGTGCGCCGGCTTCGTCCGCCGGATCGTTGATCACGGGCCTGGTCACGAATGATCGATCTCGAGTGTCAGGAAGTGGGTCGCACACGAGATGCACGGGTCGTAGTTGCGGATGACTCGCTCACACTCCGCGGAGAGCTCATCGCGCGAGCGATCGATGTTGCGCATGACGACCCTTCGCAGATCGTCTTCGATCATCTTCTGGTTTTGCGACGTGGGCGGAACGATGCGTGCCGAGGTGATCAACCCCTGGTCGTCGATCTCGTAGCGATGATAGAGGGTGCCGCGCGGTGCTTCGGTGCACGACCAGCCGATGGCCGATCGGGGTTCGACCTCGCTGGCGGGAACGTCCGGCGCCTCATACTGCGCGATGATCCGCAGTGCCTCATCGCAGGCATAGACCGTCTCGACGGCGCGCACGATGATGCTCTGGTACGGGTTGCGGCAGATCGGGCCCAGTCCCGCCGCGCGCGCGCTCTCCTGGGCAAGCGGGCTCAGACGATCGTAATTGAGGCTGTAGCGCGCCAGTGGTCCAACGAGATAGCCGCCCCGTTCGAGTAGACGGGCGTGCAGAGCATGAGAATGCGGCACCTGTTCCTCTATGACGTGCGCTTCAAACTCCCGGGCGTCGATGTCGAGCCCCGCCGAGGAGATCAGCCGTCCTTCGTTCATCGGGTATTCATCCGGATGACGCAACGATACGAGCTCGTAGTCCGGCGCGAGGTCTGGCATCTCGAAGGTCGACACCCAGCGTACCGTCTCCAGCGCCGCCGCGCGGGCGCGTCGCAACGGATCGAGAAGTGTTCCCAGCTCGTTCCGAGCTGGCACACGATAGAAGCCACCGACGCGCACGTTGATGGGATGCACCTCGCGACCGCCAAGCAGGGTGAGAATCGCGTTGCCGACCTTTTTCAGATCCAGCCCCTGCCGCACGATCTCCGCGTGGTCGCGCGCCAGCTCGATGCCGCTGGCGTAGCCCAGGAAGTCGGGCGCATGCAGCAGGTAGATGTGAAGCGCGTGACTCTCGATCCACTCGCCGCAGTAGAGCAGTCGCCGCAACGCTCGAAGCTGGCCGGTCACATCCACTCCGGCCGCACGCTCCATGGCGTGCACGGCGCTCATCTGATAGGCGACCGGACAGATGCCGCAGATGCGCGCGGTGATGTCGGGGGCTTCGCTGAAGCGCCGGCCGCGCAGCAGGGCTTCGAAGAAGCGTGGCGGCTCGAAGATGCGAAACCGTATGTCGGTCAGCTTCCCGTCACGAATCCGCACGTAAAGGGCGCCCTCACCCTCAACTCGAGCCAGGTTATCGACCTTAATCGTCTTGGTCGGCATGGTTCAGGCTCTCCAGACGGAACGGTTCAGCATAGGCGTTGAAGGTGCGGTAGGCGCGCTGGATGGCCGGGCGGCTCACCCCGAGCTGAATCCACTGGCGGCTCAGCGAGCCGGTATTGGGCGTCTCCATGGGGCCGTAGCAGCCATAGCACCCCCGGTGGTACGAGGGACACAGCGCGCCGCAACCTGCGTGTGTCACCGGGCCGAGGCAGGGCGTGCCATGCGCCACCATGACGCAGACGTTGCCACGGCGCTTGCACTCGAGACAGACGCTGGACGGCGCTATCGACGGCTTTCGTCCCTGCAGAAAGGCGCCGATGACCTCGAGCAGTTGCCGCTTGTTGATTGGACAGCCACGCAGTTCGAAGTCGACCGGCACGTGATCGCTGATCGGCGTTGACGTAGCCAGCGTCTCGACATACTCGGGGCTGGCATAGACGACCGAGAGGTAATCCTCGACGCTGGCGAAGTTACGCAGCGCTTGAATACCGCCGGCCGTGGCGCAGGCCCCAATCGTGACCAGATATCTCGACGCGGCGCGCACCGCCTTGATCCGCTCGACGTCGTGCGCGGTTGTCACCGACCCTTCCACGAGCGACAGATCGTACGGTCCTCGAACGACGGTCGACGACGCTTCCAGGAAGTAGGCAATCTCGATCGTGCCCGCCAGATCGAGCAACTCATCCTCGCAATCGAGCAGCGATAGCTGGCAACCGTCACAGGATGAGAACTTCCAGACCGCCAGTTTCGGCTTTCTCGTGCGTGGCATCTAGAACTCTCTCATCCCAAAGAATGGCCGGACCTGATCGTAGGAGAAGACTGGGCCGTCGCGGCAGATCAACGAGGGGCCGAACTGGCAGTGGCCGCAAAGACCGACTCCACAGCGCATGTTGCGCTCCATGGAGAGGTAGATATGGTCGTTGGTCATGCCCAACGCCTGCAGCTCGCGCAGGGTAAAGCGCATCATCACCTCCGGGCCGCAGATGAAGGCGGTGGTGTGCGCAGGATCAACGCTGACTCTGGGGATCAGCTTGGTCACCACGCCCACGTGTCCGTGCCATCCGCGATCCGCCCGGTCCACGGTCACCGCGGTATCCAGATCAAAGCGGGCGCGCCAGCGCTCCAGCTCGCGCACGTAGAGAAGATCGGCCGGCGTCCGCGCCCCGTAAATGACGGCGACGCTGCCGTAGCGTTCGCGATCGCGAATCAGCGTGTAGATGGTCGAGCGCAAGGGAGCGAGCCCGACGCCACCAGCGACGACCAGGATGTCATCACCGGCCGCCGCCTCGATCGGCCAGCCACGGCCGAATGGTCCGCGCACCCCCACCGCGGTACCCGGCCGAAGCGAGCAGATGGCATGCGTCACGGCGCCGACATCGCGTACCGTATGGACGACGACGTCGCCACGGCCCGGATCGCCGCTGATCGAGATCGGCACCTCGCCGATGCCGAAGGCGTACAGCATGTTGAACTGCCCCGGCGCGAATGAGAATGGCGCCTCCGACTCGCTCAGCTCGATGTCGAGCGTGAGTGTGTCGGACGTTTCCCGGTGAACCTTCCTGACCGCCCCCTGCCGCGGGGTCATCGGCTGCTGGCCCAGGAGCATTGGTTCAACCATCTGCCTGTCCATAAACGTCCAGCAGCTGGAGCCGGGTCGACTGAAGCCGCTCGATGATGGTCTGCGCGAAGCGGCGCATCAACTCGTAACCGAACTCATGATCTTCCTCGATCTTGGCGCGCAAGCACGTTCCCGTAATCTCGATCATGCGGGTCAGCTCAAGAGCCGTGGCGTCGAAATGCCAGCGATACGGGGGGAAGAGCCACGACCAGCCGAGTACGTCACCGGCGTCGAGTGTCTCGATGATGACGACGCCTGGTCCCGGTACATCGACTTCGATCGCGACTTTGCCGTGATAGATCAGGAAGAAGGAGTCGGCCGGCTCTCCCACTGAAAAAATGCGTTCTCCCGCCGAGTAGATAACGTGTGTCGCGCAGCCGGCCAGCAACTCAATGTAGGCGGGGGCCAGTCCCTGAAGATACGGCTGATTGGCAAGGTCAAGCGCAAGCGAATCCATCAGGACTCTCCTTCGTGGTCCGGCGCTGTCTTCGACTGAGTGGCAGAGTCGGTCTGGCGAATGGCACGCGCCTCTTCGGTGATGTCGATGCCGACCGGGCACCAGGTGATGCACCGCCCACAGCCGACGCAGCCGGAGGTATCGAACTGGTCCCACCAGGTGGCCAGCTTATGGGTCATCCACTGGCGATAGCGCGAGCGACCCGATTTGCGGACGCTGCCGCCATGGAGATAAGAATGATCGACGGTGAAACAGGAATCCCACTCGCGCCAGTGCTCGGCTGAACTGCCATCGAGGTCGGACCTGTCTTCGTAGGTGGCACAGAAGCAGGTCGGGCAGACCATCGTGCAATTGCCGCAGGTCAGGCATCGACCGGCGACGTCATCCCAGCGAGGGTGCTCGAGATTGCGATACAGGAGATCTTTCAGCCCGTTCGTGTCGAGCGCGCGCCCCATCTGATTCACGGCCTGCGACGTTACCCGACCAATCTCGTCGACGTCGTTCTGACCGGCCGGCTGGCTCGGAATATCATCCAACACCTCCCGTCCTCGTTCGGACCCGACCTCGACGATGAAGTAGTGCCGCTCGCCATCGAGAACTTCGGTCAAAGCCATGTCGTAGCCCGCCTCGGCACGCGGACCGCTCCCCATCGAGACGCAGAAGCAGGTATGGCCGGCTTCACCGCAGTTCACGGCCACCACGAACGCGCCGTCACGCCGGGAGCGATAGGCGGGGTCCTGATAGTTCCCGCCCATGAAGACCTGATCCTGAATCGCGATGGCGTGGAGATCGCAGGAACGCACGCCGATGAAGGCGTAGCGCGGAGACTCGGATTCGCGGTCGTCGAACTCGAGCCGGTTGTCGTCTTTGCTCGCGCGCCAGACACGAAGCGTTGGGGGAAAGAGGAATTGCTTCCACGACTGCGGGCCAACGTTGTAGCCGAACAGGGCGTCATCATCGCGCCGCTTCAACCGGTAGGTCGCGGCCTCCTGCTCTTCGGTCCAGCCGCGCGGCAGGCTCTCGGCCGACTCGAGCCGGCCATAAACGATCGCGCCGTTCTGAACTGTAGGGCCGACGACCTCGTAGCCGCGCCGTTTGAGCGCATCGAACAGATCTTGTAGGACGGAAAGCTCAAGGATCGCGGGACGGGAGTCGAAGGCTTGGCCAGTGCCGATCGCCACAATGATCTCCTGTGTGCCGAATCGCGATCGAATCGGACCTCTCTGGACCACGCACGGATCTCATGCCGTACCCTGACACTTTACAAGATATGGTGCGGAATGGGCGGAGGATCCGCGCGAGGGCCTGTCAAGATCGTTACATCCTGGAGGTGAACGTGAGGAGGACGCCCATGCTGGAGGAGTCGATTCTCTCCGGATGCAAACCGTGGCCCAACCCAAATCCGGCGTAGAGGCGAGGACGAGTCCCACCTCGGTCGCCCTGCGGGAGTGCTGCGGTTGGCGCATGGTCGACGCCGATGGCGAGCAGAGCACCCGCCATGACGTTCGAGTTCGAGGCAGTTTGTACCCGCCGCGCCCGCTGGTGCGTTCAGCGTGCTCGCTAGACTACAGCCTGGAGTGGCCGAAAGCTGCCGCATAGGTCGGGTTGTCGCGCCGGAAGGTATCCGGGTTGATCCCCTTCAGTACGGCCATGTGATACGCGAGCAGTTGCATCGGCACGACGGCGAGCAGCGGCGAGATCATCTCGGCTGTCTCGGGAAGCATGAAGACGGGCGCATCCGGAATCCCATCGATTGCTGTGCCGACGATCCAGAGACTGGTGCCCAGGGCATTGAGCGCCCGGGAAACCTCGGCGACGCGCGTCTCTCCGGCCCCGGCGACGTGAATCGTGACGGCCATGTCCTCGGCGTTCACACCGACCATCGGTCCGTGCAGGAACTGCTCGACCGGCAGCGCGTCGATGTGGCCGTAGGCCGCCTCTCTCACCTTGATGACTGCCTCGGTGGCGGTGACGGCGTTCGGCCCGGCACCGGTGGCGTAGACCAGCCGGTCGACTGCTTCGCGCGCAACCGGAACGAATCGCCTCCTCGCGAGCCAGTACATCGGCGATCTGATCGGGAAGCGCTTCGAGTGACGCGCGAAACCCCGCGACCCCCGCCAGCGCCACGCAGTTCTCCCAGTTCGGTAGCGATCTGAGCCAGCACCGTCATGGCGGTCACGTGGGACGACGTGTAGGCGGCCGACTTCTCTCGCTCGATGGTACGCAGCATCTGCTGCGAGCCGGGATGCTCGGCGCTCTGACTCCCGACCGAGATGACGGGAACCCCGGCCGAGCGTCGCGCGGGCCAGGGACTCGGCCGAGAATCGCTTGACGCCGGTGTGCGCCATGATGACGACGGCATCGTCGGCGCGCAGTGGGTACGACTCGGGATAGATGAGCGAAGTCGTACGACATGACCGCCCGAGCATCTGATCCGGCGGCTCTCAACAGCCAGGCGCCGATCTGGGCGGCATGGTAGCTCGTGCCGATGCCGACCAGGTAGATCCGGCCCGCGGAGGAAATGCGCCCCGCGGCCTCTCTCGCCGCCCCCCAGCCTTCGGTCAGCAGCCGTCGCACGTCCTCCGGCTGGCGGTGCATCGTCTGGTACATCGCGGAATCGGTCGTGGGAACGGACATCTCGTCTCCTCACCTCATGTCCACCTGATGTCGAGCAGCGCGTGTCACACGGTGAGCATCACGCCGCGTCTCTCTTGTAGGGGACGCCTGCGAAAGGGTCAACGTCCACTCTGATGCCCAATTTGACGCACAGTATGCCACTTCACGCTCGCCTCGCAGCGCCGCGCGCGATCGTTCACGACGGGTCGAACGAAAACACGGGACCTCGTGACGCGGTGGATTCTCCACGGCCACCTAGCAGATCGATCCAGCGGGCGCCGTTGCCGCGCCAGGGCCGGCGCTCGCCCAAACGACGATGGCGCCCGCGAACGCGACCAGCCCGGCCGATATGCTGAGGACGACCGGGAATGCTCACTTCCCGCGCGACGGCAGCGAACGCGAAACCACCGACTATTTCACCGATAGATTCGGCCTGACCGAGGAACGAATGTAACGTCGCGCGCACGTCGCTCGTGGTACGCCGGTTCACCCAGATCACGCTCACCATTCGGGTGCCGCTAAACGTGATGCCCGTCACCAGCAGCACGCCAACGCTGCCAATGACGGCACCCGGAGCATAGGCCAGCAGGATCAAGACCGAGCACACCGACAAGCAGGTCAGAGCATAGACTCGACGGGTAGAACCCGGGCCGTCGATGCGGGACTCGACCAGGCGTAAAATGGCAGGCGCCGAACGCCGAGGCAAGAACCCCAAGCCCGGTGTACCAGAGAACCGGATCGTTCGGAAAGCCGAGGTTGAATGAGCTGTTTGGGGAAGAGCCAGGCGACCATGCTCGCCCCGTTGATGATTATCGTCGCGGCCAGGACGAGCAGGATCTCCGGATCACGACGGGCAAGCTGGAGCCCCGCGCGGATGATCGACAGCGACGCGCTCCAGCGATCCTCACGTGCGTGGCGGTGAAGTTATCCTCGCTGAACGCATGCCGCGACGCAGCAGCCCGAGCAGCACCATGGCCAGCGCCAGAAACCACGATCGCAGTCGCGAGACTGATGGCCCAGCCGAGCAGACCGAACGCGACCATGCCGGTCGCTCCTCCGACAAGTTCCCAGCGGGCACGGGTCGTCAACACTCGGTCGATCCGACGCGGTTCGATCGAGTTCGTCGGTGATCCAGGCGACGTCGGCACCGCTCGAGAGCCCCCATCCCAATCCCCACAGGACCTGCGTTACCAGAATCAACGGGAAGGCTGGTTACGACGCCGGTCATCACCATGCCGGCGGCCAGGAACAGGTGGCCAATGACGAGTGGCCACTTGCGGCTGATCGTGTCTGACCAGACACCGGTCGGGACGTCCGACAGCATTAACGTGACCGCGATGACCGTTCCGAGCGACGACGAGTTGGAATGCGGAAAGGTGCGCATCGATGACGAAGTAGAGGCTGGAGACGAGCACGTACCCACGGTGGAACACGGCGCGCAGGTACGTCCACCGCAAGAACGTCGTAGCGACGTCGCGCCCGAAAATGCGGCCGTCGCGGTTCGCGCGGCGGATCACTCGCTCGCTCTTCCGCAGCGCGTTCGCGGCACGGCTCGCGCGTCGTGTCGGTCTTGACCATTACGCGCGATCGGATCGAGCCGTCAATTCGAGCGGCGATCCAGCCACCTGCCGCGCGCCTCAATCCATTCGTCACGCGAAAGGTCGAACACCAGGACGTCGCGAAATCGGCCGTCCTGCAGGACACGCGACTTGATGCGCCCAGCCGGGTGATAGCCCTGACGCAGCACCGATGCGACCGAGCGCTGGTTCGGCTCCCAGATGAAGGAGCTGACCATTTCGAGCTGCAGCCGGTCGAAGCAATACTCGAGCAGCAGGTGCTTCGCCTCGGTGCCGTAGCCTCGCTCACGCTGTGCAGCCGACAAGAGATAGATCTCGGTCTCGCCGGTGCGATTGACCCAGTCGAGGTCGCTCGACGCCGATCATGCCGATCAGTTGATCATCGTCGTTCAGGCAGATCGCCAGCTGAATCTCATCGGGCGGCTGCTGCGCATGGAGCTCTTCGATCCACTGCGCGAAGGCGATCGGACTGAACGGAACGCGGCCGCCCTCGAAGAAGGTCTCGGTCTCTTCGTGTCGGCCGCGTGCCAGTGCTTCAGCGTCGCGCGCCTCCAACGGACGCAGATAGAGCCGCTCGCCGACCATGACCGCGTTAAGCATCGACGCCGTCCCATCGCGGGTTGACCGCCTGGTACATCACGAGATCGACGCGCGCGCCCGCTCGCGCCACGTGGCGACGCAGTCGTCGCGCCCGGCGTCATCCCGACCGACTCGGCCGCCGCGATCGTCTCGATTTCATCGGCCGGAATCGACATCCGAACCAGCCGGAACTGGCGCTCGTCGCGCAGCCAGGGGACGACCAGTTCCAGCGCCTCGGCCCGCAGCGAATCGGCGTCGAGCGAGCGCCGGAGCCATCTGGATCCCGACGTGCGCCACGACCGGATGAGACGCTCTCTTCGACGAGTGCCCCAACCACCTCCTCGTTCGAATTCCGGACGATGGCGTAGCGATGCCGGCCGCTCGGCCACAGCCCGCGGTTCTCTTCCTTGAGCAGGTCCGCCGCCCGTGAGGCATCAATCGGGAAGACGTGGCCAAAACCGCCCATCGGCAGACGGGTGTTGAACCAGGCGATGCCGCATTCCTTGTCGGACTCGATCATCGCCCGGAGATAGACGCTTGTCCCCATCAGATAGATCGCACGCATAGATTCGTCACCCTTCTGACTCGCCGTTGAGTCAGTCCTTAGCCACTCCGTTTCAGCCGACCGGTCCGCTTGGCGTAGCGTTCGACCGATGGTGAAGACCGCCATGCCCAGCGGGATGGTCAAGGCGCCGATGATCGCCATCGGAATCAGATAACGTCCGAGTTCGCTCGTCGGTTTGCCGTCCAGAACCGTGGCGCGCATTCCTTCCAGGACGTAGGTCGCCGGAGAGATCCGCGCCGCGGCCTGCATCCAGCCCGGCAGGACCGAGATCGGGTAGTAGACGCCCGAGACGAGCAGCAGGAGCGACGAGATGATGAAGGTCATCTCCTCGCCTCGCTCGGTGAAGAGGAGCGGCAGCACCGCCGCCATGATCCCGACTCCGACGAAGCTCAGGCTGCCGACCAAGATGATCGTCAGCGCCCCACCGGCGTTCGCGCCGCGACAGGTTGACGTCGAAGAACAGAAGAGCGCGACAACAGCAAAGCGCCGTCCGCATGATGCCGTAGACGATGCTGAAGAGCGCCACGCCGAGCATGTGCGTCAGCCTGGAGATCGGCGCCATCATCGTGTATTCGATGGTGCCTTCCCAACGCTCCCACACGATCATCTCGCTGATGTTCGAGAAGACCGCGCGTAGGTATGCCCAGACGACTGTGCCGATTCCCAGGTAGAGGATCAGGCTTTGAGCGTCGGTCTCCCTGTGCTTTGCCGATGTACATCACGCTCAACGACGACGTGATGTTGAAGATCAGGAACGCGATTTCCCAGCCCCAGTAGCGGCGCACCAGGAAGAAGTTGCGCTCGACGAACGCGTATGAGGCGCGTATCTCGCGCCAGACATCGCGCGCCGCTGGCGCTTTCCACCGTGATGGTCTCACTTGGTCCATTCGTTTCCTCCCAACCCGTGTTACGTCGATTCAGGCGACTCGGACCTCGTCGTTCGTTTCCTCGCGCGATGTCCCGGCCGGTGAGATGAATGAAGACGTCCTCCAGCGTGACATCGACGCTCGCCGAGCGCCTGGCTGACGCCGCGCTTCAGACCCGGAGCCGTATCGGTCGCGACGACCTCGCCCTTGATCGAGCACGGCGATGCGGTCGCACAGGCGCTCGGCCTCGTCCATGTCGTGACTGCAGAGCAGGATCGTGGCGTCGTGCTGGTCGCGCAGCTGGAGCACGAAGTCCTGCACGTCGCGCTTGGAGCGCGGATCGAGCCCGGTCGTCGGTTCGTCGAGCAACAGCAGGACCGGCGACGTCAGAAAGGCGCGGGCGATGGCCACCTTCTGCTGCATGCCGCGCGAGAGTTGTTCGAGCGGCTGGTTCAGCCGCGTCTGGCTCGATCCCCATGCTGCCGAGGATGTTGACGATGTCGCGGCGCAGCGAGCTACCACTTCGCCCGTAGAGCCGCGACGAGTAGAGCAGGTTCTCGATCGCCGAGAGCTTCTTGAAGAACGAGGCCTCGACCGAGACGCGGTTGATCAGCCGCTTGACCTCTGCTTCGTCGGCACGAACGTCGTAGCCGAAGACCTTGACGCGCCCGCTGTCCGGAATGAGCAGCGTCGACATGACCCGGATCAGGGTCGACTTGCCTGAGCCGTTCGCTCCCAGGATGCCGAAGATCTCGTTGCGCCGTACAGTCAGCGACACATCTCGCAGCGCGTGCGTCGTCTGAAGTGTTTGCCGGGTGAGCAGGCCCTTACGCACGAATACTTCGAGACGTTTTCGATCGCAAGAGCCGTCATGGCGGATCAGGAACGTTCAGTTCGGACCCGCTGCCTGGCAATCGGCTCGATTGTGGGGAAACGTGATTCAGTCATGAATGCCCCTTTGATCTGGTTCAAATACGCCCGGCCGCCCGACGGTCATTCACCCAGGAAATAAAAACCGCGGGCGAGAGTTTCAACTCTGCCCGCGGTTGAAAGGTCTTCGGTGAGTGCGTTGACTCACGTCACCCGGCACCTGGGCAGATTCCCCCCATCACCAGCCAGCCGGAGAAACCCTGCCCGCAGGCGAGGGCAGCTCGGCGCGCTACCGCGCACCTCACCGGTGATCATGATATTGATGGTCGCGATGTTCAAAGTTGTCACATCTCCAACCGTCAACGAATCCAACCGACAATGCCCGAAAAACGGGTCAACGTAGCCATACTAGCGACAACAGAGGTGTCTGTCAACTGTACGTCTGGAGTGGAAATACACCGGCTTCGAACCCCAGAAAGGCATCGCGTCGCCGGGGGAACGAGCGTTCGGGTGCGAACGCGACGGCGACTGATGCCCTCTGGTGAACCAAACCGGGGAAGTGGAAGGTTCTCAATCGAACCAGTCGACGGCCTCCAGGTCGAAACCTTCGAGCTGCTGCACGCCCTCGAGCAGCACCGGCACGCCCCGAAACGGATAGAGTCGCCGGTGATTCACACGGACGCGGCCTTTGAACTCTTTACCCGAAGCGGTCACCATATCCACGTCGCGCAGAGTACCGTAACTATCTGGACGGATGGCCGGTAGGTCGCGCGGGTTGGATGGGTTGATCTCGAGTCGCCAGCGATCATCGGAATCGATCCACAGCATGGCCCGCTCGAAGTTCACCGCTTCTTCGCCCAGCGTCAGCTTCTTCAATGAAATTCGCCCGAACACGGTCTGTTCCTCCTGCATCCACCCTTGACCATCTCCCTGACCGGTCATCACGGGTCCGATGATCCCTGACTTTCGTCCCGGTCTTCGCATGACTCCTAGTAAGAAGGTACTAGGCCGCCGATACCCCCTCAACGCCCGTTCGTACTTGCAGTCGCAGTCAATGGTACCGGCCAGGCGGATGCGGCTCAGTCCGGCAATCCGCCGCTACCCCTTGCTCCCGGCGACTCCGCTGGCTAGCATGAGCCGGTGGAGTTCCGGCGAACATTGAGGGTGGTGTGAGATGCGAATCGCGATCGGTGGCATCAGCCACGAGACGAATACCTTCTGCAGCGGGCTAACCGAAGTGGACAACTTCAAGCTCGGTGAGTGGTCAGAGGGACAGGAGATCGTCCAGAGACACACAGGAGTGCGCGACTACAGCGGCGGCATTCTCGAAGCGGCCGAGCGCCTGGGAATCGAGGTCGTGCCCACCTTCACCGCGAACGCACAGCCATCGGGAACCATCTCGAAGCGCGCCTACGATCAGCTCAGCGGACAACTCCTGGCCGGATTGCGATCGGCGGGGAAAGTCGACGGTTACTGCCTGACGCTGCATGGCGCCGGGGTGGCCGAAGGCATCGACGATCTCGAAGGTACATTGCTCGCTGAAATCCGCGAGATGGCCGGCCCGGACCTGCCGATCGTCGTGACGCTCGATCTGCACGGAAACCTGACCCAGCAGATGCTCGACGCCGCTACCGCCCTGGTCGGCGTGCACCTCTACCCACACAGCGACATGTACGAGCGGGGACAGGAGGCGGTCGAACTGTTGCGCGCGATCATCCTCGGCAATGTGAAGCCGGTAATGCATCTCACCACGCTGCCGATGATGATCCCGACGACGACCACGAACTTCGGCCCGGGGCATGAGATCAATCAAATCTGCTGGAAGCGAGAAGAGGAGCCGGGAGTCATCGACTGCGCCTTCTTCCATGGCTTCCCAACGACCGACATCCCGCATCCCTGCGTCAGCGTGATCGTCACGACCGACAACGATCCCGAGTTGGCCGCCAGAATCGGCCGCGACGTTGCCGCGAAGGTCTGGAACGTACGCGAGCAGTTTCGCCCGACACCCACCCCGCCGGATGAAGCATTCCGCCAGGCGCTGGCAACCGAGGGCCGTCCCGTCATCATCAACGAGACGTCGGACAACCCCGGTGGTGGCGCGCCGGAGGATGCGACGCATCTGCTGCGCGCCATGCTCGATGCGAAGCTGGAAGACGCCTGCATGGGGTTCATGTTCGACCCCGAGGTCGCCGCGCAGGCTCACAAGGCCGGAACCGGCGCGACCATCAACGTCCGGCTCGGAGGCAAGCACGAGAAGCTGCACGGCGAGCCGATCGAGGCCGAGGCCTACGTGAAGTGCCTGACCGACGGCAAGTTCATCCAGCAGTCACCAATGGGGCGCGGCGCGCGCGTCGACCTCGGGCCAATGGCGCGCTTGATCATCGGCGGCATCGACGTGCTGGTCTCTTCGGTCCGGACGCAGACGCTCGACGCCGAGGTCTTCCTGTTGCACGGGATCGACGTTTCGCGTTACAAGATCGTGGCCATCAAATCGAGCAATCACTTCCGGGCCGGGTTCGAGCCAATCGCGCACAAGATCATCCGCGCCGACACGCCGGGGCTCGTCTCAGTCGACCTGACAACGTTCCCGTTCAAGCGGATCGCTCACCCGGTCTGGCCGCTCGACGAGGACGCGAGTTGGGAGTAGTCATCGGGACACAAGTGCAGCTAGCAACCTGAGCAAAACAGCGAAGTCCACAGGGCGAGGGCAAGCGTCGCCCAGGTCAGCTCGCGGTCAATCGACCAGAAAATCGAGCACCAGGCTGTTGAACTCTTCGGTGCGTTCAAGATGCGGCAGGTGACCGACGTTCTCAAACTCGACGAGCGTCGCGCGCCGGGATTGCCTCGGCGAGCTTGCGGCCGGCGTGGATCGGGATCGTCGTATCGACGTCTCCGTGAATGACGAGCACCGGCGCGGTGATGCCCGGCAACGCCGCTCGTGTGTCGTGCGTCATGAAGGCCGAATCAGACTGCCGCACCATCGATTCGAACGTGAGCGCGTTGCCGCGCGCAGTTTCGGCGACCGCTTCCAACTGCTCCGGATGCGCCTCGAAATAGCCGGGCGCCGTCAGCCGGGTGTAGCGATTGCGGGTCCGCTCGACCGGATCATCGATGAAGCGCTCCCGGTCATAGGACGGGGCCGGTCGCCCCAACGCACCGCCGGCCAGCGCCGAGGTGCCGACCAGAATGAGCTTCTCCACCCGCTCGGGATAGAGAGCGGCGAACTGGAGGGCGACGTAGCCACCCATCGAATGACCCAGGATGCTGGCCCGTTCGATCCCCAGTGAGGTGAGGAGTGACGCGACGTCGCCAGCGAGATCGGCCATGCTATAGCTCGTCGTCTCGTGCCTGCTCTCGCCAGCGTCACGGTTATCCATCGTAATAACCCGGAGATGTGGCGAGAAGGCTTCGGCCTGCCATTTCCAGATGCCACGCGACGCCATGAACCCTTGGAGCAGCACCAGCGCAGGCAGATCACCGCCCGTGTCATCGAAGTAGATCGGCCTGCCGTCGATAACGACCGAAGCCATGTGTCAACCTCCCCAACCTGCGACCGCCGGACGCCACACGGCCGGCTCACGCTCCGATCATAGGGCGTCGGCGCGCGACGCGCGAGGCCCCGCCGCTCTCGCGTATCCCAAACGTGAGATCCCGCACCGCGCGTGTTCCCGCAATCTTCGGATTCACCGTAAGATAGCCAGCAAGCCGTGACTGACGAGTCCGATGAGGAGGTGTGCCGGTGCCGATCGAGATTAGCTTTGAGAATCAGGTCGTTCTGGTAACCGGTGGCGCGACCGGGCTGGGATCGGCGATCGCAACCGCATTCGGTAGGGCTGGAGCCCGCATCGCCCTCAACGATCGTGACGATTCTCGCGTGGCGGGCGCCTGCGATCGATTGCGCGTCCAGGGCATCGACTGCCGGCCTTTCCCCGCCGACATTCGTGTCGCAGACGAAGTTCGCCGGATGGTCGCCGCCGTTGAACGCGACCTTGGCCCAATCGACGTCGCGGTTCCCAACGCCGGGATCTATCCAGTCTCCTCCTTCCTCGAAATGTCCGAAGAGGAGTGGGATCGCGTGCTTGACACCAACTTGAAAGGCGTTTTTCTCACCTGCCAGGCGGCGGCCCGCTCAATGATCCGCCACGGCCGTCCGGGGCGCATCATCACCCTCAGCTCCGGCGCGGCCAATCACGCGATCTGGGGCTGGGCACATTACTGCGCCTCCAAAGCCGGTGTCGTGCTCCTGACCAAGACCATGGCACTGGAACTGGCCGAGCACGGCATCCGCGCCAACGCCGTGCTCCCGGGGTTCATCGACGTCGAGGAGGGCGGCGCTCATCTCAGCACCACTTACAAGGATCGCGCCCGATCGGCTATCCCGCTTCGTCCGGGAAGGCCGGCGGACATCGCCAATGCCGTCCTCTTGCTGGCATCGCCGCTGGCCGGATTCGTGACCGGGACCACACTGGTCGTCGATGGCGGCAGCAGCTCCGGCAAGGTCGGACTGCGCCCGGTGGAGGACTAGCGTGGCTGCGGAACTCGATGATGTGGTTCTCGATCGATTCGGGCAGGAGGGACGACGGGCATGAGCGAACGATTGAGCGGGAAACGAGCCATCGTCACCGGCGCGGGACGAGGCATCGGGCAGGCGATAGCGCGGGCATTCCTGGCGGAAGGCGCGGCCGTGCTGATCAACGACATCGATGATTCGCTGCTGGCACAGAGCGCCGAGATGCTGCGTGCCGAGGGCGGACGGCTCGCGGCGTCGCCGGGGGACGTCGCCAATCCTGACGACGTGCGCCGGATCGTGGCTCAGGCCGTGGGCGAGTTCGGCGGCGTCGACGTGCTCGTAAACAATGCCGGAATCGGCGGTGTCGGCAAGACGCTGCTCGACTTGTCACTGAGTGAGTGGGACTTGATGATCCGCGTCGACCTGAGCAGCGTCTTCATCTGCTGCCAGGCGGCGGTCCCCGCGATGCTCGAACACGGCCGAGGCAGCATCATCAACCTGTCGTCGATTACGGGCGTGGAAGGGACGGCCGGAAGTGTCCCGTACTCCGCCGCCAAGGCCGGCGTCATCGGGCTGACCAAATCGCTCGCCAAGGAACTGGCACGGCATCGGATCAACGTGAACGCGATTGCCCCTGGACTGATTGACACGGAGATGTCCCGTGCACGAGGACAGGAGAAGTCGGCCGCGGCGGTCCTCTGGCCGCGCATCGGTCAGCCGGACGACATCGCGCGCCTGGCGGTCTATCTAGCATCGGACGAGTCAGAGTTTGTCACGGGCCAGGTGATCAGTGTCAACGGTGGAGCGTGGATTTGAGCCGTTGCGAACGACTGTTGGCAGTATCAACCAACCGGCATGCAGTGGGAGATGGGAATGAGCCAACAACGAACTGACGTGATCGTGATCGGCGGCGGCGTCATGGGCAGTTCGATCGCGTACCACCTCGCCCGCCGGGGCGTGGCGGTGACGCTGCTCGAGCGCGGCGACATTCCCTGCGCCGCCTCCGCCGCCAGCGCTGGAGGCGTGCGCCAGCAAGGGCGGGATCTGCGTGAGCTTCCGCTGGCGGTAGCCAGCATCGCCCGCTGGGAGAACCTGGAAGAGGAACTCGGCGCCGATGTGCACTACCGCCGCGAAGGGCACGTTACCGTCACGGAAGATCCGACCACGATCGCCAGCTTCCTCCCCTGGATGGACGAGCAGCGGGCGCTGGGGCTCGACATCGATCTCGTCGAAGGTGAGGATCTGCGTGAGCTGATTCCGGGCATCGCGCCACAGGTCGTCGCGGGCGCCTACTCGCCGGCCGACGGCCATGCCAATCCGATCCTGACGACCCAGGCGTTCGCCAGTGCCGCGGAACGGTTCGGCGCCGTCATCCGAGATCACACGACGGTCACGGCGATCGCGCACCAGGGTGGGCGGGTCAGCGGAGTCGAAACGGAAGACGGTCCCATCGCCTGCGATCTCGTCGTACTGGCGGCCGGGGCCTGGAGCATGGGACTGGCTGAACCGCTCGGAGTCACCCTGCCGGTCGCCGCTCGCGCGCCGCAGATGATCGCCACTTCACCGCTGCCACCCCTGCTGCGTCAGGTCATCGGAGCGCGCGGCCGCATGCTCAGCCTGAAGCAGGTCCCGAGCGGCAACTACGTCATCGGCGGCGGCTGGCCGGGAACGGTTCATCTCGACCGGCGCATCGCAATTCCCTGGTTCGGCAGCGTGAAGGGTAGTCTCGCTGACAGCTCGGCTATCTTCCCCGATCTGCTTCGCGCTGGAGTCGAGCGAGTCTGGGTCGGGATCGAAGCACAGACGGTGGACGAGGTGCCCATTCTCGGTGCGCTCCCTGGCATCTCGAACCTCGTCGTGGCAACCGGATTCTCTGGACACGGGTTCGCCCTCAGCCCGACCATCGGCCAGGTCATCAGCGAATTGGTGATCGACGGCACGCCGTCAATCGAGATCGGGCAGCTCGCGTTCGATCGTTTCGCGGGAATCGCGCTACCGCCGGACTGGGGCGGGCTTCACGCGGGATAACGATGACACATTGAGGTTGCGACAGCGGCTCGATGCGCCGGGCTCCACGAAGACGTGATTTACGACGACACCTGACCAAAGCCAACGCCGTCAGGCGACGCGGGAATGGCTCCGGATTTTCATGATGCCCAGGCGCCACACGCGAATTCGTGGCGTGAGGTCGTCTGGCGCGACCTGACCGCCACCCACCCACAGTTCGAGCAGATTTGGCCGGCCGGGCTCCTCCGCGGGAAGCACGCCGGCGAGCAAGCGCGCCAGCGTCAATCCCTTGTTCAAGCTGGTCGTCCCCTCGAGACCGGCGTCACCAGATGGTAGATCGACGGCGAGCGCGTATTCGGCGTCTGGGCGTGCCATGACGTTCGACGCCAGCGAGTCACGGATGGCGGCGGTCGATGTTGTCATTTCGCGAGCACTCATAGTGGGTGGTCCCGGCACATCGATGAGCAGAATCCCGGCTGGTTCGGCAGCCACGTTTCCCGCCGCACGCAGACTCAGCTTCATGCCCGGCTCGGCGGCCCCTCGGCTCCTGCGGACTCTCATTCCAGTCAGGAACCGTGTCGCATACGGTTGCTCCGGTGAGTTGCGCCACACGTCATTGAGCGCCCGCAGCGACGCATCAGCCAAATCGGCAAGCGTCGCCTGCTCATCAACATCCGGACCATCGATGTCGAGCTCCAGCGCATAGGGCCGCTCGTCTTGCTCGAACTCATCCATCACCTTGGCGATCGAGGGTCCGGCTGTTGCGATCGCGCCGCGCAGATCGCGCCCGGAGACGATCTCACCTGCAAGGCGAATCTCGAGCGAATCCGTCATTCCTGGGCTCCCCTCGTGGCCGCGCTGGCTCAGTTTCCCGAACGAGCAGCGTGATTGTTTGCCGCAGACATCGTGAGTCGATTGATCGTCGATGACGTTGCAGTCTCTGGCTTCAACTCCGGATACACAGCCCCGAATCCCAAATTCGAGTGCACCTTCCTGAGCAGGTCTCAGTATTTCATGCGAGACTAGCTGGCAGATGCACGACGCCAAGGAAGAACGCGAATGCACCGGTCCTCACCCTTTGGTACCGAGGCATTAGCCCTATTTTGCTATGTATGGACACGGAGAGGTTTCCTATGATTGCCAGCAATGGAAAAAGTGGCGGCAAGCCAGACGAGCCCAGAAGGGAACCCAACGTGCAGGCAGCGGTAACACGTGATCACGACCTGGCCGAGACCCCCGCGGTGTACCGAATGCTCTTCGATCGCTTCTGGGACGACGTCGCCCCGTTCAACAACTATTCTCCCGAAGCGGCTCAGGCGCTCCTCGCCCGCGAGGCAGCGACACACGAACAGGTGGTTTCTGACGGGTTCTGCGTCCGATCCGTGGGCGGCCGTTCACGCCGCGCTGCGGGAACGAGCAGCCGGACGCCGCATCATCCGCATGGCCTGAAGCTCTCCAGATTCAGCAGCCGAACCCGCCCAGAGGGCGGGTTTTGCGTTGTCTGCCAACTCCGATCCACGATCGCTGGCGTCGCGCGACAAATTGCAGCGCCGCGCCCCATGCCGGCGCCCTTCCCAAAGTATCGCCGTTCCCCGCATACTGTTCCCCGGCGGGGCAAGCTCACGATGTTTGCCCGGAACGCTAAGCGGCAATCCAGATTCACAGGGAGACCAGGGGAGAGATGACGGCACACGATACGCTGGTGATTCGGGCGGGGCGCTTGATCGATGGAACCGGCTCCGAACCGCGAGAAAAGGTCAACGTCACGATCGAATACGGGATGATCACGCGCGTGGATGAAGCCCAGCCACCCATATCGGGCGACGTCCTCGACCTGAGCGATTACACGCTGATGCCCGGGCTGATCAACATGCACACCCACACAGTTCTGCCGGGCGACGGATCCTCATTCGAAGCCTGGATGGAGAATCCCGACGAGATTCTGCTCCTCAGGGCCTTCGCCAACGCCCGCACCGCGCTCTATTCAGGGGTTACGACGATTCGTGACTGCGGCGGCAAGGACAACTTGATGTTCCGGCTGCGCGACGCGATCCGCGCCGGAATCGTTGAGGGACCGCGGTTCGTCTTGAGCGGCTATCCGTTGACCATCACCGGTGGCCACTGCCGCTATTTCGGCGGCGAGACCGACGGCGTCGACGGCATGCGCCAGTCTGCCCGTGAAGTCCTGAAGCAGGGGGCTGATTTCGTCAAAATCATGGCATCCGGCGGAGGCACGCTCGGTACCTATTCCCAGTTCCCTGCTTTCGAGGTCGAGGAACTGCGGGCGGCTATCGATGAGGCCCACAAAGTCCGCAAGCCAGCCTCCTGCCACACCATCGCCACCGAGTCGATCGTCCGGGCGCTCGACGCCGGAACCGACCACATCGAACACTGTAGCTTCATGGCGCCCGACACGAGTTGGCAGTTCGACGAATCGATTGCGCGACGGGTCGTCGAGCAAGGCGTCTACGTCACCCCGACGCTGCAGGTGTCACACGACCGGCTGGAAGCGCTGGTGAGTGGGAACGAACGAGGCACACTCAGCCCGGCCGAGGAGCTTGCGTTCCAGGCCGCTCCCGCCTCACACGCCAACGGCATCGCCAACATCCGGAAACTGCATGAGCTTGGCGTGAAGCTGGTCGCCGGGAATGATGCTGGCTGGCGTCACACCGGCTTTGACGACTTCTATCTCGAGCTCCTTTGCATGGCCGAGGCCGGCATGACACCGATTGAGGCGATCCACGCCGCCACCGGCCGAGCGGCCGAGGCTTGCCGGATCGCGTCCACCGTCGGAACCGTGGAATTGGGCAAGGTCGCGGATTTGCTGGTTATTCACGGCGATCCGTCGGTAAACCTTTCGACGCTCAGCCAGCCCACCATGATCATGCAATCCGGCCGCGTCATCCTCGATCGGCGCTAAGAAGTGGACGGAGCAGGCGCCTGAGTCTGCTCCGTCCACCAGGCCCAACACAATGGCTTCAGAACGTCTTCACTGCTCACCTGGCCATTGAAGATACGTTCCTGGCCCTGGCTCGATTGACACCCACCTACCGCGCGGCTATCGTGCTGGCACCGGATTCAGCGCGGCTCCATCGATGCGGCCGGTACGCAAACACGTGACGGAGGGCGAGATGTCGGACGCGTTCGTGATCAAGAATGGCACTATCCTGACTATGGACCGCGCGCAACCATCGGCCGAAGCGGTCGGCGTGATCGGCGACCGCATCGTGGCGGTTGGCTCCGCGCGCCTGGTCGAGGACGCACTGCCGCGCGGCTATCGAACCATAGACCTCGGTGGCCGCTTCTGCCTGCCGGGGCTCAACGAAGCCCACAACCACATGATCGGATTCGGCACCGCGCTCGGGCACGTGGAAGCGGGCTTCCCCGGGGTGCGCTCGATCGAGGACATCAAACGGAACGTCGCCGAACGCGCCCGGCAAGTACCGCCCGGCACCTGGATCCAGGGCCGCGGCTACGACGACAACAGACTCGACGAGCGACGGCATCCGACTCGCCACGACCTGGACGCGGTCGCTCCCGACCACCCCGTCATCGTCGTCAACGGATCGGGGCACCTCAGCGTGGTCAATTCGCTGGCGTTGAAGCTGGCCGGGGTAACGCGCGACACGCCCGATCCGCAGGGTGGCCATTTCGTGCATGACGAGCACGGTGAACTGACCGGCGTGTTGCAGGAGACGGCACAACAGGCCATTCGCAACGTGATTCCGGTGTCGACGGTTGACGATCACGTCGCGGCGCTCGAACGCTGCAACAACGCCTACGTGGCGGCAGGCATCACCTCCAGCCAGGACGCCGGAAGTTCCATGCCGGAGCATCTCGAGGCGTATCAGCGGGCAGTCCGGGAAGGCAAGCTGAAGCTCCGCACCTCCATGATGATCCGCGAGAATCTCCTGCCGGAGATTACTGGACTCGGCATCAAGCAGGGTTTCGGCAACGACCGACTACGGGTTGGCCCCATCAAGATGTTCATCGACGGTAGCCTGATCGGCCGCACGGCGGCGGTGAGCCAGCCATTCCTCGAAGATCCGCGCGACGACAACCTCGGCCTGACGATGATGCCGCAAGCAGAGTTCGAGAATTACGTCTGGCAAGCCCACTCGGCCGGATTCCAGATCGCCGTGCACGCCATCGGCGATCGTGCCATCGAGATGGTGCTCGACGCCTACGAGAAGGCGCTCACGCGCCTGCCGCGCACCGACCATCGGCACCGCATCGAGCACTGCGGCATCTTGCGGCCGGATCTCATCGAACGCATCGCGCGCATGCATGTGCTTGCCGTCACCCAGCCGATCTTCATCACCGAGTATGGCGACGGTTTCATTCGCCACCTCGGCATGTCGCGCATCCAGCTGACCTACCCGTTCCGCACCCTGCTCGACGCGGGCATCACGGTCGTCTTCTCGTCCGACTGCCCGGTATCGGCGTTCGAGCCGCTCAAGAGCATCAAGGCGGCGGTCACCGAGAAGACCGGCACCGGGCGCTCCTACGCGCTCGAGGAAGCCATCACAGTTGAGGAGGCGCTGCCGCTCTACACGGTCGCCGGAGCCTATGCCACCTTCGAAGAAGACAAGAAGGGACAGCTCAAAACGGGCATGCTGGCCGACTTCGCGATCCTGGAAGAGGATCCGCGTGAGGTCGATCCGGAACGCCTGGACGAGATCAAGATCAGCCAGACGATCATCGGCGGCGAAACGGTCTACGAGGGATAGCAGTCAGCAGTGACCGGCGTCCCGCTCTGCCGGACCGGACACCTGGTCGGCACGAACGGGGCGAACGTCCATCCGGTGAAAGACAGGCGCGACCAGAAGGGCGGCGGCCAGCAGCGAGCTCAGCACGGCCAGGCACAGCACCGCGTCGTGCAGGCCGATCGCGCCGATCAGGAAGCCGGTCGCGGCCATTCCGAGCGGTACCGCCATCGTACTGATGGCGCTGAAGGTGCTGAAGACGCGCCCACGAAGATCCTCAGGCGTCCGCTCGTGCCGGATCGTGACCGACATCGGCGTGAGCGGCCCATCGGTCAGCGCTGCCAGCGCCAATACCACCAGCATCACCGGCAATCCGGGCCGCCAGACCAGCGCCCAGAACGGCACGGCCACGCCGGCGAAGCCGATTAACCAGGTCGCTCGCCGTGGTAGCCGACCACCGGCCACACCATAGACGATGCTCCCGCCGACCTGCCCAGCTCCAAAAGCAGACAGCATGAACCCCAGATCTCTGGCGCTGTGAAACGTGTCGCGCGCGAACACGGGTAGGATGACACCGAACAGCGGCCCCACCAGGAAGTTCGACGCCGTGAGAGAGACGGCCATCAGCAGCAGAAGGTGGTCGCGACGCAGGAAGTTGATCCCCTCCAGGAGGTCGTCGATGTAACGACTGCGCTTCACCGGCTTCACCCTGTGTGCCAGCGCCGGAACTCCCAGCAATACGAGTATGGCCGAGATCGCGAAGGTCGCTGAATCGACCCACAGCACGTTGCTCGCGCCGAGCCAGACGATCAGCAGGCCGGCTACCGGCGGGCCGAGCAACGCGCTGACCGGATAAACTCCTTCGAACACGGCGTTGACACGCTCGAGCCGTAATTTGGATGAGGCCGCAATCGCTGGCAGCATGGACCGGCGTGCGCTCAACCCCGGAATGCTCAAGAACGAGCCAAGAAAGACCAGAACCATAAGTTGCCAGAAGGCAAGCCCGATCGTGTGGTAGAGGAATGGAACTGCCGCGATCGCGCAACCGCTGACGACGTCAGCGACCACGCTCGTGTCGCGATAACCGAAGCGATCGACCAGCGCCCCACCGAATACACCGACGACAAAATAGGGCAGAGCCACCGAAAAGCCGGTGAGCCCGGTCCTGGCGGCGCTGCCGGTGGTCTGAAGCACGAACCAGGGGAGCGCGACAATCGTGAACTGACTCCCGATCAGTGAGATGCTGTTCGCGGCCAGTAGCGCGTAGAGTGAGAGGCGTCGCATCGTGTCGCGCGGCTTTCATGGAGTCGGCCGGGCCGAAAAGTCCAATCGCCCGCCTAGTCTAGCAGCGATCTTGGCGATTCGAGATGGGCACCCGCCGCGCTGCGTGGAAGAGTTGGTTATGATGGGCAAAGCTGACATGTCGACCTGTTTCAGGCAGGAGTCCAACTATGCGCGAACCACGAATCGGATTGGATCTCGTCGACAAGAGCAACGCGCGCGCCGCCGTTGAAGCCGCGAAACGCGCGGCCGGGATGGGCGTTTCGATGCTTTGGGCGACCACGGGGCGAAACGTACCGGACCCGATGACCTATTTCGCGTCGGCGCTTGAAGCGGTCGAGGGCGTCACGTTCGGCACCGCTATCGTGCCGACCTACCCGCGCCATCCGGCGATGCTGGCCACTCAGGCCCTGGCACTCGAACAGCTATCACCGGGCCGCGTTCGGCTCGGCATCGGCCCGAGCCATCGACCGACGATCGAAGGCGCGTACGGGATCCCGATGGGCAAGCCACTCGACCATCTGCGTGAATACATGACAATTCTGCGCTCACTGTTGACGACCGGGCGTTGCGAGTTCAGCGGCACCTACTACTCCGTCCGAACCGATCTCAACAGCACAGCGAACCTGCCCATCTACATCTCAGCCTTGCGCCGGAACGCCTTCCGCCTGGCAGGCGAATGCGCCGACGGCGCGATCTCATGGGTCACCCCTCTCGATTACTTGCGCCAGATCGCCGGTCCCGCCATGCGCGATGCCGCCAACATCGCTGAGCGCCCGGCGCCTCGGCTCATCGCTCACGTCCCGGTCGTCATGACGGCCGATCGCGAAACGATGCTGGCCGCGGCGCGACCACGACTCGAGAATTACGGGCGGCTCCCCTTCTATGCCGGGATGTTCTCCGACGCCGGCTTCCCGGTCGGTGAGAACGGCGCGATCTCCGATGATCTGCTCGATCATCTCGTGGTCTGGGGCGAGGATTCACAGGTACGGGAACGGCTCACGGCCGCGTTCGACGGAGGGATCGACGAGGTGCTCGTCACGCTTTTCCCCGCCGGCCAACTCGCCATCGAGGAAGCGCGCCTGTGCCGGATTCTGGCGGACATGTCCTAGACGGAGTTGACGGAGACGGAGAGTGTAGACGATGACCGGCATGACGAAGGGCAAGCTTGACGAAAAGGTCGCCCTGGTGACGGGAGGTGGCTCCGGCATTGGCCGCGCCATCTCGATTCTGTTCGCTCAGGAAGGCGCGCGAGTGGCGACCGCCAGCCGCACCCTGGCCCATGCTGAAGAGACGGCACGCCTGGCCGGTGGAGACACGCTCGCCATCCAGGTCGACGTGAGTGAAGAATCCGACGTCCAGCGCATGATTGATCAGACCCTGGCGCGTTTCGGTCGCATCGACATCCTTTGCAACAACGCGGGAATCGGGACGACGAAGAGCATCATCGAGGTGGAACCGGAAGAGTGGGACCGCGTCTTCGCGGTCAACGTGCGTGGCGTGTATCTCTGCAGCCGCGCCGTCCTGCCGCGGATGCTCGAACGCCGCGACGGTATCATCATCAACATTGCCTCGGTGCTGGGTCTGGTCGGCGTGCCGAAGCGCGCGGCTTATTGCGCCAGCAAGGGCGCCGTCATCTCGTTGACGAAGCAGGTGGCGACCGAGTTCGCCGATCAAGGCATCCGCTGCAACTGCATCTGCCCGGGAACGGTGGATAGTCCCTGGGTCGGACGGCTGCTCGATGCGACGGATGATCCCACGGCGGCACGGCGCGCTCTGGAACAGCGTCATCCGCTCGGCAGGCTGGCGACCACCGAGGAGATCGCGCAGGCTGCCCTCTACCTGGCGTCAGACGCCGCCGCCTTCATGACCGGGAGCGCGCTGGTGATGGATGGCGGTCAGTTAGCCCGGTGATCGACCGATACGCGAATTTCGCAACCGGGCGGAGCCGGTTCACCATCTCAGTCTAACGTCGATGATGCATATGCTATAGTCTTGGCAGGCGCTGCCACACAGGTCACTCATCCGGCACGGCGCCCGTCGCCGCGCGTTAGTTCGCTTGTTTTCGTTGCGGAAGCGGCTGGCGCGCCAGATGCGTGTGTGTCGGGGTACCGTGAGTCCTCTCGCGTGGTCCAAACATCGCGAGCCAGGCAGGCACCGTACGTCCATTTTGCGTGTGGGGATGCGAGTCACGGGAGGAATTACGATGGCGCAGGTTCTCTTCGAACATGTCGACAAGCGCTTTGACGGCGTCATTGCACTGGCTGATCTGAATCTCGAGATCCATGACGGCGAATTTCTCGTGCTCGTTGGCCCGTCCGGGTGCGGAAAGTCGACGGCTTTGCGCTGCCTCGCCGGTCTCGAAGAGATCAGCAGCGGCCACATCTATATCGGTGACCGGGACGTGACGCAGGTTCCCCCCAAGGATCGCGACATTGCGATGGTGTTCCAGGCGTACGCGCTCTACCCGCACATGAGCGTGCGAGACAACCTCGCATTCGGTCTCAAGCTCCGCAACACGCCTCAGGACGCGATCAACCAGCGCGTCAACCAGGCAGCCGAGATGCTGGGACTTACGCCACTGCTTGACCGGAAACCGAAGGCCCTCTCCGGCGGCCAGCGGCAGCGCGTCGCGCTCGGGCGAGCCATAGTCCGCGAGCCCCAGGTCTTCCTGATGGACGAGCCGCTCTCGAACCTCGACGCCAAGCTGCGCGTTCAGACTCGCGCCGAGATCATCAAGCTCCAGGAACGGCTGGGGACCACGACGGTCTACGTCACGCACGACCAGGTCGAGGCGATGACGATGGGACACCGCATCGCCGTCATGAGCGCGGGCATCCTGCAGCAGCTTGACACCCCGGAGAATCTCTACGAGCGCCCGGCAAACATGTTCGTCGCCACATTCATCGGCAGCCCGGCGATGAACGTCTTCCCGGCCGAGGTCGTGAGCGACGGCGACGGCGTGATGCTGGCCTTCGAAGGCATCAAGATCAGGGTTCCAACGTCACGTGTCGGCAAGCTCGACTCGATGGTGGGTCAGAAGGTGATTGCCGGGTTGCGGCCGGAGCACCTCAATCTGAAGAACGGCGTGCCGGCGCCCGAAGATACCACGATAACGTTACCGATCGATCTGGTCGAACCGCTCGGATCCGAGACGCTCCTTCACCTGCGAGCCCCCGGTGGCGAGTCGATCGTGGCGAAGGTGGAACCGACGGCACGCTTGCGCGCTGGCGAGAACGTGGAGCTGATCGTGGAGATCGACCATGTCCACGCATTCGACGCGCAGACCGAGCAATCGCTGAACTAACCCGCAACATTCTTGGCGACCCGCGTCATCGCTCACGGGCCAGCCGAGCGCTAACGCAACGTGCAGGGCGGACCGTACGCCGACGCATGTCTTGCGGAACGCTTTAACGCTAATCCGAATCGGCGATGCGCACCTGGCTCGTGCCTATTGACGGGACCGACGAGAACCGGTCGAACAGGATGCCGCCGAGCGCTCCAATCGCCAGGACGGCGACGAGTGCCGGCCAGAGCAGCACCGGGTGGGAGGAGCCGAGCACCGTACCGCTGGCCCACGAAGACAATCCCCAGGCGCTACCCCAGATGACGCTGCTGAAGGCCAGATAGCGCCCTCGCAGGTGCTCCGGCGCGAGTTCGACCACGATGACGCCGGACGTGGGCATGAACATCATCTCGCCGACGGTGTAGACCACGATCGCGACGAACGGCAAGGCACTGAGCCAGGGACTGGCGCCGATCATCACGTAGGAAATCGACCAGAAAACGGCCGCCACTGCCAGCGTCAGACCCCGTCCCCAACGTGCGATCTTGCGCGCGACCCATAACTGCGCCACCACGACGATCACCGTGTTGATGGTGAACAGAAGGCCGATCAGCGCCTCGTCGATTCCGGCCTGCGCGCGCAGATACGGCGGAGCGCTCACCTGAAGCTGGGTGAACGCCGCCAGCATGATGAACATGACCACCTGGCTGAACATGAAACGCCGGTCGCGCAGGACATCGACCCAGCTTCCAGCCGTCGCGGAATTCCCCTGATCAGCCTCTGTAGAAGCACGGGCCGCCGGTCGCACCAGAAAGACGACCAATACGCCCGCGATCATGATGCCGGCCGCCGCACCGAGATACAGCATGCGGTACTGCGCTTGAGCGCCTCCAGCCACGATGAGACCGCCAATTAATCCGCCGGCACCGATACCGAGCGCGCTCGCCACGCGCAGCGTCGCGAACATCTCACCGGCTTGCGACATCGGCACCAACGACGTCGCCAGTGCGTCGGAGGAGGGCCAATAGAGCTGCGTGAACAATCCCTGCAGGATCATGATGGTGAAGAACAGCACCGGCGTCGTCGACATGGGGAAGAATGCGGTCGTCAGGCCCGTTCCGGCGATGGTAATTATCAGCATCGTTCGCGCGCCGAAGCGATCGATCGTGCCGGCCGCGACCAGGGTGAAGGCGACTCCGACGATCGAGCTGGCCGCGATTCCGGCCCCCACGAGCCCGACGCCGAGCCCCACGATCTGACCAAAGTAGATCACCAGGAATGGGATCGTCATCCCGCGCGCGGTGAAGAGAACGAGATTGGCGAACGCAAGCAGCCAGAGAGCACGTGGAAAATGACTGGCTCGCGCTTTCAATTGATCGATCGTGAACTGCCTGCGCGGTGACACCCCACCCCCTATCGACGTCACAGCCCAATCTTGCCCCGCGGCGCGACAGAACGCTATCCGAAAAACGTCGCAGTTGCGGGCCCGGAGATTTCCGCGCGAAGGGGCGTCAGGATGAGGTGCTTGCCAGCTCCGGATGATGACTGCTTCTCACGGCTCTGGTGATGATGAGGCGACTTCTGAACTTGCGCCAAGGGGGATGTGCCGAAATAGAATCCCCGGACGATGTGACCGTGCATCGCGGTGAGCAGGTCCAGTTGTTCCTTCGATTCAACTCCTTCGGCAACCACCGTGAGTCCAAGCAAATGAGCAACGTCAATAATCGCGCCGACGATGGTCGCGTCATGCTCGTTCCATGGGCGCTTATCGCACCCGACCATAGCGTTGGGTGAGGATTGAAACGCGCTGGCGATCGCGCCCCAGCTTGACATACGAACAGGCGTTCGCTAGCCTACCGTTGACACGTCAGATACCGGATCGTGATGCGTGAGGGCGCCAGCCGACATGAACGAGCAGCCCGTCGACGATAACACCGGTCGAATACCGGACCAACAAGCGGTTCAGCCATCACTCTTCCAGCTGGGCCACGACGGGCGGCTGCGCGGTCACGTCGCCGTCATGCCGGACCTGACCCCACAATCGGGCCTCGACGTGGCGCGTTACTGGTACCGGCGACACCTGGAGCAATCGGGCCATCCCAGCAACACGGTCAACTCCTACAGCTACGATCTCGCGGTCTTCGAGCTCTTGATCGGCCCCAAGCCGATCGGGGACATACTGCGTCGCGACGTGGCGCTCTTCCTCGACGACACCAACACCAAATCGACGCGCAAGCGGCGCCTGACGTCGGTCTCCGGCATGTTCAAATACCTTGTCGAACGGGCCAAAGTGCTCGACACCGACCCGAGCGCGGATTTCTACCCCGAGCACATCCCGCTCAAGACACCGCGACCGCTTTTCGCGGACGAGCAGGAGCGCTTGCTCGCGGCTGCCGAGCGGGACGGACCCCGCGCCGCCGCGGCGGTCTGGCTGATGCTGCGTCTCGGCCTGTCGCGCGCGGAGGTACTCCAGCTTCGGCATGAGCACGTCGATCTTTCGGACCCGGCCCAGCCGGTCATTTACATCTACTACGACAACGCACGTCACCGAGGCCGTGAACGGCGACTGGCCGCCAATGCCGAGTTCGCCGAGATCTACCGGACGCTGGCCGGCGCCGGCGAGCCGCGCGGACCGCTCATCGCCATCCTGCCGCAATCGATGAACAAGCTGGTGGAGCGGGTCGCGCGCGACGCCGGAATCGAGCGGCAGGTATCGCCACAGACCTTGCGCGATACCTTCGCGGTCGATCAAGCGCGCGACGGAGCGGGTGAGGAGGACCTGCTGGCGCTGCTCGGGCTGGCCGACGACGCGCGCAATCGCATGAGCGTGCGCCGTTACCTGAAGCTGGGGCAACCGCCACTGCTATCGAGCGGAACCGTCACCCCCGGCGACGAATCAACGACATCGCCAGCCTGATCGGTGGAATGAACGTCGCGGACGCACGCGTCTGTACCGCGCACGCCGCTACAGACGGCGGCGCAGATCCAGCCGGCTCAGCACCTCGTCGAGGATCATGGCGCTCGGCTGGTCGGTCTGCAACGTCAGCAGCGGTAGCTCCAGATCTCCGAACGATTCACCGTAGCGATGGCGCTGCTCCTGATAGATGGCCCAGTCCGCCTCGCTCGGCTCGAATAGTTCTCGGGCGCGCTTGCTCAGGCGTTCACGGGCGACCTCGGGCGGGCATTGACACTCGATGAGCAGCAGGTCTGACGCGGTTCGCGCCGCGAGATCTTTGGCCCGTTCACGCCAGCGCGGATTCAAGAAGGTGGCGTCGAGGACGGCCGAACGACCGTCCGCGAGCAGTGCCTGTGCTCGCTCGAACATGCGCTCATACGTCTGCTCGTTGAAATCATCGGTGTAGATCCCGGTGCCGTAGTCGACCGTCTGCCGTTCGGCCGGTGTCTTCCCGGCGAGCTCGAGCCGGATCGAGTCGGACGAGACCAGACCGGCGCCAATCGATCGAGCCAGGCGCCGCGAGATCACGCTCTTGCCGGTTCCGGACAATCCGCCCACCAGGAAGAGGCACCTGCGCTGGGGCTCGACGATGTAGGACGTCGCCAGGTCGAAATAGCGCTCCGCCTCGTTGCGCACCGCGAAGAACTCGGGAAGCTCCGGCGCGATCTCATCCGCGCGGAAACAGGCGACTTTGGCGCGCACATGGGCGCGGTAGATCGAGAAGAACTGGACCAGACGCGGGAGATCGGCATCCCGCAGGTCAGCCGACAGCAGGTTGACGACGTGCCGCGCCACGCCGGGGTGGCCGTGGTAATCGAGGTCCATCGACAGAAACGCAATGTCGACTGAGACGTCGAGGCAGCGCAGCCGCGGATTGAAGTCGATGCAGTCGATGATCTGTAAATCGTCCGGGCCCGGCCCCTCGACATAGATATGGGCCAGGTGAAGATCGCCGTGCCCTTCTCGAACCTTCCCCGCGTCAAGCCGCGCCGACAGCAGATCCTTCTCGCGCTCGAGGAACTGACGCGACACGTCATCGATCAAGCGAAGCTGGGTCGGCGCGACGATCGTGCCCGAGTATGGCTCGGATTGCTCCAGGTTCTCCTCGATGTTGCGCCAGACGATCGGCAGCGTCCCCCATTCGTCGACACCGTCGCCGGTGGCGGCCTCCGAATAGAAGCGAGCCAGCCGGCGGCTGAGTGCCGGCCAGACACCCTCGCCAACCTTATTGGTCTCGACCAGATATCGCAGCATCTGATGGTCGTCGAGCCGGCGCATCCTGACCGCGTAGTCGAGCGCTGGTCCATCGCCATGAAACGAGAGCCGCCCGCCAGCTTCCACCACCGGAACGACCTCGAGATAGACGTCGCGCGTCAAGCGACGATTGAGACGCAGCTCTTCCTCGCAAAAGAACTTGCGGCGCTCCAGTGTCGAGAAATCGAGGAAACCGAAATCGACCGGCTTTTTGACCTTGTAGACGAAGTCCCCGGCCAGGAAGGCCAGCGAGGCATGCGTCTCTTCCAGCGCGATCGAGTCGACTGGATCGGGATACGCTTCTGAACGACCCAGATCGGCGATGAGCCGGGAGATGTGTTCGCGCGCCGTGGCTTCCGCGTCGACCATGCGGAACTCCTTCTGATTAGCTGACTCCGACGGCAAGCGCCATGCGGTTCGTCACATACCCTACGGTCCCGTAGCGGAACTCGCAAGGTCCAACGAGTGAATGACCCCCGGCAGTATACGGAAGGCGGGGCGTCATTGCCGGGGGTGATGGCCGCCTCCCCCCGTACTCCCCACGATGGTCTCGACGGAATAACGCCACGTGACGATTCGTTTGGATCACTGGCTCAGAGGAAGCTCGTGGGACCGCTTTCTCACCGTTCGAGCCAGATAGACGCCGTTACGCCATGAAAGTGAGAATTGCCGTATGCCGATTTCTCAAGACCGATTCGCTGAGGGCCTGACCGCCCAGCAGTTTATCGACCAGATGACGAAGAATCGCGAGCGATTCGAGCAGAATCTCACCGAGACGACCGCCATCTTCACCGACGAAGATCGCGCCTTCTTCGCCGAGCATCCACTCTCGATCGCCGCCATTGGCGAAGACTGGTGCACCGACGTCATCCAGTTCTTGCCCGCGGCGATTAAGCTGGCCGAGGAATACGACCTGCCGCTACGCGTCTTCCTGCGCGATCAGAATCACGATCTCATCGATCAATACCTCAAGCAGGGAGAATTCCGATCGATCCCGGTCTTCGTCCTCTACGACGCCAATTGGAACGAGCTTGGGCACTTTATCGAACGCCCCGCGACGGTGACACAGGAGATGGCCAAGGAGTCGCGACGCTTCGCCCTCGAAAACAGCCACCTGGAGGGCGTCAACCGCTCCTACGAGAACATGCCCGACGAAACGAGAACGATCATCCGCGAGAACAGCTCCCGTTTTCGCTGGGACAACATGCTCGATTGGAACCGCGCCTTCCTCGACGATATCAAGTCGATCGCCGCGACGGCCAGGACTGGCGCCGTTCGTTAGACAGCGCGATTTCGTCCGCGGGCACGACGACTGACTGTCGTCGTGCCCACGATCGCGTCGAAAAGGGGTCTCGCATGCGCTACATGGTGGTTGAAACGTTCCTGCAGGGACCGAAACCAGTGTATGAGGTCGTCGCCAAGCACGGACGCATGCTCCCTCCCGGACTCGAATTCATCGACAGCTGGATCGACGAGCGCACGCTCGATCGCTGCTACCAGCTGATGGAGACCGACGACCCGCGGCTGTTCGACGAATGGGCAGCGTCCTGGTCTCAGTGGGGCGACCTGATCCAGTTTGAGATCGTCCCGGTCATCACCACCGCGGCGGCCGCCGAACGATCGTTGGGTTAGGACAGATCCTCGCGCACCACCTCCGCCCCAGGCTCAGCCATACCACGTCTGCGGCTGAGACGTTTCGCGCCGGATCCACACCCGCCTTCCGCGTTCGATGACAGCCTCCTCACGGCTGTGAGGCTTGCGTTGCTCATCGACTGGATTGGGCCGATGTCATTCCACGATTTCCTGGTTGAGAGCGATTGCTTCGTTTTTCGATTGGCACGAACCGGCAGCGACTGTTCCGCGATACGAACGCGATAGGTACTCACGTACTACGCCAGATAGGTGTTCCCGGCACGGGTCACGCAGGTTGTTGCTCACCTGTAATGCCGCCTGGGGAATTGTCGTGGGTCCTTCACGCCATGTCCACGACAATTCCGATCGGAGAATGGTGGACCCATCTCAGGCGACTCAGGGTCAACGGGTGCGAGATTCTCCGCCGGCGTGAACGACATCGATCGTCGTCCGCGCGAAGACACAGGGTTGTCTCACTCAGATTGCGATGGGCACCAATGGTAGCGACCAAAGCCCGCCCTCAAACGACAGAACCTCAGTTGAAGCCGTTGCATCCGTCGGTCGATGAACCACGACATACTGCGCCGGCGACCAGCCCGATCGTGGACAGACGGGTCATCCAGGGCCGCGATCGCGTCATCTACTTCATGCTGGTGGCCGTCTGGATTACGCTCAATACGTTGTTCTGGCACTGGTGGTTTCAAGTGGACCACGTCGTGACGTGGCCGCGATTCGTCATAGCGACCATGGTGCTTGGGTTCGATGTCACGGCAATGCCATCGGTCATGATCTTCTTCCTCTGGAAGATGAAACGACCAGATCCTCTGCCACCGGCGCCGGATCTTCGCGTGGTGATGGTGACCGCGATCGTACCGTCAGTCGAAGCGATTGACGTGCTCGAGAAGACGCTCGCGGGCATGGTTTCAGTTCGCTACCCACACGACAACTGGGTGTTGGATGAAGGCGGAGACCCACGCGTTCGGGCACTCTGCACACGATATGGCGCACACTACTGGTCACGAAAAGGCATCACGCGCTTCAATCAGCCCGAGTGGCCGTACCAGACCAAGACCAAGTCGGGAAACTACAATGCCTGGTTCACCGACGTCGCCTACGATCGGTACGACTTCATGGTGCAGTTGGACAGCGACCATGTGCCGGTGCCGTCGTATCTCGATGAGGTGCTTGGTTATTTCCAAGATCCTGAGATCGCCTACGTCGCGCTGCCCAGCGTCTATCGAAACATCGAGGACTGGACCACACGCGGAAGCTCGGAGCAAAACCAGCTCTTCCACGGTCCACTCCAGATGGGGTACTACGGCTGGACGAGAACCCCGATGATCATTGGGTCCCATGCCGCCTATCGCATGTCTCACCTCGAAGAGATCGGCGGCTTTGGTCCGTCTCGCGCCGAAGACCACCTTGACACGCTCAAGTTGGCGCAGCGCGGCCACCGGGGAGTCTTTGTCCCCAAGGTGCTCGCGGAAGGATTGGGACCACACAACGTCGCGGACTATCTGGCACAGGACCATCAGTGGGCCTTCTCGATCACGCAGGTCTTGCTGAAATATGGTCGGACAAAGGAGCTTCTTACTCTTCGGCAACGAATCGTATTTCTATTTTCCGAGCTTTGGTATGGGCTCTTCTCGGTCACCTACTCGATTCTGTTCCTGCTGCCGCTCATGGCGCTGGTTTCCGGCAGGCCCATCGTCAGCGTATCGCTGATCGAATTTCTGGCACTTTCGGTCCCGCTCACCGTCACCACTCTGTCGATGGTTGGATGGATCTACCACCGCCGCTGGTTGAAACCCGAATCGCACTTCTTCATTTCGTGGCAGGGGATGGTGCTGGCTGTAGCTCGCTGGCCCATCGTTCTGATCGCCCTCTTCAACGCGGTCATCTCCCTGGTTTTTCGCCAGGGTCGCTTCAACTACATGGTCACGCCGAAAGGTGCCGGAAAGGTCGCCCTGCGCCGCGCGCTGCAGTCGGCCGCGCCGTATGTCCTCCTGGCGGCGATCGCGACGTGCACACCGATTGCCTATGCGTGGTTCAAATGGGACCCGGACGGCGACGCCGCCGGGTACGTCGTCTTCGCGTTGCTGAGCGCGATGTTCTTCACGATCATTCTCGGGGCCGTGCTGATCGACTTCGTGCGCGCGAACATCAAAGCGGGGAGCAGGCTCCGTGCGACGATTGCCCGGTCCGTACCCCTCATCGGCGTCACATTCATCCTGGTCACCGGAATGGTCCTCTCTGGCTCAGCCAACCGCTTGAAGACGACTGCCGCGATCACATACTGGCCCGAGAATGTCGCCAGGGATTCAAGCCAGCAAGGCGATGTCGCCGCGGCGACCGCCACGACGCAGCCCCAGGCGACACCGCAACCGGCCGCGACCGCCACGGCTCTTGCGCCGGTCACCTCGTGGCTCTTCGACCCAGGACGTACTGGAACGACGTTCGGCGCGTATGATCCCTCTGGTGAGCTTGCGCTCGTCTCAGGGATCGACCATATCTTCGCGACCTGGTTGGACGACCCGGTCGGGGGCGCTCCAGTGGCAGCCATAGAGCAGTCGTACGGTCATGGCCGTCCGGTCCTTTTGTCCGTTGAACCATGGCCGCTGAACGGACGCCCGACGGATACTCTTCTCCAGGACATCACCGCCGGAAGCTATGACGCGGTTATCCAGCGCTACGCGTCGACCATCCGGACAATGCAGCAGCCGATATTGATCCGCTGGGGCCACGAAATGGACCTGGACGGGCTCTATCCCTGGTCGCAAGGCGATCCGTCCGCCTATGTCGCCGCGTACCAGCACGTCGTCGATCTCTTCCGAAGCGAAGGCGCAACGAATGCCCTCTGGGTCTGGTCACCCGGCGGCCAACTCAGCTCGCTTGAGTACTATCCGGGTGACGGATATGTCGACTATGTCGGCATCTCGGTCCTCGAATACACGCGTTGGGAGATTGAGATTGCACGGGTAGAGACGCCCCGGCCGTTGACCACGCTCGTCAACGAGAAGTACGACCTGCTGGCGTCGCTGGGGAAGCCGATGATTCTGGCCGAGATTGGCATCGATCTCGATCCCACGCTCAAGACGGAGCGCATCAACGAAATGATCCAGATGCTCCCGAGCTATCCGTCAATTCGCGGGGTGGTCTACTTCAACTACCAGAACCCCGGCAACCAATTCGACCAGGATCGGCCGCAGTGGGCACTTTCGGCGGCTGATATGGACGCGCTCTGGAACACGATCGCGCAAAGCCCGTGGATGGAGCAGCAGTCGATGGCGACTGGGCTCCAGCTCGTTCCAGCCGATCCGCTCAAGCCGCGCTGACCCACCGGCGACGGGAGTCGTCTCGGCCGGGCGCTACTTCGTGGCCGAGCACTGCCCGGCAAACGCCTGCTGATAGCGGCTGAAGGCGGGCTTCGGATTCAAATCGGATCTGAACAGCCCATAATGCCCGTAGATGCTGCTCGACGATGAGTTCGCGTCCCACAGATCGAACCAGTTGAACCCGCGTATCCCGAGTGACGACGCATTGTCACAGACCGCCCGGACAATACCGTCGAGCTTGTCGGCCTGGGCCGCCTCATCGAGAGTCGGATAGCCGCTTTCGAGGATGTCGATCGAAACGTTCGAGCCGAGCCCGGCATAGTCGAGCGCGTAGCGCGCGTTCCGCAGGTATGTCGCCATGTCAGCGTAGGCATCACCGGTCCCAACGGGCCAGAGCCCCGGATACACGTTGATCCCCACGAACGTGATCGCGGACTTGAACGGATCGCCACCGAGCTGAACGAGATCGTGCAGGAACTGCGCGTCGGCGTTGCGATCGAGGATCGCGAAATCGGTCCCGAGTGTTGCTCCGGATTTGACGTTCGTCAGTTCCTGGCGGGCCGCGATGACACCCTGGACAGTCGCGTCCCGAACTCCGGCGATCGGGCCATCCGACGAGTCCGGATTCCCGTTCACGATGTTGATTTCATTGCCGATGACGAATTGCGCGACCCGGGGGTTCGTTCCATAGCGATCAATGACCCCGCGCACGAAGGTAGTGAACCCATTCACGTCGCCGACGTGACTTGCGGGTGGCGAGTACTTGATGGTGAGGGTCACGCTGAAACCGGCGCCGGTGTAACGGGCGACGTCAGCATCCAGCAATTGCTGGTCGTACCAGCTCCAGGCGGTGTAGAGATGCACGTTGAGCGGCCGCGACCCGCGCAGCTGATTCATGCTACCCACGATTTGATCGCCCGACGGCGGCGCGACGTAGCCCACCTCACCGTTTCCGCCTCCGGGATAGACACCGAAGAGGACACCAGAAGAAGACGCGCCGCTGTTGAGCCGCTGCCCCGAGGCGGCCGAATTAAAGGTGCCATCAGCATTCATGGCGGTCTGCCCAAGCAGCGTCAGCTCCACCTCATACTTCGTGCCGGCAAACTCCGGGTGGTATTCAAAGCGAGCGCGTTCGAAATATTGCACGTCAAGACCGGACGCAGGATCAATGAACTCCTCGCTGATCGGATAGCCAAAGAGGGCCAGCGATTCCCGGAACGATACGCCGGGGTCACCGAACTCGACACCGTTGCCGCCCCAGTAGTTGCGGAAACCGGCGCAGAGCCGGTGGCCGGTCTGGGAATAGAACGTGCAGTTCGCGTCGCTGGCCGTATTACCGGGCAAGGGAGCAAAGGGCGCGCTGGTATTTAGCCCGGACGACTGCGCCACGTCGGCTCCGAGGCGGCCGAGCTCAACCTGATAGGGCGTACCCGCTAGCTCCGGATGGTTCTCAAAACGCTGCCGTTCGAAATACTGAACGGTACGGCCAGATTCAGTCGCGGGTGCGCTGATGGCGTAACCGAAGTTAGATAGACCGCCTGAACTGGAGTAGAAGCTCGCAAATTCTGAGGCGACGTCGTAACCAGTTGGTGTGGAGCTCGCTCCGGCGCCGGTAAACACCGCGGCGAACCCGGCGGTGGCGATAAAGAGGACGGCGCTAATGCGTTGCCAGATCACGGGTTTGCTCCCTGCTGTGCTGAATGGCAAACACCGACGCAAGATGCAAACACCGCCGACATAACGTCGTCCACCGCTGGCAGCCTGGCGATCTCCTGGAGATCCACGGCTTTGCGCCCCCGCCTTGCAACGGGTTTGCCCTTTTCAGCTACTCTTAGCCTAGCGTCAACCTGTGTGACCGCCATCACCCACCTTGCCTGATTTCGACATGTCCCGTTTGGCTAGCTCTCGCGGTACGTTTAGGCCAACCGAAAGAGAACAGCGTAGGAGATCGGCACACGCGACACGGCTCGCCCGCACACCCGGCGCACGTCGGTGACGAGAACTCGGCCCGCGGCGAATACCGTGAGATGATCCGAATAGCGTGATTCCCGGAGCGGGAATGTATGGTGACGATCGATCGGAAGAGTGTTTACACCTTGAGCGCGGGTTCGTCAAGCTGCGGCAAAGCCGGTTAGATGGCTCTTCCGTTTGCCGTGACGCTTGCGTATTCTCGGTAAACGCGGAGAGAGCGGCCCCTGGCCACTACAAGAAAGTGCGCACCTCGTTGAGTAATTCGAGCGTTCCAGATCGGTTTTCCAGCATCCAGCCGCCGTTGATTCTGGCTCTCGACATCGGCAGCTCGTCGGCGCGTGCCGCGCTGGTCGACGGCGCAGGCCGAAGAATCACCGGTTCGCTGATTCACGTTGGTTATCGTCAGGACACCGTCTCGTCGTCGGACGGCTCCCTCGACCCGCGAGAGCTAATCGAGGGCGTCGAATCGCTCATCGATCAGGTGATTGCCAAGCTGGGCGGCTCCGGAATCGAGATCTCCGGAGTCGGCATCTCCACCTTCTGGCACAGCATCCTGGGGATCGACGCCAAGGGAGACCCGCTAACGCCGGTTCTCATGTGGTCCGATACACGCTCAGCGGATCAGTGCAAAACGCTCGCACGAGCGCTCGATCCGGATGCCTACCACCAGCGCGTCGGCACACCGATCCACTCGAGCTATCCACCTGCCAAGCTCCTCTGGCTGCGGCACGAGAAGCCGGGGCTCTTCGCCGCGGCAGAACGCTGGATGTCGTTCGGGGAATACCTGCTGCGCTATTTCTGCGCGGATGACGTCGCTTCGATCTCGATGGCCTCGGCCACGGGCATGTTCGATCAGTCGCGCATCGACTGGGACGAGCCGACCCTCGCGGTGCTCCACCTGGACCGTGACAAGCTCTCACCGATCAGCGACGATCCACTAACTTCACTCCGAGCCACATACGCGGACCGCTGGCCCGCGCTGCGGCACGCGCGCTGGTTTCCGGCTATCGGAGACGGTGCCTGCGCGAACGTCGGCTCGGGAGCGATCGGCACGAGCAAGGTCGCCCTGTCGGTCGGAACCAGCGGTGCCATGCGCATGCTTTGGGAAGGAGAGCCGGTCGCTCCGCCAGCAGGTCTCTGGCTCTACCGGCTCGACCAGAGGCGGGTGTTACTCGGCGGCGCGCTGAGTGAAGGCGGAAATTTGTGGGAATGGATCAACGGACAGTTAAAATTCAGCCGCACCGTGGATCTTGCCGAGCAGATCGCGGCCATCGCCCCCGACAGTCACGGACTGACCTGGTTGCCGTTTCTCGCTGGTGAGCGCAGTACCGGCTGGTCGCCCGACGCCCGCGGTGTGATCAGCGGGCTCACGCTCCACACCACCGCTGCCGAAATCCTGCGGGCCGGGCTGGAAGCGATCGCCTATCGCTTCGCCCTGATCGCTGAGTTGCTGCGGGGGCACGTCGACGATGATCACGTGCTGATCGGCAGCGGCAACGCGCTCGTCAACGACCGCAACTGGCCGCAGATCATGAGTGACGCGATCGGCCACGAGCTCATCGAATCCCCCGAAGCAGAGGCATCGTTGCGCGGCGCGGCGCTGGTGGCACTGGAGCGTCTTGGTGCGGTCAAAGATCTGGGCGCGACGGCTGCGAGTGTGCTCGAAGGCGCCAGGCACTTCAGCACGGATCCGCAGCGGCACGAGATTTACCGCGCCGGATCGGCACGCCAGCAGGAGCTGTACCGGAGGTTGATGGACTGACGGCCCTCACCCCGGCCACTCTCCCCCACCCGCAAGCGGATACCCGGGCAGAGGGGAGACGTTGGAACCGGTAGAGCGCGCCCCAACAAAAAACCCTCTCCCACACCCGCGGGCGGGTACTCAGGGAGAGGGTGTCTCGCAATGCGACGCGGGTAAGGGCCGCGATTTAGCCCTTGGCGGCAGCGAAGCGCTTGCCGACTTCGTCCCAGTTGACGACGTTCCACCAGGCCGCGATGTAGTCCGGCCGGCGGTTCTGGTAGTTCAGATAGTAGGCATGCTCCCAGACGTCGAGGCCCATGATCGGGGTCTTGCCCTCCATGTACGGGCTGTCCTGGTTGGCGGTGCTGATCACCTCGAGCTGGCCGTTCTTCGACGACCAGCCAGGCCCAGCCGCTGCCGAAGCGACCCGCGGCCGCCTTGGTGAAGGCATCCTTGAAGGCATCGAAGCTGCCGAAGGCCGAGTTGATGGCATCGCCGAGCGCGCCGGTCGGCTCGCCGCCGCCACCCTTCTTCATGATCTGCCAGAACATCGAGTGATTGGCGTGCCCGCCGCCGTTGTTGCGTACGGCGGTGCTTGATCGAATCCGGGACGCGATCGATGTTGCGCAGCAGATCCTCAACGCTCATCCCGGCGAGGTCGGGTGTCCCTCGAGCGCCGCGTTGACGTTGTTGACGTAGGCTCCGTGATGCTTGTCGTGGTGGATCTCCATCGTGCGAGCGTCGATGGTTGGTTCGAGCGCGTCGAACGGATACGGAAGTGGGGGCAACTGATAGGCCATGCGAAATCCCTCCTTGCTGGATACACTTTGAACGAACCGGCACTCTTGCCGATCGTCGTAACCTCAACCGGGCTTCACTCCAACATGCACGGCGGAGGCCCACGGTTCTCCAGGGGTCCCATTATCACATACTCCGCCTAAGAACTCACGTTCTGTCTTTAGGTCAGGATGACCCGCCGCCAGATATCTCGCGGAGTTGACGTTCCCGCCCGAAAGGGGCCGGAGACCGTTGTCCCTTTCATTTCCCACAACAGTTCGTGCCGCTGGTTGCTTCCCGCGATCGCGACGGGACCATGCTCGCTCCATCTCGTTGTGGGGTGCGGCCGCAGTGATAACTCCTGGCGCGATCCTCCGGCTCGTTTCGAATGAACGTCAACGCGAAGTCCACGCCGACACGATGCAGCACGAATCAGGCCATGGAGATACATTAGCGTCATCCACGCCCTACTCAACCTTTGGAATCACGGCCACATCGGACGACCGACTGCTCACGCGGCTCACGGAGCGAACTAGCGAGCGCGATGATCCTTGGGATCTCCAGGCGTCACGATCGGAGCGATGATGACCGTGCCGTCTTCGGCGAGTGACCACGTCCTGACCCCGGCATATGAAATCTGGTGCTCATGCAGCAGGAACAGCGTCTCCGCCTCCGCTGCCGGGAGGCACGTAGACGAAGAAATGCCGCACGCCCGAGGTCGTCTTGTTGTCGCACGCGGCCGACGCCCGTGCCCAGCGAGCGACGCTCGACGCGTCGGCCGTAAGCTCGATCTCGCCGATCTCGCGAATCTCACCCTGTACCGTCGATCACCACGATATCGGGATAGTCGGTTCCTCCGCGGCCCGGGACGCCGCGACGGCGCGCCGACTGATTGGTCAGCGTCACGTAGTCTGGCGGCCAGTCCAGCTGCGCAGGGAACGGGAAGCGGCTGGCCGCGATGTATCGCACGGCTCGATCGTGATCCTCAACGCTCAGCGACGCTGCAGACATGTCGCCTCCTCTCGATCTCTGACGACCTTCTACGGTGTACCTCCCGGCCAGGGTCCATCCGACTCGACCACGGCGGCGGCGCGGAAGACCGTCTCCTCATGCCATGGCCGGGCGACAATCTGCATCGCCAAAGGCAGGCGGCCCTCGCCCAAACCGACCGGAACGGTGATGGCTGGCCAGCCAAGGGAGTTGAAGAGGCCGGTAAACCAGGTGTTGCGCGGTTGCTGCTCGAGCAATGGCGCGCCATACGGCATCGTCGGTGTGCTCAGCAGATCGACCTGCTCAAAGATGCGATTCATTCGGTGACGAATCCGCCCACGCGCCTGCTCGGCGCGAACAAACGCGTTCGGGCCAAAGGCATAGGATGAGAAGAGGCGCTGGCGCGCAAACTCGCCGAAATCCTCTGCCCGCTCACGAAGCATGGGTTGATGGTAGGCGGTCGCTTCCATCGCGATGATGCATGAATTCAGGAACCGCAAGTCGTTGAGTTCCGGCAGATCGAGCTCGATCAGTTCGGCGCCGGCTCGAACCAGCGCATCGAGCCCGCCGCGCCAGGCCCGCAGTACTTCATCGGTCCCGAGAGGCTCGGCGGAACCGTCGTCGCGCAGTACGCCGACCTTCAGGCCCTGCACCCCGTGATCGACAGCCGCCACGTAATCCGGTACCCGCACGCTCCGGGTGCGCGGATCACGCTGATCGTAGCCGGCCAGAACCGACTGCATGATGGCGTTATCGCGCACCGAACGCGTCATCGGCCCGGCGTGATCGAGCGACCAGGAGAGAGTCACGGCGCCATAAAGGCTGTTGCGACCAAACGTCGGCTTGAGCCCAACGATGCCGCAGAGCGCCGCGGGCATACGAATCGAGCCACCGGTGTCGGAGCCGAGCGCGCCGAAGACCATGCCGTCGGCCACCGCCGCGCCGGAGCCGCTGCTTGACCCTCCCGTGTCGTGCTGCCGGTTCCAGGGATTGCGCGTCGGGCCATAGTGCGCGTTGTTCGAAGCCGGTGAGTAGGCGAACTCGGACATCCGTGTCTTCCCGACGATGACGGCCCCCGCGGCTTTGAGTCGTTCGACGACCGCCGAGTCGAAGTCCGTCTCCCATCCAGCCAGAATCTTCGATCCAGCCGTGGTGGTCGTCCCGGCCATGGCAAACAGGTCTTTGACCGCGATCGGAACTCCGTGCAGCGGACCGCGATAGCGACCGGCGGCGATCTCCTGCTCGGCCGCGCTGGCTGCCGCGAGCGCGCTCTCCGCCAGCACGCATTGAAACGCGTTGAAGTGCGGATTGCGCTCGGCGATCCGCGCCAGCGCCTGCTCGGTCAGCTCAGTTGACGAGACTTCACGCCGTTCGACGCGCGACGCGATATCAGCAAGTGTTGGGTAGCCGGGTTCTCGCGCGGGCCGTGAATGCGTTCCCGCGGCGCTCGAGACTGGTTCGACCGGAGGGGCGGGAACGCGATCTTCATCACCCCAGACACCAAGATAATCGGGGATCAGATCCACCGGATTACGCGCGAAAATCTCCTCGCACGCCATGACGTTTCTCAGGAATCCTTTGTCGGCCATCCCCGTGAGGTCCTCTTCGCCGACCTGAATGCCGGCCGCCCGTAGATTGGCACGCAGCCGGTCGATGACGCGTCCCTGATCGGGCTGATCGCTCATCCAACTCCCCTTCCCGCTCGAACCCAAGCGGCGTACACGGTCACGCGGCCGAACGCCGGATGTTTCTCTCGACAGCAAACGCACGTCGTTTGTAGCATCGCCTCGGATCACCCGCAACCAGAATCGACGGTGGCGGGGTCTCCGCGTATGCTAGCCGGGAAAGAACACGCATCGCGAACTGAGCAAGAGAGGGAGACCACATGGAACAGCGGCCGCTACGCCCCGAAGTGCTTCGAGCGCTGCAAACGCTCAATACTCCCACGGTAGCCAATGCCATCGAGACCTTCGACGTTCGCCCGCGCAGCACCGGCTTCATGTCATCCGACGTGCGCTGCGCGCTGCCGAACCTCGGCGTGATGGTCGGCTATGCCGCCACGGCCAAGATCCGGGCGACGCTCAAGCCGGAGCCGGGCGCTGCGGTCAATCGGCGCGTGATGTGGGAGCATATCCTCTCTCTCCCGGAGCCGCGTGTCGTGGTGATCCAGGATCTGGACGAGGCGCCGATGGGCTCCTTCTGGGGCGAGGTCAATGCCAACATTCACCGCGCGCTCGGCTGTGTCGGCACGGTGACCAACGGCGGCGTGCGCGATCTGGACGAGGTCGAGGCGCTCGGATTTCACTTCTTCGCCAGTCACATTCAGGTCTCCCACGCCTACGTCCACGTGGTGGAGGTCGGCACACCCGTCGAGGTCGGCGGGATGACGGTCAACCCGGGTGACCTGCTGCACGGCGACAAGCACGGTGTGACCAACATCCCGCTCGAGATCGCGGCCGAGGTGTTCCGCGCGGCGAAAGAGGTCGATGCGCGCGAGCGGAGGATCATCGAGCTGTGCCAGTCGCCCGATTTCAGCATCGACAAGCTGAGCGAGCTCTACGGGTAAGGGGAGACGCACATGCCGCTCAAAACCCCGCTCTGCGATCTGTTCGGGATCGATCTGCCAATCATCCAGGCGCCCATCGGAAGCGGCAGCGGGGCGCCACTGGCGAGCGCGGTGTCGAACGCGGGCGGACTCGGCATGATCTCGGTGACCTGGCGACCGCCGGATAACGTTCGCCGCGTGCTGCGCGAGACGCGGCGGCTCACGGACAAGCCCTTCGGCGTCAACCTGGTGCTTCACTGGAACCCAGATGAGCGCCTGAGAATCTGTCTGGATGAAGGAGTCAAGGTCGATTTCGTTCTTCTGGGGTGATCCCGCACCGTACGTCGACCTGATTCACCAGGCGGGCGCGCTCGTGACGCACACCGTCGGCAGCGCTGAAGAAGCCCGGCGCGCGGTCGACGCGGGGGTCGATGTGATCGTGGCACAAGGCTGGGAAGCCGGTGGACACGTCTGGGGACAGGTCGGCACGATGGCGCTCGTCCCGGCCGTGGTCGACGCGGTCGCTCCGGTTCCGGTAGTGGCCGCCGGTGGGATCGGAGACGGTCGAGGACTCGCCGCCGCATTGATGCTCGGAGCTTCCGGCGTCTGGCTCGGCACCCGCTTCGTGGCCAGCGCCGAGGCGGAGGTTCACCCCATCCACAAAGAGATGGTGGTCAGTCACTCCGAGCGAGAGACGTTCTATGGTGAGGTCTTCAATATCGGCTGGGGAAACGCGCCGAATCGCGCGCTCTGGAATAGCACCATCGAAAACTGGGAAGCGGCGGGGAGGCCAGATGCCCGACCGGCCCGGCGAGGGAGACGTTGTCGCCGCCTACGCCGACGGCACTCCGGTGATGCGCTACAGCGACATCATGCCCGGCCCCGATATGACGGGCGACCTCGAAGCGCTCGCCTGTTATGGAGGGCAGAGCACCGGACTGATCCGGAGCGTCCAGCCGGCCGGCGAGATCGTGCGCCAACTGGCCGATCAGGCGATCGCGACGCTATCCCGCGGGTCCCCAGATGGACGATATCGGGCGCGATGAATCGCGCCCCTACGTGCGGGGTCGGTCGGGACGTCATTCATGGCGCCCAACGCGCACGGCACGCGGCCTCGCGAGCGCGATTCATCGCGCCCCGACACATGGGCATGCCGGTAGGGGCGTCATTCATGGCGCCCAGAACGCACGGCACGCGGCCTCGTGGGCGCGATAATCTCGCGCCCCGACACATGGGCATCGACCGGTAGGGGCGTCATTCATGGCGCCCAACGCGCACGGCGGACCGGAGCAAGCGGTCGATCTCCTCGCTGAACGGGAAGCGCCGAACAGACTCTAACCACTGCGCTTCAACCGGCATTGACAAACATCGTGATGATCAATGAACATCGTGCTTGTCGTTAATGCAGTATCTGCGCAGTCGGACTTCGCGCTCAGGAAGCCGCCCGCCACCGGGTGCTGGGTCAGTTTCACGTTAAGAGACAGGCTTATCGAGCAGGGCGAGGATGGAACCGAGGGAAGGCATTATGAAGCTTCTTCTCACGTCCGCTGGCATCAAGAACACGAGCATCCACAACGCGCTGGTCGACCTACTGGGCAAACCGATTGCCGAGTCCAGCGCCCTCTGCATTCCCACCGCGGCGTACGGGCACCCCATGGCCGGTCCCGCCGCGGCATGGCGATTCATCAGCGGACGAGAGCCCAGATCCCCGATGTGCGGGCTGGGTTGGAAGTCCTTGGGAGTGCTGGAGCTCACCGCGCTGCCCAGCCTCGATGAAGGGCTTTGGGTCCCCATGGTCCAGGAGACTGACGTTCTGCTGGTGGATGGCGGCGACCCCTTGTATCTGTGCTACTGGATGCGGCAGTCCGGACTGGCAGACCTCTTGCCGTCGCTGCGCGCGGTTTACGTGGGACTGAGCGCCGGGAGCATGGTGATGGCCCCCAACATCGGGGAGGACTTCGTTCGCTGGACTCCGCCCACCGGTGGCGATGAAACGCTCGGCATGGTTGGTTTTTCGATATTCCCGCACCTGGATAACGAGGATCTGCCGGACAACACCATGGCCGGCGCAGAAAGATGGGCCGCCGCCATGCCGGTGCCGGCGTACGCGATCGACGATCAGACCGCGATAAAGGTGACCGACGGCACCGTCGAAGTCGTCTCCGAGGGGCACTGGAAGCTGTTTACCCCTGGTCCATAACAGGCTCCAGGAAGAGGACGTTGAGCGGGTCTGCGGCCTGCTCGACGGTGAGATCCCGCGCGCGATCTGGCCGAGCAGGCGACCGCGACGCTATCCCGCGCATCCCCAGGTGGACGACGTCGGACGCGATGAATCGCGCCCCTACATGTGGGAACCGGCTGGTAGGG
>CAVSAD010000016.1:0-135419 GCA_963725815.1 uncultured Chloroflexia bacterium
TTCCGGCCCACGTCAGGTACTGAACGTAGAGTGGCCGGTCGAGGCCCCAGTGATGCCGAATATCGGCGATCTGCTGGGTAGTGAGCTGCGTGCTGCCGGTTTCTCCGATAGTAACGATCATCGGGTCGCCGGGGGTCAGATGCAGGATGCCGAAGGTTGCGACGATGAGGAAGATGACGACAATTCCCTGCAACAGTCGGCGGACGACATACCGTAGCATCGAGATGAATCATCCTCTCCGGATTTGGACCGTTGAGGATGGCGTCGAAATCGACGCCATCCTCACACTCAGAGCCATGTGGATGATCGATTGGCTACCCAATCCACCATGCAGGCCTTGATGAAGAGCTGACTTCCGCTTTGCGCCGACTTGGGCAACCCCTTGATACGGCTGGCGAAGTGGGTGAACCAGTGCCAGTACATCATGTAGATGAATGGGACGTCGTCGCCAGACGATCGCTGGAGCTGGTCGTAGATAAGCTTGCGTTTCGCAGGGTCGGTCTCCTGCAGGCCCTGGTCCAGCAGCTGGTCCACCTTCGGGTTGCTGTACCGTGACCAATTGCTGCCGCCGTCGGAACGCAGCGTGGCGGATGCATCCGGATCGCCACCGCTCCCGCCGTACGTCCAGTTGTAGAGCGAGGCGTCCGTCTTATCTTTCAGGAAGCCGTCGTTGATGATCGTGATCGGCTGTTCCTGAATCTGCATGTCGATGCCCACGTCTTTGAGATACTGCTGGGCCAGCTCAGCCTCGGGCTTGCGAGCCTGGTCGCCGCTGATGACCAAACAGGTGAACGAGAACTTTTGTCCATCTTTCGCCCGGATACCATCGCTCCCGGCCACCCAACCGGCCGCATCCAGGATTTGCTTGGCCTTGGCCGGATCAAAGGGGTATTTGGTGACGCTGTCGTTGTACCAGGCCGTCAGAGCCGGGGCGAGGTTCGTGTTGGCCAGTTCCGCCGCACCCTGGAAGACCGTATCGATCACCTTCTGTCGATCGATGGCGTACATCATCGCCTGCCGGCAGTTCTTGTCGGCGAAATAGGGGCGATGGTTGTTGATCGGGAAATGGTTGACCGCGACGCTCAACGTCGTGTAGCTGGTGAACTTGTCGGTCTGCTTGTTCAACGCCAGGTCGTCCTGAACAAGGAGCGGCCAGCAGGCGGTGTCCGCCTGACCGGTGTCCAGCGCCACCTTGCGGACTGACGGCTCCGGGACATTCTTCTCGGTGATCGTATTGAAATACGGCTTGCCTCGGAAGTGATCGGCGAATGCCTCGACGGTCGTGTGATCGGCTGAGACGTATTCCTTTAGCTTGAAGGCGCCGGTCCCGATCGGCTTGGTTCGGTAGGTCTTCTCGCCGACCTGGGCGTGATATTTCGATTGCACGATATACGTGGTGGCCCCGCGGGCGATGAAGGCCGCGTTCGGGGCCGTCATCTTCACGACGATCGTCAGATCATCGGCAGCGGTGACCGTGTCCATGTTCTGGAAGTTGTTGGCGATGACGGAGCCGTTCTTGGCGTCCCGGTAGAAATCGAAGGTGTATTTCACGTCGGCCGAGCTGAAGTCACTGCCATCGTGGAACTTGACGCCCTTGTGCAGGTTGAACGTGTAGCTCAGACCGTCAGGCGTGACCGAGAACTTGTCCGCCAGCGTCGGATTGAAGACGAAATTCTCGTCCATTTCGAGCAGCGCGTTATGCATCTGGGTGATCATCGTCCACTGGTCGCCAGGACCAATATCGTTCGGGCTCAGCCCAGCCAACTCCTGGTGACCCACGATCACGAAATCGCCACCGCTTTTCGGTGTTCCGCCCGAGCCCGACGCCGCCGACGACGGGGTCGGTGATGCCGCCGAGGTGTTGATCTGCGCAGTCGGCAAGATCACCGGGGTCGGAGAAGCCGTCACGCCACCAGAACTCGCTGACGTGCTCGCTGCCGACGGGGTGGTCTTGGAACTGCTTCCACCGCAGGCTGCCAGAAGGGATCCCACGGCCGGGATCGAAAGGCCGAGAAGCGCTGAACGTTTGAGAAAATGCCGTCGAGTGCTTCGGGATGAGTCATCCGACCCGCTGGTCGAATTGAACAACGGTACCATTACCCCTCCTCAATTCGCGGCTCACTGCCGACAGGCTCACGCGACACGTCACCGCGTCACGATACATACGTTGTTCGAGCGATTCCTCGCATGATGGAGCAATGGGGCACCGGTTGTCAACAAGTCATGACAATTTGGCCGGGAATGTCATCAGTCGTGAGCGCCCGATTCATGATGAGTCGGTCAAGCGCCGCGATCCCCAATTTGAGATCGTTCTCGATTCTGTCAAGAGCGAGCGAAGGAATACGGATCGCCACTCGGGCCGCCGCGCGTCTCGACGTCACGATCTTCACACTTTCAGGTACTGGCGGTCGCACGACGTAACCGCTTAGCATTGACGCAATCGGCGATCCTATCCCATCGCGTACGCCCGAGGAGATAACCACCCAAACGGCGATTCGTTAATACCTGGGGACGTCGAACTCGGAAGGAATACCTCATGCCACAGCGGAGTCAACTGGATTCATCGACCACGTTCTGGTCATCATCGTCTCGTCTCCGCCTCGGGTCAGCGTTACTTGTCATGTTGCTGATCGTTGCCTTGCCGGCGTGCGGCGGGGCCACCTCGACCCCAAGTGCGTCAGGTGGACAGAACCCGACCAGCACGTCGACAACCGCCGCAGCGACGTCGACGACCGTCCCCGCTACCAGCCCACCGGCCACTGCGACGTCCGTGTCAACGCCGACGCCGGCTGCTAGCCCCGCCTCGACGCCAACCGCTTCCCCGAGCGCGGGCACCTTGACCGTCAACGTCTACTTCATGCGACAGGACAAGCTCGGAGTGGCGCACCGAACCGTGCCCAGGACCCAGCAGGTCGGGGCAGCGGCGATACAGGAACTCCTGAAGGGGCCCAGCGCCGATGAGAAGTCCGCCGGCCTCAGCACCTCGATTCCGAGCGGAACGAAATACCTTGGGCTGACAATCGCCAACAAGATCGCGACGGTGAATCTGTCGAGCGAGTATGAGTCGGGCGGTGGCAGTCTCTCGATCGCGTCGCGTCTGGCTCAGGTCGTATTCACGCTTACTCAGTTCTCGAGCATCGAACAGGTCAACTTCCTGCTGGACGGCAAGGCCGTGACGGTCTTCAGCGGCGAGGGCCTGGTGATGGATCACCCGGTAGGGCGCTCGAACTACGAACAGCTCACGCCCGCAATTTTGGTTGAGACTCCAGCAGTCGGCGACACGATCACAGCGCCGGTGCGCCTGACCGGAAGCGCCAACACGTTCGAGGCGGCCTTCGTCATCGACATCCTGGATGCCAACGGCAAGCTCCTGCAAGAACAGCATGCCCAGGCGACCTCCGGCACTGGCACACGCGGGACGTTCGACGTGAGCGTGCCGTTCAAAGTCGACCAGAAGCAGCCGGGCAAGGTCGTCGTATTCGAGCTGTCGGCGAAAGACGGATCGAAGACGAACATCGTCGAGATCCCGGTGACTCTCTCGCCGTAATTTCGTCGGGTGTTCGTGACACCCCAGGCCGTTAGACGCCGAACAGCTCGCGTAAACGCGCATCCAACGTCGTGAAACGTCTCGAGATGCGGTCGTTGCGCACGGCGATCGCGATCGCTTTAGGTTGGGCCACCAGAACGACCAGATCCCTGGCCCTGGTCACGGCCGTGTAGAGTAGATTTCGCTGCAGCATCACGTAATTGGCGGTCAGAATCGGGACGACGACCGCGCGAAACTCCGAGCCCTTGGGCTCGATGGACCGAGATCGCAAAGGCGTGGTTGAACTCGTCCAGGTGAGCGAAGGGAACGGCGAGCGTGCGCCCGTCGTCGAAGGCGAGCCGCATCGACTGCTCGATCTGGTCGATGGATCGAATCACCGCCATGTCGCCGTTGAAGACCTCGAGCTGATAGTTGTTGCGGAGCGCGATCAGGCGATCACCGGCGCGGAATCGATGCCCAGCCATTCGCAGCTCGGTCTTTCCCGGCGGCAGCGGGTTCAGTGCTTCCTGCAGTACCTCGTTCAAGCCGCCTGGTGCCGGCCGGTCCACCGTTCATCGGACAGAGAACCTGAATCTGATCCGGCGCGATGCCATACGCCTGAGGAAGTCGTCGCTGGACCAGATCCTGAATCTGTAGCGACGCCTCTTCGCCTGCTTCCGGGCCGTCCGGCAGCCGCACCACCGCGAAATCGCGAATGTCGCGACCAGTCTGCGGCATCTCGCCCCGGTTGATCCGATGGGCGTTACGCACGATCGCGCTCGCTTCGGCCTGCCTGAAAATCGCCTCCAGCCGCACGACCGGCATGACGTCGCTCGCGATCAGGTCGCGCAGTACGTTGCCTGGCCCGACCGATGGCAGCTGGTCGGCGTCACCGACCAGAAGCAGGTGGCAACCGAACGGGATCGCTTTCGTGAGCGTGTTGAAGAGGTAGACGTCGAGCATCGACGACTCGTCGACGACAATGAGATCCGCCTCGAGCGGATTGTTCTCGTCGAAGGCGGCCGAGCCACCCGGCTGCAGCTTGAGCAGGCGATGGATCGTCCTGGCAGGATGCCCGGTCAGCTCGTTGAGACGTTTCGCGGCACGCCCGGTCGGGGCGGCCAGAATGACGCGCGCTCGCTTAGCCCGCGCCAGTGCCACGATCGAGCGTATCGTCGTGCTCTTGCCGGTGCCGGGACCGCCCGTCAGGACCATGACGCGGTTCGTCAGCGCCATGCGGACCGCCGTAACCTGGTGCTCGGCCAATCGCGGTATGCGTCGATTCTCGACGAGCCAGTTGAACGCGGCGACCCAATCTATCGACTGAAAGATCGCAAGCCGGTCGTCGTCGGTCTGTATCAGGCGCGCCAGCCGGCGCGCGCTGGCGATTTCCGATCCGCCCAGGGCGGCAAGGTAGACCGCCTCTTCACCATCCCGCTCTTCAATGAAAACGTCACGGTCGGCGAGGAGAAGCGGCAGCGCCGTTTCGAGCTGCTCACGCGGAGCAATCGAGCAGCTGACTGGCCGTTTGGAACAGAACCTCCCGCGGCAGATAGACGTGGCCATTGTCGTCGGCAGCCGTCGAGAGCGTGTGGCGTAGACCGGCGGCGAGACGCTCGGGCGAATCGTGCTGGAATGCCGAGTTCTGCCCCAATCTGGTCGGCCGTCTTGAAACCGATGCCCCAGATGTCGCGAGCGAGCCGGTACGGATCCGAGCGAACCACCGCAACCGCATCATTGCCATACTGCCGGTAAATACGGACGGCATGCCCGGTATGCACCCCCAGGCCCTGCAGGCAGACCATTACATCCTTGATGGCGCGCTGTTCCACCCAGGCTGAGATGATCGCCGCAACCCGTTTCTCCCCCAACCCGTGAACCTCGCGCAAGCGCTCTGGCTCTTCATCGATGATCGCGAGGGCCTCCGGGCCGAAATGCTCGACGATGCGCTTGGCGGTAACCGGCCCGACACCGCGGATCAAACCGGACCCGAGATACTTGCGAATGCCTTCAACCGTCGCCGGAAGGAGCGTGCGAAACGTCGTGACGCGGAATTGTCGCCCGTGTTGTGGATGAGTGGTCCACACCCCTTCGAGCTGAACGCGTTCGCCAGGATTGACGCCGCTCATCTGCCCGACCGCCACCACCTCGGCCCCGCGGGCGGACTTCAGCTTCAGGACGGTGTAGCCATTGGTCGGGTGCCGGTAGGTGAGTCGTTCGACGACACCGTCAAGCGTTGACGTCGGCTGAGTTGAATTGTCCGTGCCTGTTTGTGCCATGACGTAGGTTTCAGTCTGTCAATCGCGGATAGGATAGGATCGTGACGTCTCGACGTTCGAGATCGTACCGTGAACGCTTCCAGCTAATCAGCGACGACCGGCGAACGTCAACGCTGAAGTTTACCGTTTATCAGCGGGATACGGCGCGAAAAACCGACTCGACGCCTGTCCGACTTACGTGGTAACGGCTCCTGGTAGCGACGACTCGTTTTGGGTACGCTTAGTCGTGTTCGCGTGCATTTCGACCAACATGTGAGGCGCCCGTGTGGATTATCATGCCGTTGATCTACTTCATGTCGTGGAGGAGTTGCCGCCGCTTTGGGCAGGCATTCAGTGAGACTGCCGCCTGGGTGCTCGGCTATCTCATTGCCACCGGCATCTTGCTCGCGCTGCACTTTGGCGGTGTCGGCTTGATATCCGCCACGCCGGATGATCCGGCATCGGTCTTCGCCATTATCGGCGGATTCATCGGCATGGGAGTCAGTCGCTACCTCTGGAAGCGCCGCGGCGGGCACCTCGAGCCGGTCAACAACCCGCTGACGAATAATCGCTGGTTCCGCGCGGCTCGTGCCATGGTGGTGCCGACCAAAGCGAAGTCCAAGAGCAAAGCGGCTCCACGCCAGCAGGTCGCCGTGAAGCGCGGCACGGTATCGACCCCCCCGGCCTCGTCCACGACCCGTCCCGCCCCTCCAAAGCAGGCGACCTCTCGCGCGGCGAACCCTTCGAGCGCGGGCAAGTCCTCCGCTCAGCGCTGGGGACGCGTGCTCGGCGCGATGCTCGCGCCGCCGGATTCACAACGGCGTCCACCGCAATAAGGCTCGCCCTGGTTCGTTTCGAAACGACCGGTCCGGAGGCTCTTCTTGTAAGATGAGCGCGGGCCGCAGAACCATGTGTTCCAGCACTAAGCGCCGCGCATTTGTCGATGCGCGCGTGATTCGTCACGATCTCAAATGGAGGTGAAATGACACGAGAAGAAGCCTGGGCGCTCGTCAATGAGTTCACGACGCAACCACACCTGATTCGCCACATGCTTGCCGTCGAAGCCGCGATGCGGGCCTATGCCGAACGTTTCGGCGAGGATGCGGATCAGTGGGGATTGGTTGGGCTCCTGCATGACTTCGACTACGAACAGAATCCGGATGTGAGTGTCGTCGGACACCCCGTCGTCGGAGCCCGTCTCCTGCAAGAGCAGGGATGCTCCGACGACGTCATTCGCGCCATCTTGAGTCACGCGGCCGAGATTACCGGGGTACAGCCTGAATCACGCATGGAGCAGACCCTGGTGGCGGTCGATGAGCTGACGGGCTTTCTGGTGGCCGTGGCGCTCGTTCGACCAAGCAAGAGCATTCTGGATGTCGAGGTCAAGAGCGTCCGCAAGAAGTGGAAGACGAAAGAATTCGCCGCCCCCGTCAATCGAGCCGAGATCGAGCACGCCGCGAGTGAGATCGGGATGACCCTCGACGACCACATCCAGGTGGTGCTCGACGCGATGAAGAGCCGCGCCGCCGAGCTCGGTTTGGAGCGACAGGCTGTCGCCTGATTCCATTCCCACGGTCAGGCGGTGACGCCAGGCTCTTGGGCCGAACTGCCGATTACGGTGAACTCGTCTGCTGAATCGATTGCAGCGTCGCGGTGACCACATCCGTATCGGCCAGATCGGGAAACACGACGTCCCCACCGGCCGCGCGAAGCTCGTCGATCGAGAATCGACCGGTCGCGACGGCAAGGCAGGCGACATTGCCGGAGTGCGCCGCCGCGATGTCGTGTGGCGTGTCGCCGACGACGACCACGTCACGTGGGCCGAACTTCGCGGCGTAACGCGATTCGGCACGACGCACGGCCAGGGGCAGCAGATCCGATCGCTGATCGACTTCATCCCCGAATGATCCGACCGGGAAGGACTCGCCGAGGCCGAGCCGTTTCAGCTTGACCTCGACGATGCCGTGGATCCCCCCAGTCATGACGCCCAGCGCAAACCGATCGTCGGCAGCCAATCGTTCGACCAATTTGCGAACGCCCGGTAGCAGATCCGCATCGCCGAACCGCCCCTCCCACAATGTTCGGTAGCGGTCAGCGGCGGCTTCGAGAATGACCTGCAGCGTGACCGCATCCGGTTGCGGTGTAATACCCGAGACCCGCAGGAGCTCGCGCACGATCTGCCGGTCCACTTTCCCGTCAAAATCGATGTCCCGGATCGAAACCTCGATCTCGGGAAATGCCGTCAAGACGCCAGCATCGATCGCTGCCAGGTGCGCTGGATCGCCGCGAGCGATCAGGGTCCCGTCGACGTCGAACAGGATCAAGCGTCTCAACGGCGGCCCGCCGAAACTGAAACGGAGGTCTGGGTCTCCGGGCGAACAGCCGCATCATCCACCGCTATCGCGGCCGGGCCAGCAGCTTTGGGCCAGCACGATCGATTCGCTGTCGTACCAGAGCTCACGCACGGCACCGACGAGATACAACGATCCGGTCACCAGGATGTGATCCTCCGAGGACGCCCGGCTCAACGCCGCTCGCATCGCGTCGCGTGGATCGGCTATGACTTCAACCGGCTTGCCAGCCTGCCGCACGACGTCGGCGATGTCGGTGGTTGGCGCGCTCGAGCGCTCGGTAGCGCTGGGCGCCGTAACGATGACCTCGTCCGCGATCGGCGTAACGATGCGCGCGCCGGTGAGGAAGTCGTGGGCATCCAGCGAACCGAGCACGACGATGCGCTTCCGAGGAGTGCCGAGCTCGAGGGCGCCCTCCACGAACGATTGCATCTTCTCCGGGTTATGCGCCCCATCGAGCACCACGAGTGGCTCGCGCTGCACGATCTCCATCCGTCCGGGAAAGCGGGTAGCCGCGATCCCGCGAGCGATCGTTTCATCGCTGATGGGTGATGGCAACGAGCCGCCCACCGCGCGGACTGCCGCGGCCGCGGCTCCAACGTTGAATCCTTGAAAGTGACCGGGAAGCACGGTCTTGAACGTCATGCCACTCTTTTGGTCGAGAACACTGGTCCCGTCGGCCCCAGTCGAGAGAACCTCGAAATCGCGGCCCTCAACCACGTGGATAAATGGTGAACCCATCTCGACGGCCTCTCGTTCGATCACCGCGAGTGCGTCGGGCTTCGTCACCGAGGTGACGGCTGGGCGTCCAGGCTTGATGATGCCGGCCTTATGCCAGGCGATTTCCGGTATCGTGTTGCCGAGCGTGCGAACGTGATCGAGACCGATGGACGTGATCACCGCGACCTCCGGCAGCAGCACGTTGGTCAAGTCGAACCGGCCTCCGGCGCCGACTTCGATGACGGCCCAATCGAGATTCTCACGCGCAAATGACAGAAACGTGAGCGCAACCCAAAATTCGCCGTACGTGAGCGGAGCCCCGCCATGAGCGACCCAGCGTTTGACCTCAGCATCGAGCGCGGCGACGTGTGCGGCGAAGTGGTCGCCGGACATCAGCCGTCCGTCAATCTGAAGTTTCTCAGTCTCCACCTGCAGATACGGGGAGACATGAAGTCCGGTGTGGAGGCCGGCGGCGCACAATATTCCGGCGATCAGCGCCGACGTCGAGCCCTTTCCGGACGTGCCTCCGACGTGGACCGACCGGTATGCCTGCTGTGGATTGCCGATGAAATCGAGAAAATGACGAAGCCGGTCAACCCGTGCAATGGCGCGGGCGCGGATCTCTTCAGAACTTGAACCGGGCTTGGGGCTAGGCGGACCCTGGATCAGCCCACCGATGTAACGAGAGGCCCATTGATACTGGCTGAGCGCCGTTCCGGCGTCCATCGTCCTGCCTGCTCCAGTTTCGTAACCGCGTGCTTTCCAAACTCATGCATTGTATCAACCACCCCGGCTGTGGTCAGGCGACGCGCAAGATCGCGGTCGCACTCGAATCGCGCCGAGATCACCGTTCCACCATTTGGCCGTCACTGGTTCCTCCACTAATCGGTCGCGGGTGGCAACCGCCCGCTTCTGGTCGGATGGATGTCGATGTCCGGCTGCCGTATCCTGAGCAGCGGCGCAGAAGAGCGCGCGGTGATCAGTAGTCATTGCCAGATAGTGAGTGAGGATTCGACGTGGAGTCTCAGACGCTCCGGCTTCACCCGGTGCCACCGTTTCGACTCGACCTGACCGCCTGGGTCCTCAAACGGCGGCCGGACTACGTGGTCGACGACTGGGACGGCGACACTTACCGCCGGACCCTGACCGTGGCCGGGCGGCTGGTCGGCGTCGCTGTCCGGCAAAGCGGTTCGCCGGACGCCCCAACGCTCGACGTGACGCTCCACGGTGAACCGGCGTCGATCGCCCAGCCCGAGCTCGTAGCGCGTGAGATCGAACGACTTCTCGGAACCAGCATTGATTTGGGAGGCTTCTATCGCGTCGCCGACAAGGACGACCGCCTTCGTCCCATGGTCGATCGCTTCCGGGGGGCCAAGCCACCGCGCTATCCGACCATCTTTGAGTGCCTGACGAACGCCATCACTTGCCAGATGGTCAGCCTCAACGTCGGCCTGCAGGTCGTCTCGCGCTTGGTCCACGCTTACGGCCATACACTCGACGTTGGTTTCGGCCTTCCACCCGCCTTCCCGCTCCTGAAGTCGTCGCCCGCGCGGATCCGGATTACTTGCGCCAGATCGGGTTTAGCCGGCAGAAGGCACGGGCGTTGATCGATCTCGCCGCCGGACTCGAAAGCGGCGAAATCGACTTCAGCAACCTCCAAGATCTCGACGACGCGACGGTCATTCACCGCCTGACCGCGCTTCGCGGCGTCGGACGCTGGACCGCCGAGTACACTCTCCTGCGTGGCCTCGGACGACTGCACGTGTTTCCGGGAGACGACGTCGGCGCGCGAAACACGCTGCAGACGTGGAGCAAGGCGGACGAGACGTTCACCTACGAGCGCGTGAGGCAGGCGTTGAGCGAATGGACGCCGTATGGCGGGCTCATCTATTTCCACATGCTGTTACTGGGTCTGGAAGCCAAAGGACGAGTCAACATCTAGTGTTGGCACGTCCCTGACGGTCGCGAGGCCCGCGGCTCAGCCTGAGAAGACGGATTCCCTCCCCCGCACGTGCCCGTTCTGTTGCGAAACCGATAGACAGGCGTTGTTTCATTCACGCGAATGTCACCCCGGATGAAGTAGATAGGAGGTAGTGGGCACGAGTCTGCGCGTCGCAGCGCGGCGCTCTGATTGCGAGCAGAAGCCAGCATTTCCATCGATGCACAAGCGGCCAGAGAGTGGGAGGACCAGCGATGAGTAGCGACGCGAAAATGTCACGACGAGGGCCGACCACACCAGACAAGAGCGCGGCAGCAGAGCCGTTGAGCCGGATTCGCCTCTACAATCTCCTCGTCGGACTGGTGCATCTGGCGCAGGCGATTGCCATATTCGTCTTGAGCAACGACTTCTCGTTGCCAGTCACCGCGTCGTTCATGGCCGGGCCGCCGGGTTCGGCGCTCTCGCCACGAGAGACACTCTTCAACATTCCGATCGGGCCGGCTGTTGGCACATTCCTGCTGCTGGCAGCGATCGATCACCTGCTGATGGCGGCGCCGGGAATCTGGCCCTGGTATCGGGCCAATCTCGAGCGCAAGATCAATTACGCCCGCTGGTGGGAATACTCGGCGAGTGCCTCGATCATGATCGTGCTGATCGCCCTCGTCACCGGCGTCAGCGACATCGGCGCGGTGATCGCCGTCTTCGGCGCCAATGCCGCCATGATCTTCTTCGGCATGGTCATGGAGATCATGAACCGCGACCGGGAGCGCGTGAACTGGACCCCGTTTCTCTTCGGGTGCGTGGCCGGAATCGTGCCGTGGATCGTCATTGCCTACCAGTTCATTGGCGCGATCAACCGTTCCGTCGGACCTCCCGGCTTCGTCTACGGGATCGTCATCTCACTGTTTGTGCTGTTCAACAGCTTCGCCGTCAACATGGTGCTCCAGTATCGCAAGCGCGGACCATGGCGCGATTATCTGTTCGGCGAGAAGGCCTACATTCTCCTGAGCCTGACGGCCAAAACCTTACTGGCGTGGCAGATATTCGCCAACACGCTCTTCTGAGGCGTGGCGCGATTGGCGATCGCAACCGGAACGCAGCTGGGTGTGACGAGTGTTTAGACCGGTCGACGTCGGGCTGACGGGACTGGATCAGTCATCGCGCCCGGGTCGAAATGTTCCCAGGGGTAGCACCAGAGAGCACACCAAATCCTCAATTGGCCCGAAGAGTGGCTGGACGAAGACGCCCGGCCGGCGCTCTGGTGTCGTGACGCCGCCTGAATTAGAGTGTGTGCACACTGGGAGAACTGACACAAGGCGAGTCATGACAGGGGGCGACGATGGACGATTTGGCCCGTGAGCTCAACCGGCAGTGCGAGGCTCAACCGTTTCACACGGGTTGGTATCTGAAGGATTTGCACACCGGGCAGGAAGCGAATCGCTTTGGCGACCTGGTTGGCCCGTCAGGCAGTACGCGCAAGATTTCGGTCTTGATGACGGCTCTCAAGGAGATCCACGACGGCCGGCTTTCGTTCGACCAGCCGCTGACTCCTGATCCCAAGTATCAGAACAACAACTCCGGTTGTTTCCGTTACTTCCAACCCGGGTTCACGCTTCCGCTCATCGATCATCTGGTGATGATGATCATCGTCAGCGACAACGTCAGCACCGGTATGCTGGTTGACATGCTCGGCATCGACAAGGTCAACGCCTATTCTCGCTCCGCCGGGATGACAAATACGACCCACCGTGACAACATCCCGCCCGGTGCGCTTCCCTGGGATCATCCAGTCGATGCCACCAACGCCACGACGCCCAACGACGTCGGCCGGCTGCTCGGTATGATCGTCGACGGTTCGCGGGACGCCGCGGCGGCGGCCAGGCTCGGCGTCACTCCTGAGCTTTGCAAACGCGCCATCGAAATCATGTCCTGGCAGCAGCTGACGAACCGGTTGCCCTATCTGATGCCTCCGGATGCCAAAGTGGCACACAAGACCGGCCGGGGTGTCCGGAACTATGCCGACGCCGGCATCATCTATCGCGGCGATGACCCGCGCTACATTCTCACCGTGTACACCGATCAGGTGCGGCCGATGCTTGACGATGGGCGCGCCGGGCGAGGCGCTGCTCACTTGCATATCGCCAGCCTGTGCCGGACTTGCTGGGACTATCTGGTCGTGAACGCCTGAATGAATCAACGTTGGTGAATCTGGCAGACGAGATCGACAACCACCCAATTGAACGTCTGCTGAATACGTGACGATGAGTCAACGCGAGCCAGTTGACGTGTCAAAATCGACGGTCGCGACGTCGCGGGAGCGGGACGTCGTTCGGCCATTCTGGCCGGCGTTCGTCTGGGCGGCTACCCTCCTCGCGCTGTCGGCCGGCTTTTTGCTGGGCGGGTACATCTTCCTGCTACGAGCCATCGGCGCGCGCGGGACGGAGTGGCAGGCCGCCGCGGTTCAGGCGCACGGGCACATCCAGGTTTTCGGCTGGGGCGGGCTGATGGTCCTCGGTATCAGCTTGCATTTTCTGCCACGACTCCTGAGTACCCCGCTCGTTCGCCCCGGCTTGCCACGCCACATCCTTTGCCTGATGGGCTCCGGCCTCGTCCTGCGCGCGCTGGCTCAACCGGCGCTCGCGCACGGCGCCCCCCAACTTGTCCGGCAGGCAGCGGCGGTAGTGCTGGCACTTTCCGCGTCTCTGGAACTCGTGGCAGGGACGTTCGCGATCGGGTTGATCGGCTCACTGTTTTGGAATCGGAGGGGCTCTTCGCGGCGCGTCCCATCGGCCGGCGTCGCCGCGCTGATCGGCACGGCGTTCCTGTCGTTCGAGACGGCACTGGTCACCAACTGGATTGGGTCAATCCGAGCCGCGGTCATGATGCGGCCGGTCATCTCACTTCGTTTCGACAACGCCACGATCGTCCTCGGCCTGGCGGGATTCCTGACGGCTATGTCGCTCGCGATGTCGGCTCGACTCTTCCCGCTCTACGTCCAAACTGGCGTATCACGCGAACGCTGGCTGCGCGCGGCCGCGGTGACGCTGATTGCCGGGGTGGCTCTCGGCGCGGCCGGAGACTTGTCGGAGACAGCGAGGCTGATTGGCATTGGCCAGATCCTTAGGGGAGTGGCGTTGATCTGCGGCGTGATCGCGCTACGCGTCTTCGAGCGTCGTCGCGAGTTACCCCGGCGTCGGGTGAGCGTCGCGACCAGCCCGCTTCAGCTCCACGTCGCAACCGCTTACCTTTGGCTCGGAGCCACAAGTTGTTTCGTTCTCATGGCGGGCCTGCGGAATCTCGGGATCTCCGGGTGGACCGTGCCGGAGGATGCCGAACGACATGCCCTCGGCGCCGGGTTCGTGACGATCCTGATCCTGGGCGTCGGTGCCGAGATGCTTCCAGGGCTGGCTCGCTCACGACTCCGCTGGCGCTGGGCATGCTGGCTGACGCTGGCGTGTGCGAACAGCGCCGCGCTGGCGCGAGTCGTACCGTTGTTCTTGCGCGGTATGCCCAGCGGGTGGGCCACATCAACGATGAGCAGCGCGGGAGCGCTCGGCGCGATCGCCATCGTCCTGTTCCTGGCCAACGTTCCCCTGAAGATCAGGCAGTCAACCACCGAAAACCGCTCCGCGCCCTGAACGCCGTGATGTTCCTGTCCATTGGTACAGGAAAATCACTGTCCGGTCACCGCGAAAAATATGGCCCTTTCGGCGGATGTGCAGGCACGAGGCGACACCTATGATGTCTACAGACACGAGAACGGTGAGGCGACGAGCCAGCGGACTTTCGGAACGGCCTCCTTGAATCGCAAGAAGCAACGAAGCGTTCCAAACCCGTTGGCCACGGAAACAGATTGAGGTCCCGCCGAGGTGGCGCGGGAACGTCGCAAGGAATTGCTCACCGCGGAACGACGACTACCACTGTCGCTCCGTGACCTCCAACACCTCACGGTCGGGCTGACCACCGGCACCCGACATCCCCCAACACGAGGGTTCGCTCGTCCCCGCACGGAAACGTGGAGCGAACCCTCAGGCCCCCTCTCTCCGAAGGTTTCTTCGCACGGCAAGCCCGCCAGTTCTCGCGTGATGTCACCCCAAGCTCGTTTTCGATCCTGTCGCTCCAACACATTCGGTATCCTGAGAGAGTCGCTGACCCGTTCTGACACGAAGGGGCTGTAGTATGCCGGCTTCAGGTGGTCTCGTTCGATCGCGCAGGCATCGCATCATCGCGGGTGTCGCGGCCGGTCTTGCCGAGCGTTTCGGTGTTCCGATCTGGCTGATGCGTCTTCTCTGGATTCTGCTGCTGCTTCCAGGTGGTATCCCCGGGATCGTCCCATACCTGATCCTCTGGATCATCATCCCGCTCGAACCACCCGACGACGTGCCTCGCTGACGTCGTTCTCTCTATTCCAGCGGCGATCACATGCATGAGCGGCGAATATCCTTGACACGCTGGAACGGCTTCCCAGCCCACCGGGCAGGCCACGCTGTCACAGGCTCCGGAGTCAAAGATCCAACCGGTACTTATGATATGCTTTGGTATAGAAAGTCCGAATGCTGCCGCGTCGCGGCCCCTGCTGCTACAATCCCAGGCGCTGCGCTGGATTCCGTGCGTCGAAAGAGAGGTCTTGATGTCAAAGAACGACTTGACCAAGGAGCAGGTCATCGAGGCGCTGCGTCCGGTCAAGGATCCAGAGATCGGACGAAGTCTGGTCGAGCTGGGCATGATCAAAGATGTGGACATCGCCGGACGTAACGTCACCGTGCACGTGGAACTGACGACGCCGGCCTGCCCCCTGCGCGAGGACATCAAGCGCGACGTGCGCGACGCCGTGATGGCCATGGAGGGCGTCAACGACGTCGATCTCAAGTTCACCGCTCGCGTGCGGCCGAGCGGCGCGGGCATGATGAATCGCCAGCCGATCTCAGGCGTGAAGAACGTCATCGCCGTGGCCAGTGGCAAGGGCGGAGTCGGCAAATCGACGGTGGCGGTCAACATGGCGATCGCGCTGGCGCAAGACGGCGCAGCGGTCGGCCTGCTCGACGCCGACGTCTATGGTCCCAGCATCCCGATCATGATGGGCATCCAGGCGCAGCCGATGATGCGGGACAACAAGATCGTGCCGCTCGACATCTACGGCGTGAAGATCATGTCGATCGGCTTCTTGATCGAACCGAGCAAAGCGTTGATCTGGCGCGGACCGCTGGTGTCGCAGCTCGTCACCCAGTTCCTCAAGGACGTTGACTGGGGTGAACTCGATTATTTGGTGGTCGATCTGCCGCCGGGAACCGGTGACGCACAGCTTACTCTGGTGCAGCAGATTCCCCTTTCCGGCGCGGTCATCGTGACGACTCCGCAGAACGTCGCCCTCGCCGACGCGGTCAAGGGTCTGGCGATGTTCAAAGAGGTAAAGACCACGATTCTCGGCATCGTCGAGAACATGAGCTACTTCATATGTCCCAACTGTGGCGAACAGACCGACATCTTCGGCAGCGGCGGCGGTGAGCACGTGTCCAAAGAATACGACGTGCCGTTGCTGGCGCGCGTGCCGCTCGAGCCGTCGGTTCGATCCGGTGGCGATGCCGGGCAGCCAATCATCGTCTCGGATCCCGATTCTGCCCCGGCCCAGGCATTTCGCCATGCGGCGCGTCAAGCGGCAGCACGACTGGCCGTCGACGCCATGATGAAACCGCGACGCGAAAAGATCATGCTCCGCCCGAGCTAACTCCCAATCACACGCGACACCTGCCGGCGGCCATTCGCGGGACCGCCGGTTTCGTTTTGTGTTCGTCGCCGGTTTAATCACGGGCCACTCGATGTCGCGACGACACACGGCGGAACCGTTGCTGGGTCTACAACCACGCACTCCTCGGTGATAATCGAACTCACGAGACATACCGCCGACCAGGCTGAGGATTAAATGATGAAGATCACCGATGTCCGAACCGCCGTGATCGCCGGAAATTTCGAGTGGGTGCTGGTGCGTGTCTACACCGACGACGGGATCACGGGGCTCGGCGAGGCCTATTGGGGCGCGGGAGTCGCCGAACTCATCCAGGACATCCGCCCGATGCTCATCGGCGAGGACCCGTTCAACATTGGGCGCCTCTACGAGAAGATGATCCGCAACATGTCGGGAGCCGGGTCCATCGCCGGGGCCACCGTCACGGCGATCAGCGGCATCGAGATCGCGCTCTGGGATCTGATGGGAAGAGCGCTCCAGACGCCGATCTCGACTCTGTTTGGCGGGCGCTTTCGCAACAAGATTCGCGTCTACGCCGACTCACATGCCGGCAAGGAGCACACTCCGGAGAGCTATGCCGAGAAGGCGCGTGAAGTGATTGAACGCGGCTTCTCGGCTCTGAAGTTCGATCTCGATGTCGAGAATCCCCATGCCCGTGACGTCTCGCTGGCCTCAGAGGATCCGGACCCGCGCCGTTCCTGGTATGAGCCCTGGAACCGGACGATCTCGTCGACCGAACGTCGTTTCATGGTGTCGCTCGTAGAAGCCGTGCGCAGCGCGGTGGGGTCGGACGTCATGTTGGCCATGGACCTGCACTGGAAATACGCCACCGAGGACGCCATACAACTGGCACGAGCGCTCGAGCCGTACGACCTGCTCTGGCTGGAAGACCCGGTGCCTCCTGAGAACATCGCCGCGCACAAGAAGGTCAGCGAAAGCACCGCAACGACCATCTGTGCCGGAGAAAACCTGTACCGCAAGCACGGCTATCGCGAGATGATCGAGAAGCAAGCCGTCGGCATCATCGCACCCGACATTCCGAAGATGGGTGGGTTGCTTGAAGCCAAGAAGGTCGCCGACATGGCCGACACCTACTACATCCCGATCGCCCCGCACAACGTCGCCAGTCCGATCGGCACGGTTGCGTCGGCTCAGGTCTGCGCGGCGATGTCGAACTTCCTGGTTATGGAGTACCACGCCTTCGACGTCCCCTGGTGGGATGACCTCGTCGAGGGAGGGCCGGTCATTCGGGACGGGTTCATCCAGCTGAGCGCGGCGCCGGGTCATGGTCTTGAGCTAAACGAGGACGTCGCTCGCGCCCATCTCAAGCCAGGCACCACGTTCTTTGGCGAGTAGCCCAGGTTCGAATCGTATCGGCGAACGCGGTGCCGTCCGGCACCAACCGTGAAGGAAGGTACGCATGAGCCAACAACCCCTTTACCACACGGGCGACCAGTACGCCGCCGCGTTGCTGCCTCCGATTGCCCGGTCGTTGCAGATGCTGGCTGAACGGGCTGAGCACTATGCCTCGCGACTGCGGATGACGGATGGCGACCGCGAACTGGTCGAGATGGCACATCGCATCCTGACGATCGCACAGCAAGATCTCGCGGATCTGCTGGCGGACTCGAGCGACCAGGCTGGAGCAAACGAGTGACCGAGCGAAAACGCGTGCTGATCACCGGCGCTGGCGGCAAGATCGGCGGCAGCCTGGCCGTGAGCCTCAAGGATCGGTACGCCCTGCGGCTGCATTATCACCACCCGCCTGAAGTCACTCCGGATGCCGACTATGTGACGGCCGACGTTTCGAAATTCGACGAGATGATCTCGGCAATGCAGGGGATCGACGCGGTCGTCCATCTCGCCGGGTCACCCCACGTCACCTCCCCCTGGGAGAGCGTGCATCAGACCAACATCATCGGCACTTACAACGTGTTCGAGTCGGCTCGCCTGGCGGGCGTCCGAAAGATCGTCTTCGCTTCGACCAATCACGTGATGGGCATGTATGACCGCGACCGCGAGTGGCCGGTGTATGCCGACCAGCCGGTTCGACCTGACTCACTGTATGGCGTCTCCAAAGCCTTCGGCGAGAGCCTGGGGAGACATTATGCCGACCAGTACGGCATTGTCGGTCGTCTCGTTGCGCATCGGCTGGTTTCTGGAACACCCGCACGACGAGATCGCGCGCTGGATGTGGCTCAGCCCGCGAGATTGTGCCCAGATCGTCTGGCGCTCGATCGAGAGCGACATCGGCTACGGGGTCTTCTATGCCATCTCAGCCAACAGCGGACGTCGCTGGGATATCAGCGACGCCATCCACGTTCTCGGCTACCGGCCGCAGGACGACGCGGAACGCTACTTCGAGCAAAGCTCAACTGGAGAGGGGAGAACGTGAAGATCACGGACTTGAAATGTGCCCTGATCGGCAGCAACCCGATCGTGCGCGTCGTGACCGACGAGGGGATCAACGGCTATGGTGAGGTCGAATCGTACAAGCCGTATCTGAAGCCGCACGTCCTCTTCTACCGGGACGCGCTGATCGGTGAGGACCCGACCAACGTCGAACGAGTGATGCTCAAGATTCGCCGCTTCGGCGCCTTCAAACCGTGGGGAAGCGCGGTGAGCGCGATCGAGATGGCCCTGTGGGACATCGCCGGCAAGGCGGCCAGCCTACCGGTCTACAAGCTGCTGGGCGGCAAGATCCGCGATCGGGTTCGAGTCTACAACGGCGCGGTGCGCTTCCCGATGCCGGCTACACGCCCGACGGCTTCGCCGAGAACATGGCGCAGATGAAAGCCTCTCCGGAGAACTTCAGCATCATCAAGCAGGGCATCGCCTTCCACAGCCCGATGCCGGGCCGGATTCCCGGTTTCTTCTACGGTGAAGCACATCCGCGCGGTTTTCATGGCAATCGTGACCGGGGGCTCCTCACCGAGCGTGGGCTCAGCCACATCGTCGACTGCGTCGCCGCCATGAAAGAGGTGCTGGGAGACGAGGTAGGGCTGGCGCTCGACTGTGGACCGGGGTTTACCGTTCCCGATGCCATCAAGCTGGCCCAAATGCTCGAGCCGCTCAACATTCTCTGGCTGGAAGACCTGATCACCGGTGATTATGTCCCGTTTACGTCGGCGGAACTCTATCGCGAGGTGACGCGCGCGACATCGACGCCGATTCACACCGGCGAACAGATCTACCTGCGGCAGAACTTCAAGGACCTGATCGAGACGAACGCGGTACGGATCATTGGCCCCGATCCCTGCGACGTCGGCGGTATTGCCGAACTCAAGTGGGTGGCCGAGTACGCCGACCTGCACGGCATTCTGATCGCGCCGCACGGCACCGTCGACGGCCTGCTCGGACTGGCCGCACTGGTGCAGGTCTGCGCCACCTTGCCGGACAACTACATCGCATTCGAATACCCGATCGGCCAGCCCGACTGGTGGTACGACATCGTCGACGGACTACCCAACCCGATCGTCAAGGACAGCTTCATCGACGTTTGGGATCGGCCCGGCATGGGGGTCGATCTCATCGTCGACCGCGCGAAGCGGCACTTGAGCGAGGAGGATCGCGGGTTTTTCGAGTAGGAACTTGACGATCCGGCAGATGGCGCCGCTCGATTTTCTCGTGAGCCTCTTTGCGGGGACGATTGCTCAAAACTGAATCAAATTAGCCGAATCTGGTACGATCATCAGCGCCCGTGAACGGTCTTGAGCGCTCGATCCGCTGAATTGCCGTCGCCGCGGGTGTTATCGAGAAGAGTTGCGGCTGCGTCGTCGGGCGCGGTCGGCCATAACGGTGGAGGATACCGGTGCATTGCCCAAGCTGCGGTGCGGCAACGCCGAACAACGCGAACTTCTGTCCGCGCTGCGGACGCGAGCTGACGCCGGGGGCACGCCGCTATCGGCGTCGCGTGGTTATCACCGGTTCCGGCGCGGTATCGCCGCTGGGCCTCACCGCCGCCGAGACCTGGCAGGGTCTGGTCGCCGGGAAATCAGGCATCCGATCGATCGAACGCTTCGATCCGAGCGAACTGCCGGTTCACATCGCGGGCGAAGTGCGTGACTTCAGCATCGGCGAATGGGTCGACCCGAAGACGGCGCGCCAGATGGCGCTCTTCTCGCAGTTCGCCGTCGCCTCGGCCGGCATGGCACTGCAGGACGCACGGCTCGATCCTGGCACGGTCGATCAGGACCGGGCTGGGGTGATTGTCGGCACCGGAGCGGGGGGCATGGCGACCATCATCGAGGCGAACGACGTGGCGACGCGTCGTGGTCTGATGCGGACATCACCCTTCTTCATGACGACCTTCCCGCATAATTTGCCGTCGTATCACGTCGCGAACACGTTCCGCTTCCTCGGCCCGTGCCTGACAGTCTCGACGGCTTGCGCCACCGGCGCGCAGGCGATCGGTGAGGCGGCTGAGGCAATCCGGCGCGGCCAGGCTGACTTGATGCTGGCCGGAGGCACCGAGCACTCAGTCTTTCCTCTCTTCGTCGCCAGCTTTGCCGTGCAACGCGCGGCTTCGACCTGCAACGACGAGCCGGAGCGGGCCAGTCGGCCCTTCGACGCCACGCGTGAAGGATTCGTGATCGGCGAAGGAGCGGCCGTTCTCGTCCTGGAAGCGCTGGAGCACGCCCAGGCGCGCGGCGCCACCATCTATGCCGAGCTTCTGGGTTACGCCAGTAGCAACGACGGCTACCACCCGATCGCGCCGGAGCCAAACGGCCGGGGCGCCGCGATCGCCATCACCAATGCGCTCGCGTCGGCCGGTGTCGAGCCGGCTCAGGTGGACTACATCAATGCCCATGCCGCCTCGACGCCGCTCGGCGACAAAGCTGAGACATTGGCGATCAAGAGAGCGCTCGGCGAGCACTGCGCTGAATGTCCCGATCAGCTCGGCCAAGTCAATGATTGGGCACCTGATGGGTGCGGCAGGCGCGATGGAAGCCATGGCGACGGTCTTCACGATTCGAGACCAGATCATTCATCCGACGATCAACTATTGCACGCCCGACCCGGACTGCGATCTCGACTACGTGCCGAATGAAGCACGCCAGGCGAACGTCGACGTGGCGATGTCCAATTCGTTTGGCCTCGGTGGCCAGAACGCCTGCTTGATTTTCTCCCGCTTCCAACCGGATCGATTCGAGCCATGACGGGAATCGACCAGGTGGCGTTTGAGCCGGTCGAGGTGCCGCCAGCCTATGACCCGAGCAGAATGACGGCGACGATCGCCGCGAACGTGATTTTCGAGTTTCTGGGCGTCGTCGCGATCAATCATCGCGACGGCGAATAGTGAAAAAGACGAGGCGGAGAGCAGAAACACCATGGTCGACACCAACGAACTCCTGGCGGGACGAATGGCGCGGCGCGCGGCTCAGGTACGCCCCAGCTCACCGGACGTGTTCGAGATTCTGGAAGGGCAATACCTGCAGATCAATGACGTCGAGGGCCGTCAGGTCTCGGAGATGGTCGCCTTCAACAAACACGACATGCGCGAGATGCTCTCGACTTCCCATACGCGCGGCATCAACAACTCGATGATGCTGGTCAAGGGCATGAACATCTACAGCAACCGGCGCAACGCGATGTTCGCGCTGATCGAGGACACGGTCGGGCGTCATGACATGCTCTTGCCCTCGTGCGATCGGCGGCGCTACCAGGACGACTATGGGCTGGTCAACCACCCTGGCTGTCGCGACAACTTCTTTCGCGAGCTCCAGCCGTGGAACGTTGATTACGACCGGATTCCCGACCCAGTCAACTTCTTCATGAACGTGGGACTGCGCGCTCGGGGTGAGTTCGAGATTCGCGAACCCATCTCTGAACGCAACGACTACGTCCTCTTACGCGCGTTGATGGACATGGTTGTCGGTGTCTCCGCCTGCCCGCAGGAGCAGAGTCCGGCGACCGGATTCAACCCGACCGACATCCTGATCCGCGTCTACATGTAGCCAGAACACAAGGTCCAGTTGCGCGCCGCGCGTGATCGGGGAAGTCCGCCGTCACGTTCGCCGCGTCTCAGCGCTCGTCGAGCGGCACCCAGGTTCGTGATCGATCACCCGCGTAGATCGACTGCGGCCTGATAATCCGTCCGGTGGCTTGCTGCTCGAAGTAGTGCGCGATCCAGCCGGCCGCCCGGCTCATGGCGAACGTCGGCGTAAAGAGATCGGTATCGAGTCCGATCGCATGCAGTAGCAGTGCCGTGTAGAACTCGACATTCGTCTGCAGGCGCCGACCCGGCTTGTACTCCTCGAGCAGTCTCAGTGCCGTCTGCTCGACGTGCCGCACGAGATCGTAGAGAGCCGGGTCAGCCGCGCCACGCTGAAACAGCCGCTCCGACGCGTCCGCCAATACGTCGGCTCGTGGATCGCGCACCTTATAGACCCGGTGGCCGAACCCCATAAGGCGCTCTCCGCTCTCGAGCTTCTCACGGATATAGGGCTCGGCCCGATCAGCAGTCGCGATCTCGAAGACCATGTCGAGCGCCGGCCCCGGGGCGCCCCCATGCAGGGGTCCCTTGAGCGCTCCGACCGCGCCAACCAGGGCCGAAACCACGTCCGAGCCGGTCGAGGCGATGACGCGCGCGGTGAAGGTTGACGCGTTGAGGCCATGATCGACGACCGTGTTCAAATAGGTGTTCAGCGCCCGCACGTGCTCGTCGTCGGGACGATCTCCGGTCAACATGTAGAGGTAGTTCGCGGCCTCACCAAGTTCCAGATCGGGCGTGATCGCTCGCTGTCCCGACGACGCGCGGGCGTAGTGGGCGATGATCGTCGGAATGCGACCGATCAGACCGAGCGCGCCCCGTTGGGGATCGGCAGATGCCACCCAGTCACAGGCTCAGTGTGTCGATCCCCATGCGCAGCGCGTCCATCGCGGATATCTGCTTCTCAGCCGCTGACTGGAGCAGATCAACGGTCGCATCGGGAAGGAGCCGGTTGGCGGCCAGTGTGGCTTTGACCTCACTCAGTTGTGTCGGGTTCGGCAGTGACCCGTGCCAGAGCAGGTGAACGGTCTCCTCGAACGTCGCGAGGCTGGCAAACTCCTCCAGTTGATAACCGCCGATGATCAGCTCGCCGGCCTCGCCGTCGACGCTGCTCAGCCGCGTCGCGGCGGCGACGACTCCTTCAAGTCCGGATTTGACTTCGACGCGCGCATTACTCGACATGTTCGGCTCCTTTGCCCTCCACGGCCTGGCGATCAGACGACATCGATCTGCGTGACGAGCCACAGCAGCACTCGTGCATCTGAGTCTAGCCACGACCCAATATATTGATCAAGATTGAATTGTGAATCAATATGTGAGAGCATCGTCACGGTTCGCGGACAACTGGAAGGACTCGCGGCATGACGCACAAAACCAATCTGACTTCTCGTGAGGCCGCTGATGCGCTCGGTATCAGTGTTTCGACGCTTTATGCCTACGTCAGCCGCGGCCTGATCCATTCGGACCCCGGTCCGGGAAGGTCACGGGATCGGCGCTATCGCGCGAACGACGTGCAGGTCTTGCTGGAACGGCAGGCGCAGCGCCGTGATCCAACTCGCTCGGCCGAGACCGCCCTCAACTGGGGCACTCCGGTGCTGGAATCGACCATCACGTTGATCGAGGACGGTCGCCTCTACTACCGGGGGCACGACGCCATCGGGCTGGCTAGAACACGCCATTTCGAAGACGTCGTCAGGCTGCTCTGGACTGGGAGTCTCAATGAGCCGCTGATGGTTTCTCAAGAAGACCGGTGGAGCGAACGGCCGCGCCTGGAATTCCCAGCCGAGCTTGGCCCGTTGGAACGAATGCAGGCGTTGCTCCCAGTTATGGCGCACGCCGATCCTGCCGCCTATGATCTGCGACCTCAGGCGATCACGCGCGCGGGCGCATCCATTCTCAGGGCGATGGCCGAGGAGATTTCCGGAGGTACCTTGAGCGGGTCGATCGCTCAGACTCTGGCGCAATGCTGGGCGCCTGGGCGAGCCAATGCCGAACGGCTGATCGAGGCCGCCCTGATCGTCACAGCCGATCACGAACTCAACCCCTCTTCATTTACCGTTCGCTGCGTCGCCTCAGCCGGTGCGCCGCTCTACGACGCCATCGGCGCCGGCATCGGTGCAATGCGAGGAGTTCGGCACGGGGCCGCCAGTCATCGAATTGAGGCGCTTTTCTCCGAAGTTGGGAAGGCTGCAAGAGCGTCGCTCGGTCCTGGAAGATCGATTGCGGCGAGGTGAGCTGATCCCAGGCTTTGGCCACGCCCTGTATCCCGGCGGCGACCCTCGAGGTGCGCTGCTGATCGAACTGTGCCACGAATTGATGCCGGGCGATCAAACATCGAAGCTCGTGGATGCGGTCATCGAAGCAGCCGAGAAACTCATCGGTGAACGCCCGACTCTGGACGTCGGTCTTGTCGCCGTGGCGCGAGCGCTGGGGCGCGATAGCCGCGCAGCGGTTTCGCTGATGGCGCTGGGCCGGACCGCGGGCTGGGTGGCGCATGCGCTCGAGCAGTACCGGCAGGACCGCATCATCCGGCCCCGCGCCAAATATGCCGGGCCGGCGCCGCTATCGGTTGACGGAGCCCGCGGGGAAGACCACCCGTTCATGCCACGAAGTAGCGCTGAGTGAGGGGTAACGTCTCGGCGGGAGGCGAGTCGACCACTTCACCGTCGATCTCGACCTCGAGTGAGCGGGGATCGACGCGGACATCGGGGCAGGCGCTGTTATAGCGCATGGCCGTCTTGAACGTCTGCCGCGTGCTCTCAACCGCCACGGCGAGCCGGCCCAACCGGTGGCGTGAGGCGAATCCGCCGTCCAGAGCCTGTCGTGAGATGAAATTCAGCGAGATCGAGGCGGGTGTCCTGCCGAGCCCGCCGAACATCGGCCGGTAGATCAGCGGCTGGCTGGTGCGCGTCGAGCCGACGCCGTCGCCAACTGCCGCCCAGGCGACGAACCCGCCCTTGATGATCGCCTGCGGCTTGGCCCCGAAGAACGCCGGCTGCCAGAGAACGATATCGGCCAGCTTGCCCGGCTCAAGACTTCCGACCTGATGTGCCAGTCCGTGGGCGACGGCCGGGTTCAGCGTGTATTTGGCGAGATACTGCAGCACCCGCTGATTGTCGTCTCCTTCGCCCGTTGCGACGTCGAACCCGCCACCACGCAGCTCTTTCATCCGATGGGCTAGCTGCCAGGTACGGCTGATAACCTCACCGATGCGCCCCATTCCTTGCGAATCAGATGACATGATGCTGATCGCGCCGAGATCGTGCAGCACATCCTCCGCCGCGATGGTGCTGGAGCGGATTCGATCTCGAGCGGCGAGGAGATCGGTCTCGATGGTGGGGTTCAGGCGGTGGACGGCGATGATCATGTCGAGTTGCTCCGCCAGGCTGTTCTTGCTGTATGGAATGGTCGGATTCGTCGACGAGCCGATGACGTTTGCCTCGCGCACGATCTCCAGCAGGTTGGGCGCGTGACCGCCACCCGAACCTTCGACGTGATAGGCGTGTATCGAGCGGCCCGCAATAGCGGAGACCGTTTCGCGCAGCGAACCGGATTCGTTGAGTCCATCGGTGTGAATAGCCACCTGCACGCCGGTCTCATCCGCAACAGTAAGACAGGCGTCGATCACGGCGGGGAAGGCGCCCACATCTTCGTGGATTTTCAGACCGGCGTTACCAGCCTCGATATGTTCCTCCAGATGCTCCCGGCTGGAGGACCCGCGTCCGAGCAACGCCAGGTTGATGGGGATGCTCTCGAAGGCCTCGAAGATACGAATCAGGTTCGCGCTCGGGTTCACTCCGAGATCCCAGACCCCGCCTGAACCCTGTGCGACGAGCGTGGTCAAGCCGGAGGTCAGCGCGGCGCCGATCAGGCTGGTCGACGAGAGATGCACGTGGGAGTCGACGCCGCCGGGCGTGGCAATCAGGCCATCCCCGTTGATGATCCCGGTGCTCGCGCTCAAGATCAGCTCGATCCCGCCGGTAACGTCCGGATTGCCGGCGCGTCCGACCCCGACGATTCGACCATCCTTGATGCCGATGTTGCTTTTGAAGATTCCAAGAACGGGATCGAGCACGACGACGTTCGTGATCAGCAGATCGAGCTTGCTTGGTCCCGGCTGGCGACCGATCAACATGCCGTCACGCACCGGCCGGCCAAATCCCGTGATGAGCTCGCTACCCGGCAGCGAGTCGTCGCGTTCGATGCGAATGAAGAGATTCGTGTCGGCCAGCCGTACCCGGTCACCGGCGGTAGGGCCGTACAGGGAGGTGTATTCTTCCCGGTTCATTCTCGACGGCATGGTGCGGATCCTACTCGGGCGCTTCGTGCCGGTAGCCGAGGGCAACGGCGCGTTCCAGCAATGCGTCGACATCCACTTCATCAAGCGATCCGTCGACGAGGCCGGCGAACCCGCGCACGACGCGGGCGCCACCGATCGCCACCAATGGCACGCGCTTGGTCTCCCCTGGTTCGATCCGGACCGCCGACCCGGCCGGCACGTCGGGACGCATCCCAAACGCGCGGCGCCGATCGAAGCGCAGCATCGGATGGGCTTCGAACACGTGCATGTGCGCGGTCAGGTGAACCGGCACGTCGCTATCGTTGTTGACATCAAGCTCGATCGCGGGCAGTCCCGCATTGATTTCGATGAACCCCTCGCGCGGAATCACAGCACCCGGCGCAAGCTCCGACAGTTTCATTGGATCGGATTCCGCACGGTTACGAGACGCGTTCCGTCGGGAAACATCGCGTCGACCTGGACCACGGTCAGCATTTCAGCGACGCCATCCATGACATCCTCTCGCCGGAGCAGTCCGCGGGCGTGCTGTACGACCTCATCGTAGTCACGCCCAGCACGAGCCTCTTCGAAGATCTCGTCGCAGATAATGGCCGTTGCTTCGGGGTGGTTGAGCTTGAGGCCCCGCTCACGGCGCCGTCGCGCCAGTTCCGCCAGCGTGAAGACGGTCAGACGGTCCATCTCTTTCGGAGTAAGTCGCACGTTCGTCCTCGCGCGTGCCGGACGGCAGCAATCGGCGCGTGCCACCACGCGACGAGTCAGCCTTCTTCGTCGTCCGTTGCCTGCTGGCGCTGCTCGAGAAGGACCTCGTAGCAGCGCCGGTGTGGAATCTGATGATCGCGCATCAGCCGCGAGACATCAACCGATCGATAACCGGTCGGGCCAGGGGAGAGATGCGGGGAGGTCGCGACCCGGTTCGGCAGAAACCGTCCGAGCCGACCCTGAACAATGGCGGTCGCCAGGAGCTCCAGGTCCGAGATTCCCGGAATGTCCTCGATTTGCAAATCGGGCTCGGAAACGCGGGGATCGCCGTGCAACCAGATGTAGAGCGCGGGAACGGTTTCATCAGGCGGCTCAGTCACGGTGCGGGCTTCGAGACGAGCCTGGGGTCGAGAGTTGTCGCAACTGAATCGAAACATCGGCCAGCAGCGCGTCCAGGTCGAAGGGCTTACTGACCACGCCGTCGGCTGGGAGATCATTCACCTGGAGCCGAAGGTTCGCCCCCGCCGACATGGCAATAATGCGGATCCAGTCGGTATCGGGGCTGGACTTGATGAGCCTCGTCGCCGAGGCGCCGTCCAGAACCGGTAACATGAGGTCCATCAGAATGACGTCCGGTGATCGTTGCCTGGCGATTTCGACCGCAGTGCGACCATCGCCAGCGACCAGGGTCTCGTACCCCTCGTCGGTGAGCAGCTCAACCAACATGCTCCGGATTGCCGGATCGTCGTCGACGATCAAGACACGCGACAACAGGGCTCCTCCTTCGAGGTCCAGTGTGAGCAAGACGCGCGCCACAAAAAGCGGGTCAGACGATCGCGGGAGTCGGATCTACCCGGTCGTGGTATCAGTGAGTCCGGTCACGAAGGGGGTGTCCATGGCCCAGGCATTCGTTTTTCACCGGAAAGACCGGCGGCTGGACGAATCTTCAGCAACGCCTCGATGTCGTCACGCCGGTAAAAGCGCTCGCGCTTGATTCCGCGGCGATAGCTCTGGATGCGACCGCGGCTGGAATACGAGTACAACGTTGCGACTTTCACCCCGAGCATCCCGGCTGCTTCAGCGGCCGTGAGATACTCGACGCCCTCGATGTTTATCATTCCCAACACCCCTGCATTGTGCTCCAGTATAGTGTCGGGTGCCACCGGCGTCAAAACAAAATCAATATAAATCAATATCCGTCCCTGTCTGTATACGGCCCCTAAACGGCGTGCTACGATTGGTGTAGCGATCGCGCGACGCGACGCCAAGCCGCCGGTAACGCGACCGAACTGAGCTGTTTGAATGTCTTGTCTCTAGGGAGGATACACACATGGCTGATTCTGGCACCACCACCACAGCACCAGAAATGGTCGATCGTGGGCTTGCCGGTCTCGTCATAGCCGAGACCCGACTGAGCTTGGTTGACGGCACAAACGGCCGGCTTACCTACATGGGATACAGCATCGCGGATCTGGCCCAGCACGCCGAATTTGAAGAGGTGCTCTACCTCCTCTGGTACGGAAAGCTCCCCACCGCGGGTCAACTGAAAGAGCTGAAAAGTAAGCTGGTTGCCGCTCGCACGCTCTCCGATTCCGTCAGCAACGTGCTAGCGGCCCTGCCGAAGACCGGCGCGCCGATCGACGCCATGCGCGCGGGTGTCACCGCCATGGCTATGGAGGACCCGACCTGGCACGACCTGTCTCATGAGGGCGTCCTCGAGAAGTCGATCCGGTTGGCCGGTGCCATGCCGTCGATGCTGGCAAACTACTCCAGGCTCCGCACGGGAGAGAAGCCAGTCGTTCCGGACCCATCGCTCAACGACGCCTCCAACTTCCTGTACGCGTATCACGGCAAGCGTCAGAGCGAGGTCGCTGAGAAGGCCTTCAACGCATATCTCGTCTGCCTGGCTGAGCACAGCATGAACGCCTCGACGTTCTCGGCCCGCGTGACGATCTCAGCGCAATCGGACATCTACTCGGCGATATCGAGCGCCCTCGGCACGCTAAAAGGTGACGCGCACGGCGCCGCCAATCAAAAGGCAATGGAGATGCTCCTCGACATCGGCTCGGTTGCCAACGCTGAAAACTACATCGAGGAATCGCTGCGGATTCACCGGCGCCTGATGGGTCTCGGACACCGGGTCTACAAGACGCGCGACCCACGCGTCAACGAACTGATGGGCCACTCCGAGAAGCTGGCTCAAGAGACTGGCGACGCGACCTGGCACAACCTGGCGCATCGCATCGAGGAGATCACCTCGACAAACCCGTATTTCCTCGAACGCAAGATCTACCCGAACGTCGACTTCTATTCGGGGCCACTGCTCCACATGCTCGGCCTGGCTACGGATGTCATGCCGGGCGCGTTTGCCGTCAGCCGCATCGGCGGCTGGAGCGCTTCGGTCCTCGAGCAACTCGAGGACAACCGGTTGATCCGCCCGTCGGCTCGCTACATCGGGCCAGAATCGCAAACGTACGTGCCTATGAGCGAGCGGAACTAACGTCGTTCGACGCGATACCAAGCCGATCGGGCGTTTCGGTTAGATCCGCCGCCCGATCGGTTGGATGTCGTGTGCTATACTCGACAACCGAGTGTGCACGTCCCGTGCGTGCGTCCCGGAACGAATCCGGGGCGTCCTTATTTTCGAGACGTTTTCGCTCGATAATTCGCATATGGGAGGAGGTGATCTCGTCAATGCGTGTCGAACTACGCGATAGTGAGAGTTTTGATTCCCTCCTGAAGCGTTTCACGAAGGAAGTTCAAAAGTCAGGCTTGTTGCGCGACTTTCGCAGCAAGCGCCGTTTCGTGAGCAAGAGCGAACAGCGTCGTGCCAAGGCCCGCAAGGCTGAGCACAAGCGAAGGCGAAAAGAAGCCAAGGTCCCGATGCGGTAACGTTGTGCGACTTCAAACCTGTCCATAGTCATTGATGAATCGCTGGCAGTGGCGGACGAAACTGATCGCCGGAACTGCCCGCGATTCTTCCATATAGAGCGGGTCCGCGATCGATTCAACTGGTGTATCCACGCGGGCCGGCGGAGTAGAAACCAACGGTGCAGGCCCTCAATCGATTTACCTGGCTCATACCGGCAGCAGTCGGTGTCTTCGTTGTGTATCTGGCCCTCGCCATCCTCGGCGGCGTGAAGCTCGGCTGGCCGATCTGGCTCATCCTCGTTGGCAGCTTTCCGGCGGTCGGCATCACCTGGATCGCAATGGTCGTCGCTCTGCTCGACGCCAGCAAGCGCCCCAAGACGCAAATGACCGACGAGGCGCGCATCGTCTGGCTATTGACCCTGTGCATCCTCAACGTGCTGGCGTTGCTTCCCTACTGGCTGTTCGTAGTTCGCCGCAATCCCGAGATCGCCGCCTGAAGCCCGCCGCCTCGTCCATTACCTGACTTCCGACCGGACTAATGACTCTGCTGATCGGCGACGAACTGGTTGGTGAAAGCCTGGCTCGCGTCGACCGAACTCGACAGCAAGCCATTCCTGGTCATCCAGTCCGCATATTGCTGCCAGCGCTCGGCCGTCTGCCAGCCAAACATCGGAGCCCCTTGCGTCCAGAGTGGCGCCAGTCGCTCCATGCCGATCGTCTCCATCTTGACGTCGGTGTCGGGATACTTCGACGTAATCGCGTTGAGCGCCGCCTTGTGATCCTGCGAGGCCGCATCGTAGCCATGGACCACGGCGTGGATGAAGCGGTCAACCATGGCTGGATCGTTCTGGATCGTTTTCTCGCTCGCCACCAGCACAAGCTCGTAGTAGCTGGGAACGCCCCAGTCCTGCACGTGCATGACGTTGACCGGGTAACCTTGCTGCTCAGCCAGAATCGACTCGTGAACGTCGTAGCCGCCGATGATCGCGTCGACTCGGCCGCTCACGAGAGCTGGGACAAGATCGAATCCGACGTTCACCAACTGCACCTTGCTGCTATCACCTCCATCAGTGGCCATCATCGTCTTGAGCAGGGCCTCGTCACTTGGAATCCCGGGATAGCCGACCTTCTTCCCTTCGAGCTGCTTTGGATGGGTGAGCCAGAGGTCTTGAGCGCCATTACGGTGTTGAGCGGTTGCTGCACCAGCGCGGCGATCGATTGCACGGGACATCCCTTGCGCGCGTGCCAGCAGCACGTCCGTCTCGTAGCTGATGCCGAAACGTATCGTGACCCGTTCCGACCAGCTTGCAGCACGTCATCGGTGCTCGACGGGACGTTGATCTTGACGTTCAGCTTCTCGATCTTGAAATCGCCGTTCTCCTGCGCCATGAAGAGACCGGCATGGTTCGACCATGGATACCAGTCGAGGACCATGCCGACCGATTCGCGATCGAACCCGAGCCGTTCGACCCGCAGGCCGCGAGCAACGGGCACGATCACGAGCAGCATGATCGCGTGTTTCACTTACTTGAACGCGGCATAGTCGTCTCAGTTCCTTTCATGACGGTCGAAGATCGGACGCGCGCAGTCATCGAGGATCGCACGCGTTGCCACGGCAAGAGCAGACGTTCGAGCACCGAGACGATTCCGAACATGGCTAAAGCCCAGGAGGGCCGAGATCAGACACGGCGGCGAAGACCCGCGCGGTACGAATTGACGCCGCCGAGCGGATCATGAAATAGCCGAGCCCGGACGAGGAGCCCACCCATTCGCCGATCAATGCGCCGATCACGCTGACCGCCGCCGCGATGCGCGTCCCCGAGAAGAAATAGGGCAGCGAGGACGGAATGCGGATCACCCGGTAGATCGTCCACCGACTCGCGCCCATACTGCGCAACAGGTCGATCAACTCCGGGTCGACCGAACGCAGCCCGTCGACGCGTGTTCACGACGATTGGGAAAGAAACAGATCAGCGCGACGACGATCACCTTGGGCGTGAGTCCGTAGCCAAACCAGATCAGCAAGATCGGCGCGAGCGCGATGATCGGAATTGCCTGCGAGGCAACGATAAACGGATAGAACGCCCGTTCGATGACCTGCGATGAGGCGATCGCCAGCGCGAAGGCACAGGCCGAGCACGACCGAGATCACGAATCCGACCAGCACCTCTTCGAAAGTAACGCCGGTGTGATGCAGCATGAGTTGACGGCTATCGATCAGAGCCGTTGCCACGGCGGATGGTGGCGGTAAGAACCAACGCGGGGTGCCCCTCACCCGGACCGACGATCTCCCACCCGACGATGACCGCGACATTAGACGCGATCGGGATACCCCAGGAGAGTCAAGCGTGACCAACGCGCGATCGCTCGCTCGTCGTCATGCGCCCGGGCACGCTTTCTTCACGCGAACGGAACGCCCCCAGCAGCCGCGACTTCAACTCCACGAACCGTTCTTCGGTGACCATCTCGTAGTGACGCGGGCGAGGCAGTCTGACGGGCTCGTCCATCATGATCCGTCCCGGTCGCGGGCTCATGACCAGTACTCGATCGGAGAGGAGCACCGCCTCTTCGACGTCATGCGTGATGAAGATGATGGTGCGCCGCAGTTCTTCCCACAGGTCGAGCAGCCATTCCTGCATGTCGGCTCGCGTCAGCGCGTCGAGCGCACCGAACGGCTCGTCGAGCAGCATCAGCTTTTGATCGGTCAAAACCGTGCGCAGGAACGCCGCGCGCTGGCGCATTCCACCGGAGAGCATCGACGGATAGTGATGCTCGAAGCCACGCAGACCGAATCGGTCGAAAAGCCCGCGGCCCGTTTCCGCGCCACCCGCCTGCTCACCCCGGCCACTTCGAGCCCGAGCGCACGTTGTCGACGCACGGTCTCCACGGAAGGAGCAGATCCTTCTGGTGCATGTATGCGGTGCGGCCCAGGCCGCTCAACCGGCTGACCATCGAGCAGGACTTCGCCATCGGAGGGCTCATCGAGCCCGGCGACGATGTTCAAAAGCGTGCTCTTACCGCACCCGCTCGGCCCCACGATGCTCACGAATTCGCCGTCGGCGACGCTGAGATCGACCTGATCGAGCGCGGAGACGCTGCTCAGCCGGCTCTCGAACGTCTTGGAGACAGCTCGCAATTCGAGTCGAATCGTGCTGTCTGATGCCATCATCATTGCCGTGCCGGTTTCGGCTGGTTGCACCAGCGTACGATCATCTCGGCGTAGACTCGCGCGGCAGTCACCAGATCATCGACATCGATCCATTCGTCGATCACGTGAGCCTGTTCAAGACTCCCAGGGCCGTAGATCACGGTCGGGATGCCGGCCGCGGCCAGCCAGCCTGCGTCACTGACTGACGGCCACATCGAAAATGGCGCCGGAGTCAGCAGCACCGCTCGTGGCTGTCCGCGAGCAATCGCACCCCAGGATGATCGCGATCGATCGAAGATGCCGGGAAAATCTCGCCACGATCCTCGATCATCGATCGGCCGCCCCAACGGAACGCTGGTGGATGGTCTTTCAACCAGAAATCGGTCGCGGCTACGTGGAGGAGATGCTCTTCGATCTCGGCGGTAACCTGCTGCCAGGTTTCGTCCGGATAGAAGTGGACGGTGACCCACAACCCGCAGCGATCGGCCATGAACGCCGGGTGCCGGCCACCTTCGATGACGGCCGGATTGATCGTCGTGGACCCCGGAGGGAAGCCGGGAAAGCGCTTCATGAGCGCCCAGTCACGTTCGAGTGCCTGCAGCCCTTCGATGAGCTTCGCCATCTTTTCGATGGCGTTCCCGCCCCGGACACCGCCACCCGCGTGGATCGTCCGGCCTCGCATCCCGTCGTGCAGCGTCACGGGGCTCTGAATCTCGATCCAACCGGTGATCACACCACCCTGTCCCGAAATGGTGAGGCCGGTTGGCTCGGGAACGATTGCGAAGTCGGCGGCGTAGCCGCGCTCGACGCAACTGAGCGTACCGGCCTCTCCCTGCTCTTCGCCGATGACCGATTCGACCAGCACGTCTCCGTCGAGCGGCACGCCAAGCTCGCGCACCACTCGTAGCGCAAAGAGCGCGGCCGCCAGCGGGCCCTTCATATCGGTCGCGCCGCGACCGTAGAGCCGGCTCCCCTCGACCGAAGCGACAAACGGCGGGCGCGTCCAACGATCGAGCGAACCCGTCTCGGCGACATCGATGTGACCATTGATCAGCAGTGACGCAGCATGCTTCGGGTCTCGTCCCGGCAATCGACCGACGACATCCGGATCGCCCGGATAGACATCAAAGCGGTCAACCTCGCAGCCGAGCCCCGTCAGGTAATCCGCGACAAACTGCTGGCTCCCGGACGTGTTCCGTCCCGGCGGGCTCACCGTCGGATAGGAGATGAGGGTGGAGGCCAGGTCGATGAGCTCATCCCGGCGGGATCGGATCGCGACTTCGAGTTGTTGCGACAACGTGGACGGCATTCGATTACTCTCATACGCACGTTCAACTGACAACGCGCCGCGCTCAACGCGTTTGGTTGACATGTGGCAAATCAGTGCGATGGCGTTGGGGAGCACGGGCAACGCGGGCAAACAAAATCGGACGCTACCTGAGTGGCCAGCGTCCGTTGACGTTCGTCGAATTCACTCCCTACGCTGGAATTACCCAGGTCAGGTTCACCGGTCGGTGGCGGATACGTGGCCACCCTCTCAGCCTGGCTCCCCAAGCCCCCGTCGTACTGACGTGCTTATTTGATTGTCAACCGCGACTCTAGCATTCCAATCGTGGGCCTGTCAACGTGCCGCAGTCGTTCGTGAGACAGGCATCACAGAGACGAGCGGATCTCGTTGATGCGATCTCGCAAAGTCCGCGCCGCGCCGCGCGCCGCTTCCGCGAAGTCTGCGCCGCTGCTGGCATACGTGATCCCGCGTGACGAACTGATGAGCACGCCACCGCGGTTCGCGTCCACACCGGCTCTCACCGAGGCGTCCAAATCACCACCCTGCGGTCCGATTCCGGGGATCAGGATCGGGAGATCAGGGCAGATCCGTCGAACTTCCGCGAGTTCCTCCGGCCAGGTCGCGCCGACCACGGCGCCACAGGTGCCGTAGTGCGACTGCCAGTCCGCGACCCAATGCGCGACTTGCTTGTAGAGCGGCTCTTCACCGGAATCACCGACACGCAGATCCTGAATCGCCTTGCTGCCGGGATTTGAGGTGCGGACCAGGATAAAGGCTGCGCGGTCCTCGTGGCAGAGGAATGGTTCAATCGCGTCTACCCCCATGTAGGGGTGCACGGTGACGGCATCGAAACCGAGCGTGCTGTAATAGCCCCGTGCGTAGGCTTCGGAGGTCACGTTAGAAGTCGCCGACTTTAGCGTCCAGAATCACGGGTATCGAATTGTCGATCAGGCGACGCGTCTCGGCCAGTGCCTCGATTCCTGCCGCGCCATAGGCCATATAGAACCCGAGGTTCGGCTTGTAGGCACAGACAAGGTCGGCGGTCGACTCAATGATGCCGCGGTTGAACTCGACGATCGCGGATGGATCGGTTCGCAGATGCGCCGGAAAGCGGCGAATATCGGGGTCCAGTCCGACACAGAGAAGAGAGTTGTTCCGCTTGGCCGCAGCCTCGAGCCGTTCCGCGAAGCGCACGCTGCTCCTCCTGATCTCGCCCGGCCAGGTCGATCGAGCCGAACCCACGATGACGAGCGTTCTGGCCCTGTGCCATTTCACCCCGACGCTCGATCTGGAAGGATAGCACAGGAGCATTTTGGGGATGGACAGAAAGAACGATCGGAACGACACTCCGGAGCAGACCTGCAAGCGGTACACTTCAGCGGGAAGGAAGGACATGTCGACGCTGGAAGCCCCGACATTTCAAGACGTGCTCAAAGCGCGCGTAGTTGTTCGCAGCTATCTGGACCAGACGCCTCTCGTATCGCGCCCCGCGATTGACGAGCGACTCGGCTTTTCCGCCTATTTCAAATGCGAGAATCTGCAGCCGATCGGCGCGTTCAAGATTCGCGGCGGCCTATATTTGATGAGCCGTCTCTCTGAGGCTGAGCGCAAGCAGGGCGTCGTCACGGCTTCCACGGGGAACCACGGCCAATCGATCGCCTACGCTGCCCGCGAGTTCGGTGTCAGAGCCGTGGTCTACGCTCCGGAGGGCGCCAACCCCGGCAAGGTCGCCGCAATGAAGCGTCTGGGGGCGGAAGTGGTTTTGTCGGGGCGAGACTTCGACGAGTCACGGATCGCCGCCGAGCGACGCGCGACCGATGACGGCATGCGCTTCATTCATTCGGCAAATGAGCCCGATCTCATCGCCGGTGTCGGCACCTACGCGCTCGAGATCATCGAGGCGGTGCCGGATCTCGATACGGTTATTGTTCCGATCGGTGCGGGCAGCGGCGTTTGCGGCACGCTCACGGTGATGAAGACGATCAATCCGAGCATTCGCGTCATCGGCGTGCAAACGACGCATATGGACGCGGTCCATCGCTCCTGGAGAGAACGCCGCCTGGTTTCTCTGGAAGGCGGCATGACGTTCGCCGACGGGCTGGCAACACGAGTCGCGTTCGAACTGCCGATGCGGATCATCAACGAGCAGATCGACGACATCCGCCTGGTCACCGACGAGGATCTCTGCCGCGCGATCGTGATGCTGCTGGAAGATGCCCATCTGGTCGCCGAAGGTGCCGGAGCGGCCGCGTTGGCGGCGGCGATGCAGATCCGTGACGAGCTTGCGGGTCAGAAAGTCGCCTTGATCGTGAGCGGCGGGAACATTACCCTTGACATGTTGCGTTGGGCCATCTCGATGGGGACCGGGGAACAAGGGGCTTGACGAGGAGCAACCGGCAATACGGCCGGTGGGAGCACGCGAATGGTTGATCAGGTCGGTCGTTGGCTGCGTCGTCGGCAGGGGATCGAACGCAACCCAATTTATCGCCTCGCCATGGATGTCGGCGAGGGCCGAATGTCGCCGGATGCCGCGTACCGGGCAGTCGAGCGGAGTTCGTTGCTGAACCGAATTGCCGATGGCGACATGTGGCAGCTCGACCGCGAGGCCGAGCTTCTGGCCGCCGACGATTCCGAGCGTGCCCTTTTCCTGATCCGCCTCACCATCCTGGCCGCGCGCTACAAGGGATTTGACCGCCTGCTGGTCGATTGCAACCTGCGCGCGGCCGATCTGCTCGCGCTTCTCGGCAATGACAAAGACCAGGAACTGCATCTGCGCGAGGCGCTGCACGCCGCGGAACGGATCGCGAACGTGCCCGGCAAGCGACGAGCTCTGGCGCGTCTGGCCCGGGTCAACTTTGACCGTGGCGACACTGAGCGAGCCAGAGAGCTGCTGAATCGTCAGCTGGAATCGGGTCGCGAGGATTCGGACACGCTGGAAGACGTTGAAACCGCTATCTTGCTGGGTGATCTCGCGCGCACCGATGGAGACCCAATCGGCGCCCAGGAGTATTACCAGCGTGCCTCGCGGAGCGCGCGTCGCGTGGGTCATTTCGCGGGGGTCGTCGATGCGTTGCTGCGTCAAATCGTGATCTTGCGCGAACTCGGAGAGACGGAAGACGCGGTCCTCATTCTCCAGCAGGCACAGGATGCCGCCGATCGGACAATCGACGTCCGCTCGCAGGCGGAGATCGCGATCCAGACTGGCGCGATCCTGGCCGAGCAACAACAGTATCAGCAGGCGCGCAGCTACCTGATGACCGCGCTGGAGCGGGCTCGATCGATGTCCGACATCACCGTCGAGAGTCGCAGCCTGACCGGCCTGGCCAAAGTCGAGCAGCGATCCGGACGCGTGATGGATGCGGCCGCGCACTTCGAAGAGTTGGCAGAGCTCGAGCTACGCCTCGGCAACCGCTCCGCGGCCGTGCGCGCGCGGATCGACGCCGCGCAGATCTACCTCAGCCAGCGTGATCCAAACCGGGCGCTCCTGGCACTGCAGCAAGCACAGCCGTTGGCCGACGAACTCGAAGACCCTGTCATTCATCAGCAGGTGCTCGGGACGTTGGGGCTCGTGTACGGAGCGCTCAACCGTCGGAACGACGCTGTCGAATCCCTGATGAACGCCGTGCAGCAGGCCCGTCGTGCCGGGAACGTCGAACAGGAAGGGCGCTGGCTCCTCGGTATCGGTGACGTCCTGCTTGATTTCGGTGAGCTCGACGACGCGCTTGCGATCGCGAAACGCGGCTTTGAAATCGCGCGTGAAACCGGAAATACTCGGCTTGAAGCGCAGTCGACCGGATTGATGGGCTCGATTAGCCTGGCACGTGGACTCTTTCGTGACGCTGAGGATCAGTTGCTCCGGGCGGTCTCGCTGTCGGGCCAGATCGGTGACCCATCCGATCAGCTCGGATATCTGCAGCTACTGGCGCAGATCGGGCGGAAGTCCGGACAGCCTCAAATCGCGATTCGCTATCTGCGTCAGGCGCTCGATATCTCCACCCTCTACGCTGGGGCGGAGTCGCGCGTCCGCCTGCACGGGCAGTTGGCGCGTCTGCACGCATCGATTAATCAGCTGAAAGAGGCTGAAGAGCATTATGGCTCGGCCTATGCCGCGGCCGAAGATGCCGGACAGCCAACCCTGGCCGCGCGAGCGCTTCGCGGGCTGGCGATGATCCAGGATTCACGTGGGGACAGCGCGTCCGCCTTCGACAATTACTCGCGGGCGCTTGAACTCGCCGATCAGACCGGTGACCTGCGCACGGCAGCTGCGTTGCGATACAACCTCGGCGCCATCCTGTACGAACGAAACGACTTCGAGGGCGCGCGCATGAACCTCAATCGTTCACTCGAAACCGCAATGGCGGTCAGTGATTACGACACCGCCGACGCCGCCCGAGAGCTCCTGCGCGGACTGACTTCCGCCGCCACGGACAACAACGACTACAGTTGGTCCGAAGACCTCCTGCTCAACGAGTTTGCGGTCGACAACGACACCGATCGCTGGCGAGATTATCCTCGAACATAGCGTTCGTACGCACTAATTCGACCTCCTGTCACAATACACCCTAGACGTACGTACACCTGTGTGCTAAACTGGACGTTGCCAGGCGGTCAACGACGCGGACCCCCTATTCAAGCAGCGCACCAGTATCGCGGCAATCGCATGCGGTTGCCCCCCGGGGATCCCTTTGCCCGCTTTCAGTCGCTACGGGGACGGTCGACAACATGGAAAGACGGGAAATCAATGCCTCGCGTTGAAACAGCATCGCATGAGCTCGTCATCCGGGCAGGACGGCTGACAGAAGGCACGGCCTTCTTGTCGATGGACCCGGTCGACGATCTTGGGACACCCAACTCGCAACGCGTCTACGTCTTGCTCGAAGCGGTGGAGGATTCGCCACTAGCCGGCACCGTGGCCGACGAGGTCATACAGCGCTTGCGTGGCGCCCTTCACACGGCAGGATCGCAGAGCGCAACGTCGGTGCTACTCACCGCGATAGACGACGTGAACCTCTGGCTCGTTCAGACCAACGCGATCCGCACTCCGGAACGCCGGGTTTCCTTTGGCTTCACCATCGTTATGTCTCGTGGGGATGACGTGTACGTGGCGCAATCCGCCCCGAGCCAGGCACTGATCGCCCAGGAAGGCGAGCTGTACGCCTTTCCCGAGCTTGACAATTGGGATTGGAATCACGACGACACAGGTGACGACACAACGTCTCCGCTCGGGTCACGCGAGTCCACTCAACCTGACATGTATTACACGAAGATCGACACAGGTGACGTGATCGTCCTCTGCTCGACCTCAATCGCCCGAGTTCTTCAGCGGGAACCACAGGACGTCTTCCTCCAGGGAGAAGCAGACGACATCCTCGCATACATCGACGATGTGGCGCGCCGGTATTCCATAGAAGATGGCCATGCCGCAGCGATCGTCGTGCCCTACCACCGCCCCCGCAGACGACGCGAGAGCACCGACCTCGCCAGGCGCCTTAGCTCGTGGTGTTATCATCTGCTTCCGGAGGAAACGGCGGAACGCCTCCGGAAAAGAAGAAATTCGGACGAAAAGGTTGACCTACAGTCGCAGAATGTGCACAATTTCGAGTATTCAGCGGATGCACCGGCGACTGAATCGATCACGCGGACCCAAATTTTGGAAGAACCCGATGACCTTGTGGCAGCGAGCCCAACCCGAGGCAGACGCACGAGAGATTCGGCTGGCTCTTTCAGCGAGATCACGTCCAACGCCGGTATTGGGGACGATGGATACTGGCATCCGGAATCAGTCGCACAATCCGCCCAGGATCTGGACTACGATGAAGTACCGCGCGAAGGGGGTCGTACGCTGACCGACCTTCTGGCCGGAGTCATTCTGGCGTTTTCGGCAGCCGTCGTCGGGGTATGGCAGCTGACCATCAACCGTGACCGTCCGATCGACGGTCCGCGCGATGATGGCACGCTCGGCTTACCGCGCCTGAATCGATACGACGATTCGGTGCACATGCCCGACTTCACCTCGATCAGCCGTCGCCTTCCGCGCACGCCCTTCAATCGTGTTACGGCTGTGGTGGCGGTGCTGCTTGTTGCCATACTGGCAACCGCGCTTATCTTTTCGGTTCGCAGCAGTCAACAACGCGCACACGCGGCGAAGATCGACACCGCGTTCAATACGGTCGTCACGCAACGCCAGCAGGGCGAGCAGGCCACCGACCCGAACGTCGCTCGCGCCTTCCTGCTGGCAGCCCAGCAAAGCCTACGTGAGGCCGTGGCGGTAGGGCTTGATCCCGTGCGCTCCGCACAGCAGCAGCAGGCCATCGCAACCGACATGGACAAGACACTCAAGATCGATCGGCTGTCGAACATCCAGGTCATTGGTGGAGTGCCGGCCGCGCCCGCCGGAATCACGCCGCATGTCTTCCTGGGGAACGGTCAACTCTACGTCTTCACAGACGCGCTCTACCGGCTTGAATCAAATGGTTCTGCCCTCGTGCGATTGATCGGGAGTGGTGACAAAGTAGGCGATTCGACCGTGGGCTCGCTCGAAGGCGCCGCCTGGGGCGATGGTTCGCCAATCGTTTTTGACGGCAGCGCCGCCTACACCTTCGACCCGACGAGCGCCAAATGGTCGAAACTGCCAGTCGGCACGTTCGGCTCACCGCACACCGGCATCGTCGCGACCAACGGCTACGCGGGGAATCTCTATCTGCTGAAACCTGACACCGCTCAGATCCTCAAATTTACGGCTGGCTCATTCTCGTCCGCGCCGGAAGACTGGACCTCCGGAATGAATGCGACTGACCTGGGCAGCGCGGTCGATATGGCGATCGACGGCCACATTTACGTTCTGCTGAAGGACGGGAGCATTCTCGATCTCTATCGCAGCACACTTCAAAGCCCGGTCAAACCCAACGTCACACCGGCCGTCACCGATGCCGTGGCGTTATCGGAGCAACCGGACCGGCCCTACTATTACATCGCTGATAGTCAGGGACGAATCATTCGACTGACCCGCGACGGACAAATGGTGCAGCAGTTCGAATCCAAGGTCGGTGAGCCGTCGCTCAGCGGGGTCAAGGACATCGTCGTCGACGACGGAACGAGCACGGCCTACATCCTGACCGACAAGGAACTCCTGACCGTTCGGCTCCCCGGACCGCCGTCAACGACGAAGTAGCCAGGGTCACTGACGCCCGCCCCGTGAACGGGGCGGGCGTTTTTGCATCAAGCGGCTACGCACTCGGCACGCGATCACGTGAACGTGTGGATCAAGCCACCCATCAGCCGTCCAGCGCCGTCAGCCGCTCCACCGAGACTTCAGTCTCTTCGCCTGAATCGAGACGAATCGTCGCGCGATCGTGACGAACCGAGACCGCGATAAGGCGGCCGGTTCCAAGCGGAGTGCCAACTCGGGCCCCCAGGCGGGGCCACCCCTTGGGGAAGCCTCCGCTGGTGGCGATACCAAGTCGATCCCGGATGACTTGTTCGGCGACTCGATCGCCGGTGTGGATGCGTCCCAGGCTGCCAAAGGTCTGGACGGGCCGGTCGCTCCATCTGATTTGAACGGGAAGTCCCAGTCCCTGGGAAAGGCGTTGCGCCAGGCCAGACGGCGGTTCGGTTGTCGTTCCATAGCAATGACAGAAAATCGTCGATCCATCCAAGCTGAAATGCAGGCTGAGCAGATGCAGGTCCGGGTCCGTGCGGGACGCGATGCGAGCCGCCTCATCAACCAGCGACAGCGCCAATCGGACGTGCGTCGCGACCAGCGAAACCTCAGCCTCGGTCATGAACCGGGAGATCGACGATTCGATTTCAGCCGCGGGAGAGGCATCGACGTTGCCGGGGGCAAACACGACCCGGCCCGGCTCGGTTCCGAGCGGACTTTCGATGACGACCCAGTCACCGGACCGCAGATTCAAAATAGTCGAGCGGCAGAAGCGAAAATAACCGTCACCCGGTACGATCGCCCCAGCGATAGGGCGTGGCTCGATCAGCGGTTCGGGCGTGGCCACTGCGTTACCATACGATCGAGCGCAAGTCGCGGTTGAACGTTGATCGACAGATCGAAGAGCGCCTCGTGCGTCGCGCGAACGCCGGTTCGGATCTGATCGAGATTCCACTGGCCGGCCAGGGCCCGCAATCGATCGATGACATCGACATTCACCATCTGGTCGGCGCATCCCGCGGATAGCAGCAGCAGATCGCGCCAGAGACCGACGAGCGTGTCGAGCTCACTTTCGACTCGCGACCGCTGACCACGACGATAGCCATCGGCCATACGACGCACCGATCCCATCGCGGTGAGCGGGTTCTCGATCATTTCGATTCCAGCGTCGATCGCCGCGCGGCGAGCAGCCAGCGCGCTTTCATCCGATGCCAGACCAAGCGCATGGCCGATTCGACCGCGCGTGACACCCGCCACCATCGTTGCCAGATCCGGCGCGATACCGCGATCGATCAAGGCCGCGGCGACGTCGGCGCGACTGAGCGGTTCAAGGGTAATCGGCCGGCAGCGAGATCGAATCGTCTCCGGCACAGAATCGAGCTCGGTGGCGATGAGCAGCAGCACCACGAATGGCGGTGGCTCCTCCAGCGTCTTGAGCAGGGCATCGTAAGCCGAGAGCGAGAAGAGGTCCACGTCTTCGAGGATAGCGACGCGCCAGCTGGCCTCGAGTGGCCGCAGCGACAGGCTGGAACGCAGTTCGCGGATCGTTTCTATCGAGATCCGCGTGTTCTTACTCTCACGAGTCTCAGTGGCGGATTGGATTTCCAGACTGACGGACACGATATCCGGATGAATGTCCCGCGCCGCTCGCCGACAGGCCGAACACTGGCCACACGGACGTGCCGGCAATTCCGCCTGGCACACCAGTGCCTGGGCAAACGTTCGGGCCAGGGTGCGCCGGCCCACCCCTTCGGGACCGGCAAAGAGATAGGCGTGCCCGACCTGCCCTCGTTCAAGCGACCGGCGTAGCAGATCGACCGCCGCTCGATGGCCGATGACCGGCCAGTCTGTAGCCCGTTCCATCATGAGAGCCAACTACCTCGCGCATGGGTCACAGGTGAGAATATTGGTCGATGTCAGGCGGCTCGCGCGCCCTTCGGGCCGGGCTGGCGACTCGAGAGTGACAACGGACCCTCGACATTTTCGCCCTCGGACAACGCCGCCACGATTGCCTCACGATCCTTGGTCGCCAGGACGGTTTCCGAGCTCAGCTCGCGCACCGCGTGCAGGAGCGATTCCGTGGTGACCACCGACATATCGGTCGTTCCGATATCGAGCTCCGCGCGCGGGTTCAGAAACGCGATGATCCCATCGATCGCGTCTCCACCGGGGAGCCCTCGCTCATCGAGTATGGAGCGGAGCACCGCCTGATCTCGTTCGTTATCGAGCGTCGGATTTCCCAACTGCGGACCCGACATGCCGATGAGCGCCCAGATTCGGCCGCCGCTGCGATGCCACTTGTTACCGTCGACGCTCACTTTCCCCTGCACCTCACGAGTCGTGATGACGGCCAGTCCGCCCGGATAAACGAGCACATGGTCGGGTGCCCCTTGCCCGCGGACGGGAAGTGAATGAGCGTGTAGCGATCGTTCAGCCGGCGGAGCGCCTCGACCAGCACCTCATCCGGGCGTGGATGACGGCTCCATCTGGTGATCTGCTGCATGCCCATTTGGAAGGTGATGAACCCGAGGATCAGGAGAACGTAGCCCGGAATGAACAAGGCTGGTATAAAAAATGTCAGCGCAACCGAACCGATCAGCATTACGAAGCCGCCGAGGGCCATAACGCGGGCGAGCCGCCGTCGAGTTTTGACATACCCATTGTTCCGCACGAGGCGCATCTGTATCGGGTTTCCGTTCTGACGAAAAGGCTGGCTAAATCAGGGGGCACGATTGACGGCCCGGGCAAAGACACCGGCCCGGCACGCGCAGTCTAGCACGTGGCAGGGTGACCGTCCACGCGCGTCAGGCGGTTCGCGCATCCGTCGATAGGGGTGCGTAGTTTAATCAACAGCGCGTGGACCGTAGCGGTTCTGTGACCGCAGGTGTCACAACGTTCGAGACGCGAGTGTCAGTTTCATGCCGGCTGGCGGCACTCACGTCGAAGCGTGATCCGGACTGCGTGCTCGATCAGCGAAATCCGGCTCGAAGGGTGTGCCTGGTAGGATGACGACAACCGGCAGCAAATCAACTGATTTGTCGGTGGTGATCGTCTCGTGGAATACGCGAGAACTGCTCGACCGTTGCCGCGCTTCCCTCGTCGACGACGCGCAGCGTGCTCGCATCGGTATCGAGATCATCGTCGTCGACAACGCATCAAGTGACGGAACGGCGGATTGGCTTCAGGCCGACCATCCGGACGTGACAACCGTGCGGCTCGACCGCAACGCCGGGTTCGCAGCGGCGAACAATGTCGGGATCCGCCGCGCGTCCGGCCGCGATCTCCTCCTGCTCAATCCGGACACGGAAGTCCTCCCCGGCTCGCTGGCGACACTTCTGCGCACGCTCCACTCGATGCCCCACATCGGGATGGTGAGCGGGCTCCTGCTGAATCCCGACGGTTCTCCGCAATCATCCGGATATCGATTCCCCGACCTGACCCAGACGTTTCTCGACTTCTTCCCGCTTCATCCGCGACTCGTCGGCAGCCGGATCAACGGCCGGGTCTCGCCAGGTGACGAGCGCACGCCATATGCAGTCGATCATCCGCTGGGGGCGTGCATGCTCGTACGCCGGGATGTCGTCGACCGCGTCGGGATCCTCGATGAGCAATACTTTATGTACAGTGAGGAGGTCGACTGGTGTCGCCGCATCCGCGCGGCCGGCTGGTCGATCCTCATCGCGCCGGACGCGCGGATCATTCACCACGGAGGACAAAGCACCGGACAGATGCCTGAGGAGATGTTTCTCGAACTCCATCGAAGCCGGGCGCGCTACTTCCAACGCTATCACTCGCCGGCCTTTCTGAGCTGCGTCGAACTGATGGCCCGCGCCGCCGGGTGCTGGGAGGCGACCCGCGTCAGGATGTCACCATCAACACCTCGGACCAACGGTCGCCGTTTGCGTGCGCTCCGCGGCGCGGCGAACACCTACGCTCAAGCGCGAGGCGAACATGCCTGACCTCGTGCTCCATCGGCTCCCGCTCGCCATCATCGTTCTCACGCTCAACGAAGAACGACATCTTCCCGAATGCCTGGCCAGCTCGGCCGGGCTGGCCGAGCGCACGTTGATCGTGGACTCGGGCAGTAAGGACAGTACGGTAACTATTGCGCGACAGATCGGTGTCGATATCGTGTTCAACGAATTCCACGGATACGCCAGCCAAAGAAACGCCGCGCTGGATCTTGTTTCACAGGATTGGGTTCTGTTTCTCGATGCGGATGAGCGGCTGACGCCCGACATTCGCCGAGAACTGGCTGAAACGATCGCGAACGCCCCGCCGGAAATGGCCGGATACTGGATTCCTCGACGAAACTTGATGTTCGGACGCGAGTTGCATGGTGGCGGTTGGTGGCCAGACCATCAGCTCCGCCTGCTGCGCCGGAATCGAGCGCACTACGCTCCTCAGCGAGAAGTGCATGAAATCGTCGAGATCAACGGACAGGTCGGCACGCTGCAAGAGCCGATTCTTCACGTGAACTACGAGTCGTTCGAGGAGTTCCGCGCGAAGCAGGTCACCTATGGCCGAATTCGAGCACGCGAACTGGCAGCCGAAGGACTCAAACCCAGAGTGCGAAGCTACCTGGGTCGCCCGGCGCGCGAATTCTGGCGGCGTTTTGTGACACTGACCGGGTATCGCGACGGTTTGACCGGGTTGCGGCTGGCTCTGGCGATGGCCCGTTACGAGCTCCAGGTCGTCACCGAGGTCAGAGGGCTGCTGGCTTCCGGAACTGGCGAGGCTGGACCGGTCGCGGCACTGGACCAGCAACCCATTACCCATTCGCAGCTCCCTCAGGTCGCACCTGAGCTGGATCTGAGCATCATCATCGTGAGCTACAACGTGCGGGACTACCTGCTCAACTGTCTGGCATCGATCGAGGCGTGGCTGGCAGAGACGAGCTACAGCTCCGAGGTGATCGTCGTCGACAACGCTTCTCACGACGGATCGGCCGACTCCGTCCGGCGTCGCTTCCCCGGCACCCGCATTATCGAGCTTGGCGCCAACGTCGGCTTCGCGGCGGCCAATAACCGCGCCATCGAGGCTGCGCGCGGGCGGTTCATCACCTTCCTGAACCCGGACACCACGCTGGTGGGAGATGCGTTGGGCCTGATGCTGCGCCACGTGCAAGAACATCAAGACGTCGGCGTCGTGGGCCCTCGCCTGCAATACCCCGACGGAACGACTCAGTCGACCAGGCGCAGATTTCCGACGCGTCGCACCGGATTCTTCGAAAGCACCATCGTCCAGCAATACTGGCATGACAACGCGATCCTGCGCCGCTACTATGTGTCGGATCGACCAAACGACGAGACGCAGGACGTGGACTGGTTGGTCGGAGCCTGTCTGTTCACGCGCCGCGAAACACTGGCGAGCGCCGGGCTCTTCGACGAACGCTTCTTCATGTACTCTGAAGAGGTCGAATGGTGCCATCGGGTGCGCAAGGCGGGCTGGCGCATCGTTTACCTGCCCGCAGCGTCGATCGTGCATCACGAGGGCAGCAGCAGCAAACTGGACCTGCCGCTAAGACAGATCAACTTCGACACCAGTAAGGTGCTGCTCTATGAGGAGCTCCATGGAAGGCGATCGGCACGAGTGCTGCGCGGTTTCCTGCTCGGCAGCTATCTGATGCATGCGTCGATTGAAGCTGGGAAGGGACTTTTGGGACACAAGCGACAGCTACGGAAGGAGCGCGTCAGGCTCTACCTTCGTGCCTTCAAGAGCGGCTTGCGGGGCCGGAGCGAGTCTCGTTGAGCGGTCCCGTTCTCATGATTTCCGCTGAATACCCTTCGATGCACGGGGGAATCGGCGACTACACCGCTCGACTCATCGACGCCCTGGCCGGCAACGGGTGGGACGCCCGGGTGCTCACCAGTAGCGTGGTTGAGACGGACGATCCGCGCGTCCTCCCACGTATCCAGCGTTGGAACTGGGAAATCGTCTCCCAGGTTCAAGAGGCGCTTGTTGAGAGCCAGGCCACGATCGTCCACATCCAGTACCAGACCGGCGCCTACGGGATGCACCCGGCGATCAACTTTCTGCCGCGCCGGATGAGGAAGGGCGTATCGGCCGCGCCGTTCGTCACGACCTTTCACGATCTGCTCCCTCCATACCTCTTCCCGAAGGCGGGACCGATTCGTGATTGGGTCACGAAGACGCTGGCAGCCAGCAGCGATGCCGTCATCGTGACCAACGAAAGCGATCTCGACTGCCTGTCCATTCAGCAACGACTCGGCCGCAAAGTGGAAATGATCCCGATCGGAAGTAATCTGCCGGACCTCGCCGAGATGGATCGCGACGCGGCTCGCCGTCGGCTCGGGATAGACGATCCGGACGAAACCGCCATTGGCTTCTTCGGGTTTCTGACAGAGGACAAAGGGGTCGACGTTTTGCTGCAGGCCCTCACGGATCGACCGTGGAACCAGGTCACCAGTCTCGTGATCGTCGGTGGAAGCCTATCGACAACGGACAACGCCAATCGCCCGTATTTGGAGTGGATCGAGAAACGGATCAAGGCGAGCCCGCTTCGCGTGATCGAGACCGGATACCTGCCGCCGGTCGATGCCGCGGCGGCGTTGCGCTCGATGGACGTCGTCGTGCTGCCGTTCCGGCACGGCGCCAGCCTGCGTCGAGGGACGCTCATCGCGGCGATTCGCGCCGGAGCCACGGTGATCACCACTGACCCGGAAACGAACGAATCGCTTGCGCCACTGGTCGGTGGAGAGACGATGTGGCTGGTGCCGCCGGGAGATCCGGTGGCCTTACGGGCCGGGCTCGCTACCCTCCTCGGTGACCGGTCGCTGCGTGAGCGGCTGGCGGCCAACGCGCAGGCTCACGGTGCCGACTTCGACTGGAACACGATCGCAAATCGCCACATTACGCTCTATGAGAACCTGCTGAGTCGCGCCCGAGGGTACGATGGCGCGAGCTGAAGCGCGCCGGGCATCACAGCAGGATGACTTGCTCGATCGCCTGTTGCGCCTCTTGGACTGGGCGGAGCGAGTCGATCTGGCTCACTACGCGATTCTTACCGGGATCGTCCTGTGCGGAGCCTGGTTACGTCTGACGCTGCTCGACCGGCAGAGCCTATGGTTCGACGAGGCGGACGTGGTCGTGCGAGCGCAACAGAGCCTGACGGACGTCCTGCGAACGTTTGTCAGACCCGGCGAGAACGGGCCGCTCTACAACCTGCTGCTTCATTTCTGGATCCAGGTCTTTGGGCCGTCCGAGACGAGCGTGCGCATGCCGTCCGCCATCGCCGGTCTGTTGACCATCCCGGTGATCTACGTCGTTGGCTGGCGCACGTTGGGCCGGCGAGTCGGCCTGTTCGCGGCGGGACTCCTCGCGATTTCCCCGTATCACGTCTGGTACTCGCAAGAGGCCAAGATGTACGCCATCGCGGTCTTGCTGACCCTGGTCTCGACCGCCTGCTTTATCGAGGCACTGACAGGCAACAAGCGCCGCTGGTGGATCGGCTACGTCATCGTGACGTCGCTCGCGTTCTATTTCCACGTGACCACGGTGCTGATCTTCGTGGCGCAATCGGCGTTCTTCCTGGTCACCTGGCCCCGCTGGCCGGGCCGGCATCACGCCTGGCTGATTTCGGTCGGAGCCCTGACGCTGCCCTACGTGCCCATTGCTCTCTGGGCTGCACGGGTGGTGCTGGGCGGGGCCAACACATGGCAACCGAAGGTCACACTGTGGCAGATGACGCAAATCGAAGCCACCAAGTTCGCCGTCAACCGCGCGAAGGATCTCGTTACCGAAGCACGCGGCACGCGGGTTTACGGACTGGCGGCGGCGCTCGGCGTGCTCACGATGGGACTGATCGGATGGGGAGCCGAAAATCGTTCAGCCCGTGTCAACCAACGCTGGATCCTCTTCTTCACGATGCTCGTCGTTCTCCCACTGCTGATGTTTTACGTGATCACCTTCAAGCAGCCGTTGTTCAACGACCGCTATCTGATCATGGCACTGCCGCTTTACCTGCTCCTGGCCGCAGCGGGGTTACGCGGGCTGGAAGCGCGCATCTGGCCGCTGGCACTGATCCTGTGCGCCGCGCTCATCGCCTATGCCTGGATGCCGCTGCGGGACATCAACCGCTCCAATCTCTCTCAAAAAGAGGATTGGCGGCCGGCCTATCAGTACGTCGTCCAACGAGCGGAACCGAATGATCTGCTGCTGATCCACCCCGGCTATCTCATCACCACCTACGATTACTACGCCGAGCTCGATCCGTCCTTGAAGAAGCTCAAGGCAGGAACCATCCCTTCCTTCAACGTCAAGGGCTTCGACGCGCATCAGATGGCAGGTTGGGTACGGCGCGAGACGCCAGGCCAGCGCATCTGGCTGATCCAGAATCCGGACCGGGTGCCGGGTGAAGATCCGAACCACGCACTCCAGCGCTGGCTCGAGAGCGCCGGCCCTCCGCAGTACCAACACGTCTTCAATGGTGTCGACGTCGCGCTTTACAAGCTACCCCCTCCAGCGCTCGATCCACCCTAGTCCGAACAGCCGGCCAACGCGCCGAGCGTACTGAGAATCTTGTGTTGGCGTTGGGAAACTCCTCCAGGACCCGTAGTACACTAGGGGTTGCGTTGCGCGCGACACGCGATGCCGCATCGAGCGAGCTTTGGGCCGGCACTGGAGGGGAAACGAGTGAGCTATTATCTGAAGACGGAACGCGGAGCGCTTGCTCACGAGATCGATTCAGCCACTGGTGAAACGATCCTCGATCGCGGTCGACACGAGGGGCGGCGCGTCGTCGAAGTCTTCGTGATGCACCCGGACGGGCATATCGATCGCTACGAGGAGCGGACGCGACGTAGGCTCGGCAGCAACGCGATCAGCAGCCGCACCTGGCTTTGCCAGACGTATCACCCAGGTCAGTCGGACAACTGGGGCGACGACCGGTACATCCCCAATCCAGAGGAAGAGATTCACGCCACCGATCCGGCCCCTCGGGCGGTCATTCTCGTGCTCACCGGCGCCGAGAAAGATGCGCAAAGTATCGTCGAGCAATTGTCCAGCATGAGTTCCCGCTCCTGATCGATTCGATCTCGCCGGCCGCCGGACCGGGCCAGCGATAGATCGGTTTCGCCTTACCGGATTCGGGTGTCGCTACCCGGCTCGCAGCCCCAGCTGGATGTGCCGTCGCAACGCTATTCTCGGGAAGGAGAACGGACATGATCGTGATCCCGGAGCCCACCCGCCGTACCAGCCATCGACCGCCGATTCAGGCACGACATTACGTCGCCTCTTCCGGGCATTACCTGGCGACTGCCGCGGCAATTCGCATTCTCGCGCGCGGCGGCAACGCCATCGACGCCGGGGTCGCGGCCGGGATCTGCATCAACGTTCTCCTGCCCGATCTCACGAGCTTTGGCGGTGTCGCGCCAATCATGGTCTATCACAAGGCGTCGGGAGAAGTGCGCTCCATCAGCGGGCTCGGCTGCTGGGGCAAGGATGCCAACATCGACGTGTTCCGGCGCGAAGAGGGCGGCGAGGTTCCCGAAGGCGTGCGGCGTTCCATCGTGCCGGGCGCAGCCGACTCCTGGCTCACGGCGCTGGCTCGCTACGGTCGAGCTCTCGTTCGAAGAGGTCGTTACTCCGGCCATCGAGCTGTGTGACGGCGGTTACCAGGTCTATCCCATCGCTCCACCGCAACATCACCAATGAGGTGGAATCCATCCGGCGCTGGCGCTCGACATCCTCGATCTTCCTCGTGGACGGCGTGGCTCCTGGGTCGGCGATGTGCTCGTGCAGCGGGACCTCGCCCAAACGTTCCGTCGCATGATCGCGGCCGAGCAGGCCGCCGAGCGGCCGTGGGCGGGCGGCGGCCATCGAGGCGGCGCGGGATGAGTTCTATCGCGGCGACATCGGAAAGCAGATCGCGGAGTTCATCAGCGCCGAAGGTGGCTTCATGCGCGAAGAGGATCTGGCGGATTTCCACGTGGATGTCGAAGAGCCGACTCGAGACCGACTATCATGCGGCATCGATGTCTGCTTCGACCGGTCCGTGGAGCCAAGGGCCGGTCATCCTGCAGGCGCTCAACGTCCTGGAGGGCTACGACCTGCGCGGACATCGGCCACAATACGGCGGACTACATCCACGTCGTCAGCCAGGCGCTGGATCTCGCCTTCTGCCGACCGCGAGGCCTACTACGGCGATCCCGAAGTTCGTCGACGTGCCGTTCGACACGCTGGTGTCGAAGGATTATGCGACGCGGCAGCGATCGAGAATCCGGCCGGAGCGGGCCTTCACCGAGATGCCCGTGCCGGGATTGGCGCACGGACACCGCCGGATGCACGCAACTACCAGCCGGGCGATCTGGCAACCCCGGCGCAACCCGACACGAGCTACGTCTGTGTGATCGACGAAGAGGGGAACGCTTTCTCCGCCACACCGAGCGACGGCATCAGTGGCACCCCGATCGTTCCTGGACTGGGACTGATCTGTTCGGGACGCGGATCGCAGAGCTGGCTCGATCCCAATCACGCCTCGTCGCTTCAACCCGGCAAACGTCCCAGGCTCACACCCAATCCCGCCATCGCCTTCCGCGAAGGGCGCCTGTTCATGCCGTTCGGCACGCCGGGCGCGGACATGCAGCCGCAGTCGATGATTCAGGTCTTCTTGAACATCGTCGAGTTCGGCATGGACCCGCAGGAGGCGATTGAGCAGCCACGCTTTGGCACCTACAACTATCCGGAGTCTTTCGCGCCGCACACCTACCGGCCCGGTCTGCTCAAAGTCGAGTCGCGCATCGATGCCAGTACCGTCGAAGAACTCCGTGCGCGCGGTCATCACGTCGATCTCTGGCCTGAATGGACCAGGACCGCTGGAAACGTGTGCGCGATCACGGTCGATCATGCGCGGGGCACGCTTACCGGCGGCGCCGACGCACGCGCCGAGGCGTACGCGCTGGGCTGGTAGGGCGTCTTCACCTCACCACAGACGGGCATAATCCCTTCCCTACAGACGTTGTCTTTAGGGATCGTCCAGCCTGGCATCGGATGAATGGGAGTTACACTTGGCCGAGATCAGGCCCTTTCGTGGCATTACATTCGATAGTGCACGCGTCGGGGGACTGCGACAGGTCGTCGGCCCGCCGGAGGATATACCGTCGCATTCCCTGGCCGAAGCACTCGTTGAGGGACGTCCGCACCACGCCGTCCGCCTCGAGATGAGCGACCCAGGACCCGGCGAGTGTTTCCGGCAGGCCGCGAATCTCTTCCGCTCGTGGCTGGCCGAAGGCATCCTCGTTCAGAGCGAGAACCGGGCTTTCTACGTACACGAGCATGAGTTCAACTTCGGCGGAGACCGTCTCGTGCGCCGGGGAGTGTTCGCCGCGCTCCAGCTTTGCGACTACGCGGAGCGCATCGTGCTGCCACACGAGAACACCATGCCGCACAACGTCGAGATCCGCACAGAACTCCTGCGGGATGTGAAAGCGAACCTTAGCTCCGTCTACACGCTGATCGAGGACCGCGGCAAACTGGAGGCGATGCTGAAGCACGTCACCACCGGTCCAGCGGATGAGGAGGGCGTCGACAGCGTCGGCGGCTATCACCGGCTGTGGGCAGTAACTAATCCGTCCTCCGTACGCAACCTTCGAGACGCCGTCGCTCGCCATCCGCTTTTCATCGCCGATGGGCACCATCGTTACGTGGCCGCGCTCAATTATCGCGACGAGCTGCGGAGCGCCGGTTTCGACTACCCGCAAGCCGGGTGGACCCTCGCCTATATCACCTATGTCGACGATCCGGGGGTTCTCGTCCTGCCGATTCATCGGGTGGTCACGTCGCTCGGAGAGGCGCGCTGGGAAGATTTTCGCCGCAGGCTGATGTGGTACTACGACACGACCAGCGTTCCGCTCTCGAGCGACAATGCCGGGGCCGAGCTCGAGCAGGCTGTGAGCGAGCTGGGCCGGATCGGCGAGCCCCTCACCTATCTGATCCTCGAGCCGGGGGCACAAAGCATGTTGCGGCTTCATCTGCGTGACTGGGATGCCGTCTGCGATCTGATTCCCGACACGGCGGGCGACACGGCCAGCCACCTCGACGTGACCGTCTTCGATTGCGTCGTGCTGCGCGATATTCTCGGCTTCGACAGTCGAATGGTGGAGGCCAACGTCGATTTCACCAAAGACGTGTCAACCGCCTTCGAGGACGTGCGTTCCGGCAGCGCAGTCTTCGCCGGATTCGTCCGGCCGACGCCGCTTTCCACCCTACTCGCAGTTGCTCATGCGGGCGGACGCATGCCACAGAAGTCATCTTACTTTTATCCCAAGATTCCGATCGGGCTGCTCATGCGCGATCTTCTCGACGAAAACGAAGAGGCGGAGTGAAGGGGCCTTCATCCGCGTGTACCTCTCTGCTGGTAAGCTGTAGTCGCGACCGCGCCGAACACCCGTACGAGCAGGAGCGCTGACATCGATGAGTACGCCGATTCGACGGCAGTACCTATCTATCAAGCGTCAATACCCGGACGTCATCGTCTTCTTCCGCCTCGGTGACTTCTACGAAACGTTCGATGACGATGCCACGATCGCGTCACGGGTGCTCGACATCACCTTGACCTCCCGCAGCGGAATGGGCAAGGAAAACCGGGTGCCTATGGCCGGCATCCCGTATCACGCCGCCGAGGGATACATCGCTCGCCTGATCGCGGCCGGTCACAAGGTCGCCATCGTCGAGCAAGTCAGTTCACCCAATGGCCGCGATCTGGTCGAACGCAAGGTCACCCGCGTCGTCACTCCGGGCACGATCACCGAGCCGTCGATGCTCGATGGCGGCAGGAACCGCTACGTCGCGGCGGTCCTGATCGAAGGAAGCCGGGCCGGACTCGCGATTGCCGACATTTCGACCGGAGAATTCGCCACAACGGAAATCAACTCAGCGGACCACCGCGCCACGCTGGCAAGCCTGGAGCGTGAGTTCCTGCGCATTTCACCGGCCGAGATCGTGATCCCGGAACGTGACGACGGACAGGGCGATGATTGGTCAACGTCGCTGCCGGGAACAGCCCTGATCAGCACCCTGCATCCGCGTAGCTTTCGACTCAGCACCGCCAGCGAGGAACTGACACGGCACTTCGAGGTGGAATCCCTCGATGCCTATGGCTGCGCCGGTAAGCCGTTCGCGATTCGCGCTGCCGGCGCGCTGTTGCAGTATCTCACCGAAACCCAGCTCGGGAGCCTCAAGCAGATCGTCGATCTCGTAACCTACAGTCTCGATCGACACATGACGCTCGACCTGCAGACACTGCGCAATCTGGAACTGACCGAGAGCAGCCGCGGCGATCGACGCCATTCGCTCCTTAACGTGCTGGATTCGACCCGTACGCCGATGGGCGCGCGGTTATTGCGACGATGGCTGGGACAGCCACTACTCGACCTCGACGAGATCCACGGGCGGCTTGATGCCGTGCGCTTCTTCGCGGAGCAGACCCTGGTTCGCGCACGTGTACGCGAGGCGCTCAGCGCGGTTTCCGACATCGAGCGGCTGATCAATCGGGTGGTAACCGGAGGATCCGGTCCGCGCGAGCTCCTCGCACTGGGACGTTCGTTGCAGCGACTGCCGGAGCTCAACATGCTGCTCGCATCGTCGGATCGCCCACCGGCAATCCGCGCGTTACCCGATTGTGCCAACGCCGCTCACGTCATTACCGATGCGCTGGTTGGCGACCCGCCCGCCGTTCTTGGGGCGAGCCAATCAATCCGGCCGGGATTCAGCGCCGAGCTCGACGCGCTACGGCGGTCATCGCACGAAGCGAAGGAATGGATCGCGGGATTAGAGCAAGCCGAGCGTGAACGCACCGGCGTCAAGTCGCTCAAAGTCGGCTACAACAAGGTGTTCGGCTACTATCTCGAGATCAGCCACGCCAACTCGGCGGCGATCCCGAACGACTACCAGCGCAAGCAGACGCTCGTCAACGCCGAGCGCTATATCACGCCGGAGCTCAAGGAGTACGAGAGCAGGGTTCTCAACGCCGAAGAGCGGATCGCGGAGTTGGAGGGCCAGGTCTACCGGCAACTCCTGGGGCAGGTTGCAACCAACGCCCAACCCATTCGCGATGCGGCCACGATCGTGTCACAGCTCGACGTGTTTGCCGCGTTGGCCGAGATCGCCGTCCGGCACGGCTTCGTCCGCCCTGAAGTCGACGACGGCACGACGCTCGACATCGCTGGCGGGCGGCACCCGGTGGTTGAGTCGACGCTCGATCCAGGGCAGTTCGTGCCGAACGATACCCTCCTCAACACCAACGACGAGCAGATCGCGATTCTGACCGGGCCGAATATGGCCGGGAAGTCGACCTATCTCCGTCAGGTCGCGCTCATCGTATTGCTGGCGCAGATCGGCTCCTTCGTTCCAGCCGAACGGGCGCGGATCGGGCTCGTCGATCGCATCTTTACCCGCATCGGGGCGCAGGATGACATCACCTCCGGGCAGAGCACCTTCATGGTTGAGATGGTCGAGACGGCCTCGATCCTGCATCACGCGACCGAGCGCTCACTGGTCGTGCTCGATGAGATCGGTCGCGGAACGAGCACCTACGACGGCCTCGCCATCGCCCAGGCCGTCGTCGAACAGATCCACAACAGCAGCCGTCTCGGTTGTCGCACGCTTTTTGCGACCCATTATCACGAGCTCACCGAGCTCGAGAAGGTCTTGCCACGCGTGCGCAACTACCGGGTGGATGTGCTCGAAGAGGGCGACACCGTCATCTTCCTGCACCGCGTCGTTCGCGGTGGCGCCGACCGCAGCTACGGTATTCACGTCGCGCAACTCGCAGGCATGCCGAAGTCGGTTGTGCGACGCGCTCGCGAGATCCTGCAAGACCTCGAAGAAGGAACACCGGGTAAAGAGGAGCACGTGCGACGACGCCAGACGATCGGGGAGGCGCGAGAGGCGCCACTGCAAATGACCTTTTTCGGCGCGCCCGATCCCATCGTCGAGGATTTGAAACGGCTCGACGTTGAGGGATTGTCTCCGCTGGAGGCGCTCACGATCCTGTTCCAACTGCAGCGCAAGGCGACGAATGGAGCTTAATGGGTTGGACAACCGGCGAATCGCGGCGCGTTGGTGGGAAACGGTTCACGCTCCCCTCGCCGGTAGACTTTTTTGACTCTTCGTGACGCCGGAAAGGACATGCATGTTCGCGCTCGTTGACGTTCTCGTCGCCGCCGGAGATGTGGCAGCAGTCGACGACATCGGCTCGATTGTCGCTCCACTCACCTTTGGTGGTGCCGCGATCGACTCTCGCCTGGTGAAGCCGGGCGACCTCTTCGTCGCCCTCGTCGGTGAGCACAACGACGGTCACGATTATGTCGATGGTGCCTTCGAACGTGGAGCGAGCGCCGCTCTCGTGCGACGCGAGTCGCTCGATTCGCTTCGGTTGGACCCGGCTCGATCGGTTCGCGTGCTCGAAGTAGTTGGAGGCGTGCCGGCCGGGTCGAGTGACCCGGATACAGTCCTGCTCATCCCGACCGTGGATCCGCTGAGCGCACTGCACCGGTTGGCGTCGAATCACCGGGAGCAGTTCGACCTGGACGTAATTGGAATCAGCGGCAGCGTCGGGAAGACGTCAACCAAAGAGGCAACCGCCGCCGTGCTACAGCAGCACTTCACCACGCTCAAGACGCCGCGCTCCTACAATAGCGAGAGCACCATGCCGTTGACGATCCTGCAGATGGCTCCGGAACATCAGGTGGCGGTGATCGAGATGGGCACCTACGGTTTGGGCGAGATCGCGCTGCTGGCATCGATCGCCCGGCCAAGGTTCGGCATCGTCACCAATGTCGGTCCGTCTCACATGGAGCGCATGCTGACGATCGAAACGATCGCCAGGGCCGAAGGGGAGCTCATTGACGCGTTGCCGGACGACGGCGTCGCAATCCTGAACTACGATGATGAGCTAGTGCGCGCGATGACCGCCCGTACCAACGCCCGACCCTTCTTCTTCGGGTTGAATCCGGAGGCAGATGTCTGGGCGGATGAGGTCCGGAGCCACGGCTTTGACGGCGTTACACTGCGCGCGCATTATCGCGACGAGGCGGTCGATCTCGCCATCCCATTGCTGGGCAAGCACCATGCCTACACCGCGCTGGCCGCGGCTTCCGCCGGGTTGGTTCTCGGGTTGAGCTGGGACGAGATCTCCGCCGGACTCAAGAATTGCGGCGAGCGACTGCGCTTCGTTACGGTCGCCGGCCCCAACGGCTCGACGATTCTCGACGATACCTATAACGCCAGTCCGGTCTCGTGCGTCGCCGCGCTCGATCTGCTCGCCGAGCTCGACGGCCGGCACGTCGCGATCTTCGGCGACATGTTCGAGCTTGGACCCGTCGAGGAGGAGGCGCACCGAACGGTCGGACGACATGCGGCCAAAACGGTCGACCTGCTTATTACCGTCGGGGAGCGCGCCCGCTGGATCGCCGACGAAGCACGCCGCTCCGGAATGGCCGGCGAAATCGTCGCTGTCGATGACAAACTGGCGGTCGTCGACCTGCTGGGACCTCAGCTCCGGCCGGGTGACTACGTGCTGGTCAAAGGCGCCCGGGGCATGGAGATGGAGACCGTCGTTGCCGGCCTGCACAGGGCCGCGTGACTCGACTCCGCATCCAGAAACCGACGATGCATAGAGTCAGCGAGGCTCGCGACCACCAGACACGAGTTGCTCACAACCAGGAAAGCGCGAAGAATACGGATGAGTGTTGCCATGTGTGAGGTCCGGATCGGCGAAAGGGGATTCTGAGTGGGCTGGGCGGAAACGGCGGTTCAATCGCTGATCGAGAGCGATATCGGGCTGGTGACCTATGTGCCCGACAACGTGCTCATACCGTTGATTTCGGGGTTCAAGACCGATAACCGCATCGATCTCTTTTCCGCGACGCGCGAGGAGGAGGCGATTGGAATCGCGTGCGGCGCGTATCTCGGCGGGAAGCGTGCGCTGGTCATGATGCAGAGCAGCGGCTTTGGCAACATTCCGAACGCGCTGGCTTCGCTCGCCATGCCCTACCAGATCCCGTTCATGATGATCGTCTCCGAGCGTGGATCACTCGGCGAGTACAACTCCGTCCAGGTCCCGATCACCCGTGTCATCCGGCCGACGCTCGACGCCCTCGGTATCCCCCACTACACGCTCACGCGCGAGGACGAGGTCGAGTTCGTGATACGGCGACTGGCGTCGCAATGCTTCAACACGCAGACTCCTGCCGCCGTGATCCTGTCGCCGCTCCTGACCGGTGGAAAGGTCGATCGATGATAGATCGGCCGCCCTTCGTGTCCGCAGAGACGGAATCAGCGATCACGGCAACTGTCCCGTTTCCTGTGATCGGGATGGAACGGAGAACGAAGCGATGAGCGTTCAGGCTCGATTTGGCGGCGAGGTGATGAACCGGCTCGACCTGACCCAACGGCTGGTGAGGCTGCTGAAAAATGGCGAAGCGGTGGTTGGGGGCATCGGCAACTCCAACTTCGACCTGGTTGGCGCCGGTGACCGGCCGGAGAACTTCTACATGCTCGGCAGCATGGGCATGGCGGTACCGATCGGGCTTGGCATTGCGCTGGCTCAGCCGCAGCGGCGCGTGTTCGTGCTGGAGGGTGATGGCTCGCTCCTGATGAACCTGGGAACCCTGGCGACGGTAGCCCAGGTCGCGCCGAAGAATCTCTCGATCGTCGTCTGGGATAACGCTGCCTATCAGATCACTGGCGTGCAGGAATCTCCCACCGCCGAACGGACCGACGTCGTCACCGTCGCTCGGGGTTCAGGCATCGTGAACGCCGAGTGGGCGCGCGCAGAGTCACACTTTGAGCAACTCATCGAGCGTTCGTTGCGCGAAGACGGCCCGCATTTTATCGGTGCGCGGATCGATCGATCGTCTGGCAAAGCTCGTCCAGAGCGGGATCCCGTCATCCTGAAAGACCGCTTCATGCGCGGCATTGGGGTGAAATAGCCGTTCACCAGACTACGGACCCGTCGCAGGCGCAGGGTTCTCAGTGGGTTCCGATCGACTCTGACGCCGAGACGGCCGTGCGGCCGGGCGTGCCGCATGCGTGGGCGCCAGCTCTCGCGGTTCCGCGGAGCCTCCATCTTCAGTCACGTGTATCAATCCACCCGTCACCCAGACGGCGGCCAGGATGAGCGACATCACCGCAAACGCCGGTGGCAGCACCAGCCACGGCCATACCGTGCGGCTGAAGAGCAACGGGTCGTTGAAGGCCCAGCTCAGCATCGTGCCCCAGCTAATCGAACCCGTCGCACCCAAACCCAGAAACGCCAGCGTCGCTTCCGCGAAGATGGCGAACCGGAGCGTCAGCGCCAGTTTCGTCGGCAGGATGTCGAGAGTTGCCGGGAGGACGTGTCGCCGCACGATCCAGAATTCGGATGCGCCACCGGCACGTGCCGCCTCGATGAAGGCACTCGACCGCGTCTGGAGCACCACGCTGCGCACGATGCGGGCGTAGGCTGGCCAGGAGAGGAACCCCAGCATCAGCGCGAGGCTGATGCGGCTGGCCCCGAGTAGCGAGATGACGAGCAGATAGAGCGGGATGCTCGGCAGCGCGAGTAACAGGTCGACGATGGCCAGCAGGGCCGGCTCCGATTTCCGAAAAAAGCCGGCCACCAGCCCCACGGCCCAACTCAGGAGAGTCGAAATCGCCACGACGATCGCGGCCACATACAGCGAGGTTCGCGTGCCGTAGATCAACTGGCTGAGCTGATCCTGACCCAGATCGTTGGTGCCGAGCCAGTGGGCGGGCGCCGATCCGGTCAGCGGCTCGCCGGACGGCAGGCGCGGATCGTAGGGAGCAATCCAGGGAGCGAAAAGGGCGACCAATCCGGCAGTCAAGAGCACGGCGCAACCCACGTAGAAGGTAATAGGACGTCGCAAACTAAACATGGGCAGAGCGCTCTCGCGGATCGACCCTGAGATAAATCAACTCCAGGCACAGGTTGACGAACAGCACGGCGAGCCCCGAAAGAAGAAAGACCGCCTGCAGCACCGGATAGTCGCGTGCCTGAACCGCTTGAAACGCCAGCTGTCCGAGACCGGGAAGATTGAAGACGCGCTCAACCACCAGGGCTCCGCCAAAGATGGCTCCGAGTCGCAATCCGAAAAAGGTGAGCAGCGGCAATAGGACGTTTGGCAGCAGATGCCGGGTCACGACCTGTCGTTCATGCAGCCCTTTCGCCCGTGCCAAGGAGAGCCAGGCGGCATTCCGAGCCCCAAGCGTGGCATCGCGCGCAATCAGCAGGAAACCCGCCGCTCCGGCGAGTGAAAGTGCCAGCACCGGCAGAATCATGTGCTTGATGACATCCACGGCGCGGGCCAACTCGCCGGTCAGGTCGGGTCCGGTTTGCAGAAAGACCGTCTTCCCGCCACTCAACGGTAGCCAGTTGAGGCCGATTGCGAAAATCAGCAGCAGCATGATCGCGACGAGAAACTCCGGCATCGCGGCCAGCAGCGCGGCGATTGAGACGGCACTTTGCTCCAATCGTCGTTCTTTGAACCAGGTCGCTGCGATTCCCGCGGATGTCCCGGCGACGGCCGCAAGCAGCAGCGAGGCCAGCATCAGCCCCAAGGTCCAGGGAATGCGCTGGACAATGAGCGTACTTACCGGGTGAGCATGCGAGATCGACCAGCCGAGATTGCCATGCCACAGGTCACCGACATAGCCCGCAAATTGCTGCCCGATCGGCTGGTTGAGGTGATAATAATCCTGCAGACGGCTTCGATCGGCGGCGGAGAGTGGCGCGGCGGCATCGAGGCCGCCATTCAGGCTGGCGGTCAATGGATCACCCGGCAGCAAACGTGGGATCAAGAAGTTCAGGACCACCAGGAGACAGGCCAGCGTCAGGTAGCGCGCCATCAGCCACGGAATCGATTGCCGCGCCGCGCCATTCATGACCGTATCAGGGTTAACTTGTTGTTGGGAAACGGGATGCCGTTCATCAGTCCGCCCCACGTTTCCATCGGCGTGAACGCGTCCGTGTTGTAGATCCAGTAGAAGCTTCGATGATACAAGACCAGCGTCGGTAGCTCCTCAGCCAGAATCTCCTGCATTTGAAACACGATCCGTTTGCGCTTCACCGGGTCCAACGTCGCGACTTCGTCATCTCCGAGCTGGGCGTACTGGGGATTTTCGAAGATCGACCCTCGAGCGAACGCGTTTGATTCCTCACCCGCATACCAGCGCCGCAGGTAGTCAGGGTCGCCGCCGATGCCGATGTGGCTGGTGAGCGCAAGCTGGAAGTTCCCTTCGCCCAGCAACTGCAGCCGTGTGGCGACGTCAACCAGCCTGATCGTGAGCTTGATCCCGGCGGCTTCCAGCATCGGTTGCATCAACTGCGGCTCGCGTGCTGACGGATCGGCGAGTAGATCCACCGAAATCGTCGTCCCACCGAGCAGTTCCCTGGCCTTGTTCGGATCGAACGGGTACTGCTTGATGGAAGGATTGAACCAGGGCGTACCGGGTGGCACGATGGCGACGCCGTTGATGATGGCTGGGCCCCTGGTGATCGTCCTGGCGATCAAAGCGCGGTCCAGCGCATACATGATGGCCTGCCGCACCTCTTTGCGGTCGAACGGTGGCCGTTGGGTGTTGACCGCAAGGCGGACGACCGAAAGCGGAGCGGTCACGTCGACGCTCAAACGTGGATCTCCGGACAGCAGGTCGACCACCGTCGCATCGGTGCTTTGCGACAGGTCAGCCAGACGCTTCTGCATGATCTGAAGCTCCTGTTGCGCCGGAATCGTGATCTGCCGCAACTCCTGGGCAATTGGCTTCCCGCGCCAGTACTTGCTGAAGGGCGTCAAACGATACGCACCGGCCGCTGCGTCATGCTCCCGGAAAACGTATGGCCCGCTTCCAAGCGACGCGCGCGCGTCCGAGTACTTCGCCGGATCGGACACCGTCTCCCAGATGTGCTTCGGAATGACCGGAACGATGCCCGCGATCTCTTCCAGGAAGTTGGCGGCGGGCCGGTTCAACGTGAGGGTGACGGTGCTGTCCGAACGAACAAGCGCCGACTTCACCACGCCGGAGGACATCCATTTGAACGGGTTTGTCTTGTAGTACGTGAATGAGAAGGCGACGTCATCGACCGTCAGGGGCTGATCGTCGTGCCAGACGGCGTTGTCGACAATCGCGAAGGTGTAGCTCGTCCCGTCCGGCGTCGCTTCCCACGACTTGCCCAGCCACGGAATGATCGCTTTGTCGTCCTTCCAGGTCAGGGTGTCGAAGATGAAGCTCAGGAGCACCACCCCACCCGGACCCGTCGTTGAGAACTGAAACGGGGAAAGCGTGCCGACGTCGGTCCACCAGGCGAACCGCACCTTGTCGACCGACATCGAAGCTTCAGGGCTGCCAGTCCTCAATGCCGGCGAAGCACCAGTACTCCGGGTCGTTGTGGACACATTTTTGGCATCAGGATTGGCGGCGCTCAAAATCTTCTGATCGCCACAGGCAGACAGTAATGAGGAGGCCGCAAGCCCGCCGGTCAGCCCGGCTATCCCACCAAGCAGGCGGCGTCGGCTGAGCTTCTGCGACGACGAGAAGATGCGTGGTGAAGAGGGAACCACGTCTAATCAGCCTTCGTGGCGCTGAGTCGCCCGCGCTGAAGAGAGCACGATGAGGGCCGCGGGACGATCAGATGGTCTCATTGGCAAGCCTGAGATGGTGGGCGGTATAGCGTGCGAGATTCCGTTGCTGGCCGTCGCTCAGCGCCTCGCAGACCCAGCCCCAGTGGAGCGAGACCCAGTCATCGACCTGCGCATCATCCGCGAAGCCATGCCCTTCAATCTGGCGCACGACGGTCGTACGCTGCGCCTCTCCGAGCGTAAGCTCGCTCTGCTGCAGGACCAGCGGCCGGCGTTCGACGACCAGCTCCGGACCGTTGACCTGGACCACCTTGCCCCAACTTATGCGGCACTGATCCATCGTCTCGAGCGAATGCTCGAGCTGTCCAGCCCGGCTGTGAACGTCGAACACGTGGAAATTGTGGTGAGGACGCGCGCCGGACGGTGCCTTCGACAACACGAGGTCGAGCGCTCGCCCCTGGAGCTGCTTGCCGAACCGCTCCCGCAAAGAATCGTAGAGTTGGCGAACCTCGACACGCTCCAACAGCTCATTGCCGATCCAGTACGCGTCGACGACGCGAGCATCGAATGGGTCGGCGATCCCATTCTCGCGGGCGATCAGCTTCAGGTAGGGGAGCGCGCCGGTGAAGGTCTTGAGCAAGGATGACAGTCCACCATCGACGACGTTCTCGATGCCGTACTCAAACAGCGTCCGGTTGTCGTCACCACCGCAATAGCGCAAGCGGTTCGGCATGAAGCCATAGCGGATGAACCGAAGCTGACCGGACAGGATCGATTCGGTGGGGGCGAGATTCACGACTCATCCGCCCCTTTCAGGATGGATTCCAGATCGTCCAGCACCGACAGAATCGCCATCGCCATGTCAGGCTCGAGCCGTTCCAGGGCCAGACCAGCATGGTGGTAAACGTATTCGCCGACATTCACCTCACCGATTCCGAGCAGCGACACCGGAATCTCTTGCCCACCCTGATCTATCCAGGCGACTCCTGTTTCCACCCGCACCACCCGTGCCGGGACGGCTTGACACATCTCAACCCCCTCAATCATCAACATCGATACTCTCCAGGACCAGATCCGCCGCTTCGCTTGCCGGAAGACCGGATCGTTGGCATCCCGGGCAAGTATCGTTCCGATCCACCACCAGATAGTCGCGATCGCACTGGATACAGTGAAACGTCGTTGCCTGGGGCTCAACAACGAGAAGGGCTCCTTCGGCGATGGTACCACCGCTCATGGCCTGAAAGAGCGTCTCAATGATCTCGGGTGTGACGTGACCTGCCGGAGCGTATTTGAAGGTCAGGCGCGCGATGCGCGACGCTCCCGCGTCTCCCGCAGCGGCGATCGCCTGATTCAGCGCCGCGGACATGAGCCCAACCTCGTGCACTTCACCCTCTCTCCGTGAACGACGAATGCCAGCAATTGATCTCACGTACGGCCGCGGCGACCAGGCCGGGCAGCGCCTCAGCCACCGCGGGCGTCAGTTCGGTTCCGAGCGTGGTCGTCTCCGGCTGCACCCCGAGCAGCACGATCTCCAGTGGCTCCGCGTCGAGCATTTTCAGCGCTGCGAGTAGGTCGGCAACCCCCAGCTCGTGCGCCGACGAGCCGGTCATAAGACGAGCAAGCTGCTCGCGATCGAATCGCGTCAGCGTACCGGCCGGAGCGCCGACGTCAATCGCATCGAGCAACAGCAGTCGCGATGCTCCAGCGGCGATGCTCAACAGCTCCAGCCCGAGCGTGCCGCCATCGATGAAGGCAATGTCGGGCCGGCCCGCCAGGTTCGACTCGATCTCGCGCAAGGCATGAACGCCGACCCCCTCATCCGAGAGGATAACGTTACCCAGCCCGATGACGACCGTTTCCATCGTCTATTCTTCCGGCCCGGTTGCGCCGGTGACGACGGGCTTCTCGGGCGCGCTTGCGGGCGGGGCCACCACGGCATCCACGTTCATGAGCTTCGCTTCCTCGAGATCACGATCGGTCACGTACTTATATCCGCTGAAAATGCTCCCCATGGTTCCGCTCTTCGTCTCGTTCGAAACCAGCCAGGCGCTGTAAATATGGTGTACTGTGAACGCGATCAGCAGGAACATGATGAAGAAATGGATCTCACGCTGATACTGGATGTTCACGACGCCCGGCAACCAGCCGAATAGCGTGTGCCAGATTCCCGTGCCCACCACATTCGAGTAGAGCGCGAAACCCGTCAGGATTTGTACCAGGAACAGAAGGTAAACCCCCAGATAGGCCATCGCGGCCAGCGGATTGTGCCCGACCTCCGACGGTGCTCTCCAGCGGAGGAAGAGATAGTACTTGAGCATGCGCACGACACCGCGCCATTGCGCTCGCCGGTACGGGATGAAAGCCCGCCAATGAGCGTACTCGTTCCCCAAGAACGCCCAGTAGATGCGAGTGAGAAACGCCATGGTGAAGACGAAGGCGGTTACCTCGTGGATGAACCGCATCGTCGCCAGAAAATATCCGCCCTGGCCGCGTATCACGATGAATGGGTTGTGCAGGTAATAGCCGGTAAACGACAGGATCACGATCGAGATGAAGATGACCCAGTGGACGGCGCGTACCGGGACTTCCCAAACGTAGATTCTACGAACTGACACCGGCGATGGTCCGGCCGTCAGCTTGCGCGCTTTCTCGCGCGCAGGTGGTATCGCGGCCCGCTTCGATTGCTCCATCGATCGCCTCCTAGCGGACCTTCACCTGCACCAGCTGCCGTCCACGCGGATCGACCACATGAACCGCGCACGCCAGGCAGGGATCGAACGAGTGGATAGTACGCAGGATCTCGAGTGGTCGCTCCGGGTCGGCGATCGGCGTATTGACCAGGCTGACCTCGTAGGCTCCGGGCTTTCCCTGGGCGTCGCGCGGCCCAGCGTTCCAGGTACTGGGTACGACGGCCTGGTAGTTCTTCACCTTCTTGTCTTCGATCTCGACCCAGTGACCGAGCGCTCCCCGCGGTGCCTCATGGGTGCCCATCCCACTCGCCGACTTGGGCCATGAGCTCGGATCCCACTTCGCGCCGTTATGCATCTCGAGGTTGCCGCTGTTCATGTTGGTCGAAAGCTCGTCCAGCCAGCCTTCTAGCTGGCCCACCATGAACTGCGTTTCGAGAGCGCGCGCCGCGACTCTCCCCAACGTTGAAAAGAGGGCTTCCGGTTTGGCGTTCAGCTTCTGCAACGCGCCGTCGACCAACGCCTTGACCGGTTGAACGCCGGACGCATAGGCGACCAGCATGCGGGCCAGCGGGCCTACCTCCATCGCGTTTCCGTCATAGCGTGGCGCCTTGAGCCAGGAGTACTTCTGATCGGTGTTCAAGAAATCATATGGTGGCTTGGGGCCACTGTATTTCGGTTTCGTCTGCCCGTTCGCCGGATTGATCCCCTGCTCGTCGCCGCTCGAGTATTCGTACCACGAATGAGTCACGAACTCGGCGATCTTATCCGGCGAGAACGGGTGAACCTGGGTCAGGTCATGATTCAGGATGATCCCGCGTGGGACGAGAAACCCCGCGGGGTCGTGAATGCTTCCCTTGGGAAAGTCGCCGTACGTCATGAAATTGCCGAGACCTTCGCCGATCGAGAACCAATCCGGGTAGAACCCGGCGATGGCCAGCACGTCGGGAATGTACACCTGCTCCACGAACGTCTTGGCGGTTGCGATCAACTGGCGCATGAACTCGATGCGTTCCGGGTTGATGGCAGCATCGGGCGAGTTGGGATCGATCGCCGTTGCCATGCCGCCGACCAGGTAGGTCTGCGGGTGCGGATTCTTGCCGCCGAGCACCGCGTGGATGCGAATGACGTCCCGCTGCCAGTCAAGCGCCTCGATGTAATGCGCCACTGCCATGAGATTGGCTTCCGGGGGCAACTGATAGGCCGGGTGACCCCAATAGCCGCTGGTGAAGAGACTGAGCTGACCGCTGTCAGCCAGCCCGGTGATGCGATCGAGCACTCCTTTGAAGTACGTCGCGCTGGACTTGGGCCAGCTAGAGATGGACTGTGCCAGCGTGGCCGTCTTTGCCGGATCGGCTTTGAGGGCGGAGGTGACATCGACCCAGTCGAGCGCGTGCAGATGATAGAAGTGGATGACGTGATCCTGCACCATCTGGATTCCGGCCATCAGGCTGCGCACCAACCGTGCGTTATCCGGCACTTCGAGTCCCAGCGCGTCTTCGACGGCTCGCACGGAGGCGATGGCGTGCACAGTCGTGCAGACGCCGCAGATGCGTTGTGCCCAGATCCAGGCCTCTCGCGGGTCGCGGCCACCGAGAATCAGCTCGATCCCACGAAACATCGTGCCGGAGCTCCAGGCCTGGCTGACCTTGCCCCCGTCGACCTCAGCTTCGACCCTGAGGTGTCCTTCGATTCGCGTGACGGGATCAATCGCGATTCGGGTCATCCGGAATCTCCTCTTCATCCGTGGTCGATGGAACAGGCGCGGCCGTCTCGTCGTCGTTCGGTCGAATCCGCGATCGAACGACGCTACCGACGCCGTGCGCGGCGAACGCGGCAGCCGTCAGCGCCGTCAGACCAATACCGATCTCACCGGCGGTGACGTCGGCGCCAAACCCTGGCGGTTTCGGCAAACGTTCATAGAACGGAGACATGGTCTGCCAGAAAATTGGCGAAGCACAGCCAATGCAGCCGTGGCCGGCCTTGACCGGCCAACTCGTCGCGTCGTTCCAGCGAACCACTGGGCAGTTGTAATTCGTCTCAGGGCCTTTGCAGCCCATCTTGTAGAGGCACCAGCCCTTGCGGCTTCCCTCATCGCCCCAATTCTGGACGAAGCGACCGGCGTCATAGTGCGCGCGGCGTTCGCACTGATCGTGGATCAGCGCACCGTAGGCGAAGAGCGGCCGGTTGTACTGGTCGACTGCCGGAAGCTCACCAAAAGTCAGATAATGAACGAGCACGGCAGCGGTGTTGGCGACGTTATGCGGGCATCCGCCCAGGTTGATGTGCTTGAGACCCGGCACGGCTTTTTCGATCCCGACAGCGCCGGTCGGTCCGGAGGCCACCAGGCCGCCATCCCACGCGCAGGCACCGACGGCGATCGTTGCGGCCGCGTTCGTACACACTTCTGTCGCGATATCGAGCGCGGTGCGCCCACCGATGGTGCAATACACGCCACCATCGGCCAGTGGGATAGCCCCCTCGACGATGACGAGGTATTTCCCCTTCTGCTCCTGAACGACCTTCTGCAGCACGTCCTCGGCTTGCTTGCCGGCGCCGGCCATAATCAGCTCATGGTATTCCCACGACAGCAGATCCAGCACCACGTCGACAACTGGCGGATGGCTCGAACGGATCATCGATTCCGAGTTACCGGCACAATCCTGAAATTCCAGCCAGACGAGCACGGGCTTGTCCACCTTCTGCATGGCTTTGCTTACCTGGCCGATATAGCGCGGAGGCAGCGCAAGCGTGGCGACCATGCTGGCACAGAACGCGAGGAACTGCCGTCGTGTGATTCCTCGACGCGCGAGTGCAGTAGGAAGATCAGTCTCCAGATGGTGCATCGCGTTCTGCCTTTCCCAGGACCATCTGCCGTTTGGCACGGCAACGCCAAATGCCGTGATTTTGACCACCTAACAGACACGGCACTCATCCCGCCCGAATCTGATGCGTGCCCTTGCCGGCCACAATACGTTAGGACGTAGCAAAGAGGTGTAACGAATTAATTGGACTCGTTACAAAAGCGTGTAGATTCCTTCTGGCGCAAACGACGAGGAATTCGTCTTGAAGCACGTCGCGAATCACGATTCAGTCCTGTATTTCTCGCGGCGGGTTTATTCCGTGCGAAGAGCGGTGTTGAGGTGGTGCGTCCGCAGAACCATGAGCGGGATCAGCAATACAGCAGCCGACCCGGCGGAGACGTAAAAGATCGAGGACAACGAGATGGACTGGTAAATCGACGTGAACCAGAGGGGAGAAACCGCCATTGCCAGGAAGCGGGCGCTTCCGAATAACGACGAGGCCGTGCCACGATGGAGCGGCGCCAGGTCGATGGCCAGCGTGCTGAGCCCGGTCCAGGCCAGAATGCCGGTTGCACCGAGCAGAAAGTTGCCGGCGACGAAGCCCAGCGCTGAAGGAGAGGCACCCATCAATACCAACGAGCCCGCGACGCCGATCATGCTCGCGGCAATACCGCGAAACACTCCGACGCGTTCCATGATGAAACCCGAGAACGGCCCCACGAGTAGCCCCGCCAGGCCGTAGACGGAGAGAATCAGCCCAGCCGTTGCGACGTTGATCCCCCATGACTGATTGAGATAATCGGGAAAGAGGTAGACAGCGCCGCGCATGGCGTTACTCGCCAGAAACGACAGCGCCGCCAGCCAGACGATGCGGATTCCGAGGGCCGATGTCATCTCCCGCACCTCGTGTCGCCAACTGTCGCCGCGAGAGCGACGTGGCACCACCTGGCTGTACGTGCGGAACCAGACGATGAACCAGGCAGTCAACACCCAGTTGAGCACGCCGAATACGAGGAACGGCACGCGCCAGCTTATGTCGCCAAAGAATCCGCTCAGGAGGGGGGCGAGCATCGTTCCCGCCAGGTTGGACGTGTTGAAGAACCCAATGACACGACTCGTGCGTTGCCGCGGCACGACGTCACCCAGCGTCGCCATGAGCAACGGCGACGTGAAGGCGTTGGTGGCACCTTGAAGAACCTGGGCCAGCAGGAACAGTCCAAAATTCGGCGCGAGACCGGCGAAGACGGTCGCGATGCCGAAGCCGCCGAAGCCGACCAGAAGCGAGACGCGGCGCGACGTGAGGTCTGAGATTCCACCGGAGAAGAGCTGCAGGATCGCGTAGGGAAACATGTAGGCGGGAATTGCCAGCGACAGGATCGAACGGTCAACGCCGAAGGCGCCCATGAGAACCGCGAACAGCACCGGCACAATGCCGCCGCCCATCGGACCACTCATGCCGCCAAGGTAGAACGGCAGAAGCTGCAACGTGGACAGCTCCACCGGCACGCGCTCTGACAGGGTATTTGGAGTCGTGGGAGTCGTTCCAGTCACAGCCGCCGATTGTAGCAGCCGTGACCGGAACGAGCGACCAGTATGAGTGGCGTCAGGTTCAGCCCGCGGCGCCGCCTGACCCGGTGAAGTCGTCGTAGATCAGTTTCGAGATCTCCGATAGCAGCCGCGTCCCGTCGACACCGCTTTCCACGCGCTTACTCATCAACGCGATCGCATAGGTGTGATCGCCGGCGTAGACGATTCCGACGTCGTTTCGCACACCCTTGACCGAGCCGGTTTTGTGGGCGACACGCACGCCGAACGGGAGCAGCGCGGGAATGCGCTCGGAGAACTTCTGCCGCAACAAGATGTCGATCACCGCAGCGCGTGATTTCGCAGTGAGTCCATCGCCACGCTCGATAGCCTCCAACAGCAAAAGCATGTCGCTCGGAGTCGAGATGTCGTTTTCGGGCGTCTCCTTGAGCGCGTTGCTATCCCACGAGGACTCCGACTCGTCGAGCCTGCGCTTGAGCTCGGTGTAGCTGAGGGCTTTATCGTTCGGATCGAGGTTATGCAACCCGGCAAGGATGCCCCAGCACCCCATCGGAAGGTGCGTCTGCCGCATCCCAAGTCGTTCGAGGGTGGCGGCGACCGGTTCGCGACCGATCAAGTCGTAAATGATGTCGGTCCCGGCGTTGTCGGAGACCACGATCATGAGGGTCGCGACATCTTTGACGGTCAGCGACGCACCGGCATCCAGATCCTGCAGCACGCCGGACCCGGGGACGCGCATGCGGTCCTCGAGAACGATCCGGCTGCTGGGATCGATCTGGCCCGCGTCGACCTGCCGGTAAAGCTCGTACAGCAGTGCAGTCTTGAAGGTGCTGGCGGTCGGGAAGATGACATCGGCGTTAAAGCGCACCTCTTGACCCGTGCCAAAATCGCGAGCGGCGACGCCGATGACGCCGCTGAACCCGTCCGTCATTTCCTGAATTCGATCGATCACGCCCCGGTCGCCGTCACTCATCGTTTCGTCCGCCTTTGCAAATAAATCCGGCCTGCCACTCGCCGCAACCTAGCACGTTCCAGTCAGCCCAGGCAACAGAAAAACGGCCCTCCACGTTGGAAGGGCCCAAGAACAACGTTCAAGAACGAAGCAGATGAGTCGGGCTAGAGGCCCCGCGTGCGCGGATCCAGAAAGTCGCGTAGCCCGTCGCCCAACAAGTTGAAGCCGAGGACCGTCAATGCCAGCGCCACGCCTGGGAACGTAATAAACCACCAGGCGTCCTGGAAATGGGATCGAGCACTATTGATCATCGCGCCCCATTCGGGCGACGGCGGCTGCGCTCCGAGCCCGATGAACGACAAGCTCGACGTCGCGAGGATCGCATAGCCGATGTCGAGGGTGAGCTGCACGATAACCGGCGAGAGCGCGTTCGGGAAGACATGCCGGAGCAGGATGCGCCGGTTTGGCGCCCCAACCGACCGTGCCGCTTCCACGTACTCGCGATTCTTGACGAGCAGCACCTGACCGCGAACCAACCGGGCGTACCAGGGCCAGTAGACGACCGACAGCGCGATGACCGTGTTCCGCAGGCTCGGTCCAAGCGAGGCCGAGATGGCGATGGCAAGGATCAAGAACGGAAAGGCCAGGAACAGATCGGTGACGCGCATGAGGACGTCATCGTATTTACCTCCGACGTAGCCGGAAATTCCCCCGATGAGACAGCCGAGCGTCACCGCAATCGAGAGAACGATCGCCGCCACTCCGAGTGAGATCCGGGCGCCGGTCATCACCCGGCTCAAGATATCTCGACCGAGGTCATCGGTCCCGAGAATATGCGCGCGTGATGGTCCCTGGAGCTGGTTGATCATATCGGGCGCGTTCGGGTCATACGGCGCCAGCGCCCGTCCGAATAGGCTCACCAGGAGAAACAATGCGATGAGAAACACCGCAAAAACGTTCAGCAACTTGCGCTTGAAGAACTGGTTAAGCGCCCGCCGGAGCCGCTCCTTGCGAGTGCTCGGGAGGAAGAGTCGTCCCGATTCGAGACGACCACGAGTTCCCTCGGGATCGATGGCAGAGTTGGTGGTTGATCGTGTTGTCATGTGTACGAAATCCTCGGATCCAGGAAGAGATAAAGGATGTCCACGAACATGTTCATAACGACGTAGACGAACCCGATGATCAGTGTTACTGCCATGATCGCGTTGTAATCAAAACTCGTGATACCGGCGATCGCGTAGCGACCGAGCCCCGGCCACGAGAAAATGATCTCGACCAGAATGTCGCCCGAGAAGAGGATGCCAATCTGCATGCCGATCACGGTGACGACTGGCAGCAACGCATTCTTCAGCGCGTGCCTGAGGACGGTGGTCCGGTCACGCAACCCTTTGGCCCTGGCCGTCCGAATGTAGTCGAGACCCATCACCTCCAGCATTCCGGCCCGCACCATACGGGTGATGACTGGAAGGGTGCTGAACGCCAGCACAATGGCCGGCATCGCCAGGTGCTTGGCCGCGATGACGAAGAGTGAGAAGTTTCCGGTGATTAGCGCGTCGACCGTATAGAGGTGCGTGATCGCCCGAGGCGGATCAACCCCAACCGGTAACCGCTGGCCATCAGGCAGCCAGCCAAGCCTGGCGAAGAATAGGAACTGGAACATCAATGCAAGCCAGAAAACGGGTATCGCCAGCCCGGCGATCGAGACCACCCTCCCAAAGTAATCGACGATCGAGTTGGGCCTGATGGCAGATAATATCCCGAGCGGGATTCCCAAGACGATCGCCAATACGATGGCTGACAGAGCAAGCTCGGCAGTCGCCGGAAAGTAACGGCCCAGATCACTGCGGACCGGTCGGAGTGTCGAGAGAGACGTGCCGAAGTCGAGGGTCATCACGCCTTTGACGTACGAGAAGTACTGGGCGTAAAGTGGGCGGTCAAGTCCGTATTCGTGACGAATCAGGTCGACCGTGCTCTTGCTGGCGCGCGGCCCGGCGATCAGCCGGGCCGGATCGGCCGGCACGATGTGTGACAGCGTGAAGGTGATGATTGACAGGCCGATGAGCACGAAGACGACTGAGATCAGGCGCCTTGCAACGAGTTGAGCGAACATAGGGGGCTACACTTCTCCTCGGCAGAGCCACGAGAGACGCAGAACCTCTGCCCGGCGAAAAGACCGACGATACGTGCCATGCCCGATAAGGCCGGACATGGCGCGCACGACTCTGATCCAGGTGGCTTACATCTTCACTCGATACATGTCGTAGAAGTAGTAGGTGTTCAGGTAAATCGGATTCCACTCGAACCCGCGGACATCCGCGGACAGAACCGTGTACCAGCGCAACGCGCCCCAGAAGATGGCACCGGGATCCTTCTGTACCAGAATGTTCTGGCATTCCGCCAACAAGGTGTTGTAGTCGGTATCCGAGACACCAGGGGCGAGCTTATCGATAATCTGATCGACCCGGTCATTCTTGTAGAAGCCCGCGTTGGCACCCGCGCTGCCGGCCGACTTTGAGTAGAAGTTCGGGTAGATCTCGTTGTAGCCGTCGTTGTAGTCAGGCCACCACCCCCAGTCCCCGAAGAAGTCGGGGCGCTGGCTCGGCGGGGAATCGCCGTAGGCGAGATCCGTGTCCGTGGCCCGCTCGACCTCTTTGATATCCAGGGAATAGCCAATTTTCTGCAGGTTCGCCTGCATGAGCTGGGCCGTGGCCTTCTGAAGATCGTCTCCACTTGAGATCATCCAGGAAAAATGCTCGCCGGCATTGTATTTTTTGCCGATGAGCTGCTTGGCCTGGTTGAGATCGGTCTTGAAGATGTAGATGTTTTTGTCGTACCCGCGGGTCGTCGGAGTCAGAGGACCGCCCGATGCCTCGAGGAGCCCCTTGTAGACACCCTTGCGAACGTCGTCGTAGGGGAAGGCGTAGCACATACCGGTCCGTACATCCACATCAGCCAGGCGATCGCCGTAGTTCATGGTCGACCACTGCGCGTTGGTGGTCGGGTAATCGACAACCTGCAGCTTCGCGTTCTTCCGCATATCCGCGATGGCTTGCGGATTGAGGCTGTTCGTCAACGCGTCGGCCGACCCGCCCTCGACCAACTGGCGGCGAGTCGCCGTGTCCTGGACAATGCGCATGACGATCTTGTCGAAGTGATTTCCAGCCCAACCACGGTAATAATCGGGGAACTTCTCGAGAACGATCTGCTGGCTCGGATCAATCTGGGAGACTTTGTATGGGCCAGTTCCCGCCATGTTCTTGACGAACCACTCGTGCGCCCACGCATCGGCCGACGTCTTGTTCTTGTTGACCGCGTCCATACTCACGATGAACGGTCCGTATTGCGAGGCAATTGCCGCCTCGAAGATCGGATTCGGCGTCTTGAGCTTGAACTTCACCGTCTTTGCGTCTGGCGCCGTGATGTCGGTGTCCGGGTTGTCGATGAACCGGCCGACCACGTCGTGCGGGCCACGACCCATCTTGATCAAACGCTGGAAGGAAAACACAACTGCGGCAGCATCGCAGACCGATCCATCGTGGAACTTAATATTGTCGTACAGCGTAAAGGTCCACTCCGATTTGTCGGCATTGGGACCCCACGATTTGGCCAGCATTGGCGCGTAGTCGAACGTGCTGTTGCCCTTGAGCCGGATGAGCATCTCATAACTGCCGAAGAAGACACAGCTCGCCTGGCTGTCGTACGCGGACTGCGGATCGAGATCAGCAATCTGCCCGGTAAAGAGGGCGGTAAACGTCCCGCCGTTGATCGGTGTTCCACCGGTCAGCAGCCCACCCGGAGTCGCCGCCGCCGAACCGCTGGCAGCGGTTCCGGTTGCAGCGGTGGTCGCCGCGCTCGTGGCGGTCGATCCGCCAGAAGCCGTCGTAGCGGTTGAGCTCGTGCCGCCGCTGGCGGTGGTGGTCGATTTACTCGAGCTGCCACAGGCAGCGAGAACCCAACCGATGGTGGAAACTGACAGCCCCATGGCGAGTCCACGCTTGATGATCTCGCGACGGGACAAGCGCAACTGAGACGCGGCGACGATTAGGTCGACGGCCCGGATGTCATTGTCCGGCATCTCTGGTCCCCTCCTCCTGCCACTTCGGCAGCGCTAAAGGTAAATAGACCCCGAGAAACACAACACGCGATTTGAATTAGGTTAAATTGATGCGTCGCCATACATTACTGTCAGGACGCAGCGTTGTCAAGTGAACGTGCCCGGTCACCTGAACTGATAGCGGACCGTCTCCCGTCCCTTCAATTCCGTGTGTTACCGGAGCTGGTCACGGCAGTCGATCAGCAGATAACCGTTGTTGAACGATGGGAATGTCTCACGAATCAGCAGCCGTGCCTACGACGGGGAAATCGCGACCAGAACGTATGGCTGGTGAGCGAACGGGAAACCACAACCGCACCGCACGACGATAGCCTTGTTCTTCTGCTGCCCGGCCCGCTTCGAACCGTCGACTCACCGAGCGCACCTCGGTACCTGGTCGATCTGAGATGTCACTGCCGCTTTCGCATCAAGGGGCACCCCCGCGTGCGGCGCGAACCGAATGCCAACTCGGCAGTGCGTCACAGCACGACCTCACGTATTCGCAATGATGTCACTGAATAGGGCTAGATTAATACGTCGTTATGCATTAGTGTCTACTTCAACGGCCTGACAATGAGGGGAACGGAGGTCGACACGACACCGGATAGTTCACGCCATTTTGTTCGACCTGCTGGCGCGGATGAGCCGCGGACTCAGATCACCCGATCATTGTGAACATACGTCAACCGGGCAGAAGACGTGCTAGCATGTCAATAGCAGGGGTTCAATAGGAGTCAGCCAGAGCCGCGTAGGCTCGCGAGCGGCGTAACGGCATCACGACGGGTTGTCGTGTGCAGCAAGGAGGGACTCTATGGGCGACGTCGCCGATACCAGCGTCAATGTTCCCGCTCTTGAAAAACAAGCGCTCGAACACGTCTGGATCCAGACGACTGAGTGGGTACGACTGGCCGAGCAGAACGGTCTGCACGTCTTCGATCATGCCCACGGAAGCACGCTGGTCGATATTCATGGCAATGAGTACCTCGACGGCATATCGGGTTTGTGGGTGGTAAACGCCGGTCACGGTCGGAGTGAGATCGGCGAGGCGATGGCTGAGCAAGCGGCCAAGGTCGCCTACGTTTCCAGCGCCGCCTACACTACCGTACCGGCCGTCCAACTAGCCAACCATCTGTCCACGATCACGCCTGGCGATCTCAACCGGATCTACTTCTGCTCCGGCGGATCCGAAGCGGTCGAGAGCGCCGTGAAAATTGCCAAACAGGTGCAGGCGATGCGCGGCTTCCCGAAACGCTACAAGATCATCGCCCGCCGCGGCAGCTACCACGGCATGACCATGGGGGCCCTGAGCCTCACCGCCAGCCGTAGCGAGCAGTATTTCGGTCCGTTCATGTACGGCGTCATCCACGTTCCGTCCCCGAACCACTACCGTAACGATTTCGGGCTCGAGGGTGAAGCAGGCGACATCATGTGCGCCAATTACATCGAGCAAGAGATCGAGAACCAGGGGCCGGACACGGTCGCGGCGGTGATCGGTGAGCCGATCTCCTCCGCCAACGGGCTGCACATCCCGTCGCCGAAATACTGGCAGCGATTACGCGAGATCTGCGACAAGCACGGCGTCTTGCTGATCATGGACGAGGTCATCAACGGTTTCGGCCGAACCGGCAAGATGTTCGCGACCGAGCACTTCGGCATGCAGCCGGATCTCATGACGATGGCCAAAGGCCTCTCGTCCGGCTATGCGCCGATCGCCGGCGTCGCGGTGAGCGACAAGATCTTTGACACGTTCAAAGAGAAGAAGGACGTGGCGCTTGGCCACCTCCTCACCTTCGGCGGCCAGGCCGTCGCAACGGCCGCGGCGCTTAAGAACCTCGAGATCATCGAGCGCGAGGGACTTGTCAAGCAGAGCGCTGAAAAGGGAGCGTACCTGCTCGAGAAGCTGAACGGCCTGCGCAGTCACCCGACCGTCGGCGATGTCCGCGGGCTGGGACTCTTCTGCGGGGTTGAGTTGGTGCAGAACACGGCGACGAAAGCCAAGTGGGGCAAGGAGTCCCAGTTCGTGAAGAAGGTCGACGCGCGCATCAACCAGAAGGGTATGCTGACGCGCACCTGGGACATCCTGCACATCGCGCCACCTCTGGTTACGACCTACGAAGAGCTGGATCGCATCGTCGCCATCGTCGACGAGAGCCTGACCGAGACCGAAGCCGAGTACGAGTCGGAGATCGGTAAGTAGCGCGACCCCACGGCCCCGCGCACGTGGTAACACCCGGACGGAGCGTCAAGACTCCGTCCGGTTCTCTTTTTGTGACGAGCGCGACGAAGCTGTGACGCTGCGGACCGCTGGCGGGACGCATGAAGGTCAATCAGCGGAGGCGGGTCCGGGCGATACGTGCGACTGCCGCTGACGGCACGACGACATGCTCGGGTGCACACCCATAACAACTCGAGTGTGCGCTGACCATCGCACAGCCTGCATGGGCAACCATGCATCGGGCGTGACGCGACGGCATTGACACCACCCGTGCCAATCGAACGTTCTTCATTGTGACTCTGGCGGATTCCTACTGGACGCGCTGTCGCTGGTAGCAGTCTCGACAATAGACCGGACGGCCATTACGCGGCTCGAACGGCACCATGGTCTCCTGACCACATTCGGCACAAATGGCCGGAAACAATCGCCGCTCACCACGCGGAGCACCAACACTCGCGAGATCACCATTCTGGCGTGATTGTCGCCGTGTGGCGCGGCAATTTGGGCAGCGCGCGGGTTCTACGAATCCGCGCTCCAGATAAAACGCCTGCTCGCCGGCGGTGAAGACGAAATTCTCACCACAATCTTTGCAGGCAAGCGTCCTGTCCCCGACAGACATGAGTCGCTACTCCTTAGCTCGTGCGCCGTGAGCCGGAAACACCCAATGATCCCGACTCGCCTATGTCCCGATCCGTATGCCGGAGCCAGGTGGTAGTCGAGAGCACGCCCACCGAGCAGCCGCTGAGAATCGAACGCAGTATGCCGGAATTCCTGATCACCAGTATATGTAGGTCCTGCGGAATACGCAACTGTTCGCCCCGCAGCTAGTGAAACCGCAACTTGGACCGGCTACCGCCCGATCTCGCCGCGTCCTGTGACGTTGCATCCCGATCTCACCGCGCTGCCGGCAGGTAGGCCCGCAGTACATGGCATGGCACGATCAGGCGAACCTGACGTTGCCTGACCAGTCCTGAATGGAGTCAACGAGGGGCGCGCCGTCAGCAGAGCGAACTCGATGATGACAAAGCACTGGACAGACTGGAGAGCGTACTGAGTGATGGGACCATAGGCGAACGGACGACGCGGGAGGGAGGCCTCACACGAGAACGTCTTTGATCGCACGAAAATGCTGCCCGTCATGCTCGTCGAGACGCCGGATCAGCGTCTCCAACGTGATAGTTCCCAGGCCCGAATGGCGCGCGGTCCGCTGCCACTCCTCCTCGCTCAAGCCGTCCAGGCGGTTCACCAGCATCTCGCGCAGGGTCTCGAAGTCTTCAACCGTTTGACGCGGGTTTTCGGCGTGATAATCCCGTTCGATTGCGCGCATGTCCGTGTCGAAGATCTCGAGTTGGGGATCCTCGTCCTGAAGAATCTGCTCGATCCGATCCAGCGAGACCTCGTCAAAGTCCCTGAGATGAGCGATGTGTTCGACCGCGCCCCACGATCCACCGATACCCGCCCGCTTCAGGTCGGCGTCGGGCTCATCGGCAATGAGGCGCCGGATACGATCCGGAAGACGGCTCATCCGCTCCAGCATCGGATCATGATCGGAGGGCATCGACCTGCACTCCTTCCTGATCCATGTGCGCTTGCTGTACCGTCTCGCCAAGGGCCAGTGCCACGGCGGCTTCAGCCAGAACCTGTGTCGGGTCGATCAGCGGCACGGGAACCTGTTCCTGCGTCAGAATCAACGGAAGCTCGGTACAGGCGGTGATGAGGACCTGTGCGCCCCGTGATACGAGCTCGAGGGCGGAAGCACGAACCAACTCGGTCTGTTCGGCACCGGCTCGCCCTGCCTTGACGGACGCGATCGCGACCGAAACACGCTCTTGCCCCTCGCCGTCCGGGATGACTGACCGCAGTTGATTGCGCTCGAAGGCCTGTTGATAGAGGTTGGCGGCAATCGTCCCAGCGGTCGCGAGAATCCCGACGGTGCTGTCCGGGAAGCGAGCGGCGATCGTCCTGGCCGTCTCCTCGATCATGCTGATGATCGGAACCGGCACGTCCGGCGTGATTCTGGGGAGGAAGGCATGCGCGGTGTTGCACGGGACCACGATGAAATCCACACCGGCCCGCGCCAGCCGTTGCGCGCCAGCACGCAGCAAAGGAGTCGGGTCGGGGCCGGCGCGCAGCAGAGCGTCGGTCCGGTCCGGAACAGCCGGATTCGCCTCGATAACGACGTGGAGATGGTCCTGATCTCGTTCGGCTGGTGTGGCCTCGATGATCTTGCGGTAGAGATCGACCGTCGCGAGTGGTCCCATTCCGCCCAGCACACCAATTACTTTACGCTGGTCCAACCGGTTCTTCCTCCCCTAGGTGATCTCGACAGGTACTTCCCGCACGGTGCCATCAACCCGGAACGCCCGTACGTCCGGGGGCTCCGAAGCAAAGGAGACGATCACCATGAGTGCGTCAGGGTAATAGGCATGAGTGAGATCTGTCTCCGACGGAAACGGGTTGCTGCGCGGGTGCGAATGGAACAGCGCCCCCAGTTGCCATTCGTGCCGGTCGATCTCGTCGAAGGCATCCACGATCTCCGCCAGATCCATATTGTAGCGGGTTTCGCTCGACTCGGTGTTCGTGCCAGGAAAGATTTTGACCGCCACGCCGGATTTGCAGGCGATGATCCCACAACCTTCGAGCGGCAGCGACGATCGAAGATGATTGATCATCGCGCGATGAAGGTCGGCTGGAATGTGCAGCGACGTCTGCGGATCACCGGCATCAGACGGTGCTCCGCACGCCGTGGCGTCATCCATTCTTTGTCGCAAATCAGACATCAGCCATCGACCTCTGTACAATCGTCGGTAGCGGCGACGTGCGACCGCCTGACGAGGCGGAGCTCGGCTGCCGGGGCACCGGTCGACTTCGGGTCACCCATCGCGGTGATCGTGGCCTGAGCGACGGGCGGATGAGAGGCGGGCGCGAATGTTTGTCGATCTGAGTTTCTTTGAGGTCGAAGAGGGTCACCAACGATCCTTTGAACGCGATTTCGGCACAATCGTGAAGCGAGCGAGTGAAACGAACGGCTGCATTACGTCGGAGCTCATCCGTATGGATGAGGATTATCACTATGTCTGGGTCGAGCGCTGGGATAACCGGGAAGAGCATAACAATTTCAATGAGATCTTGTTCGGCCAACTCCTTCCTGATTTGCCTGACATCGGACGCTATGCGACTCGCCTGGTCGATCGGGACGCGGAAGGCTACGTCGTCGTCTGAAGCGGGCACTGCGACACCCGATCGACCAGGCTGACAGGGCGATTCACGACGTCTATCGCGTCTGGAGTGCCAACGCGCGCAACGACCGGCGACGGATCCGTCATTTCACGAGGGTGAGGCTCAGTTGGGGAAGCTGATGTCGTGTAGCCTGCCGATTCGGGGCAGCGGCCCATCGATGAGCGGCTCCGCATAGCGGCGAAACGCATCGGTCACGGAACGACCGTCTTCAGCGATGAACTCGTCGGGTAGCAGCCGCTCATGATTAGCGACCTGGTCCAGCGGAATCGACCCCGCCCGGACCGCATACGGCTCCTGGCTGACTCGCTCCAGCGTGATCATGACGCCCGAGCCACCTCGCAGCAGCACGTCGATTGCCACCTCGCCGACCTGGACCGCCTCGGCGAGATCGGTTTCGGCAACGCTGTCGATGTACATGCGTGAGATCGTGCCCGGCTTGTCGAAGCGAGCTTTCAGACCAAGGTGATCCTCGATTGCCCGTGACAGGGATGGCCCCGGCCCAGGGACGTAAGGATGCCCAAAGGCGTCGGTCCAGCGCACGCCGTCACCGCCGATTGGCTCACCGCTGGCGTTCTTGAGAGTCTCAGGCACAATCGCCACCGCTCTCCCGGATTGTTCCCAGGTACGTTGTATCTCCTCGAGGAAATGATCGAGGTCGCGCGGCGGGCGTTCCGGGAAGAAGATGAGGTGTGGTGCCTGCGACGGATCCTCTTGTCCAAGGGCGCAGGCGGCGGCAACCCAACCGGCGTTGCGACCCATAACCTCGATCAGCTTGACCGGATGCAGACGCGATGTCGCTTCGGTATCGAGTCCAGCATCCCGTGTCGCCAGAGCCAGGAAACGGGCGATTGAGCCATAACCAGGGCAATGATCGGTGCCCGGGAGATCGTTGTCGATCGTCTTGGGAATGCTGACGACCTGTAACGCATAGCCGGACGCATCCGCCATCTGGCCCAGGCGCAGCGCCGTGTCAGCCGAGTCGTTACCCCCGATATAGGCGAAGGCATGAATGTCGTTGGACCGGAGAACGCTCAGCACGCGCTGCGCATCGACCTCGTCGAGCTTCCGCCGTGATGTGCCGAGCGCGGCCGATGGCGTGCGGCGCACCAGGGAAAGGACCGACGGCGGCTGGCGGCCGAGATCGAGAAACGATTCGTTCAACACCCCTTCGATACCGTGGCGCGCACCGATGACGTGATTGAACTTGCCGCAGCGCAGGGCGGCTTCCACCGCGCCGACCAGGCTACCGTTGATCACCGCGGTAGCGCCACCGGACTGCGCGATCAGCAGATTGTGCTTGGTTCCCAAGCCAGTCCCTTCTCGTCCATCCATGGAATCGCGATCTGGACGCCGACATCGCGCGCCAACATCCCGCGCAAGCAGGAGGGAGTTGGCACCGCGGCACTAACGAACACGGTACCCCCCAGCGGAGATCTCTTCGCGATCCCCGGTGATCACCGTCACGTCGCCGTGAACGTCCTGTCGCGCATCCCGCCGCGGCGTGTCCGCGGGTTGGCCGGATTCCTCAGTATGCACGAAGACCGGGCCAAGCACGAACATCGAGACGAGACCGAGCCGGCCGTCAGGACGTTTCGCCTCAATCCCAGAAATCCGCAAGTCACCCACCCGGGCATCGGTGGTGACAAAGCGCTGCAGCAGCAGGCTGAGGCGTGGGCCAAGGATGATAGCGGCAAGGAGCCCCGCCAGGAACGCAAGCCAGCTCAGCTCACGCAACAGCACCAGAGCCACGATGAAGACGACCGCCATCACGAGCTGCGCCGCGATCAGGCTCGTCCCGCAACGCGGGTGAATCGCCAGACGTCGTTCACCGGCCCGCAGCCGCTGTAACGCTTCCTGCGCCGCCGACGCGACGAGATCCGGCGGAGCGCCGCCCTGGATGGTGAATCCCTCGGAGGCGGCCAGTCCAGCCAGCTTGCTCGGCCCAAGCCGTTCCTCGATGACATTGATGGTGGCGTGCTCGAGCGCGTGGTTGCGTCGCAGACGGCGGTCGCGCAGCAACGTCCGAAACTGCTTTGGAGCGGTAACGAGCGTCAGGATGGATGCCAGTGTGAATCCGATTGTCGACACCACGACCAGAAGGAGGACAACCGCGAATGCCATGATGGCGAAGAAGAAAAAGAACATGCTCTCCTGCATTTCCCACTGGACGAACAGAGTCCGGTGGCTCGCTCAATTTTGCCATAGCGATGACGGTTAGAATGGTGGAGCGCCAGAGTGCCAGTCTGTTCATCTCAATCGCAGCTGGGAGAATCAATGTCAAACGCACGAATGTCGCATACCGGGTTTGTCGTCGTCGGAGACGGCCGTCTCTACTACGAAGAGCGGGGCGACGGGCAGCCCGTGATCCTGATCCACGCCGGTATCGCCGATAGCCGAATGTGGGATCCACAGATCGAGCCCCTGGCCGCAATGCACCGTGTGATTCGCTTCGACTTGCGCGGCTTCGGTCAAACAGTGATTGGGTCGGGTTCGTTCGCCGACTCGGAGGACGTCGAGCAAATCTTTGACACCCTCGATGTCGGTCCGGCGGTCATCGTCGGGGCGTCGATGGGCGCCAGGGTGGCGGTTGAGTTCGCGCTGCGACGGCCGGATCTGGTGCGCGGCCTGGTTCTCGTGGCACCAGGTCTCTTTTTCGACAACCCGCGATCATATGCGTTGTTGGCCGGCTGGGAAGCCATGGGGCAGGCCTTTGAGGCGGGCGATCCGGGGCGGGCGCTTGAGATCGAGCTGGGCCTCTGGATCGACGGTCCGCGTCGCGCTCCAAGCCAGGTGAGTCCGGCATTAAGAGAGCGGGTGCGCGAGATGAATACTCGCGTCTTCGAACTCATGGGCGGGGATGCCGGCCGCCAGACAATGACTCCCCCGGCGGTTGAACGTCTTGCCGAAATCCACGTGCCCACGCTGGTGGTGATCGGTGATGAGGATCAGCTCGACATCCAGGCGATCGCCAATCGTCTTGCTGACGAGATCGCCGGCGCGCGCAAAGTCGTCATCGACGACGCAGCCCACATGGTGACGATGGAACATCCCGTCGTCTTCAACCTGCTGATCACTCAGTTCCTGGACGACTGGACCGGCTAGCCCGGCACACGAGTGACCGGCTCCACAAGACCGCACGCGTCCCTTGTTTGCTATCGCAGTCGGTCAGTTCGACACACCTACGATTCGGTTCAACCCTCGTCCGTGACGTCGTGAACACTCGAACTCGGGTTAGGTGACTCGGTCTTCCTCGCCGTATTCCGGCTCCGGCGATTTGGCGCGACCGTCATACATGTCGATCGCGTTGACGATAGCGGTCGCAATGTTCTCGCAAAGCCGGCCAAACTCCTGCTCGCTCATCTGTCCGGGAGCGGCGGACAACCCTCGCTTGATGTCGCTCACGATCGTGCCCACGTCGACGTTGTGTGGTTTGCCTGGCATTGATCTCCCCTTCCACGCGAGGTTGACGTTCGCGCCGTGCGCGTCTCGATTATCGCCGAGATGATGCGGACCGGGCAAACCGTAAACGGCAACGAGGCCGGTGAATGTCACCGGCCTCGTTCACGCAGTCAGCCGCGTGGCTGACGGGGTCTTTCTTGATCAGCGGGCGAACCCGCGAGAATCAGCGAAAGATGTTTAGTAGACGATTGCCTTGTCGACGGTGCGTCGAATGACTTCGAAGTCACGTCGTGCTTCGGACGCACTCGGGCCTCCCTGGTAGCGGCTGCGAGCCAGCGCGCCATAGTAGCTCTCGAACGCGTTGTCCTTCGACGGGCCGGCCGAGAAGAAATGAATGAATTTCGAGATAGATGCCATGGTTTGTTCCTCCTGCAACGTGGGGCGATTCATATGGGCCCCATCACTGAGATAATAATATCACCATATCACGATACTGTCAACACCTCATGTTGGGTGCTGGTTGCACTGTACGCCGCGCCCAAACCCGCTCCGACAGAGCCGCGATGCATGGCCCGATTCGTCAACCGGCGCAGATAGCGAGCGCCGCGACCGGCTCCGGATCAGACGTGCCCTTCCCGGTTGACGAGAACGTGACGGAACTGAATGGTCATCGTGTATCGAAGGGGCATCGTCTGCGATTGCAGGAAGATCGATGTCGCACAACTGGAGGGAAACCGCATGGAATGTTGCGCGAAAGCGCGGTGAGAATCTGTGCGGGACGGGATGCGGCGCTGCCGCAGAGACAACGCCGCCGAGCAAAATGGGGGTTCTGAAACTGGACCAGCGTCACGAGCCGATCCATCCCACCGTGATCATGGGCGCGATCAAATGCTGTATACGATGAGTTCCCGAATGTGATTGCGTTTGTTCACGATGTGGCCGCCGGAGTGGATCAGCGAACGATCCAAAGGCTGTCGATGATTACCGCGGGCGGGCTCCGCGGCCTGTTTCCATCATCGTGGACGTCGATCAGATCTCTGTCGATTCGTTAAATCACGCCCAGGAGGTACAAAATGAGGATGATTACCAAGATAGCCACTACTGTCCCGATCCCGATGTACATTCTTCTCCCCTTTCAGGAACCTTCCACCAACCAATACCCAGGTTAATGCAACGCTCGTGCCACCGTTCGCGTGCGGCGGACACGAGGCTAGCCCGCTGAACGAAACCCGTCCTGATCGAGGTCGTTCAGTTGGGCCGCTGGGTGTTTCGCGCGCGGGACCATCCAGCGACGGGTATCCGCCAGAGCCCGGGTGTTCTATTCTAGTGATGAAGAAAGCACCGGCCCGGCCGGTGTGCCGAATGGCATTGACTCACCACAGGGTCAGGCAAAGTCGCCGGGAAACAGCACCCAACGGCACGAATCAATGCCGAGCAGGATGGATTTGCGCACCGATGGACAAGCTGATTCTCTCCGTCGCCACGACCGGGAGTCGTACGTCACGCGACCAGACACCGCACGTTCCCATTACGCCCGACGAGATCGCCGAGCAGGCTATCGCCTGTTATGAAGCAGGCGCCGCCATCGTCCACATTCACGTGCGCGACGACGACGGTCGCGTCACCTGCGATCCGAATCGCTATGCCCGCGTTGCCGAAATCATCCGCTCGCGCGGCTGCCCGATCATCGTAAACATGTCGACCGGTGGTGGGGCGGGTGTCGTGTCGGACGAAGAGCGCATGTCACCGGTGCGGCTGCGTCCTGAAATCGCATCATTCGACTGCGGCTCGGTCAACTTCGGCGACGGCGTGTTCGTGAATTCGCCCTCGTTTCTCGACACGCTGGCCGACCGCATGAACGAGTATCAGGTCAAGCCGGAGATCGAGTGCTTCGACAGCGGCATGATCGAGAACGCCAAGCGCCTGATCAATCGCGGCTTACTGACTCCGCCCTTCTGGTTCCAGTTCGTGCTGGGGGTCCGTGGCGGTGCGCCGGCTACACCGGCTCAATTGGTTCACATGGTCAATCAGCTTCCGCCCAATTCGCACTGGTCGGTCTGTGCCATCGGTCGCGACCAACTCCCGATGAACGTCATGGCAATCGCGATGGGTGGCCATGCCCGGACCGGGCTGGAAGACAACATCTACTACTCGTACCGGGTGCTGGCCGACGGGAACGCGCCGCTGGTAGCGCGCGTCGCGCGGATCGCGCGCGAGGCGGATCGCGAATTGGCGACGCCCGACGAAGCTCGCGAGATGCTCGGTCTTCCGGCGCGGGGAGCCGCGTGATGCGGATCATTGCGGCCGAGCTTTCTCATGAGACGAATACCTTCAGCAGCACACCGACCGGCCTGGCCGAATTCGAGCGTGCCGGTATCCATCGCGGTGATCAGATCGCGCGTCATTTTGGGAACACCGCCACTCCGTTCGCCGGTTTCATGGACGGCGCCGCGAAGCACGGGTTCGAGTTGATCCCGCTACTGGCGGTCTGGGCCACTCCTTCCGGCATGGTCACGGGCGAGGCGCTGGGTACGCTGACCGATGAGATCATCGCCGGTATTCAGGCCGCGATGCCGCTCGACGGCATTCTTCTCGGACTCCATGGCGCGATGGTCTCGGAGCTCGATCCGGATGGTGACGGCTACCTTCTCTCGCGCGTGCGGAACGCCGTTGGATCGGGAATGCCGATCGTCGCCACGCTCGACCTGCACGCAAATATCAGCCAGCGCATGGTCGATCAGGCGGACATTCTCGTCGGGTTCGACACTTACCCACATATCGATCAGCGTGAACGAGGGCAGGAAGCCGCCGACCTGATCGTCGCGATGATCCGCGAAGAGATCCGGCCCGCGGCCGCCCTGGCCAAACCGCCGATGCTGCCGACCTCGCAAAACATGCCAACCAATCGCGATCCGATGAAGTCGATCATTGCTCGCGCTCACGAAATTGAAGCTCACCCAGCCGTGCTGAACGTCACCGTTGCTGGGGGGTTCCCGCCGGCCGACGTCTTCGAAGCAGGCTTTGGCATCATCGTCACGACCGACGGCGACGCACAGCTGGCCCGCTCGCTGGCCGATGACCTGGCCGAATTCGCCTGGAACCAGCGTGAAGGATTCCTGGGCGGAGTAACGACCTGGGAAGACGCGATTCGGGCATTGCAATCGATCGAAAAGGGGCCGCTGGTGCTGGTCGACATCGGCGACAACCCCTGGACCGGCGGACCCGGAGATAGCGCTGAGTTGCTCCGCTTCCTGCTCGCGCAGAACGTCCACGGTGCCGCGCTCGCGCTGATCAAGGATCCGGAATCGGTCGCGCAGTGCATCGGAGCGGGAGTCGGGCACGAGGTTGAGCTTCGCCTCGGAGGGAAGACCGACAGCCTGCACGGTGATCCGCTGCTGGTAACCGCTGACGTCCGTATGCTGTCAGACGGCAGCTACGTCAACGCGGGCCCGATGCATGCCGGGGTGCGGGTCAATCTCGGGCGGACGGCGGTGATCGATTGCAACGGCATCGAGGTGCTGGTGACCGAGCACGCGGAGACGCCGATCGATCTCAACATTTTCCGCTCCCACGGCATCGAGCCCACGCGACGACGCGTGATCGCCCTCAAAGGCAAGGGGCATTTCCGGGCCGCGTTCGAGCCGATCGCCGAGCGTGTGGTCCTCGTCGAAGGGCCGGGCATCACCGGGTCGGATCTTTCCCGTCTCGAGTTTCGCAACGTCCGTCGTCCGATCTGGCCGCTCGACGACGTGGATTGGCCGTAACCGCTCCCCTACATCCTTCATCTGCAGGCTATCGGTTTGGGCGACGGCGAGCATCGCGCTTGCCTCTGGTGGGTGCGTTTGGGGCGAGCATTGAGCGGTACGTGAGCTGCCGCGTGAGCAGTGGGCGACGGCGAGCATCGCGCTTGCCTCCGTTGCGTTCCATCGTGGAAACGATCCTCGCGCACCCGCATTCGGGATTTCGCGTTAAAGACGAGAGGCCTGTCTGGTGGGCCAGGCCTCTCGCGGGATAAGGGGGAGAGTAGGGGGTGGGCAGCGGCGCGACTCGCTGCCCGGGGGTTAGGTGTGATCAGGTGTTGCGACGAGCGTTATCTTGAATGTCATTGTCTTACCTGTGCTCGTCCGGTAGACCTCCACGTTCACGGTATCACCCACTTTGTAGTGAAATAGCTCGTTCTCCAGCGGGTGATCGCTGTCAATGTCCTGACTGTTGATCTTGGTTACGACGTCGTTTCGCTGAATTCCAGCCAGCGCGGCCGGCGAACCCGCCTGTATATCAGTGACGACCACGCCATGGTCGATGGGCATGTTGCTGGCTCGCGCCGCTCGCGGCGTCAAGGGTTCGTACGTGATACCGATGTAGGGCCGTACGACTTTCCCGCTTTGAATGATCTGTGTCGTAATATCCTTGACCGTGTTGCTCGGTATTGCGAATCCAAGGCCCTCCGCGGTCACGCCCGGTTCAGCCTGGCGCACCACGGCGGTATTGACCCCCACTACCTCACCCATCAGGTTGAGGAGGGGCCCTCCCGAGTTTCCGGGGTTGATCGGCGCGTCGTGCTGCAACATGTTTTCCATGTTGTAGCCGGCTTCAGTCTGCAGCGTGCGATTCAGCGCGCTGATGATCCCCTCGGTCACTGTGTTGGTAAAGTCACCCAGGGCGCTGCCGATCGCGATGACGCGATCACCGGGTCGAAGGTTGTCCGAATTTCCGAACGGAACCTTCGCGGGAACAGTCCCGCCGACTTTGACGACCGCCAGATCGGCAAACGTATCTGTGCCGAGCAGCGTCGCCGTTTGTTCCGTTCCATCCGCGAAGATCACCTTGATCTCCTGACTTCCCTCAACCACGTGGTTATTCGTAACCACGTGTCCCTGGTCATCGATAATGAACCCGGTTCCGGTGCCCGCGGGCTGCAGGTCAGTGCTTCCAAAGAATCCGCCCACCTGCTGCTCGTTGACGACTGTCACTACCGCGCGACTGACGCGCTCAACGACATCGGCCACCGAAACGGAGTCGTTTTGATCGGCCGGCAACGGCGTGATCTGTGCCGCCGCTGCGGTCGCTGTTGCTGTCGGAGTCGACGTGGTACTCGTGGGCGTGGCAGTGAAGACGGGAGCCGAGATGTCAGTAGCCACACCCGCCGGCGTCGATGGCGAACCTGGGGCAACGAAGTAAGCAATGAGTCCGCCCGAGATGGCACCGGCGATTGTCCCGAGACCGAGCGCCGCCACCGCAACAGCGACGAGAACACTAAGACCGAATCGGCGCTGCATTCGCTTGCTCACCTCTCCAGCCAGTCTGGGAGCGTTCCCCCTGACCAGTTTCTATACTGGGCCCTGTCACTGAAGTCGTCGTTAACTCAACCTGAAAGCAACCTGAATTTGGCGGCGCTTGACGGGGCACCTCAACAATGGCTATCGTTCGGGCGCTGTGGAGACTTTCGGCGCATCCCCGATCAAGAGATTCACGCGAAGGCTGGCCGCGACGTTGATCGTCGCGGTGCTGGTCGCGGGTTGTCAGAGTTCACCCACATTTACCGGCCCTGCCGGGACTCCTAGCGACCCAAGCGCCTATGCGTCCCGGAGTCTGCTGGTCAGCGCTACCTGGCTGCACGATCATCTCAATGACCCCTCGTTGCGTATTGTCGACCTCAGCTCGATCGGAGACTACCAGCAGGGACACATCCCCGGCGCGGTACATCTCTGGTGGCAGGATACGATCGAAGTCCATAACGACGTCTATGGGATGATGGTAGGGGAATCGGGCGTGCAACAGATGGTGCGTGCGGCCGGGATCACACCTGATTCGAACGTCGTGCTCTACGACGCGTCGGGCGGTCAATGGGCGGCCCGCTTGCTGTGGGTGCTCAATGCCAATGGTTTTCCCAACGTCTCAATCCTTAATGGAGGGCGGCAGGCGTGGCTCGCCAATCGCTATCAGATGACCACCACGCCCCCCAACGCTCCGCCAGGACATCTGGATCTCGCCCTGAACTACCACGTGCTTATCGGTTCCGACACGGTGATGTCTCATCTGAAGGACAGTTCATACGTCGTCGTCGACAATCGGACCACCACCGAACTGCAACAGACGTGGTACGGCAGACTTCGACCTGGACGAATTCCGGGTGCGAAGTCGGTGCCGTGGGCCGAGATGACCACTGGCGGCTCGGTTCCGTATTATCAGAGCCCGGAGAACCTTCAGGCACTATTTCGAAACGCCGGCGTGGAGCCCGACGAGACCGTGGTCGTCTATGGGCTGGATGGCGTGACCGCGGCGCAAACGTACTTCGTGCTCAAGCTGCTCGGCTATCCGTCCGTCCTCCTGTATGACGGTTCCTGGGCGCAGTGGGGGTCGAGCAGCAACCTTCCAATCGAGCCGCTGCCGCCATCGACCGGCCGGCAGGCCATCCCGCCGACCCCGGCGAGCGAGGCAACCCCGTGATCAACGTGGTGAGCAACAGCAAAGCCGAAGGTGGAGCACCGCGCCCGGTAGAAGAATCGCTGGTGCCCTGCGAGCCGGGTGGCGCACCGACCGCGGCTCGTGATGCCGGGCGATCTCCTGCGTGGCCGTCCGAGCGTTGCAGCGACGAATGATCAACCGTCCCACTTCCGCGAGTCCAGCCGCGAGACATCCGCGAACGCGAGTACGCCGGTCGCTGATCGTCATCGTGCTCGCCATTCTCTTTGGCGGAGTCGTCCTCCTGTTGCCGCTGCACGGCATCGATCCCTGGCCGCATCGGGTCCTGGCCATCGTGGCCACCGCCCTGGTTCTCTGGATCGGGGAGGGGCTCGATATCGCCGTCACGTCGATGGCCGTGATCGCGCTGTTGGCGATATTCGGGCCTGCCAAGTCCGCCGAGTCAACCCGCGACGCACTTTACGGCTTTCAGCTTCCGGCCGGGTATTTCATTCTCTCGACACTCGTGGTGGCCACAGCGACGGTGAAGTGCGGGTTGGCGGCGCGGCTGGCCCGGCTGCTCATCGCCGGAGCACGCGACAGCGCACAACGAATGTACCTGCAACTCGTCCTGTTCATGCCACCGTTCGCCATCATCATTCCGTCCGCGGCGACGCGAAACGCGATCCTCATCCCGGCCTATGAGCACGTGTATGAGCGGTTCGGTGTCCGGCGGGGCGATCGCCTATCGACGGTGAACAGCCTGGCCATGGCGGTTCTGCAGATGATTGCATCCACCGCGATCCTGACCGGCGGAGTGGTTCCGATCACGGCGTCATTCCTGCTGGGCGGCATGAGCTGGGGTGAATGGTTTCGCTACATGTCGATTCCATGCTACGCCGTGATGCTTGGCGCTGCCATCCTCCTGTACGTCTGGCACCGACCGAAACTTCCTCACCGGCCAGATCCTGAAACAGAGACCGAGGCCGCGCCGGCGAATGGTTGGACCCCCGCGGAAATCCGCGCCGCGATCACTATCTGTGTGATGACGGTTATGTGGCTCGGGGACTTCCTGACCGGTTGGGATCCGCTTATTCCGGCGCTGCTGGGGGCAGTCGTGCTGCTTGCGCCGGGCATCGGTGTGATCAGTTGGAACGATTTCGAGAGCGCCTCCCCCTGGCGTCTCTTCTTCGTGACCGGCAGCGCGCTCTCGATCGCGCACGCAATGGAATCGAGCGGCGCCGCTACGTGGATGGCGAACAGCTTGCTCAGCCACGTCCCGCTCGGGAGCCTGCCGGTCATGCTCTTGCTGCCGACATTATTATTAGTCGTGGTTCCGGTAAGCCTGGCCCTGCCGAACCGGTCTGGAGCACTGGGGATCCTGATTCCGCTCCTGACATCGATCTCGCTGCAGGTCGGGATCAACCCGATACCGGTCGGACTGATGACGACGTTGACCGTGCAGACAACGACGTTCTACCCGGTCCAGAACGCATCGACGCTGCTCGTCTACCAGACCCGCCACTTCTCGCCGTTCGATCTGTTGCGCGCGGGTTTGATTGTTTTCGCGGTCAGCGTGCTGGTGATGTTCACCATCGCGTTCCCGTGGTGGAGCCTGGTCGGACTGCCGCTTCGACCGTGATTTTCGGACGACCCTGACGACGAACGATACCCGACGATCGGTGGACGACGATGCGTTACCGCGCTGGAATTCTCAAGGTGGAGCACGGCATCCTTCCCGGCCTGCGGGAGGTATTGGAAGACCTGGCACGTAACGACGACGTCCACTCAATTGTGCCGGGGCGGATTTACGTCACGCGCGGTCGTCCTGGTGGGTCGCTGCGCGTACGGGCAAGCACCACGACGGCGACCGGGATCAAGCTGATCGCTCGCCTCGGATCGTCGGTACAAGAAGTCTTCGTCGTCTGCGGCAATCCGGCCGGGGTGAGCGACGTCTTCAAATCGAAATAGACGCGGCGACTTTCACCAACTGACGTGAACACCCTTCCTCCCCATTCGGGCAGGTGCCACACCACCGATTCTTCTCATCACATCCGGTACCCACCTGGGTAACATTGCCGTGGCATGATGCAGGGTGAGGGAGTAGTGGATGGCATGGACCGGTCGGAATGGGAGCAGCAACGGGCACGGGCCGGGCGTCGGCGGGCGCTCGGGGCAGCCCCCAAATGGGAACAACAGCGAGGGGACAGAACGCCAATCGGCTCGTGACGTTCTGCGCCAAAACGTCCAGGCGGCGATGAGTGGGATCCCTCGCGTGCTGCGCCTGGTCTGGGATACCAGCCCGCGACTGAGCCTGGCGATGGGCTCCCTGTCGGTCGCTCAGGCAGCGATTCCGGCTAGCCAGGTCTGGCTCTCGAAGCTGATCATTGATGCCGTGGTTGCGGCTATCAAATCGGGCGGGTCGCATGCCGACGTACGTCGCATCGTGATCATCGCCATCCTGCAGTTCACGATCGCCGCGCTCGGGAGCCTTTTCGGCACGCTGACCAACATCTCGCAGCAACTCTTGCAAGAGCAGGTTTCCAACCGGATCCAGATGGCGCTGATGGAGCACGCCGACCGGCTCGATCTGGCCTTTTTTGAGCGGTCTGAATCGTACGACCTGATCCAGCAGGTGCAGCGCGAGGCAACGACGCGCCCGGCAATGATGGTCTCTCAGACGTTTGGCCTCCTGCGCACGACACTGACCTTTATCTCGATGGTTTCGCTGATCGTGCGCTTGCAGTGGTTCCTGGCGGTCATCGCGCTGTTGGCGCCGATCCCGGCCTTCATCTCGAGCACGAAATACGGCTGGTGGGGCTATCAGATGATGCGGCGACAGTCTCCGGCCCGCCGCATGATGTCGTATCTCACGACCCTGATGACGACCGACACCTACCACAAAGAGGTGAAGATCTTCAATTTGGGCCCGTTCTTCGCGAATCGGTATCGCGGTATCTTCGACGAGTATTACGCCGAGAACCGCTCACTGATCGTGCGGCGATATTTGGCCGGGTACGCCTGGGGCGCACTTTCGACGCTGGTCTCGAGCGCGACGTATCTCTACGTAGCGTTGCGCACGGTGGCCGGGGCCATCACGCTGGGCGATCTCACCCTGTTCACGCAGGCGGCGATCTCGATTCAGAATAACTTCCAGGGCGTCCTCACCGGGCTCTCTTCGATTTACGAGCACCAGCTCTATCTCAAGACGCTCTTCGATCTCCTCGAAGCCAAGCCCGCCGTAAGCGCGCCTGAGCATCCGGTCCCAATGCGACGCCCGTTCCAGGAGGGGATCGAATTCCGCCACGTTTCGCACGTCTACGAGGGGACTGGTCAACCGGCGCTACGCGACGTCAGTTTCACCATCGCCCCTGGCGAGACCGTCGCCATCGTCGGACGAAATGGCGCCGGCAAGACGACGCTGGTCAAGCTGCTGGCGCGTCTCTACGACCCTATCGAGGGCCAGGTGCTGATCGATGGTCACGACGTGCGACAGTATGATCCCGAGGATCTGCGCAACGAGATCGGCGTAATCTTCCAGGATTACGTCACCTATCAGCTCACGGCGCGAGAGAACATCGGGCTCGCGCGCACTGAACGCATCAGTGACATGCCACTGATCACTGACGCGGCGGAGAAGAGCGGCGCCCACCCGGTGATCGCGGAACTACCATCCGGCTACGACACGCTGCTGGGCCGATGGTTCGAGCACGGGCATCAACTATCCGGAGGCGAGTGGCAGAAGGTCGCCCTGGCGCGGGCTTTCATGCGTGATGCTCAGATCCTGATACTGGACGAACCGACCGCGTCGCTCGACGCGCGCGCCGAATATGACCTCTTCCTGCGAATGCGTGAGCTAACCGCGGGCAAGACCGCCGTCTTCATCTCGCACCGTTTCTCGACCGTGCGCCTGGCCGATCGGATTATCGTGCTGGAAGAGGGCCGGTTGGTGGAACAAGGGTCACATGACGAGCTCATGGCGCTGGATGGGCTGTACGCCGAACTCTTCAGTCTCCAGGCCGCTTCCTATCGCTGATCCGTTCAGTCGTCATGACGGGTAGCACCGGCTACTGACGCGGCGACGTTCGCGGGGCTTATGCGTTCTCAACTTGATCGCGCGGGAGCGATCCGATTTCGTCATTCTTAGGAGCGGAGCGACGAAGATTCTCTCCATCGTCGCATCATTGGCGCACAACCGGATGGAGAGATTCCTCACTGCGTTCGGAATGACGAGATGGGGCCACAAGATCGCCGGCCTGAAGACGAGAACGCATAAGCCCTACGACGTTATATGGCGCGTTGCGATGAACGAACGGCCGGTGGTAGCATCTGTTGGTGCCCACTCCGCCCCATCTTCGATGACGATTGTCCACCGGTGAACGAAACGCGACGGCAATTCGCGCGTGCAGCGCGCTGATGCAACGGTGACAGGAACTCGATGGCGACTCCTCTGAAACGGTTGGATCTGCACGGGTTCAAGAGCTTTGCGACGCCAACCACGTTCGTCTTCGACACCGGCATCACCGCGATCATCGGCCCGAACGGCTCCGGGAAATCGAACATCTCCGACGCCCTGCGCTGGGTGCTCGGCGAGCAGAGCTACGCCAACCTGCGGGGGAAACGCACCGAGGACATCATCTTCGCCGGCAGCGCGGCCCGCACTCCACTCGGCATGGCCGAAGTAACGGTCACGCTCGACAACGAGGACGGCAGTTTGCCGGTCGCCTTTTCAGAAGTCAGCGTCACCCGGCGCGCCTATCGCAGCGGGGAGAACCAATACCTCATCAACGGAGCTCGCGTCCGGCTCAAAGACGTGCTGCAGGTTACCGCTTCGCTTGGGCAATCCCACACCGTCATCGGTCAGGGGCTGGTTGACGCGGTTCTCAGCCAACGCGCTGACGAACGGCGCGGTCTCTTCGAGCACGCCGCCGGGATCACGGGGCTGCGCATCAAGCACGCGTCCGCCGGACGCAATCTGGAGGAGAGCCAGGCCAACTGCACCCGGCTCGAAGACCTGCTCGCCGACCTCGAACCTCGACTCCGCGTACTGGAGCGAGCCGCCAAACAGGCTCGTGAATACGACGACGTCAAGCGACAGCTGCGCCTGGCGCTGGAACGATTTCACGCCCACCACTGGCACCAGGCAATTGACCGTGTGCGCGACTCGACAGAGGCCATTGAGTTGCTGGCGTTGGAGATCGCCAGCGCGGCGCGCGAGCGCGATGAGCGGCGGCGAGCGCTGGGCACTGCCAGCGGAATCACGGCGGCACGCCTGAGCGACCTTGACACGCTCAGCACCGATATTGAGCACCTTCGAGATACGCACCAGCGGTTGTCTCATGAAACAGCGCTCATCGCGGAGCGGCTGAACGCCGGGACGGAACCGGCGGGACGACGCCGAGCGATCGCTCTCGTCGGTCCAGGCGACGATCGACAGTGTCAACCGCGAAATCGCTGACGTGGCCCAGGCATTGCATGAGCTACGCACGTCCATGATGCATCGCGAACAGAACCTGAGCGCTCTCGAAGTCGCGCAGACCGTCTCTCGACAGCGTGTCGCGTCACTCGAGTCGCAATTGCGGGACGTGCAGCAGCGCCAGGCAGCCCTCGAACGCAATGCTCTGCACAACGAGACGGGTGTCACGTTACTTCGCGGGCAGCTCGAGCAACTGGACGCCGAACGGAATCGTCATCGCATAGGATCAACCGAGCGGGAAAGCCACAGCGCCGAGCTCGAAGCGCAACTGGGTAAGGCAAGCGACGCTCTGGCCATCGCAACCCAACAGCTTGCTCAATTGTCCGAGCAGCTTCACGCGCTGGAAGATGACGTCGCGGCCCAATCCAGTCAGCGTGATGAAATCGTCAAACGGCGTTCGGCCATCGAACGCCGGATCGTGGAAACGAGCACGCGCTACGAAACGCTGAAGCGTCTGGAAGAGAGCGGCGTTGGCCTCTACGCCGGTGTCAAACAGGTACTCGAAGCCGCGCGTAAAGGTGAGCTGAACGGCATCCTGGGCACGCTTGCGAGTCAACTGGTCGTGCCGGCCGAGCTCGAGGCGGCGATCGAGGCGGCGCTTGGCGGCCACTTGCAGGACCTCGTCGTCGATCGCTGGGAAGACGCTGAGCGCGCGATAGACTTCCTCAAGCGGACACAAAGCGGGCGCGCGACGTTTCACCCACTGGATACGGTGCGTCGCCGCGACGGGTCGCCGCGTGCGCGACTCACGACTGGCGTTCGCGGGTTGGCAACGGACCTGATCAGCATGGATGAACGGGTGCGCCCGGTCGTTGACGGCCTCCTTGGCCGCGTGCTGGTCGCTGAAGATCTCCCAGCCGCCCGGGAGGCGCTGCGTGCTCTCCCGCCCGGCTGGAGCGTCGTCACCGTCGGCGGAGAGATCGCGCGTTCGAACGGCACCGTGACGGGTGGATCGCGCATCAAGGAGTCTGGTGCGCTCGCTCGGGAACGGGAGCTTCGCGAGCTGCCGCGCGTTCGCTCGCGGTTCGAGAAGCAGCGAGACGAGCTTGCCGCGGAACTTGGCGCCATCGACCAAGCGCTGCGGGATCGACAGCAGCGAAAGTCGGATCTCGAGCGTGACATCGACAGGGTACGTGGCGCAGCGCGGGAGGGCTCTTCGGCTCAGGAGCGAGCCGCACGACAGATCAATGAACTCAAGCGGGACGCCGCGACGGCGCTCGAACGAATCGCCCGGCTCGACCAGCAGGCGCTCGAGATTCAGCGAAAGCTGTCCGAGCTCATTCAGGCAACGACAGACGGTCAAGCCCAGCTGTCACACGTGATCGAGGAAGCTGAGCGAATTGGAGCGGTTCTGGCGACCGCTCGGCAGGCCATTGACGACGAGCAGCTACAGGCCGCGCGAACGGAACTCTCAGGCCTCCGTGAGCGACTCAGAGGCACGGAAGATCAGCGTAAGCGCCTCACGTCGCGCACGATTGATCTCGATGCAGAGCGGGTCGCAGGTGAACGCCGGGTGACCGAACTCGACGCGACGATCGGCGAACTTGAAAAAGCGCTCGAGGCAACGCTGGTTGCACGCGACAGCGTCGATCAGCAACTGGCAACGTTTCGGGAGCGTCACGACGAACTGCAGGAGGCCCATCGGGCCGCACTGCAGCGCGAGCAGGCTGCACGGCAGGTGATGGATCAGACGGATGAGCGCTGTCGCGAACTGGAGCGACGACAGGACCATCTGGCGCTAGATTCCGCGAGACGACGAGATGAGCTGGATCTGACGCTGGAACGGGCCAGCCGCGATCTCGAGGTGGATGACGCCGAGCCGATCCTGGCCAGTGCTGTTTCGGGCGAACACGACGATCTTCCTCGCCTGGAGCGCGAAATCGCTCGATTGCGCGAACGCTTGCGTCGCATCGGCGTCGCCGGAGACGACGCGATCGAGCAGTATGAACGCGAGGCTGAGCGCTACACCTTCCTGCGGCAGCAGTTGGACGACGTTCGCTCAGCCACCAGCGCGCTCCGCACACTCATGGCCGAGCTCGATCGCACCATGGCGCTCGAATTCGACCGGACCTTCAGTGAAGTCGCGCGTGCCTTCGAAACGACCTTTACCGCCCTCTTCGGCGGCGGCAAGGCACGCCTGATTCGCTGCGAGGACGAGAGTGGCGCGACCGGCATCGATATCGTCGCGCAGCCGCCCGGGAAACGACTCCAGAATTTGGGGCTCCTCTCCGGAGGGGAGCGCTCGCTCACCGCGGTCGCCCTCCTCTTCTCGATCTTGAAGGTGAATCCGAGCCCCTTCTGTCTGCTGGATGAAGTGGACGCCGCGCTCGACGAATCGAACGTCGTGCGGGTGCGAGATGAGCTCCAGCGACTGGCCAGGAAGACGCAGTTCGTGGTGGTCACCCACAACCGAGCGACCATCGAGGGAGCCGACACACTCTACGGCATCACCATGGGGGATGACGGCATCTCGCGTGTTCTCTCGTTGAAGCTCCCGGCCGAGCCCGCCACCTGACAACCCCCACGATCGCCGCGTACTCGGCCCAGCCATCGCCGGAGCCCGGGCTCTACCAGCGGCGACTCTCCCGAACTCCAGGAACCTTGCGTGAACGCTCCATCATGAGGCGCAGGGATTTCGCCCTGCGCTTCGCCTTGCATCTCACCGCTTTCGGGCGATAATAGGAATCGCGCGAGCAACTTCTTAACGTTCGAAAACCAATTCGATCATCAGGTGCACGAAACGAGCGACGTGTATGTCTGCGCAGTCCGTTTCACGCCTCGGCGATGAACTGATCAGCGTTGGTCAACCGGCTGCGGTTGCCTCGCTGGCCGGCCTTGCCGTGGTATCGACGGCAACGCTGCTGATGTTGGAGTCGATGCGTGTGTTCGTCTCGTACCTCGTCTTCGTCGTCGATCAGAGCAACCGATCGACACTGGGCGGAATCGCGGTCGGAGTGTTTCTCGCCAGTGGATTGGGCTGGCTGCTGATCCGCGCGCTCAGCGTCCGAACAGTGCTGGCTGGCTCGACGATCCTACTGGTGCTGTCGCGAATCGTGCTCCAGTACTGGCAAGCGCCAGAAGCTCGACTATGGCTCGGCGCGACGGTGATCGTCTGCTGGGGCTGGCTTGCGTTCTCTTTTCTGGTCACGAGGCGAGAGTTCATCGCGCTCGGAGTCGCCCTCGGGCTCGCGTTCGATCTCGGTATTCGCGTCGCGTTCGGAACCGTCGACACGCCCTGGATACCGAGTTTCGGTGCCAATCTCATGACCTGGATGCTAGTCGCGGCGCTTCTCGCCGCGTTGGTTCAATTCGAGCTGCCGACCGACGTGCGCGTCTCGAAGCTCAGCTCATCGTTCGGACTCGTCGCGATCGGACCAACCTTCGCCCTCTACCACTTAGTGACCGGCAATCTTGGCCTGGCGCAATCCCATCTCGGCCTCGACTTCCCGGGGGCGGCCGTGGCGCTGACGTTCGGAACCGCACTCGGTATCCTCGGAGCGGCGCTACGGTACTCAGGGGAGATCGCGGTCCTGACGAATGCGCGCTGGTGGCTGGCCTGGCGGTTTGGGTTGGTGGCGACGTGCGCGGGCGGGCTCTGGTGGTTCTGGACCGGTCCAGCGGGCGGCACGGTTGGGCTGATCCTCGGAACGGGCGCCAGTATCATTCTCTTCGCCGAACTATTGATCGACGGCGACGACACACAATCGAGGTCCAGCCCGGCGTGGGCGGCCATCTTTTTCACCGCCGGCTTGCTCATCGAGGTCGGTCTACTCTTCGGGTATTACACGTACTCCGGAAGCCCTGCCGTCCTGTCCGCGACTGTCGCCATCTTCCTCATCACGACCATCGTGGGTACACCCAGAGCCATGCCGCGACGACGCGAGCGCGGCTTCCCCATCGTCGTCATTGCCGGTGTTATCGGAGGGCTTTTACTCCTGATCAGCGGCTGGGTCGTCTGGTCCTGGAACGACGCCGCGGCGACGGCGGCCATCGGTCCGAACATCACCATCATGACCTACAACATCCAGAACGGTTTCTCAGCCGGCGAGCGATTCAATCTGGAACGAACCGCGGAGGTTATCGAAGCACAGCACCCTGACATCGTCGTGCTGCAAGAGGTAAGTCGAGGCTGGCTCGTGACGTCGGGCGTGGATGAAGTTCTCTGGCTGAGCCATCGGCTCAACATGACCTATGCGTTTGGACCGAACTCGGACGATGGGTTGTGGGGCAATGTCGTGTTGAGCCGAGCGCCGATCGGAGCGATTCAACGGGTTCAGTACGACGTGACAGAGAACCTGAAACGGAGTGTTCTCGAAGTTCAGATCGCGACGCAAGCGGGGAATCTCTGGGTTCTGGCAACACACCTCGATGATCCAGCCGACGCGGGAACAATTCGCTTGCGGCAGGCGAACGAGCTGATCGCGGCCTGGAACCACAAGTCGCCGGCCCTTGTGCTGGGTGACATGAACTCCGATCCATCCGACCCGGTCATCTCGGTTTTTCAGTCGTCGGGTCTGACCGATTACGGCCGATCACTTGGAGCGTCCTCCTACACATCCAAAGACGGACGACGTATCGACTATATCTTTGGCACCCATGACATCGCGCTCGAAAGCATCGACGTTCCGAATGTCTGGACGTCGGATCACCGGCCGGTTGTGGCGCATATCAGCATCCTGCCGGTAAATGCTGACGTACCCGGTTCGACGGAGCCCGCAGGTCGAGAGTGACATCTCCGGGGGTTCCGGTGCCTTCTCAGCGCCCCGAAGCTCCAATCTTCGCCACGGCAGCTGATTCGCCGGCTGGCTAGGCGGCGCTCGACAAGCTAGTCGCGCCCGCGCAGTTTGTTCAGAGCGCCGAGGTGCTCGCCTCGCGACCAGCGGAGCTTGGCGTCGCGAAACTCACTTACCGCACGCGGGCCATTCGAGGCCAACCCGTCGGCGAACCCGCGCACGTCTTCCCAGCGGAAACCACGGAGCTCGACGTAGAACGGCTCGATCGCCGTGCCTTCTCGCTCTCGCTCGTCGACCGCCAGCAAGTAGTCCAGGGCGAAGTGAACAGTGTCGGCGTCGGTCCAATCCGCGCGAAACAGGACGCGATGGTCGGTCCCGATGATATAGGTCATGTTCGGCAGTCGTCCGAACGCCTCGTGGGCAGTGCCGGCGAGGTCATCCAGCAGGATCGGCCGGCGACAACGCCAGCGCTCCTTGAAGACGCGCGCCTGATCGACCTTCTGCTCGAAGCACGAATGATGGGGATAGTTCTCACCGGGATGCGCCTCGCGCACGTAGAGGAATACCGACTGAACGCCACGATCCGCGTAGGCATCGGCAATCTCGTCCATGGATGGGCACGCCATCCCGCAGTAGGGTCAGGTGAGTGATCCAAACTCAATGATCGTCATGCCTTGCCGCGTTAACGACGTCAGCCGCACCCGGTCGCCTGAGTCGAGGTCGGTCAGCTCCGGATCAGGCGCATGTTGACCCACTTTGAGGTAATCGCCGAATCGAGCGAAGGCTTCGACGTCGTCCTCCGGCGGGAAAACCGGATAGTTATACGCGTCCAGGTGCATTTTCCGTCACGCTCTCCACGAGGATCCACGGTCGTTATTTCCGTGCTCGATGCACGCGCCATTCGCTAATGCGGTATACCGCTGTCTTCCACGATTTCGCCGTCGCGAAGCTCGATGATGCGATCGGCGAGATCGATCAGCATCGGGTCGTGCGTCGCGACGATCGCTGTTACGCCTTCGCTTTTCACCAACGCCCGGATGAGGGTCATGATCGTCCGCCCGGTGCCCGAATCGAGCTGGCCGGTCGGCTCGTCGGCGATGAGCAAGCGTGGGCTGTTCGCGAGCGCTCGTGCGATAGCAACACGTTGCTGTTCACCACCCGAAAGCTCGTGCGGCCGATGACGGGCACGCTCGCCGAGCCCTACGAGTTCAAGGAGCACGCGAACGCGCTCTTCACGCTCACTCACGTCGACATTGGCGAGACGCAGCGGCACCTCGACATTCTCCGACGCGCTCAGGATCGGGATCAGGCCGAACGTTTGAAAGATGAAGCCGATCTTGTACCGGCGCAGCCCGACGAGCTCCGACTCAGGCAGCGACGTCACCTCGACGCCGTCGATCCACACGCGGCCTGCCGATGGGCGGTCCAGCCCGCCAATCAGGTTGAGCATGGTCGTTTTTCCCGAGCCCGATCGTCCGTGTACCGCGACAAGCTGGCCACGACCAACCTGAAGGCTCGTGGCCCTCAAAGCGTGGACGATCGTCTCACCGATCGGGTAGTCACGCGTGAGCGATTCCGTCGAAACGATCGGATCCAGAACCGGGATCGATTGTCGCGTGCGATCGATCCAATGCGGAGACCGCTCAACGCTCACTTCTCGGACCGCTCCTGAGGATTCGACCGGGCGTTCCTGCTTCGGAGCCGGGCGCCAGCGCTCAGCGTCCACGACCGGCTCAGCAGTCGGAGCTTCGGCGGCAGGCGCGGCGGGGAGTTCCGTTTGGGACCCGGCACGTCGCTCCGGGGGCCGCCAGTGAAGCTGTGGCGACTCGTTGTCGGCGATTTCAGTTTCTATCTCGGCCGCAGTCGCTTCGTCAACTGGCTTCGATTCATTCTGTCGTTTTGCCGGCCTCCAGCGAGCATCCTCGTCGCTTGCCGGTTTGAGCGTCGGGCTGAACGGGTCGTCGTCCGGCTGATTGCGGCTTTCAGGTGCGTGCCATCGAGAGCGATCGTCGCTCATGATTGATCCTCGCGAGGTTCTGACGCCGGCTTGGGGCGATCCGGCCAAACGCCGATGTGATCCGGCTCCAGCTCAAGGCGAACGCGGCGTTCGAGTTGCAGGGTATCGACGTAATTCACCGGCAACTGCAACCGACCGGCACGGTCGAGCACCGCGAACTCTTCGGCGATCACCTCGTGCAGCCCCTCCTTACTGGTCTCTGTTCGCCGCAGTGTCTCGGTACTGGTTCGCCCGTCGCGAATGGCAATGGTGCGGTTTGCCTGTTCCGAAACCAGTGGATCGTGCGTCACGACGACAACGGTGACGTCCAGATCCGTGCTGATGGTACGCAGCAAGGAAAAGATCTCGTGTGACGTGGTGGTGTCGAGCTCGCCGGTCGGTTCGTCCGCCAGGAGCACCGCTGGCCCGTTGGCGAGCGCGACGGCGATGGCTACGCGCTGCTGCTCACCTCCGGAGAGCCGGTCGGGCCGATGCCCGGCACGGTCGGCCAGTCCAACCAATTCGAGCAGTTCGCTTGCTCGTTGGCGCCGCAGCCCCCGCGGTGAGCCGTCGAGGATCATGGGCATTTCGACGTTCTCGAGCGCGGTCAGATACGGCAGCAGATTCCGCGACGTCTGCTGCCAGATAAAACCAACCACCGACCGCCGGTACTCCACGCGATCGCTTGCAGACATGTTGAGCAGATCGTAGCCGGCCACAACGGCTTTGCCGGCCGAGGGCACGTCGAGACCGCCCAGAATGTTGAGCAAGGTCGATTTGCCGGAGCCTGACGCGCCGATGATGGCAATCAACTCGCCGGTATTGACGGTCAGGTCGAGCCCCTGGAGGGCCACAACCTCGAGGTCGGCAACTTTATAGATTTTCACGAGGTTGTCGCAGATGATCTGCGCGCCAGCGCCGAACTGGATTCGTTCCGTCCGCGCCGCTCGCTCGCGAAGTGTTTGGAAGTCAATCGTGTCGGTCATTCATCTCCCATCCTCAATACTCCGCTGACCTTCGCGCGCTGGGCCGTCGTACTGACGATCGCGATGGCGACGGCAACGGCCAGGACAATGCCGAAGATAAGCAGCGCGATCGCGAACCAGTCGACGGCGAGGGGAACCGGAACGCCGGGGCCGGTAAAGGCGGTCAGATCGAGGCCCGGCTTGATGAGCCGCGTCACCCCGATACCGAGCGCTGTACCGAGAATCAGAGCGAGCACGACGGGCGGCGCCTGCTCGGTGATCGTGAGCATCAGGACCTGCCTGCTGGACAGCCCAAGAGTCCGGAGATACGTCAGGTCACGAATGCGTGTCCTGCTGGTCAAGGCGAGCGCGATGACGACAGCCAGCGCCGAATACGCGGCCGATAGCGCTATCCCTATTTCAAAGCCTCGCGCGGCCCCGGATATCAGCGGCGAATCGTGAACGCTGGCGTACTGATCGGCTCGTGAGTGGAGCGTGACCGGCGCGAACTGCGCGTCGATCGCAGCATTGATCGCCGTTTTGGCGCTGGCCGGAGCCCGCACATAGAGCGACGTCGGTGCCGCGTTGTTCGCGCCAATCGCCGACTGGAGACTCGCCAGGGGCACGATGACGAACGGCCGGTCCGACGTTACCCCGACAAATCGATCGCGGACGTCCCGCACGACAAACGAGACCGGCTGCCGGTTGAAGACGATCGAGAACAGGTCTCCCGATTTCGGTACTCCCTGAAACACCCAGCCGGTCGACACGATGGCTGGAATCGGCGATTTCGCGCTCCCGACGTCGACGCCCACCGGCTGGCTGAGCAATTCGCCATTGAAATGTGGATCAACCGGCGTTCCCTTGGCAACCTTCTGATAGGCGACCGTATCGATGCCCAACAGATTGATCGTTCCCAACAGCGGCTGGTTCGACGCGAGGAGGAGATTCTGCTGCAGGCTCGCCGGGGCGCTTGCCTCGATCCCCGGCACGTTGGCCAGCGTGAAATCGTTGGGAATCGGCATGATCCCGGCGGTGTCAAGTCGATAGGCGGCGCCGACCGTCTGCCACGACGTGTTGATCTGACCCACGTCGATGCTGTGCATCATGACTGACGAGAAGACGCTGATCGCGATCGACAGGAGAATCACCAGCAGGGGAACCGCCGCCGCTCCCGACTGCCGGGCCACGCGCCGGAAGCCGAGGAAGGGCACCAGGTCGGAGCGATAGGACGCGTTCCAGGCAAGGAGACGAATCGGCAAGGCGTAGAGGCGCAGCACGACCAGGCCCACGGCGAGGCCAAGCAACACCGGCACCGCGGCCAGGTATGGATCGAACCCGCCAATCGCCGCGCTCGCGCTATCCCCGGCGAGTCCACGGCGGCGCAGGAGATAAATTCCAAGCACCGCGACGACGACGACAAAGACCTCGAGCGCCACCCGTCGCGGTGAGGTTTTACGAATTGGGACGTCGCTACGCTCGAGCGCGCCGAGATTGCGGCGTGCCAGCGGCCACAGCGCGGCAACGAGCAAGACGACCGTGACCAGGACGATCCCGACCGCGGCATAGAAAGACAGCGTGCTCGCGCGCGAATTGACGAATAGCGTCGCCAGCACGAAGCCAACGATCGCAGCCGGAACGCCGAGTAGCAGCCCCTCGACCGTTTGACTGCTGATGATCTGCCAGGCCGACGCGCCACGTCCTCGAAGGAGCCGAATCGACTCACGCCGGTGTTCGGCAATGAAGGCGGCGACCAGCCCGATGGTTGCCAGGGAGATAACCAGAAGGCCGATGACCCCCAACGACAGAATCGAGATCGTCAGCCGTTGCTGAAGTCCGAACTGGTTCAGAATCTTCGAGAGTTGAGACGCAACCGAGGTCGCCGTCGGTGGACCCGAGAAGAGCGTGCCGTACTGGGCGTCGAGGCGCCGCATGTCGGTCGCCAGTGTGTTGAACTTGCCGGCGTTGAAGCTCGCCGGATTGACGTAGTAACGATAGCTGTAGTTCATGAGCCCGGGGGCCGTGTCGTTGAGGATATCGCCGTAGGCGTTGGGCGAGAAGATCGCGGTTACGTAGACGCGGGTCGAGTTTCCGTCATCTTCAATCGCGGGCTGGTCGATCGCCGGAAGGCCATACCAGTAGTCGTCGTTCGGGTTGGGAACGTCGATAAATCCGACGACTCGCAGCGCGAGGTTGGGCAGGCCATTGGCATTTCTGATGCGTGTCAGCCGATCGTCGGTATCCGGCTGCAGCGGGATCGTGTCGCCAAGCTTGATATGCAGCGCGTCGGCGCTCGATTGCGACATCACGATCTCGATCACCGGCAGCTTTTGCGGCGAGTTGCCAGTCGTGGTGAACGTGGCGTCGGTGTGATCGGGCATTCTCCCCTGGGTCAGCTTGATATGTGAATCGATCTGGCCCTGGTACCGCATGGTGACATAGCGGAGAAAGGTCGTGGCGGCCCCGTCGATGAACTGATACCGCGAGGCGTCGACAACGAACGTCTGATGGTCGATCACCGATTGAATCGATGGCGCCAGGCTGTGCTGGAATTGCGTGCCGACTGCGACCACGGGCGCGAAGACGTCGTTGGACGGACCGGGAGCGATCCGGTCGCCGCGTGACATGACGATGTTGCGCTGATAGACCGCCGCGTTGTTTACCGCGTAGCGTAGCCCGCGATCCGACACCTGATTGAACAGCCGGGGAACGGCCGAGAATATCAAGGTCGTGACCAGAATCATAGCCATCATCGCGCCGGCTTGCGGGCGTTCGACCCGCAGCCTTCGCAACACGGCGACGATCAGGCTCGGGGCGCTCCGAACCTGGCTGGATTCAAGCCTGGCCGTTGCACGTGCCATCGCTATTCCTCACCAAGCCTGAGCGACGAACCGAGTCCGATGCGCCGCAGCATCGACGCGAGAACCAGAACGACGACCGCGAGCGCGACCAGGCTGGTCGCCTCAAGAATGATCACCGAGCGCCAGGGAATGACCACGATGATGCCCGGCACGGTTTGCACCGCGGCCTGGGTGAGTGACACCAGCGGCAGGATGAAGAATGCCAGCAGCAAGCCAAGCGCGGTTCCACTCGCCATGCTGAAGAAGACGAGCAGCCCGTTCTCCAGCGTCAGCCAGCTCGAAAGCTGGCGTGTTGAAAGCCCAAGCGCTCGCAACAACGCAAATTCCGTCAGGCGCTCGCGCGCCGACACCGCTGAACTGACCGCGAACCCGATTGCCGCGAAGAGCGCCGCCGCCACGAAACCGAGCGAGAGCGCGCCCAGAATTCCCAGCGCCACCGGGTCGGTGCGCAGCGATACAGTTCTGTCCGCCAGCGTGACGAGCCTTGGACTGGAATACGGTGGGGCTTCCAGGGCAGACGCTACGCTATCGCTCTTGCCGTTCGCGGTTGACAGCCACCATTCCTCCGGGTCGAGGATGCGGCCGTTGTACTCATATTGCTGCACCAGGAGCGTCGGAAAATCGACGATCACGGCCGGCTGCGCGGCATCGAGGGTCGGGAATGTCTGAACCACGCCGATGATGTTCACGCTGCGACGCTGGTCAGCGATGTCGAGCGAAACGGTGTCTCCGACGTGGGATTCGGTGGACGTCAGGAAGGTGCTGTTCACGATCGCGGCCATTGCCGCCGGTGGCCGCTCGCCATTGGGTTGAAGGCTGAACGTCAGTGGAAAGATGCCATTGCCCCGAGCGGCTCCCGCGCTGAACTTCTCGACGAACCCACCCGGCGCGGGTTGGCCGGCTGGCTGTATCGATGGAGGCTGCGCCAGGCCGACCTCATTTATCGACCAGGTGAATTTGGTCCAGTCGAACGGCATCGGAGTCCAGTTCGATCCGTCGAGCTGCTCGTCGGCCACGACGTCTTGGAGCTCAAACGTTCCCGTACGCGCGATTCCAGAGAGTGGAATGACGCCGAAGTCCAAACTGACGAGCTTGAGCGGGTAGCTGGGCAACGCGATCTTCCCGTTGTTCATGCGGTACGCCAGCGGCACGACGAGCCGTTGAACCGTTCCGTCGGGCGTTATATTCCCGACCTGCAGCCGATAGAGCATGCTGTGAGCATCCTCGACCACGATTTCCAGCGTGGGCGCGATGTTTGTATTTCGTGGAGGAGATTGAGTCGGTGGCAACGGATCGAGCGCGATTTTGACGTCGAACGCCAGTTGTTGCGGTGTTCCTGGGACGTCCACTGCCGGGAGGATCGGCCGCTTCGAGCTCAACGTCTGCATCAAGTTCGGGAGCGATTGAGCCGACAGATCAGGCCGAAAAGGCACGATTGACGCAGCCTGCGCCGCATCGAGAGCCAGGATCTGCCCGCTGCCCGCGGATCGCGAGACGTCAAACGTGTCGGCGTTCGTCGCCATGGTCGCTTTGATTCCGTCGACCTGCCCTTGCGCCTGCGCCAGATCGACCTGTGGGATCGCCGAGCCGATGCGAATGTCCGGGCTCAGCCGCACGTCGGCTCCAATTTGGTAGTTGGCCTGATCCTGCTGTGACAACTCCCAGGTCGATCCATACGAAAGGGCGAACAGCCCGATCGCGATCGCGATCATCAGCAACAAAGCGGAGCGAGCGTACCGGAGTGGACGGCGCGACACCTGCCAGGCGCCAAGGGCGGCCACCAGCCCCCGTTGTCGCGCGGCGGCAATATCGATGATGCGTGCCAGTAACGGGACGACGCGCAGGGCGATGATGGCTCCGGCGACGAGTCCAATGGCAGGGGCTGCCACGAGGAACGGGTCAATCCCCAGGCGTCCCTGTACCGTCTGCGTGATCGGACCGCGGTAGCGGCTGAGCTGCCAGTAGCCCAGGATGGCAACGGCCACCATCAGCAGATCAATTCCAGCGCGCTGCGCCAGACCCTGCGACGCTTGTCGTCCACGACTGGCACGCGCCTGGACGAAGGTGCGCGCCGACTGCAGCATCGGCAATCCAAGCGCCAGCACGCAGCCGAAGGCGGAGACAAAGGCCAGCGCGTAGGCGTCGCGCGTCACCTCGGGATTGACGGGAAGCGAGATCGTGGCAAGTGGACCGATGTGATTGAAGATGCGCAACGAGAGAGCGGCCAGCCATGGACCGGCGATCGCCGCCGGAAGTGCCAGGATCAACGCCTCCATCAAAGCCATCGTGACGATCTGGGTCGTGCTCGCGCCACGCGAATGTAGCAGTCCCGTCTCGACCCGTCGTTGATCGACCAGCAGATTGGAGGTGAGCAACAGCGCGTAGCCCGCCAGAATCGCGAGCTGGACCGTCACAATCAGGACGCCGGAACGGGTTACCAGCAACGATTTTTGCGCCGTGCGCAGGATCTGATTCAACGACGTATCGACCTGGAACTGGTCATTGGCATCGCGCCGGAAATTGAGCTGCGCTTCCAGGTTTTCGACGCCCGCGATCAGCCGCGAGACCTCCGAGACGGTCAGATTGTCGAAGTTCGGATAGATACGCCAGAAGACCTGCGCCGCCAACCCGCCTTGATGGCTGAAAAAGGTGTCAGTCGTCGTCACAAACGGCCCGTAGGTCACAAACGATGCGCCGCTCGAGACGCCATTCGTGTCGAGCGGATCCTCCCACCAATATGGGTCACTGGCCGCGTTGATGTGGTAGATGCCGACAATGTGGACGTCGACCGTATACGTCGCGATCCGGCGGCTCACCACGTTAAAGGTGCTGCCGACCTTCAAATTGAGCAACTGCGCCGTTGATTCCGGGATCGCGACATCTACCGGGCCACTGGTCGATGTCTGCGGCCAGGCACCGTCCACGATCGTGGCGTGTTGCTCGATGTTCTGGAAGAAGGCGAAGACCGCCAGATTCTTGACTGTGTCAGGGGGTTGATCGGGAAGGGCGAACGACTCGGACCGGCCCGTTCTGACGATCGTGCCCCCAGTCGTGGAGAAGGCTCCCGGCACGGTGTCGCTTACGAGCTTGTCGACCGACGGATACTCCCCGTTGCCGGAGAAGATCGACACCTGGACGTTCGCCTGGGTAATGGGGGAGTCGTGAAGCGTCCGGCGCAGACCGCTGAGCGTGACGGCTCCCGCATAGATCGGTCCGGCCGAAAGCAGGGTCGTTGCCAGCAAGATCGTGAGCATCGCCGCGCCGAGAATCGGCCAGTTAGCCTGGGCCCGTCGAAGAATGACCCTCCAGGCCGCGGCAACGATCGCCGTCATTCAGGTTCTCCATCAACCGGAGCGGGCATTCATTCGCTCACCGCCTCCGGCACCTCGATCGGTTTCACATTTGCTGTCGCTGTTTATCTCACGTACGCGGAGATAGTACCAGATGTGGAATTGACTGGTGAGATCATGTGCCCGCGCCGGACAAAACGGTGACGCCCCCGCACGGCTCACCACGAGCGCGGCAGGGGCGTGTCTCCGCTTCGCAATCGCCTCTTGGAACGATGGACGTCAGTGTCGCTCCACCTCGGGCGATAGCCCAGCGAACGATCCAAGCATGAAGCCGATCCCGCTCCCAATGAGCGCCGCGATGACGGCGACGAGCAGTGGATCCTGACCGGGGCCGAACACGCTCGCTCCCGCCTCTCCGATCAAACCTCCGCACATCAACCCAAAGGCAATTCCGAGCGCCGACGCGCGTTGCGAGCGGTCCAGAGCGCGCCGTTCCGTCTCGTCGCCGGGTTCGCCGCTCTCGGTCTGCCAGCGCTCCACGGCATAGACTTCGCCCAGAGTGACTCCGTAGACGAGGTGCAGGATAAGGTTCCCGAGAATGGGGAGCGGTCCCGCGTGAAGCGACATCCCAAAGAAACCCCCGCCGATAAAGGGGAGAAAGGCGATCAGTGACAGCAACCACGGAACGAGCGAGAAAACGATCCCCCGACGCCAGCCTGGCCCACGCAGATACGGTTCAACGACCCTCGAATAGAGAACACCGAGCAGAATGCCCGCGCCAAAGTGCAGGATCAGCGCGACCGACAGGTTCACACGCGCCGTATCAGTCACCGGGTTGTGCGTCAACGACCAGAGCCATTGTTGAAAAAATGAAGCCGCCGGACCATTTGAACCACCGATCCGGGCCACTTCGTACGAAATCATCAACCCGGCGGTGAGGATCGTGGTGGCCGCGAACCCGGCCATAACTCCGACTGGGAGCCAGTCAGGGCGCGGCGCCAACCCCCCTGCGCTCCGAATTGGCCAGCGTGAACCATTGCCGATCGACCGACCGGTTTCCGCGGTCCCGGCCGAATCGTTCGTCCTGGCGGCTGATTGACTACTGGCCGCGAGCAACGCAAGCGCGCCGACAACGATCAGCCCGACCGTGAAGGCCACCTCAAAATGCCTGCCGTCCATCAGGTTTGTCGCGATGAGAGCGATGCCTGCGATGAATAACGGAACGGATGCCAGTCCCCAGAAGCCGAGACGCCGGATACTCATATGATCCTCCTTCGGCAAAAGCTGCGGGGCGAATCGTAAAGATAGCGTGCGAACCCGATAGGCCGGTCGTACCGCTCTCGGGCTGAGTCAGATCAGGCGAGCGCGAACAACGCGAATACGGCGTGCGGATGAATGAAGTTACCGCAGGCAACATGCCCGCGAGTAATGCTTAAGATACGCGCAGGGGATGGGGGCGGATGTTTAACGTCGAGCGGCCGGTACTCACCCGGATATCAGGACTGGTTGACCGTGATGGTAAACGTCGTGGTACGCGTGACGTCGCCGTTGTGGACTTCGACGGTAACCTGCCACTGACCGGCGGAATCGAACCGGACAGGCGCGGTGAACGAATCGGCATGCTGCGATTTTCCGGTTGCAGGTGTCGTCGTTACGGTCTCTGAGGCCGCGCCGTTTGGCCCGGTCACGTGAAAGACCATGCTATCGAGCGGCGTGGCGGTTCCTATCGTGCTGGTGACCTGCGAGGTGATCTGGTTCGTGCCGACATGCGCGGATGACGGATTGAGCCACAGGTTGACCAGATACGTGTCCGTGCCCCGCATGCTCGGCATGACAATCTGATTTTGAAATTGCGGATTGTCGGACGCCGCCAGACCCCACCAGACCACGCCGGCCAGGAAGATCAGCACGATCCCCAACACAATCCCCGTACCCCAGACGCGGCGGCTGACCCGGCGACCCAATCCTCGCTCCGTTTCCTGCAATGACGTTCATCACGCACACGTTCGTGAACGCCGTCGGACTTCAGGCGCTATTACACTACTCACGTGCGCTCGTGACCACCGCGAGTTCAGGGCGCGCCTTGCTCGCGGCCACTGTTAGCCATGATACTGAGTGGCGTGAAACGCCAGTCGTCGTGATGCCCGGGAGGACCGCATGACCATCGTCCGCGCGGCAGTAGTGCAAGCGGCCCCAATCGCCTTCGACGTCGACGCGACGCTCGATAAGGCGGAGCGGTTGATCGTCGGCGCCGCCGCGTCCGGCGCGCAGATCGTCGTCTTTCCTGAAGCGTTCATCTCGTGCTATCCGCGTGGGCTGACCTTCGGCACGGCCGTTGGATCACGCACACCTGAAGGCCGTGAGGATTTTCGGCGCTATTGGAAATCCGCCATCGACGTGCCGGGACCAGCCGTCGACCGTCTGTCGTCCATGGCGCGCGGCAACGGCGTCTTCCTGGTGATGGGAGTCATCGAGCGGGATGGCGGCACCCTGTACTGCACGGTGCTGTTCTTTGGCGATGACGGAACGTATCTCGGCAAGCATCGCAAACTCATGCCGACTGCGGCCGAACGCCTCATCTGGGGCTACGGCGACGGCTCGACGCTGCCGGTCTTCGACACGTCGATCGGTAAACTGGGCGCGGTGATCTGCTGGGAAAACTACATGCCGCTGCTGCGCATGACGATGTACTCGAAAGGCATCCAGATCTATTGCGCTCCGACGGCGGACGGGCGCGACAGCTGGACCGCCAGCATGCGCCACGTCGCGCTCGAAGGCCGCTGCTTCGTCCTCTCCTGCAACCAGTTCACGCGACGGCGCGACTACCCGGCGGACTACGACGCGATCCAGGGGGACGAACCGGATCTGATCCTGTCGCGCGGTGGATCCATGATCGTATCGCCGCTTGGCGAAGTGCTTGCCGGCCCGAACTTCGAGGAGGAGACCATTCTCAGCGCCGACCTCGATCTGGACGAGATCGCCCGTGGCAAGTTCGACTTCGACGTCGTCGGCCACTATGCCCGCCCGGACGTGTTCCAGCTTCGCGTCAACGAGAATCCAGCGCCACCGGTTTTGACATCGGAAGGCTCGGCGCCACGCGCGACGGAAGTCGAAAGCCAGCAGGGAGTTGCCATTGACCGCTGACCAGAACAAGAAACAGCGCGTCCTCGTAACCGGCGCCGCGGGCACGATCGGCTCGGCAGTCCGTAAATATCTTGGCGATCGCTACGAACTGCACGCGCTTACCCATCACCCGGCGGATTTTCCGAGCACGGTCGCGGACATCACCGATCTGGATGCGATTCAGCCGGCCTTCGCGGGCATGGACGCGGTCGTGCATCTGGCGGCTTCAGCCGCGGTCGAGACGCCGTGGGAGGACATCCTGCCGAACAACCTGATCGGCACCTACAACGTCTATGAGGCGGCGCGTCGGGCGGGAGTCGAACGGGTCATCTTCGCCTCGTCGAACCACACCATCGGTATCTACGAACTGGAGAACAAGCCCGACCTGTATGCACTCGACGACACGCGCGTGTGGGATCATACGGTCGACGTGCGGCCCGATTCTCTCTACGGTGTGTCGAAGGTGTACGGCGAGGCGCTCGGCCGCTACTACGTCGATCGCTTCGGATTGCGGGTGTTTTGCCTGCGGATCGGCACCGTGACCGGCGACGACGATCCGCAAGCACCGTCGGTCACGGCACGCTCGCCAGCGCTGCTGAACCTGCCCGTGGAGACTCGCCGGGAGCGGATGCGCGCTACCTGGCTCAGCCAGCGAGATTGCGCGCAACTCATACAGCGCTGCCTCGATGCCGAGAATTTGAATTGGGCCGTCGTGTACGGGATCTCGAACAACCCGCGCCAGTTCTGGGATCTCTCACACGCTCGCGAACTCCTGGGCTACGAGCCGCAGGACGGCGCGCCAGAGTGACGACCGCCGACCCGCCGGAATCCGGCGGGTCGTTCAATCCGGGCCAGAGGCTGGGTCTACTCCAACGCCGTGACGGTGATTTCGACCTGCGCGCCGGCCGGCAGCGACGTGACGCCGACGGTCGTGCGACCGGGAGGAGTGACCGTGAAGTACTCGGCGTAGACCTTATTCATCTCGGCGAAATCGTTGATGTTCACCAGATAGACGGTCGTCGCCACGGATTTCGACATCGACGAGCCGGCCGACTCGAGGATGTTCTTCACGTTCTCGAGCGTCTGGCGCGTCTCAGCCGCGATGCCGCCGGTCACCATCTTGTTCGTCTTCGGGTCGATCCCTTTTTCGCCGGCCACGAAGATGAACCCGTTCGCCCGAATCGCCTGCGAGTACGGGCCAATCGGCGCGGCTGCCTTGTCGGTCTGAATTACCTCAACGTGGTTTTGGGTGGACGTCATCGCGTCTCCCTCTCAGTGCAGACTTCTGTTGATCACTCGCCCGTGGCATGTTTTCAGGTGCATCGAGATTCAGGTGCGGATGTCGACGCAGCCCTCGTTTTGACCGGATCACATCCGGATCATGATCTGATCGAGCGACTTCTTCTCCAACGCGTGGGCCGGCACGGTTGCGTCTCCGGCCGGATAGCCAACCGGAAGGACGACGAAGGGCCGCTCGTTACGTGGGCGTTTAAGCAATGTTCGCAGGAAGTCCATCGGGCTGGGCGTGTGTGTCAGCGCGCAAAGGCCGGCCTCGGTGATACTGGCGAGGAACAATCCGACGGCGATGCCGACCGACTCCTGAGCGTAGTAATGCTTGACTCGTTGCTCCGTTCCATCGGCGTCGGCGTTCGAGCCCGAACGGCTGCTCGAACACGACGACGATATATGGTGCATCGGTGAGGTGGGTTTTGACCTCGTCGGTGCCGAGCGACACGAGCGCGGCGCGCCATTCGTCAGAGATGCGATGATCGTAGAACGCACGTTCCTCCGCTCTCGGCCGCTTCGCGCATCTGGCGCTTGAGCCCAGGGTCGGTAACGACGACGAAGGTCCAGGGTTGCTGATTAGCTCCAGACGGAGCGGCGCCTGCAGCGGCGATCGCGTTCTCGATCAGCTCAAAGGGACTGGCTCCGACGAAAAAGAGCGTATGCTGCGCCGCTTCCGCATAGTCTCCAGGAAGGCACGAGAGCGCTCCAGACTGACGTCGAGCGGCAGTCGCTCAAACTCGAGCGGAATCGGCCGATATCCCTCGGCCTCCTCTACCGGTGGCGTAGAACTGTCCATCACCAATTCCCCCTTCGCGTTTGCGCGAACCGATCCTCGCAGTCTCGTAGCATTCGCCAGCCCGATTCGCAAGTAACGACGCGTCCAAACGATTACGCGAGTTTCGTCCAGCGCGGTGCTCACGACCTCGTTGGCCCGCTCCAGCGCATCCACCACCGGTTGCGCGCCCGCACCATCGATACCCACCAGGTCTGGAACTCCTCCGATTCACGATCGTAGCCTGCCAGCTTCGGGTACGGGACGAGCGACGGGATCATCTGCGTTTGCCAGGCGTGGCCGTAGCGGTCCTGCCCGTAGGGGCCGACGGCGGTCGAGGCAATCGGAACCAGCGTGCGGGATAGCTCGATCTTGGCGTGGTTGAGCAGGTCGGCGGCCTTTCGGCATCGGCGGGGTTACCTGCCAGTCGGCGGCGCCAGGCGTCCGACTGTTCGTCGAGTTGCTCAGCCAGGTTGCTGAAACTCGCGGGCACGATCGACGGCGGTCTGCATATCGATGTCTGGCACCTCGTAGCCCCGCAAACTCGCTCAGTCGATCGACGAAGCGATTCGCCAGCGGAGTGTATTCATGGGGCAGGATCGGAGCGGTCAGCAAGCCCGCACATCCAGTTGGCGTAGACGCGCAGGTGCAACGCCAGCCGGTCCTTGTCGAGCTTATCGATCGTGTTGTGGAGTGAATGGTGCCACCAACCGAGCGTCGCCAGTGCGGTCCGCTGGATCTCTTCGTCGGTGTACGACATCTCGCCCGCTATACAGGCCAGGCCGACGCCAAAAAAGGAGGAGTCGCCGTTCTTCTGCTGCCGGTGCCAGCGTAGCGGCATGTCGCCGAGCATCTCTCGCGCGGCGCGCGTCGCATAGGACTGAATGTCGTCGGTCGAATGGAGATTCCAGACCGAGGAGCCGATGATCGCGGGTTGATCGATCTGGAGGTAGCCGACGCAGGACTGGCGCAGGCGATCCCAGTTGACATCGGCAAAGCGTGACGACGAGATCATCGTGCCGGTCTCATGTCCCATCCAGAGCCCCGCGACGACGCCGCGTCGCAGATCGTCCTCGTGCTCACGAAAGACGCGAGCCAGCTCCATGATGCACGCGTCACCAGCGGCGTTGTCAGTCGCCTGCGGCCCGAACCAGGAATCCATGTGACCGCCGATCAACATGAACTGGCGATCGCGCTGGGCACCGAACTCGGCAGTGGTCATCGTGAGTGGCTTCCAGCCGTTATCCGCCTTCGCGTCGAGCCAGACGCGCACCGTACCGCGCTGGCAGAGTTCCTTGAGCTTGAGCCCTTCAGTCCGCGCGATGCCGATGCAGGGAATGTCGGGCATCTCGGTTTCGAGCGTCTCCGGAGTCGGGTTGCCCCAGGCGGATTTCATCGAGCCGAATGGAACCGCTTCGTTGGTCTCGTCGCCCCAGTTCATCATGATCTGGGCGATCGAGCCTTTCTTCCAGGCGATGTATGCCTTCTCATGCCTGGCCGGCGAATAGGACAGCTCAGAGAGGGTGATCTTTCCACGAACATCCTTCCCCTCGTAGTCCGATTCCGCGCCGGAGCCGACATAGATCAGTTCCGACTCGACACCGTCGGTCGACGCCGAGTGACCCAGCGTGTTGGCCACAATCTCGTATGCGCTCGGGGCGAGGACGCGGACGGTGGCGGGTTCGGGAAATGAGACCAGGCCGCGAAAGTCGTGCATTTCACTCGATAGCCCAGCCTTGCCGAACGTCTCGTAGGCGTACTCAGCCATGCGGCGCGAGTTCTCCGAACCGGCCAGTCGCGTCGGGATCTGCTCGGTGATGTGCCGGATATGATCCCAGGCCTTATCGACCGATACCTCGCGCAGAATATCCTCCAGAGGCATTGTCAAACTCCTTCCCTGACTGCTGATCGCGCGGACGTGCGTCGTCCACACGGATTGCCGAACTGATCACGACATCACATTCGTTGCGGCTCTACGCTCAGTTCTCCACACTCCCGATCTGGTCTGCGCGTTCGTGCCAGGTGTTCAGGAAGAACGCAAGCACCTGCGCCCGGCGCACCAAGTGACGAGACGTAGGCGAACTCACGATCGGAGTGCGCGCCGTCGCCTTCGACGCCCATGCCGTCGATCAGCGGGGCGAACTGTCCGGCTGAGTTGCCGTCGGAGCCGCCGCCCGAAACGACGCTCTTCATCTCCAGCCCGAGCTTGCGCGCCGACTCCTGCACCCAACTGAACAGGAGTTCGTTGCGCTTTCGATACTCAAGTGGCGGGAAGAACAGGGCGCCGGAGAACTCGGTCGTCGTGTCTGGCACGAACTGCATCGCGGCGATCTCCTTGAAGCGCTGCTGGACGCGTTCGGCTTCGGCGTGAGTCAGGACACGCATGTCGAACTGGCACTCGGCGTGCTCGGCGACCACGTTCGGGCGGATGCCTCCCTCGATGACGCCGACGTTCACGGTCGTGCCGACGTTGTAGTCGGTCAGCTGATGCAGCCGGACGATCTTCTGCGCCATCTCCTCGACGGCGCTCCGCCCCTCTTGCGGCTGACCACCGGAGTGAGCGGCGCGGCCAGTGATCGAGTATTTGAAGATGCCCGCGCCCTTACGGACGAAGGTGTATTCGCCCCCCGGCCGGGCCGGTTCGAGCACGCAGACCGTATCTGCCTGCTTCGCCTCGGCTTCGATGACTGTGCGCGAGGTCGGCGAAAGTACCTCCTCGTCGCTATTGAAAATGGTTGTGATCGACGACGTCGTCCCAGACCGGCGCTGCAGTTTCGCGCAAGGCACTGAGGGCCGCGACCAGGGTCGCCAGCCCGCCCTTCATGTCGTAGACACCGGGACCGGTCGCGCGATCGCCCGATGATGGTGAAGGGCCGTTCTTTGGCGGCACCCCGCAGGAAAGACCGTGTCGAAATGCCCGATGAAGAGAAGCCGTTTTGCGCCAGTGCCGCGCTTGCGCGCGACGACGTGATCCCCGAACTGTTTCTGCGGCACGCGCTCGACGCTGAATCCAAGTGACGTGATCGTCTGGGCGAGGATGTCTCCGGCGCGATCAGCCTCATCCTTGTTGTAGGTGCCGGAATCGCAGTTCACCAGATCGCGCCAGAGGTCGATCCAGTCCGATTCGCGACGCTGGATTGACGCGGCTAAGGCCCGCTCGATCTCGTTCATTCGTTCCTGCCGTTCCCTTCTCGCCGACGTTGCTCATCAAAGATCGGTAGATTCATTCCGTGATTCCCCTGCGTAGTTCGCGGGTTCCGGCGAATTCCAGCCCTCAACGAGCGCAGGGGCCGGCTGATAGACCTCGACGCCGAGCGGACGGCAGGTCGGGAGCGGGTCACCCGCGTCCGGCCCCCAAAGTGGCACGGAAAGATCGCCGCCGGGGCAGGTGGAAATGGCGCAGAGCAGGTCGATCTCGGCGAAGAACTCAAAGAAGTCGTCCTGTCCTGGCCGGGCTGGGCTTCATGAAATAGTGGCCGTCCTCGTCCAGTGCCGGTCACCTGAAAGATGTTGAGCACGTCATGGACGTCCTGCTCGGTGAGGCGATAGGGGAGGATCGCCCTGGTCAGGTTCGAATGGCAATGGAAGTCGAACTCCTCGCCGGTCAGAATCTTGTTGACGTACGGATCGCAACGCGATCCAAGGAGATCGTGGCAGCGCCCGCCGTCTTCGTCGACGCCGTAGTCGATGGTCTCATTGGTGATGGTCAGCATCGGCCGTAGATAAGGAAGGGTCGACCAGAGCCGGTCGTGGGTCGTGACGTGAGCGCTCTGAAGCTGTCGTGTTCGCGCCGCCCAGAAACGCTCGCGCGGGTTGTTGAGATTCCAGGCATTGAAGTCGGCGACCTGCGGCCCCTCAATCGCGACGATACGGCACAACTGGCCCCGAAGCACGGGCCAGGCCCTGCCCGAACGAATCGGGACAGTGAACGAATCGATCAGAGTTCGCTCATCCGTGTCGGCGGCCAGCCGATCATAGAAGGCTCGGTCGACGTCAAGTGATACCCCTTCCGACGGCAGGTAGGTCCATTTCGAGCTTGGCATCAGGCCATCTCCTCGTTCGTCAGCTTCGCGGCTCGTAGCCCAATTGCTCCTTGAACGTTTCCCGGAGGCTCGAGCGCACCTCCGGACGCAGCAGCACGTCGATGCCGGTCCAGGCGAGCAACGTCGCGCCGGTCGCGGTCAGATCGTCGGCTCGTGCGCTTGCGGCGGCCTCGGCGAACTCAAGCGTGTGCCCGCCGATGCCGGGATCGCAGATCTGGAGATAGGGGTGAATCGTGGGCACGAGACGGCTCACATTGCCGATGTCGCTCGAACCGACTCCGCCGTCGGCCGGTGGAACGTCCGCGGAGAGTCCGAGAGCCGCCAAATTTTCGCCGAATGTCTCGACCAGCGCCGCGTTGCAGACGCGGGCCTGATAGCTGAGGCCCTCCTTCACCTCGGCGCGACATCCGGTCGCCAGCGCCGCCGCTTCGACGATGCCGCGGAACTTCTGCCGCAACTGCTCGAGATGTTCCTGCTCCTTGGCGCGAACCAGGAAGCGAGCGGCGGTGTAGTCTGGGATGACGTTGGGCGCCTCGCCGCCGTGACTGATCACTCCGTGGATACGCGTGTTGGGGGGCATTTGTTGTCGAAACGCGTTGATGCTGAAGAAGACCTGCAGCATGGCATCGAGCGCGTTGATGCCCCGCTCTGGCGCTGACGAGGCGTGCGCGCTCTTACCGAAGAATTCGATGTCGAAGACGGTTCGTGCCAGCGATCCGCGGTCGAGATAGGTCTGGTCACGCGGATGCATCATGATGGCGGCACTGAGGCCGTCAAAGATGTTGGCGTTGGCCATGATGACCTTGCCGCCGCCGCCTTCCTCTCCCGGCGTGCCGATCACCTTGATGGTTCCCCTGAGGTTCGGGAACGCACGTCGCACCGCGATCGCGGCGCCCACGCTCCAGGTCGCGATCAGGTTATGCCCGCAGGCGTGACCGATCTTCGGCAGCGCGTCGTATTCCGCCAGAAAACCGACGACCGGCTCGCCGCTGCCGTAGGTGGCGACGAAGGCGGTGTCCAGTCCGGCGACGCCCCGCTCGACGGTGAATCCTTGCTCGTCCAGCTCGTTCGCCAGCAACTCCGCCGCCTTGTGCTCCTGAAACAGGATCTCGGGATTTTCGTGCAATGCGTGCGACATCGATCGAAGTCGCGGATGCAACTGCCGGATCTCGTCCGCGACGCGCCGCTTGATCTCGTCAACGCTCATATCCGTCATGCCCGTCTGCCTCCCTGCCAGTGCCGGAATCGACCATCCCGTCGATGATGTCGCGAACATCGCAGATGCCCACGTCGAACGCAAGTCAGCGTCTCTCGCCAGCCTGGTACCTTTCGACTTCATCGGCGGTCTTCCGGCGCGGAACAGGTCAGGTCGAAGGTATGGCGTGATTCAGACCAATTGGTGATGCCCGCAATCTGACCATTCTTCCTATACTGAGCGAGGGAATCAGTATCTCGCGTTGGTGCGAAAAGTGGCCTTTCGATGACAACAGAATTGATTGTTGCAGGTGTCAAATTGAACTTCGAGTTCCAAACATCCTGCTGGTTCATGACGACGGCCCTGCCTCTGGCATCCTTGACGCGCCTCAGGTCACGCTTGGCGGCTGACGCACGATGACCAGCGAGCTCAACACCGCCCGGTTGACTGAGGCTCAAATCGAATCGGTGCACGGTAGCGAACAGTTCACCGTTCCATCCACCGAGCAACTGCTCCTCTATCACGGCCCCGAGCTCTTCACCAACGTGGTGGCCTATTCGCCAGTTTCTCATCTGGTCGTGGCCGTCGATGGACGCGTGCTCAGAGTCAACGACGTCTTCAAGGACCTTACCGGAGCCGGGGATGAATCACTGTCCGGAATTCCGCTGACGTCGCTGATCGCTGAGCCGAGTCGCGACGTTACGGACCGGATGCTGAATCGACTGCGATCGAATCATGAGACGGCGATCGAATGGGTCGCGGCGTTCCTGCGCGCCGGCCGTGACCCAATCTCTCTCTCGCTGAACGCGGTCGTCGTGCGCGTAAACGGGCGGCCGCGCTACATCACGATGCTGGCGCGGAGCCTGCCGGCGGTTCCGACCAAGCCCCATGCCGATGTCGCTGACGGCGATACCTATCGCGCGCTGGTCGAACGAATCCCGGCTATTACCTACATCACCCCGATGGACCAGGGGAACGGCCCGACGTACATCAGTCCGCAGGTCGAGACGATGTTCGGCTACAGCCAGGCGGAATGGCTGGCACGACCAAGCTTCTGGAACGACGTGCTGCATCCGGAAGATCGTGACGTTGTCCTGGGGCAGATCGATCGCGACCGCGTCGAGCGTGAAGGGTTCCGGCTGGAGCACCGCGTCATCACCCGGGACGGGCGCACCGTCTGGGTCCGTAACGAAGCGGCTCTTGTCTCCCAGGAGGATGGTACCGGTCACTGCTGGCATGGCGTCATCTACGACATCTCGGAACGGAAGAGGCACGAAGAAGAGCTTGGTCATAGTGAAAAGCGCTTCCGGTCGCTCGTTCAGAGCACATCGGGTGTGGTTCTGGTCGTGGAGCGCGACGGAACGATTCTCTATGCCAGCCCCTCACTTGGTGCCTGGGTGGGAACGTCGCAGTCGATCGTCGTTCCGGGCAGCGATTGCTTCGATCTTCTGCATCGTGACGACGCGGCGAGATTCCGGCAATTTCTGGCAGATTCGACCTCGGTCAACGGCGTCTCACGCGACATCGAGGTCCGGCTGCGTTCGGCTGGTGGTGGCTGGCGGCGCGCCGAGGTCATCGCGACCAACCTGACAGACGATCCAGACGTACAGGGTATTGTGCTCAATGCGCGTGATGTCACCGAGCGTCGCGATCTCGAGGATCTCCTATCGCATCAGGCCTTTCACGATCCGCTCACGGATCTCGCCAACCGGGCACTCTTTCTCGATCGCCTTGAACATGCCCTGGAACGCACCAGGCGTCAGGAGCAGATCGTTGGGCTGCTCTACCTCGACATCGACAATTTCAAGCTGATCAACGACAACCTGGGCCACGAGATCGGCGATCAACTCCTGGTGGCGGTCTCGACACGTCTCGGTGAAGCCGTGCGTAACGTGGACACGGTCGCGCGGCTCGGAGGCGACGAGTTCACCATCCTCCTCGAGGATCTAAACGGGCTGGGAGACGCGATCCAGGCGGCCGACCGGATCGCGAAGCTACTCGCCAAACCGTTCGCGCTTCCGACCACCGAGGTTCAAATCAGTGCCAGCATCGGGATCGCCCACAGTGGAGCGCGCAAAGTGAGCTCCGTGGATCTGATGCGCGCGGCGGACATGGCCCTGTACCGGGCGAAGAATATGGGCAAAGCGCGCTATGCCGTATTCGAACGCGGCATGACGGCGCCCATTCACGAACGGCTGGAGATGGAGCACGATCTCCGGCGCGCGATCGATCACGATGAGTTGGAGATTCACTATCAGCCAATTGTCGACCTCACCAACGGGTTCGTGCGCGGCGTCGAAGCGTTGGTCCGCTGGCGCCATCCGGATCGCGGCTTGCTGCTGCCGGAAGAGTTCGTCGCGATCTCCGAAACGAGCGGGATGATCGTCGAGCTTGGCCAGCATGGTGCTCCAGGAGAGCTGTCGCCAGGCCAGGCAATGGCAGGCGCGAGATCGGATCATCCCACCGCTCTCGCTCGCAGTGAACCTCTCGACCTACCAGATTCGACACCCTTCGATCGTGGACGATATTGCGCGCGTGCTGCAAGAGACCGGTCTCGCGCCCGATTTTCTGATTCTCGAGATCACCGAATCGCTCTTCATGGGAAACTCCGGGCAGGCGGTAGACGTCCTGCACGAGCTCAAGCGATTGGGGGTGCGGCTCTTCATCGACGACTTCGGAACCGGCTACTCGTCGTTGTCCTTCCTCAAACGCTTCCCTCTGGACGGCATCAAGATCGACTGCTCGCTGATCGCCGGGCTGGAACGGGACGCCCAAAATCAGCGGCTAGTCGCCGCGATCATCGCCGCCGGTCAGGCGCTGGAGCTCAATATCATCGCCGAGGGAATCGAAACCATCGGTCAGCTTGGCGAACTGCGGGGTCTGGGCAGCACCGAGGGCCAGGGTCACCTTTTTGCCAGCCCCGCACCGGCCGCGGACATTGCGCCCCTCGTGCAATCCCGCGTTCTGCTCCCGCAGGTACGGGTCATACGCGACCAATCGCGTCGCCTGTCACCGTAGTCTCGCAAGCCGCCGCTTTTTCAGTCTCTGCCGGTATTGATGAAGCCCGAACGATCGGTTCATCCGCGCGTAGTGGACGGGAGCCTACCGCTGCTGCAATATGAGACCGGTTTCGGCGTCTTCATGACGGATCGCGCCCGACCGAGTGCATCGGGAGCCGTTTGCCCGCCGGAAGACGGATTGGAGGAATGGCATGCTGCCCACAGAAGCGGATGTCGTCGTCATCGGTGGAGGAATCGTCGGCGCGTCGATCGCCTGGGAGATCGCCAAGCGCAAAGGGAACGTCGTGCTGCTCGACAAGGGGCAGATTGGCTCCGAGCAATCGAGCCGAGCCTGGGGCTTCGTGCGCCAGCAAGGACGCGACCCGGCCGAAGTCCCAATGATGATGGCGGGCAACAAGATCTGGCAAGAGCTCCAGGCCGAGCTCGGCGAGGACATCGAGTGGGTACAGGCCGGCAATCTGAAGGTCGCCTACGACGAGGAACGTCTGGAAGAGCTGCGAAGCTGGCTGCCGGTCGCCCGCGAGTTCAATCTGGATACCAGCATCCTCACGGCGCAGCAGATTCGCGATCTGATCCCCGGCATCCAGGGCCCGATCGCCGGAGGGATGTTCACGCCCAGTGACGGGCATGCCGAGCCGACGAAGGTGGCGCCCGCCATCGGGAGAGCGGCCGCGGCCGAGGGAGCGACGGTTCTGACCTACTGTGCCGCCGAACGCATCGAGGCAAGCGGCGGGCACGTCAGCGCCGTCGTCACGGAGAAGGGGACCATTCAGGCACCGGTGGTTGTCTGCGCTGCCGGAGGCTGGTCGAAGAAGCTGGCCCGCACCGTCGGCCTATCGCTGCCACAGATTCAGGTGCGGAACACCGTCGCCGAGACGACGAGCGCGCCGCCGATCACCAAGGTCGGAGTCTGGACACCGGACGTCGCCTTTCGACAGCGACCGGGCGGAAGCTTCTACATCGCTCGTGGCGGGCGTTCGGACTACGACATCACCACCGAGAGCTTCCGCGGCACGCGTCTCTTCGCGGCAAACTACCTCAAGAACCGCAACATGTTCAGCCTGCGAGTCGGCGGCGAATTGGTCAAGGACGTGCTGCGATCGCTGCCCGGCTCTTCCGCGCGGGAGCATCCGTTCGCGCACACCGTGGACGTCGAGCCGCAACCGAACCTGGATACCGCCTGGAACAGCCTCATAGGGCTCAAGACATTGTTCCCGTCGCTCGAGGACGTCGGCATCAAGCATGTCTTTGCGGGCCTGATCGACTCCACGCCCGACGCCGTGCCGGTCCTGGGCGAGGTTGACGAACCGCGCGGATTCTTCTTCGCCACCGGGTTCAGCGGTCATGGCTTCGCGCTCGGCCCGATCGTCGGGCGCGTGATGGCGGAGCTGATTCTGGACGGCTCGACGTCGTTCGACCTGCACGCGATGCGCTTCGGCCGGTTCAAGGATGGGGATCTGGCGGACCCGCACAAGATGGTCTGACGCGATTCCCTCGGTCGGATCGGGCGGGCGCCGCACACGGTCGGTCGACAGCCTGCCCGCTGATCCGGCGGATATGACGAGGCCGCGAGCTTGACCCGCGGCCTCGTCCCCCCTTTGCCCGCTTACACCTCGAACGTCAGGCGTTCTCAGTGCGTCGGTCGGCGTCCCCGATGCCCTGCCGGCAGCAGGTGACGCGATGAAATCGAAAATGACCGTGTGCTTGGCGGCCTGCTTCTCCGTCCGGGGCTGGCGCCCTTTGGCGAGCGCCTCATTCAGAGACTTGACGAAGAAATAAACGGAGAGCCCCAGCGCCACGAGCCAAACCACTACAACAAGTTCAAGCGCCATCGCCATGACTGGCTCCTTTTCGTTGCGACCGACTCCGCGCGGGTGGCCCCGGCGAGTAGGTCCAGCCGAGACAACGTGGTTGTCATCTGCGACCGTTTCTCATGCATGTATCCTATGGCGGGGCCTGTCAAAAGTTCGTGTTAACCGCGTGGAACGACGTATCAAACCCGTGACAGTCGTGATCATCCCGCTGGCGTACGCGGCCGGGAGCGCGTATCTTGATGCTGTCGCGGGCGGTGATATGACCGCCGCGACGCGCTGAACAAACGAAAATCGATGAGCAAGACGATCGAGGAGCCAGCTGATGAGCGGAACGACCAGCGAGCAGCAATATCGAATCGAGCGGGACAGCATGGGCGAGATGCAGGTGCCCATCCACGCGCTCTATGGCGCGTCGACGGCGCGCGCGGTGGAGAACTTCCCGATCAGCTCGCTTCGCCTGCCGCGTTCCTTCATCCGGGCGCTCGGGCTTGATCAAATTCGCCGCCGCGCGGGTCAATCAGGATCTCGGGCTGCTCGAAGCCCGAGAAAGCGGAGCTCATCCAGCGGGCAGCGCAGGAGGTGATCGACGGCAGATGGGACGCCGATTTCCCGATCGACGTCTTCCAGACCGGCTCCGGCACGTCGACCAACATGAACGCCAACGAGGTGATCGCCAGCCGCTCCGCGCAGCTGGCCGGCGGCGGCCGCCCCATCCACCCCAACGACGACGTCAACATGTGCCAGAGCAGCAACGACGTCATTCCGGCGACGATCCACGTCGCCGCCTATCTGGAGATCGTCGAGCAGCTTCTTCCGGCATTGGAGACGCTACAGACCACCTTCGAGCGCAAGGCGGCCGAGACCGACGACGTCGTCAAGATGGGCCGCACGCACCTTGATGGACGCCATGCCGGTGCGCCTGAGCCAGGAGATCGGCGGCTGGGCGGCGCAGGTGGCGCTGGCGCGCCAGCGGATCGAAGCCTCGTTGCCGCGCCTGGCGCAGCTGGCGATCGGCGGCACCGCGGTCGGCACCGGCATCAACGCGCATCCGGAGTTCGGCAAGCGCATGGCGGCCGAGCTGGCGAAGCTCACCGTCACAGCCCTTCGTCGAGGCGGACGACCACTTCGCGGCTCAGGCCGCGCAGGACACGGCCGTTGAGGTCAGCGGCCAGCTCAAGGCCTACGCCGCCGGGCTGATGAAGATCGCCAACGACCTCAGGTGGATGAACAGCGGCCCTCAGGGCGGGCTCGGCGAGATCGTCCTGCCCGCCTTGCAGCCGGGCTCCTCGATCATGCCGGGCAAGATCAATCCGGTCATCGCGGAGGCGACGATGATGGTCAGCGCGCAGGTCATCGGCAACGATGCTGACGATCACCATCGGCGCGCAGATGGGGAACTTCGAGCTGAACGTGATGCTCCCGATCATCGCCTACAACCTGCTCGAATCGATCGACCTGCTGGCGAGCATGTCACGCGTGCTGGCGGAGAAGGCGGTGGCCGGCATCACGGTCAACCGCGAGTGGCTGGCCGACGTGGTGGAGCGCAACCCGATCATGGTGACCGCGCTCAACCCGATCATCGGCTATGACACGGCGGCCAAGATCGCCAAGCGCGCCTACGCCGAGAACCGCAAAGTGAAGGACGTCGCGCTGGAGATGACCGATCTCTCGGCCGACGAGCTCGACCGGCTGCTCGACGCCGCCGACCTGACGAAGGGCGGCATCAAGGAATAGCGTTGAGTCCTGAATCGAACGGACCGGGCACCAGCCGCACGGCATAACGGTGGTCGGTCCGTTCCATCGACCGTTCCGCCGAACGCGAGGCGGTTACTCCACTCGCCGCCCGTCAAAGCGCACGTTACCCTCGGCCGGGTGCACCTCGTCGTCATTCACCCCCATCGAAACGATGTAGGTCGGAGTGATGCGAATGATCTCCGAGGGAAATCCGGGGTTGATGGCGTCGCCGCCGGTCGCCAGTGCCTGCACGGTTCCGCGCACTTCAACCATGCGGGGTCTCCCGGGAACGCCACCGTCCACGACGATCGCCACCCGGCCATGTCGCAGCGCGTCCCGGTATTTTTTGCTCGTGGTGAACCCGTGGCCACCAATATCGATCGTCTCCTCAGCGGGGTTGTAAAAGAATGCAATCGGCACCACGTGGAGTTCGCCCCCGCTGCTGACTGTCGCGAGTCGTCCGAGACTGTGGCTTTGCAGATGCGCGATCTCTGCCTGCGTGAATCTGCCCATACTGTTCCTGTTCCTTTTGCACTGTGGCCGAAACAATCCGGGCCAACCAGGTGCCGTGAATCATCGCCGTCGTGATGATGCCGATTGAATGCGAAGATTGTCGCGCGGCCGTGGATTTCCGTCAAACGCGAACGCCTCTGTACCCAGCTGAGACCTCCCGTGAGGACCGGCCGTTCCCGGGCGCCGGCCCTGCTAGCCGACCGGCTGGCCGCCGGTGCGGCCGGATTCGAGCTGGGCGAGACCGGCTTCAACCTCGGGGCGCGGCAAATTGCCGTGGACCAGCTCGAAGTCGGATTGGTCCAGCAGCCGGTGGTAGAACGCTTCCGCACGCTGCATGATGTCGGCCGGAGCATGCTCGTCTTCGATCGCCTCGTACATCCAGTCCTCGGCGCGCGCGTAGTCGCCAAACTGCTCGAAATGCTTCCAGAGCTGGAGCTTGGTGCGAACCGAAAGCTCGTACTCGGCCAGGTGCTCCAGCAGCGTGCGCACCGCATCCGCTGCTCGTGACGACGATGGATCCTCGGCGGTCAGGATCGCGAGCTGGATGTCGAGCGCCTTCAGGCGACGGAGCGCGCTGTCGTCCCCTTTGCCAAGCCCCTGGTATATGTCCCCCTCGGCTTGCAGCAGGTTGGCGAGCACGGTTAGTCGCTCGGCCACGGCTTGCTGTCCCTGATAGCCGACGCCGGACGAGCGGATCAGGCTCAGCAGCGCATCGGCCGGCAGGTTGCCGATGGTGGCGGCATCGAGCCCGAGCAGTTGCTGGTAGGTACTGTCGATGACGCGCAACGCTTCGAGGTAATCGCCGCCGCGCTCGAGCTTGAAGACGATGGCCAGCGCTTCGGTCATCTGCTTGATCAGCCGGAGAATGTAATCGCGTTCAACCACGAAGGTGCGTGCCCTTTCAAATCAATCGACAGGTGCTGTGTCGCTCCCGCTCGCAGGGCGCTTCCGCCCGGGCTGAAGTGTAACGCCCGAGAAGCAACCTGTGTTGGCGGGCGTGCCCTCACCTGGCGGCCCTCATCCCCAGCCCTTCCCCCAATTCTGGGGGAAGGGAGACTAGTGGACTGCATCCCTATTCCCCCCGTAAGAACCTGATCGCGCTCACAATAGCGTCCTCGTCGCCGAAGCCACCCGCCTTGGTGACGACCGGCAGGTTGTCGGCCGCTCCGCCACGCAGCACCCCGTACGGAATGCCGGGCTGAACCTCGCCGAAGAGATCGATGGCCCGCGCGCCGAGCTCGTAGCAGATGCTCCATGCCACGTCGCCGCCGGTCAGGATCAGTCCCCCCACGCGGCCGCGCTTGAGGACGCGGGCGGTGAAGCGCGCCAGCCGGTCGGAAATCGTCAGCTCACTGGGAATCGCGTTGTCGATCCGGTGGGACGCGAGAATCACGTCCTGGCCCGCTTCGAGCAGGTCGATCACCTGTTCGATGAGTGGATCAACCGCGTAAGTCCCGAAGTTCACCGGCTCGACGACCACGATGCCGGCGGCACGAGCGGCCTCGAACTGGGCGATCGTCGCGGCATGCAGGCTTCCGGCGACGGTCAGGGTCGGGCCGGATCTGACCGGCATTGAGTTGTTCGAGCGCTCCTGGCCGGCTGGGATCTGGCCGGCGAGAGCATGGCACAGCCCGGCCGAACCGCAGACGAGGCGTAGGCCGCCGGCCAGTACGGCTCCGGCGATGGCCGTCATGTCGTCGTCGGTCTCGGCGTCGGCGATGACGATGCCCGCTGGACGGTCGATCAGCAGCCCGGCGAGGTGCGCCGAACCGCGGCGCACGTCGGACAACGGGATCAACCGCACCGGCCGCGCGTCGCGCGCGCGCAGGAAGATCTCGCGCACGTTCGAGGTCGTCACCTGGCCCGCGAAATCAGTCTTCTCCAGCGGCTGCCCGTGTATGAGCTGCCGGCCGAGGACCGTGGTGCGGCCCTGCGCCGGAAAGGCCGGCGCGATCAGAGCGCGCGCCAGGTCGAACGCCTCCATCAGCGAGAACAGCTCGGCCGTAAGATTGCCGCGCAAGGTGGAGTCGATCTTCTTATAGAGGAGAGGCGTGCCGTAGACGTGATGCGCGACCCGGCGCACGCGCTCGGCCGCCGCGGCAGGCGGCAGATTGCGGCTCTCGGTCGTGAGGGCAACAACGTCGACGCCCGCGCTATAACCCTGATCGAGGAGCACGCGGCTGGAGTGCCCCCGCTTGGCGAAGGCCACCGCGGCGTCGGCCGCGCCGGTCAGGTCGTCGGCGATGATCGCGATACGAGTCATATCGATCAGCTCTGGAGGATCGGGAGCATCTCGGGCGCGTGCGTCATGACGGTCACGGTGGCGTCCGGTCCGTGTCGTTTGAGCGCGGCGGCGAGAGCGTCGTCGATGCTGGCGTGCTTGCTGAAGCCGAGGGCGCGCGTCTCCGGGGCGCTGATGCCGTCGCTCACCAGGCTGATCTGGGCTCGCTCGCGCATCTTGGCCCAGGCCAGCGCCAGGCCTCCCGAAACGACGTCCGCCAGCTCACCGGCCTCGATCATCGACTCGATGCGCGCCGAGTCGAGCGGGGTGATGTTCAGCATCTCCTGATGGGTCACGGCAACCCCTTCCGGGCAGGGTGTCACGACGATGATCGTGCCCCCCTCCTTCACGGCGATATCGGCCGGGTAGAGCGATTTGTGCGCCTGCCAGAACTCGATATCGCAGGGATGCGATCCGGCAATGACGATGTCGGCCTGCCTCGCCAGCGGCGCGCCGTAAACCTCGCGCGCCAGCCGCGCGCCCATGCGGAACGCCACGCGCGAATCGCCGAAGAACGCTCGCACCAGGCGGCCCTCCGTGTCGAGCACGGTGTTGAGAATCGTCTTCAGACCGACCATATCACCGATCAGCTCGATCTCCTCCCGCAAGGGGTTCTCCAGCAGACCGAGGTAGGAGCGGCGGGTCCGCGTGCTGAGAAAATGGGTGTGGCCGGTCGTCTCGGGACCCGAGATACCCGGCTGGATGATCTTGGCCCCGCCCGAATAACCGGGAATGTGGTGCGGCACGATGCTACCGACGCCGATGACGAAGTCCGCCTCGTAGGCTTCGCGGTTGAGCCAGATGGGCGTGCCGTTGACGGTCGGGCCCAGGTTGATCAGCCGCGAGCGATCCTGCCAGGGATTGTTGATGACCCGCACGCGCGCGGTCACGTCGCGGCCGAAGCGCGCGTCGATCTCTTCCGGCGTCATCGGGCGATGAGTGCCGAGCGCGATCACGACCGTGATCTGGTCGTCGCTGACTCCAGCACCGTGGAGCTCTTCCAGCAGTAACGGGAATGATGACGTCGACCGGCGTCTGGCGCGTCAGGTCGTCGGCGGCAATGACGACACGCGAGGCGCCGCGTGCCGCCTCGGAGAGCCGCGCCATCCCGATCGGACGGTTGAGCGCGCGGCGTACCTCAGCGACCGGGTCGGCGCACGCTTCCACCGGGTTCGGCCGAAGGATGGCGAGCAGGTTACGCGCCGCGATGCGCAACGGCAGCGTGGCATCCCCATAGGGAAGCGCGATTTCGATGGTCTCCTCGGTGGTTGCCACGGGCTCATCCTCGCCTCGCCGTCGACCGGCACGCACTACGGAACCCTACGCATCGCGCGTTCACCATCTGAATTGCCACGTCGATCGCCGCCAGCAGGCTCTCCTCGCGCGCCGTCCCGCTTCCCGCGATGTCGAAGGCGGTGCCGTGGTCGACCGACGTGCGGATGATCGGCAGCCCAATGCTGACGTTGACCCCACTATCGAAGGCCAGCAGCTTCATCGGGATGTGGCCCTGATCGTGATACATCGCCACCACCACGTCGTAGTCGCCATTGACCGCGCGCAGAAAAACGGTGTCGGGCGGCTGCGGATCGGAGACGTCGAGTCCCCGCGCCCGCGCCGCTTCGATGGCCGGCACGATCTCGCGCGCCTCTTCATCGCCGAAAAGCCCACCCTCGCCCGCGTGCGGGTTGAGGCCGGCGACGGCGATGCGCGGCTGGGCGATCCCCAACGCGCGGCACGAAGAATCGGCCAGATCGATCGCTTCTGTCACCCGTTCCGTCGTCACCCTCTGGATGGCATCAAGCAGCGAGACATGCGTGCTGACGTGGATGACGCGCAATTTCGGGCCGACGAGCAGCATCTTGACGTTGGGCGTGTTCGTCCGCTCGGCGAGCAGCTCGGTGTGCCCGGCGTAGCTGAACCCGGCCAGGTTCATGGCCGCCTTGTTCAGCGGGGCGGTCACCATGGCATCGACGTCACCGGAAAGCGCCAGATCGCAGGCACGAACGACGTAGTCGACGGCCGCGCGCCCGGCCGCCGCGCTGATTTCACCCGGCGGGCATTCGTCCGGAGCGGCATTCCCCAGATCCAGCAACGTAACGATTCCCGGCTCGTAGCGGCCGGATTCCGGTTCAGCGACCACGTCGACGGTAATCCCGTGCTGCCCGACCCATTCCGACGCGCGTTCGAGAATGCGCCGGTCACCGATCACCAGCGGACGGCAGCGAGCGAAGACCTCGGCGTGCGCCAGGGTCTTGAGCACGATCTCCGGCCCGATCCCGGCCGGATCGCCCATCGTGATCGCCAGCAACGGCAATTCGGTTCGCTCGCTCACATTTCTCGCGCCTTACTCACTGCCGGGTACTTCCGAGATCGCGCCACTTACTCGGGTAACGCAGAGGAGCACCTTGCGTGCTCCAGCGGGTCGCCGCTGTTCTCGCCTCGATCCCAGTGTACCGCAGCCCTCACGACGGCGATATCACGGCGTCCCGAGAGCGCGGGCGCGATAAATCGCGCCCCTACCCGCAAACACGATCGTAGGGGCGCCATGAATGGCGCCCCATGCGCATCAAGTTTAAGGTTCCAACGTGGGGTCAAGCAAGTACTGGTAGGTGTTGGGATGGGTGCGCCGTTTGTTGAGGCGGGTGGAGGCCCGCAGGCAGCGTTGGAGTTGTGTCAGGGCGCTCCGAAACTGGCGGGGAGCATCAAAGACGGCCGCCAGGACCATGGCTTGATCGCGGATGGCGCTGGCGGCCTTGACCAGGCTCCGATCCGGGAATGCTCCAGTGCCACGTCGTGAGCATCAGCCGATGCTGGATCACGAGCCCGATGAGCTTGGCCCAGACCTCCGCCATGATGCGCTCGGGGTTGGCACTGCGCCAGGTATCCAGCTGCCCATGCTGCTTCCACAGCTTGAAGAGGCGTTCGATCTGCCAGCGTGCGCGGTAGAGGCTGCGGGCTTCGTCGAAATTCAAGCGGTCGGCCGGGATGTTGGTCACGAGGCAGCGTCCAGCCCGCCAGGTCCAGCCGCGCTTGACTGACGGGTTGCGCCCTGTTTGCGCGCCTGCTGCCGCAGGCGCCGTCGCCGGGCTGCGGTCACCGATCCCGGCACCTTGAGCGCCAGCAGGCGGGCCGGAAGGCGCTCCGTCACGCCGCAGCCGGACCGGGACGTCGACCTGGCCGCGCCCATCGTCGAGCCCCCGCAGCCAGCGTCCGACGTTCGTCACCCGCTCCCCGGTCACCGTCTGGATGACCACGTTGACTTGCAGCCGACTCAGCCAGAAGCTCCCCTGCGCGGCGATCGTGCGAAAGGCCGCCAGGCTGAGAGTAGCCCAGATCACTCAGCCGCAGGCTTCCGGTCGGGAGCGCCGCCACATGCAGCGCGCTACGGCGATCGTCGGTGCGTCCGGCGCTCAGATCTGGCCCCTCGAGGCTGCCCCTGCCGGAGATCGAGGCGCAGGTGGAGCTTGAGGGCGGCCAAGCCTTCCCCCGGCCGTCCGCCACAGCCGGGCCAGCGCGGTGCCCACCGCTCCGGCAGGCTAAGGGTGGTACTGTCCAGGATCCAGACGCCGGTGAAGCGCTGCAGCACCGGGATGGCGACCGGCTCGGCCACCGCGACCACCGTGGCCAGCGTGGCACCCAAGAGGCGCTCAGGCACTCGACCAGGGCCGGGGTAAAGCGTTGATCGAGGGCCTGGGGGCTCAGCACGACGCCGCGGCGGGCCGCCATCTGCGTCAGTTGGGTCAAACTGGCCGCCGGATGGGCCAGCCAACCCAAGATCAAGGTCTGGAGCAAGACGGCGCCACTCAGTTTGCGCTGGCGGCGGATGACCCCCGTCTGGCGGGCCAGCGACTCCGCCGTGGCGGTCAACACGGTCTGGAGAGTGCCACTGAGGCTGGGGATACTCGCCATGAACGACTCCTGTCGCGATCGTGACTGGATGACACACCGTCACTTTCGCGCCTGGAGTCGTCGCTTGTCAGCCCCTATCTTGATGCGCATGGGGCGCCATTATCGCGCCCAGTCGCGGGGACGCCCCCCCGATTTCCCGGCGTCGTGTAGGGGCGACATTCATGGCGCCCAGTCGGCGGGGACACGCCGATTTCCCGGCGTCGTGTAGGGGCGACATTCATGGCGCCCAATCCATCACGCCGGGACGCGGGCGCGATGAATCGCGCCCCGACGGGGAACATCCGCGGCCATCCCTTAACAGAAACGCCCCCCGGTTTCCCGGAGGGCGTCTCCTTCTTGTGTGACTCGGGTCACGACGACGTTTCGTCGTCGAGCGTCATGCTATCGTGCGGACTCTAGTCGCGCCATCCCCTGCAGGGACAGACACGGCGAGAACGAGCCATTCTGGTAGTAGTTGCCATTGTTGTCCACGATGCCGTACTGCGAGCACAGCATGCGGAACTGGCCCCAGGTGTTGATCGCGTTGTACACGGCCGAGCCGTCGTGCTGGACTGCGTAGTTCACGTTGTTCGACACCGCGAACACCGCACCAGCACCCTCGATCGGGTAGATCAACGCGGAACCCTGGAAGTTCTGGGACATCTCACTGAACGTCGAGTCCATCGTGTAGACCGTCGCCGTGCCATGCCCAGAGATCTGCAGTTCGTACGGAGCCGACAACGTCGGAGCGGCAGCTGCGCCGGATTCCATCTGGAACCAGATGTGCACCGTCGACGGCTGGTCTGGCGACGCGTTGAACAGGTTGATGCCAGAGACATCGCCCATGCCCGTGTTCGGATCGCCCTTCTGGATCAGCGGGATCGCCAGCTCAGGACCGTTGCCGGTCGGGTGCAGGATATCGTACTGATTCAGCGCTTCGCAGTTGTTGCTGCCCGGATCCGCATGCGAGCACCACTCGGCCGAGGCACCCGCGTCCGTCGCGATGTAGGACATTGCCTGTCCAACATCTTGACCCTGACCCGTGTACTTCACCTCGTCGATGGCCGCATGGAACGGCAGGTAGCTGGTGAGGATCGCCGCGCCGACGAAGCCACTATCCAGCCCAAGATCCTGCGTCGCCGGAACGTACCAGTATTCCATGGCCTTGGCCGGGATCGTCAGCGAATCGCCGCCGACCACGTCGCCCGTGGGGCCGATCAGCTGAATCTGGACGTTGTTCGTGAACTCAGAGATGTTCGCAACGTTGAAGCCCATGTTCCAGCCGTTGTAGTTCTTCAACACCAACGGCGCGACCATGGTGTACATCCCCGATGGGGACGACAGCGGAGCTGACGCCACCACCGACGCTCGGGCTGGTCGTCGCCAGCAGGCTCGGAGCCGACTGGTTCGTCACGGCCATGCCGGTCGACGGCTTCTGGCGGTTCGCAACCGCGACAACGCCGTAGTCAGAGGTAATCCAGACGTCGCCAACCCAGCC
>CAVSAD010000017.1:0-320543 GCA_963725815.1 uncultured Chloroflexia bacterium
TCGGCGCCGGGGAAAACGCCCAACACGGTTCAGGTGCATAGCCGCTTCGCGTTCGCCCTTCGGGCGACACCGGAACCTACCGTTGGCATTGGTAGGCGTTTCCAATGAGTACGGCAGAACACTCACGAGTCAGGTCTTGGTCGTTCCGGCTCTTCATCGTTTCTGTTGCGGGCATTCCGACGACCGCCGTTATCCTCTTCTTCGGTATGATGATGACCGGTGGCGGTCACGGCACAGAACGCTTGTGGCTTCTGGGGCTGCTTTTGTCGTTCGTCTGTTGGTTGGTCGTTGCCGCTAGCTGCATCACGGGCTTCATCGCTTGGCGGCGTGGAGGCCGCATCGTGTGGTGGGCGATTCCAGAGTTGCTTGTTTTCGTAGCATTGACTCTCTTGGGGTTGTGGGGGATGGGGGGCTAACGATTCTCAAATAAACCGATCCCGAAACCGAGCAAGCGATTGTGAGCCGGGACATCGACCAGATCATCGAACGTGTAAAGCACCTCGTACCCGACGTGCAGGTGCAGCAACTCCCGGTCAAGCACCCAGGTGTCGATGACGACGGGCTCTGGTTCTTTCAGTTGCCGGGTTCTCCGAAAGACATCCAGATCGAATCGAGCTACAGCACCTGCCCGTTCATCGTCGAACACAGCGACATGGAGAGCACTTCGGAGGCCGAGACCGCCCGATCTATCGAGGAAGCTGTTGAGAAGGTCGTTGCCTACCTCGCGAAAGTGAAGGGCAATGCCGAGCCGAAATAGTGTCGACCGGACATTGATCATGTGAACAAATTGGGGGCATTTCCAGCCGAAGCTCAGTTCATGCCCGGCGGGCGTGTGTCACCTGCCTCAGGGTTCGTTGCGACAGCCAAGGCCACGATGTCCCGTAGGTAGTATGCTCGCTGAATCTTTCCGTCAGCCGCACGCCGAACGCCTGTTCAAGTCGCATGGCAAATCGTTCAGTCTGCAGCTCGTCGGCGATAGGCCCCGTGGTGCCCTTGTAGATGTCCGTAATTCGGTCCTCTGGACGAAAATGGAAGCGATGTCGCTTGTCGAACAGGAACGCGTCGCAGAAGATCGTGAGCACCTGCTCGACCGTGGGCATGGCACAGGGGAACGCGGCTTCCCATGCGGCAGTAGCAGCACTTACGTTCCCGGATAGATCGCCGATACCGCCAGTGCTTTACGCCTGGGATTAGGGTCCAGGCGATGAACAAGGCGACTGTAACAACGACAATCGGCCAAAGCGGCAGAGTATCACGATTCTGCTTGTTTCCGGATTGTCCGCCTCGACCAAGGCTCCGCCAAGAGCCTAAAGCCGGCCTGCCAGTGCCGAAGCATGCTTGACTCGTTGCCAATCAGAAACGTGCTGACCAGCCTGGTGTAACTACTTGGTCGTCTCGGTCGTCTTTTCGGTCGTCGTGCCGCCAGCGGCTGGAGTAGTGGTCTTCGTCTTCGTGTCGGTCGCGTGGTCGTCGTCTCGCCCGTTATCTTGCCGTCCTTGGTCTGCGTTGTCGTCGTTTGGGTCTTGTTCTCGGTCGTGCCCTTCTTGGTTTCGCAGCCGATGGTGAACACGCCCAGTGCGGCAAGCCGATCCTCGCGCAGCGAACCAGCACGCCGAATTCCCCTTAAAATCGTTGGCGCGCAAAGTCTACCGCTTTGCTTGCGGGGCGCTCGCGGCTGTCAATTGCCTCCTGCCGCGCCGCGCCGAACTGGCCGTCCATTACGGCGGCGCGCGGCAAGGCGATGTCGGCGGGCCCTTGGTCAAGGTCAAGCGTCTGTCGGAGCACTTTCCCAATCATCGCCTCGGCTACAACCTCGTTTATCTGCTGAGCAACGCGCCCTATCTGCCGAAACCGGCGTTGCAACTGCTCAAGTTGCGCGGCATTCCGATCGTGCTCAATCAGAATGGCGTCTTTTATCCCGGCTGGTATGCGGGCGACTGGCAGACGCCGAACCGGATCATGGCGGAGGCGTTCCACGCCGCCGACTGGGTCTTCTACCAGAGCGAATTTTGCCGCCGGGCTGCGGAGAAATTTCTCGGGGTGCGGCGCGGGCCCGGGGAGATTCTCTACAACGCGGTGGACACAGGCCACTTTCGGCCCTTGCCGCGCGCCGCAGCGCCGCGTCCATTCACGTTCTTGATAACGGGTAAGATTGGCGATCATCTTTCTTATAGATTGGAGAGCACGATTTTCGGCCTGGCCAGGGCGCGGGAGCAGGGCCTGGACGCGCGATTGACTATCGCCGGCAGCGTCGTCTCGGGCGCGCGCCGTACGGCCGAGGAACTGGCGAACCACCTTGCGGTCGCCGATAGCATAACCTTTACGGGCCGCTACCGTCAGGAGGAGGCGCCGGCAATCTATTCCGCTGCCGATGCCTATGTCATGACGAAATACAATGATCCATGTCCCAATACTGTTTTGGAGGCCCTTGCCTGTGGTCTGCCGGTTCTCTATTCGAACAGCGGCGGCGTGCCCGAACTTGTAGGGCGCGACGCCGGCATTGGGCTTGACTGCGGCGAGGAGGATTGGGACCGGCCGCATGTCCCCTCAGCCGAAGCGATTGCCGCCGGCATGCAACAGATCGCGTCGGCGCCCGAAGGATTTGCCGCCGCCGCGCGGCAAAGAGCCGCCGCGCATTTCGATCTTGGCCATTGGATCGACCGTCACCACGCCGTATTCAAACAATTGCTGGAACAACGCGCGTGACGCGGCGGCCAGCTCGTTCAGGATTGGGGAATTGAATTTTATGACGACACGGCTGCGAACGAAGTTGCGAGAGAATTCGTTGCTCTACAATTTGATGTTTTCGATGAGAATTATAAGGCAGCGTGGCTTCCATCAATTTCTCAGGTATGAGCTGTATTTGCTGCGCCTCGCCGTCGGCGTTTTCTACACGAAACGATATTATAAATTCATCGACTATGCCGCCGTTCGTCGCTTAAAAAAATCAGACACGGTCTTTATTTTTGGATCGGGATATTCGCTGCATGCGATCGATAAATCCGCGTGGAACGAAATTGAAAAGCACGACATTATTGAATTCAATTTCCACTTTCGCCAACGTTTTTCCCGAGTCGATTTCCACATCGTGCGGGAGATCAAGGGTGGGTCCAATAAGGAGATTTCGGACTACGCTATACAGGACTTGAATGAAGCCCTGGGCCATCCTCTATACAAGGACACTGTCTTTTTGCTGGCAGAGAGGTTGGCACGCCGAAGATTGCAATGAACTCTTGGCCAAGAGACTGTTGAAAAATACGCATCGTCTGTTCTCCTACAAAAACATAAGAAATTCCCAGCTGCCGTCCAGTGACCTGGCCGCTGGTCTGACGCATGGCCCAGGCACCATCACCGACTGCATTAATTTTGCGTATTGTCTGGGGTGGAGAAAAAAATCGTTCTGGTCGGAGTCGATCTTTATGATCGCCGATATTTTTGGCTTCGTGAAGATCAGGATAGGGATGAAGATGTCTTGAAAAACGCGAACCGAACAATGGTTCACAATACCGCCACCAACGGGATCATTGACTATCTGTCGCTTTGGCGAAAAGAGCTGAACGCGAAAGGCATCGAATTATACGTCCATAATCCCAAATCGTTGTTGTCCGAAGTGATGCCGGTCTATCCGCGCGCCTGAACTTGGAAGAGTTCATGGCGCCGGAATGATCCGATTGAGACAGCAGTCTGAGCGTCGAGCGCAGATTCGCCCAGTAGGTGTTTCTCAGTTGGGGAATGGTCTCTCGCCACAGCGGAATTCTGAGCCACTGAAGTCTCTGTTGGCACCAAATTGACGCCGCCGCCCGCGAAGGCGCCATTGATATGGCTATTGTCGTCGAGCCAGGTCTTCACGTCCGGATTGACGTGCTTCGACAGCCCGTTGGGATAGGCGAGCCAATCGATCAAATCGATGTTTCGGTCATGAAAGAACGACGCGTTGCGTTCGAGATGCTCGAAACGTATCGGCCCGCGATAGTGAACTGAGTGTCTTGTGGTCCCAGGTATGGTTGCCGATTTCCCAGCCCAGCCTTGTCAGGTTCTTCAAATCCGCGACTGAGAGATGACATTTCAACAGAGACGGGTTTCCGAGATTGGCATTATAGACATCGAGCACGACCTCCTCGGTCGTGGAGGGAACGTAAGAATCCTTTAGTGCGTTGAACAGTGCCTTGGGATCGTCAGGCCAACTTATGTGAGGCAAACGTTTCGATAGGGCTGTTTGAAGTTGTCGGTGATAGCGATGCCGGCACAACATCGCGGCCATCACACGATAATAGGGGGCGCCTTCGCAAAAGGCGCCATTGGCGAAAACGGTTGGAAATATCTTTAGTTTTGAAAAGAAATCCGCGGTGCCCGTTAGATTTGAATAGCCGTCGTCAAACGTAACGATGAAATATTTATCCGCAACAATTCCATTATTGAACAAGCGCGGAGCATCGCTCAGTTTGACCGGCCTAAGTCCTGATCAGATGAGAAACTCAATATGGATTTTCATCAGGTCCAAAGGTGTCATCACTCGTTCATAGAAAGTTTCCCAATCGGTGGCGTCACGGCCGACGACTCCATGATAGAGAAGGATATAAATTCCATTCTTGAAATTAGCGGAACCGATCCTGTCCAGGACGCGCGCAAGTCTGCCGCTGTTTTCCAGTCTCTTTTCAAAATGGGGCCAAGCGTTCATGAAAAAGTATGAGCTGCTTTGGAGAGAGGCCGGAATAAACGAATTTGACGCATTTGCGGCGGACGCCTTCCGGTCATGGTTTCATGATTAGAACGTTGGCAAACGCGCCAGTTAGATGCTAGTAAACATTTCTTGGGACGTAAAGCAGACGGCGGAATTTATGATGGAAATTTCGATAAATCCGAAGACGAGCAGTAAAGCGACATTTTATTTGTGCAAGCTACAATGAGCAGAAAAATCGGGAACGTAATTGCGATCATTCCGGCGCGTGGTGGGTCGCAGCGTGTTCCGCGCAAAAATCTTATTGAGATTGCTGGCCGGCCGATGCTGGCCCATACGATCGATCACGCCCTAAAGGCAACTTGCCTCAGCGCGATCTATGTCTCCACGGATGATGATGAGATCGCCGCTCTGGCGCAGCAGTCCGGCGCCGAAGTGATAAGGCGTCCGGCGGCTTTGTCCACCGCGGAAGCCACAAGCGAATCCGCTGTGCTGCACGTGCTTGATACGCGCCGAGAGCGTGGTATGGAAGATCCCGATCTGGTGGTGTTCCTGCAATGCACGTCGCCGGTGCGGCGCTACGACGACATCGATCGCGCTGTTCAAGCTCTGCTCGCCGACGATGCCGATTCTTGGTTTTCTGCGCATCGTGACGCGGCATTTGTTTGGCAGCGCATCGATGGGAAAACTGCAGTCGATAACTTATGACTATCAAAATAGGGGGCGGTCACAGGATCGTCCACCGCAATACATCGAGAACGGCTCTCTCTGGGTTTTTAAGCCGTGGGTTCTGCGCAAGTTCGGTAACCGCCTGGGTGGTCGCATCTCAGTGTTTGAGATGGATTATTTTTGTTCGTTTGACATCGACACGCTGGAGCAGCTTGAGGTCGTCGAAAGTATCTTGCGGCGCCGCATTGTTCGCCGACATAGCCCCGCTCAAGGCCATTGAACTTGTGGTCCTCGATTTTGATGGGGTGTTGACGGACAATACCCTGTTTGTCGACGAAAGCGGACACGAGTCGGTTCGTTGCAACCGAAGCGATGGACTCGGTATCGCTGCCTTGAGGCGCGGCGGCAAGGAAGTGATTGTTTTTTCGACGGAAGAAAATCCAGTTGTCGCTGCGCGTTGCGCAAAGCTCAAAATTACTTGTCATCAAGGCTTGGCTGACAAAGCGGCATACCTCCGCGACTATCTGAGCACGCGCCACATTAGTCCTGATAACGTCTTATTCCTTGGTAATGACGTGAACGACCTTGGATGCCTCGCGTTGGTCGGGATGCCGGTGGTTGTGGCTGATGCTCATCCGGCGGCGGTCGCAAAGGCGCGGTTGGTCTTGACGCGAAAAGGCGGAGACGGGGCGGTGCGTGAGCTGTGCGACCTTTTGCTAAGTAGTCGTGGCCAGGAATAGCGCCGGTGGTCATCAATAGCTCGATGCCGCGGATTGGTTTTATGCAAGGACGTCTTTCTCCGCTGGTTGATGGCAAGATCCAGGCCTTTCCGTCCGATTGCTGGCGCGCGGAGTTTGTACTCGCTGAGCGCCACAGCTTTCCCTTGATCGAATGGACCCTCGATCATGAGGGGCTGTCAGAAAATCCGCTTATGACGCGACAGGGGCGCGCTGAGATTAAGGCATTACAGCAGAGGCACGGTATCGCTATCGTTTCGCTTACGGGCGACTGTTTCATGCAGGCGCCGTTTTTCAAGGCAAAAGGCCCAAGGGCAATCGCGTTGCGCGATGAGTTGCATGCGGTGCTAAACGCCTCCGCCGAACTCGGCATCCGTTTTGTGTTGATCCCGCTTGTCGACAATGGGCGTATCGAGGGGCCCGAGGATGTTGATCGTTTGCGTGCCGGGCTCGATGATCTTAAGGGCCTGTTAAACGACGCCGACATGAAGATCCTGTTCGAGTCCGATTTTTCCCCGGATGCTCTGCGTCACTTCATTGCGACGCTTCCCACCGAAAACTTTGGTTTGACCTATGACATAGGCAATAGCGCGAGCCTTGGATTTGATCCTAATGAAGAATTCGCCGCCTATGGCGATAGGATCGATAACGTGCACATTAAAGACCGGGATTCGTGGTGGCACCACGGTTCGCTCGGGCAAGGCGCCGCCGATCTCCCGTTGGTATTTCGCCTGTTGGGAAAATCCGACTATCGTGGTGACTTCATTCTTCAAACGGCGCGAGCGTCAAACGGCGAACACGCCGCGGCGCTATGCCGTTATCGTGACCTTGTTCGTGGCTGGCTGGCAGGAATTTCATAGGTTATGGATCTCCAAATTGCCGGAAAAGTCGCACTTATCACCGGCTCAAGTCGTGGCATTGGCCGCGCCATTGCCAAGGCCCTGTGGGCAGAGGGCTGCTCGGTGGCCATCAATGCGCGAACGGAAAAATCTTTGCGAACGCTGGAGAGCGAGCTTAAGTCGCGTGTCAGCATACATCCGGCCGATGTCACGAATGTCGACTTTTGCCGACGTATTGTCGACGGAGTCATAGCGCGATGGGGCCGGCTTGATATCATCGTATGCAATGTGGGTAGCGGAGCGTCGGTGCCATCGGGGCAGGAAACTCCGGAAGAGTGGCGACGCGTCTTCGCCGAGAATTTTTACGCCACAACAAATGTGATCGAGGCAGCCAGAACCAATCTTGGAAAGGGCGCGGCAATTGTCTGCATTTCGTCCATCTGCGGAACTGAAAGTATGGGCGCTCCGCTTACGTATTCGGCAGCGAAGGCTGCGCTCAATTCATACGTTCGTGGGCTATCGCGCTCTTTGGGACCTGCCGATATCCGGATAAATGCCGTAGCGCCAGGGAATGTTCTAGTCGAGGGCGGCCGTTGGGAAGAGCGCTTGAACCAAGCTCCCGACGAAACCAAAGGAATGTTAGTAAGAGAGGGTTCCATTGGCGCGCTTCGGCCGTCCGGAAGAGGTCGCGAATGTTGTTAGCTTCCTGGCCTCACCGTGCGCAGCATTTGTTACCGGTGCTGTCTGGGTCGTGGACGGCGGTCAAACGCGTTTTTAGATTGTGAGACCGAAGATGGATATAACTTCAACACTTTCCCGCTTCCGCGCCGATGGCCGAATTGCTTTGGTCACTGGCGGTGCCGGCCTTCTCGGCAAGGAGCATACTGAAGCGCTTATCGAGATCGGAGCGAGGCTCGTTGTCACCGATATAGATCCGGATGCCTCGGCGGTCACGGAACATCTTCTTTCCGAGCGTCATGGATCTGGCCGGGTTATGGTCCATCAAATGGATGTCACGTCGGCCGACTCGATCCCGGGCCGATCGCGATCACATCGAGCGGAGTTGGGGTCCGGTTGACATTCTGGTTAACAATGCCGCGATCGATCCCAAGGTGGATCCTAATTCAAGTTTGCTGAACGCTCGCGGCTCGAAAACTTCGGGCGTGAGCAATGGGATATGGAGATCGCCGTCGGTCTGACCGGCGCATTTCTCTGTTCTCAGCTTTTCGGCGCCGGCATGGCGGCGCGTGGGCATGGTGTGATTCTTAACATCGCTTCGGACCTTGCTGTCATCGCACCCGACCAGCGGCTATATAGGAAAGAGGGGCTGTCTGAGGATCGACAGCCGGTAAAACCGATCACTTATTCCGTGATCAAGACCGGGCTCCTTGGCCTAACGCGCTATCTCGCAGGCTATTGGGCCAATCGGGGAGTGCGCGCGAACGCGCTTTCTCCAGGTGGTGTCTACACCGAGCAGCCTGACGAATTTGTACAGAAACTAAGCAGTCTGATCCCGCTGGGCCGGATGGCAAAGCGCGATGAATACCGATGTGCTGTGCAGATGCCTTCCGTTCCGATGCGTCCGGCTACATGACCGGACAGAACGTCGTGATGGACGGCGGGCGGACGATACTCTAACAAACGCGCCTTCAACTATAGATTAGCTACGTTTTGTCGCAATGAGGGAGAAAGACAATGGTTGATGCAGTAAAAATAGGTTCGTATCTGATTGGGCATAAGGAGCCTTGCTTTGTCATTGCTGAAATCGGCATCAATCACAACGGTGATTTTGATCTCACGAAAAAATTGATCACCGCTGCCAAGGCTTCTGGATGCGATGCGGTAAAGTTTCAAAAGCGCACCATAGACGTCGTCTTCACTCAGGAAGAACTGGCTCGACCGAGAGAAAGCCCGTTTGGGATGACAAACGGCGATCTCAAGCGCGGTCTTGAGTTTGGCGAGCAGGAGTTCCGGCTATTGATGAGTTCTGCCGCAGTCTCAATATTCTCTGGTTCGCTTCTTGCTGGGACGAGGCATCCGTTGATTTTATTTAACGGTTTGATCCGCCGTGCTTCAAGATTGCCTCGGCTTCGCTGACGGACGACAATTCCTTCGGCATCATCGCTGCTTCGACCGACCGATTATTCTTTCCTCTGGTATGAGCACGCTGGACGAGATTGACCACGCCGTTGAGGTGCTCGGCAAAGGGGATCTGATGCTGATGCACTCGACCAGCACCTATCCTGCGATCCGAGCTGAGCTGAATCTTCGCGCGATCGCAACTCAAGTGAGCGCTACGATCTTCCAGTTGGATATTCCGGACATGAAGTTGGTCTTTCAGACGACGATGGCTGCAGTCGCACTGGGCGCCTGCGCGATTGAGAGGCACATCACACTCGATCGCGCCATGTGGGGGAGCGACCAGGCGGCCTCGGTCGAGCCCGGTGGATTTATCCGCATGGTTCGCGATATTCGCGTTATCGAGAGCGCATTTGGGGACGGCATCAAGAATGTCTACGCCAGTGAGCTGCCTGTTCTGAAAAAGCTACGTCGGGTGTAATTGAAATTGGAGAGAGACGTCGAAGTCTTTGTCATCGCGGATGTTTTTGCAATTTTCCAAGCTATTCTCTCGCAATGCTTGGTCTAGAAATCCAGGTCAGTGGCCTGCACCCGGTTCGGTTGACACCCGCCTAAGCTAATCCCGCCTGCCTCTCGAACTCCATAGGGCTCATATAGCCGATCGTCGAGTGCCGACGTTTCGGATTGTAGAAGCGTTCGATGTAGTCGAACACGTCGGCCTTGGCCTCATCCCGCGTTCGGTACATTTTGCGCGCTGTGCGCTCGGTCTTCAGCGACGAGAAGAAGCTCTCCATCGCCGCATTGTCCCAGACGTTGCCCGAGCGGCTCATCGAGCAGACGACGCCGTGATCGGCCATCAGCCGCTGGAACTGCTCGCTGGTGTATTGGCTGCCGCGATCGGAGTGATGCAGCAGCGCATCGGGCTTGCCCCGTCGCCAGATCGCCATCACCAGAGCATCGGTGACGAGCTGCGCCGTCATCGCGGCGCTCATCGACCAGCCGACCACGCGCCGGGAGAACAGATCGACGACGGCAGCCACATAGAGCCAGCCTTCCGCCGTCCAGACATAGGTGAAGTCGGCGATCCATTTGCGGTTGGGAGCGGGCGCTTCGAAGCTGCGGTCGAGCACGTTGGGAGCGACGGCGGCGGCCTGCCGCTCACCCAGATCGGGCGGCAGGCGACGCCGTCGCGGACGCGCTCTGAGAGCCTGTAGCCGCATCAATCGCTCGATCCGATGCAGTCCGCACGACACACCTTCGGCCAGCATGTCGTGCCACACGCGCCTGGCGCCATAGGTCCGGTCGCTCGCGAGGAAGCTGGCGCGAACCTTCGCGCCCAGCTCTTCATCGCTCCGGCTGCGCTGACTGCGCGGTCGTGTCAGCCAGGCATAGAACGCCACCCCGCGAGACACCGAGCGCCCCGCACAACCATCCCGCCGGCCAGATCCCCCGGTGCTTCGCGATGAAGGCGAACTTCACGTCAATTCCTTCGCGAAGTAGGCCGCGGCTTTTTTTAGGATGTCTCGTTCGGCCTTCAGCTTGGTCACCTCGCGCTTGAGCCGCGCGATCTCGGCCTGCTCGGGCTTCATCTGACCTTGGCCGGGGAACGCATGCTGCGGATCGTCCGCAAACGCCTTCACCCAACTGCGCAGCTGCGACTGATGCACACCCAGATCTTGCGACGCCTGCGCATACGACACGCCGCGCTCCTTGATCAGCCGCACAGCCTCAAGCTTGAACTCGCGCGTAAACTTCCGTCTCTCCATGACCCACCTCCGGTTCCATTAAAACACCTAACTCGGTGTCTTCGGAACCGGGTGCAGGCCACAGGTCACAAATACTTCGCCATTAATCCAAAACAATACGATGGACTCTAATAAGACTGCCAAGAAAATACTGAAATCGTTGCTTGTCGGAGTGTCGTCCGAGGATGTTCGGTATTGCTCGTTCCGAAGATACATAGCTTTCTCATCGAGAAAGAATAAAACATCTATGTATGATGCTCTGTATATCTACGCCAGTGCATACAACTAACAGACGTTTTCTAGAGCAAAAAATATTCCCGCTGATTTCTGGGAATGATCGATACAGAAAAATATTGTTTGCAGGCACAGAGATTTATACGTGGCACTATTATAAATATTTTCCGCGGAGTGAATTTTATACGATTGACTACGATAAGGACAAATCTCGCTATGGTCATAAAGGCCATCACGCGATTGGATCGGTTTGTTCGCTTTCAAAATATTATAATAAAGGTGATTTTGACGTCATAATTTATAATGGTCTTATTGGGTTTGGCCTGAATTCAAAAGATGACGTCAATTTAGCATTATGTGAAGCGTTCCAAGCATTATCCGATGGCGGGCTATTGATTGTTGGGTGGAATAATACGCCAGAATATTTGGATTTTTGCCTTGAGACATTGCCGGGATATCAACTGTTTACGAAATACATACCCGCCGAATTGGGTGTTATCTCGAGTTGAATTGAAGCTAATCCCGCGATAAATTATATGTTCGATTTTCTTACCAAGCGGATCAAATAAGGCCTGCGTCACGCTGCGGTCTCTCCGTTTGGCAGGTCCTGGCCCCTGCGGGGGCGCTCCACTGATCGGCGCAGAAAGTCTGTTCAAGCGACCGGGGCTGGCTCCTAAGATCAATTCGTTGGGCAAATCTCCTCAAAAGGTCTGATCGGTATGAATATGAAAACGGCGGGACTTGTCGTCGCCAATGCACTCTCTAGATTTTGGCGCCTGCTGCCGGTGAATTTGCGGGAGCGGTTCATCTTCGGCCTGTTCGTTCTTGAATTGGGGCGATCCAGCCGAAGGCCTGCGGCGGCTGTTTGCGCTTCAGGACCGGCTGGAGCTCGCGGTCAATGAACGGGCCATGGCGCTTGGCCGCGGCGAGCATCCCAAGCACCGGCTAACGCACTATCATGATTTCTTCGTCGAGCGGATCAAGGACGGCGACAACGTGCTCGATATCGGCTGCGGCTATGGCGCGGTGGCGCGCACGGTCGCGCGGGCGAGGCCGGCGTCCAAGGTCACCGGCGTCGATTACGACCCGCTCAAGCTTAAGCAGGCGCGGGCGGGCGACAATCCGTCAAACTTGTCCTTCGTCGAGTCCGATGCGACGAAAGCGGTGCCCGACGGACCTTGGGATGTCGTGATCCTTTCCAACGTGCTCGAGCACATCAAGGACCGGGTCGGGTTGCTCAAGGCGTTGATCGAAACCACGAAGGCGCGGCGTTTCCTCATCCGCGTTCCGCTGTTCGAGCGCGACTGGAAACTCGCCATGCGCCGCGAACTCGGCGTCAATTATTATTCCGATCCGGATCACAAGATCGAACCGCGCCAATCCGAATTCCGTTCGGAGGCGGCGCAGGCCGGTCTTGCCGTTGACGAATTGATCACGCCGTGGGGCGAAATCTGGTCGATGCTCAGCCCGCTCGACAAGGCCGCTCAATGACGTCTCCGACGGTCAGCATCGTCACTCCCTGCTACAGTTAGGGCGCTTTCTCGACGGGCTGCTCGCGGTTTGGCGGCCCAGAGCTTTCGGGATTTCGAGGTCATCATCGTCAACGACGGTTCCACCGACCCGGAGACGTTGCGCAAGCTCGACTCGTTGCGCACGGTGGTCCAGGCATCGACCAGGAAAACCGGTACCTTCCGGCGCGCGCAACACCGGCTTCCGTCAAGCGCGCGGCGAATTCTTTCTGCCGGTCGACAGCGACGACCGCCTGGAGCCGTCTTATCTGGCCGAAACCGTCGCCGCTCTGCGGGCTGCCCCGCCCGATGTCGGTTTCGTCTTTACGCATATGCGGCTCGCCGGCGCGTTGGCGGGCGTGCGGCGGTGCCGCTTCAGCCGGTTCGACCAATTATTCCTCAACAGCCTTTCCTATTGCATGCTGATGCGCGCATCGGCCTGGCGGGCGGCCGGCGGCTACGACGAGACGATGCGAAACGGGATGGACGATTGGGAATTCAACATCCGTCTCGCTGCGGCCGGGTACCGCGGCCTGGAAATCGCGAAACCCTTGTTCATCTACACCGTTCGCGCCGATGGCATGCTGCTGACTTTGTCGGCGCGAGTGCAGGGAACCGGTTGGCGACGGATCAGGGAGAAGCATCAAGCGCTCTACCGCATGCCGGCGCTCCTCTCGGCCTGGCGCGATGGCGGCGGCGGGATTGGTTTCCGCGATCAATGGCATTGTCCTGCTGGCGATGACGAAATTGCTGCCGGAAGCCTGGTGCAACGCGCTGTTTTTCAGGCTGCTGACGATCGTCCGATCCTGGCGAATGGCCCGCGGTCAAATCCAGGCCGGGCCGGGCCTCGGAAATCCGCCGGCGGAGCGATGACCGGCCCATTGCTGCGGCCGGAATGACGGTCTCATGTGCGGGATAGCAGGATTGGCCGATCTCGGCGGCCTCGATGCGAACGAGACCGCGCGCCGATCGCAAGCCGCGCAGTCTCGTCTGCGGGCGCGGGGACCGGACGGCGAGGGCGCCTGGGTCGATGGCCATTGTGCGCTCGTGCACACGCGTCTGGCGATCCTCGACCTGACCACGTCGGGCGCCCAGCCGATGGCGCGCGACGGGCTCGTTATTACGTTCAACGGCGAGATTTTTAATTTTGCCGAGGTGCGCGACGAGCTTTCGCATCTTGGTCATGTTTTCCGTTCGAATTCCGACACCGAAGTCCTACTGGCCGGATGGCGGCAATGGGGCGTCGAAATGCTGCCCCGTCTGGTCGGCATGTTTGCCTTCGCCATCTGGGATCCGGCCACGCGCACCCTCCATGCCGCGCGCGACCGGTTCGGTGAAAAGCCCTTGCTGTACGCCCATTCCGGCAGCCGGCTTGCGTTCGGGACCGACCTGCTGGCTTGCGAGGCGATGCTGGGGGAAATGCGGCCGGTCGATCCCGCGGCTTTGCGCGCACTTTTCACGTTGCGGTTTGTTCCGGAGCCGTGGTCGATAGCCAGTGGCGTGCGCAAGCTTCCGGCCGGCTGTTGGCTCCGCTTTGATTTCGAGCGGTCTGGCGGTCACTCGCTGGTACGACCTTGCGCGCGAGCGGCCGTCGCCGCCGGCCGATGTCCGCGAAGCGGAGAGTGGCCTGCGCGACAGGTTCGATGCGGCGGTCCGCGCGCGGCTGGTGTCCGATGCGCCGGTCGGGGCGTTCCTGTCAGGCGGGATCGACTCGGCGCTGGTGGCGGCGTCCGTTGCCGCGAGCGGTTCGAGGCTTAAGACCTTCACCGTCGGATTCGAGGGCGCCGGTTCGTATTACGAAGAGAGACTGGCCGCCGCCGCCGTCGTCCGCCATCTTGGCGCCGACCATACCGAGATTGCCGTCACCGGCGACCGCGCCGCCGAAGTTCTCGACCATGTTTTCCTCAGCCTGGACGAGCCCTTCGCCGACGCTTCCGCGGTACCGACCTTTCTGGTGTCGGGGACTACCCGCTAGTGAGCAACGGAAGCCGCAACCTCGCGGCCACGTGCCGTGAGTGAGAAGTGGCGTATCTCGCGTGTCGTGTAGTTGTCGTCTTCGGCAATGTATTCGCTGAGCTTCAAATCATTGTAAATGGAGAGCGACAGATCCCCGGTCAGGTCACCGTCAGATTCTCCCGGCACCAATGCGGAATACTGGTGCCGCGCTACGTCGAAGCAGAACTCGACGCTGTCATCGCTGTGATCGCATGTGGCGAGCCGGTGCAGCGTCTGTAGTGCTTCGTCGTGATGATTTCTCTGGTCGGACGGTGCGATGCAAACAACCATTTGTCTTTCCCTCGTATGAGCGGCCCGCAACCTGACGTGATGATAGTCCGCTCTTCGTGACGAGCGCGTGGAATTTACCCCGTGACGCATTACAGAGCCGTTACCATTTCTGTAGCATCCGGTATCAAATCAAACCCGCGTACGGACAGGGGGTTTCACGATTCTGCCCTCGTAAGACCGCGATGCGGGATTGGTTCAACGAGCAATTACACGCGGTCGCGACGTGTTTTCCGACCTTTCGCATCTTCCTTGACCAAATCTTGACCAGCCGCCCGGATGTTCCTTGAGGTGTCCCACCTACAGTAGAGACAGTGAAGCAAGGCACCCGGTCCGGGAATGAAAGAGGAGCGGGTGAGGAATCCATCGGGAGGTGGATTAGAAGTTAGGAGTAGGCGATGAAACGCCTCGTTCTGATCGCAACCGTTATCGCGGCACTCGCGGTAACTCTGGTCGTTGGGGTCGCATCGGCTTCCGGACCTGGATCGGGCCATGGGCAGATGTACGGGCAAACAGGAGTGATGCCGGCAACTGGCGACATGCTGCAGACGCGAGATCGCATCCACCAGATGCTCGAGACGGCGAACGCCAGCAGCACGCAAGTCCCGGTCGGCGCGTTTGCCTGGCTACCTGAAGGGGCGACCATTGATTCGGTAGCGCGCGACGTTCAAGTGGAGGGTACAACCAAGACGGTGACGGCGACCTTCGCAGTCACGCTCGCGGACGGAACCAAGACTGAGATCCAGCGGGTCCATGTCTTTGAGCAGCAATCGGACGGAACCTGGCTTCTCACCTCGGCGCCTGATTGCCCGTATCGCTAGTGATGACTGACAAGTGCATAGATGTCGGCGCGGTGGCGGGTCGACCCGCCACCGTCACTGTGCGCCGCGAACCCAGTCCGCGAATCCTGATCACTTGGAATCCGCCCCGCAGGTCAGTGGGATGACTGGCTCACGCGCCAGAGTGACATCCCCAGAACGACCAGGACGGCCGCCGGCATCAGCCACCACACGGTCACTCCCCGGTGCGCCAGCAACGCGGTGATCGTCAGGGCCACGACGACGCCGGCCGCGACCGACCAATCGTCGCCGACCACGAAGTCGTACCAGAAGCGAGCGAAGTTGATCACGTAGCTCATCAGGCAGCCTCCCCTTCGGTGACAACCAGGCGCGCGCGCTGCCGTCTCAGCGAGGCAACGAATCCGAATGAGACGAGTACCACGAAGACCAGGATGCCCAGAATCGCCAGGTCACTTCCCGGCCAGTTGACTCCGGCTCCCTCGGCGCTCCAGAAGGTTCCAAAGGTCGTCAGCATAACCCCGACGGCGAACTTCATGGTGTTTTCTGGCACCCGGCTCAACGGCGCGTGGATCATCACTCCGGCGAACCCGACGATGATGATCGCCCCGGCCGCCCCGGCCGCAGCCAACGGAATGTTGCCTTGCGTGCTGCCGAACGTCAGGACGATGAAGGCAACCTCGAGCCCTTCCAGGAAGACGCCCTTGAACGAGAGGGTAAAGGCGTACCAATCGAGGTTCGCGCGCACCACCGTGCCGGCCGTCCGCGCCTCGGCGATCTCGCGCTGGAAGATGGCGTCCTCATCATGCAGGGCCTTGTAGCCGCTGGAGCGCAGCACCGCTTTGCGCAGCCATTGCAATCCGAAGATGAGCAGCAACGTGCCGACGACCACTCTCAGGCCGTTGATCGGGATCCGGGTCAGGGCCGGCCCCAGCAGGGCGACCACGATCGCCAGCGCGACGACCGCCGACCCGACGCCGATCAGCGCCGAGCGCCAGCCGCGCGTGATCCCGACCGCCAGCACGATGGTCAGCGCCTCGACCATCTCCACAGCCGACGCCAGGAAGGCGGCAACCAGTAAGAATACCGAGCTCATGTTCCGGTCTCCTTCCCTTTTTCGGGCGACTTCGTCACAGACCCGTCTCGAATCAATGGAAGCGGTGGAATCGTAAAGCGCGTCTCGCCGGACGTGTCTCCCGGGGCGTCGTCCGGATTCCGCTCGTAGACCTCATGCTCGAAATCACTGAGCAACTCGGCGCAACGGGCGATCCAGGACTCGACATCCTGGCGCAGATCGGCACCGAACCAGTCGCGCGCGACGATCCGATCGAACCAGCGACGGATCTTCTCCAGATCCTGGCCGATCTCCTCCGCCTCTTCAAAACTGTAGTTCTGCCGGAAATGCTCGAACTCGATCTCCTTGACGAACTTCGTTTCACACTCTTCGATGATCTCCTGATATTCCTTGTTGCGCAGCGCACGGAACGCAGCGATGATGCGGTCTTCATCGCGCTGTCGCAATTGAGGAATTTCGAAGAGCGTGTGTTCGCCATCGAGCGATACGATCCGCTCCACGACCCGCTCGACCTCCGCTCGAAGATCGGGCTGGTCAGGAAGAATGCAGACGCATTGCTGGAGATAGAGCGAGCCGAGTCGTTTCAGATCGCGCCAGACGGTGACCCGCTTGCTCGCGGGCTCGGTCGGAACGCGATACACCAGAAGTAACCAGGGAGAATTGGCCATCATACACTCCACCAGCGCAACAACTGTTGCGATGTTACACCTGTACATCGCGGATTACAAGCGGGCTATCAGGCTTTGAAGCGGCGCGGCGCTGAGAGCGGTAACTATTTTCCGCATCACGCGTCTCACATGATGTGTGCACGATCTCGCCTCAACCGGCACGCCGAGAGGTGATGACACGATCTGGTGGATCGAAGGTCGGGTCGGCCCGCGGAGCCAGGCAGAACATGCGGGAAGAGCAGCGTGTTACCGGGATACGATGAATCCGACCGGATGGACAATCGTGGCGAGTTCGTCGCCAAGGATCGAAGAAGCACAGATGACGCTGTCATTTAATGAACGAAGTCGAGTGTCCCGGCGCGATTCATATCGTGATCATCATGATGCTCGGTGCGGCGACCTTTGCCGCCTGCAGCGGCCCATCGAGATCGACGAGCGGCACCGCGACGACAACCGCGATATCGACTTCGGCGCGACGAGCACCGCAGCGCCGGCAACGCCGGTCAGCAGCGCTACTGCCACGGCAACTCGAACGACCGGCAGCGTCCCGCTCCTCACGCCGAGCGCCACGGGTTCGAGCGCGACGGCTACTCCCCAAGGGACGGCGACAGCCGGGACGTCGCCGCAATATCTCGATGACCGCAGCACCGCCCAAGAGGTGATTCTTTCCTATTACAACGCGATCAACGCAAAACAGTACGCCCGGGCCTACTCCTACTGGGAAACCAACGTCGATTCGTCGCAGCTTCCGCCGTTCCAGCAGTTTCAGCACGGCTACGCGACGACGCTCGCAGTTGGTGTGACCTTCGGCTCGGTCAGCAGCGGGGTCGGCGCCGGTCAGATCTACTTCTCGGTTCCGGTCGAACTCCAGAGCAAGACCAGTGACAACGGCGAGCAGACCTTCGTCGGCTGCTACACCCTGCATCTCGGGAACCCGGCGATCCAGACGAGCCCGCCCTATCATCCGCTCGCGATCCAGTCGGCCAAGATCGATCAGGTCGCCAGCATCGCCAGCGCACAGGATCTGCTCGCCAATGCCTGCAACGATCAGCCGGGAAGCGGCGCGGGCCCGACGGTGACGCCACCGAGCGATCCCAACGACATCAGCGCGAACAACTATCTCGATAACCGGAGCGACGGCGCGGCGGTGATGCGTTCCTACTACAATGCGATCAACACCAAGCAGTACGCACGAGCCTATTCATACTGGGAAACCAACGTCGATTCGTCGCAGCTTGCGCCCTTCGATCAGTTTCAGCAGGGGTACGCGCAGACGAAATCGGTCGCGTTGACTATCGGCAACGTTCGGCTCGGTGCGGCGGCTGGCAATCTGTACGCGTCAGTGCCGGCCACGATCGTGGCGACCATGACGGATGGCAGCACCCAAACCTTTGTCGGCTGCTACACCCTGCACCTGGCGAGCCCGGACCTGCAGTCTCAGCCACCCTTCCAGCCCATGGGCATCCGGATGGCGAAGGTTGACAAGGTCGACAACGGCGCCGACACCACGTCGCTCATGGCGAAAGCCTGCCAGCCGTAGGCCGGCACGCAAACGCGACATGCATGACGAAGCTACTCGCGCCTGGATGTCGGATTTGGCTTCTGGACGAGTCTATCGGTCGTATGAGCGAAGACACCCTTCGCCCTGACAACTGAATAGGATCGACAGCAAGGCTCGCGAGATCAGCAGAGGGCTAAACGAGGCCCGCGAAGTAGTCTTTCTTGATTTGCCGGCCGTGCACGCGCATCCGCTTCAGCATGTGCTCATAGGCGCGCACCATCTCCGGCGGCCCCGACAGGTAGAAGATTCGATCGCGATAATCCGGAACGACGCGCGCGATCATGGACGGGTCGATCCGCCCCACGTAGCCCGACCAGTTGCGCGGAACCGATGACGTGTCCGTCAAGGTATAGACCGTCGGGATTCCGAGCCTCCGGTTGGCGTCGGTCAGTACATCCTGATAGACGATGTCGTCCGCCGTCCTATTCGCGTAGAAGAGGACGATGTCGCGTTGCTGCTTGGTGTCGATCAGGTACTTGAGCATGCTGCGATATGGCGTGATGCCGATCCCACCGGCGATGAAGACCAGCTTCTTGGTCGGGTCGTCGGGTAGCGTGAAATCTCCGGCAATCTGACCGGCCAGGATCGTGGTGCGACGGTTCAAGCCCCACAGGGCCCGCTTGAACGAGCTACCCTGTTCGTAGAACTTGACCCCCAGGTGCAGCGATTGCTCCGTCGGAGATGATGCCATCGTGAAGAACCGCCGGTTGCCGCGACTGTCGGCCCGCGGGTAGCCCAGGGTCCACTCCATGTATTGTCCGGGCGCGAACGCCACCCCGTTCGGCGCCGCGAAGGCGAAGTCGACCGTATCGGGCGACAGTCTGGTCTTGCGTTGCAGCGTGAGCACGAACTTTTTCTTCGGGCTCACGAGGTAGGAGTAGACGTTGCCGATCACCAACGCCAGTTCAGGCGTCGAATAGATCGAGCCAAGGTGGATCTGCGGAATGAAGAGGAATCCGGTTATCAGCCCATAGATCGTCTTGAGCTTCTTGGTGGGAGGAGCGGTCAGCGGCTCGGTCAGCATGATGGAGGCGAAGAAGAAGAGGGGCGACTCGAGCAGGAACTGCCGCACCTCGACCGAGACCTTGGTGCCGTGAAGCAAGCCCGCGACGCTTTCGCCGACCAGCGCCATTGCCAGAAAGCTTCCGACCAGAGTCTCCTGGCGCACCTTGCGCACGATCAACAGGCCGCCGATCACCACCACGGGCATCATGCTCGACGTGCCCACCCACCAGCTGGCGGGGTCTTTCAGCGCGTAGCCGATGACCAGCGCGGAGATAGCAGCCGGGTTGAAGAGATGCTTGTTGTGGATCGACAGAATGTACTTGGAGGACATTGCCAGGATTGCCACCCAGCCCAGCGTCACGAGGTCGCCGGTCGACAGCGGCGGATCGAAGATCAAGGCGAGGATGAGCGCCGTCAGGAAAGCGGACTCCACGTTGGTCGGCACATTGAAGACCGTGGCGAGAATCGTGTTCGACGTCCAGCACATCAGCACGAGAAACGCGGTTGAGATGAGCAGCGCGCCGGGAGAGAAGGCGAGCTTTCCGGCGAAGGCCATCACGATCCCGACAAAGACGTAGAAAAAGAGGACGTAGAGTGCGAGCCGGTACATCGTGATCTGATCGATGACCGCATCAATCGGGCGCATCAGGCGCGTCATGAGTCCAGCACGTACCTTTCCAAACCGCTCGTATACGTCGCGAGCCCCGCATTGTCGATCATGTAGCCCTCGAAGCCCTCCAGGTTCTCAATGAACGAGATGCCCTGTCTCCCCATGGCGAACGCCGCCGTCGCGAAACGATCCGCCTCAAAGACGTTCGGGCCGACCACGGTCAGGCTCATAACCTCGACGAGCGGGACGCCGGGCTGATACGGGTTGTAGATGTGCTGACCGCGCACCGCGCTGCCCGATGTGGCCACCCCACGATCGCTGATCGCCAGCACTTTGACGTGCTCATCATGCCGGAAGGGATTGCGAATTCCGACGCGCCACGGTTGCCCGTCTTTCGTTCCGGAAACCTGGATGTCCCCGCCCGCGTCGATGTAGAAGTCGCGCCAGCCGCCGGAGTGCAGGCGGTTCGCCGCCTGCTGGATGGCCCAACCCTTGACGATGCCGGAGGGATCGAGCACGCCATCCCGCTCGATATCGAAGTACCCCTGTGTGTCCTGACGGGTTTGTTCGCTCAGCGCGAGAATCGTGCGCACGTCGTCGCTGCACTCTTCCGGGCGGATCTCGCCACGGTTGAGCCGCGAGATCTCGCTCGTATCTTTGTACGTGCTGAACGTCTCGTCGATGTAGCCGAAGTAGGCGAAGACGCTCTCGAGCACGTCAGCCGAGATCCCAGAATCGAGGATCTCGACCGTGATCGGCATGCCCATTAGCAGGCGAGTCTGCTTCATCGCGCGGCAGTCTCAGGCCTGGGCCCGTGTGAGCGCGTCGGACAGTGACTGAATGAAGGCCTCGCTGGAGTCGGTCGCTCCGGTAATGATGTCCACCTGAGCGCTTTGGGCCTGAATGGCTTCATTGATCAGGACCGGATCGGCATACGCGTTGATCCGCTGGGAACGCGAGCGGTCACTCGGGAATTGCAGGAACTGCACGGTGGCGATTCTGCCCTGGGAGATGACCGCCTTCACCTGAACGTAGCCCCACTGTGCGTCGGCCACGGTGCCGGTGTAGGTACCGTCTTTGAAGGCGCTGCCGGGCGGTGACGTTGGCGTCGGCACGATGGTTGGAGCGGGCCGCGGAGTCGGTGTCGGCGGAGCGCTGGCGGCAGTCGCGTCCGAATTCGGATCGGCCGGCGTGGGAGTGGTCGTGACGATGGCCGCCAGACTCGCGGCGGTTGAGGCCGGCGGCGAGTTGGACGCACCGGCGGCGGTCGGGGTCACCACGTTCGCCACGGTTCCCGTGTCGACGGTCGGCACCGAGACGAGCGCGGCGCTGTTCGATCCGCGGTGGGTGAAGCTGTACATGATAAAGGTGCCGACGATCAGCACCGCGACGATGAGCTTCTTCATCTACCAGCTACCAGCCTATTCCTATTTTGCCCTCTTAAATGTGTCATCGCTTCAGATGGTTCGCCTGCATCGTACGACCAGAACCTGTGAGAAACCTTAGAAACGGAGCGAAACCGTTCCGGGACGGTCGTGTCGAAGACCGGTGCCGCCGGCCCTGGTGGTAGGATGGGCCGCGACGATTCGTCCTAATCAGTCGAGGGAGGGGCGGTGTCCGGCGCGCAACCTGAGACGAATCCGCTCATCGAGCGGCTGGGCGGTTTTTCGACCATCCGCGCGGGTGCAGGCAGCGAGCAGTGGAGCGGCGCTCACTACAACCTGGGCTTGTCGGAGACGACGGTTGGATCGAAGACGCTTTCGATGAACGTGGCCCGGTTGCCGGCTGGAGAATCGATCGAAGCCCACATCCACGACGGCTATGAGGTCGGGCTCTACGTGCTGCGGGGCCGGGTCGAGCACCGCTTCGGCCCTGGCCTGGCCAACTCTCTGGTCAACGGGCCGGGCGATTTCATCTTCGTCGAGTCCGGCGTGCCCCACAGCGCCCACAATCTGAGTGACAGCGAGCCGGTTGTTGTCGTCGTGGCGCGCACGACCGCCGACGAATGGGCCCGCGCGATTCCATACGATCCGGCTGACGAATAGCGTGCGGCTAGCTCAGTCGTCGTCGACCGCGCCGGCTGACGGGCTCACCGCCGTTTGGCGGACGTCTTCGTCCCAGTACGTCCAGAGCTGTGGAGCCCAGAATCGAGAACTGGCGACCATCGCCAGGCAGGCGAGACCACCGGCGACCATCGCGCCGGGTGCTCCGATGACGCTGGCCACCAGACCGGCCTGAAATTCGCCGAGCCGCGGTCCGCCTGAGGAGAAGACGTCCGCGAGCGAGCCGATGCGCCCGCGCAGCTCGTCGGGCGTGGCCAGCTGGCGGACGGTGTGGCGCATGGCCATGCTGATGGCGTCGAGCCCACCGCCCAGCCCCAGCAGGATCAGTGCCAATGTGATCCAACTGGAGATGCCGAACAGGGCGAGTGCCAGCGCGTACCCGGCGATCACGATGACGACCGTGCGCCCGGGACGACGTGGTGCCGGGAGAAAGGCCATCAACGCCGCTCCCAGGACCGCCCCGGCGCTGGGAGCGGCGTAGAGGATACCGAGCCCGGCCGGTCCGATTGCGAGCACGTCGCGCGCGAAGACCGGCAGCAGTCCGGTCGGTGAGATCAGCAACGTGGCCAGGAAGTCGATCACCATCAGCTGCCAGAGGATGCCGCGCTCGCGCACGAACGCCAGCCCATCGAGGAGCGCCCGCATCGGATGGCCCTCGGCCTTCGGCGCGGCGGCGCGCGTCCGCATCACCAGCAGCGCGGCGACCACGGCGAAGAAGGATGCGGCGTCGATCCAGAAGGCGGCCGAGACGCCGAGCGTGCCGATGGCGATGCCGCCGATGGCCGGGCCGACCACGGCGACGGTGTCGGTCGACAGCACGTTTAGCGTCAGGGCGTTGGCGAGATGCTCGCGAGGCACCAGTTGCGGGATGAACGCCTGGCTGGCGGGACTCTCGAAGGCGGATGCCGCGGCCGTCAGGGCCGCGAAGCCGTCGAGCAACAGGATGCTGCTCATGCCGGCGCTGACGGCGATTGCCAGCAAGGCGGAGAGCGCGGCCAGGATGGCTTGCGAGATGATCAGCAGCTTGCGACGGTCCCGGCGGTCGGCGAGCGTGCCGCCGAAGAGAGAGAGCAGGATGGTCGGGATCGCTCGCGCCAGTCCGACGCCGCCGAGCTGGGCGGCCGATCCGGTGAGCGAGTACACGAGCCAGGCCAGCGCCACGGTCTGGACCTGCGTGCCGAGGAAGGAGACGGCCTGCCCCGCCCAGAGCAGGCGAAAGTCGCGATGACGTAGCGCGATCAACGCCGGGGATCGATTCATCAGCGCGACAGCGTCCCCGCGACGGGACGGAGCATGCTCATCCGGACAGCCTCTTTCACGCGCGTCTGGTCAACGTTGAAGCAGGCGGAGTGACGATCCGCCCGCAGGATAGTATCAGAGGGACGACAGGGGGGTCTCTTCAGGCCAGCATGGCGACGATGATCGGCCCAGCCATGGCGATGGCGACCAGCGGAACGAACCCGACCAGCACGCCCACGAACCCGAGGAGCATACAGGCCAGGAACAGGAAGAGGGCCTCGTTGGGCGAGAAGACCGGGGATTTGGTGGCCGGTACGGCGGCAGGTTGTTCAGGCTGCTCAGTCGTCGGTTCAAGGCTTTCGGGTTGCTGTTCCATCAGTCCGGCTGTCTCTCTCTTCACACGCTTGTGCGTCGTTACCATTCGATTTCGCATCCGAGCCGGTCAGATTGTACCGCCCCTGTCGACGCGGCTGTTTCAACTTGGGCGCTGGCGCTCGGCCTACGGTTTGAAACGCCCGGCCTGGATCGCTCGGCGATGCACGTCATGCACGCCCGCAACTGTGGTATCACGATCGATGGCGTCGCGCTCCTGGTGAGGGTGAGCGCGACCGCGAGGTGTCGGATTCTTCGGGAGCTTCGTGAATGCGTCCTGGTTCAACCCTGATTCGCCAGCGCCTGTTGGTTGCGTTCATCCTGATCGTCGGCGTGTCGCTGGCGCTGGTCCTGCTACCTTTAGCGGCGAGCGCGCACGCCGAGCTCAAACGCAGCCTGCCCGCCGAAGGAGCCGCGCTGGGGAGCGGGCCGGCGAAGCTGGAACTCTGGTTCACGGAAGGACTGGCCCCCTCCGGCTCGAGCGCGAAGGTCTACGACGTCGCAGCGGCGTGAGGTCGACAAGGGCGACGACAAGGTCGACCCGAACGACCCGACCCACCTGACCGTCTCGCTGCAGCCCCTCGCGGATGGAACCTACACGGTCGTCTGGACCTCGATCTCGAGCGACGACGGCCACGTCATCCAGGGTACTTTCACCTTCACGGTGGGCGTCACGCGCCTGCCGGGTGCCGCGGCCACGAGCAGCACTCATCCCTCGATGGCCGAGGTCGCGCTTCGCTGGCTCGTCTTCCTCGGCTTGATGATCCCGGCCGGCTGGTTCCTGCTCGGCCTGCTGGGATTCGGGATGGAATCGATGCGCCGTTCGGTGGTAGCCGGCGGCGCCCTGCTGGCGCTGATAGCCGACCTCCTGCTGCTGCCGGTTACCGCCTTCTGGCCCGGACCCGGTCTGCCTTCCCAATCTCTGGCGGACACGTACTCGATCATGCCGCAAGCCTGGCTGGCGCGTCTGATCCTGGAGGCGGCGATCCTCTTGCTGGTGGGCGTGGTCCTGGCCAGGCACCGTAAGGAGACCTGGATCTCCCTCACCGGCATGGCGCTCAGCGGAGCGGCGATCGTGGCGCTCGCGTGGATGACCCACGCCGAAGCGCGCTCATCGGATCATCTGCTGGCGCTGGCCTCCGAGATCGTCCATCTGGAGACGGTCGCCTTCTGGATCGGTGGGCTGGCCGTGCTCGCGCTGCTGCCGAAGGCCGTCCGGGCGAGCGTACCAGAGCAGTCCCGGCGTTTCTCGCGGCTGGCCTTCATCCTGGCGCCGCTGGCGATCGCGTCCGGCATCCTCAATGCCGGGATCACGCTGCCCTCGTTCGCCAGCCTGACGCAGAGCGGCTACGGCAAGATCCTGCTCGTCAAGATCGTCTTCGTGGCCGGGATCATCCTATTTGCCTGGCTCAACCGGCGCGCGGTGCACTCCGGCGCGCTGCGAGTCGTCAGCTTCGCGCGGGCGTTGCGGGTGGAACTGGCCTTCGGCGCGGCGACGATTCTGCTCGCGTCGGTCCTCGCTCTGTGGGCTCCGCCGCAAGCGGCCAGAATCATCCCGCTCCGACTCAGCCAATCGACCGGCGAGAGCCAGATCGCGCACCTGGTGGTCGACCCGGTCCACGACGGCCCGAACCGCATCGAGGCCTGGCTGACCGGCGCTCAGGACAAGCCGGTCGCCGGGGTGAGCAGTGTGGTGGCTCAGCTCAGCATGCTGGAGCGGCAGATCGACCTGCCGGATGTGGCGCTTCAGGCGAGCTCGACCGGACACTTCACGGCGCAGGACGTGCCGCTGACGGTGCAGGGCTGGTGGGATCTGAAGCTCATCTTCATCCAGGGCTCGGGGGCATCCACCACGGCGGAATTCTTCTTCATGGTGCCGGATCCCGTGCTGGCTGGTGGTCTCCATCAGCGCGCCAGCGATGGAGCGGCGCAGGGTGTGTATAGCGCGGCGATCGCCCAGATCGGCACGCTCAGCTCAATGCGGACTTGAGCAGATCCTCTCCGACGGCGTCGGCAACAGCGTCGACTACCGTCACCGAGTATGAGGCCCCGGACAAGTTCGCCTATCAGACCGACTCCAACGAGGCATCGATCGCCATCGGCACGACGCAGTGGTACCGGCAGGGCGCTCAGCCCTGGACGAAAGACCAGCGAGTCGACTCGTTCGCCTTCCCGCACACGTTGACCACGTATTACGACGGCGCCACCGAGTTCACGCTGGGCCGTACCCAGACGCTCGACGGTGAGGAATGCCAGATCATCACCTTCTCGGTTCCGGCCGGGCCGGAGCAGGGGGCTGCCTGGTACGCCTGGTGGGTGGGGAAGACGACGCACCTGCTGCGACGCGAGGTGATGGTGGCCGATCACCACTACATGATCAACCACAATATCGACTTCAACTCGACCTCGATCGCCATCGTGCCACCGGCCGGTTCGATGCCGTAACCACCGTCAGAGACGTTGATCGATCGTTGGCGACTGGGCGTCCTGCCGATGCGAGCCGTCAGGCAGCAGCGGCTCTGGATGTGGTCGCGGGCGCGGCGACTCTCGGCGGGTCGGCCCCACTTACCGCGTCACGTCCGTGCGACGCGCGATCTCCACGACGTCGCCTGGCTGGAAAGCCGCAACGAACTTGTGAAGCCCGGTTTCGCGATCCGCTTCGCTCAGATCCGTCCGCAGGAGTCGCTCGCAATACTCAGCGATATCTTCAATGAACCGTTCGTAGCGATAGTAGGCGAGCGCCGACGGATTGATCTCAGTCTGACCGTATCCCTGGTAGAACAGCACGGCCTCCCGGGGGTCGTTCCAGGCGCCACCGATTCCGCCACCAATGAACATCAGGTCACGCTCTTTCGGGGCGAAGACGAGCGTGTCCCAATCGACGAGGTAGAGGGCGCCCTTCGCGTCGATCAGGACGTTCGCCGCATGGATGTCGGCGTGACAGAGGACCAGTGGGGCGGAATGTGCGCGCAGTGCGCTTCCCAGCGCGTCGGCGCGGTCGACCATGTGAGCGATTGTGTCGCGATGGGCACGCAGAAACGAATCCATCTGTGCCGCAATGGGGTCGGCAAACTCGGTTTCCTCGATGCGTGCTTGCAGCGCCCTGTCCAGGTGACGGCAGCGCGACGAGGAGTGCTCGCGCGCGATCATCGCGCTGAGTGATGGCGGCACCTCCGCGGCATGCACACCGCGAAGGGCGACGCCCAGCTCAATCCACAGACGATCCGTCAAAGGTGACGCGAATCCGTTCTGACCCTCGACAAATGGGAACAGGGCTACCGCGAACGCGTCCATCCGTGCCCAGAACTGTCGTTGGCGGGTTTCAATCGGGGCAATAACCTGTTCGACGCCGCAATCGCGAAGGAATTTCGGGATCGCGACCGTCGTGGTATCGAAGGAACCACGTCTCAGCTTAAGGAAGTATGGTGTCGCAGCTTCGGAGACCACCCGATAGACGGCGGTGTTCACATCGTTGCCGATCGGGAGAAACGCGATCTGGGCGCCTCGCAGTCCGTAGTGATCCCGCAGGCACGCAAGGAGTTGTTCGTCGGGTATGTCCGGCTTTACAAGCATCGAAATCTCGCTCACCTATGAGGCTCTGTTGTTAAAAACTCTGCCTCAGCAGCGGGTCCTGATCATCTCCCGTCAGCGTCTCGAAAACCGCCGCCAGCGAGAGCGATCCTCTTCGCGAGAAGTCAACCAAAACGTCAATGTGCAGGCGCGTTTCGAAGAAACCGTCGGGACGCGCTTTTCGACTGATGTGCCCCAGACCGCCCGCTGGATGACGATCGCGTCACGGAACCAGCATTTCGCCCGATACGAGGAGCGTTGACTCTTCAGACGAGACCGTCGTATTGACAACGATGTCGTGGCGCTGCCGTGAGCCAAGCGCGCGGCGCTCTTCTGTGGAACTATCCGCTGCCACGCCGATCACCGGTCCTCGATCGGCGGCTCAGAGCCTCGGGCAGACCGGGCACAGCTGGAGGGCCGAGAGATGCGCCACGACCCCGGCCAAGGTGACGAGGACGACCGCCGTCACGATCAGGTCCCGGCGGGTGAAGTGGATCGACCGTTAGCCGGTATCTCGATCAGTGGCTCGAATTTAGCTCGATTTGGGGTTGTTACCAACCGGTCTGAGATCCAGGTTACGACCGAGTCACCAAAGCTGGTCGCCGGGGTAGATTTCGAGGCCCGGGACATCCTGGTAGTCGTGAGTATTCCGCGTCACCAGCGTAAGATCGTGCTCGAGCGCCGTGGCGGCAGTCAGGAGATCGAGCGCGCGTGCTCGAACACGTTTGCCATCTTGGCGGAGTTGCTCTCGCAGTTCGGCACAACGACGTGCCACGGCCGGTGAAAAGGGCAGGATGGGGATCGTCTCCATGAAGCCCGCGAACCTCGTTTCGGCCGTCGGTCGATCGGGACTGCGAAGAACTCCTTGATAGGACTCCATATAGGTGATGATGCTGATCGCGACGCCCTCTGGAGCGAGGCGCTGGATGAGCGCGGTGGCAGCCGGCAGTTCGGCAAAGTGGTCAATAAGCACGTCAGTGTCGAGAAGATAGGCCATAGATTACGCAGGGCGGCCCGTGCTGTCCTGGGCGCGTTGTTCGGCGAGATCGCGTTTGAGTCGATCGCTGTCGACGCCTCGAAGCGCGCCGGCACTCGTCCGAAGGACACGGCGTAGCCGCTCGGGATCATAGCCGGCCCAAATGTCCCGTTCATCCGCCACGACGGGCCGGCTCCCGGCTGGCTCGCTTACGCGCGTGATTCGGTAGCGGACTCCTCGCTGCTCGAGTTCCACTGGAGTCCCGCCGGTCTGTTCAAGGAGCCGGTCGATCTCGCTGCCGGGCTCAACGCGAATGGTCTTGCGTGTTGGCAACATCGGATGTTTACCTTTCATATAGGCGATCATATCATGTGCCGTGTCGTAACCGCTGCCACGCCGATCACCGGTCCTCGATCGGCGGCTCAGAGCCTCGGGCAGACCGGGCACAGCTGGATGGCCGAGAGATGCGCCACCATGCCAGCCAAGGTGATGAGGACGACCGCCGTCACGATCAGGTCCCGGCGGGTGAAGGCCACCTGGATCGGACGGCCGAACAACGCGTCGATGCGTGTCTCGCTGGCTGTCAGCCCGGCGACGGTGTGGGGTACCGGGACTGCGGATGCCCGCGCCACCTTGAGCACCGCGCCCGCCATCGCCGCACCAACATCGCTCAACCAGCTCACCTTATCCGTCCATCACTCATGCCTCTGGACCGAGACCACGAACACGTGGTTATCCGGAGCCGCTGGAACGGCTGCCAGCTAGATACGATTGCCGTTTTCACGACGCCCGGCCGTATCTGAGATGTCCTCGGAAATTGTTTTTCGTCCTGGCCCGAATGGACCTGCTCACAGAAGAGGGGGTTTTTGCCCATCGCGATGGTCTGGTGGGGAATTCTTCCCCATTTCAGGAGAATCTCGGGCCGTGCGGCCAATCAGGCGGAAGGTCGAAGTGGACAGGAGGCTGGAAGCCGGTTTCACGACTTTCGATTTCTCCGGTGGTCGTGTCAACGGCAACGCGGTTGAACGGGAGCTCGATTTCCAACGGGCGGCTGGCCCACGGATTCGCGATCAGCCAGGGCTGGCAGCGCGCGACTGACCAGGGCATGAGCTCGAACGCGACGAGCACCGCCGAAACATCCTGGTACTGAACGCCTTTGTTGGTCAGCCAGAATCCATTTGCACCGACCAAACGCGATCGATGGATCACTCCGTCTCGGATCATGTCCGGGTGTTCACATGCCGCGCCGAATAGACCGGTGAGGAGCTCTTCGAAGTCGGTCGTAGGTCTGTACGATCTCAAGGCGATCACGAACGGGTCGCGAAGCTGTCGACCGTAGGCGCGAGTCTTCTCACCGAGACGCTGCCGAATCACTTGGTGATCGTCGATGATGCCGGCACGCCCAGGATAAACTCCGATGGCGCGTGACCCTGCCAGCCCACGATCCCGCGAGGGTCTTGGGATCAGGGTGAACCGCAGGTCCCACCCCTGGTGCCGCCAGCGCAACACGCTGGTGGAGTCCGATGGGGGCCGCGACACTGCCGAGACATCCAGAGCTCGCACCCATGACTCAAGTGTCTGGCACATACGTTTGACTGGTGGTGCGAGGATTCCGATCGAATATGCCTCCACTGCAAGGCGGAAGTCGGGGGATGAGATGTTGTTGATGGCATCGAGCACGGGCGCCAGGCGAGCGTCGTCGATGGAATGTGCCTGCGGCTCATAGATCGTCACGGCTTCAACGTAGGTCACCGCAGTTCCCAGCTGCAGCCGGAAATCGGGCCGGCGAGTCGCGCCGTTGACCTCAGGGTGCAATACGACTTCGAAACCCAGCCTTCGAAAGACCTCGTGAAGATACAGTTCCCAGAATGCTCCCAGAAAACCGCGACGATCGGTCCGTCGAAAGCGCGAGATCATCGTGCGCTGTTCCTCCGCCGGATAACGAGACAGCCATTCTGTCAGGACGTCACGAACGCTCTGCCAGTAGTCACCCGCGGCTCTGTTCAAGAATGTGTAGAGCGGCTCACCGTGTTCGGACGGATTGCCGTTGATCCGCTCGACGTTGTCGAAGAGCATTGTCAGACCCTCACAGGTTCGAACTCACTGACTTCCGATCGAACTATTTGTTGCCGGACCCACCGCAGTCAAATTAAGCCGTGTTTAGCATCCGCCCGTTGGTCTCCTCGGTCACCCTCATGATTCCCTCCAACTCCATCATCTTGGAAGGTACCAAACGCGGGGCGCTTTATGGTCGATCTTCGATGACCGGATACTTCGGCGCGCATCTCTGTTCTCGCCAGATACCGCACCTCGCCTCTTGACAGGTGACCATATGGTCACATATTATTGACCCCATGAACGACGATGACCGCGTATTCAAGGCGCTCGCCGACCCGACCCGTCGCTTCCTGCTCGATCTGCTCTTCGCGCGTGACGGCCGCACGCTCACGGAGCTCGAATCGGAGCTGGAGATGACGCGCTTTGGGGTCATGAAGCACCTGCGCGTGCTCGAAGATGCCGGCCTCGTCGTCACGCGCCGGTCGGGCCGGGAGAAGCTGCACTACCTGAATCCGGTGCCGATCCGGCTGATTCATGACCGGTGGATCGACAAGTACAGCGAGCGTCAGGTCACGGCTCTCGCTGCTCTCAAGCGAGAACTGGAGAAGGAGTCAGAATGACGTCCAACACAGCACCGACGAACAGCACGCAGGTGTACCGCGTCTACATCAAGGCGACGCCGCAGGCCATCTGGGATGCCATCACCCAGCCGGAGTGGACCGAACGCTTCGGCTATGGCGGTCGCGCCGACTACGACCTCCGCCCTGGCGGCGCCTATCGCACGACGGCGACGGAAGAGATCAAGCAGGCCGGCGCCGCCATGGGCTTCGAGACTCCCGACGTCATGGTCGACGGTGAGGTCATCGAGCTGAATCCACCGCTGAAGCTCGTTCAGACCTGGCGCATGTTGATGGACCCGAGCATGGCCGCCGAGGGATTCACGCGCCTGACCTACGAGATCAAAGAGGGCCAGGGGGGTGTGACCAGGCTCACGGTCACCCACGATCTGACCGGTGCGCCGATGCTGGCCGCGCTCGTCGCGGGCGAACACGACGATCAGGGAGCCGGTGGTGGCTGGAGCTGGGTGCTGAGCGGTTTGAAGACGCTGCTCGAAACCGGCCAGCCAATGCTGCATTGACCGAGGACGTGGGAGGCCCCGCGTCAGCGGGGCCTCCCTCAGCGTCGCCGCTCTGGGTCGTCCCCATCCCGCAGCAGAAGCTGCTTCCAGGCACCCGCCAGCCAGGATTCGAAGCGTTCTGGCGCCCAGCCCCGGTCGACGACGAGCAGCGCGTAGAACTCCGATGAGTTCATCGACCAGATGATGTCGGCCACGTCGTCGATCGACAGACCGTGGCGCACCTTCCCGCTCGCGAGAAGCTCCTCAGCCAGCATGCGCATGTTGCGCGCCCGTCGTTCCGCAATCTCTCGCCACAGTGTCTGAAGCTCGGCGTCTGCCGGCGCCGCCTGCTGCAGCACGCGAAAGAGGGGCGCCAGCCGCTCCTGAATGCGGCGGATCGCGAGCGCGTAGAGCTCGAGCTTGCGCGCCGGGTCCGTCTCCTCCCGCATGGCGCGCACGTAGTCCCGTTCCAGCGCGCTGACCGGCACGTCGGTCCCGGAGATCGCGGTCTCGATCAACAGCCGGAAGAGGGCGGGCTTGGGGCCGACCGCCGCATAGACCGTGTCGAGCGCCACGTCGGCCTCGACAGCGATGGTCAACATGGTCGTGGCGGTGTACCCGCGCGCGACGAACAACTGGCGCGCGGCAGTGAGAATGCGCCTGCGCGTCTCCTCGGCCGCCGCCCGTCGTTTCCGTGAGTCGTATCGTCGCTTGACACCGCCACTCATGGGACTTATTATACACCTAATCATCCGAAGCTATGTCGGATGAATTATAGAAGGAGGCGCTCGATGACCTACGCCTGGGTACAGGATGTCCCGATCACGGCCGAGATCCACGCGAAAATCAAGGCGCAGATCATGGAGAAGACCGGCGGGCACACGCCGGACGGCATGATCCTGCACGTCGTCCAGACGCTGCCGAATGGACTGCGCTATCTCGATGTCTGGGAATCGGAAGAGGCGTGCGAACGGTTCACCGAGGAGATCCTGCATCCAATCGTCGGGCGGGCGCTCCAGGCGGCCGGTATCCGACCGCAGGGCGAGCCACCGCGCAACGCGGTCGACGTGGTCGATATCTGGCATTCGTAAGCGTGCCGGATCGGTCGCGAGATCTGGTGATTTGTATCCCTCGATTCTTGCCGGAACCCCTGATTTGATGTCCTGATCTGGGCCGCGCCCGTCAATCTCACTCCAGCGCGGCCCACACTCGTCCGCCGCTCATCGTGCTGTCGTTACTCAAAAACCCGCACCGCCTGGTTTCCTCAACCGGGCGCAAAACTCGCGGCCTGCTCGCTCTCGGCGGGGTGTCGCCGATTCTCGTATTGAATCGGCGCACTCGGCGGCGTTCAATACGGACTGCCTGGCGGGCGGTTAGACCGTCTCGTTCGATGATCGGTATCCGCGCCACGGGCTCGCGACTCTGTTCGTTGGGGTTCCTACCGCGAAGCGAGGTCATGTCACCGATGTTTCTTCCATTGCTGCACGCGTCCACGGAGGGCCGGCCCTTCCTGCTGTCCTGGGCCGTCGATCCTCCGGTGCTCATCGGGCTGATCCTGGCGGGTGTCGGCTACTGGTGGGCCTGGCGCCGGGTGAAGTTGCTGGGCCGCCGGACACTGCCGCTCAGCTATGCCGTCTGGTACTACAGCGGCTTGCTGTCGATCGCCCTGGCCCTGCTCGGACCGTTCGACGTCTACAACGAGAACTCGCTGCTGATGCACATGTCCCAGCATCTCTTGCTGCTGCAGGCGGCGGGGCCGTTGATCTGGCTGGGACGGCCGGTGCAGGTCGTGCTGCTGGCGATCTCGCCCCGGCGCAGTGGTTCGGTCATCAAGCCGGTTCTCCGGCGCCGCTGGGTTCGGTCGCTATTGACCTTCGTCAGCCATCCGCTCGTATCCTTCCTGATCTTCAACGTCACGGTGATCTTCTGGCACGTTCCGTCGCTGTACGACGCGGCCCTGTCGCACCAGTTCATCCACGATCTGGAGCACCTGACGTTCCTCGGCGCCGCGCTGATCTACTGGTGGCCGATGGTCGAACCGGTGCCGCGCCACCACAAGATGCCGATGGGATTCGCGATCGGCTCGATCTTCCTGACCGGTCTGGTGGCAGAGGCGCTGGGAGCGCTCCTCTCGCTCGACGGCGCGCTCATCTACCCCTTCTATGCCCACGCGCAAATGTTGTGGGGGTTGACGCCGCACGCCGATCAGGAATATGCCGGGCTGCTGATGTGGGTCGGGGGCGGGATGCTCTATCTAACGATCATCTTCGCCATCATGATCCGCTCGCTCGGTGGCGATGACTACCAGGCGGCCGTCCCGACGACCGCTAGCCCGCCCATGGGGTGAGAGCCGCCGCCGGATCTTGTCCCGATTGGACCGGCGGTTTATCGTCAGCCTGCGATCCAGATGGCTGGTGTAGCGGAGAGGTGGAGGAGGCGGCATGACCGGTTTCAACGGGCTGGGCATGGGGCTGGGGAATCTGGCGCGGCTGGCACCGGCACGCACGCGGTCGATCAGCCCGGAGAACTTCAGCGGCGAAAAAGGCCGTGGTGGCATGGCGACCGAAGGGACCGGCGCCGCCGCGGCGCGCGATCTCGGTCAGGGATGGAAGGTCTCTCCCAGTATTCACATCGCGCCGAAGTCACAGGCGACGCTGGCCGAGATCGACGGAATGGGCGCCATTCAGCACATCTGGTTGACGACCCACCCGCGCAATTGGCGCAGCCTGCTGCTGCGCTTCTACTGGGATGGTGACCAGCACCCGGCGGTCGAGGTTCCGGTGGGTGACTTCTTCTGCAACGGCTGGGGCGAGTTCAGCCAGGTGTCGTCGCTGCCGATCGCCGTTAACCCGCACGGAGGCTGTAACAGCTACTGGGAGATGCCCTTCCGCTCCGCCGCGCGTATCACCCTGGAGAATCTGTCGGATCAAGAGTCAACGGTCTATTATCAGATCACCTACGTGCTGACCGATGTGCTGGACGACGCCGCCTATTTTCACGCGCAGTGGCGCCGTAGCAACCCGCTGCCGTATTTGAGCGATCACACGTTGCTGGATGGCGTGCGTGGCAGCGGCCACTACGTCGGTACCTACCTCGCCTGGGGCACCAATAGCTCCGGCTGGTGGGGCGAGGGCGAGATGAAGTTCTTCCTGGATGGTGATGAGCGCTTCCCGACCATTTGCGGCACAGGAACCGAGGACTACTTCGGCGGCGCCTGGAACTTCGACGTCCCCGGTCAGGGCTACACGACCTTCAGCACCCCCTTCTTGGGACTGCATCAGGTGCTTCGCCCGGACGGGCTGTATCGGAGCCAGCAGCGTTTCGGGATGTATCGCTGGCACGTCATGGATCCCATCCGCTTCGAGTCGAGCCTGCGCGTGACGCTCCAGGCGCTCGGCTGGCGCTCGGACCGGCGCTACCTGCCACTGCAGGATGACATCGCCTCGACAGCCTTCTGGTATCAGCGGGAGACGTCGTCACCTCAGCCGCCGCCGCCGGATGCCGACGCGCTGGAAATTCTGTAGCGACTGGTTCGGACAAAGAACACGTTCCTGGGCAGGTGATGATGGGAGACTGTTGCGTCAGGTGGAACCGTCGAACGATCTTCTCATTCGACCGTTGAAGCCCGCGGATCTGCCGGCGCTGGTCGAGGTCGAGGCCTCGGCGAGCCGCCGCTATCAGGAAGCGGGCTTCTCAGTGGACGAGGCGCCGCCGCGGGATGAGCAGGATCTTCACCGGCTGGCGCACGAAACGACCGTGCTGGTAGCCGAGATCGACGGCGTCATCGTCGGCTACTGTAGCTATTTCCCGCTCGGGCCCTTTCTCCATCTCGAGGAGCTCGCGGTCAGCCGCGCCCGGCAGGGGCGAGGCATCGGCCGCCGGCTCGCGGAAGCGTATCTCGAAGCGGCGATACCGGTGTCGGAGTGCAGTCATTATTCGCTGATAGCCTTTCGTGATGCTGATTGGGCCATCGGCCTCTACCGTGGACTCGGCTTCGTGCCGTCAGGCGAGTTTTCCGGCTCGCTGCCGGAGGCGGGGCTGCTCGACGGACTGCTCGCCAGGGAAGCCGCCTCCGGGCTCGACCCCGGACGACGCCAGGTGATGATCCGCCGGAAATCGGCTCCATCCCTCCAATAAGAACCCGTAGAGCGCCCAAAAGTTAATCGCGCCGTGCGCGCCTGTTGTCGCGGCAGGTCCGTGCGTCTCCGTGAGATTGGTGGGCTGCGACGCACGGCCCCTGGAAACCGGCAGACCGGGATTTTCGTAGCTCAGCCCGCCGACCGGTCCGTCCAGGATCGCGGGGTTTCTACTTGACTGGCCCATGCGCGACGTTCACTTCCCTGCGGGGGCGGCCCCTGCTATAATCGGGTCATGAGATGCTCGAACCTCTGAATGACCAGTCACTAAGTATCTCAGCAACTAAGATAAATCCTGGAGGTCTCCATGTCAAGCGTTGTTCCCGATCGTGACAGTCTCATTCGTACGCTCGATCGAGAGATGCGCCGCTTCAACGCTCAATCCGTCATGTTCAGCCAGGCCGTCGCGGAACGGCTGGGCATCAACCCGACCGATCTGGAATGCCTCGGCATCATCGGTGAGACCGGTGCGCTCACGGCCGGGCAGCTGGCGGAGCTCACCGGATTGACGACCGGAGCGATCACCGGCGTCATCGACCGGCTCGAGCGCGCCGGATATGTGCGCCGCGAGCAGGACCCCGCCGACCGTCGCCGCGTCATCGTCCAGCCGGTTCCCAGCGTGGCGGAGGGGAAAATCACACCCCTCTTCGACTCGATCACGAAGGCGACCACCCGTCTCATCTCGCGCTACTCCGATAAGGAGCTCGCGCTCATCACCGAGTTCGCCACGCGCATGAACCAGGTCGGTCTCGATGAGACCGCGAAGCTTCGTTCCACCGACGATGGTTTGGTCGAAGGTGAATCCGCCGCGCCGCTGAACGGTCTCAAGGATGGCCGGCTCGTCTTTGCCTCAGGGGCCTCCAACGTTGCGATCCGGGGCGATACATCGTTGGCGGATCTCTACCGCGCCCGCTTCGAAGGCGCCGTGCCCAAGATTGAGCTTCAGGGAAACACGGTCACGATCAGGCATCGGATCCGACCTCATTTCGAATGGAGCATGCGTTCCATCGGAGAGATTCGGGTCAACGTCTCGCTGCCCTGGCAGCTCGGCTGGCTGATGCGAACCACCGGCGAGGTGCGCCTCAACACCACGATTCCCTGGCAGGTGGAGATACGGGCCGGAGCGTCGCATGTGGGTGTCGACTTGAGCGCGGTGAAGATCGAATCGCTGACGGTGAAAGGCGGCGCGAGCCAAGTCATGGTCACCCTGCCGCACCCCTCAGGCACCGTGCCGGTGCGGGTGGGAGCCGGTGCCAGCCAGGTGACCGTTCACCGGCCGGCGGGTGTCGCAGCACGCATCCACATTCACAACGGGGCCAGCCAGGTGCGGCTCGATTCACAGCAGTTCGGCGCTCTCGGAGGTGAGATGCGTTGGGAAGAGCCGGAGTACGAACGCAGCACCGATCGCTATGATATCGAGATCTCAGGTGGCGCCAGCCAGCTGACGATCGACACGATCGCCGTGACGGAGTGATCCGGCCAGCCCTACTGGTGTTTGCGAGGCGTGCCGCCAGCGTCGAGATTAGCCATCGTCGAGGTGCGCGCGGTCGTTGAAGCGAACCAATTCGGCTGAGAGCCCGGCGTGACCCGGTTGAACCAGGATCTCGCTGATCGCACAGTTGCCGTGCCGCCATTGCTGAAACGTCCCCGCGTCGTCGCTCGCCACGGTCGTGACGATCCAGGCCAGTGGTCCGCCGTGGGCGACGGCGGCGACCGTTTCACCCGGATGCGCGCGCACGATGGTCTCGACGGCGCGCATGGCGCGCTCGCGCAGTTGGGCGTGGCTCTCGCCTCCCGGCCACGGGATGTGGAGACTCTCCTGATCGACCTGACTCTGGAGTTGAGGATAGAGCGACGTCAGATCAACGAGTGGCTGACCGACCGCGGTGCCGACGTTGATCTCGCGGAGGTCATCGATTCGGATCGGGCTCAGTCCGATGACGCCGCCGATGATAGTCGCGGTCTCCCAGGCGCGTGGCAACGGGCTGGCATAGAGCGCCGCGATCGGCTCCATGCGTCCGAGAGTCTGTGCCGTGCGCTCGGCCTGGCGTCGTCCGCGTTCCGTCAGCACGACGTCAGTCGACCAGCCGGAGATGACGCCCTGATGATTGGACGTCGACTCGCCATGCCGGATGAGGAGGAGCCTGGTGGGTTCGTTTGCGTTCATCCGTGGTTTGTTCCTCGTCTACTCAGGACCATGCCCTCGACGATCGACGTGATCACGTCAATCGCCCAGCCGTGATGTGCCACCGTGGCTCGATCCGGCAGCCGTTCTAGCGGGAACCACTCGAGAGCGGCCACACCGCTGGATTGCTGAACGCGCTCCGGCGCATTCAATTCCGACGTGTAGTGAAAGACCAGGTGCCAGCTCCGGTCATTCCCCTGGAACGACTCGATATGGTCCAGTTCGTCGGGTCTTGCCGCCTTTCGATGATCCGGTTTCGGCGTTTCGTGGGCGGCAGCGCGGATTGGTGGCTGTCATCGACGACCGCGCTACGGTGGACATCGGGCAAGACGAATCCATCCGCACCAGGGCGCAGAACGGGGGTTTTTGCACATCCTCCCAATAAGGCAAAACAAACGATACCGTGTAGACCCAGTTGCGATGCTACCTGGAGTAGCTGTTATCGTGGAGGTGCGTTGGGATCTGGCCGACCACCGAGTATGCCGCTCGCGACCACGGCTACCGACGCCGGGCATCGAGGATTATGGACACCATCCCCAACTCGCCCGCTCGGTTCCGGTGATCAATGCGCAGCGATCGGCAGACCGGACCATCGCTGATGTCCCAGTGGTTGTCGTAGAACCGGCCGGACTCGCCGTCGTACTCGAGCCCCGAACTGGCCGTTCGGTGCGCCCGACCCGTCGAGCCGAGTCGTCGAAAGCGGCACCGAAGATCCCGGCAGTAGGCGCGGTCTCTGGATTCGCTGCCGCTGCTGCTCAGACCGCTCGAACTTCGGCGAGCCGCTTGACTGAGTGCTCGTCGTCCCAGCAGACGGCGGCTTCCCATGCGGCCCACGCTTGCGCGGCGATGTCGTGCGCCTCGTCGTCGAGACCGGCGGCGTTGTGGGGCAGCACCAGGTCGAGGTCGGGGACGTCGACGTGCGCCTCGTCCCAGTCGATCAGCGCGACCCGATCTGCGGTCATGCGGATGTTGCGCGGGTTGGGGTCGCCGTGGACGACGCAGGTCTGACGTCCGACGAGCCGCGCCCACGCTGCTCGGCATCGAGCAACGCCCTCAGGCGGCATCGCGCCGAGGTCGATCTTCGTCCCGGTCTCGGCGTGCAGGAGGTCGGTCGACGATCGCCAGCCCGGGCGCTGCGGCCAGCCCTGCGTCAACCGATGCAGCTGGCGGAGCGTGTCGGCCACGCGACGCCAGTCGGCCTCCGTCTCGGGCGGTCCGCCCTCGACGTAGGTCATCACCACCACACCGTCGGCGAACAGCCGGCCGTCCGTCGTCGGGATCGGCACCGGCACGGTCAGACCTTCACGGTCGAGGTGTTGGAGGAGCTCGGTCTCCCACGCGAGATCAGCGTCGCTCCTGGCACCGAGACGACCGACCGCGAGGTGCCCGTTGACGCGCACGCTCCACACGTCGTTGGCCACTCCGCCAGCGAGCGGTTCGATGCGAGCGACGTCGTCACCCCACTGCTCGAGTGCCTCCCATCCCACTGGCCACATCATCCCCTTCACGCATCGCAAGATCACGCCCTCGCCAGGACCGCGCGGATCTCGCCGCCTGTCGATGATTGCCCTTCAGGCGGCGCAGAGCTTACGCTGCCGCACGAGATCGAAGCCCACGCGCCTCCGGCCCGCTCGGCGCGCCACGCCTCTGTAGGAGTGGGCCAAGCCTAGCTCGCGGATCTCGCGCCACAGGCGCTTCCCGTTGCGGCATCCCTCGGCCCAGTGCCGCTCCAGATAGGGGAGGTACGGGTCGAGGGCGGCGCGGCGGGCGGGGAGGCGCAAGCGCGCGGGCGGCCCGGACAGCCGCAGGTAGCGATAGACCGTCTCGCGGCTGACGCCGACGGTTCGCGCGATGTGGGCGACATCGGCCTCAGCGTGGCGCAGACGGTGGGTCCGCCGCGCGTAGCGGTCCACGAGCTGCGGCAGTTGCTCGGCGAAGATGCGCTGCGGGCAGGCGGCGTCACGGCAGATAAACCGACGCACGCGCACCCGGAGCCTGACCGTTGTGCCGCTCCAAGGAAGGTCGGCGATCGTGCGCTCGTAGCGGCTGTGGACCCGATGCGAACGATGCCGGCACGATGGGCAAAGCGCGGTCCGGCGCGTGGCGAAGAGCTGGAGGGTGACACTCTCGTCGGCGACGGCGATTTCGGCGAGACGCAGCCCTTTCAGATGCGGCAGGAACTGGGGAAGACGCATCCAACGACTCCAAGCAGCGGCGACGATAGCCAGACAGGAAAGCATAGCGCCTCCGCCCATGAGCGGCCCGGAGCGATCATCGATAGGCGGCAAGAGCCAGTTCGTCATCCGGAATGAACCAGCCGTTCTGACCGTCATAACCGGATTCCGGCCTGTATCGCACCAGCGCGACGTTTTGACCGGCAAAGACGGCGACGTCCGCCACGAGCTTGTGCATGCCGCATGAAGTCTCGCTCACGTCTCTCCCTCAGGGCCGTTCTGACCGACTCTCAGATGTTGCGACACGCGTTCACGGCACGAATGCTCCGTGAAGAGATTGTGGCGCCAGTGTACAAGGCCGGTGCTCAGCCCAGGAGCCTTGCGCGGGAGCCGCACTCGCGGTGGGCGTTCAGTTGATGCGAGCAAAGATCATCACGTGGCGGGCCAGATGTTAGGGGAAGAATATCGCCGGCGACTCAGACGAGTGAGCGGTCGCCGGCGATCAAAAAACTAGGCGGCTGCGGCGATGTGGCGGCGCCATTCAACGCGCGCCAGGATCGCAGCGGCGACCGTGATCGCGATAGCGGAAAGTACGATCGTCATCTCGAGCGATCCGCTGTGGTGATCAGGATCGACGCGGAACACGAGTTCGATCCAGTCTTTCCACAAGAGAGTCAGCATCGCGAAAACGAAGCTGGCCGTCGCCATGACAGATTCGACCCAGAAACGGGGTCGTAATCGGTCGCTCATGGGTGCTCCTTTCCCGGTTCTCCCCGGAGTCTTTCTCGTCCTCGCAGAGTGGGGACTTGTGAGACTTCTTCATACCAAACCTTGGTCGCGGCGTCAATCGCAATATTTCGATGAAGCACGTCGAGACGGCGCGAAAGCCCCTTTCTGAGCGACGCCGGACGTCGAAGCGCAGCGCTCGCGATTCAATATTGACGAGCCGCCGGTTGAACCCCATTGTTTCTCGCGAACGTCATCATTCGAGCATTGCCGTGGCAAGTTCGTGCACGGCGCCAGTCGAAGGAGTTCAGACCATGACTTTCACCGTCTCACGTTGGTTGATGGACAAGACCGGGGCGAGCTCGGACGGCGGGATGATCGTGGCCAAGCAGGACGAGGCCGCGCTGGCCGGGGCACGCATGCTCGCCGAAGGTGGAAACGCGGTCGATGCGGCGGTGGCGGCGGCTTTCGTCATGAACGTGATGGAGCCCTACAACACCAGCATCGGCGGCAGCGGCTACATGGTCGTTTCCAGGCCCGGCGGTAGTTCCATGTTCGTCGACTTCAGCAATCGCGCGCCCGCGAGGGCCACTCCAGAGGCGTTGAAATCACGCACGACGGTCTCCTTCAAGGGGGGCCTGGCGGCTACGGTGCCCGGCACCGTCGCTGGTCTCGCCACCGCGCTCGAGCGGTTCGGCACGTTCGATCTGGCACGAGTGCTGGCTCCGGCCATCGACATTGCCGAGAACGGGATGCCGCTCAACTGGGTCCTCGCGCTCCGCTTGCTTCAGGAATTGAACGGGTTGCGCGCCAACCCCAAATCCGCCGAGATCTTCCTGGTCGACGGCGATCCCGGCATGGCGCACGGCGTCGACGTCGTCCGCCAGACCGATCTGGCGCGCACGCTCAAGGAGATCGCCCGCAATGGCCCCGAGGCCTTCTACACCGGACCGATCGCCCGGGAGATCGTCGATTTCGTTCAGGCTCAGGGCGGCCTGCTCGAGATGGGGGATATGGCCGCCTATCAACCGGCGGTCGTTCCAGCCCTCCGAGCCCGTTTCGGAGACTACGATCTCCTTACCGGCCCCCTTCCCTGTCCCGGTCTGATGACGCTTCAGGGGTTGAAGATGCTCGAGGGTTTCGACCTTCCAGCGCTCGGACACAACTCCGTCGACGCGTTGCACCTCATGGCTGAAGCCTTTCGGCTGGCCTTCGCCGACCGCGACGCCTATTTCGGCGATCCCGATTTCGTCGACGTGCCGGTCGAAACGTTGCTTTCCGACGGCTACATCGAACGCCGGAGATCCCAGATCGACCCGGCGCGAGCGATGAAGGTGGCACCGCCGGGAGAGATCGGCGTCGCTCCGCTCGGCAAGCAGGCGGGTGGCGGCGGCACGACGCAGATTTCGGTGGTCGATGCGGACGGGACTGCCGTCTCGATGACGCACACGTTGATCGGTGGCTGGTCCGGGCTCGGTGTCGCGGGAACGACCGGCGTGGTCATGAACTGCGCGTCGCAGTGGTTCGATCCGGGTGCTGGCGCGCCAAACAGCGTCGCTCCGGGCAAGCGTCCGGTGGCGAACATGACGCCGATAATCGTCGAGCGTGATGGCCGGGTCGTCCTCGCGGTTGGCGCGCCAGGATCACGGCGCATCACCAACGCCGTCAGCCAGGTGACACTGAACGCGCTGGTCTACGGCATGCCGGTGCAGGCGGCCGTCTCGGCGCCACGAATCGATGTCTCGCAGGATTACATCCTTGCCGATGATCGCATCGACGCCGGCGTCATCGCCGGGCTGCGTGCGCTTGGACACCGCGTCGATGACGTGCACGAGTTCATCAACGCGGGTGGCCCGGCAGCCGGGTATCGCGGATTCTTCGCCCGTCCCGCGGCGGTCTTGGTCGATAGCGCAGGCATCCGGCACGGTGGCGACTACCCATTCCTCGAAGGCACGGCCATCGGCGTGCCGCGGGGGTGAGATGACAGCCTCACGCAGTCGGTCGATCGGCGGTCGCGACCTAATATGGCAAGCCGTTTAGCGTCAACAAGCTCGCGATGATCTCCGTGTGGCCGCTGCTCTCAATCGTGATTGATCCGGTACTTTGAACGTGCACGTTGGTACCCGAGACGCTGATGGCGCCGCCGGCAATCTGAATCTGCTGTCCGAAGTCGTTGTCCAGCAACAGGATTCCATCGTCGGTCACGCTGATCTGGTACTTCCCGTTGGGGCTGGTGAGGGTGCCGGAGAATGTCCCGTCCTGACCCGCCGGGCCTTGTGGGCCGGAGTGGACCCGCGGACCGGATGGGCCCTGCGGTCCGGACGGCCCTTGCTGGTTCCACGAAATGCTCATTTCGTTGTTCGCACACGTCGGGGACCCGTCAACCACGTGGATGGTACCGCTGCTGTTATTGACGCATGCGAAATAGACCACGTTGTTGGCGTCGGCAACGGCGAGCGCACCCGCACCAATGCCGATGCCGAGGGCCATGGTCGCAAGCACGAGCAGCAGGCGACGCAACCGCAAGGAATCACGAAGGCCCATCATGCCTCTCCCTCCCGGTCGTGGCTGCGTCACAACACGACAGCCACCTATAGATTGTTGACCCACCTACGATCGCGCGAACTCCACCCGGCGCACGCACCACCAATGGCCCACTTCAGGGCTGGCATCGGGCTTCGCTGACTCTGAGGTGCGACCAGAATACGGTAACGACAATGCATTGTCAATCGGAACACGATATGCGTAAGAAGAGACGCCAATCTTTCGCTGTTTGTGATCCATAGTGGGCAAGTTGCGATCAGCAGGATGCGCGCGATTCCGTTTCGAGGGGGCAGCAAGGACGAGACCGCGGCGCGTGGTGTCGAGTGAGCGCTGTCGAGCCGTACGTTTCGACTCTCAGACCGGCCACTGCTCCTGGCGGAAGGCGGCGTCCCAGAAGGCGAATTCGTAGCGACTGCTGGCGATGAAGATATCGCGGATGCGTGCCATCTCGTCGCTGGAGACGCGAGCCGCGACCCGGTCGAAGGTCGCCCGGAGCCGCTCCGCCAGTTCTTGATATTCGGAGCCGCTGTACATCTCGATCCACTCGGCGTAGAGGGGCTGGTTCGATGGCAGTCCCGCGTGCGCCAGGTCTCGTCCGATCTCCCAATAACCCCACTGGCACGGCAGGAGCGCCGCCATCAGTTCGGCCGTCGTGCCTGCGTAGGCCACCGAAAGGAGGTGGCGCGTGTAGGCATGGGTCGTCGGCGCCGCCGGCGTCGCTGCGAGGTCTTCGCGGCTGACGCCGAAGCGCTCGCAATAGCCCCGGTGCAGTTCCATTTCGACGTGGAGCGTCGCGTGAACCAGTTCGGCGAAGAGTTCCATGATCGTGAGATCATGCGCCCTCGCCACCCCCAGCGCCAGCGCGCGGCCATACTCCACCAGATAGACGTAATCTTGCCGAATATAGTACTCAAACGGCTCGAGTGGCAGCGTGCCGCTACCGATCCCACGCACGAAGGGGTGCGACAGGATCCGTTCCCGGATGTCCCGCGTGCTGGCAAGTAACTGCGAGGAGGGAGGGTCGACCATTGATCTCCTTCTGTGCCTCACTACTGTGACCGTGCGATGAGGCGGCTCAGTGGGGCGTCAAGGTGGTCGCCGATTTCAGCTGCGCCGCGAACCCATCGGTGAACCACTGCATGACGCCGACATTCGGGGCCATCCAGAGCGTGGTGGTGGTCTGGTCGGGGTGTGTCGGATCAGTCCCCGTCCATTCCACGATGCTGAGCTTCCAGGCGTGGCTTATCCCAGCCGGTGTGCTGACCGCCTGCCAGGCGGAGACCTGGACGGACAACGTCACCAGCTTTGGCGGGCCGGTGCTCGAGATCGCGGTCGTTTCGGTCGACCACGATTGCCCGATATACGGATCATGGTTTGGAAAATAGTGAATCGGCGGCCAGTAGACCGTCGCGTCAGCGAGCTTACCGTTCGCATCGAGCGTGTCGACTCCGTACAGATCGAGCCCTGCCTGGGTGACGCTCCAGTAGGTGATCTGGCTCCCGACGGTCAGTCCCTCTTGCCGTATGACCAGCTGTGATCCTCCCGAGAAACCGCTGGTAACGCCGGCAACCTGCCACGTCCGATCGACGCCGTCAGATGTCCCGTAAACCCACGTGTTCCCCGGGGTCATCCCCAGGTAGACCTGGTCACCGCTCAGGTTGACCTGCGGTGTGCTCGCGTAGCGCCAACGGTAATAGTGCTGACCGATGTTGCCCATCTCGACGCGCCAGCCGCTCGGATTCGACGGCGTGTAGGTGAGAAGGCGCCGCTCGAATGGCTGTATCAGCACCCATTCGCTGGCCCCCTGCAGCTTCACCTGGGTCCAAACCGGGTCGGCGATCGGATAGCCAAGCACGAAGAGCCAGTCGAATAGCGGGTTCGCGGTGGTGACGCTCCCGTTCTGCTCGATGCTTCCGGGCTGGGTCATGAAGTTCCAGAACGCGCTGGGGACGTTGTAGCCGACCGTGACGTTGCCTGCACCGGAGTAGGTCACATAGTGCGCGTACTGAGCACCGGCATCATTGGCCGCTTCCGGCCGGGCTGAGGTGCCGTCCGGGAGAAAGACGGTCGTCGCGAACTGTCCAGTCTTATCCGGCTGTCCCTTGTCGATGATGCGCTGGAAATCGCCGTAGGTCGGGAAGGTATTGTCGGGGTCGCCAGCCACCGGGATGGCCGCGCCCGCACCGGTATCCAGAAACGTGTTCGAGCCGATTTGAATGCGGCCGCTGATGAGCTCGCGGTCGAGCAGCCCGCTGGTGACGTACCAGGGACTCGATTGATCCGCGCTGGGATCGATGATCTCCATGCGGCCCTTATCGAAGTACTGGACCAGGCGCTGTTGTCCCGGAGAATCGAGGTAGCGCTCATAGAGTGCACCGGTGTCGGCTGTGGGTCCCCAAAACCAGGTCCGCGAGACACTGCCGCTCAACACCGGCGCGTCCGTTCTCGTCCAGACGTTGTTGAAGGAATTGTCGGCGAAAACGGGGGCGGCCACGGCGACGCCGGAAAGCGTCACACCAACCAGGATCACCACCATGGTCGCACGGAGACACCGGCGCATCCGTACCCCCTTCACGTCCTGACGTCGGCGAACCGAGTGTATCCCGGTCAACCATGGTCGGCGTGTCTGGTTCGGACTCTGCATCAAATGTCGATCACCCAATGGCATGATGGGCAACAGTCTAGCAAGTCGGAGGCACGCTTGGCGACCGCCTCCAGAGCACGCGCTTCCGGTCGATCACCGAGGAAGCAGCATTCGACGTGATGGCATGGGCTCCAGGAGGGCACGTTCAAGCTCAAGAATCCGATCGATTCGTTCGCGATCAAACCCGATTACGGTTCCGCGTCGCCGGGTAAGGTCGTCAGATTCGTCACATATCACGAGTCCGCGTGGCTGCGATTGGATTGTGCCCGCAGCATCTCGGTGAGTTCCTGGGAAGGCACGCGCAGGGCGCGATTGAATTTGCTGGAGGCATTCTCCCAGGCAATGATCGCCGTCAGTTCGATCATGGCGTCGTCATCGAACCAGGTGCTTAACCGCTCGAACAGCTCGTCGCAGACATCGAGATGGGTGATGGTGATGCAATCGGCGTATTCGAGCGCCGCCCGCTCCCGTTCGTCGAACAGATCGCTGCCGGCATAGCCGGCCAGTGCCGCGAATTTTTCGTCCGGCACACCCAGTTGACCGCCCACGGCGGTGTTGATGTCTTGTCAGAAGACGCACCCGTTGAGTGCCGCGACCCGGGTGTTTACGAGCGACGCCAGGGCGCCGTCGATCAGTCCCGATTGATCCAGACCCGCCCACATCCCTCGTACGCCGCGAAAGATGGTCGGGCGACGTGCGTAAAGAGTGTGGTTGAGCAAAGGCGCGCCCCATTTCCTCGCCTGCGCCTCGAACACCGCTCGGGTCAAGTCGTCCGCGTTATCCGGATTGACGCCGTTCATCCGCATGGTTCGCCCCTTCCGCATCGTCGTTGCCATCGAATCCATCAATACGATGGCAGAGCGCGACCGCGTAGAGCCACTTGAGCGACATTCAATCCGCTCTGTGGAATCTCTCGCGACAACGGATTTCTCTCGAGGTCAGCAGCAGGAGATCAACACGACGGGCGCTAGAACAACGCGTAGCGCGTGATCATCAGTACGGCGATCGAACCGGTGCTGATGACGAGCGCCAGCCAGATTGCGGTGGTTGCGAGCTCCGCGACGGCCTCGTTGGAGACCGGCTGGCGCCAGTCACGACGCTGGTAAGCGATGCGCAAGTCGTTGAAGGAGATCGTCAGGAGCGCTATCGCCGCGACTGCGAGCGCGATGATCCAGGTCGTCAGGACCGACTGGGGAATCGCAGCAATGCCCTGGGTGATGATGTCCTCATGCAGGATCAGGGTGCGCACCAGAATGACGATCGCCGCGGAGGCGACCATAATCCCGGCCGCCGAGCGACCACGTCGCAGTTGACTCCAGCGAGTGTGACCGCGCCGCACCCACCACATGGCAATGGCCGAGAGGCTCAGCGTCGGCAAGACCATGAAGATGAGGTGGGAGATCGTGGCATATTCGACCGCGAAGCGCTGCACGTCTGAATGGAGGTAGTAGCCGAGCACGATCGGTGTGGCGACCCAGACTACCGCGCCCGGAAACGCTCCAATGACGAACTCACGGAAGCGAATCCGCAGCAGTCCGGCACCGATCGAGATGTACATGCGCACCAGCGGCAGCATGCGACCAATCCCAATGACGACGATGTCGTGGCCGCCGAGCCGATTACGCCAGTGCTCGATTGTTTCCTCGCTACGCTTGCCGAAGCGCTCCAGGATCTTGGTGAGCAGGCGCGAACCCCCGGTTCGCGATATCAGGTGAATCGTGATCGTGCCGAGCATGTCGGCGGCTACGACCAGCGCAATGGCCGCGATCAAGCCTGAAAAGGAGTGTACGCCGTAGCTTCCCGCGATCAGCAGCGCGATCTCCGCCGGAATCCCGGTGGGTACACCAAGCTCCCCCACGAAGATCAGGAGGGCAACGATGTATACCCCATATTGTGCAATTAGCTGCTCTATCGTCTTACTCCGAATCGGAATTCCGCCGAGCGACGGTGCCCGGCACGCGCCATACTGTTGTTAAGCATAGCACTCGTGTGTCGCTCGACTAGTGGACGACCTGGCGGTTTCCCGCCTGTTCTTTCGGACAGTTCAACGACAGAATAATGCCCTGTACGGACACTCGCTGTCCAGGGCCGGCGCGCCGCCACCGAGGGCTGCGGTCAGCGGCGTCCGCGCCTCAGGTTCAATCCAGTGCAATACTTGGTCCGCTTCGGATTCGTCCCAACGGGTCCGCGCAAGCGGTGTACGTCTCGATGCCGTGCGGCATCAACACCAATGATTGTGTCGAATGGAGTCATGAGCGGTGCGGATCAGGTTGGCGATTCTGCCGGGTCTGCTGTCGCTGGCAGTTGCGACGATATTGGCTGCCTGCGGCGGGGCCACAGCCGCGCTCCCGATTGGAGTCGCGACCCCAGGGCAGAACGGACATTATCAGGTTGGCCAGTCGGCGGCGATCGGGACCTATGTCATCATGGTCGATAGAGTCACTTTTCCGTCGGATCTTCAGGGGGTCAAACCGGCGGCCGGAATGAAATTCATGATCCTCGATCTCACGATCAAGACGACGGATAGCAATAACGACCGACTGTCGGCGGCGGCGCAGCTCGTCGTCAAGGATGCGACCGGCGCCCAGTACGCTCTTGACGCGGATGTGACGCCGACGACTGACCTGAGCACGACGCTGCTGCCGGATACCATCCCAGCGCTGGGATCGATTCACGGTGAGGTCGCCTATCAGGTGCCGGTCGACGCCAAGGATTTGCGTCTTACCTTCAACCCGAGTTTTGTCGCCAGTCTTATCGGACATGGCCGGGAGCTGTCGATCGATCTCCCGTAGCCACGAACCGTGGGCACCACATCTCCGGGTCGGCAGCGAGCCATTCGGCGATCACGTGATGGGGGGCAGGAGATGGAGATCGAGTATCGCATCGATCCACCCCTTACGAACACCGAGCTCGATCAGCTTTACGCGGCCTCATGGCCCGATCATCAAGCGCCATACGACTTCGGGTCCGAGCTTGGTCATGCGCTCGTCTTCGTCGGAGCCTACCGAGGGGTCGATCTGATCGGATTCGTGCGGATGGCGTGGGATGGCGGTGTTCACGCGTTCCTCCTCGAGCCGACCGTGCTGCCCGAATTTCGACGTCGCGGCATCGGCCGGTCGCTCGTTGAGCGGGCGGTGCAAATTGCTCGCGAGCGCGGGATGGAGTGGGTGCACGTCGACTATGAGCCTGGGCTGCACCCGTTCTATCGTGCCTGCGGTTTCATCCCGACCAGCGCGGGTCTGATCCGGCTACGCTGACAGCTTGGTGTTGAAACGGGCCTGGATGATCGCCATCCAGGCCCGTTCGCGCGTCAGCCTGCGGGCTTCGTCGACGAGCTGGCACTGCCGCCCAGCTCTTGAATGGCTTTGAGCAGCTGGGTGTCCTGACTCTTCTGCAATTGATCCACGGTCATGCCGGACTCTTGTTCCGGAGTCAGCGGCGACACGCCGTTGGGGAGCGACACCTGGATGTCCGGTTTGATGCCGTTGTGCCAGATCTGGCGCCCGTTGGGCGTGAGCCACTCCTCAGTCCCGAGGAGAATCGCTGAGCCATCACTCAGGTGATAGGTCGAGAGGACGGTTCCGGTGCCAAAGGTCGTGTCGCCGATCATCTTCGACCGCGTGTGATCCTGCAGCGCGCCCGCCACGATTTCCGCGGAGCTCGCGGTGCCCGCGTTGATCAGCGTAATCATCGGGATGCTGGTTGCCTTGCCACCGCCCCTCACCGTGATCGGCGTCTTGGTCCCCTTCGCGTCCTGAACCAGCAGGACGTTCCCTTCTTTGACGAACTGGCTCGTCACCCCGACCGCTTCATCCAGCAATCCGCCCGGGTCGTTGCGGAGATCGAGAACGATTGCCGTTGCGCCGGCCTGCTGGGCGTTGTCGATCGCCGAAACCAGGTCGGCGGTTGCGTTGGTCGCGAACTGGCTGACGAGGATGTGCGCGTATGTGGTACCGGGCAGCATCGACCAGGTCACGCTCGGCACCGTGATCTTGGCGCGCTCGATAGTGATGTCCGTCTGTGCGGTATCTCCGGAATGGATCACGGTCAACGTCACCTTGGTGCCGGCCGGGCCCCGCACGAGGTTGACGATCTCGTCGAGCGTCATGCTCGTCACGTCTTTGCCGTCAACCTTCATGATGACGTCTCCGGGCCGAATGCCGGCTTTCTGTGCCGGTGAATCGGGAATCGGCGCGACGATGGTCGGCTGGCCGTCGCGCGTCGTGATCTCGGCGCCGATACCCTCCAACTCTCCCGACAGCGATTGCTGCTCATCCTTGAGTTGCTGTGGGGTGAGAAAACGGGTGTGGCCGACGTCGCCGAGCGAGTCGAGCATGCCTTGAATCGCACCGTACGTCATTTTTGTTGGGTCGACCGACTGCTGGTCGACATAGTTCTTCTGAACCAGATCCCAGACCTGCCAGAACACGCTGAAATTGCTCGGCACGCTGGTCGGATTGACTGCGACTGCCGTCGGAGTCGTGTTGGTCTGGCCCACGACGAACCCGGCCGTGAATGCCGCACTCGAGAGGGCGAGCGTGAGGATGAGCGCGATGAAGACGATCGCCCAGATCCGCCGTCGTCGATTCATTGTCCGTTGCCTCCAGCCTGATGCTGTCGTGTGAGTCTATTGTTGACCGTCGTCGGGTCGTCTTCGGGTGCGTGTCTGGAGGCGAAACCCGTATCCAGACACGTACGTGCCCGTCTGAAATCGGCCGCGAGTGTTCGTTCCAACGCCGCGGGAGCGAATTCATCTCTCCGACTGATGATAGAGTGTGCTGTTTTCTGGCATGAACGTCGAGTCGAATCACACTCGATCACGATATGGATCGCCCAAATCGTACGTCGTCAAACAGAGTGCGGTTGCCCGCGCTCCCCACTGCGAGCGGGTTGCGATCCTGACTTCGCGGAATCAATGCAGAAAAATTCACGCCGGTCGAGATCACGTCGGGCAGGCTACTCAGCCAAAGTCAGGAACATTACCCGTTTCATCCTACGCCAAAGGGCGTATCATCTTGCGGATTGCCTTTCACCTTGGTGAGGCATTCGTCATGCGGTAAGGTGGCGTTCGAATGGGAGCGCGAACGCGGCGCCAACGTGTGGCGCCTGAGCGTTGATGATGAGAGGAGAGGGAATGATTCACCGACGGGGTTTCGCGCGGTTGATTGTGATCTGTACGCTTGCGGCGTCCGTCATCCTGGTGCTGGCAGCCTGTGGCGCGTCGACCTCGGGTGGCATTACGGCTTCGCCGACTACATCTGGGGGCGGATCGAGCTCGTCCGGCGGATCGACGGTCAAGGTCACGGAGAAGGAGTTCTCGATCACGCCGTCGAATGTCTCCGCGACGGCCGGCAAGATCACCTTCGAGATCAAGAACACCGGGTCAGTCGCGCACGACATCGGGATTGACGTCAACGGGACGGTGCAGACGTCTCCCCTTGTTTCACCTGGCAAAACCGAGACCTGGAGCGTCACGATCAGCACTCCGGGCACGTACCAGATGTACTGCACGGTTCCCGGTCACAAAGAGGCCGGCATGACGGGCACGATCAAGGTCAACTGATAGACCAGCAGCGCGGTTCGATGTCTTGGGTCTCGCCGGATTCGCTCTGGAATGGAGCGCGTCCGGCGAGCGCGTTTATGCCCGGCGACGTACCGTCAGCGACGCTTCTGTCGTGCTTGAGCACCCCACCAGACTGCCACGGCCACCACCGGAACGCCCAGCAAATAGAACAGGACGACGTCGATAGCGACGCGCCCGTCATAGGCCAACCAGGCGAACAGCGCGATCGTGTAGACGGTCATGATGATCAGAAAGCCGATGACGCTCTGGTTTTTCATTGAGTTTCCGCCCCTGACGTGGATTCATGACGGCGATGGGAGCGCGACGTGTATGCTGCGTCTCCATCCCCGGCGCCGCCGGAGATAAACGCTAGAGATGGAGTACGATCCGCGCGATCGTAAAATAAATCATTAACCCGGTTCCGTCCACCAGCGTCGAGATGAACGGCGCCGAGACAACCGCCGGGTCAACGCGCAGCTTTTTCAGCACGAGCGGCAGAATCGCGCCCACGACGGCCGCCCAGACGACGATGGTCGACACCGATATCGCGACCGTCAGCCCCACGTCGACACCCACGCTCAGCGTCATGGCGCGGATGAACGTGGCCGCGGCCATCACCACGCCGAGCATGATCGCTGTCACGAATTCCTTGCGGACGATGCGAAAGACGTCTCCAAAGCGTACGTCTCCGACCGCCATGGCACGCACGATCGTCGTGACGACCTGCGACCCGACGTTTCCACCGGTGCCGATCAATAGGGGAATGAAAAACGAGAGCGCGACGACCGCCTCGACCTCACTCTGATAGTGGCGCAGCACGGTGCCCGTATACGCCTCGGCCAGAAAGAGGGCCAGCAACCATCCGACACGCTTGCGCCACAGCAGAACAGGTTTCGCGCGGAGATACGGTTCCTCCAACGGTTCGGAACCGCCAAGACGCTCGATGTCTTCGGTCGTCTCCTGCTGGAGGATGTCGGCGACGTCGTCGACTGTGATGATTCCCAGCAGGTGATTGTCGTCGTCGACCACTGGAACCGCCAGGAGGCCGCGTTCGGTCAGAACTCGGGCGGCGGCTTCCTGGTCGGCCATGACCGGCACGTGCACGATCTTGGGATCAAACAGATTGGCAATTGGCGTTTCCGGCGGGCTCAGCACGAGGCGCCGGAGTGACAGGACACCGAGCAGGTGATCTTCGGCGTCGGTCACGTACACGTAGGAGATGGTCTCGGCTTGCTCGGAGAGGCGCTGTAGCGCCAGGATCGCCTGCCCTGCCGTGATATCCGGCGCCACTGAGACGAAGGCCGGCGTCATCCGGCCACCGGCCGTGTCCGGTGGATAGAGGAGCAGTCCGCGTAGCTCCTCGGCCTCGATCGGTTCCATCTCGAAGAGGATCTCGTCGGCCCGATCGGGCGCGATCTCACCGAAGACGTCGGCGGCCTCGTCCGGTTCCATCGATTCCAAAACGTCGGCCGCATCGACGGAGGCGAGCAGGCTAAGAATAGCCGCGGCATCGCCGGGGTCGAGCTCACTCAGTAGCTCACCCAGCGCCTCGTCGCCGAGGAGCTCGGCGAGCGTTCGCGCCTGTACCAGGGTCAGCCGGGTCATCCGGTCGGCGAGCTCGCCCGTCTCGGTGAGCTGATGCACGGCCAGCTTCACGGACCCGACGTCGCGTTGCTCCACCGCTGTTTCCAGGGTAACCGGCGATTCCCGATCGATGGTCACGCCCTGTCTCCTGACCAGTCATCCAACGTCGTTGCCGTCGCGCCGGACGGCGGTTCAGAAATCGGTGCAGTTTCCTCCGGCCGCGGTCGATCCACTCGCGTGAGCGTGCTCCCCGGATGGGTAGATGCGCGCTCATTGTCAGGTGCGGGAAGACTTGTGGTGCCCCGCCCGTGCCCAGACCGGTGATGATCTGGCGGATATCCCTGCCGCTCAAGGTGGGGAGATAGGCGCGGAGGAGGGCGTAACCGACGCGCGGTAGACTACCGGCTCCGGCGTACGCCAGGTAGATCGGTTCCCAGTTCGGCTGGAACTTCGCCTTGAACTCGTTCAGCGAGGCGAAATGGTAAAAGGAGTCGAGTCGTTCGGCCGCATGCGTAAGTCCGCGTTCGATGGTGCCGGCGCGCTGCTTGTCGCGCGCGACGTTGGCCAGCGGTGCCGCCGACAGGCTCGCGAAGCGATAGCCCTCGAGACTGAAAAACGAGAAGCGACTCGGCGATGAGGAATTCCATCACGCCATGAAACGCATCGCCGCGCCGCCGCATGAGATCGACCACCCAGCCGTGCCGGGCATACACCGGTAGCCAGGTCAGGAACCCGTGGACCCGGCCGCGTCTGTCGATGGCGACGGCCGTCCGGATCTCAGGATCCGGTGGATCGGTCAGGTGCCCAAGGGTGAAATTCATCTCCGGAAGCCCGCGCTGTGCGGTCCACTCCGCGGAGATGTCCCATAGCTGTCGCACGATCTCCGGATCGGCCGTTGTCTGATTGAGCATCTGGAACTGAATGCCCTCGCGCTGGGCTCGATTTCGTGCCGTCCGCACGTCCTGCCAGGGTTTGCCGCGAAAGAGAGGTCGGATACGTTGATGACGGCGTCTTCACCGACCTTGATCCAGCCGAGGCCGTGCTGGCTGAATTCGCGGAGATGGCGTGCGGACGCACCGTAAAAGCAGGGCGTCCAGCCGTTCACCACGGCGAGATCGAGAAACTCGTCGATCGCCCTGTGACAGCCTTCCGGACGTGCCGATCGGGTCGCCGAGCACGATGGCGACGTTGCTGATGAGCCGGTAGGCGATATAGGCGTCACGCTCACCGTTGATCAGCATCGTGTTGCCCGGCCAGGTCGTCATGAACGAGGTGGTGGTGTCACCGTGCTCGCGCAGCAGTTCGATCGCGCGCCGACGGTCTCGCGTCGTCTCGACCGTGGGCTGCAGCACCGGTCGCAGGATCACGACGACGGCGTAGACCAGCACGACCCCCCAGGCGATGCTGATCGAATCGAGGAAGGAGCGTGAACTGAACCGGACCCCGTGCAGTGATCCACTCGTGCTGAAGTACATTCGCGCCAGCGTCTCTCTCAGCATGGCGGAGAGGGTGATCGGTTCCGCGAACCAGTGACGCATCAGCGTGAAGCCGAGCAGCGCGTAGAGCGGCACGAGAAGTCAGCGCGAAAAGCGCGGCACGGATGCCTCGCCGCACCGTCGGCACGTCGGGGCGCGCGCGAAAGTCTTGCTGGCGCCAGACCAGGATCGCGATCAAGCCAAGCTTCACCACCAGCGTGTCCAGGTCGATCCCCTGCACGATCGACGAGACGAGAGATGCCGCGAGAAGAAAGAGCGACGCATACCAGGCGGTGCGACGGCCGTGGAGCAGGCCGCGACCGAGCAGGATCAAAAAGATCCCGGCCAGGGCCACAAACGTGCGCGTGCCGTGCGCGACCGCGAAGGGGAGGGCCGTATCCCAGGAAGCAACACGGGCGAGAGCAGTATTTCCCAGAACGGACACGATGTCGAAGATGCCGACGAGAACGACGAGCGCGGCGGCGACCTGTCGTGACGTTGATCCGAATGCGTGGAACGAGCGGCGTCGAAACGACATTGAACGAGTTCCTCGCTTCGCTACAACGGTGCGATTATCCCTGTGTCGGCGCTGTGCGATCGATCCCAACGCACCCTGCTAAACCTGCCCAGGGTGGTGAAAATGGCAGGCGCAATCGCGAACCATGGCTCTTCCGAGCGTGGCTGCTGGCGCGGTACGAAGTGTTCAAAGCGCCGAGGATGATGTGAATACGCCAAAGAGAGTATCGACCGGCCTGCCAGTGTAGCGTATTACTTCAATGATATGAATTGCGTCGTCTCATCCCTCGACGGGTGCGCGATCCCGATCGGTAGGCGGGGCGTATACTTGGTCGGCGACGGCCGGACAACGACGATGATTGCGATGCAGAACACGGCGCGGCGCCCTCCGCGCGATGAAGTCGACAACTTACGCCAACCGATCGCCCTGGTCCATTTGTGGTGGCTGCTTCTCGGATGCTTCACCCTCCTCATTGTGCTGGCCCCGGGACTTCGTGTCACGTTCCATCACGAAGCGCTCAGCTTCACACTCGAAACGTTCAACGCGCTGGTCGCGACGATGGTGGGGTTCGTCGGGCTGGCGCGCTACGTCTTCGAACGTCGCCCGTTCGATCTGGCCATCGCGGTTGCCTTCGGCACGATCGCGGTGACCGCCCTCTGGTTTGGTCTGATCCTCCCATTCACCGGGTACACCTACCAGTCAGTCGCCGACGCGCCGCTATGGGGCTGGATTCTCGACCCGCCTCGTGGTCGGCGTGCTGCTGTTGCTGGGCCTCGGCGCCTGGGAACGTGGCCGCAAGCGTCTGTCCGAATTAGGCGGACGAGTCGCGTTCATCGTTCTGGTGATGGTCATGGCCGATGTTGCGCTTTGGTATTGGAACGGGTCACTACCGCGCTTGTTGGGTGCCCAGGCCTGGGAGATCTTCGATCTGCCGGGGCGGATAACGACGTCGTCCTCGCCGGCCAAACGCGATCGGCATGCTCCTCGAAACACTGCTGGCGGCGCTCTACTTCTGGCTTGCCTACCGCCTGACCCTGGCCGTGCGCCACGGTGAGGATGCCTGGCTGGCGCTGGCGATGATCACGGCGGCCGTCGCACAGTTTCAGTTCATCTTCTATCCCGCTCCGTTCCACCCGGCGATCACGACGTCCGATCTGTTGTGGCTCGTTTCCTACGTCCTGTTGCTGGCCTATCTCGGGCATCAGTACGTCGTGCCGTCCAGCGGGATGCGCCGCCAGCAGACGCGAACTCGTGCGTTGCTGGAACTGAGCCAGACCCCGATCATCAATCGCGACCCGGCGTTGGTGCTGTCAGCCGCCAGAGAGGCGACAAAGTGGTCGATCAGGAGGTCACGGTCAACGTCAGGATCGGTGATTCGACGAAGTATCAAGGCCCGGCACTCGACGGCGGCTTCACCGTGCCGGTCGCACTGGATGGCGTGCGCTACGGCTCGTTCGACGTGCGTTCGGTCGATGGCCAGGCTCTGAATCAGGATACGGAAGAGTATCTGCATATCGTTGCCAACCAGACCGCGAACCTGCTGCGGGCGATCGAGCTTTATCATGAGCTCTCTCGCGGCGCGGTGCGTGATGAGCGAGCGCAGTTGGCACGTGAGCTTCACGATGGTCTGGCGCAGGACCTCGCCGTGCTCCGCTTGCGACTGAGTGGCGAGCAGGAGGGCAGCTACGAGCTCGGGCTGGCCGACCGGGCGCTTTCTGAAGCGCGCTACGCGATCACGATCCTGCGCGGTCAGACGGCCGCCCCAGCCGATTTCGTCGAGGCGCTACGCCGTCAGGCTGACGATCTCTCGGACCGTTTCGATTGCCCCGTGGTGATCGAGCAACAAGACCCGATACTCGGAATCTCAGGTGCGGCCCAGGTCGCCTTGCTTCGCATCTGCCGCGAGGCGATTGCGAACGCGGGCAAGCACGGCAATCCCTCGCGGATTCTCCTCACGGTGCGGCAGGTTCCGGGGGTGGTGGAAGTTGAGATCGCGGATGACGGAATCGGCTTCGACCCGAGCGCGCCGGTCCCGCCAGGCGCGTATGGATTGAAGGGCATGGCGGAGCGGGTTGCCTTGCTCGGCGGCGAGCTTTCGATCCGCAGCGCCCCGCGTGAGGGAACGACGATTAGCGTTCGGCTACCGAGCCACGAGGAAGGACCGGCGTCGTGATTCGGGTGATGCTGGTTGAGGACCATTCCCTGATGCGCCGGACCCTGCGCGAGATCATCAGCGCTGAAGAGGACATCTATTTAGTGGCCGAAGCCGCTGATGGGCAAACGGCGGTCGATCGCGCGTTGTCGGCACGGCCGGACGTCATACTGATGGACATCGATCTGCCGGAATCGTCCGGTATCGACGCGACCAGGGAGATCGTGCGCTGGATGCCGCAGACGCGCGTCATCATGCTGACCGTCTCGTCGGCGGAAGAGGACCTGTTCGAGTCCCTGCGTGCCGGAGCGGCCGGGTACATCACGAAAGACGCGCGCCGCGGTGAGATCGTCGAGGCGATTCGCGCCGGAAACCAGGGCGCCCTGCCGCTGACCCCGGCGATGGCGACCCGGGTGCTGGCGCACTTTCGGAGCCTACGGGGTGGTGGAGCGACCGAATCGCTGGCGGTGCTGAGTGAGCGAGAGCGAGAAGTCGTCACCTTGCTGGCCGCCGGGCTCCGCGACAAGGAGATTGCCCATCAGCTATTGATCTCTCCGGCGACCGTGAAAAAGCACGTCGAGCACATTCTTCGTAAGTTGCAGGTAAGGACACGAGCCGAAGCGACCGCCAAGCTCAGCGCCGAGCGCGGCGATGGCAGCACGACTCCAGAGGTCGATTGGTAATCCGGCAAGGCGAATTTGGAGCCTGGCCGGAAAGTTAGAGGAGGCAATAGGTGCCTGATATCGGAGCACCCGAACTCATCATCATTCTGGTGGCAGTCTTGATCATCTTCGGTCCCGGCAAGCTGCCCGATCTCGGCAGAACCCTGGGCAAGTCGATTCGAGAGTTCCGCCATTCGGTTCAGGACGTGACTGACGAGACCGATCCCGCGGCGAAGCCGAACGATCCGCCGGTCGCCTAGCGCGTTCGGACCGAACAAAGCCGATGACCACCGGTTTGCCGGCGCTGGCAAGCCCCGTTGGTCGCCGGTGACATGGACCTCGATCGCTCATGTCGCGCGGAGCTCAACGAGCGTTGCCCGGCGGGCGGCGCGAGGTAGTTTGCATCACGGAGTGTCACGAATCTGACACGGCCGCGTCGCGAGGCGGTACCGTATCGGCGGAGGAAACAACCGTACATGACCTATGACGCCATCGTCGTTGGGGCGCGTATCGCCGGTGCGACAACGGCCCTTTTGCTTGCTCAGAAAGGCTATTCGGTCCTTCTGCTGGATCAGAGCCGGTTTCCCAGCGGGACGCTCTCGACCCATCTCTTTTTCACCGATACCATGGAGGTCTTCGAACGCATCGGCGTGCTCGATCGCGTGCTGGCCGTTGATGCGCCGCGCCTCACGCGGTTGAGGTTCCCGTACGTGGACGCGCCATTCCCGAGCCGTGGCGGACGCGATTTCGCGCTCTGCATCCGGCGGGAGGTGCTGGACCCGATCCTCGTCGACGCGGCTGAAGCGAACCCCCACATCGAGGTGCATACGGGCACCCGGGTGACCGCGCTCACCTGGGAGGATGGCCGCGTCAGCGGTGTGCGACTCCGGGGGGTGGGCTCGGCCGAGGAATCTGAACACAGGGCACGTATCGTCATCGGGGCCGATGGTCGCAACTCCTTCGTCGCCCGGCAGGTCGGGGCGCTCTCATACCATGAGGTTCCGGCGCTCTTCGCCTGGTATTACGCCTATTTTCCGCATGTCCCCCTCGATGAGCCGCCGAGCGCGATGGCCGAGCGCCTGACCTCATATCCCGCCGTCGGGGCGGATTACGGCGCGTCATTCGTCTTTCCCACCGATGGAGACCTGACGCTGGTCGGGTTCGGGGTGCAGCGCGACGCCTTCGATCGGTTCCGCCGAACATTATCGCAAGCACTTCATGGAGGGGATCAGCCTGGTGCCAGGGGTGGCGGCGCGCGTCGGCGCGAAGCAACCCGAAGGGGCGATCGTGGGCACGGGCGATCTGCCGAATTTTTTCCGCACGCCTTCTGGCCCCGGCTGGGCGCTCGTCGGCGACGCTGGCTCACACAAGGACCCACATACCGTTCAGGGAATGGGTGACGCGGCGCGTTCGGCGGTGTTGCTCTCGGATGCGCTCGATCGCTGGTGGCGCGGAGCGTGTTCCGAGCAGAGCGCCTTCGAGGAGTACCAGGGACGACGCGATGCCGACCTGCTGCCGCTGTATGACTTCACCACCGGACGGCTGGAAGCGCAGTTTGAGCCGGACGAGTGGCAAGAGTACGGGCGCCTCACCTGGGCGATCGAGCGGCTCGCGCGGGCGCGCGTGGCGGCCATGGCTCATGCGATTTCGCCTGCTTCGGTCTACTCGGTCGCGGCGGTGCGCGCGGCGTTGGCAGGGTCGCTGCCGGCCGTCGAGTGAGGTTCACGGACGCGCTGGCGGACCACGCTGGAGCGGCTGGCAGCGTCATCCCGGCCACGTTCGACCGCTCACATCGTGAGCACTCTCGTGGGCTTGTCGCGACGCTGAAACTGACGGAAACTTCCTTGATACAGAGCGCCAAATCGGAAGAGTTGTTGTACCATTTACGTAGCAATGGAGATTGCCCCGTCTCCCACGTGTTCACATGTCTTTCGACGTTTGGGCTGGCGGCCCCCGCACACGGGGTGTCGCGAGGTGAGATCGGAAGACTCCGCACGTGGCAGACGGTAACCGTCAGTGATCTCCCCGCGGTGCAGAAGTGAACGATCGTGATCCGTGCCGTGAGAGCCGATGTGTGGGCGACAGCGGTAGAATGTCACTCACCGATCGCGGGCTGCGCACAGCTAGGGTGGTAGCGAGTCATGAGCATATACAGTCGATTTCATGGGCCTAATGCCGGCTACGTCTTGGAGCTTTACGAGCGGTATCTGGAGGATCCTAACTCGGTCGATCCGTCCACCCGCGCGTATTTCGAGCAGTGGAGGCCCGAGCTTCCTCAGACGATCCCGTCCGCATCCGTATCGGGCGCCGACATTGGAAAGATCGTCGCGGTCGCCAACCTGGCTCAAGGCATTCGGAAGCATGGACATTTCGCCGCCCGTCTCGACCCGTTGGGCAGCCCGCCAGTGGGGGATCCAGCGCTCAACCCGGAGGCGAACGGTCTGAATGACGACGACCTCGCGTCCATGCCGGCCAGCGTGGTCGGCGGGCCGATCGCGGCAACGTCCGGAAACGCGGCCGAAGCGATCGCGGCGCTGCGCGACATCTACTGTGGCACCACCGGCTACGATTTCGATCACGTGCAGGTTTCGAAAGAGCGGGACTGGCTGGTAGACGCCGTCGAGTCCCGTCGCTTCAGCCAGCCGCTGCCGGCCGAACAGAAACGTGCCCTACTCAGGCGCCTGTCCGACGTCGAAGGATTCGAGCGCTTCCTGCATCGTGCCTTCGTCGGCCAGAAACGCTTCTCGATCGAGGGTACCGACATGCTGGTGCCGATGCTCGACGAACTCATCAGCTCGGCCGCGGCCCAGGGGGCCGCGGACATCATCATCGGCATGTCGCACCGTGGCCGGCTGAACATCATGACGCAGGTCCTCGGCAAACCGGCCGAAACGCTCATCGGGGCGTTCATGCATCTTGACCATGGCGAGCCGGCCTCCGCGAGCGACGCTGGAACGAGCGGCTACACCGGTGATGTCAAGTATCATCACGGCGCCCGCAAGCCATCCGGTGAGATCAGCGCCCGGTTGACCGTGCCGTCGAATCCCAGCCATCTGGAGTTCGTCAATCCGGTCGCGCATGGCATGACGCGCGCGGCACAGGAGCGGCGCGACCAGCCCGGTTGGCCGCAGCAGAACGTCGACGTTGCCTTCCCGATCGTCATTCATGGCGATGCCGCCTTCCCCGGTGAGGGGATCGTCTCCGAGACACTCAATCTCTCGCATCTTCACGGGTACGAGATCGGTGGCACGGTCCACATCATCTCGAACAACCAGATCGGCTTCACCACCACGCCCAGCCAGGGACGTTCCACCTTCTACGCCAGCGACGTGGCGCGCGGCTTCGAGATCCCGGTGATTCACGTGAACGCCGACGAGCCGGAGTCCTGCCTGTCGGCGGTTCGGCTGGCCTTCGCCTATCGCCAGGAATTTCACAAAGACTTCATGATCGATTTGATTGGCTATCGCCGCTGGGGCCACAACGAAGGCGACGAGCCGACGTTCACCCAGCCGGAGATGTATGCCACGATCACCCAGCACCCGACTGTTCGTGCGGTCTGGGCCGGACGGCTGGTGGCCGAGGGCGTCGTCACGGCCGACGAAGCCGAGCAGATCGTGCAGTCATCGATCAGCGGACTGCAGGAGACTCGCGCGCAGCTGGCGCAACACGGCGAGATTTACCCGCCGGTGCTGCCGGCATCATTCCCGGGTGTGGTCCGGGTGGTCGATAGCGCGGTTCCGCTCGATCGCCTCAAGGAGCTCAATCGTCAGGTCTATACCATCCCGGAAGGGTTCACGCTCAACCCGAAGCTCAAGCGCAATGTGTCGCGACGGCTCGAGGTAGTCGACGAGGGTGGCGAGCTGGATTGGGCGCACGCCGAAGCGCTGGCCCTTGCCAGCATCCTGGCGGACGGCACGCCGATCCGAATGTCGGGCCAGGATACCGAGCGTGGCACGTTCAGCCAGCGGCATCTCGTCTTCCACGATTACGAGAACGGCGACACGATCACGCCACTGCAGCGTCTCGAAGCTGCTCGCGCGTCCTTCGCCGTGTATAACAGCCCGCTTTCCGAATCCGCGGCGATCGGGTTCGAGTATGGCTATAGCGTCTTCGCCCCGGAAGCGCTGGTTCTCTGGGAGGGCCAGTTCGGCGACTTTGCCAACGCCGGTCAGGTGATGATCGACCAGTTCATCTCCGCCGCTCGCGCCAAGTGGGACGAGAAGCCATCGCTGGTCTTGCTGCTGCCGCACGGCTATGAAGGGCAGGGACCGGAGCATTCCAGTGCCCGGCTCGAGCGCTACCTGCAGCTGGCCGCCAACGACAACATGCGCGTCGCGAACTGCACCACCTCGGCCCAGTACTTCCACCTGTTGCGGACCCAGGCCGCGCTGCTCAACAGCGCGCCACGGCCGTTGATCCTGATGACACCGAAGAGCCTGCTGCGCCACCCGATGGCGTCGTCGCCGGTCTCGGCACTGGCACAGGGCCGATTCCAGCCCGTGCTGGACGACGAACAGGCGTCCGCGCGCCGTGAGGCTGTGGGACGGGTCGTACTCTGCTCGGGCAAGGTCTACGTCGACCTGATGTCCAGCGACAAGCGAGAGGCAAGCGAGCAGGTCGCGGTGGTACGCGTAGAACAGCTCTATCCGTTCCCAGAGGAGGACCTGCGACAGGTCATCGGCTCGTATCCGAACGTGAGACAGATCGTCTGGCTGCAGGAGGAGCCCAAGAACATGGGGGCCTGGAGCTACATCAATCCACGACTCCAGGAGATCGCAGGCAGTGCGCTAGCGCTCCGATATGTCGGCCGGCCGGAACGCGCGAGCCCCGCGGAGGGACTGGCGGAGCTCCACACGATCGAGCAGAACCGGATCGTGACGGAGGCCTATGACGGTGCGCCGGTTCCGGAGTTGAAGACATATGGAGTGAAGCATGCCGATTGAGGTTCGCGTTCCGACATTGGGCGAGTCGGTGGTCGACGCGGTGGTTGGAACCTGGCTCAAGAAAGAGGGGGATCCGGTCGCGTCCGGTGAAACCCTGGTCGAGCTCGAAACGGACAAGGTCAATGTCGAGGTGATCGCCCAAAATGATGGCGTTCTCGAGAAGATCATGAGCAACGAGGGCGACACCGTCAACGTCGGTGACGTGATCGCCGCGATTGAACCGGGGGCGGTCGCCCCGGTCCAGAAGAAGCAAGAGGCCGTCGCGCCGGCCGTGGCCGCCCAGCCGGCGGCCGCGGCGGTAGTCAGCGCGCCACCGCTCGCGGCGGAAGCGGCCGGAACCTCGCGCGCGACACCCGCGGTGCGGCGCCTGGCGGCCGATTACGGCCTCGATCTGGATCAGATCCCGGCCAGCGGTGAGAATGGCCGCGTAACGCGTGAGGACGTGGTGCGCTACGCGTTGAGCCGGCCGGCTCCGCAGCCGGTAGCCCCACCCGCCACCAACGGTTCAACCAAGGCTCCGGTTCCTCCGGCCGCCCCGCCGTCCGCCCCATCCGTGGGAGCCATGCCCGCGTTCGAGGAGGCGACCAGCGGCCGGCGCGAAGAGCGCGTGCGTATGACCCGCCGCCGCCAGACGATCGCTCAGCGACTGGTCGAGGCGCAGCACACCGCCGCCATGTTGACCACCTTCAACGAGGTCGACATGACCAGGGTGATGGACGTGCGCAAGCGACGGCGCGACGCGTTCAAGGAGCAGCACGGCGTAGGCCTGGGCTACATGTCCTTCTTTACTAAGGCCGTCATCGGCGCGCTCAAAGCCTTCCCACGCGTCAACTCGGAACTTCAAGGCAACGAGCTCGTTCTCAAGCACTATTACGACATTGGCATCGCGGTTGGTGCTCCCGAGGGCCTCGTGGTGCCGGTCGTTCGTGACGCCGATCGCAAGACGTTCGCCGAGATCGAACAGGAGATCGTCGATCTCGCGACGAAAGCGCGCGACAACAAGCTCTCGCTCGACGAGCTCCTGGGCGGCACCTTCACCATCACCAATGGTGGGATCTATGGGTCGCTGCTCTCCACGCCGATCCTCAATCCGCCACAGGTGGGGATTCTCGGGATGCACAAGATCGAGCAGCGGGCCGTCGTGGTCGATGGCGCCGTGGTAGCGCGGCCGATGATGTACCTGGCCCTTTCCTACGACCATCGCGTCGTCGATGGCCAGGAGGCGGTCCAGTTTCTCGTGCGGGTCAAAGAGCTGATCGAAGATCCCGAGAGCCTGCTGCTCGAAGGCTGATCGTTCCAAACAGCGCACGTCTTTCAGCAGCGGTCGAACTCGGCCGCTGCTGTCGTTTCTTTGCACCAGTCGGGTAGGCGAGCCGCCGACGCTCGATGCTCATCAGGTGCGGTAGCGCACGAAGACCTTGATCGGGCGCCCCGGTGTGACGACAAGCCGTTGGCACGACTCGCTGAACTGCGTGGCGTTGACACTCCGTTGGAAGGCCTGCAAGAGGATATCGAGCTGCCTCCGCGCACGGTCAAAGAACCAGCGCGCGTGCTGGTAGTAGTCCCATCTGCCACCCAAGCCGCTCTGGAACCATCACGACCGTCGACGAAAAATCATGGTGGACCACGTCAATCGTCGATGAAAACCGTGACTGACGGTCCGCTGTCGTTCAGACCGGCGTAGTGGGTTTCCTCACACGACCTGTGGGCCAATCGTCCTCGGTTTGTCTGGTGTTCCTGCCACCCACCTACGGGGCATCGTAGTCCACGCCACCATCGGGGCGTGGCTTCATTGCGTAGGAGAAACGCGCGGTGTGCTCTACGATATGCGTCAGATACGAATCGTGCTACGATGTGAGAGCACCGACCACAGGAGGAGTCTATGGACAGCGCGACGACGATGTCTCGTCTCCAGTTCGCGTTTACCGCGTCGTATCACTACCTCTTCCCGCAGCTCACGATGGGTATGGCGCTGCTCATCCTCATCCTGAAGTCGCTGGCGGTACGCAGAGGCGACGAGAAGTATCACCAGGCGACGCGGTTCGTCACCAAGATCTTCGCCGTCACGTTCATTCTCGGGGTCGTGACCGGAATTCCGATGGAGTTCCAGTTCGGCACCAACTGGGCACTCTTCTCGACCTACGCCGGAAACATCATTGCCCAGTTGCTGGCGATGGAAGGTGCCTTTGCCTTCTTTCTCGAGTCAGCCTTCCTCGGTCTGCTCCTCTTTGGCGAGCGTCGCTTTGGACAGCGTGTCCACTGGTTCGCCGCGCTGATGGTCTTCCTTGGCACCTGGGCCTCCGGGTTCTTCATCATCGCCGCCGATGCCTGGATTCAGAACCCCGTCGGGTACACGCCGTTGCCGGGTGGTGGCATCAAGATCTCCGACTACTGGGCGGTCCTGTTCAACTCCTGGACCGGGCCGATGTACGTCCACACCATGAGCGGCGCGGTCATTACCGCCTCATTCGCCATAGCCGGACTGGGCGCCTATTACCTACTACTCAATCGCCACGTCGACTATGGCCGGCTGTTCGTCAAGGTCGGCGTAATCGTTGGGGTTATCGCGACCATCTTCCAGCTGTATCCGAGCGGTGATCTCGAGGGTCAGCAGGTGGCTCAACACCAGCCGACCAAGCTGGCGGCCATGGAGGGGCTCTACAACACCACGAGTGGCGCCGGCGTCGTCATCCTCGGTCAGCCGGATACCGAGACCCAGACGATGGACAACGCCATCGAGATCCCACGCGCCTTGAGCTTTCTGACCTACCGCCGTTGGACGGCGCAGATCCTGGGGCTCAACTCGTTTCCGCGTAACAACTGGCCCGACAACATCCCGCTCCTCTATTACAGCTATCACATCATGGTGGGGCTCGGGACGATCTTCATCGCCATCATGGTGATCGCGGGGCTGCTGCTGTGGCGCCAGAAGCTGTGGCGATCGCGCTGGATGCTCTGGATCCTGATGCTGGCGACGCCGTTTCCGTTCATCGCCAACACCGCCGGGTGGCTAACGACCGAATTGGGACGCCAGCCGTGGCTCGTTTATAACCTGCTTCGGACACCTGACGGCGTGTCGACCACCGTCTCCTCGGGCAACGTCCTCTTCACCTTGCTCGGATTTGCCGGGATGTACCTCATCATGGGTCTGCTCTACGTCGTGCTGATCGTGCAGGACGTCGCGCGCGGCCCCGAGGCGCATGAAGACGAACCCGACGCAATGCCGAGCCTGGTGGGCTAGAGAGGGAGGAGGCAGACAATGGCAACGCTGTGGTTCATGCTGGTCGCGTTCATGGTGACGATGTATGTGCTCCTCGACGGTTTCGATCTTGGAGCCGGGGCGATCCACCCGTTTGCCGCGAAAACCGCCTCCGAACGGCGGTCGATCTTGCAGGCGATCGGGCCGATCTGGGATGGCAACGAGGTCTGGCTGCTGGCGGCCGGTGGCGCGCTCTTCTTCACCTTCCCGCTGCTCTACTCATCGAGCTTCAGCGGCTTCTATCTGCCGCTGATGATCGTGCTGTGGCTGCTGATGATGCGCGGGCTGGCGATCGAGCTGCGCTCGCACGTGCGCAACCCGCTCTGGGAGACGTTCTGGGACGCCCTCTTCTTTCTCGGCAGCGCCCTGCTGGCGATCTTCTTCGGCGCGGCCATCGCCAACGTCGTGCGTGGCGTGCCGCTGAGCGCGCAAGGGTATTTCTTCGAACCACTCTGGACCGATTTCAACCCGCGCAGCGCCGAACCGGGGATCCTCGATTGGTATACGATCTTGATCGGCGTACTCGCCCTGGTGGTTCTGATCCTTCACGGTGCCAACTTCATCAGCGTCAAGACTGAGGGCGCGCTGAACGGTCGCAGCCGAAAGATCGCGCGTGGAGCCTGGCTCGTGACGATCGTGCTCTCGGTCATCGCGACTCCAGTCACCTTCTGGATTCGCAGATCGATGTTCACCAGTTTCAACGACCGGCCCTATGGGTATATCCTTCCGGTCGTGGCGATCGTGGGACTCGTGATGACCGGCTACTTCAATCTCAAAGGACGGGATGGCTGGAGTCTCATCGGGTCCGGGACGTTCATCTTGGGTATGCTCGGGGAGCACGGCGTTTGGACTCTATCCGAACGTGCTTCCGGCGGTCGATCCGGCCAACAGCCTGACGATCCACAATGCCGCGGCGCCACACTATGGGCTGGTCGTCGGATTGATCTGGTGGAGCATCGGGATGGTGCTCGCGGCAATCTACTTCGTCCTGATCTATCGTATGTTCAGGGGGAAGGTGAAGCTCTCCGAAGAGGGCTATTGAGTGCCCGCGTGAGCCCATCACCGAAGCGAGCCGATCGTAGTGGGGCAGTAATCGTCCCGGTAAGTTATGGATAAGAGACTCACCCGCGAAATCGGACCGTTTCGACAGTTACTGATCGCGACCGTCGCCCTGGGGACACTCGGGACGGCGGTCACGATCGCTCAGATGACTCTCCTGGCGCGCATCGTCGATCGGGTCTTCCTGCGGCGGCAGTCGCTGTCTCAGGTGGGGATGCTGCTCGCGTTCCTGCTGGGCGCCATCATGCTGCGGGCGGGACTGCTGTGGCTGCGTGAGCTCACCGCGCAGGAGGGGGCGATTCGCGTCAAGGCCGGCCTGCGCGATCGGCTGCTCGGCCACTTGGCACAGCTCGGCCCGCGCTACACTCGAGGCGAACGGACCGGGGAGATCGTTAGTACGGCCACGGAAGGGATCGAGCGTCTCGACCCGTACTTTGCGCGCTATTTACCGCAGATGGCGTTGAGCCTGATTACGCCGCTGATGATCCTCGTCTTCGTCTTTCCGCTCGATCTGACCAGCGGTCTCCTGCTCCTCTTCACCGCTCCGATCATCCCGATCCTGATGATCGTCGTCGGCAGCTATGCCCAGGGGCACATCCAGCGGCAATGGCTGGCGCTGTCGCGCATGAGCGCCTATTTCCTCGACATCCTTCAGGGGTTGCCGACACTCAAGCTGTTCGGCCGGAGCCAGGTCGAAGCCGAACGGGTCGAGGGCGTCAGCGAGGAATTCCGCAAGCGCACCATGAAGGTGCTGCGCTATGCCTTCCTCTCCGGGTTAGTGCTGGAGTTCATGACGACCGCCGCGATCGCGCTGATCGCGGTTTCCCTTGGCGTGCGGCTCCTCGCCGGGCACGTTCCGTTCGAGCCGGCCTTCCTCGTCCTGCTGCTGACGCCTGAGTTCTACCGGCCCTTGCGAGATCTTGGCGCCGATCGGCACGCGGCCATGGAAGGCAAGGCGGCGGCCGAGCGCATCTTCGAGATGCTCGACACGCCAATCACGCTCCGCGCGAGCGAGCGGCCGGCCGAGCTTCGATCCAGGGAGATCACGGTCGAGGTGCGCGATGTCAGCTTCACCTATCCCGGCTCATCCGACGCCGCGCTGAGCGGCGTTGTCCTCACCCTTCCGGCGGGGACGAGCACGGCGCTGGTTGGGTCAAGCGGTTCGGGCAAGAGCACCCTGGTCAATCTGCTGATGCGTTTTGTCGACCCGGATGGCGGCGCGATCGTGGCCGGGAACGTCGATATCACGGACCTGTCGCCGGAATCGTGGCGCGAGCTCGTATCGCTCGTGCCGCAGCACCCCTATCTTTTCTACGGCACCGTACTCGAAAACATTCACCTGGCCCGGCCCGGCGCGTCCAGCGACGAAGTCCGACGCGCCGCTGAGATGGCCGGAGCGGCGGGGTTCATCGAGGATCTGCCGCGTGGCTACGATACCGAGCTGGGAGAGCGGGGGAGCCGGTTGAGCCAGGGACAGGCGCAGCGGATTGCGCTGGCGCGCGCGTTTCTGAAAGACACGCCGCTGGTCCTGCTCGATGAGCCGACGTCGAGTCTCGACCCGGAGAGCGAGGAACAGATTCGCCAGTCGCTGAATCGACTGTCGCGCGGGCGCACCGTCCTGATCGTCGCGCACCGGCTGAAGTCGGTCTATTCCGCCGATCAGATCGCGGTGCTCGACCGCGGACGGCTCGTCGAATGTGGAACGCACGACGAGCTGCTGGCGCGCGACGGTCACTACGCACGGCTGTTCGGGGCTCAAGATCCGGCGGTGGTCGGTTGAGCACATTGACCCGTCTGCTGAAGCTGCTGCTCCCCTATCGCTGGCGCATCGCCGGTGCGGTCTTCCTCGGGGTTCTCACCGTCGCGACCAATACCGGGCTGCTGGCGACCGCCGCCTATCTGATCTCCGCCGCGGCGCGTCACCCGTTGTTGATCGAGATGACCGGCGCTATCTACCTGGTCCGCGTCTTCGGCATTTCACGGGCCTTCGTGCGCTATGCCGAGCGTCTCGTCTCGCACAACGTCACGTTCAAGCTGCTCGGTTCGCTGCGCGTCTATCTCTACCGGCGTCTCGAGCCGCTAGCGCCGGCCGAACTGGCCGGCTTCCGCAGTGGCGACCTGCTCGCGCGCGTGATGCGGGACGTCGACGAGTTACAGAACCTCTTTCAGCAGATTGCCGGACCGGTGCTGATCTCGATCGCGAGCGCGATCCTGACGGTCGTGGTCTTTCACGTCTTCAGCAATCTGCTGGCGCTGGTCGCGCTGCTCTTTCTGGTCCTGACCGGCGCCGGAGTCCCACTGCTGGCTCGTCTTCTGGGACGGCGTGCCGGCCGGCGGGAACCAGCGCTACGGGCCGAGTTGCAGGCACAGCTCGTCGACGGCGTGCAGGGGCTGCAGGATCTGCTGGCCTTGGGCCGGGCCGGCGACCACCGGCGGCGCGTTGCTGAGCTCAGCGTTGAGCTGAGCCGTCTGCAGCGCCGCATGGCCCGCATCACCGGTTTCGAGCAGGCGATCAGCGACCTCGGCACGAACCTGGCGGTCTGGACCATCCTGCTGCTGGCCATTCCCATGGTGCACGACGCGCGCATCCAGGGCGTCTATCTCGCCACGCTTGGGCTGATCATGCTCGGGAGCTTCGAGGCGGTGCGTCCGCTCGGGCGTTCATTCCAGTTCCTCGAACGGACCGTCGCGGCGGGCGAGCGGGTCTTCGAGATTGCCGACCGTGTTCCCGCGGTGATCGATCCGCGGACCCCGGCTGAGCCGCCGGACTCCACGCTGCTGGAGTTCGACGACGTCTCGTTTGCCTACGAGCCCTCTGAGCCGCTGGCGCTCGACCGGCTCAGCTTCCGCGTCGACCCTGGTGCGAAGGTCGCGATCGTCGGCCCGAGCGGCGCCGGCAAGAGCACCATCGCCAACCTTGCGGTCCGTTTCTGGGATCCGCTGTCGGGACAGGTGCGCTTGGGCGGGACCGACCTGCGTGACTACGCGCAGGAGGATCTGCGCGGCCGGATCGCGCTGGTCGGTCAGGAGACGCGGCTGTTCAACACCACCTTGCGGGCCAACCTGCGGCTGGCAAAACCGGATGCGAGCGACGCGGAGCTCATCGAGGTTTTGCGCCGTGCCCAGCTCGGGGATCTGTTCGAACGCCTGCCGGACGGCCTTGACACCTGGCTCGATGAGCAGGGGATGCGCTTCTCCGGCGGTGAGCGACAACGTCTGGCGATCGCGCGCGCCCTGCTGAGAGACGCGCCGTTGCTGATCCTGGATGAGCCAACCGCCAACCTCGATCCGGTCACCGAGCGCGGGGTGCTCGACGCGATCTTCGATCTCTTTCGAGACCGCACGATCCTGCTGATCACCCACCGGCTGGTACACATGGAGGAGATGGACCAGGTGCTGGTGCTCGACGGGGGGCGGATCGTCGAACAGGGTGGGCACCTCGATCTCTCAGGAGCGGGCGGCCTGTATCAGCGGATGCTCGACGTCCAGAACCAGGTCTTCGCCCTTGCCTGAGCATGTCACCCGCAAGCGGACAGATTTGACGTCGGCTGTTCCAATCACTGTCGAAAGCGGGTTGCGTTGGGGAACACCGTCCAGGGGCGGACGGCCGTGATGAACGCCCACATTCGTGACGCCAGTCCAGAGGATGCGGCCGCGATCGCGTCAGTGGCGCAGGAGGTCTGGCCGGAGGAGCCGCTGGACACCGATGCGATTCGCCGCTTGATCTCCGAGTCGGAACGAGCCACGGCGGTGGCGGAACTGGACGGCAGGATCGTCGGGTTCGTCGACGGCTTTATGACCGGGACCGCCGAGGGCGATGCTCGCTGGGAGGTCGATCTGCTGGCCGTCGGCCCAAGCGCGCAGGGACACGGGATCGGCCGGGCGCTGGTGCGAGCCAGCGTCGCGGCCGGGGCGGCCGCCGGTGCCGTAACCGTCCGTGCGCTGATCCGGATCGGGAACGTGGCGAGCGAGCGCGTCTTCGCGGCCTGTGGCTTCGCTCCCGACGACGGAGCGAGCCGCCTCTGGATTGCGGGCAACCTGATTCCGCCAGCAGGTGATGCCGGAATGCACGTGGTTCGGGTCCGGACCTTCCGCTATGAGGGCGTCTGGCTGGAAGCGCTCACATGCGCGGCAATAGCTGGGCTGCTTCTGGATGATTCGGCCGGCATGGCGGGCGCCGTCATCTCGATCGACGACCGTGAGCTGTCCGCAGCGGCGATGAGTCGTGGTCTGCGGCCGGACGGGGAATTTCGCTTCTGGAGCCAGATACCGCGGTCTTCAGCCGGGTAGCATCCAGCCTATTGCCGTGTCGCGACCGGAATCCAGCTGCGCAGGCGGCCGCGAAGCTCGTCTCGCACCCGGCGGAACGCGGCCATGCGCTCCTCCTCGGAGCCGGTCGCGGCGGAAGGATCCGGAAACGACCAGTGGATTCGCTTCGTGTCGCCGGGAAAGATCGGGCAGCTCTCATTGGCCTGATCGCAGACGGTGATGACGTAGGCGAAATCCTGGCCGACAAACTGGTCGATGTGTTTGGATGTGGCGGCGCTGATGTCGATGCCGATCTCGTTCATGGCGCGTACCGCCAGCGGGTTCACGTTACCCGGCGCGGTTCCCGCCGAGAGCACGTCGAAGCGGTCTTTCCCGAGAAAGCGGAGCAACCCCTCCGCCATCTGCGAGCGTGCCGAGTTGTGAGTGCACACGAACAGAACGCGAATCGGCGGCATGTACGTCCCTCTCTCCATGGAATCCGGTTACCTGGTGGCCAAGTGTAGCGGGTTTCATGGTTCTTTCTGTTAAGAAATGGTGAGGAGCCGGTCGTACGGCCGGCGGCGTGCGATATTGCCGCCAAGCGCGTCGCGTCATTACGGGCGCGCGGCACCGTACAATGGACGATTGGGGCGGAAGCCCATGCCGCAACCATGATGGGAGCGAGATGGCCGTTACTGAGCAACGAACGATTATGGTGGACGATGGGGCGCGCATCGCCTATGAGGTGCGGGCCGATCATCCGAGTGGGGTGCCGATCCTGGCGCTCCACGGCGTGCTCGTCGGCACGTCGAACTGGATCCATCAGATGCTGCGGCTGCCCCAATTCCATTGGATCGCCCCGTCGATTCGCGGGCACGGTGATAGCTCTCCGGCCGGCGCTTCCCCCAGCATCGAGCGCGCGGCGCTCGACGCACTGGCCGTGCTCGACGCCGAGGGAGTCGACCGCGCGGTGGTGATCGGCAACTCGCTGGGAGCGACCATCGGACTGGCGCTGGCGCTGCTGCGCCCCGAGCGGGTGCTCGCCTTGCTGCTGGCCGAGCCGTCGATTCCGCAGCTCCTGCACAACCGCGGCGGCGACCGCCTGAGCGCGGCCGCCGAACGCGCGCGCCCGCTGCTCGAGAGCGGCCGCATCGATGACGCGCTCGACATCTTCCTGACGCCGCGCGTCGGGGCCGACTGGCGCCACAAGGTGGGTCGTCGCCGCCTGGCCGAATGGCGCAAGAACGTATTGTCGACCCCAGCCTGGTTTGACGCGGTTGAAGCGTTCAACCCCGGTCCCGGCCCGCTCGCCGCGCTGGATGTGCCGACGCTGCTCGTCTATGGCGCCGATACCCAGCCTGAATATCGCGACACTGACGCTGGCGGCGGCCGATGCCGTGCCGTCGGCCGAGCTCGCGGTCGTCCCCGGCGCCGGGCATGGCTCTCCGGCCGACAACCCCGAAGGGTTCAACGCGCTGCTGGTCGATTTCCTGACGAAGCTCGGGCTGGTTTCCGAACCCTGACCAGCCCGAGCCACGAAAGGCGCAAGGGCTAACGCTCGACTTGCCGCGCCCGCCCGGCAGTAAACTGGCCGGGCTGCGAAGCCGAAGCCCACTGAAGGGGCTATCCGTTCACATCGGCGTGCCGGCCGCGTATCGGTCCTAGGGCTTATGCGTTCTCGTCTTCAGGTCGGCGACCTCGTGGTCCCCTCGTCATTCCGAACGAAGTGAGAATCTCCATCCGGTTGAGCGCCAATGATGCGACGCGGAGAGATTCTTCGTCGCTCCGCTCCTCAGAATGGCGAAATCGGATCGCTCCCGCGCGATCAAGTTGAGAACGCATAAGCCCTGTATCAGTCCCACCGCCCCTTGCTACTTTCCCGTCTCTACCCTTAATATGGCGGCGCGCTCACGTTGGAACGGGTATATGGGGGACGTTGCCGTTGTCTTCAAACACAACTGAAATTGAAAAACGATTGTGGTCCGCCGCCGACGAGCTGCGAGCCAACTCGCGCCTCAAATCGTCGGAGTACTCGGTGCCGGTGCTGGGCCTCATCTTCCTGCGCTACGCCGGCCAGCGGTTCGCCGTCGCCGAGCAGGAACTGGCCCAGCAGCACAGCGCCCGCCGTCAGGTCGGCAAGGCCGACTACCAGGCTCGCGGCGTCCTCTACCTGCCCGAGCAGGCACGCTTCAGCCACCTGCTCAATCTGCCCGAAGGGCAGGACATCGGCAAGGCGCTGAACGACGCCATGCGTGCCATCGAGGACGAGAACGAGGACCTGCGGGGCGTGCTGCCCAGCACCTACAACATGCTGGAGAACGCCGTCGCTGATCGAGCTGCTGAAGACTGTTCGCCTCGATGCCGATGGACATCGAAGGCGACGCCTTCGGCAAGATCTACGAGTACTTCCTGGGCAAGTTCGCCATGAGCGAGGGCCAGAAGGGCGGCGAGTTCTTCACGCCGACCTCGATCGTCCGGCTGATCGTCGAGATCATCGAGCCGTTCCACGGCCGCATCTTCGACCCGGCCTGCGGCTCGGGCGGCATGTTCGTGCAGTCGCGCCGAGCTTCGTCGAGCGCCACCAGGACAACGCCGACGCAGAGCTCTCGCGTCTACGGCCAGGAGCAGGTCGGACGAGACCGTGCGCCTCTGCACGATGAACCTGGCCGTGCACGGCCTGTCCGGCGACATCCGCCAGGGCAACAGCTACTACGAGGACCTCCACGACAGCCGTCGGCCGCTTCGACTTCGTCATGGCCAATCCGCCGTTCAACGTCAACAGCGGTCGACAAGGAACGGCTCAAGGACGACCCGCGCTTCCCGTTCGGCATGCCGAGCGCCGGACAACGCCAACTACCTCTGGATCCAGCTCTTCTACAGCGCGCTGAACGAGCACGGGCCGCGCCGGCTTCGTCATGGCCAACTCGGCCAGCGACGCCCGCGGCAGTCCGAGCTGGAGATCCGCAAGCAGCTGATCGAGGACCGGCGCCGTCGACGTGATGATCGCCATCGGCCCGAACTTCTTCTACACCGTCACGCTGCCCGTGCACGCTCTGGTTCCTCGACCGGGGCAAGCGCGGACACGCCGCGCGAGGACAAGGTGCTCTTCATCGACGCCCGCCACATCTTCCGCCAGATCGACCGCGCCCACCGCGACTTCACGCCCGAGCAGATCGAGTTCCTCGCCAACATCGTGCGGCTCTACCGCGGCGAAGCGGCCGAGACCGACCAACGGCAGCGCCGAGCTGCATGGCCGAGAAGCTTCCCGGACGGCGACTACGTCGACGTGCCCGGCCTGTGCAAGGTCGCGACGCTCGCAGGAGATCGAGGCGCAGGGCTGGAGCCTCAACCCCGGCCGCTACGTCGGCGTGGCCGAGCGCGCAGCGCCGACGAGTTCGACTTCATCGAGCGGCTGGAGGAGCTGAACGAGGAGCTGAAACTGCTGAACGCCGAGGCGCGCGAGCTCGAGGAGACGGATCGCGGAGAATGTGGCGCAATTCTGGAGGATCGTAGATGGGCATGGTAGCGACCATTGGCAAGCTCGAGCGATTGGGCAATCGAACTACTGATCGAACACGTGTGCTTTCACGACGGCCCGCATGTCAAGCACTGAGCGTGGACGAGCTCCGGATGCAGTCATCCTGGCACAAGACATTCTGGAGGATGGAACGTCGACGCATCCAATACCAGCGACTACATCTCGTTGAAGAGCGAGATCACTACTCGCACTCGCGTCGAGTCGAGAGCCGTAGTGCGGCGAGCATCGGGCAATTCGTATGGCAAATCGGCCGATAGCTGCAGTGATCTTCCGCGATGATGAATTCAAGCGTCAGACCGTCTGCATCCATTGATTCCGGCGAATCGATCCAGAGTCTGATACCGCCTTCGTTCGACTTACTTCATTCAGTGAACAGGTGCGAGCACGTCATCGGTTCGACACCGGCGGCTAACGTTCGGACACGACAGCACTCTAGCGATTGACGCATGTCAATGTCACTTCCGCCGCTCCCTGTCCAGCGCCGCATCGCCGACATCCTCTCCGCCTACGACGACCTGATCGAGAACAACAACCGCCGCATCGCGATCCTCGAAGAGATGGCCCAGAACCTCTACCGCGAGTGGTTCGTCCACTTCCGCTTCCCCGGCCACGAGGGCGTCAAGATGGTCGACTCGCCACTCGGGCCGATCCCGGAAGGGTGGGAGCCCACAACTCTTGGAGACTTGTGCGATGACGTACGGCGGCAAGTCGATCCGCAAGAAGTCGATCCGGAAACACCATACGTTGGGCTTGAGCACATTCCACGAAAGTCCGTTGCACTTTCTCAGTGGGGTTACGCACGCGACGTAGCGAGCACAAAACTTCCGTTCACCAAAGGCGACATTCTCTTTGGTAAAATTCGCCCATACTTCCACAAGGTCGCCGTCGCGCCAGTCGATGGCATTTGCTCAACCGACGCAATTGTCATCAGGCCCCAAAAGCCCGGCTGGGCGGCGCTAGTGCTCGCATGTGTGTCGAGCGAGGAGTTCGTCGCGCACGCGACCCAAACTTCACAAGGGACCAAGATGCCGAGAGCAAACTGGAACATTCTGACGGCATACCCAATCCCGATTCCACCGGTGGAGTTGCTTGGTAGGTTCACGGGCTCGATAGACGGCATGATGGCGCAGGTTCAGAACTTAGTCCTAAGGTCTCGGATTTTGGCCGTGTCACGGGACCTGTTGTTACCGCGATTGGTTTCCGGAGAACTTGTACCAACTGCTAGATCAAGACCGTTTAGCGGAGATTGGCCATGAGCGGGACCACGCAGTCGGACGATACTCCCAAGCTTTCAGCAGGACATTTCTCAGCCGCGGACATCGAATCAGCACTTGAAGACGCGGAAAAGAAGGACTGCCTTTATTACTACCCACTTCTGTTCGCCGCAGCCGAGCATGCAAATGATCTCGGGGATTACGATCGCCAGCGTGCATTCAAGACTCTCGGTCATGTGTGCACAATGGCTCTCGACGCAGACTCAAAGGATGAGCCTCTGAAGCCACGGTTCACAACCGCAAGTGGCCGGAGTGCCAGCGTTGATGACTTTGCTGACGAAGACGTCATCGCGATGGCCGAGGGAGTCTCAACTATCACCGACCCAGAGCTTCGGGCTCGAATTGCGGATCTAGTTTGGATAAGGCTTCGTCAATATCAGACGGCCCTGGTCGCAATTTCGGCGTATCTTGATACCGCAGAAGAATTAGTCGTTGCGGATGAATGGCTTCCGGCACTGAAGAGAGCCGAACGAGCGATGAATCTCGCTGCCATGCTCGGTTCCGGAGCAAAAGAGCAATTTGCGGAGGTCTGCGATTTCGTCGCAGAATTCATCGCTAGCTCTCTCACTCTGGACGTACCCGGATTTCGGCCGTCGCACGCGATGGAGCTATTGCTGAAATTTGGGCGTGGAGACGCTCAGGAGAACTCCCGAGATTTGCCAAACGACTTGCTGCTGACGCGGAACCAAGCGGAGATTGGCACAAAGCACGGACATATTGGAACCTGAAGGCACGGTGGGATCGTGTCCGCGCGGAACAGCGAGGAAGAACACAACTCACTTCGACTCGCAGCTGAAACATACGTTCGGCAAGGGCCAACAGCCAGGGCTTGAAGGCGAGCAATCCTAGCAACTTTTCAGCGGCTGTTCTCTCTCTCCAAAGCGCCATTGAGGCACTGCGGCGAATCGGCGAGCGTGAGCGAGCCACAGAAATTCATAGACGGCTCCTGGAGGTTTCAGGCCGCCTCCGTCTCTGAAATGCAAGCATTCTCGCAAGAGTTCGACATTACGGACGCCGTAGAGAAGTCTCGAAGAGCTGTGTCTGGGATGCCTTTTCGTGAAGCCGTCCTAACGCTCTCGAGAATGGTTGAGTCACCTCGGGTTGCCGATCTCGCGAGGTTTGCGGATGAACTTGCAGCGGCTAACCCGCTTCGAGCAATTATTCAAGCGAAGATTATCGACCCGAGCGGAAAAACGATCGGGCGGCAACCATCTCGACGATCCACGGATCCGGACGAGATAGAGGCGGCGCGAACGGCCGAGATGTTTTCGCATGCGATCCATCAGCAGGGCGTTGCGGCCGCGGCTGTCATTGAGCCCGCACGGAAACGATCGTGCGGGACCATCGCCTGACATTGGCCGACACTTTGAGCATTGTAGCTAGCAATCCGTTTGTTCCTGAAGGCCGGGAGATTTTATTTGCCAAAGGCTTGTTCTACGGGTTCTTGGGCGAATTCGACATCGCATCCCATCTGTTGGTTCCACAAATCGAGAACTCTATAAGGTATGTGCTAAATCAGTGCGGGATAGTTACGTCAGGTCTCTCATCTGAGGGCATCCAGGAGGAATTCACTCTGTCGACTCTATTCGATAGATTCGGCTCAGAGATCGCTCAGATATTTGGCATCGACATCGCGTTCGATCTTCGAGGTCTGCTTATCGAGCGGCCCGGGACGAACATCAGAAATCGATTAGCGCATGGGCTCATTCCTTCTGGTGGATTCTACATCTATCAAATAAGTTACCTCTGGTGGCTAAGCCTGCGCCTGTGTTGCGAGACCTTCCTCGGTCGAGAAATGGCCTCGTATCAGGAAAACAGCAACGGTCACGCAGACCACGGACCTGACGAGCAATCAAGCGAAGACCCAGAGACATCTTAATATGGCGGATTCACATTCTGAAAACACAACTGTTGAGCAGCCCGCCATCGCGCTCTTTCGCGAGCTCGGCTGGGAGACGGCGAACTGCTATCGACGAGACCTTCGGGCCCGGCGGCGACCTGGGGCGCGAGACGCAGCGCCGAGGTCGTGCTGCGTGCCGCGCCTGCGCGCCGCGCTGGAGCGGCTCAACCCCGATGCTGCCGCCGAGGCGATCGAGCTGGCCATCGAGGAGCTGACCCGCGACCGCTCGCGCGATGAGCCTGGTCGCGGCCAACCGCGAGGTCTACGACCTGCTCAAGGACGGCGTCAAGGTCACGCGTGCCGCGAGCGCGGACGGCGACGAGGCGGCCGAGACGGTCCGCGTCATCGACTGGGACAACCCCGCCAACAACGACTTCTTCCTGGCCTCGCAGTTCTGGGTCACCGGCGAGCTCTACACGCGCCGCGCCGACCTGGTCGGCTTCGTCAACGGCCTGCCGCTGGTCTTCATCGAGCTGAAGGCCGTCGCACAAGCGCCTGGAGCAACGCCTATCGACGACAACCTGCGCGACTACAAGGACACCATCCCGCAGCTCTTCTGGTACAACGCGCTTCATCATCCTCTCCAACGGCAGCCAGAGCCGCATCGGCAGCCTCACCGCCGCGTGGGAGCACTTCGCCGAGTGGAAGAAGATCAACAGCGAAGGCGAGCAGGGCGTCGTCTCGCTGGAGACGATGCTCCGCGGCATCTGCGAGCCGGCCCGGCTGCTCGACCTGGTCGAGAACTTCACCCTGTTCACCGAGGCGCCAGGGCGGGCTGGTCAAGCTCGTCGCCAAGAACCACCAGTACCTCGGCGTCAACAACGCCATCGCAGGCCGTGCAGCAGATCCGCGACAACCAGGGCAAGCTGGGCGTCTTCTGGCACACGCAGGGCAGCGGCAAGAGCTTCTCGATGGTCTTCTTCGCCCAGAAGGTGCTGCGCAAGCTGCCCGGCAACTGGACCTTCGTCGTCGTCACCGACCGCGACGACCTGGACGACCAGATCTACAAGAACTTCGCCGACGCCGGCGCGGTCACCGAGCCGGAGAAGCGCGTCCGCGCCGCCAGCGGCGAGCACCTGCAAGCAGCTGCTGCGCGAAGACCACCGCTACGTCTTCACCCTGATCCAGAAGTTCCACACCGAGCAGCGGCGAGACCTACCCGGAGCTCTCCGACCGCGTCCGACATCATCGTGATGACCGACGAGGCGCACCGCAGCCAGTACGACACGCTGGCGCTGAACATGCGCAACGCCCTGCCCAACGCCGCCTTCATCGGCTTCACCGGCACGCCGCTGATCGCCGGCGAGGAGAAGACGCGCGAGGTCTTCGGCGACTACGTCAGCATCTACAACTTCCAGCAGTCGGTCGACGACGGCGCCACCGTGCCGCTGTACTACGAGAACCGCATCCCCGGAGCTGCAGCTCACCAACCCCGACCTCAACGACGACATCGACCGACCTGCTCGAGGACGCCGAGCTGGACGAGGACCAGGAGAGGCAAGCTGGAGCGCGAGTTCGCCCGCGAGTACCACCTGATCACCCGCGACGACCGGCTGGAGACGATCGCCGAGGACATCGTGCAGCACTTCCTGGGCCGCGGCTTCCAGGGCAAGGCGATGGTCGTCTCCATCGACAAGGCCACCGCCGTGCGGATGTACGACAAGGTCCAGAAGCACTGGAAGATGCACCTGGCCGAGCTGCAGGCCGAGCTGGCGACCTGCGACGCCGATCGATCGCGCCGGCGCTCGAAGAGCAGATCGCGCTACATGCGAGAGACCGACATGGCCGTGGTCGTCTCGCAGGCGCAGAACGAGATCGACGACATGCGCGAAGAAGGGCGCTGGACATCGCGCCCGCACCGCCAGCGCATGGTCAAGGAAGACCTCGACGACGAAGTTCAAGGACCCCGACGATCCCTTCCGCCTCGTCTTCGTCTGCGCCATGTGGATGACCGGCTTCGACGCGCCGAGCTGCTCGACGATCTACCTCGACAAGCCGATGCGCAACCACACGCTGATGCAGACCATCGCCCGCGCCAACCGCGTCTTGCCGGGCAAGGTCAACGGCCTGATCGTGGATTACATCGGCATCTTCCGCAACCTGCAGAAGGCGCTGGCGATCTACGGCGCCGCGCCGGGGCGGCGGCGAAGGCGACATGCCGGTGCAGGCCAAGAGCGAGCTGGTCGAGCAGCTGCGCGAGGCGCTCGCGAAGACGAGCGGCTATCTGCGCCGGGAAGGGCGTCGATCTCGACGCGCTGTCGAGCCGCGCGGGGGTTCGAGTTCATCCAGCTGCGCGACGATGCGGTCGAGGCGATGCTGGTCAACGACGACACCAAGAAGGAGTTCCTGGCGCTGGCCGGCACTGGTCGACCCGCTGTTCAAGGCCATCCTGCCCGATCCCGCCGCGAACGAGTTCGGCCCGAGCCGGGCCGCGCTTGACAGATCCTCGCCGACGCAGATCCGCTCGACCGGCCCCGACGCCGACATCTCCGGCGTCATGGGCGAGGTCGAACGCATTCTCGATCGCTCGATCGCCGCCGAAGGCTACGTGATCAACGATGAGCGCGGGCCGTACGATGCGGCACGAGCATCTGGTCGACCTGAGCCAGGATCGACTTCGACGGCCCTGCAGCAACAGTTCGAGAAGGGCCGCAAGCAGACCGAGGCCGAGCAGCTGCGCGGCGTCCGTCGAGACGCGGCTGAACCAGATGGTCGCCTGAACCGCAGCCGCATGGATCTGCTCGAGCAGTTCCAGCAGCTGATCGACGAGTACAACGCCGGCAGCATGAACGTCGAGGAGTCCTTCGCGCAGCTGATCGAATCTGACCCAGGAGCTGAACGACGAGGAGCAGCGCGGCATCGCCGAGGATCTGAGCGAGGAGGAGCTGGCGCTCTTCGACCTGCTGACCAAGCCCGACGTCAAGCTCAGCAAGAGCGGACGAGCGCGAGGTCAAGAAGGTCGCCCAGGAGCTGCTTGAGACGCTCAAGCGCGAGAAGCTGGTGCTCGACTGGCGCAAGCGCCAGCAGACGCGCGCCGCGGTCCGGCTCTACATCGAGCAGGAGCTCGACAAGCTGCCGCTCGAACTCTACGACATCGACAGGTACCGTCAAAAGTGCGAGCTCACCTACCAGCACATCTACGACTCCTATTTCGACAACGGCCAAAGCAAATATCAACCCGCGGCATGAGGCTACGGGCGATACGGCGTGGTTCGCGGTGCGGTCGCACCGAGCGCCGTCAGCCGAACAGGTGCAGCGAGATCCAGAGCCCGACGACCGCGCTGAGGAAGATCACCGGCGTCGCCACGATGCCGAGCCGCAGGTACTGCCAGGCGGTGATCGCCATGCCGCCGCCGCTGTACGATGCTGATCCAGATCAGCGTCGCCAGCGATCCGGTGATGGTCAGGTTTGGCCCGACGTTCGTGCCGATGAGGGCGGCGTACCCCAGCGCAGGTTTCAGCGCGTCGGACGGAGACGCCCGAACGCAACACCGTGCTGGAGACGATCGTCATCGGAATGTTGTTGATCAGGTTCGAGCCGATCGCCGTTCCCGCCGAGACGGCCAGAATCTGCGCGAACGAGTCACCCGTCGCGACCGACCGCATCAGCACGTCGAGCCGGTGGGACAGCCCGGCGTTCTCGACCGCCTGGACCACCAGGAAGAGCCCCAGCACCAGCACGATCAGGTTCCAGGAGACCGATCTGACGACCTCGCGCGGCGTCATCCAGCCGTTGACCGGCTGAGGATGAACAGCACGACGCCACCGACCAGCGCGATCACGCCGATGGGCATCGTGAACGACCGAGGCGACGAAGATGGCGATCAGGATCATGGCGAGCCCGGTGATCGGCGAGCGCAAAGAAGCGTCGATTGGTTGGGTGGAACGGCTCAACGGTCCTGGCGTAGCGCCCGGTGAGATCGAATCGAAAGAGATAGACAAAGAGCAGTGCGTTGCTCGCCACGGCGAGGAGAGCCGGCAGGAGCATGACCAGGCTGAAGCGCATGAAGCTGAGGTCCAGCGCGTGATAGATCAGCAGGTTCGTCAGGTTCGAAATCGGCATGAAGAGGGACGCGGTGTTGGCGACGAAGCCGCAGGCGAACATGAAGGGAAGCGGGCGCAGCTTGAACCTCGTGGCCATGGCGTAGACGATCGGCGTCAGCACGATGGCGGTCGCGTCGAGCGACAGGAACGCGGTGATCACCGTGCCGGTCAAGAAGACGTACAGGTAGAGCCGGCGCACGCTGCCACGGCCGGCTCGGGCCGCCAGCATGGCGCTCCAGTCGAAGAACCCGGCCCGCTCGACGATCGCGCTCACGATCATCATGCCGATCAGAAAGACCAGTGCGTCTTGAGCGACGCGAATGATCTCCCAGGACTGGCGTAGCGAGACGAACCGGAACGCGAGTACGAGGAATCCGCCGAGCGCGGCCGGAATGGCGGCTGGAAGACCGCGCGGGCGGAATAGGACCAGGGCAAGCGTCAGCAGCAGGATCACCGACGAGGCGACCACGTTCATGCGTCGCATGATACCCCGTCATGAGGATCTTCAGACGTGGGTAGAGCAGATTCGCGATCGAGCTCGCGGGCATGTGAGGACGGCCCGCATTTGCGGGCCGAGGAAGAGGAGTGGTTGGGGTTGTGTTGCACATTCGGAGAGGCCGTCAGCGTTTGGGACCCGATCCGCTCTCCGATCGCTTTCAACACGAGAGGCACCGTGTACTACCAGGACCTATGCTAACGGGCGGGCGAAGACAGGATCGCAACATTGAAAGCAGAAGTGCGACAAAACCGTAACAATTACATCAGGAGCGCGGTTGATCGGTGACGAATTGACATCGGCAATCGCACGGGTAGATGTCGATCCCGAACGGACCTTCGCGGGGGAGTTCTCACCTCCGGTCGCCTGCTTCTCCCCATGCGCATATGGCGAACTTCAGGGGCTGCATATTGAGCCCGCATTGTCTACAATGCGGGATGACGGAGAGAATTGGCAGCGCCATCGACGTCGCCTGCCGCATGTTGGGATCTCGTTCCGGCTGACGCCCGCACTCGAATGCGATCGCCTGTTGGTATGGACAGCGGTCATGACATTCTCGTCGAGTGGAGGTGGAGCGGGACGACTGTATTTGCCGGATCCGCATGAGGCGACGCCGGCAGAGGAGCGAGAGGGCGAGCGGCTCGCCGCTCGCTGGTGGCCGGTCGCAGGAATGGAAAGGACAATCCGTGGCACGGATGACAGGGGGGCAAGCCCTCGTCCAATCGGTACTCAAACACGGCGTGGACGTTATTTTCGGGCTTCCGGGTGTCCAGCTCGACTGGGCCTTTGACGCGCTGTATGACGCCCAGGACAAGGTCAAGGTCTATCACACCCGCCATGAGCAGGCGACGTCCTACATGGCAGACGGCTACGCTCGAACCACCGGCCGGGTTGGCACCTGTCTGGTTGTCCCGGGGCCTGGTCTCCTGAACGCCATGGCCGGGCTTTCCACTGCTTACGCGACCTGCTCTCCGGTTCTCTGTATCTCCGGTCAGATCCAATCCGATCTGATCGAGGTTGGCCGCGGCGTCTTGCACGAGATTCCGAACCAGCTCGAGATGATTCGCTCGGTCACCAAGTGGTCCGGTCGTGCCATGACGCCCGAAGAAGTGCCCGGCATCGTCACCGAGGCGTTCCGCCAGCTCCGTATGGGCCGCACCCGCCCGGTCGAGATCGAGATTCCGCCGGACGTGCTGCAGGCGGTCGGAAACGTCGAGCTGATGGAGCCGATCACCCCATCACGGCCGTCGGGCGATCCGGATGCGCTCGAGCAGGCTGCGAAGGCGCTGGGCAAAGCCGAGAATCCCGTCATCTTCGTTGGCGGCGGTATCCTGGCCTCCGAGGCCTGGGATGAGCTGCGCGAGCTGGCCGAGATGCTCCAGGCGCCGGTCATCATGTCGAGCAGCGGCAAGGGCGCCATTTCGTCGCGCCACTACCTGGCACAGAACTATCACGCCAGCATGGACCTCCTGTCGAAATCGGACGCCATCTTCGTCGTCGGGACGCGCTTCGCTCAGCCGGTGCGCTCGCAGTGGAGTCCGTCCGAACAGCATACGATCATCCAGATGGACGTCGACCCCGAAGAGGTCGGCCGCAACTACCGGCCGAACATCGGGATCGTCTCCGACGCCAAGATCGGCCTCGCCGATCTGATCAACCGGGTTCCGGCTCACAATCGCAAGCGTGAGTCGCGCCGCGATGAGCTTGAGGCGCTCAAGGAGGGGATCGATGATCGCTTCTTCGAGGTCCAGCCCCAGGCGTCGTTCGCGACCGTGATTCGCGAGGAGCTACCGGACGACGGGATCGTGGTCAGCGAGAGCACGCAGGTCGGCTACTGGATGCACAACGCCTTCCCGGTCTACAAGCCGCGCACCTACCTCACCTCCGGCTACCAGGGCACGCTCGGCTACGGCTTCGCGACCGCGCTGGGCGCCCAGGTGGGCAATCCGGACAAGAAGGTCGTGTCGGTGAACGGCGATGGTGGCTTCATGTACAACGTGCAGGAGCTGTCGACCATGGCCATGCACAAGATCAACATGGTCGGGATCGTCTTCACCGATAACGCCTACGGCAACGTGAAGCGGATTCAGCAGCAGACGTTCCATGGCCGGACCATCGCCTCAAACCTGCACAATCCGGACTTCGCCAAGCTGGCGGAGCTGTTCGGCGTGGTCGGCATGCGGGCCAACAGCCCGGACGACCTGCGTTCGGTGCTCCGCAGCGCGCTCAAGATGGATGCGCCGGTCCTGATCGAGGTTCCGGTGGGCGAGATGCCGAGCATCTGGCCGGTCGTCCGTCCCAACGAGCGGTAGAACCGGCGCGCCGGACCGCCCGACATAGCTGTGAATGAGAACGAGGAAGGCGACACCGCCTTCCTCGTTTCATGTGCGCGTTGCGACCGGTGCTACTTGAGACTCTCGATGTAGGCTACCAGCGCGTCGACGGTGTTGCCCTGCTTGATCTGATCCATGAACGGATCGGTCGCGGCGCTCATCACGCTGGGGCCGTAACCGTTCACGATTTGCGAATCCGGATCGAGGATGCTCTGCTTCAGATACTGGGTGTTCGCGATGACGACCACGCCACTGTTGAGCTTTACCTGGCTTCCGGCCAGACCGACCAGCGATGGGCCGGCCGCTGTTGCGCCGGTTGTCGAATGGCAAACGGTGCAGCGATACTGATCGAACAGCTGCTTTCCCTGCGCCACCAAATCTACTTGCGGCGAGGGACTGGCGGAGCCACTGACAGACGTCACAGTCGCTGATGTGCTCGGTGATGGTGAAGACCGGAAGGTGATGTAGCCGAAGACGACGATCGCCACCGCGACGACCAGCAGCACGATCAATCCATTGCGTGTGATCAACGGGTGTCATACCTTCTACCAGACGCGGACGCCTGGAGCTATCAAATACACCGGCACGGTCCGGGGTATACGCCGTCATGAGCGGCGCGATCTCCGTCGTGGCCCAGAAATCGACCCGGTCAAGGATATCCTACTGTTCGGAATCGGGGCCGGTTCCGGCGGTCGAAGCTGATCACCCGAGAGCGGTGCGGAGGCATGTTGCACCGGAGGATCTGGTTGGGACTCCGTATCGCCGGGATCGAGGAATCGCCGGGTGTCGATCAAGACCGGCCGTAGTGGTCTCAGAGGTCACGCAGCGTGCGAATCCCCGCTCCGGCAAGCCGCAACGACAAGCGCGTTCCGGTTCGCATGACGCGCATGGTGCCACGAACCCCGGTCGAGACGATACGCCCGGCGGCGCGACGGCAGTTCGTGAGGTCGTCGTCGATATCCGCCTTGATGAGGCCGATGGTGAGCAGGTGCTCGTTCGCGATCTCGGGCGGAATCCGGTCGAGCGTCAGGCGTAGCGCGCCAAGCAGCACGACCATATCGTCGAGCTGACCAAGCACCGGCACGATGCCGGGCACGAGATCGATGGGCGAGAGCCCATAGCCGATCGCACCGATCAGTGGCGCCTTGTCTATTGCCGAAATGCGGCCATCCGCGAGCAAGCGCCGCGTCAAGCGCGCATAGCGTGGGGAATGCCGCACCAGGCTGGACAGTATGTCGCGTAGTCGAGGCTGGGAAACCGTGCTCATCTCGTCACGTCCATCCAAACTATCGGAAACTCCAGGCAATCGCTGCTCGTCTCGCGGCCAGCATGCCAGAACCGGTCAGGACTGATCAGCATCATCGTTCGACCGAGTGGACGAACGCGCCTGCCAACTGCGAAACGAGCGGATACCCTTGCCGGTCAAGCGCCCCGCGATACGGGCGCCACTCTCGATGGCGCGGCTTGCCTCTCGGGTTCCGGTTTCACCCGCACGCCTGGCAAGGTCGCGCGTGACACGGAAATCGTGCTCGACCTGCTCACGACTCAGCCCGACCGACTCCAGATGGGCATTGGCCGTCTCGGCATCCATCTGTGTAAGAACGAAGCGGATCGTGCCGATCATGGAGAGGACGCGGCTGACCTGGTTGAGGAGTGGCACGAAGCGGGTCAAGCGGGAGGCCGGGCCGTAGCCCAGTGGCCCGAGGATCTGGCTCTGTTGCGCGCCGGACATCTTGCCAGCGGATACGAGGTTCATCGACAGCCTGGCATAGCTCGGCAGGCGATCTCCGACGTCGCGCAGGGTGGCCAGGACGCTGTCCTGGCTCACGTCCTCCTGGTCATCGACAGGTTGGAGTTCGTCGTCGCTCATGCATGTCCCATGTCGATCGCGTCGCGGCCCCGCTGTTCGCGTGGATCCAATCCTACCACCGGGATAAACAGATGCCTGTGCGTCGAATTCTCGATGGCACAGGCATGCGGACGTTGACCTCAGTGGATATTGCTCTTACGCGCCTGGCGCCTTGCCTGATTGGGCTGGACTGCCGGCCAGGGCCAGCACTGCCTGGGCTCCCACCGCGACGTCCGAGGCGATCCTTCCCTTGGCGTCCACCAGCACTGCCGAGGGCGTTCCCGTTGCCCCAAAGGCGCGGCCCGTGGCAAACGCCTGATCCAGCACCATCGGTGCGCGTAAACCCATCGCCCGATTGGCATCGGCCGTCCCGCTCGTCACGAGCAGCAACTGTGGGGCCCCTTTCGGAGGGGCGGCCTCCCAGGTCTTCAGGTCGTCCACCATGCGCTGGCAGAAGCCACAGCCCGGGTTCCAGAACAGGACCAGAGTGCGCTTGCCGGCGAAGTCGCCGAGCGAGACTGTCTTCCCGTGCAGGTCCGGCAGCGCGATGGCCGGTGCCGCCGTGCCGATCGTGGCCGCCGGACGGGGCGCGTTACCGTTGCCATTGCCATTCCCGTTGGCAGCCGGCACCGGCGCCGGTGCCAGCGGGATCGTCCCGGTCGTCTGGTTCACCAGGGTTTTGATCTGCTCGGAGCCCATGGCCAGCGGGCTGTCGATCCGTCCATCAGGGCGAATCCGTACGGCGGAGGGGGTGCCATTCGCCTGATACTGCTCGGCCACCTCCCGGTCGACTTGCAGCAGGATCTGGGTCAGACCATGCTCGACGGCCTTGGTCCGGTTCTCCTCGGCCTTCCCCCGGCTGATCAATGCCACCGTCATGCGGCTCGCCTCGCTTCGCTGCCAGCGTGCGATCTCCGGCAACAAGGCGTTGCAGGGGCCGCAATGGGGATCGGAGAAGATCAGCAACGTCGGCTTGCCCAAAGCGCGTAACGCTTCCAGCGTCTGGGTCTCGCCATGCAGACCTGCGAGGCTGAAGGAAGGCGCCACCGTGCCGACCGGGAGCCCCGCCGCCGGAGCCGCGGGGGCTACCGGTCGCGCCGTGCCGGTGCCTTCGACCGCTGCCGTCTCCAGGGATTCGATGCGGGCCAGCAGCCGGCCGTTCTGCTGCAGCAGGTGGAGCAGGAGCCAACCTTCCGCAAACAGCAGCAGCGCCAGCAGCAATCCACCACCGATGCCGATCGCTTCAGCCGGACTGCGTTGGCCGAACCAGCCCACGGCACTTGTTCCGGGATTGGAACGGCCCGCGATCACGATCAGGGCGGCGATCGCCGCCAGTAGACCGTTGCGTGCCAGCGTCGGCCAGCCGACCGGCTCGGAATGAAGCTGGCCGAAGCAATGGCAATCGGGTGCCTGTCCCCGCGCCATGCTGACCCCGATACCGGCGATGAACAGCAGCAGCAGGGTCAACGCCGCGACGCTGCCCCACCAGGCGGTGGCCAGCGGAATGAGCAGGATGGCGGCGGCCAGTTCGCCGAACGGCAGCAGGGTGCCGAACAGACCGGCCAGTGGCGCCGGGATACCGAAGCCGGTCATCGCCTGACGCGATCCCACCAGATCGGCCAGCTTGGCCACTCCCGCCACCAGGAATACGACGGCCAGCACAACCCGCGCCGCCAGCAAAACCAAATCCACGTCGACCTCCAGAAAGTCAGCGGATGCACTCTGAACGGGTAAGTGAACTGACAAATGCGCGTGTGACGGCAATATTCTAGCACCGGCATCCAGATAAGTTAAACCATCTGTCACGGGTGAACGATGGTACCGTTTGCAGTGTCGCTGGTCAGGACGATCATGGAATCGGCGCGAGCCAGAAACGAGAAGCCCGCTGTGGCAACCCTGGCGTTGCCGCGCGCGCCGTCGGGGCTGTGTGGATGTTGGCCAGAGACGTTATTGCACCGTCAGGCGCCGGTACATGTCGGCAAGCTTGAATGAGAGCGCCCGGACGTCTTCGACGACGACGTAATGGTTGCGACCGAACATATGGGGCATATAGTCGCGTGCTTCGGCGTCGATGGTGAGCGCGAAGGTGGCGACGCCTCTCTGCCGGGCGTCGAGCAGAGCCTTACGAGTGTCCTCGATGCCGTAGCGCCCGCCGTAGCCGTCGAAATCGTTCGGGCGGCCGTCGGAGAGGAGCAGCAGCAGGCGAACGCGCGCGGGTTGTCGCAGCAGTGCCTGCGTGGCGTGCCGCACAGCCGGGCCGATCCGGGTGTAGGAGCCCGGTGCCAATCCGGCGATGCGGCCCTTGACTACCCGCGTGTACTGCTCGTCGAAGTCTTTGATGACCGAAAGATCGATCCGCTTGCGGGTGCTGCTGGTGAACCCGAACAGGGCGTAGCGGTCGTCCAGCATGGTCAGGGCCTCGCAGAGGAATACGATCGCCCGCCGGGTGACCTCGATCACCTGGTCGTTGCGCGGATCGTCGTCGATCCAGGCGCCGGTCGAGCCGCTCAGGTCGACCAGCACTCCAAGGGCGATGTTTCGCTCCCGCTCGAGAACCCGGCTATACAGCTTCTCGCCCGGCGAGAACCCGGCATAGCGGTCGGCATGCGCGTCGACGATGGCGTCCAGGTCAAGCTCGTCGCCGTCGAGCTGGCGTGTCAGGCGCAGTCGTTCTGGCCGTAGTGCCTCGAACTGCTGCTTGATCCTGGCGATCAGCGGACCGTTCTGGCGCAGGATGCGATCGACCGGTTCCGTGCTGCCACCTTTCGGGTGGCGCAAACGGACGGCACACCAGTCTTTCTGGTACGCGTTGATACGGTGGTCCCACTCGTCGTAGAGGAGCGCGCCGTCCTTCTCGGCATCGCTCAGCGGCACCTGCTGAAAGGTCATCGTCGGCTCGCGATCGCCCATGCTCAGCTGGACCGACTGCCGGCCTCCGCGGGTCGCCTTGCGCTCTCGCACGTTGTGCTGTTCGGTCGAACGCACGTCGACGACGAGCGGGTCGTGGCGCGATTTGGTTCGTGATGGCGGCGCGGCGGACGACTCACCCGTCCCCTCGTCGAAGTCGAACGGAGTCGTCGCACGAATCTGATCGTATCGAATCCGCCCGCGGTAGTGAACGAACGGAGTGCCACCACCGGCCGGTGGGACCAGCGATGGTGCGAGGATGAGCGTCAGGCTCCGGATCGGCGCTATCTCAGTGGCGGCGAATGCATCTTCGAGCCCCGGCCATGCAATGCCGGTCCGCTCCTCCAGTTGCGAGCGCTGTGGCAGCGCATCGAGCGGATGCGCCAGCAGATGGCGCAGCAGCGACTCGTGCACGTTGCCGGTCTCATCGCCATGGTCGGCGCGACGTTGGAGCGCGTCGGATCGCAGCGTGGGCCAGATCATTCAGGAGCCCTGGCCAGCGCGCGATCAGCATGCGATCGAGCCACTCACCGTGCAGGATCTCGTAGAGTCCCAGGGCCGATCCAGCATGCTCGCCGGCCAGCAGGCTCTGCACGTCGAGGCCCCCGCAGCGGACCTGGAGCACCTTCCAGGCGGCCATCACGCGAAAAAGACGGCGCGCCTCGGCCCGTGTGTCGAATCCGTTGATTTCGGATGGGAAGAAGATGGTACGCCCGTCTGAGTAGCTGCCGCTCGTCGCGCCGGCCGTGCCGCTGATGCGCAGGTTGCCGTCAGACAGGGCGGTGACATAGAGAGCCAGCGAGCCCTCGACCTCCGAGAACGGCAGGCGCACCGTCTGAGCCGCTGCCTGCGCGGCCCCTGGCGCATCCGGCCTGGCCGGGAGAATCCGGTCGATCCAGCGACGCATCGGCTACGACGGGAAGACGGTTGAGACCAGATCGAGCACGGCCGATTGCACGGTCTGGTCGTCGGTGATCGGCGCGGCGATGGCGAGCTCGCAGGCACGACGCGGCGCGACTCCGGCGCTGATCAGCATCCCGGCGTAGATCAGGAGTCGCGTGCTGGCCGGCTCATCCAGGCCCGAGTCGCTCAAGTTCCGGATCAGGTTCCCCAATTGCACCAGCCGCGCGGCGGTCTCTCGCGGCACGTTGCTCTCATGCTCCACGATCTGTGACTCGAGCGCGGTTGGCGGGAAGTCGAAATCGAGCGCCACGAAACGCTGCCGTGTGCTCGGCTTGAGGTTCTTCATCAGGCTCTGGTAGCCCGGGTTGTAGGAGATGACGAGCAGGAACTCGGGCGGCGCCACCAGCAGCTCGCCGGTCTTCTCCAGGCGTAAACGACGCCGGTCGTCGGTCAGCGGATGGATGACGACGGTCGTGTCTTTGCGCGCTTCGACGATCTCATCCAGGTAACAGATGGCCCCGATTCGGACGGCGTGAGTGAGCGGGCCGTCGATCCAGATAGTCTCATCACCTTTGATGAGGTAGCGGCCGAGCAGGTCGCTGGCCGTGAGGTCGTCGTGGCAGGCCACCGTAACCAAGGGCCGGTTCAGGCGGTGGGCCATGTAGCGCAGGAAGCGGGTCTTGCCGACTCCGGTCGGCCCCTTGAGCATCACCGGCAGCTTCTGGGCATAGGCGGCCTCGAATATCGCCACTTCATCGCTGACCGGAAGATAGTAGGGTTCGTCGACGATCTCGGCGACTTGTGCGTCGGCCCAGCGGCCGTTTTCCGGTTGCTGCATCGTCGAATTGATCCTTCTCGCTGTGCGCTATCTTCGCTCGTTGCGTGTCAGGCGCTAATCGTACCGCGATCGACCGCCGACCGGCGCGGGTTTTGACCAGCACTGGACTCTCTGCTAGCGTACGGATCGAGCGAAAACCCGAGATGCCCAGCAGGACTACGGATTGGGCGGAGCCATGGATGTCGGCCGCGCGTTCACCTTTGCCTTCGAGGATCCGAACTGGCTGAAGAAGCTGCTGATCGGCGGAGCACTCCTGTTCATCCCGATCTTTGGCTGGCTGGTTGTCGGCGGCTACTGGATGCGGGTGATTCGCGGAGCCTACACCGGCAACGACGTGCCATTGCCGCAGTGGAACGAGTTCGGGGAGGATTTCATCCTTGGCTTGAAGGGCGCCGTGGCCATGTTCGTCTGGTGGCTACCGTTTCTCGCGATCTTCATGACGTTGATCTGCCTCTCCATTCCCTTCTGGATCGTCAGCGGCACGAGCAAGAGCGCCGCGATCGCCCCCTTGGCGATCCTGAGCGCCTTTGGTTGGATGGGCGTGAGCGTGGCATCGCTCGTCTTTCAGATGATCATGCTGGCGATCCAGCCGATGGTGCTGGGGCGCATCGCCGTGGCCGGCGACCTATCCGCAGGATTCCAGGTGAGTGAGATCGTTCGCGAGATCCGCCGCGTCCCGGTGCCGCTCCTCATCGTCATCGGGCTCGAGTACGGCATTCGGAGCCTGGCCGGCTTCGGCATCATCCTCTGCTTCGTCGGTTTGGCCTTCACCATGTTTGGTGGTTTCGTGCCGCTGAGCCACCTGTATGGTCAGCTACGAAGGGTGGTCGAGGAGGGCGAATCCGTATCGACCGTGCCGGCCGTCCCTGCCTGAGCGACCCGGCTACGACTCGCTGTTCCGGGCGAAGAGAAGCAGCGCGGGAACGGTCGCGCAGGCGGCGAACGCGGTCAGGATCCCGAGCTCTCCCCAGTTCCAGCCCCAGCCGAACCAGGGATCCTGGATGGCGATGAGCGCGTGTGTCAGCGGTATCACGTCGGTGAAGCGACGAGCGGCATCGGGCAGCACCGCCCGGGGAGGGCCGGTCCCAGCGAGCATCCAGAAGAGAAAGAAAAGGATGAGGGTAATGCCCTGAGCGCCTCGGGCCGTCCCCACCAGTGCGGCAATCAGGAATCCAATCGCGGTGAAGCTGAGGGTCGAGACGACGAATGCGACGATGACGCCAATCATCTCCGCTGGAAATTGGGTGCTATAGATGAGCCTGGCGACCACCGCCATGATCACACTGCCGACGGCCGCGATCACGATCGTTACGGCGAGCTGGGCGCCGAACATCGACCAGGCTGGAATTGATGAGGCGCGGAATCGACGCAGGATGCCCGCCTCGCGATAGCCGGCCAGGTGGATGGGTACCGCCAGCAACCCGATCGCCGCGATGACCAGCACGACCGATGAGGTCATGTAATAGTCGGCGCCTCCCGCGCCGCGAAAGATCAACAGCCCGTTCACCTCTTCGTCAGTGGGCGTGTTGCCGAAGACCGCCGACAGGAGCACGAGCATGATCAAGGGCAAGGCCAGCGTAAAAACGGCGGCCATCGGATCGCGCAGGAAGAGCTTCATCTCCACCCAGGTGAGCTTTCCAAAGCTCCAAAGCTTCGCCATCACGAACCGCCGATCGTCCGGCCAGTGATCGCGATGAAGGCGTCTTCGAGCGTTGGTCGCTCGACCCGTAGGTCGGCCGGCACAATGCCGTGCTGCACCAGGTCCGCGGCCACGAGCGCGAGCACCGCGCCGGTTCCCACGACCTCGACGTGCTCCCCGTGTCGACTCACCTTCTGGACTTCCGGCAGGCCGGTCAGCCAGCTAAGATCGGAGCAATCGGTGGAGAAGCGGACATAGAGCGGCACCGTGAGGCTGTCGACGATGGCCCGGGGAGTCCCAAGGGCCACGACGCGCCCCTGATCGACGATCGCCACGCGATCGCACAGGTACTCCGCTTCGTCCATGAAATGGGTGACCAGCACGATCGTCGTACCGTGCTTGCGAATCTCCCGGATGAGCTCCCAGGTCATACGACGTGCTTGCGGATCGAGTCCCTGGGTGAGCTCGTCGAGGAAGACGAGCCGGGGGTCGTTCACGAACGCGAGCGCGAGAAAAAGTCGCTGCTTCTGCCCGCCGGAGAGGTTGCCGAATGCCCGGTCGCGCAGGCCGGACAGGCCCCACTGTTCCAGCAGACGTTTCCAGTCGACGGGCCGCGGCGCGTAGGCGGCGAACAGGTCGAGCGCTTCCCCGACGCGAATACGATCTGGAAGGGACGACGCCTGGAGCTGCGCACCGATCTGAGACCGGAGGCGCTGAATGTCGCCGGCTGGGTTCAAGCCCAGCACGCGGATCTGCCCACCGTCGGCGCGACGGAGCCCTTGCAGGCATTCGACCGTCGTCGTTTTGCCGGCGCCGTTCGGCCCGATGATGCCGAAGATCTCGTCGTCCAGCACTTCAAACGAGACATCCTCGACCGCGACGGTCTCGCCGTAGCGCTTGCGAAGATGTTCGACCGTGATGATCGGCTCGGCGGCGGTCGACATGCGTTGTGCCTTGCTACCGGATGGGTATAACGATCACAACACTCGCCTGCGTGGTGAGAGGCCGCGCATCCACGGACACCGTAGCCGATGGTGGCCGGCCTCGTCAATCGAGCGGCGCCAACGTTCGGACCTGACGGCCGTTTGATGTGGCATCATCGCGGTCTCGCCGGGGCGCGGAACTGAACAGAGGAGTCCCATCTCAATGGACCGCCGATCTGAAACGCTCAGTCGTTTACAGCCGTACATCGAGCGGGCACGGGCGTTCTCGGGGTGGGTCTTCAGCGACGTGGCGATGCAGCCGCTCGAGCCGGGGCCGCCGTGGGATTATGAAGCCGTTGCGCGTGAGCAGGCGCGCGCGGCGAGAGACATCCTGGATCTCGGCACCGGTGGGGGTGAGGTGCTGGAGCGTATCGTAACCGGGTTGAATGGCCGGGTCGTCGCCACTGAGGAATGGGTGGTCAACGCCCCGGTCGCCCGCCGGAGGCTGGCTTCATTCGGCGCTGACGTCGTCCGTTGCTCGAGCCTGCATCTCCCGTTTGCCGATTCCTCCTTCGATCTGATCCTGGACCGCCACGAGGAGCTCGATCCGGACGAGGTCGTTCGTGTCCTCCGGCCGGCCGGTCACGTGGTCACGCAACAGGTCGTCCCGGAAGTCTGGCCCGAGCTGACGGCGTTCTTCCCGCACCGTCAGCGGTTCCCCGACCACTTCAGCGACTATGCCGCCGCGTTCGAAGCCGCCGGTCTGACCGTCCGCAAGGCGCGCCACGAGCATCACGTCGCCTACGCCACCCTCGGCGACGTCGTCTTCATGCTCTTGATCACGCCCTGGACGATCCCGGGCTTCGACCCGGTGAAGGAGATCGACGCGCTGCTGGCGCTCGAAGATGCCTATGGCAGCAACGACGGCATCGTCCTCACCGAGGGCCATTACCTGCTGGTCGCGGTGAAACCGGCCTCTCCCTGAACCGTCACCGAATTCCGTTGATTGGAGCAGCGAACGCGTCGCGGGAGGGAGTCCATGACTCACGAAGGCGCACCTGGACAGATCGTGATCTTGAACGGCGCCCCGCGATCGGGGAAATCCAGCATCGTCGCCGCAATCCAGAACGCGTTTGATGGCGTTTGGATGAATCTTGGAGTCGACTGGTTCATGCAGATGACCCCCGAACGCTATCAGCCGGGAATCGGTCTGCGGCCCGGCGGCGAGCGACCTGACCTGGAGCCGCACATCGTGATCCTGTATCGGGCAATGTATGCGTCGATCGCGGCGCATAGCCGTGTCGGACTCAATGTCGTGGTCGACGTCGGGCACCATGACGCCTATTCGGTTTCGCGGGGAATTCTTGCCAGCTGTGCCCGGCAGCTAGCGGGGCTGCCGGTGCTGTTCGTGGGTGTGCGATGCCCCATCGACGTGGTTATGGAGCGGCGACGGGCGACCTGGGGCGTCGACAACGATGACGGGACGGTGCCTGAGCCGGTCAAGCGCTGGCAGGATGCTGTGCATGTGCCGGGCATCTACGACCTGGAGCTTGACACCTCGCTGCTCGCTCCGGAGGAGTGCGCCGGGCTGATTCGCCAGCGGCTCGCAGTCGGACCACCACCAACCGCGTTCCACGACCTGGCGGCACTGGCCGGTCAATAGAACGTGGTCGCCTCAATACGCCTGCGCGTGCCAGGTGCCGGCGATTAGGTCGTGGTAGACGGTGCGCAACGTGCCGTCTTCGAGCACGATCTGGTAGTAGCGGCGGCTGATCGGGTTGCGCCACCACTCGTCGTCGATGCGCCAGACGTCCTGCACCTGCGTTACCCGCAGGCGGCGTTTGCCCTCGATCAGCAGGGCCGGGGTGTCTCCCTCGGTCTGGACCGTGATCGGCCTGGGCAGGTTCAGGGGTCGTAGCTGATCAGCGCCCGTCTTCGCTCGGGTATCCGGGACCATGGTTCGACCTCCACGATGTGATAGATCGGTGACGTGCCGTAGCGCTGCTTGAGCTGGCGGATGGCGTCGACGATCTGACGGGTACGCCGCGGACGCTCGCCCAGCAGTGCCTCCTGATGCGCCGCTTCCACGGTGAGGCCCGAGAGCTCCAGCGTCAGCGCCTCGAGCGGGCCGGGTAGTTCGACCGTATGCAGCCGGTGTCCGAGCGCCTTGATCAACCGGGGAGCGTCCAGCGGCTCGCGCAGCGTCGCCAGGTGCTCCCAGGATCCGCCCCCTTCGATCATGCCGCGCAGCCGTGCCTGGCGCGTGGCTCGATGTCGCATGGCCGGACGGCTGAAGGCGCGGGTGACGAGCTGGCGCATGGCGATCAGCAACGTCTCGTGGCTGACGGCCGGAGCCGGTAGGTTGAGATGCTCGACGATCGTCTCCTGGTGCCGCCGCGGCTGAACCCGGCTGCTGTCCTCGCCGCGCGCGAGCTTCCAGGCGTCGCGCCCGGCCGGGCCGAAACGCGCCTGCACGGCCGAGAGGGGTAGACGGCGCAGATCGGCGAAGGTGCGGATGCCGAGCTGCTCCAGCCGCCGGATGGTCTCGATCTTCAGTGGTAGGTGCTCGACCGGCTGGCCGGCCAGAAACTGGCTGAGCTCCGCGTCCGGCAGCACGAGCGTGGCGCCGGGCGCGGCCTCCTGGGCGGCCAGCCAGGCGCTGAACTTCCCGGAGGCGATGCCGATCCGTGGGCGAAGAATCGGCGGTGATGTGCGCAGCAGGCGTGTCGCGGCCTGCTGCGGCGAGCCGTAATGGCGATCGAGCCCGTAGAGATCGATGTAGCAGACGCCCGGCCGCTCCGGCTCGACCAGCGGGCTGAGCGCTTCCAGCCGGCCGATGATGCGTTCGAAGACATCGGCGTCCCGCACCGGATCGGGATGGATGATGACGGCGGAGGGACAGAGCGCGGTCGCTTCTTTGAGCGACATGCCGGTGCGAATGCCGCGCGCGGCGGCTTCGGGTGTGCGATCCACGACGATCGAGCGCCCACCGGGCGGAGTACTGAGGACCAGCGGCGTGCCGTCGAGCTCGGGCTGGCCGAGCAGAGCAACGCGCAGCGCGAAATGTGGAATGCTGAGACAGGCAACCGGCATGACCAGGTACTCCTTCCGCGTACGCCGGCCGGTGAGGTAGGTTGGCGTAGCTCCAGAATAGAACAAATGTTCTGAAACCGCAAGAGGAGTCTGGCGCATTTTCACGACATTCTGCTAAGGTATCTGGCTGGATGAAGGGAGTGACTCGTGGCCGACGAACATGGTCCAAACCAAACCAATCCGCACGCCGAAAAGCTCCGGTCGGGCGGCAAGCATCCGCAACCGGCGCGCGGCACGATCGCGGGAACCAGCGTGAGCTGGGAAGAGCAACGCAAGGGGATGGCGCCGCAGGCCCCGGAAGGGCTCGACGCCACGTTCTACGACGAGCGCTTCACCAGCGAGCGGCAGCGGGTCGACCGGGCCTCGGCCGGCTGGCAAGTGCTGGATCCCGAAGGATCCGCCGCCGGCGCGCCGAACTGGCCGCCACCGCTGCAGCGCTGAGCCGGTCGAGCGCTAACAATCCGATGGCGGCCGCGTTAGGGCCGGTTGCTCAGGAAATCGTCCGGCAACGACATCGCGACCGGTGGATTCATCGCGCGGCGTCGCGCAAGTTCAGCACGGGCGAGTGGTGCCAGTGTCTCGGCGACCGGGTGCGAGCCGAGATTGCGCGCTTTCACCAGAACCTGCGCCAACTGCGCATCGCAGAGCAAGGGAAGGTCCTTCTCGAAGATCCTGGCCGCCCCTTCCAGTGACAGGAATGGCGGAATTCGTTGCATGGGAAAACTGTACGGGTCCACACCAGCCCCCAATGAGTGAAAGTCGGTTGTCGAGATCGAATCAGGGCTCCTCGCGCTGAAGCCCGCCGAACCAGGTGGAGAACCTAGCTCGCCACAAGTGACTTGTGTTCGCCTATCATCCTCCTTCCGAGCGGGACTGTCTAGCTCCGTAAAGGAACAGGGCTCAACCTGGCGGAACGACCAGCGGACCACCTGACCGTCGTGCCGGGACGCCCTGCTCCCGCCGTCAATTGGAGGATGATATGGACATGAACGAGGACGAGTGTGAGCAGTGCTTCGCCGACCTCAAGGGCACCGTGCCCTGGCAGTAATCCGGCTTCGGCCTGCAGCGCAGCCATTCATTCGAGCGCTGAACCACCGTGCTCGTTCAGTCGAACGTGACGATCACGGCTCCCTGCGCTGGGATTGAACCACCGATCTCACTCGCCTGCCGGAGCGCGGAGAGGTTCAGGTCACGTGCCACGGAGACGCCGAAAACCTCGGCAAAGTGTTCCACCACCAGCTCCGACACCTCGTCGATCGTGACATCCCGGCCGATCTCACGCGTCAAGGACGTCGCACCGCGATCCGGTATTCCACACGGAATCATGTAGCTGAAGTAGCGGAGGTCCGGGTCGACGTTCAGGGCAAAGCCGTGATAGCTGACGCCGTGGTGAATCGAGATACCGATCGCGGCGATCTTGTCCCGCCCCAGCCAGACCCCTGGATAAGCCGGATCGATCGTGGCCCGGAGTCCGTAATGGGACAGCGTCTTGATGACGACCGTCTCGAGGTTCTCGACATAACGACGAACGCTACGCTGGGTGAGTCCGAGATCGATGATGCTGTAGACCACCAGCTGACCGGGGCCGTGGAAGGTGATGTCACCGCCGCGGTCCACCTCATAGCAGACCGCATCGACGTCATGGAGGGTCTGGTCGTCGATCAGCAGATTGTCACGTGTGCCCGCGTCGGCCAATCGTGTACGTCGGGCGGGTGCTCGGTTAGCAATAAGAGATCGGGGACACGTCCGTCCCGGCGGGCGGCGGCCAGGCGTTGCTGCAGCCGCCAGCTTTCGAGATAGTCCTGCTTTCCGGCTCGAACGACGTGAATCTGATCTTCAGTCATGTTGCGCTCACTCACGCTGGTCGCGATGCCGCACGAATTGCGTGGGCGCGTGGCGCCACGAAGCGCCATGCCACAACGCCCAACGGCGGGCTGCCGGTGGCTAGGCGCTCCCGGCGCGCTTGGCGTCGCGCAGGCGGCGCAGTTTCAGCGCCTCGGCCTGATCGCCCGCGTGATAGGAGGAGCGGACCATCGGCCCTGACTCCACGTGTCCGAAGCCCAACTCCAGCCCGACCTGCCGCAGTTCGGCGAATTCCTCCAGGCTGTAATACCGCTCGAGCGGGAAATGCCGTTTGGAGGGGGGCAGATACTGGCCGATGGTCAGGATATCGACGTCACGGCCGCGCAGATCGCGCATGACCTCGATCAGCTCATCACGCGTCTCGCCGAGTCCGACCATGACCCCCGATTTGGTGATCATCCGTGGGTCCACGGCGTGTACCTGGCTGAAGAGATCGAGGCTCAGCTCGTACTTGTCCCAGGGCTGAACGCGGCGGAAGAGGCGCGGAACCGTCTCGACGTTGTGGTTCAGGATATCCGGCTGGGCGTCGATGACGAGCTTCAGCGCATCCCAGTTGCCTTCGAAGTCCGGAATCAGCACCTCCACGCCACAGTCCGGGCAGGCGGCGGCGAATCTCCTGGATCGTCTCGGCGAAGATGCCCGCGCCGCCATCGCTCAGATCGTCGCGATTCACCGACGTGATCACGGCGAATTTGAGGCCCATCTGCGCCACGGCATCGGCCACGCGCCGTGGTTCCTGGCGATCGACGTGGCTTGGGCGCCCCCACTTGACGCTGCAGAAGCGGCACGAACGCGTGCACAGATCGCCCAGGATCATGAAGGTGGCGGTGCGCTTGGCCCAGCATTCATAGATGTTGGGGCAGCGCGCCTCCTCGCAGACGGTGTGCAGGCTCTGGCCATGAATGAGGTGCTTGAGGTCGACGTAGTTGTCACCGTGCTGCGTGCGAACTTTGAACCATTCCGGCTTCTTGCCCAGGACGAGCGGTTGCCGTGATGCGCTCATTCCGTTCCTCCTCGTTGACTGCGGTAGTTCTGGGGCCCCGCCTCTCCGCAACGGCCGGCACGGACGCCGGCAGGTGCGGTTGCCGGAGCCCGTGCTCTGTACAGAGAGCGACGAGGTCGCTTGTCCAATCATAGCGCGGCAGGCCAGAGGCCGAGCACACTCATCGTGAAATCGTCCGCGCCCGGTAGCCGTAGTTGGTCTCGTCGTGCCAGGGCTTGCCTTCGGCGAAGCGCGAGGCGCGGAACGGCGTGAGATCCGCCGTGACCGGCTCACCGGTGGTGATCCACTCGCTCAGGCATTTGCCGATGGCGGGCGAGGTTTTGAAGGACGTGCCGCTGTCACCCGCCATGACGTATAGCCCCGGCACGGAGGGCGGCTGATCGATGATCGGATGGTGGTCGGGGCTCAGCATGTACATGCCGGCCCAGCCGCCGCGCATGGTCGCCTCGCGCGTTGCCGGAAAGCGCGTCGCCAGCTTGGCGCGCGCCATCTCGACCTGATCGCCGTCGACCGTCTCGTTGAAGCGGTCGGGATCGACTCCGGTGCCGCCCGACTCCGCGCCGATCAGGATGCCGCTGTCGCCCTCCGGCCGGAACCAGCTATTGGCCACCGTGTCGATGAAGACGTGGCGCGGGCCGGTGCTGCCGAACGAGCGGCGGAAGATCACCACCTGGCTGCGGTAGGAGATCAGGCCCAGGTCGAGGCCGAGCGGCTGCAGCAGCCGGTCGGCCCAGGCGCCACCGGCCAGGACGACGGTTGGCGCAGCGATCGGCCCGGCGGTCGTGTCGACTCCGGCGACCCGGCCATGCTCGGTGCGGATCGCGGTGACGGTCGTGTGCGTCATGAGGCGCGCGCCCAGTTCCTGCGCCCGCTTGGCGAAGCTGAAGGTGGTGGCGTTGGGGTCGGCGTAGCCGCTCTCCGGCTCGTAGGCGACGTAGGTGAGCCCATCGATGCTGGCGTCCGGCTCGATCTCGTTCATCTCGGCGGCCGATATGACCTGCGTGTTGATGCCGATGCGACGCTGATCGGCGACGTTCCGGCGCAGCTGCGGTTCATACTCCGGCGCGACGACCTGGAAGAAGCCGATCGGCTGGAAGCCGCAATCGCCGCCGACGATCTCGCTCCAGTGGCTGAAGATCTTGAGGCTTTCGTAGGCGAGCTTCGATTCGTAGGGGTTGGTGTAGTGCATGCGCACCAGCGCGCCCGACTTGCCGCTGGCGCCGGAGCCGAGGTGTGCCCGTTCGATCAGCACCACGTCTCTCACTCCGGCTTTGGCGAGGTGATAGGCGATGCTGGTGCCGTTCACCCCGCCGCCGATGACGACGACTTCGGCTGTTGCCATCCATGCTCTCCAGGCTTCTGTGTCGTGGTATCGAACCGGTCCGATCGATCTCCGGCTGATTACCCCATCGGGCACCGGCGCTGTCAAGGCGTGGTGGAATCTTCCGGCTGATTCGGGTCGATGCCCCAGCCGACCCGGAGCTCGTCGACGATCCGTGCCCAGGAACGATCGATGGTGCGGGAGTTGAGGCCGAGGAGCCGCGCGATCTCGCGCACGCGCAGGTTGTAGCCGATGCGGAGCTCGAGCACGGTCCGCTCCCGCGGTTCAAGGTTAGCGCCGAGCTCGGCCAGCAGCAGCGTATCGGCCGGGCCGGGCGGTGGCGCCGGTTCGGCGATCTCGTCGAGCGGTACCGTGCGCGTGGCCGACCAGCCACGTTCCAGCACATCGACCGCGCGGGCGAGCCGCCAGGGGAAACGGCTGAAGAAGTAGCCCAGGAAGCTCTCCTGTCTCCGGCCAGCGATCTACGATCTCGCAGAAGACGAGGAAGGCCTCCTGCTCCACGTCGCCCAGCTCGCAGACGTCAAGCTGCCGGACGCGATAGCGATAGCGACGCACGAAGCGTGCGATCTTGAAGCTGAGTGCCTGATACAGGGTGTTACGGGTTTGCGGGTCGATGCGGGCACGCAGCGCCATGGCGCCGAGCCGCGCGTCGAGCTCGGGAGAAGCCTCGAAATCGCCAAGCGATTCAATGATGTTCGGTAGCGCGGACATGGTCAGATTCCCCTCCGCCGGCTGAATACCGGCTGCCACCACCGGGCCCCTCCCGGCTGGCATGAGGTGTGGGCGCTTTGGCGCTCAGCTACATTGGATGGCTCTCTGGAGCTCGGGTATCGCGGCCGCGCGTTCCGGCTACCCGGTCGTCCGGGTGCGCGGAGCTAGGTTTCCGGCGGCCGGTGGATGTTCAGCACATGGCGTGCGCCGCACTTGGGGCACGTCGCCTGCAGCTGATCGTGGGCGATGTAATAGCGGTCGCGCACCTTGATCTCGATGCGCCCCGATTGATCGTAGATCGCCAGTAAAACCGGCGGGTTCGAGCATTCGCAGACCCAGCGGGTGCCACGGTCCTCGTGCTCGTGTTGATCCACCTCATCCCTCCTCTCCCGCTCATGAGTCGTGGGCCGACAGAAAGGGCTGAACCGACGGCTGTCGCTCGGAACCGTTCCGCAGCCAGCCCGGCTGGATGATCCCCTGGCCGTGGCGCTCCACCAGCCGGTCCAGCGCCGAGTTGAGCCGTCGCTGCCGCAGCGGATCGATGTCGAAGAGGGGCAGCTGGATCGCCAGCGGGCTGAGGGTCGCGACGCGAACACCGAGCAGACGGATCGGCGCGCGGCGTTGCTCGAGAAGCTGCTGCACCAGCTCGATGGCGACGGTGGCGATCTCCCGGTGGGAATCGGTCGGTCGGGTCAACCGGCGCTGTTTACCGACCGTCTCGAAGTCGCTGTAGCGCACCTTGACGGCGACGACTCCCGCGAGCAGTTCCTTGCGGCGCAGGTCACGGCCGGTATATTCGGCCAGCTGATAGAGGGAGCGCTCGATCTCGACCGGCGCCGTGATGTCACGGCTGTAGGTTCGTTCATGACCGACCGACCGCCGTGGGCCACCCTCCGGCTCGACCGGTCGCTCATCGATGCCGCGCGCTCGCGCCCGCACGTCGCTCGCCCGCTTGCCGAAGATCGGCTCGAGCAGCGCGGCCGGCAGTTGCGCCAGCCCGCCAAGGGTAGTGATACCGTTTTGATGCAGGCGTGCGGTCGCCTTCGGGCCGATGCCGGGCATGCGTTCGACCGGTAATGGCGCCAGAAACTGCTCCTCACTGCCGCGCTCGACCACCCGCAGGCCGTCCGGCTTGTCGAGATCGGAGGCGATCTTGGCGACCATGCGGCTGGAGGCGACGCCGAGGGACACGATCAGGCTGAGCTCGTCGCGCACCTGCTGCTTGATCGCCCTGGCTACGGCGTACGGGGTATCGAACGAGCGGCCGGCATGGCTCAGGTCGAGATAGGCTTCGTCGATGCTGACCATCTCGACCAGTGGGCTGAAGCTCTCGAGGATCGCCTGGAAACGCCGCGAGAGATCACGATAGTAGTCGCCATCGCCCGGCAGGAAGATGGCGTGCGGGCAGAGCCGCACCGCCTGCGCGGCCGGCATGGCCGAGTGGACGCCGAAGGCGCGCGCTTCATAGCTGGCGGCCGCGACGACGCCCCGTCCGCCGGGCCGGCCACCCACGATGACCGGCTTGCCGCGCAGCTCCGGATGCCGCAGGATCTCGGCGGCGGCGAAGAAGGCGTCGAGATCGGCATGGACGATCACGCGCTGCCACTGATCCACCTCATCCCCCCTCATTGACTCTCCCTCTGCTAGAGGGTGAGAACCGTCCCCACAGCCGAAGTCGAACAGAAACAGAACATTTGTTCTCATTCTAGGAGTCTGTCCGAACAGTGTCAAGGGGACGGAGGTACCGGGAGGATGCGACGGGGCCTTTGATTTCCATTGTGTGAGATACCGGTTTCATAGTCATGGGCGAACTGGAGGCCAATATGGCAAACGAGATGGTGCGAACCGTTATCCCCAACGACCTCGTCGCCGATGTCGATCGTCTGGTCGGCACCCGGCATCGCAGCGAGTTTGTGGTGGAAGCGGTAACCGAGGAGTTCTCGCCCGAGCAACGTTTCCACCGTTCGTCGAAGCAGAGGCTTTATTTGCGTCGATCGAGATCAGCATGTCAGAAAGCAATCCGGATCACCGCGAGGGATGTGGCTTTCTCGTCCCCTTCACTCGTTCCCGAAGGCGGCGGCGGAGAAGCGGCCGCTGCCGGAGATGACCATGCTGAGGATCCAGATCGCGGCGATCGAGGCGAGCAGCGCCGTGAGCGGACCGGCAAACTCCGCCAGCACCAACGTCAGCCCGAACCCCAGACCGTTGAAGAGGAGCGATGCGACGGTTGGATCGCCTCCCGGCGCGCGGACGAGGGCCGCACCCTGGCTGAGGAGCATCATCGTGGTGAAGGTCACCATCAGTGGCAGTGTGAACGGGCTTGCCCCAGCCAGCACGACCACGAGCGCCCAACCGACGAGCCCCAATATACTGATCGCGAGAAATGGCAGGAAGGCGTCGATCGCGAGCAGTTCGAGGTTTCCATACGGGATGAACTGTCGCAGAAAGGCGTTGCTCTGGTCGGCCGAGTAGACGCCGAGAACGTCGCGCGACGGCAGGAACATCACGAAGCTCAGCCAGAAGAGCCAGGCCAGCGCCGAGGCGCCAATTGAAGCCAACCAGACACCGGCGGCGATGACGGCCGCCGCACGGATAACGGCCCAGGTGAAGCGAAAGGGCTGCCGCAGGAAGATCAGGCCAGCCCGCGCGATCAGCATCGTTACTCCGGTCGCGTTTGGCAGGGCGAAGCGCGGCGTTCGACGAGCGAGCGCGTCGCGGTCCCGCATCTGACGCGACAGATCGCGCCACACGAAACGGCCAAGCACGCCCAGCGACTTGAGCTGCGATGCCGTCCCGAGTTCCGCCGCGACCGCGATCAGATTAATGCTGCGGCCGAGCCAGACGACTCCGGCGACCAGCGCAACCGCTAACACCAGCATCCCGGCCGTCTGCGCCCCGAGTGGTTCAGCTACCACCGCTCGGGCCAGCAGGTGCCCCGGCCAGCCAAGCACTCCCGGTACGGCGACCGACAACCCGATCAGAACGATCGGCCAGATCCACAGGAATCTCGCCGGGTGGACCTGCCGCAAGCGCCAGAACCCGAAGCACCAGGCGATCGCGGCCAGCAGCGTGACCAGCGGAACGCTGGTCAGGATCGCCGGAAGGGCCGCCAGCCCGAGTTCGTCGCGACTCGACGGATGCGCCAGCATCATCGAGGCAAGCGTGACCAGCGGAACAGTCGCTCCCAGGCCGATCAGCGCGTAACCGGTGAACCCGGCGATGCCGATCGCGTCCCGCCGCATCGGTGTCGCGGCGATGTAGGCGAGGTCCTCGACGGACAGTTTCAGGGGTGTCTTACGGACGGCGAGAAACACGAGCAGGATACCCACGGCAATTGCCACCCAGGGGAAGTAGGTGACGAAGTCGGTACGAACCTGGGGACGATCGGAGATCGGGATCTTCCTGCCGGCCCAGAGCGCCTCGTGGACCGCGAGACTCCACATCAGGACGAGCCAGCCGCCGAAAATCAGGATCAGATAAAGTCCGTAGAGCCGGTTCGAGGTCGTCTCCTCGAGCGGGTCGAACCCGACAACGCGCAGCCAGTAGGTGGTGGTCCGCTGCAGTTGCCGCCAGTGCAGCCAGATCAACAGCTTAAGGTCAGCGAGCAATGTGCGCCTGTTCTTCGCGCTCGACGGCGGCCCGCAGGAGCCGATCGAGTGTCGGCTCGCCGCTGACGCCGAGCAGCATTCCGAGCTCGTCCGGAGAGCCGTCGCTGAGAATCGATCCCTCATCCATCAGCAGGAAACGATCCGGCTTGGCGCCGGGCGGTAGCTGATGACTGCTGAGGAGGACCGAGATCCCGGCATCGCGGTAGGTCTGGAGGTCCTGCCACAGCTGGCTGGCCGACATTGCGTCGAGCGGCCCGAAGGGCTCATCGAGCAGCAAGAGTTCCGGTTCGACGAGCAACGCCAGGCTCAGTCCAAGCTTGTACTGCATGCCCCGCGAGAAGGTGAAGGGATAAGCGTTGCGCTGATTCAGGAGCCCGTAGTGGCGCAGCAACTGAGTCGCCTGCGACTCCCAGTCCTCGAGCCGGTAGGCGCGAGCGATGAAGGTCAGGTGCTCCCAGGCGGTTAGCTGATCGTAGAAGACGGGGGTATCGGGCACCAGCATCAGCCAGCGGCGTGCATCTCGCTCCGCCTGATCGATCGGCGTTCCCGAGATCAGGATCGTCCCGCGCGCAGGCTTGCTCCAGCCGGCAATGCAGCGGAGCAGGGTCGACTTTCCGGCGCCGTTGCGGCCCGCCAGGATCACCAGTTCACCCGGCCCGACGTCGAACGAGACGTCATTGAGCACCTCTGCCGGACCGTAGGTGTAGCGCAGGTTGGACACGCGCAGCAGAGGATGTCCCGGCGCACTGACTTCCTGGTGCTTATCGCTCAATGACGACCATCCTCGGTGATTCGGCGTGGGAGACATGGGCGCGTTTCGACGCAGTCACAACGCTGGAGTATACATCCGCGCGAAGTCCGTCTCGGACTACGGGCGGCTTGTGCCTGCCGGAGAGCCCGCGTATCCTGCCGGAGTCTGTTCTTGCGCCCGATGATGCAAATCTGTTAGGGGGGAATCGATGGAATTTGCCGATCTGGTTCGCAAACGTCGCATCGTGCGTCATTTCAAGCCCGACCCGGTTGAGCCCGAGGTCATCGACCGGATGCTCGATCTTGCTCGTCGCGTGCCGAGCGCCGGTTTCACCCAGGGGCAGGATTTCATCGTGGTGACTGATCCCGAACTGAAGCGCGCGGTGGCACGGCTGTGTGGCGAAGCGGAGCACTACGAGCCGAGTTTTGGGCATCCCTGGATCTCCGAGGCACCGATCCAGATCATCCCGTGCGCCAACGAGGGCGCCTATCACCGGCGCTATCAGGAATCTGACAAAGTGCGCGATGATGGCGCCGAGATCGAGTGGCCGGTGCCTTACTGGATCATGGACACCGGCTGCTCGGTGATGGTGTTGTTGCTGGCGGTGGTCGACGAGGGATTAGCGGCCGGGTATGCCGGATTCCAGGATCTCCCGGGCGCTCGCGATCTGCTCGGCATTCCGGAGGACGTGATTCCAGTCGGCGTCATCCCAGTCGGACATCGCGATCAGGACGTTCCGTCGCCGTCGCTCAAACGCGGGCGAAAAGCGATGCAGGCCATCGTCCACCAGGACCGCTGGTAGGTGATTGTGGGGGCACGCACGCGTGCTCCCACAGCCACCCCAGCGGCGCGGCCGGCTCAGGCAAGATGCAACCTGCGGGCTAGCTTCAACGGTGGGTTGAGGATCGGCATCACCAGCGGGCGCGCCCAGTTGACAACCACTGCCACTGTGCCGCCAACGACGGCTCCCGCCACGACGTCGCTTACGTAGTGTTCGCCGGTGTAGACGCGTGAGAAGGCGATCACCGCGGCCAGCAGCAAAGCGACGACGCCGAAACGACGCATGGCGAGGAATAAGGCCACCGCCACGGCGAAGGCAAAGGTCGAGTGGTCGCTCGGAAACGACGGGTCACGTGAGGGCGTCAGCAGCATGATGGCGTGGTGGCTGGCAAATGGCCGAGGGCGCGCCCAGATGCGAATGATGATCTGATTGACGCCGAGGGCGACCGCGGCCGCGATGGTGGCGTTGATCACCGCCCATTGCCGTAGATTGCGCAATGCCCGCTGTCCCGGCCAGAACCAGATCAGCAGAGCAACAGGCCCACGAATACGAACGGCCCATACTGGGCAAAAAACTCGAACACGTCGTTGGCACGATCGGTGTAGCGTGCCAGGCCGTTGATGTCGTGGAAGAGTGTGACGTCCAAATCGCTGCTCCTGACCACTAACCAGAGAGATCGGTTCAACCTCGATCCAACAGTCTGCGCTTCAAAGATTAAGACCAGATTAAGCCTCTTGAGGTCCATCACGGTTCGCGGTACGATTATTTCGGTGAATACCGAAATACCGTAGGAGGCAGTGGCACGTGGACGCGATCTTTCGGGCGCTGAGTGATCCAAAGCGACGGGAGATCTTGCGCCTGCTGCGAGCGGGCGACATGAGCGCCGGTACGCTCGCCGAGCGTTTTCCGGTCGCCCGCTCGACGTTGTCCGGTCATCTCAATGTGCTCAAAGAGGCCGGGCTGGTGGTGACCGAGCGTCAGGGCACGACCATCATGTACAGCCTGAACGTCGCGATGTACCAGGAAATGCTGTCGACGCTCATGGATCTGTTCGGTATCGGCGTACGAGATTCGAGCTCGAAGATCGAGGATGGCGTGTGATGAAGCTGAGATGGCAAACGGAATTGCCGCAGTGGGTCGTCATCGTGGCGATGTTCATCGCGGCGGGCGCACTCTGGCCGACGATACCGTCGCGCGTACCGGTTCACTGGAATGCCGCCGGGACAGGTCAATGGCTATGGCGGGAAGTTCGAAGCCTTGCTGCTCATGCCGCTCATCAGCATCGGTCTCTACCTGCTGCTGCTGGTGATCCCACGGATCGACCCGGGACGAGCCAACTACGCCCAGTTCGCCGGCCCCTACCTGGTCGTGCGCTATGTGGTGCTGGCCGTCAACGCGGGCATCTACGCCTTCACCATTCTGTCGGTCAAGGGTGTTAGGTTCGATATGACCCGAGTCGTCATGGGGATCATCGCCGTGATGTTCATCGTGCTCGGGAACGTCCTGGGGAAGGTGCGGCCGAACTGGTTCGTCGGAGTGCGCACACCCTGGACGCTCTCCAGCAAGCGCTCCTGGGTGCGGACTCACCGCATGGCGGGCTGGCTTTTCGCCCTCACAGGGGTTCTCTTTCTGGCGATGGCCGTAATCGGCATCGGCGCTACTGATGATCTGGATCATGCTCGGAGTGTTGGCGGCACTGGTCGTGTTCCTGCTCGTCTACTCCTACATCGAGTGGCGCAACGACCCCGAGAAGACGCCCCCCAGCGGCACGTTGCCGGGCTGATCGCCCGACCCATCGGTGTCTTTATGGACAGCTGCATGCCGCCAGGCGTCGTTCGCGCGACACGGGAAACCGACCGACACGACACCCGTCGCCGGCAAACTGTCGAGGGGACCTGCCTAGCCGCTGAGAGGCAAGCTCCAGGGCATGGAGTCCGGCGCCGACGATCGCGTCGACGTCGATTCCGGTGGCGTGATAGAGATCGCCGCGCGTGCCCGACTGGCCAAATTCATCGACGCCCAATGAGATGACCGGCACCCCGAAGATCCCACCCAGGAACGACAGCGCATGAGACGCCGCGTCCTGCACCGTGACGATCGGCGCGCGCCGCTCCTCCGGCAGAATCAGCCAGTCGAACGATTGACGTCCGTCGGGCGTGCCCATGTCGACACCAGAGCGGCGCCGCTCGCGGAAGAGCCGGTAGATCTCGCTCGGACTGGTGAGATTGATGACGTTGGCCGCGATCTCCTCGTCGGCAAGTCGCGCCGCGGCCTCAACGGCTTCTGGAATCATGGTGCCGGCCGCGACGATCTGCACCGTGTTGCCAGCTGGCAGGTTCGGCGTCGTCTCACGGCGGTCGACCAGCCGATAGCCGCCGGCCAGCACCTGACGCCGTAGCTCTTCCTCGCCGAGACGTTTCAGTGCTGGCTCGATCAGCTTCTGGTCGATCGGCTTCGTCGAGAGACGCAGGTAGCTCGACAGGCCGTTCTCGCGATCGCAGCAGCGTCGCATGGCTTCCAGCATGACCCACTCGGTTTCGTTGGCGAAACAGGGCTCGAAGCTGATCAACCCCGGCAGTTCCATGCCGAGCGAGACGGTCACGCTCGACTGGTGCGCACCTCCCTCGGGGCTCAGACTCACGCCCGACGGTGTTCCGGCGAAGATCATCTTGGAGCCGACGTAGAGGCTGTAAATGAGCGAATCCAGGCCCCGGCAGACGAACGGATCGTAGACGGTCCCGATCGGGATGAGATGCTGCCCAACCAGTTCGTGGCTCAGCCCGAGCTGGCCGATGGCCATGAAGAGGTTCATCTCCGAGATGCCGAGCTCGATGTGGCGGCCGGCCGGACTCTCGCGCCAGCGCAGCAATCGCGGTCCCTCGGCCTCGTAGTCCGGCTGCTCGGTCGGCGAGAAGATGCCGACGCGGTTGATCCAGCCGCCGAGGTGCGTCGAGGTGGCGACGTCGGGCGCGACGGTGACGATACGGCTGCCGACGCCGTTGAGCTCCGCAAGTCTCGGCAGAACGCGTCCCAACGCCTCCTGTGTCGACGTGTCGTTGGGATGTCGCACGCCGATCGACTCCGGGATCTGGCTCGCGCTGACGGCCGGCGGAGCCGGCTCGGACGGTTGGACGAGCCGATCAGACGCCTCGCGACAGATCTTCCCTTCCGCCGAGTCGACCGGAAACGTCGCCCACTCATCATCATCGGGCACCTTCAGGTCCGCCCGCAGTTTCTCCATCTGGCCGTTGGTCAAGAGTGCCGAGTGGTTCATCGGATCACCGGCAATCGGCAATCCCCAGCCCTTGATGGTGTATGCGAAGAGAACGCTCGGCCGGTCCTTGACCGCGTCGGCCGCTTGCAGGCACCGCAAGAGCTCGACCAGGTTGTGACCGCCGAGATCAGCGATGATCCCGGGCAGCGCTTCGTCACTGATCGGGCCCAAAACCCTGGCCAGGTCATCCCGGCCGGCCAGGGTTCCCTCGATCAGCCTTTCCCGTAGCGAGGGACCGTCGAGCCGGATGAGCGCCTGATACTCTTCATTGCTCATGTCGTCGATACGCTGGCGCAGCGCGGCGCCGCCCGGCATGCCGTAGACCTCCTGCAGGCGATCACCGTATTTCGCCTCGATCACGTGCCACCCCGCCGCGGTGAAGAGCGCCTTGAGCCGACCCGCGCGCACGCCTGGAATGACGCGGTCAAGGCTCTGGCGGTTGAGATCGACGATCCAGAGGACGTTGCCCAGTCCGCTGAGCGCCTCTTCGGCCACCGCTTCCCACACGTTCCCTTCGTCCAGTTCGGCGTCGCCGATGACCGAGACGAAGCGCCCGGACGTCACTTCGCCGAAGTGCGCCAGGCTGTAGCGATGGGCGAGCGCGGCGAACGCGGGCGCCACCGCTCCGAGTCCGACCGAGCCGGTTGAGAAATCGACCGGGTCCGGGTCCTTGGTGCGGCTGGGGTAGGCCTGCAATCCCTTGTAGGCACGCAACGTCGGTAGGTAATCGCGATCGAGGTTGCCGAGCAGGTACTGCACCGAATGGTAGGCCGGTGAGGCATGTGGCTTGATCGAAACGCGATCGCCCGCCCGCAGGTAATGAAAATAGAGGGCAGTCAGGATCGATACGATCGACGCCGACGAGGCTTGATGCCCGCCGACTTTCGTCTTGTCCGGATTGGGGCGCAGGTGATTGGCGTGGTGAATGATGTTGGTCGCCAGCCAGAGTACGCGTCGTTGAATAGCGTCGAGTGAAGCGATAGTCGCGGGAGCAATGTCGCTAATGGGGCCGTCATCCGTCTGTGGAGCGGGTTGAGCCACGGGTTTCCTCCTGGGAATTGAGACGCTATCCCGGTTGCGCGCCGGTGGCCCTATGGTGACATTTGGGGCTCTTGATGTCCAGCACTGAGGCCTCCGTCAACCGAAGAGATGCGACTCGCGGGAAGCTTCCTCGACCACCTCGCTCCTGATCCCACCTGCACTCTGCGACGAGCGAGGGCCCCGAACTTCGGGGCCCTCGCCGGGTGGTCATAGAAATTCAGCCGCTACCGGATCAGATTCGGGCCTTCAGGATCCCCTTCACCGGAACGACGCCGGGGATCTCCCATTCTTCCCACATCTCGTCGACCATGCTCTGGATGTAGTCGAAATCCTCGTCGATCAGGTGGGCGAACCGGCCCTGCTTCGACAGGAACTCCCGCACCGGGATGCGGCCCTTCCCCGTTTTACGGCAGTCCCAGGTGTACATCACCTCGCCGTCGAGGATCTCGTACAGCGGGAAGATGCCGGAGCGAATGCCGAGCTCGCCGACTTCGCTCGAATAGCGCGGGTGGTAATCCCATCCCTTGGGGCAGGGATCGAACGTGTGCAGGAAGGTCGGTCCGCCGACAGCCAGCGCTTTCCGCACCTTGTTGAGGTAGTCGGTCGGTGGGAACGAGGCGCAGGCGGTCGCGATGTAGCGCACCGTCGGGTGACCCACGGCGAGCATGCCGGCCACGTTCTTCTTCCAGCGCCGCTGCATGATGCGGTGCTTCTTGCCGGTTGGAGTGAAGGTGGTCTGGGCGCCGTATGTCGTGAGCCCGGTCGCCTGGATGTCCGTGTTGGCGGCAGACTCGTTGTCGTAGAGGACGATCAGCATGTCGAGATCGGTCTGGAGCGCCGCGGAGATGCCCGATAGCCCCATGTCGCCGCCGCCGATGTCGCCGCAGAAGGAGATGACGTTGATCTTCTCCTCCTTGATCTTCCCCTTGCGCATCAACGCTCGCAGCCCGGCCGCCGTTCCGACGGCCGACGAGCCACCAGCGCCCAGCTGCGTGTGCATCCACGGCACGATCCAGGGTGTGGTCATGTACGACGTGTTCGCCACGTACATGCAGCCGGTCGAGCCGGTAACCACCGTGCGGGGGCCGGAGGCCTTGATGAAGCCGCGCATGACGGTGGCCGATTCACACCCCTGGCAGGTGCGGTGTCCGGATGTGTACAGCTCCTCGAGTGGAATCCGGTGCACGCCGCGTATGCGTTCGTATTCGATCTTTGGTCGCTCAGGCGCGGTTGTCATTGTTTCAAGCTCCCTTTCCATGCGGTCTCGTCATCGCGCATGCACTGGCTGATCGACGTCATTCCCGGACTCCGATCCAGGTGACGTAGCCATCCATGGACTCGTCGGTAATGGCCTGTCCCGCGATCGAGAACATCTTCTCGCAGTCCTGGATCGAGATGTCCCGGCCACCGAGGCCAGTGAGGAAATTGACGACGGCCGGCCGTTCTTTGGCCGGGTAGAGGCATGAGCGGATTTCGTGCAGCAGGATGCCGCCGTCGTCCGGCGAGCCGTGCGCGAAGTCCCGGTCGATGACGCCGACCGCTTTAAAGCGACTGAGGCATTCACGAAGCTCCACGGTCGGGAACGGGCGGAACCAGCGCAAGCTGATGAAGCCGACTTTGTGTCCCTGTTCGCGTAGGCGCCGCACCGCTGTGCGCCCAGGCGCGGCCACTGTGCCGAGCCCGACCAGGACGACGTCCGCGTCTTCCGTCTGATACTCGGAGAAGAAGTAGGGGGGTTCGTAGCGCTTGCCGAAGACATCGTTGAACTCTTCGTAGGCCTTGACGATGACCTGGCGGGCGCCGCGCGCCGCCTCCCAATTCTGACGCCGTAGCTCCATGACCCAGTCCTCGTTCACCTGTGGCGCGATCGAGATCGGGTTATCGGGATGGAGCCGCCGGTCGCCGAGGTCGTAGTCCGGCAGGAAGCGACGCACCGCGTCGCTCGTCGGAACCTGAACCATATGCTGAGAGTGGGTCAGGAACGCGCCGTCCATCGCGACGGCCATCGGCATGCGTACTTTGGCGTCCTCGGCGATGCGATATCCAATCAGGACGTGTTCGAGTGCCTCCTGTGGCGTGGTCACCCAGTTAAGCAGGAAGCCCATGTCACGTACCGCCATCGCGTCGTTGTGCTCGACACCGAAGGCCCCCGGATCGTCCAGCGCCCGGTTGCCGACCAGGAAGAGCACCGGCAGCCGGTCGGTCGCCGTGACGACCAGCGCCTCGAACCCGTAGCACCAGCCGGTGCCGCTGCTGCCGGTGAAGGCGCGCGCGTTCACCGCGCTGGCGTGCTTGGCGATCTCGAACTGCGAATGCTCGCTGTCGGCGATCATGTACTCGGCATCGAGGCCGCCGTCGGCGATGATCTTCGAAATCGTGTCCATCACTTCGGTATACGGCCGAATCGGGTAGGCCGGGATCACGTCGACGTCGGCCAGTCGAACGCCTTCGGCGACCGCCTGGCAGCCGGTCAGGAGGTCCTGCCGCTCCCAGACGTCAGATTGCTGCTGCGTGGCAGTGGTCACGATCACTCCTCCTAGACTGGCTGAGGTGTTTCCTTGCGCGGGCGAATCTCACCCACGTTCGGCACCTGCTGAATCTCCGACGCGATACGGCCCGTTCCGGTCACGAAGGGATAGCTCACCCGCTCGGTACCCTTCTTCTCCTCTGCCCAGCGGAAGTAGTCGTCGGGATCGCGCGTCCAGTGTTCCCATGGGCTGTCGTAGTTCTCAAAGCGGAGTTCATCGACCATGATGATGCACTCCTCGACCGGGCAGACCTCGGCGCACTTGCCGCAGCCGACACAGTATTCGTAGTCGATGTCGTAATAACCGTCCGTCGTGGGATCAAAGCATTCATCCGGGCACTCGACCCAGCAGAGCGTGCATTTGGTGCAGAGGTCGAAGCGAACGACCGGCCGCTGGGTCTTGGTCGTTCCGCGCTTGAATCCTGGGTTTCGTGACTGGCCGCGAGGTCCCATTTCAAAATGTCGCGGCACGGCGGGCACGACAGCCCCTTCGCGGAAGGCGTCCCAGGCCGGCAGTTGCGGGATCTCATGCGTCCATTCAATGCCTTCGCCCGGAGCGACCGCCCGCGTGTGTCCCGCCACCGACTCGCACGCCTGTCGCGCGGCGGCGACCCGGCGCTCGTCACCGGTCTTCGCCCGCAGGTGCGCTTCAACGGCATCGATGCTGATCACGGAGGGGTCGATCCCGGCGATCGCACCCAACACACGCTCGTGCGTGAAATCATCCTTGAAGACCCAAAGGCCGGCCAGGCTGGCATCACCCTCGAGGGTCGTCAGGTAGTAGGGGTATGGCTTGGCGCCGATGAACTTCAGGAGATCAGCAGGCTTTTTGCGGGTGATCACCATAAGATGACCGCCTTCGACGACCTTTTCGTTGATTGGCCGGATGCCGTGCCAGCCCCACGGCTCGACACCCTTGACCATCGTGTCATCGAGCACGACCGAGATGTTGGCCTCGTCGATGTCCATCTTCGCGCCGCATTCGGCCTCGAGCTCTTCCTCTTCGAGATCGGGGGAAATGAAGGTGAAGTACTTGCAGGGGATGCCATTGCGTTCGGGAGAGTCACTGTAGCGACCGTTCGAGAAACCGACCTGGCCCATGCGCGCCGCGATCAGCACGATGTCGCCGCCGATGCGTTTGGCGAGGGTCTTCTGGAAGATTCCTCGGTAGTTGATCTCCACTCGTTTGATCACGAGCTACCTCCGGTTCTCTGGAGCAGCGTGTGTACGCCGGATCGAGCGACCTACCTCCTGGGGATCCGCCACTTCGAGGACTCGGCGGCCATCCCCGGTCCGAGATCGCCCCCTGGCTGGACGGAACAGCGCCTCCGGCTGACATCACCGTCTACGACACGTTATCTCCCTCCTTTGCCTGCGCGGCCTTCTGATCACTCACGAACTTTCCGATTGTCGCCTGAATGTGATGCAGGCAGGCCTTATACGTCGCGTCGGGATCGCGACGTTCGATGGCGTCGACGATCATGCGATGGGTGCGAAGCGACGTCGTCTGGCGGTCCCGCGTCTGCAGATAGCTTTCTCGTGATGACTCCAGTAAGTTGAGGCACGCGTCGGCCATCGTCTGAAGGATCGGATTTCCGGCTGCGCGCGTGATGATCGCGTGAAATTCATTGTCTTCCTCAACGGTGGACTCGCCACGCAGCAGCTTCTCCGCCTGCCGGTCGAGGATTGCGTGTAATTGAGCGATGTCGTCGTCCGTGGCATTCTGCGCGGCGCCGTGACCCAGCGCGGGCTCGATCACGCAACGTGCCTCGTAGATGTGCCAGAGGTGGCTCGGGTGCACCGCGAACGCCGCGGTTATTCTGGAGCCCAGATCTTCCCACCGAGCTTCGCGCACGAATGTGCCGCCACCCTGCCGGACGTCGATCACCCCGAGATGCTCCAGGCTACGCATCGCTTCCCGGATCGAAGCACGGGAGACGCTGAACATCTCCGACAACTCCCGCTCCGACGGCAGACGCTCGCCTACGGCCAGCTGACCTTCGCGAATCAACGCGAGAATCTGCTGCTCGATCTGCTTGGGAACACGGTCCCGTTGGATGGGTTTGACCGGCTTCTGCATTGGTCTGACCACCTGACGTCTGTAACCCGATTCTAGAATCGTCTCCGGCGGCTGTCAAGCACCCAGCTTCGCACACTCAGTGGTACGAAATAGCTGAGATAATCGACCGATGCGAGCCCGAACGTTTCCATCGCGTGGGTCTCAGCCGGACATAATCGAGTTGCGCGTTTCAGCGGTGAACGTTGGTGCGGGCATGGCGTATGCACTATACTCATCGGGATGACAAGACATACGGCGGACGTATGTGCGCATCTTCACAACCTGATCTGGAGACTCGACGCCGTGTGGGAGTGGGCGGGCCCGCGTCAGACGACGGCGCCCGGCGGGGGCGCAGGCCGATAGCGCCATATGGTAACCAGCCTGCTGCCACGGCAGGGACGTGGCGCGACTCGATTCGTGCTCGATCGCACGACCACCGATCCGGCCGTTGGTTAGGGTGATTATCGCGCATCTGTGCCCGAAAGGGTCACAGAGCGCATTCACCCATGCCAGGCTCGCTAAGTTCAGGCGAGTTGGCAAGGGTCGCGCAAGATCTACGAGGTCGTCAGCGCCCGTTTCCGAGACCTCACTGCGTTGTGCCTGAAGGTTTCGACGCCTGAGGGCCGGTGGTGATTCGGTGTGGTTAGCGCGTAATCGCGAGTGTTATCAAAACCGTAGATTCCTCGGTCTCGACCGGAACGGAGTCGCGGCGAGCGTTCACGATGCGGGCCCGGCTGTCGTAATCCGGGGGGAAATGAATGGAGCGGGAATATCGAACCAACCGCTCGTTGTCTTGAGAAGAGTGGATAGATGGATGATCTTCATGCTCCTCGCTGCAGGCTGGTTCCTGATTTTCGCGGGAGGACGTGAGAAAGTATCCGTTTCGCGCCTGCAGGACAATCTTGGTTTAGAGGAGGATTAGTGGCGGGAATCGATATATTCGTTGTAGGAGTCTTTGCGGCATCGGTGCTGGCCGGTCTGCTGGGCTCGCTCGTCGGTCTGGGTGGCGGCGTGTTGATCGTGCCATTGCTCACGCTGGCGTTCGGGTTGGATATTCGCCTGGCGATCGGCGCAAGCATCGTCTCGGTCATCGCGACCTCGAGCGGCGCCGCGGCGGCCTACGTCCGAGACCATCTCACGAACATCCGCGTCGGTATGTTGCTCGAGCTTGCCACGTCGATTGGTGCGGTCACGGGCGCGTTCGTCGCGGTCTATCTTAACGCGCGCTTGCTCTTCATCTTGTTCGGCGTCATTCTTCTCTTTTCGATCCTTCCGACAATCAAGAAACTCGGTGAAGACATCCCACTGAACGTCGTTCCCGACAAACTGTCGCGGCGGCTCAAGCTCGCCAGCACCTATCCGGACCGGCGCACCGGCACGGTGATTGCCTACGACGTCACGCACGTGCCGGCCGGATTCGGCATGATGTTCATTGCCGGCGTCGTTTCGGGCTTGCTCGGCATCGGCTCGGGAGCGCTCAAGGTTCTCGCGATGGATACGGCCATGCGCCTACCGATGAAGGTTTCGTCTGCCACGAGCAACTTCATGATTGGCGTGACGGCCGCCGCGAGCGCCGGGATCTATTTCTGGCGTGGAGATGTCGTCCCGTTGATCGCGGCACCGGTGGCGCTTGGTGTGCTCGTCGGAGCGACGCTCGGCGCGAAGTTGCTGGTTCGCTTCAGCAATCAGGCGGTGCGGCTCGTCTTCCTGCCGGTATTAGCGCTGGTGTCTGTGGAGATGCTTTTGCGTGGAGTGGGGATCGCGTAGGTGGAAAAGACAAGAACGAACATTCAGATCGAAGATCGGCGGGAGAGCGTCGAGCCAGGTGGCCATCCGATGGAGATCTGGATCAGCTACGTGCTCCGTGCCGGCGTCATGGCGGCAGGCGCCATCATCCTCGTCGGCGTGGTGCTCTTCCTGGTCGTGGGGCCACCGGCCAGTGGCCCGCACACGCTGAACGATGTTATCGGCAACGGGGGCCATCGCATAACGGTGAGCCCGAGCAGCATCGCCCATGATGCGGCGGCCGGAAGCCCGGTCGCCGTCATTCAGCTCGGCGTGCTGGTCTTGATTCTGACCCCAATGATGCGCGTGGCCATGACGGTCTTTCTCTTTCTGGCCCTACGCGACCGGATCTTCGTTTCTATCACTGCCGTAGTCTTCGGAGTCCTGGTCCTCGGCCTCATTGGGGTAGGCTCCTAGATCGAGCCGGCTCCAGTCAGGCCGGGTCCGAGCGAAGGTCAACCGGGCGGGCGCGATAACGAGCGACTTCGGCGCCCGGCCCGAGTTCTGCCGCGGGCAACCCGAGCTGGCGCGCCTTGCGTTCCAGTGCCGCCAGAAGAAGATCGACCGCACCGTCCAGGCTTGTCCCCCGAGTGTTGACCGAGAGATCGTACAACTGGGGATCGTGAGGGTTACGGCCATAGTGCGTTTGCAGGTAGCGATCCCGGCCCTGCTCTTTGGCGTGGATGCGCGCGCGGGCCTCCGATTCGCTCAGTCCCTCGCGGCGTGAGACATACTCAATTCTCATCTCCAGCGGCGCCACGACCCGTACGTGAAGCACATCCTGCCGATCTTGCAGGAGTGCCTGGGCGCCGCGCCCCACAATGACCACGTGGCGGGTGCGGACGGCTTCCTCGATCACCTGACACACCGTTTCGTGATACAGATCCGCCGAGTTGGTGGGAATATCTCCCGGCTGCACCGGCCCCTCGGGCGCCGTTGTCAGGAACGCGTCGAGCACCCGCGCCACGAGCCCGGCCCCACGCTCATCCCGCGCTTGTGCTTCCTCGTGCGTCATCCCCAGCCGTTGAGCAACGTTCGCCACGATCTGGTGGTCGATCAGCGTCCAGCCGAGACGCTTGACGAGCCTGGAGGCGATCTCCCCACCGCCGCTGCCATACTCCCGGGAGATGGTGACGGCGCTCATCTCATCGTAGGTGAGGTTCCGGTTGGTCATGGACATCAACCTCCTCCTTGTTCGACAGGCGAACGTGGTGTCTCAGCGCCTGCTCGACACCGGCCGTATGGTGAATCGCCTGCTGCAATTGCCACGCCAGGTAGAACGAGAACGCCCGACGGCGCGGTGGTGTCTGCTTCAGGATCGCGACGATCTGGCTTCGCTTGCCACGATTCTATACCGGGACGAGTCCGCGCGATCTACTCGTCGAGAATCTGGTTTTGGGGGTCGCCGCCGAGCACCAAGACGATTGAGAGAGTTCCGGCTGTAATGACACGGTTCCGCTGACATACGCTGAGTCCTTTCTCGTCACACTGACGCGATACTGCATGGTCCGTTTCGGGCCACGCTCAACGCCGGAGCCAGCGAAAACCAAACGATTCTGACTGCTGGCACACTGGTTGCGTTTAGGGATGCGGTGGATCGAGGCGCGTTCATGATCTCTCGACAACCGCCAAGAACGAATTACCGAGTTGGATTTGGGTAAAGGAGACACACTGTGAGCATCATTGGCTGGATCATTATTGGAGCCGTGGCGGGCTGGCTGGCGAGCATGATCATGGGTCGTGATCAGAGCATGGGCTGGGTCGCGAACATCATCGTGGGCATCATCGGCGCCTTCGTCGGCGGCCTCATCTGGGGGCTCGTGACTGGGCACGATTTCATGAAGTCATTCAACCTTGGTACGCTGCTGGTAGCCATCCTGGGCTCGGTGGTCGTTCTCTTTCTCTGGGGGCTCATCGCCCGCGGCCGCGCCGCCTAACGTCGAGATCGCACCCGTCAGACCCGGCAACGGCGCCGGGTCTCCTTTGTACATTGTATCCCTACCGATGATTAGGTAGAATGTGATCACCGGCGCCTCGCTGCGGCCGGGTCCGACGGCCGTTCGTTGCTTGGGGGTATCTCGCCATGATCCACGCCGTTACTGACTTCGCAACCTCACGTCGCGGAAAGTGGATCGTTCTGGCGCTGTGGCTCATCGTGACTGCCCTCGTCGTGCCGCTGGCCCCCAAACTGGCCGACGTCACGACCAACGATCAAACGTCATTCCTGCCGAGCGGAGCCGAGTCGACCCGGGTTGTGGATCTGGTCGCGAAGGAATTTCCATCCGACGGAACGCCCGCGATCATCGTCTTTCGTAACGCCAGCGGGCTTACCAGTCAAGATTTCAACGAGGCCAAGCAGATCAACGATTGGCTACTCTCCGGCAAGGGTGGTGGGAATATTCAGGGCGTCGTCTCGATCTTCACGGTGCCTCAGGCGCGCGCCAGTCTGGTTTCGTCCGACACCACCACGATGACGATGATCGTCAACATCACGGGCGAGCCGGCCTCCGATCCTTATACCACCACCATCGGAAACATTCGCGCCTACACTCGACCGTTCGATTCCGGTGCGCTGCAGGTCAAGGTGAGTGGCCCAGGCGGCTTGCTGGCCGATCTGCTGAAGGTCTTTCAGAGCATCGATGGCTTTCTCCTGCTCGTCACCGCTGGCCTGGTTCTCGTGCTTCTGGTCATCATCTACCGTTCGCCGGTCGTTGCTCTGGTGCCGATCTTCAGTGTTGGTTGGGTCTTCAGCCTGGCGAGCGGCATCGGGGCGCTGCTTGCGAAACACGCCGGTCTCCTTGTGAATGGTCAAGCCACCGGCATCATGACCGTGCTCCTTTTTGGGGCCGGAACCGACTATTGCCTGTTCATCTCGTCCCGCTACCGTGAGGAACTGAGCCGCACCGAGGACAAGCACGAGGCCATGCGCCTGGCGATGCGAGGCGTGGGCGAGGCTATTTTGTCGGCCGCCGGGACGATCCTGATCGCGACCCTGGCGCTGCTCCTCGCGGTGCTGCGCTCGAATCAGGCCCTCGGACCGTTGCTGGCTGTGGCCATCGGCACGATGCTGCTGGCCTCGGTAACTCTGGTTCCGGCCATTCTCACCGTGATCGGTCGTCGCTCGTTCTGGCCGTTCGCTCCTCGTGTCGATGCGCAACAATTCGCCGGCGATCGGCACGGTGTCTGGTCGCGAATCGCTGGACTGGTCTCGCGCCGGCCGGGTGTGGTGCTGATCGCGACAGTCGTCGTCTTCATCGTGATGGCGCTTGGCGTGACGACGCTCCGGCAGGACTTCGATACGGTCTCCAGCCTGCCGGCGGGCACGGAATCACGATCCGGGTTCGAGTTGCTGCGTCAGGGGTTTCCGGCTGGCGATCTGGCGCCCACCGAGGCCTACGTCGTGCTCCAGCCGGGAACGTCAGTCTATGACCCAGGAAATCTCCAGAAGATCGATGCGGTAACGACGGCGCTCGCCGCTCAGCCGGGGATCAGCAATGTCACCGGTCCGAGCCGGCCGTTCGGCGCGGACGCTCAGGTTGGCCCGGATCAGGTCGAATCGGCTGTCAGTTCGCTGCCGGAGGCGGTCCGCCAGAGCATCCGGAGCGAATCCAGCAGTGGAAGCTCAACGAGCACGAGCGTCGATCCGAACTCGCCCGCCGGGCAGGCAGCCGGACTCTTCGCCGCATCGCAATCGTTTGTCTCGGCCGATGGGACCGTTGCTCGCATCAATGTCGTGCTGGATCAGAATCCGTACAGCCTCACGGCCATCGAGCAGATTCCGGCGCTGCGTGATTCGGCGCGCGCGGCGGCCCAGCAGGCGGGACTCGACCGGAGCTCGGTCCTGATTGGTGGACCGACCGCCATCAATTACGATACCAAGGTCGCCAACGATCGCGACGAGCGCGTCGTCATCCCACTGATCCTGGTCGCGATCGGCATCGTGCTCGGACTCTTGCTGCGGTCGATCGTCGCCCCGCTCTACCTGCTGGCGACGTCGGTTCTGACCTACTTCTCGACGCTCGGGATTTCGACGATTGTCTTCCAGGATCTGCTGGGCCAGCAGGGGGTGAATTCCACCGTCCCCTTCTTCCTCTTCGTCTTCTTGATCGCGCTCGGCATCGACTACAACATCTACCTGATGGCCCGGGTTCGTGAAGAGGTACGACGCGACGAGCTTCAAGCTGGAACGGTTCGCGCGCTCGGACGAACCGGCGGCGTCATCACCTCAGCCGGAATCATCCTGGCAGGCACGTTCGGAGCGTTGATGACCCTGCCACTTCAAGCCCTGTTTCAGCTTGGCTTCGCCGTCTCGATCGGAGTGTTGATGGACACCTTCATCGTGCGGACGTTGACCGTGCCGGCCATCGTGCTCCTCCTTGGTCGCTGGAACTGGTGGCCATCGCGCGTTGATTCCGAGCCAGGCTCGCGATCACAGGAGCCGAGCGCGACCACGTAGATGGACGGCTGCCCGTTGACGGCAACGCAGCCGGGTTCCGCGTTCGCCGTAGGGACCCTGCGGGTGGCTGCGCGCTGCCTAAGTGGACCAGGTCAGCTGCGGCAGCATCAACCAGGACGTAAGCCGGTCACGAGCCGTCTCGATGGTTTCCGGATCGATTTGCTTCAGGTCTGCCTGGGACGACACGTCCAGACTTCCAAGCGCGCTAATGATGGGCGCCGCGGCAACGCCGGTCGCGGCCTGCATCGCCTGCTCTGCGCCATTCCACCAGCCGGCGCACCGCGCACTGACCACCGCGTCCCCGGCGATCTCGAACTTGTGAACACCCGCCAGTTCTGCCGCGTTCGCCCGTGTGCCGACGAACGCCGAGAGCGTGAATGACTCCGGCAGCGTTGGGACAGGACGGCTTCTCCACGCCCGAATGCACTTTCTGGCGAACGCCTGAACCTCGGCGAATGAACGGGTCGAGTCGCGGCGGCGTGGGCGTGTTCGAGTAAGTGCGCGGCTGCGCTTGACCGGCAAGAACGGAGTTCCGGCGATCGCGCCATCGATCTGCGGCTCGAGCCTGTCATCTCCAGTGATGCCGAGAAGCGGTGCACCAGCGCGCAGAGCGCAGATGTGGCATTCGGTGATCAAGGCGCCATCGATGGCCAGGCTGATGCCGGGCATCTGCGTGTGAGACACAAACCCGTCGTTCGTCCCCCAGCGCGCGTGGCGTCCGACCTGGAAGACGGCGTCGAACGCACGATCCTGCAACTGCTGATGGATGACCCTCGAATCTGGCATGCTGGTCTTATCCGGCAGGCGATCTGCGATGATGTTGGTTGGACGGCCGAGATGCTGATCGTCGACGACGACCTCGATCGCTCCTCCAGCCAGAAGTCCTTGCGCTGCCGCCACGACTTCATCAGTGAGGTACGACCTGCCACGTTCCCAGTACTCATCCCACAGCGGGAGGATCTCGCGGAAGTCCGTGATTCGAGAGATGCCTTCCATGTCGGTCTGTAGAAGCACGCGCATGATTCCTCTTTTCATGAGAGCAACGCCTCGCAGAAGGTTCAACGAGCCAGTTCGCCCGGTTGCGGTCAAGCGATGCAGCCGGGCGAACCAGCGTGTGGGTGTCGCGCTACGCGGTGGCGTAGCTCGATACCAGATCGCTGAGTGGCCAGGGTGGCGGGTTGTTCAGGTCGACACCGGTGACGTGAGCCAGCTTTCGCTTGAACCACTGGTCGAACTCGTCGTTCGATTGCGAGAACAGGCGTAGCGCGTTGGCGGCGTCCGGACTCTCGATATAGGCGACCAGGAGGTCGCCCATGGGTGTATGCTGGATGTACCACGCCTCTTTGGTCACGCCGATGCGCGCTTCAGAGGCGGCATAGTCCCGCTTTCTGCTGTTCTCAAGTTCAGCGAAGAACGCTTCAGCGTCGCCAGTCTTGCCTTCGATCACGGGTAGTGCAAAACCGATCTGATCCATGTGTTCCTCCTTGTCGAACAGATCTTGAATGAACGTTGTGCCGCCGGGCGTGTGCTCCGAATTAGCTGGCGTCGGACAACATTGCGGCGATGTTCTGCGCGGCAACCTCCATGGTTGCCTGGTATTGACCGCGCGGGCTGAACTCGACGAGCTCGGTGTCTTCGTCATAGACCAGCGCGTGGCCGGGATTGAGATAGTACGTGTCGCCGGTCGTCAGCATCTCCTCCCGGTCCTGATAGATGACGCGGAATTTGCCTTTCACCACGTAGCCCCAGTGCGGGCACTGGCAAAGGTCGTCTTGCAGACCTTTAAAGAGCGGGCGGGTATCGGTACCGGCCGGGAAGTTCTCGATGGCGACGTTCATATCGCCCCATTCGATCTCCCGCAAGGTGACATGTCCGACCGGAGTGTCGAACTCACCGGCTACAGGGAGATCCTGCTTCGAACCACGCATGGGTGCCTCCTCTGCATAGCCGTCGCGACGGAACAGCAGTCCGTTGGTCGCGACGCCGTATTGACGATGAGTCGAGTCTAGGAAAGACCAGGAATCAGAACATCCGGGGGTCTTCTCAATTGGCGCACGGCTCACCGGCGCGAATCACGGGATGCCGCGTAGGAAGATCCTCCCATGCGTACCGAAGTTCGGGCCGTGCATGGCGTCAGGCGAGATCGTGTCGCACGGCAAACGCAGCGGCGGCGGCGCGATTGTCGACACCGATCTTGTTGAAGATGTGGGTCAGGTGATTGATGACCGTCTTCTCGCTGATGAAGAGCGTGTCCGCGATCTGACGGTTACTCAGCCCGCTGGCCACCAGCCCGAGAACTTCCGCCTCGCGAGGGCTGAGTCCATTCGGGCGCCGCCTGTCGCTCGCTGTCTTACCCTGAAGGTTCTCAATCCGGGCGCGCAGGCGTCGATGCTCGGTGGCATTGAGTTCTGGAGGGATACACGCCAGTGCCTGTTCCAGATAGGCGAGCGCGACACGCACGTGCTCCTGGTCCCCAATGGCCAGGGCGAGGTCCGCTCGCGCCTCGAGGACCTGGCCCTCTTCCTGGATCATGCGCTCCCTACGAGTCACCATCTCGGCGGCACGAAGATGTGAGTCCGCCTGAGCAAAGTTGCCTCGCAACGTTTCGATCTGACCGAGCAGGCGATCGATCGACATGTCGTGAATCTGCCCCTCAAACGACAGCAGCCTCGTGTAATACCGATCAAGCCGGTCCATATCATTGAACGCAATCGCGGTCTCGGTCATATACACGAGTGATTCCGCGGTGGGCATGGTTCCGGGAGGTAACGCGCTCTGCAGTGTCTCCAGTTCTCGCAGCATCTCCCACGCTTCGGACACCCGGTTCTGCTTGACGTAAATGACCATGAACATCCCCATGTACCAGACCATCGCGTTCGGTCCGATGGCACGGAAGGACTCCTGCGCTGTGCGGGCTCGATTTTCGGCCTCCCGGTAGTCGCCGGTGTAGTACGCCTCTGCGGCCCGGCAGAACTCCAGGTAGGCCCTCGGCTCGGGACTGGACAAGGTCGAGACGATGCGCTCGGCGATGTCCAGCTGCCGCCTGAGCTCGTCAAATCTCCCCTGATAACCGGCCAGTACGGCGAGCCAGGTATGGACGTGTCGCAGCTGATAGTGATCGTGGCAACGCTTCGCCAGTTCGAGCCGTTGCATCGTCACCTCGCGTGACCGGTCGATCCGACCTTGCCAGCAGTACGCGTTGGCGAGCCCGGCGCAACATTCAGCCGCCTCGGAGAGATCGTCGACACCAAGCGCCAGGTGCAGTGCGTTCTCCAGCAGTGGGATCCCGGCGGGCAGATCGTTGGCGCGAACGAGGAGGTTGCCGAGCGCCCGATTTGACGCGGCAAGGAGACGCTCATCCTCGAGCATCTCAGCCATGTGCAACGCCTCTCTGGCTAACTTGATCCCGGCGTCGAGCTCATGCTGGCTCACCGCCAGGAGGCTCCCGAGATCGACGAGAGTCTCCACCAGTTCGGGGCCCGGCTGTGACGCGAGCAATGAACGCGCTCGTTCCAGCGCGGCACGGGCCTGCGCTATCGCCTCCTGTCGCCAGTGAGCTCGGCCGAGATACAGTGACGCTTTCCCTGCGCTCAGGTGATCGCCAGCTGCTTCGAACCAGTCGCATGCCGGCGCGTACGCCTCGACGGCTTGTCGTTCGTCCCCTGCGAGACTGGCGGCCTCGCCCAACCCGATGAGCACCGCGGCCCAGTGCGCATCCTGTGTGCTCATCAACCTGAGCGCCGTTTGGTAGTGCGCAGTCGCGTCCACCGCGGCATAGGCCTCCATCGCCTGTCGGGCCGCGCGCTCCGCGTAGCCGGATCCTTTGGTCCGGTCTCCGCTGCGTGAATAGTGGTAGGCGAGGTCCGCCAACAGCCGGGCATCCATCTGTGTCGCCTGCGCTTCAAGCGCGTGACCGATGAGTCCGTGAAGGCGCTGTCGGCGATACGGACCGACGTCTTGATAGAGGCACTCCCGAATCTTGTCATGGGTGAACCGGTAGCCTTGGTCGGCCAGCGTCTGGATAACGTTGGCCCGCATTGCGGTTTGCAGCCGGTCCTCGAGGACGTCATGCGCCTCGCCCGCGACGGTTGTGAGGAGTTCCGCGTCGAACTCCCGACCGATAATGGCCGCCGTTCGGAGGGTCTCGACGACCGGCTGGCTGAGCCGGTCAAGGCGCTCGCGGACGGCGCCAAGGATGCCCGCCGGCATGATCGCCGCGGTGGCAGGGTCAACTCGGAACTGGCCGCCGTTGTCGCGCGTCTCCACGAGAGTGAGCGCGTGGCTGTCGATCCAGCCCCGTAACAGCTCCTCAATGAAGAACGGGTTGCCTTCGCTCTGCCTGAACAGCAGAACGCTGCCGGCCTCGTCGAGCGGCGCCCCGAGGGAATCCGCCGCGAGCGATGCCGTTTCCTCCAGAGTAATGGATCTCAGCTCGATGGAGCGCAGCACTCTCTGGCGATTGAGTTCGCGAACGGTCCGGCTCAGCGGCTGGTTTTCGTAGATCTCGCCGGAGCGAATTGCTCCCAGCATGAGCAGGCGAATGGCTGGCTGGTAGCGCGCGATCGCACACAACAGATCGAGCGTGGCCGCGTCGGCCCATTGCAGATCGTCGAGGATGAGGAGGAGTGGCCGGTCGCTCGCGATGCCTGCGACGAAGGCACCGACCGCCTCGTAGAGACGCAAGCGTGCCTGGTCGGGAGGCAGCGGATAGCTCGACTGCAGGTTGCCGAGTTTCAGCGCGAGCTCGGGGAAGAGCGTGGTGAGAATCGCCGCCAGCGCCCCCGTCTGCGCCTGGAGCTCACGCACTTCCGCGCGACGGATATGGTGTCCGAGAGACTCGAGAAACGGCAAGTAGGGCGGCATTCCTTCCGCCTCGGATGCGCCTCCGCGCAGTGCACGCGCCCCCCGACGTTCGGCGCCAGCAGCGACGGTGTCGAGAAGATGGGTTTTCCCGATGCCTGGCTCGCCGGACACGAATGCAACACGGGTTTGCCCTCCGGCCGCGAGCTCGAACTCGCGCCACAGGCTGGCGTATTCAGCATCTCGTCCTATCAAACGTGTCGCGCGGGGCCGATCGTCCATCGGTCTGGTTCTCTTCACGTCGTTGAGCTACCTGCAACCAAGACATGGGAAGTGTAGCGTTCCGTGCGCGCTCTGCCAGTTCCCCGAAGCGTTTCGGCGCGAGCCGTCGATAGGGAGCATTCCTTCGGCGCTAAGCGCCGCTCCCGACGATAGCGTCAGCCTCGATTTCGACCAGATATCCGGAACCGACCAGACGGCTGACCTCGAACAGTGTGTTGGCCGGGCGGATATCTCCGAACACCTCGTGCAGCGCGGGTGCCATTCGTTCCCAATCGTCGGCATCGGTCACGTAGCAGCGATAGCGGACGACATCGCGCAGAGAGGCTCCTGCCTCTTCCAGTGCAGCCCCGATCTTTTGCAGGATGTACCGTGCCTGTGCCTCGGGATCACCCACCCCGACCACGTTCCCCTCATCGTCCGTCGACGTCGTGCCCGAGACGAAGACGAAGTCGTCGACGCGTACGGCGCGCGAGTACCCGACGCGCTCTTCCCAGACGGTCCCGCTCGAAATTCGTTGTCGCCTGCTCACCCGTATACTCCCCACGTCAACTCATCATGCCGCTTGCTCAAACCATCGTAAATCCGGACTCGTCTCATACCGACATGCTAGGTGATCTTCCCTGGCGGCTCAATGGGGAGTCATCGCGCGAAAGAGGCTGGTAGGGCATGTCGAAATCAGTCGATCTTGTTCGTCGTATTACTGAGAGCGGAATTTGGCCGCTCGCGACGGGTTTCGAGGTCCAAAGGAGGACGACCACAATGCGTTACGTGCTGTTGATCCATTCGACTGAAGGTGCCTGGGATACGCTGACTGACGACCAGCGGCTGGAAATGTACCGCGGCCATGAAAAGTTCGGTAACGCGGTGGGCGCGGCGGGAAAGATGGTCGCCGGAGAAGAACTGCAGGCATCCACGACCGCGACGCTGGTACGGCATGGAAACGGCGCCACCCTGACGAGCGATGGCCCATTCATCGAGACCAAGGAACAACTCGCCGGCTTTTACGTCATCGAGGCCGACGACATGGATGAGGCCGTGAAATGGGCGGCGATGATCCCCGCCGGCGGTAACACGACCATCGAGGTGCGGCCGGTCGTCCAGCACTGAAGCACGCATTCCCCCGTTTCGCGCCGACGTGCTGATGTTCGAATGCCGGAAAGGATTCGCAGAGTGCGCTACCTGCTGTTGATCTACTGCGACGAGAATGCCGTGGAACAGCTCAGCCAAGAAGATCTCGGTTCCGTCTTTGCCGGCTATGGAAAACTCACCGCTGAGCTGACCTCTCGTGGCAAGCTTGTGGGAAGTGATGCCTTGCAGCCGACGGCGACCGCCACGGTGGTACAGGTTCGGAATGGCGAGACGCTCACTATCGATGGTCCGTATGCCGAAACCAAAGAGCAACTCGGCGGCTTCTACGAGGTCGAAGCCGACGATCTCGACGAGGCGATCCAGTGGGCGGCGATGATCCCAGTTTACGGGAACATGTCGGTTGAGGTCCGCCCGATTATGACCTTCGACTAGATTCGGATCTGTCAGGCCCGCGATCTCGCCGGTCGCGGGCCATCTGGGAATTGATGACGACCACACCGGCGACAATCGAGACGGTCTTTCGCGAGGACTACGGCCTCATCATCGCGACGCTCATCCGGACTCTCGGCGACTTCGGCCTGGCCGAAGAGGCGATCCAGGATGCGTTGCTGATCGCGCTCGAGCGCTGGCCGGTTGACGGGCTGCCGCGAAACGCCGCCGCCTGGATCGTCACCACGGCGCGTCGCAAGGCGATCGACCGGCTGCGGCGCGAGAAGGTTCGTCTCGACAAATACCATGCCCTCTTAACTGACCCGGGTTTCGGCTCTGGCGAAAATGAAATGCTCGAAAATTTCGATCGATCTTCTGTACAGGACGACCGCCTGCGGTTGATCTTCACCTGCTGCCACCCAGCGTTGAACCTGGATGCTCAGGTGGCGCTGACGCTCCGCACGCTGGGTGGGCTCACCACCGGCGAAATCGCCAAGGCCTTCCTCGTACCGGAGTCGACCATGGCGCAACGCCTCGTCCGGGCCAAGCGCAAGATACGGGACGCTCGCATCCCGTATCGGGTCCCGCCGGATGACGAATTGCCCTCCCGCATCGACGCGGTGCTGGTCGCGATCTACCTCATTTTCAACGAGGGCTATCTTGCGGCGAGCGGCGATGCACTGGTGCGTGTCTCGCTCTGCGACGAGGCGATTCGGTTGGGTCGTGTCCTGGCGCATCTGATGCCGGATGAGCCAGAGGTGCTCGGCCTCCTCTCACTCATGCTGTTGCATGACTCGAGACGGGAAGCGCGCGCCAAGCCGGACGGGACACTGGTGACGCTCGAAGATCAGGATCGATCGCTCTGGGATAAGAGCGAGATCGATGAGGGCATCGCGCTGGTCGAACGGGCGCTGCGCATGCGCCGGGCGGGACCGTACCAGATCCAGGCGGCCATCGCGGCGCTCCACTCGGAGGCGGGATCCCCCGCTGAAACCGATTGGGAGCAAATCGCGATCCTCTATGCTTCCCTGTTTCGCATGACCCCGACCCCGATCGTCGCGCTGAACCACGCCGTGGCAGTAGCCATGGCCCGCGATCTTGCGGAAGGGCTAGGGTTGATCGACGAGCTAGGCGAATCGGGCGTAGTCGACGGCTATTACCTGTTCCATGCGGCCCGGGCTGATCTGCTGCGGCGCATGGACCGGCAGGAAGACGCGGCCATCGCGTACCAGGCAGCCCTTGACCTTGTCGGCAACGACCTCGAACGCAGATATCTAGAGCGGCGACTGGCGGAGGTCGATACATCCCTTTCGTAGGACATTGGCATCCCATGGGATGAGGTCGCCGCCGGAAGTGCGCCTCGTCGCTCGCGGCACACGTTCACCGATGCTCTGCCCATGCGCCTTTCGCTCGACGCCCGCAGTCGCTATAGTGGCAACAAACCGCTAAGTCGTAGCTCGGATGTGGCCGGGCGCCGAGGCGAACAGGAAGGTAGGGCTTGCCATGGTCTGGTCGAACGCTGGGTTGACGCATCGGTCGACCGTGATGGGCCGCCGAGGCATGGTCGCCTCCGCTCACCCGCTGGCGTCGCTGGCCGGAATCCGCATCCTGGCCGGTGGAGGAAACGCGGTCGATGCCGCGGTCGCGATTATGGCCGCCTTGAACGTGGTCGAGCCCTACATGTCAGGTCTGGGTGGGGGCGGGGCGATGCTGCTGCATCGCGCGAGCGGCGAGACGGTAATGCTGGACTACTCAGGACACACCCCTGAAGCGATCGATGCTTCCAAGCTCGACGCGCAGTCGGTCGATGTCGGCGCGCGGTCGATCACGACGCCGAGCGCGCTGGCCGGCTGGCTGGCGGCGCTGGAACGGTACGGGTCGAAATCACCGGCCGAGCTCTTCGCCCCGGCCATCGAGTACGCCGAGCAGGGCGTGCCGCTCACGGTGAAGAACGTCATGTTCTACGGGAGCGCCGACGACCGGCTGCACGGCGTGGCGCGAGACACCTTTTTCGTGGGGGGTGCGCCGCCGGCCGGCACGATCGTGAAGCAGCCGAAGCTGGCTCAGACATACCGGACGCTGTCAGCGTCCGGCCCCGAAGCCCTGTACCACGGCGATATCGGCAAGCGAATGGTCGCCGCGATACAAGCGGGCGGCGGTGTGATGACCGAGCAGGATCTGGCGAATGTCGCGGTACGCTGGGCCGAGCCGTCGATCTCCAGCTATCGCGGGTACGAGCTGCGGACGACGTCGTGGCCGATGACCTCCTACGAGATGCAGCTATCGCTCAATATGCTCGAAGGGTTTGATCTGAGCGCGAGCGGCCACAATACGGTGCGCACGATCCACATGATGGCGGAAGCGATGAAGCTCGCGGTCGCGGACCGGATCGCCCATGCCGGTGCCCATCAGCCGCCGCCGCAGGGCTTGCTGTCGCGCGCCTATGCGGAGCAGCGACGACGACTGATCGACCCAGCGGCCGCGCACCCGGTCGAAGGCGATCGCTTCACTCGACCTCGTCCTGAAGGGGCGGCGCTTCCGGGCAACCCGGGCGACTTCACCCGCGAGTGCACCACCCACCTCGACGTCATCGATCAGCAGGGGAACGCCGTTTCGATCACCCAGAGCATCGGCGCGGTCTTCGGCTCCGGCTTCATGGCGGGCGACACCGGTGTGATGATGAACAACTTCCTCTATTTCCTGGACATCGACGCGGACAGCCCGAACGTCATCCGGTCCAACGGCCCGATGCTGGGTCCGCTCTCGCCGAGCATGCTCTTTCGCGACGGGCGGCTCTTCCTCTCGATCGGCACCCCTGGCGGGTTTGGCATTACCCAGACGACGCTCCAGATGATCTCGAACGTGGTCGATCATGGCTTCGGTGTGCAGGCAGCGATCGAGGCGGCTCGTTTCAAGACCGTGGCCGGCAATCAGCTGGTGATCGAGAGCCGCGTGCCGGGTGAGGTACTCGATGAGCTGCGCTCGCTGGGTCACGACGTCATGCCGGTCGATGGCTGGTCGGCTGCCGTCGGAGGCGGCCAGGGTATCCTGATTGATCCGGAGACCGGGGCCTACAGCGGCGGCGCCGACCCGCGCCGCGACGGCTACGCCATGGGCTGGTAACGGGCACGTTGACCAGAATCAGTCCCAGATCGTCGTAAGGGCGAAGCTTGTCTTCGCCCAAGACCCGCCCCGAGTGTGAACCGACCTGGACGGCGCCCGAAGCGTTCTGAAGTCTCCGTGGGGATTTTCATCTCGTCTTCACCGTGGTGCTGCTGTCACTTGGGCGAAGATGATCTTTGCCGGTATACAGCGTGGATCTGTGATTCTCGGCGAGCAAGGGTTCACGCGCAGCCCTGCCTCTTGACTCGCGTCAGCGTTCGAGTGGAGCTCGAACAGACCCCGAACCTCTTTCACAGACTCCGTCGGCGGTGTTTCGACGTAGAATCGGGACACCGGCGAGCGGTTCGCCGGCCGACTGAATGGGAAGGAAACCACCCGGTGCGCTTCAGCCTGCGTCTGAACAATGATCTGCCGGTGAACGACTACATCGGACTGGCTCGCGCCGCCGAAGCGGCGGGCTTCGATCAGTTCTGGGTCAGCCACGATCTCTTCGTGCGCAGCGCACCGGTGATTCTCACGGCGGTGGCGCAGGCGACCGAGCGCATTCAGATCGGCACCTGTATCGTCAATCCGTACACCATGCACCCGTCCGAGATCGCGATGATGGCGGCGACGCTGGATGAGCTGAGCGCCGGTCGCTTCAATCTCGGTATCGGCGCCGGCGCGGCGGAGTTCCTGAAGTGGGTAAGCATCCCGCAAGAACACCCGTTAGGCGACACCCGGCGCTCGATCGAGCAGATCGCGGCGGTTCTGGCCGGTTCACCGGCACCAGGCTGGCTGCAAGAGGCCTATCTCCGGTTTCCGTCCCGGCGCGTTCCGATCTACCTGGCGGCGATGAGTCCGAACATGCTCCGTCTTGCCGGTGAGATGGCGGACGGCGTGTTGCCACTTCTCTTTCCACCCGAGCATTACGAGACGGTGCAGCCGTTGATTGCGGAGGGGGCGACAAGCGCCGGTCGATCTGTCGACGAGGTCGACATCGCGGCCTGCGTTTGGTGCTCGGTGTCGAACGATCGCGTCGCGGCGGAGAACGCGCTCAAGGACAAAATCGCCTACTACGGTCATGCGCTGAGCCCGCTGATTCGCAGGCGTCTCGGGGTGACGCAAGCAGATTTCCGGCCAATCGAACACGCACTGATGACCGAGCGCGACCTGCCCAGGGCCCGGAGCCTCGTCGACGAACGCATGCTGCGCATCGGCATCGTCGGCACGCCGGAGGAGCTGATCCCCCGGCTAGAGCATCTGGTGAGCCTCGGCGTCAAACACCTCAGCTTCGGTCCTCCACTCGGTCCGGACCCGATCGAGGCGGTCGAGGGGATCGGCCGGGTCGTGATCCCCCATTTCCAGGGGCAGCGCTGAGCCGGGCCTGTCACCGGTTAGCTGGCGGCGTCAAGCTCCCGCCGGACCGCCGGGACGATCTCCTCCGCGAATACTTCCAGTTGCTCGATCTGCTTTTCCCCGAGCGGCCAGAAGACGAACGTGTCCATGCGGCAGTCACGATAGAGGTGCACCAGTTGTTCGACCCAGTCATTGGCGTCGAGGAGCGGCGTGCCGGGACGTAGATTCTCCGTGCTGTTCGGACTGCCCGGCAGATCGATGATCCCCATCAGGTTGTACAGCCGCCGGATCTCCTCCGGGCGTCGCCCAGCCTGAGCCGCTCCCGCGTCGATGTTGGCGTGCACGTCGGCCAGCGCGCTCTCTGGCACGTAGGAATTCGAGACTGAGATGCCGTCGCCAAGTCGACCGGTCAGGCGCAGCATCCGTGGTTTGGTCGCGCCGACCCAGATTCGAATCGGATGTGCCGGCCTTGGCCCGAAACGCGTCCCTTTGAGGGTGTGATACTGTCCTTCGAAGCGGAAGCCGCCCTCACTCTGCCACAGCCCGCGAATGATCTGAAGTGCTTCGTCGAAGGCGGGCACGATGTCTGGCGCCTCTGGCAGGTGACCGCCAAAGGACGCGATGCCCTGTGCGAACCCGCCGGTTCCTATCCCGAGCTCAACCCGACCGCCGCTGAGGACGTCGAGCGACGCGGCCGCTTTGGCCAGCATCGCGGGGGGTCGCAGGGCGATTGGAGTCACGTTGGTACCGACGTGCACCCGTGCAGTTCGGGCGGCGACCGTCGCCAGCAGCATCCACGTGTCGAAGAATCGATCGATGTAGGGATGATCCTGGATCAGCGCCAGGTCGATCCCCTGGCGGTCGGCGATCGCCGCACGCGTGAATGCGTCGGCCGCGTCGGCCGTACCGGGATCGATGTTGATCCCAAACAGTGGTTGCGGTTGTTCCAGCACGAGCCCCTCCAATGAGTGATTTCGCCACCTGAGTGCCGGATGTTCGGGCGGCAGTTCCAGACGTTCCTCGTACCTTGTAACTCAAGGGGGAGCGCGACATTCCTCGTTTCACGTACGGCGGAACGCGTAGTTGTCAGGTTGCTGTAGCGTCCCGTTACGGTCTGTAACGCGCTCGTCATCCCCAGGGGCCTATAGTTGCGTCGGAGGGTCGATTGCGCTGGTGACAACCGGTTGATGTCCGGTTGAGTGAACGTCGAAAGGTCAGGCAATGAACACCACAATCGTCGTACCGCTTTCGGGCCCTCGACCAGATCGCTCACGTCTTTCCGAACGCGCTGTTCCGTATGCAAAATCGCTCGCACGACGAACCAAATCGTCTGTCGTCCTCGTGTCTGTCGTCGACGTACCGGCCGAACTCTCCGTCTATTACGCGCTCCCGGCTTCAGATCACCCGACAGACAACGGTCCCGTTGCGGAACGTCGACAGTATCTGCAAAAGCTGGCGCAGAGCCTGGATGGACTGCCGGTTCAGACCGTCGTGCGCTTCGGCGATCCTGCCGACGAGGTGGTCGCGCTGGTCGAGAAACAACCGAACCCTGTGGTCGTGCTCGCGAGTCACGCACGTATCGGAGCCGGGCGTACCATTCTTGGAAGTGTCGCGTTCAGCATCGTGCACGGCGTCCGCTGTCCGATCCTGATCGTGCCCACCCCGCCGAGTGATTTTCACGTCCCCATTTTGCCGGAACGCGGAACCGTGCTGGTCCCACTCGATGGCTCGACCCTTTCCGAAGCGGCGTTGAATCGACCATTGCGGGTGCTGGGTAAGCCAGATTTCGCGCTTCACCTCCTCCATGTGGTTGTGCCCGCCACCGATATCGCCGGTTTCCCAATCGAAGCTTTTATCGGGCCGAAAGAGGAATGGGCGACACACTACTTGCAGAACATCGCGGAGCGCCTGACGAAGCAAGGTCATCTTGTGACCTGGTCGGTCAAGATTGGTGACGTTCCCGAGCAGATTCTGTCGGTTGCCGACGAGATCGACGTCGATGTGATCGCGATGTCAACTCACGGGCGTCATGGGATCGGCCGCATGCTTTTCGGCTCGGTCACCGAACGGATCGCGCATGAGGCGAACGTGCCGTTGCTGCTGATTCACCCGGAATCAAAGCTGGCCGCCCTCGAGGTCGATGAGGAAACCGAGGACCGCGCCGGTCGTTCCCAGAAGGAAGCCGAACGGATCGTGCCGTCCGTTCCCGTCTGATTCGATGAAATGCCGGTAGGCAGTGCGCGCTCGCGGCTGGTCCGCAGGCGCCTCTGGTGTTTCACCCCTGCTCAGCGCGCGCCAGATCGTCAACTGGAAGACATCGAACACCGAGATCGCTGCCATCGTTCCCGTACCACGGGTGTGAGCCCCGAACCACCCGGCGCCCACTTCGGCATGCAGGAAAGCCCACTCGTCCGGCGGCGTTGGCCATGATTGATATACTTACAGGTCTTGGCTTGTCGTCTGGTTTCGCCCCTGTCGTGGTGGCGTACGCGACCGGGGTTCAATTCACGGCGCGGCGAGCAAGCGCGAAAAAGGTCTACGTACAAGGAGCACAGCCGGTGGCGTCAACTGAATTGGAACGCGAGGTTCGCCGCAGGCGGACGTTCGCCATCATCTCGCACCCGGACGCCGGAAAGACGACGTTGACCGAGAAGCTTCTGCTCTATGGCGGGGCCGTGAATCTTGCCGGCTCGGTGACGGCCCGACGTCAACAGCGTCAGACGGCATCAGACTGGATGGCGCTCGAAAAGGAGCGCGGCATCTCGGTGTCGTCCACCGTGCTCCAGTTCGACTACCGGGGTTATCGCATCAATCTCCTCGATACTCCCGGTCACCAGGATTTCTCCGAAGACACCTACCGGACACTGACGGCCGCCGACAGCGCCGTGATGGTGCTCGACGCGGCGCGCGGCATCGAGCCACAGACGCTCAAGCTGTTCGAGGTCTGTCGCATGCGGCACCTTCCCATCTTCACCTTCATCAACAAGCTCGACCGGCCGGCGCTCGACCCCCTCTCGTTATTGGATGAGATCGAACAAACGCTGGGACTCGACGTCTGTCCGATGAACTGGCCGATCGGAGACGGGACGGAATTCCAGGGTGTCTACGATCGCATGACCGAGCAGGTGCACCGGTTCGACCGTACCGAGCACGGGTCACGTCGCGCCCCGGTGCAGATGGCGGGAATCGACGATTCGAGGCTCGATGACCTGATCGGATCGGGAGCGGCCCGGCGGTTGCGAGAGTCGGTTGAGCTCATCGACGGGGCGGGCTACGCGTTTGATCGTGATCGCGTCCTCGCTGGAGAGTTGACGCCGGTATATTTCGGGAGCGCCCTGACCAACTTTGGGGTGCAGATGTTTCTCGATGCCTTCGTCGAGATCGCCCCGTCGCCGTTGCCGCGTGAGACGGCGAGCGGCGAAGTGCGGGCAGAGGATGACGCGTTCTCGGGGTTCGTCTTCAAGATTCAGGCGAACATGGATCCCCGTCACCGCGACCGCGTTGCGTTTCTTCGGGTCTGCTCGGGGCGCTTCGAGAAGGATATGCCGGTGCGTCACGTGCGGCTCGGTCGCGAGATTCGTTTGAGCCGACCGATGAAGCTGTTCGGCCAGGATCGCGAGGTGGTCGAAGAGGGCTATGCCGGAGACGTGATCGGGCTTATCAATCCGGGCACATTCATGGTCGGCGATTCGGTGACGGCGAGCGATCACGGCGCGTTCGCGGCCATGCCTCGGTTCCAGCCGGAGCATTTCGCCCGGCTGCGGAACGCTCGTACCGAACGGTACAAGCAGTTCCAGCGTGGACTCGAGCAGATCGAAGAAGAGGGCGGCATCCAGCTTCTCTACCCGCTCGACGCGGGCAGCAGGGAACCTATCCTCGCCGCCGTCGGTGCATTGCAGTTCGACGTCGTCCGCTACCGGCTCGAGAACGAGTATGGCGTCGAGACGATTCTCGAACCGCTTGGGTACGAGCTCGCGCGCTGGGTTGCCGGAGATCCCGAAGAGATCCGTGAGATGGGTGGCCGTCGCGGCCGATCTCGCGCCGAGGACCGGGACGGCAACGTTGTCATGCTCTTCCGCAACCAGTGGGATCTCGATTTTGCCGTCCAAGATCACCCGAATGTGACCTTCTCGTCCATTGGGCGGGTTCAGGCCGAGCTCGAACGCGCCGGAAGCCGGTGAGGTATCGAGGGTGGTCCACCGCAGCGGCTGGTGACGTGGGCGGTGACCGCAACCTTTCGAACTCTGACGCAAAGTTTCCGCTCGGCCCGTATCCAAAGTAAGAGCGGAGCTCGTCTCCTCCCGCAGTCGACCGGCCGTGATCTCGCGGTGGCACCTCAAGTGCTCCCGGACATGGAACCGCGTAGGGTGATTTCGTGTCGCTAATCGAAATCGGTCGGCAAGCTGGGATTGCGATGTAGCTCGAAGAGGCGTGCGATCTGTCCCGGCAGGTTGCGCGTCAGCGATAGAGGCGGCAGGTGATGCTCGCTGAAGAATTCGGCCGCGCTCGTCTCGCGGCTGGTCGCCGGAGATCCTGCCGCAACCTGACAGTCGAAGAAGAGCTTATAGACGTGGAACGCCAGCGGAGGGTGACCATGCCGGTCACGGTCGTAAAGGGCGAGTAGCCGATTCACCGTCACCCGGTAGCCCGATTCCTCGATGCGTTTCCCTCGTGGCTGCCTCGCTCGGTGACTCACCGGGATCCGCCCAGCCGCCCGGTAGCGACCAGTTTCCGTCGTCCGTCCCTTGCACCAGCAGGATCGTGTCGTCGTGAAAGACGGCGGCTCGCACGTCAATCTTGGGCGTCGTGTGCCCGGCCTGATCGGCGAAGAGCGTTTCGAGCCGCGCCGCCACCACTTCATCGTCGACTGCCATCATCCGCGCGGCGATCCCGCGGAGTTGCACGTAGCGTTCAATGTCATACGGATCGCGGCGCATAGCTCAACCCGGTTTGCGCAATCGACTGTATCTCACGCGCCCATTGCAGTCGCTTCGGCAGCACCGTGACTCCTCGTTATCCTGCCCTGGTCGACTGACTCAAATTCACCGGCCGGGTCGTCGTCGTGCGTTCCGGGCAACAAAAACGACACCCAGGACGAGCCCCGGGTGTCGATCAAACGCACTTTATTGTTACGTCGTCATGGCGATCGGTGCCAGCTTCGATCCTGCTTCGTAGGATGACGATTAGGTCCTCGCTGCACCTGAGGTTAGCGATAAGGAACCTCTTCCTCTGGACCGACACTGAAACACTGTGAGTCCGGTGGAAAATCCAACTCTAGCGCCTCTCCTTCCGTGTCGAACCGATGGCTCGTCTGAACCGCTAACTCCGACACTCCAGATCGGTATCGTTGCCGCGAGGACGATTCCCCGCTACCTCCATACTAGCCGACACGAACCGTTCGATGGCAAGATGCGGATGTCCTGGTGGGTTTTCACATCGCGCCGTTTTACGTATCCCCGGATGCGTAAAACACAGGAGTCATCCTGCGCTCTCATAATGTGGGGAACGTTCCACCGTGCTGCTTGCGTTCGAAGTAGTCGCTGTAGCCACCTGGGAAATCGCGGATCTCCCCGTCCTCGAGCTCGAGAATTCGGCCGCACGTTCGATCCAGAAAGTAGCGGTCGTGCGAGATGGTCAGAACGGTACCGTCGAAATCATCCAGGGCGGCTTCCAGGACCTCGGCGGAATCGATGTCCAGGTGATTGGTGGGCTCGTCGAGCAGCAGGCAGTTCACGCCGCTCAACGTCAGTTCGAGCAGTTGCAGCCTGCTCTTCTCCCCGCCGCTCAGAATCGAGATCGGGCTGCGCGCCTGTCGATAGTTGAAGAGGAAGCGCCCAAGCACCGCGACGACCTGCTCCTCACGGAGCGCGTGACGCCGCCGGATGAACTCGATCGGGCTGACATCCGGCTCCAGGGTTTCGTGTCCCTGCGCGTAGTATCCGAATCGGATCGACGGACCGACCCAGACCTCGCCCTCGGTCGGCTGATCGAGCCCGAGCAGGATGCGGAAGAGGACCGACTTGCCGGTTCCGTTGGGGCCGACGAGGCCGACGCGCTCGCCGCGCCGTAGGGTGAAGCTTGCGTCGAGGAAGACGAGATCCTGGTCGAATTCCTTGGTTAGATGACGCGCCTCGAGCACCTTCTGCCCACCACGCTGCTGCGCTCGAAACGACAGGGCCATCTTACGCCGTTCCAGCACCGGCCGATCGACCTTCTCCATCCGGTCGATCTGCCGCTGCTTGTTGCGCGCCTGCTTGATGTGCCGTTCGGCGACGACGATGCGCGCCCATAGCTCGAAGCGCGCGATGGCTTCCTCCAGTCGCTTGATCTCCTTCTGCTGGGAGACGTAGTCCTGCTGCTGTTTCAGAAGGGCGATCTCTCGTTGGGTCGCGTAGCTGGAGTAGTTACCCTGGTACACCGTCAGCTTGCCGTCGGCCACCTCGACGATCTGCGACACGGTGTCGTCCAGCAGATAGCGGTCGTGGGACACGAGCACGAACGCGCCGCCGAAACGTTTGAGCACCTGTTCCAGCAGCGCCTTCCCGGCGATGTCCAGGTGGTTGTCCGGTTCGTCGAGCAGCAGGAGATCGGGTTTGGCGATGAGGCAGCGTGCCAGCCCGACAAGCTTCTTTGACCCGCCGCTCAATTCATCTACGGGACGGCTGTGAAGCTCCAGCGGCAATGCCGAGATCGATCAGCAGCGACTCGCGCGTCGCTGCGGAACCGGGTACCACCGCCTTCGTCGTATCGTTGCAGCATCGTGGACTTGCGGTCGAGCAAGCGGCCGTAGGCCGCGAGATCGTTGCCGAGAGTCGGATCGCCAACTCGCTTCCAGCCGTCGAGCTCGCTTCGATCGCCTGCAGGTCGGATCGCCCACGAGCACCTCGTCGAAGACCAGTCGCAGCCCGTCGCCGCAAGTCCTGCGGCAGGTAGGCGCAGATCGCGCCGCGCCGGAGCGTGCGCTCGCCACCCTGCGGCTTGTCGATTCCCGCCAGCACCTTGAGCAGGCTCGATTTGCCGGCGCCGTTCGGCCCCACCAGTCCAATCTTCTCGTCGTCGTTCAGGCTGAGGCTGACGTCGTTGAAGACGGCGCGTGTGCCATAGCTCAGCTCGATCGTCTCTAACCTGGTGAGTAGCATCTTGACTCCTTGTTGCTCCTGTCGCTGACGTAAGTCGATTTAGGGCCAGGTAACCGGACGGAGTCGGATACAGGAGCAACAAAAAACGCCGCCGGCCATTTCTACTGGCCCACGACGTTCGGTTCATTCTGTTCGAGTTGCGTGACGGCTCCGGCATTCGGTTGACTAGGTTACGTCCTGTCTCGAGGTCCTGGCCGTCACACTGGATCAGCACCGAAAAATGGGCACAGTACGACTAGGAGGGCCCCGCGATGCCCGCCTTCCGTCTCACGTTTACCCACTTTTGGCGATCTGACGCCAGCATAACCACAGGTTTTTCCATTCAGGAGGCCCCGATTCGTGAATCGGCACCTCGTGCCGGTACCGCGACCAACATCGTAGCATGACGTCACTGATGTCGCAACCTGCGTCGTGCGCATCTGCCGCACACGCGAACGGAGCACGCGACATCCGCGCAAGGCATCGGAATCGCCGTATTTCCCGATGCATCCCTGTGATCGTATGCGCGGTTCCGCGACATGCGGCGGCAAGGCGGTCGACATCGGGTATGCTGATTGGGTCGGAAAACCACGGTAAACCGTCGCTGTCAGATTGAAGAAGGGGTAGAGATGAGCTTTCCGCTGCGCATCGGTCTTGGGACGGGAAACCGGTTGCCGTTTCCCGAATTGGCCAGGCAATGGCAGTACATCGAGGATCTGGGCTTCGATTCTGCCTGGGTGGTCGATCACTTCCTCGCCGGGGACGACGAATCGACGCCCTATCTCGAAGCCTGGTCGCTGATCGCGTCCCTGGGCGTTCTGACGCATCGCATCCGCTTCGGCATTCTCGTCAGTGGCAACACGTACCGGAATCCAGGGTTGCTGGCCAAAGAGGCCGTGACGATCGATCATGCGAGCAACGGACGGGTCGAGATTGGGATCGGCGCGGGCTGGATGGAGCGCGAGCACCACGCCTATTCCTACGAATATCCGTCGGCCGGCGTCCGTGTGGAGATGCTCGATGAGGCTGTTCAAATCATCACTAGCTTGATGACCGAAGAGCGCACGAACTTCAACGGCAAGTACTACCAGTTCCAGGATGCGCCCTTCGAGCCCAAGCCGCTGCAGCAGCCGCGTATTCCGATCATCATTGGCGCCTTCAAGCCGAAGATGCTGGCGCTGGCCGCTCGCTATGCCGATACCTGGAATACCCGCGGTACCCCGGAGGTCGTGGCTCCGCTCGTCGAGTCTTTCCGCAAGGAGGCGGAGAAGATCGGGCGGAATCCGGATGACGTACGCATGTCGGTCTATACCTGGAAACACCCCTTCGAATCGGAGCAGCTTTTCCGCGAGACGGTCGAGGCGTACGTCAACCTCGGATTCAGCGAGCTCATCTTTCCGATGCCGCCGCAGGAGTCCCGATCGATGATGGAACGCTGCGCGCGTGCCGTTCTGCCTGAGTTGCGCCGGATGAGCTAGTTCATCGCCAGGTTTGTTTCTTGCGGAATAAACGGGCAGGCGACGCGTTAATGTGCCGTGACGGCGCGAGCGCATTGCCGACGGTCTTCCAACCATACATTGAACTGGAGATCACCATGCTGGCAGCGGAACGATATCAGCAAGCACCGAGTATCGATGACTATCTGGCGCAGATGACGCAGAATCATGATCGTTGCGTCGAGAACATCGAGCAGGCCAAGATTACCGGCAAGGACCGTGAGTTCTTTAGCGCTCATCCGCTGCGTGTCCTGATTCTCACCGAAGAGTGGTGCATTGACTCGACGCAGTTCGTGCCGGTCCTCACCCGCCTCTCTCGTGAGGTGCCGGACATGCAGATTCGCGTGCTAAAGCGTGATGAGAACAAGGATCTGGCGACCAACTACCGGCGAAAAGACGGCTATCAGGCGATTCCGGTCTTCATCTTCTTCGACGAGAACATGCGCGAGATCGGATTCCTGATCGAGCGTCCAGAGAAGGTGACCGACGAGATGATGGCCGAGACGCGAAAGTTCCAGCAGGAGCACCCCGACCTTCCCGGCATCACGCGAACGTTCGATCGTATGCCGGAAGAGACCCGCGCGGCGGTCAAGGCGCACTCGCAGGGGTGGCGGTTCGGTTTGCAGGACCGGTTCGCGCGCTATTTCCTCGACGAGGTCGCCGAGATCGTCCAGCACGCCCTGCAGGAGCAGGTCGTTTGACCATATACCGGAGCAGTTGACTGTCTCCGAGTTTGACACGCCTATCCGGCGCCCGTACGATCATGATGGGCGCCTTTCTTGTTGCCCGCAGCGCGTCCATTAATACCGGCAACGGGCGATCGAGCCCTGCCACGCCCGGGATTGACGTTTGAACGACCGGTGAGGATCGCCGAATGGCCGAGCAATCCCAGCCAGGAATCCGTGAAACAACCTACAAGCAACCCGCCGGCCGGGAATCGGTCCCGGCGACTGAGGTCGAACGAACTTCAGTGCGCAACGTGCAGGCGGAGACCGTCATCCTGACGCGCGGCAATGCTCAGTCGATCACGTCCGATCGGGTAAGCATGGATCGCTCCGCCGCCAGATCGGTCGATGCCAAGAGCTTGCAGATGGAGCGGAGCGCCGCCGCTCGGATCAATAGCGAGCGGGCTGTCCTTCAGGGGTCTTCCGCCAGCCAGATCTCGGCGCGTGAACTGCGTATGGTTCGTAGCCAGGCCGGGGTCGTCGTGGCGCGCGAGGCTCATATTGAGGGCTCACGCGTCTTCCTATTCGCGGGGCGAGCGGATGGTGACGTCACGACGATTTTATCGGTTCCATCCGCGGTGATCCTCGGCGCGGCATTCGGCGCCGGAATTGCGATCGTCGCCGTGTTGCTGCGAACCGCGTTTCGGAGAGGATAGCGATCATGCGTCTTTTGGGAAGCCTCGCGTTTTTTCTGATCGGGGCAGTTGCCGGTGCCGCCGTCGGGGCGCTGGTTACCTCGATGCTGACTCCGCAGAGTGGGGAAGAATTCAAAATGCGCGTTCGAGGGCGCATCGATGAGGGCCGGAATGCGCGCGACAAGGCCGAGGCCGACGAGGCCGAGGCGATGAAACAGCGCTTTCGGAACAAGGTCGGAGATCCTGACGCCCTCACGCGCAGTTGATTCCACCCGACGATTATTGCCAACGCTATTCCGTATGAGAACAGGAGCCTGATGCTCGTCGACTTACCGCGCACCCTGCGTGAACCACTCCAGCGTCTGTCTCAGGGGTACGCTCCACAGGAGCTAGGCCGCGCCGCCACCGATCTCTCAGCCAGATATCGAGAAGAGCACGCCCGCGGCGTCCCCATTGCCCAGTCGGTTGCGGATGTTGCCGCGTACGCCGCCTACCGTTTCCCGGCGACCTACGCCGCCATCGTGGCGGCACTCGAAGCCCTCAAAGAGCAGCGAGACGCGTTACGTCCACGGTCGATGCTCGACCTTGGAGCCGGGCTCGGTGCCGGCCTCTGGGCGGCGGAGCGGGTTTGGCCGGACATCGAACGTCTGACCGCGGTCGACGCGCAGCAGGACATGATCACGTCCGGATGGGATCTGTGTCGCACGTCGACTCATAGCGCGCTGCGCTCGGCCAAATGGATTCACGACGACGTGCGGCGCGCGAAGCTGTCTCAACGGCACGATGTGGTGCTCCTCGCCTATGTCCTGGCAGAGATGGATGAAGCCGACATCGAGGGTCTCCTCGACCGGGCATGGCGGGCGACTGCCGAGGCGCTCGTCATCGTCGAGCCGGGAACGCCGGCCGGTTACCAACGCGTGCGAAGCGCACGAGCTTACCTGCGCTCGCGCGGCGGGTTCTCGATCGCGCCCTGCCCGCACGATCCGCCGTGTGAGGTGCCTGAAGACGACTGGTGTCACTTTTCGGTGCGCTTACCCCGCAGCAAGATGCATCGCGCCGCGAAGGGCGCCGAACTCGGGTATGAAGACGAGAAGTTTGCCTACGTCGTTATGGCGCGCGAGCCGGTGACACAGACCTACTCCCGCATTCTTCGTCATCCTCAGATCCGCAAAGGGCACATCTACCTGCAGTTGTGCACACCGGAGGGAGTGAAGACGATCGTGGTCTCCAAGAGTGACGGCGATCTCTACAGTCGCGCCCGCAAAGCCGCCTGGGGCGACGTGTTCCCCTTTCCGGAAAGCTAATTCCAAACGGGGTGAGACGTGGAGCGGGCGGAGCCGGTTTCCCGCGCTCCGCCCGCCGCGTCCATCAGTCGCTTCGAAAAGGTTGTCAGTTGCCGCGAAGGATCGTCCAGGTCGATGGCATCTCGCCGACCGGTACCTCGATCAAGGTCGGATGATCGGCCTTCAACGCCGCACGCAGCGCGCCGCGCAACTCTTCCGGGCCATGCGCCCGGACGCCATCCATGCCGAAGGAATCGGCCAATTTGACGAAGTCAGGGTTCAGCAGGTCGGACGCGATCAAACGGTTGTTGAACCGCTCTTTCTGCATGCGGCGCACGTTGCCGAACGCGTTGTCGTTGAAGACGACCAGCACCGCGTTGATGTGGTGTCGCATCGCCGTTGACAGCTCCTGGATCTGGTAGAGGAAGCCGCCGTCGCCGCTCACCGCGACCACACGCTTGTCTGGATTGCCGACCTGGGCCCCGAGCGCCGTGCCGATCTCGAATCCGAGCGTCCCCTGATAGCCGGCCCCGATCAGGGTGTTCGGCTCGTAGACCGGGAACCCGAGATTGCTCCAGTAGCCGACCTGAGTCATGCCGCTGATCAGAATGTCGTCGTCGGCCATCTCTTCACGAATGGTGAGTCCGTACGTCGCCTGCGGCTGAACTTCGAAGACGATGTCGTTGGCCCGCTCCTTGATCGCGCTGAGCTCTTCCTCGCGCGACTCGCGTTTGTGATTGTGCTTGGCAACCTGATCGACCAGCGCGCGCAGGCCGAGATTCGCGTCGCCGACGATGCCGATGTTCGGTTTGCGGTTGCGCCCGACTTCGGTCGGGTCGATGTCGAGCTGAATCAACGTCTGCTCGTCGGTCGGACCCCATGGAGAAGTTGCCGGTTGGAGGAAGCGCGTACCGACCGCCAAGATGACGTCCGATTCAGGACTGATGCGCCGTCCGCCGATCACCGTCTGCGCCAGGTAGCTGCGATCGGAGATCGCTCCGCGTCCCTCGGCAGTCATGACCACCGGCGCCTGGAGCATCTCGGCCAGTTCCCGGAGTGGCTCCCACGCCTTGGCCAGCAGCACGCCGCCCCCGGCGAAGATGATCGGCTTCTTGGCCTGGCCGAGAGCTCTGGCTGCTTGCTGGATCAGATCCGCGTCCGGCACCGATGACTCTGCTGGGAACGGATCGAGCAAGGTGACATCGGCAGTTGCCTGAAGGACGTCGGGTGGGATCTCGATCTCGACCGGTCGCGGCCGGCCGGTGCGGAGTTGGCGGAATGCCTCACGAACGATGCCCGGAATGTCGGCTGGCGTCATGGCGCAGGCGGCCCACTTGGTCGCCGACGCAATCATCTGAATCTGATTCGGGACTTCGTGCAGCATGCCGCGCCCGGCGTTGATCTGCTCCGATTCGATCTGCCCAGCGATGCAGAGTACCGGCGACGAGCAGGCGTAGGCGGTCGACAGGCCAGCCATCGCGTTCATCAATCCCGGGCCGGGAACGACCATGCAGGCGGCAATCTTGCCGGTGGTGCGCGCGTACCCGTCCGCCATGTACGAGGTCGCTTGCTCGTGCCGCGTGTGATAGACGTGGATCGTGTCCTGTGCGTCGTAAAGCGCGTCCATCGCCCAGTCGAGCTGGACGCCGGGTAGGGCGAAAATCACCTCGAGGCCATGCTGTTTGAGGGATGCGACGAGGGCTTGCCCTCCGGTCATCTGTGCCATAAAACGTCTCCCTTTGTTCCGGTTCAAGGCGCCGCGGCCGTGCCAGCCAACGGCACGCTCGGGGCTCGGTCTCCGTACCCGCGATCAGCGCTCAGCTTCAGGCAAGCCGGGAGCGAAACGCACCTCGAGCTTCATTGCTCTGAAGGTTCGTCAAGAAAATGGGCGCTCTCCAGCTTCTAAATTGAGGGCTCAGCTCATCGTTGCTCGGGCGTGCGGTGATCGTCGTTGATCCAGCTCACCAGACAGCGTACCACCGGACTCCACCATTCATCGGGGAGGTCGGACTGGCCTCACGCCGGCGGCACGAGACGCGCCGTCGCGACACGAAATCAGGGTGACCATCTGCTGCGGCCCGCGAGCGGCCGGCTCCGTAATCATTGCACAACCACACGGCCCGTCAATCAGCGCGGCTCCGGAAGCACGGTTGGCCGGGAAGCCCGGTAACGGGTGTATCGGAGCTATTTGGTCAGCGCCTTCAGATTGGCGGCGATCGCCTTGTAATCGGCACTTGACCGCATGAGCACGCGCTCGTTACCGTCCTTGTCGATGATGAAGATGGCATCCGTATGGGCTGGTGCGGATTCCGTGGGACTAGCCTCCGGCGTTGCCGCGGACCCAGCCATCGGGGTGGCGTCTTCCGTTAGCATGCCGCCGGCGTCGATGTAGTAGGCCTTCCATACCGTCGCCAGCGTCGTCGGATCGCCGGTCATCGCGTGCCAGTTGGCGGTGCCGGCCAGCGAATGCTTGATCGAGAACTGCTGCAACGCCGCGGTGTCGTCGCGAGCGGGATCGACCGTCACCGCCAGCAGTTGTACATGCTGCTGCTCGGTCGGCGACAGCTGTTGATAGGCCGCGTGCAGCTTCTCCGCGATCAAGGGGCAGACGTCGGTGCAGTTCGTATAGATGAAGGTGAGGGCGATCGCGTTCCCTCGCAACGAGCTCAGCGTCACCTGCTGTCCGCGCTGATCGGTCAACGTGAAGTCGGGCGCGGGCTGCTTGTCGAGCGACGTCCCGCTTAATCTGGCGGTTGATCCTCCGCACGCGGCCAGGATCAGGAGAAGGCTGAGAGCCAGCGGAACCACGGCGAACAACCGAGACCGTCTCATCGTTGGGCGTGTCCGTTTCACTGTACGATCGAGTTCCACCCATCGGCACGACATTACCTGCCGGAACCGTTCGCAATGCTACCACCGCGATTCCTCGGATCGAGTCGGGAGAACCTCGACCACGATTCCGCAATGAACCGTGGCAACGCCAGTGACATCCAGGCACGAATCTTGCAGCGGCTCAAAAATGTCTAGCGTGGGTCTGACTACCTGGCCAGACAGCCTGATCGGCGCGCGGGTGTCGAGCAGGACCATGTTGTAGCCGGACCGATGTAACCGGTTTCGGAGAACGGACCCCGCTACTGGAAGGTGTCTTCGTTGTTCCCAGGTTCAGAGAAGGGCATCCGTGGTGAACAAGAGTCTGAGTGAGAGTCGGCCACAGGAGCGGTGGATCGGACGCGTCAGTCGCGGAGCGCCAAGTCAGGTGGTGACGTCTCGCGGAATTCTGCACGGAGGAGGACGACCGATCGAGTATTACACCTCACAGCCATCCTCCGCTCAATGGATTGCGTTGGGTGTCGTGCCGTTGCCGCCGGGTCTGACCGGTGACGACGCCACGCATCGCCTCCTCGTCGGAACCGGTGGAACGGAGCAGTCGGCCATTGCCGCGTTGAAATCACGGTTGGACGAGCTTTTCGTGCCCTCGGGCGGCAACGCGCCGGTCATCGATCCCACCAGCCTCGACTCTCAGCCCAGCGATTGGTTCGGCTAGAAATCGACCCGCATCCTGTCTGACATGCGCAAGATCTCATGATCAAGAGGTGGCCGGTGCCAAACGCGGCCACCTCGGTCTTTGGTGTGACGCGCTTCCCACGTCGAGATCCAAGGGACTCCGGCGATCGCGGCCTGCGAGGCTTCACGATCGTGAACTATAATCATGATTCGCGGGTGAGCAGCGTCATGATCCATGATGAGGTCGTGCACCGCATTTGATATCTGTCTGCCAGGACTTCAGACGCGGCGATCCGGACCGTGCCTGACAAAATGGACAAACGAACCGATCCGACGGAGGAGAAACATGCTTGAGACCGAGTACACCGAAGTGGAGATGCGCTGTGTTGGGTGCAGCGCCACGTGGCATCCACCGGTTGCCCGGCAGGTCAACGTCAAGACACATCCGGATGCCCGGCTCGGCATCTTGCTGGGGTCGATGCATCGCACGCGTTGCCCAGTCTGTAAGACGCCTCGTGACATCGAATGCATTTTTGATTACTACGATCCGGACCAGAACCTAATCATTCAGATTCGTCCCGATTGGGAGTTCCTGGCCGGCGGCGGCGAAGACTATTACTGGACCCAGTACGAAAATCTCGTGAAGAAATACGCCGATAAGGATGTTCGAGTCGACGTCGTGTTCGGCTTCAAGGAACTGATCGAGAAATATCTGGGCGGCGACGACGCAGTCGCGGCGGCTCGCGAAGAATGGAACGAACGGGTCGCGCGGGAAGTCGCGGAACGCGATGCCCAGGCCGCCGAAAGCGGAACGGGTGATTGAACCTCGAGGTTCAATCGGCTAGGATCACGACATTACGCTGGCAGATCAGATCACGTCATAGAGACGGAGTTCCGGATGGGTAGACAGCTCCCGGCGGTTCCAGTGCAGATCGAACTCGAGCCGGACCGGCGGTCAGCGGTCTCTCAGCGGCGCAGCGTGACCCATTGGCTGCGGTCGCCGCTCGCGAATGCGTTCGTCGATCTCGCGCCGGACCTGCTGCGCCTGACACGACGCTCGCTCCAGTCATCTGACGGCACGTCCACGATTCTTCCGCAATCGGGCGCGAACGGCATGACGGTGCAGGAAGTCGAGATCGACGTCGCCTCGCCGCTGGTCCGTCGGATCGTGGTGCGTTCGACGAACTCCTGGTCTCTTTCGCCGGAGGTTGCACTCGGCGGCAAGCGGCGGCGCGGCGGGCGGATCGGGATTGGTGCCGTCGGCGTCGCGAGCATGGTGCTCCTTGGCGCCGCGGTTGCCCGCCGTGCTCCCTTCTTGCTCCCCGGGCGCCCACGCGACAACACGTAGACGTCGCGACGAACTACCCTTCGACTTCGGGTTTGGCGCCCTTGTCGATGTCGGCCGGGAAGGCTCCGGTCTCCTCTGCGACCATCTCCTCCGCAAGCTCAGCCTGAGACGCGCGTTGCGGTGCCGAGAGTCGAACAACCATCTCCTCGCCGGGAGTCAACATCTCAACCCCAGCCGGAAGCGGCAGGTCGGCGACCGTAAGTACGTCGTCGAACTCCTTCAAACTGGAGAGGTCGACCTCCACGTGCTGTGGGATGGCCGCCGGCAGCCCTCGTAATTGGACGTCGGTTCGACCGTGGTTCAACAAACCGCCTGAGTTGTCGGTCGGATGCCCGATCAGCATGATCGGCACCGTCACCTCGGTGACCTTGTTGAGGTTCGGCGCGTAGAACTCGGCGTGGAGTATGACGTTGCGCACCGGATGCCGGTCAACGCCACGAATGAAAACGGTGTGCATATCCTTGCCGACCGAGAGCTCGATCAGAGACGTCGATCCGGTCGTGTGAAAGATCCGGTCGAAATCACGCTGCTGAATGCTGATCTTCTGAGGTTCGGCGATCGCAGGACCGTAAACGATGCCGGGCAGGACACCGCCGCGCCGCAGGCGCTTGACTTCCTTGCCCATCGTCGAGCGCGGCTCGGCTGTCAGTTTCTCGTAATCGGGCATACATCCCTTACCTTGACGCTATGCGGGGCTCGCACCATTGCATCCGGTCGCGAGATCGTGTGATCGCGATCAGATCGCCTTCCGTGGAAAGTCTTCAGGACTCGAGCGAGCTCCCGCGGCAATGGCGATTCGTCGTCCCGAATGACTCCACCGACTATTATCTCACGCCTCATGCCGTGCCGTCCGATACCGTTTGCGCAACGCACGCCCATTATCTGTTGTCAGTGAAGCATTGCGCATTGTGCCATGGTGACTATCAGGGCTATACTTCATGCGTGGGATTGGGGATGAAGAGGCTTCACTCCGGTGATGTATGCGTCCGATCGACGCGGCCGGTGTGGAGTGATGGCGCTTCAGGTCGTCACGGTACTGGCTGATCTGGAGAGAGGAAGGGGATGCGTCTGCCTATGATTTCGACAGTTGCGAGTGACGGCGCGGCTGGGGTCGCGGATTCCGATGGCCTGGTCGATCTTCTTCGTCGCGCATTCGTAGAATTTCAGCCTGGTGTCGAATCCCTCGCCGAGCATTGGCCCCAACTGACACTCCAGCAACTGCGCGTCATGCACATCCTCTATTGTGACGGTCCGACGCGAGTTTCGACGCTCGCCCAGCGCCTTCAGGTGTCGACTCCGACGATCACGGGGATTCTCGATCGACTGGTCAATCGGGGAATGACCGCTCGTGACGACGACCCGAGCGATCGACGGGTCGTGCTGAACCTGCTCACTCCCAATGGGGCCAGAGTCATCGAAGAGCTTCACCCGGTCAAGGTCGACCACCTGAGCACGCTTGTCGAGCGCTTCAATACGGCGGAGCGGCAACTGATCGTCAATGGCTTGAACCTGTTGCTCTCGGCGTCCTCTCGTTTTGACTGATCTGTGAATGACGGTTATATCCTGGCGCAGGTGTCGATTCCGGCACCTGCGTCTTTGCATGCGGATGGCGGCGGTTCGGCTCTGCCGCAAGGCGACTGTCGCGAGATGGTTGCGCGGCGTCATTTGGGCTTGCAACTCGGGTCGTCAGGCGAATCGCACGGTTTTGAGTGCCTCAGCGAACGACAATCCGACCTGTGCTCCGATTTCGACGGCTCGCGTCCGGAAGGACCGGCTAAGTGCTTCAGGGTCCGTGTGCTGGCTGACGTGACTGAGTCTGGCCGCGATCTTCTGGTCGATGACCGGAGAGATGTCGACGAACACATCGGGAACGCGCGACATGATCAGCCAGGCTTCCGGCGTCACATGCGGCTCGAGCCCCTCATCGCTCAACTGCTCCGGGAAGAACAGGTGATCTCGGGCGTCTGGATAGAGCGCGTCGAGCGTGACGCGTCCGACGGCACGGTGGTCGCGGTGGGCGGTGTAAGCGGGCCACGGGAATTCGGGGTCGTGCGTGATCACCAGATCGGGCTGCTGTCGGCGAATGTGACGCACGATCTCCCCTCGGAGACGCGTATCGTTGGGGACCTCGCCATCGGGGTAACGAAGAAACGAAACAGCGCCAATACCCAGTATGTGTGCGGCGGTGTCCTGCTCTGACTCACGCATGCGCCCAACGACGGCGGGGCTCACGCCGCGATCGGCCGTTCCTTTCTCGCCTGAGGTGCAGACGACCAGATGAACCGAACAGCCGGCGACGGTCAGCAAGCCGACGGTGCCGCCACAGTGTGCCTCGACGTCGTCCGGATGAGCGACGACGATGAGAGCAGAGCGGATCGTGGCAAGTGCGGGACTGCCGGCTTCGAGGATGCTGGGATCTGAACCACGAGACGAGCGATCAGAAAGCGACATCAACACTCCTATGACTCTGCCAGTTCCAGGCTGATGACACGTTGCCCCGGAAATCCATTGCGCTCCAGCATAATCGAACTGAAGAATTGAGATGCCTGACTGGCGCATCGCCAGGTATCACTGCGTGACGAGCGAGATCACCGGGGTCGGAAGAGCAATCCTTCTGCCGGCAAGACGCGGTGTGAATGGGTGATCTTCGTGCTTGACAACCTAACGTTTGTTCGGTAAAGTTCCCTAACGAAAGGTAGGTTGGCTGCATGACGGTCGAGGAGAGTAGCGCGGCACGCGAGCGCGTCTTGCTCGTGGCTGAACGGCTCTTCAGCGAGCGAGGGTACTCATCCGTCACGTTACGAGACATCGCGAACGAGCTCGGGATTCGGCAGGCGTCACTCTATCACCACGTGCCCGGTGGCAAAGAGCAGCTCTTTGTCGAGGTGACGGAGCGGAGCCTGGAGCGAGCACGCGTCGAGCTCGATCGCGCCATCAAGGAAGCGGGCGACAACCTGCGCGTTCAGCTGTCTCAGGCGGCCGGCTTCCTGCTCTCGCAGCCGCCGTTTGATCTCGCTCGCATGATCCGGTCAGACATGCCGGCCATTTCCGAGGTGCATGCGCGTCGTCTGACACAGATCGCGCTTCGCTCGCTGGTCATGCCAATCGAACTCGCGTTTGCCTCGGCGCGAGACCGAGGTGAGCATCAGATGCCGTACGAGCGTTTGCTGGCAGGCTCATTTCTGGCCATTATCGAGACCGTGCAGGTCTCTCAGCGTTTCAGCCCGCTGTCCGGCCTGGACATGGCCAACATGATGATCGACGTCATGATCGATGGTCTTCGACCACGCCATTCCAGCGATCCGGCCTGAATCACCGGCGCTGGACGATTCGAGATTGGAATCAACCCGATGTCGACGAAGCTGAAATCGCACGGCGGGCGAGTCGCCCCACCGGCAACCGCGAGCCTGCTCGCACCCCAATCAGCGGGGAGCGGCGAAACGCCCATCGCTCAGTCGCTGGCGACGCATGCGCGAACCTTCAGCTTCGCGGCCCGGTTTCTCCCCGCGGAGAAACGGGAGGCGACCACGGTCTTCTATGCGTTCTGTCGCGAAGTCGACGATCTGGTTGACGAACCCGAGCCGGGACGCAGCAGGCAGATGGTCCGCGCGGAGCTCGACGCCTGGCGCTCCTGGCTTACGGGTCCGCGCACGTCAGCGGGGCCGCGGGAACCGCTTGCCAGTGAGCTGGCACGGGTGATCGAGCGCTATGCGATCCCGGTCGGATATTTGCTGGATCTGCTTGATGGTCTCGAAGCGGACCTCGAGCCCGCGGCCCTCCAATCCGAGAGTGATCTGCGCCACTACTGCTACCAGGTTGCGTCGACGGTTGGTCTCGGCATGGCGCATATTCTCGGCGCCACTTCTGACGCGGCGCTGGGAGCCGCGTCCGACCTGGGCGCGGCGATGCAGCTGACGAATGTCCTCCGCGACGTGGGAGAGGATCTTTCTTTTGGCCGCATTTACCTACCTAAAAATACTTTGGCTAAATTCGATCTCGGTCACGACTCGCTGCGAGACCTCTGGCGGGCTGGCAACGGGCCCGACGATCGCTATCGGGCCGTGATGCGGTCAGAAATCGCCCGAGCGCGCGATCTTTATCAGCACAGCATGCCGGGCATCTGGCTCCTGCCTGCCGACAGCCGACTTCCGATCCTGCTAGCCACGCGCCTCTATCGCCGCATCCTGTCCGTCATCGAGCGTCGCGATTACGACACGTTACGGCGCCGTGCTTCGACGTCACGGCACGAAAAGCTGGAGGAGGCGGCTATCACGATATTGGTTGATCGGCTATGGCGCAGAGGCGAACACTCGACGCGTCCGCGGCCGGCCGCCACGTTCGCCACATTTCGCGAGACCTGATGACGAGGCATCGATCGAACCGTTTGACCGTGGTGGAGGCAATGGTGGCGGTAGTGCAGACGCTCCTCGCGATTCGCGTCGTGTGGCGCCTGCTGCGGACGGGTATGCGCGCCGACGAGGTGCGGCAGTGCGCTGCTGTTCCGGCCGGTGAGACCGTCGCGATCATCGTCCCGGTGCTGAACGAGCGTCTCCGCCTCGCTCCATGTCTCGAAGGGCTACTGGCGCAAAGTCCCATCGTCACTCAGATTCTGGTCGTGGATGGGGGGTCGGAGGACGGCACGCAGGAGTTGGTCCGATTCTTCGCGTCGCGCGACTCACGCCTGCGGCTGGTCGACGCCAGCCCAGTGCCCGGCGACTGGAACGGCAAGGCCTGGGGATTGCAGCGCGGCCTGGATCAAGTTGACGAGTCGACCGGCTGGATTCTGTCGATCGATGCCGACGTCCGTCCACGCGCCCTGCTGGCCACGTCGTTGATCGACTTTGCTCGCCGCAGCGAACTGAGTGCGTTGAGCGTCGCGACCAAACAGGAAATCGAGACGCTGGGAGAGGGTCTGATTCATCCTGCCCTGCTCACGACGCTGGTCTATCGCTTCGGCATTCCGGGTGGCGTGGCCTGGCGTCCGGATCAGGTGCAGGCCAACGGTCAGTGTTTTCTGGCGCGACGTGATCTGCTGTCGAAGATCGGCGAGTTCCAGCCGGTGAGATCCTCCGTCTGTGAGGACGTGACCCTGGCCCGAGAGATCGTGGCATCCGGACATCCGGTCGGATTCTTCGAGGCCGGTGACCTGGTTTCGACCCGCATGTACGCGGACGGCTGGGCCACCGCGCGCGAGTGGCCGCGCTCGCTACCGCTACGCGATCGCTTCTTCGGCTGGTCTGGTCTGCTGGGACTCCTCGAGGTGCTGCTCGTCCAGGCCGCGCCAATTCTCCTGCTGCTGATCTCGATGCGCAACGCTCCCCGCTGGTTCATTGTTCTCGAGAGCAACCTCGCGTGGGTCAGGTTGGGCGTGCTGTTCGGCACGCGTCGAGCCTATCCGCGACGACCGTGGACCTACTGGATCTCACCGTTATTCGATTTGCCGGCCTCGGCGCTCCTTCTCGCGGGCACCGTACGCCGGAACTACGTCTGGCGGGGACGCGCACTCGCCCGCGGAGGATCTTCATGACGACGACCCGCACACTCTTCGCGGGGCATCTGATGGCCCTGGCCTTTGGGTTGGGTGGCTTGCTCATCGCGTTGCCGCATCCTGAGCTCTGGGCCGGCAGCCGCTTTGCCGCTCAGGTATTCGGCTTCGGCATGAACTATGCCGGGTCGCTCCACATCATTCTCGGAGCGGCCACGATGCTCGCATTTGGACTCGTCTTCCTCGGTCTGCGCCGGACGCTGATCTTTTTCGTCGTTACTGTCAGCTTCTCACTCTCCGCGGAGCTAATCGGCACCGGCACGGGCTGGCCGTTCGGAAACTATGCCTACACCGACGGTCTCGGTTTCAAAGTCCTCGGTCGTGTGCCCTTCACCATCCCGCTCTCCTGGTTCTCGATCGGGTTTTCCGCGTTCTTGCTGGGGAGCGTTCTGGCTACGACCCGCTTCCGCCGTCACCGTGCGTTCTGGTCGGTGGCGATCGGCGCTTACCTGCTGACGGTCTGGGATTTGGTGCTGGACCCGGCCATGGCGCATCCGTCCATGCCGATTCGGTTCTGGACCTGGTTCGAAACCGGTCCCTATTTCGGGATGCCCGTGCAGAACTTCGCCGGCTGGACGCTCACGGGAATCCTGTTCATGGCAGCCAGCCGCGCGCTGTGGCGGAAAGACGTGTCGGCCACTGAATTTCCCGCCTGGGTGCCGTTCGGCGTCTACCTGGCCAACATGGTCTTCGCCGTCGCGCTCAGCCTGAGTGTCGGCCTGTGGCAGCCGACCGTCGCGGCAGTCATCTTCGGCTGCCTCCCGGCTTTGCTCGCCTGGCGATCGCAGCCGACTCTCGGCTTGCCGGGCGTGAACCCACGACGTCACCCAGCGGCAGGCCGGCGCACGGTCATCCAGTCAGTCATGCAAGCGGGCGCGCGCTTCATCACCGCTCGGCAGTTGGAGGTCGAGGTTGTGGGCGAGTCGAACCTGCCGGCAACTGGACCGGTGGTGATCGTCAGCCGCCACTACCATCACCTGTACGACGGCGCGGCTCTTTTAGGCCGGTCGCGACGGCATCTCCACGTCCTCGTCGCGCTCGATTGGGCTGAGAACCGGCTGCTCAGGCGTTTCATGGAATCGCTCTGTCGCCTGGCCGGCTGGCCCGTCATCCTGCGTGCGGACGCCCGCGGAGATCGTGCCGCTCGGTCTTCTCGCCGGCTGGGTGGGCGCCGGCGCTATCTGCGTCGGGCCGTCGGAGAGTCGGCCGATCTATTGCGGCGCGGCGAGGTGATGGTGGTCTATCCCGAAGGTTACCCGACGATCGATCCAACGTTCACGCCGAAACAAGGCACTGACGAGTTTCTCCCATTTCGTCCGGGGTTTCTGCACCTGGTTGAGCGGGCGCGGCGCGACGGTTATCGCGTGCCGATCGTGCCGCTTGGTCTGGCTTATCAAGAGGGTGCCAGAACGCGGCTGACAATGCGTTTTGGCTCGCCGATCGTACTTCGCGATCGGTCTGAACGCGATCAGGTTCTGAAAGAGGTCGAGCAGGCAGTGCGGGCGCTATCGGAACCGCCAGTCGAATTCGAGACAACTCTTGTTCAGGAGGTAATTCACCCTTGACCTACGACCACACCAACACCGTTGCTATTTCCGGGGGATCCACAGACGGCGTCGTCGTCGTCGGCGCCGGGTTCGGCGGGCTCGCCAGCGCCATCCGGCTGCAGGCGGCGGGGCACGATGTCACACTGATCGAAGCGCGTGAGCGGGTTGGTGGCCGGGCATACCAGCTTCAGGACGCCGGGTTCACTTTCGACATGGGGCCCACGTTGATTACCGCCCCCTATCTGCTCGAGGATCTCTGGTCGACGGCGGGGCGCCGACTTGAGGACGACCTTCAGCTGCTGCCGCTTTCGCCCGCCTATCGCATCTTTTTCTCGGACGGTCGTTACTTCGACTATGGCGGCGGGGTCGAACAGGACGAGGATGAGGTCGCCAAATTCGAGCCGCGCGACGTGCAGGGTTTGCGGGATTTTCTCAAAGCCACCGAAGGTATCTACCGGCGCGCGTTCGACGATCTGGCGGGGCAACCCTTCGACCAACTCTCCACCTTCCTGAGCGCGGTTCCCGCGCTCGCCCGTCTCCGCGCCGATCGCAGCGTCTACCGATTCGTGTCTCGCTTTTTCCGTGACCCCAATCTACGCATGGTCTTCTCGTTTCATCCCCTCTTCATCGGGGAAATCCACTTCGCGCCAGCTCGATTTACAGCATCGTTCCCTACCTCGAGCGCCAGCACGGGGTCCACTTTGCCGCGGGAGGGATGTACAGCGTCGTTCAGGCCATGAAGAACCTTTTTCAACAACTCGGTGGGCACGTTGTGCTCGGCGACTCGGTCGAGGAGATCCTGGTGAATCAGGGGCGCGTTGCCGGAGTGAAGACGCGCAACGGTGGCGAGCATCTCGGGGCGGCGGTCGTCGCCAACAGCGATGTTGTACAGACGCAGCTCGGTCTACTGCCTCCGAGATACCAGAGTCGGCGCATGAAGCGACGGCTCAACCACTACCGCCACTCGATGAGCTGCTTCCTCCTCTATCTTGGATTGAATCGCCCGTATGCGCAGCTGCGACACCATACGATCATCATGCCGCGGGACTATCAAACGCTGCTCGAGCAGCTCTTCGACGGAGACGGTCTGCCGGGCGATCTGGCCTTTTACCTGCACGCACCGTCGAAGACCGACCCAGGCATGGCGCCCGCTGGCGGCGAGAGCCTCTACGTGCTGGTGCCGGTTCCCCATCTCGGCCATGGCATCGACTGGGAGCACGAGGCGGACCCATTCCGTGACCGGATCATTCACGCACTGGAACATGAATTCGGGCTCGACGGCCTCGAGGCGAGCATCGTCACCGAACACCGGTTTACCCCGGTTGACTTTCAGGACGATCTTGGTAGCTGGCTCGGGTCGGCCTTTTCGGTCGAGCCGACCCTCTTCCAATCCGCCTATTTCCGGCAGCACAACCGCTCGAAGGATGTTGAGGGGCTCTACTTCGCTGGGGCGGGCACCCATCCTGGCGCCGGTATCCCTGGTGTCCTGCTTTCGGCAGAGATCACCAGCGGCCTGGTCAACCGGGATCATCCCGTTTCGCGCCGGGGCAGCCGGAACGAGGAGCCCGTCACGGGCAAAGTACCGATAACGGGCTCGTGGCGTTGATCGCGCGATCAGACGTCGATGATCCACGCCTGAATGCGTATCAGCGAGTGGCGCGAAGCCTACACGCCGACCGCCGCGCGCTCGTAGGCGCTCGGCCTGCGATTGGCCAGCGACGGCACCTGTGTTCTCACCTGCCGCAAATAGTCAAAGTCGATGTCGGCAATGACGACGCCCTCGTGATTCGGCGCGTCGGCGATGACCGTACCCCAGGGATCAGCGACGAGCGCATGACCGTAGCACTGGGCATTGGGGTCGTGCGGACCGATCTGGGCCGGCGCCAGGACATAGCACTGGTTCTCGATCGCGCGTGCGCGGAGGAGGGTGTGCCAGTGATCTTTACCGGTGAACAGGGTAAAGGCCGCCGGAACGAAGAGGACCTCGGCTCCGTCGAGCGCCAGCATCCGGTAGAGCTCCGGAAAGCGCAGGTCGTAACAGATCGACAGGCCGAGCGTGTGGCCGTCCATCTCGACCGTCACCGCCTGATCTCCGGGCAGGATCGTCGCCGACTCGTTGGCGCTCACGTTGCCGGTGATATCGATGTCGAACAGGTGGATTTTGCGATAGGTGGCCCTGAGCTCGCCGTCCGGACTGAAGAAGGTGCTGGTGTTGTAGTAACTGCCCGGTGTGTTCGAGCGCTCGAGAATCGATCCGCCAAGCAGGTAGATGCCATGCTGGCGCGCCTTAGCGGCGAAGCGGTCGGTCGTTGGGCCAGGGATCGACTCGGCGTTGGCCTCGTGCAGGTCTTTCGGCCCGAGGTACGAGACGTATTCCGGCAAACCGATCAGCCGCGCGCCTTTTTCGGCCGCCTCGTCGATGAGCCGTTCGGCGGTCGCCAGATTTGTCTCTTTGTCCGAGCGGGAGTTCATCTGTACGAGCCCAACTCGCAGCACGTTGGTATTCATGAGCGCTTCCCTCCATTTTCGGGCCCGACGGCGTCGGCTTATCCATGTGCCCTTCCGTGACGATTTTAGCGTGTTTCGGCCAGCAATCAGATTGAGCCTTCTTGACGGAAGGATCTGATTTGCTCAGCACCGTAGCCGATCTCACGGAGGATCTCGTCGGTGTGCTGACCGAGCAGCGGCGGGGCCAGGCGAATCTCGCAGGGCGTCTCGCTCATCGCATATGGAAACCCGACCTGATCGACCTCTCCGAGCGTCGGATGCGGCACCCGCTGGCTGAGTTGATAGTGCTGGGCCTGTGGATCCGCGAAGACCTGATCGACGGTGTAGATCGGCCCGCATGGAACCGCGGCGGCATCGAGCCGCTCAACGATCTCGGCGGTGGTGTAGTCGCTGAACGCCGTCTCGATCTCGTCCACGAGTGCCGGAAGGTTGGTGATGCGGCCCGCGTTGTCTTTGAAACGGGGATCGTCGAGAAGCCGGGCCAGTCCCATCGCTGTACAGAGCCGCGAGAAGATGCCGTCGTTGCCTGAAGCGACGTTGACGTAACCATCCTTGCTGCGGAAGGTCTGATACGGAGCGACGATCGGGTGGGCGTTGCCGGTTCGTTGAGGAGCTTGCCGCGTGGCGAAGTAGATCCCGGCCTGATAGGTGAGGAGCGCCACCTGACCACCGAGCATCGAGGTGTCGATGAACTGGCCTGCGCCGGTCCGCTCGCGGTGAAATAACGCGTTGACGATGGCATACGCGCCAAACATGCCGGCGGCGATGTCGGCGATGGGAACGCCGAAGCGCGTCGGGCCGCCGTCCGCCTCGCCGGTGACGCTCATCAGACCCGACATGCCCTGCACGATGAGATCGTAAGCGGTTCGATCGCGCGAGGGGCCCTGCTGGCCGAAACCGGAGATCGAGCAGTAGACGATGCCGGGCCGGCGCGCTTTCACGGCGTCATAACCGAAGCCGAGCCGGTCGACCGTGCCTGGGCTGAAGTTCTCGACGACGACGTCCGCCGTGTCAATGAGCTTCCAGAGAATCTCTCGTCCCGCGTCGCTCTTGAGGTTGAGCGTGAGGCCGCGCTTGTTGCGATTGACGCTCAGGTAATAGGCACTGATGTCGTCGATGAACGGCGGTCCCCAGGCTCGAGTGTCGTCCCCTTTGCCTGGCTGCTCGATCTTGATCACCTCGGCGCCCATATCGCCGAGCAGCATGGTGCAATACGGCCCCGTCATGACCCTGGTCAGATCGACGACACGAATTCCGCTCAGTGCCTGCGTACTCATTCACCGCCCCCCGATGCCTCCGACATGCGCGGCCGCCAACAGAATGTGGGCGTACCCGCTCTGGTCCTGGCCAGTCTACACGACTGGCTTTGGAGAAGGTACGCCCGAAGGGAGGGCTGGGATAGGTTGGGTTAGAGAGCATCGACTGGTTTGGATCCGAATCCCTGGGAGATGGCGTAAAGGGCGGCCTGGGTGCGATCGCGCACGCCGATCTTCTGGAACAACGATGAGAGATTGTTCTTCACCGTGCTCTCAGCCAGATCGAGTTGGTCCGCGATCTGACGGTTGTTGTACCCGTTCGCGAGCAGCCTCAGCAGCGTTGATTCGCGATCGCTGAGGTGACGCTGGCTGTTCGTCGGTGTCTTTGTGAGGAGTCGGTGGTATTCACGCATCAGCGCCGGTGCGAGCGCTGCGTCAATGGTCGAACCGCCGTTCGCCGCCACGTGGATCGCCTCGATGACCTCGTCAGAGCGGCTGTTCTTCAACAGATAGCTCTTGGCACCGGCCCGAATCGCGTGAATGGCGTATTCGTCGTCCTGATACATGGTCAGCACGATCACGTTGGTCTCCGGATAGTGCTTGACAATGTATTCGGTGGCGCGCAAGCCATCCACCCGCGGCATGTTGATATCCATCAGGATGACGTCCGGTTGCGCATCGGCGACGAGCCGGATCGCTTCCTGGCCATCCGATGCCTCTCCGACGATCTCGACGGAAGGAATCGTCTCCAGCAATTGCCGGAGTCCTTCACGAAACAGATCATGATCGTCAGCTACCACCACTCGAATCGAATGTTCGCCCACCCCAGTAACCTCCTACCGATCCGACTGAGCGACGACGAGAGGGATTCGCGCGTGAACACGGGTTCCGCTTCCGGGCACCGATTCGACCAGTAGCGATCCACCCATGTCCTCGGCGAGCTCTCGCATCTGCTCCATGCCGAAATGACCTTCACGCGCGACCGGAAGGCCGGAGTCGAATCCGACCCCGTCGTCCGCGACCGTCACGAGCAATTCATCATCTTCGAGCTGTACCTCGACCCGCACGTCCGACGCGACGGCGTGCTTGCGGATGTTCTGGATCGATTCGCGCACGATACCGATGACCGCTCGCTCGATCTCCGGAGCGAGCTCCATGCCCTGGCGCTCATCATCGATCTCTTGCGGAATGAAATCCTGAATATGCACCGCGATGTCGCGCAGTTGTGCGGTAATGCCGGGCGCCGGGTGCTGGCGACGTCGCAGATCGGTGATCATCGAACGCATATCCGTGATTGATTGGTTGACCTGGTTCTGGATCTGAATGGCCGATTCCGCCAGATCCGGTGCCGCCGACTCGAGCTGTCGCACCAGGAGCTCGAGCTTCAGATTCATGTATGCGAGATCCTGCACCACGCCGTCATGCAGCGCACGCCCCATTTCGCGCCGCAGGTGATCGACGTCGGCTTGCTCTTCCTGCTCCATCAATCGCCCACGCAGCACCAGAATCTGTAGGCTCTGCGCGGTCATAGCCGCCGTCGTCGCGATCGCGCCAAGGTCGGCGACCTCGTAGGGGTAGATCTCGCCGTCACGACGCTCGACGGCGATCGCGCCGATCATTTCACCCGCGAGCAGCATCGGCGTGACGGTGTGTCGCCGATAGTCCTCCGGCACGAAGGGATGCGCGAAATCCTGCGCGGAGCCTTCCGCGCCGTGAGCCGCGATCCAGCGTTGATGCAGTAGCTGACCCAGGTCCATCTCGGGAATAGGCTCGCTGCCGCTACCCGCCGCGATCCACGAATGGACGACTGAGAAGGCGCCGCGCTCATCGCGCTGGTAGATCCAGGCGGCAATCGTGCCGGGAACGCGGCGGAGCTGCTCGACTGCGATCTCCATCAGGTCGGGGACCGTCGGCGCTCCGCAGAGCGTCGTCTGGATATCCACCAGGAAAGTCACGGCCTTATCGACGAGCTGTAGATGCGGCGACCGTTGATTCATGGCGCGCTCCGGTTTGGAAGAATGATTTGCAGCGTGGATCCTCCGGTTGGGAGGCTGGCTGTCTTTACCTGACCGCCCGCAAGCTCGACTCGTTCGCGCAAAGCGATGAGAGAAAACTCAGGCTCCGAGACCTCGGGCGTTGTCGATCCCTGCTCCTGACCTTCCTTAGCGGGCTGGGGCTGCCCGTCGTCGGCGATCGTGACGATGATCGCGGCGCCTTTTTGGCGTATGCGAACGACGATGTGTCGCACCCCGCGACGACCGCGCACCAAATGAATCGTCTCCTGGACGATGCGGTAGATCGCCGTCTCCATGTCGTTCGAGGGGCGCTCCGGCAGGTTCACGGCCAGCGAGATCTCGATGTCGGTGTCCTGTTGAACGTATTTGGCGTGCTCGCGGAGCGCCGGTTCCAGCCCAAGGATGTCGAGCGTCGAGGGACGAATCTGGAAGATGATGTGACGCAGCCGGTCGATATTCTCGGCCAGATTGTCGCGGACGCCGCATAGCTCCTCCTGTGTCTGTTCCGGCGAGAGCTGAGTTGCGCGGCGGCTGATGAGGTCGATGCTGTACAGGCAGCTTGCCAGCGTCTGCAACGTGTCGTTGTGAATGTCGTCGGCGATCGTCTTCCGTTCGGCTTCCTGCCGCGTAATCATCTGGTCGAGCAGGTAGGCGCGCCGCTCGCCGCGCGCCTGGGCCAACGAGTAGACGCGCGCGTTCTCGATTGCGACGCCCGTCTGCATGCCGATCGTGCCGACGAGATCGAGATCGTGCCTGGAGTAGGAGCCGCGGCTGTCACTCTGTGCCGAGATCACGCCGATGACCCGCTGTCCTACGATGATTGGCGCCGCCAGCATCGACTCGGACGGCGCGATCTTCTTGGCCGGTGGAAACCAGTCCTGCTTGTCGTTTGGCTCACGGCCGTTCATCAGCAGGGGGCGTTTTTCCCGAATGCAGCGTGCCAGCGGCCCGTCATCGAGCTGGAGCGTAACCGGCTGCTCGGAAATGTGATCGTCAACGGCATAGTGATATTCGATCGAGCGGCCGTCCGGCAGGAGCAGTCCGAGACAGAAACGGTTCGCGGTCAACACTGACGCGACGTGCAACCGAACCTGCTGGAAGAGGCTCGTCAGATTCGTCAGTGACGCCAGTTCAATGCCGATGTCGTTGACCAGGGCAAGCCGGTCGGAGCCGCGTTTCACCTCCTCGTAGAGGAGCGCGTTCTCGATCATCAGCGCCGAATGGGGTGCGATCGTGCTGACGACCGCGATATCGCGATTGCTGAACTCACTCTCGGTGCCTGAGCGATCGAGGATCACCGCGCCGATGAGCTCGCGCTGCCGGGCGCGTAACGGCACGATCACCGTCGAATTCAGGTTGAGCGCGGCGGTGACCGACGCGGGCAGGAGCTCGCTCTTCGCGGCGTTCTGGATGATCAGTGGCTCGTCGCCGCGCAGGATCTGCTCGAGTGCGGGGATGGCGCTCGGCACGAAGGAGAGCTGTTTCAGCCGATCAACGGTGCTGCGTTCGGCCCCGCTTGCCGCCATCGGTGAGAACTCACGGCGCGCTTCATTCCAGAGCAAGCCGTAACACCGATCGCAGGCGACGATATGACGCAGCGCTTCGACGACGTTCTGGAACATCTCGCCAACGTTGGCCAGCGGCTCGATGGATCGCTGGAAGGCAAAGCTCGCCTCGATGATCCGGTTATAGCGCTCGCCGCTGTCGTCCTGCGTCAAGCCGTAAATCGCCCCAGCGATCAGCGTTCCGAAGATGTTCGCTAACGAGCCATCCTCGACGCTGAACGGTTCGTCACGCTTCCGCAGCAGGTCAAGCCGGCCAAGCAGCTGGCCATGGTGAAACAGCGGCAGAACCAGGATGTGGCGGGCGCCGAGCGCCTGCAGCTCATGGAACTCCGCCGATACGAGATCGGATGCATGCTGAAGTACGAGCGGTCGATCCGGCGTGAAGGTGATCAACGAGCCGGGCCGCAGTCCCTGGAACAATTCCGTCGCCGCGGTGTGCTCGCCGAGCAAACTGCCGACGAGGTGTGGCGGCACGCCGACGAGGCCCTGCACCGACAGATTCTTTTGCTCGGGATCGAAGACACGCACCAGCCCGACCTCGGTGTTGATCGCCTCACATGTCGAGCCGGCCAGCACGGAGAGGAGATCAGTCAATGACGTATCCGAACGGATGCGCGCCGTCATGTGTTGCAGGATCGGGAGCAGAACCTGCACGGCGGTGCGGCTTTCAGCTATCTCATCTTGCTGTGAAAGGTGCCGGGAAAGGCTGTCAATCCAACTCGACCGGCGATCCGCTTGTTCGTTCATGTATACCCGTTGCCGTCCTTAACCTTCGAGAATTCAGCCCTGGACACGTCTGAAGCGGACGTTCGGGGCGCCGTAACGCGAACAGTGCTGTTTCTGATAATAGCGAAGACTGGGCGCTGAGTACCTCAGAACAATCGGCCCATTAGTACCGTCTTTGGTCCCACCATATTCCTCGGTCTTTCCGACCTGCGGGTATACTTACTCCGATGAACTTGTCGAGGACACATACGTAATGGTTGAGCTCACCTTCTTGGGAACGGGTACGTCGAACGGCATCCCGATGATCGGCTGCACCTGCCCCGTCTGCACCTCCGAGGACCCGCGCGATCGTCGTGGACGCACCTCTGCCGTCGTTCGCTTCGATGGCAAGTCGATCCTGATCGACACGTCTCCAGAGTTGCGGTCACAGGCGGTAGCCGCCGGAATCCGTAGCGTTGACGCCGTGCTTTTTACGCATGCCCATGCCGACCACGTCGCCGGAATCGACGATCTGCGGCGTTTCAACGAGCTCAATCAAATGCATCTGCCGGTCTTCGCGGATGGTCGGACGGCGGAGCTGCTGCGTGAGCGGTACGCCTACGCGTTTCAAGACGTCTTCCCGTTTTATGGGGGTAAGCCGGACCTGTTGCTGAACGTCTTCGACGGTCCGTTCGAGATCTTTGGGCGTGAGGTCGTGCCGATCACGGTGACCCATGGGCGCTGGATCGTGCAGGGATTTCGCTTCGGCCCGCTGGTCTACGTGACCGACGCGAAAGGCATATCTGATAGCTCCCTCGATCTGATGCGTGACGCCGACGTGCTGATCATCAACGCCCTGCGCGAGCGCCCCCACCCAACGCATCTGAGTCTTGGTGAAGCGATCGATGTCGTCACACAGGTGCGACCACGCCAGGCGTATATCGTGCACGTCAGCCATGAGGTGTCTCACGCGGCGGTTAGCGACAGCCTTCCACCCGGTGTCGATCTGGCCTACGACGGCTTGACGGTGCGGACCCAGCGCGACTGGTGATGATCGTTGAATTCGAGTATTTCCGCTCATCTGCTACGATAGTCGCGCGGGCCGGCGGGACGAGACCTGCCCGTCCCGCCAATTCACGCAGTGACCAAACGGCGTGCCCCGCCGCGGGAATTTCTGGAGAACGAGATGGCACAGAACATCGTCACTCAGCTCGAATCCGACCTCTACATCATCGACCACCACTTCCAGGGTGTTCCCGGCGTGATCGCGTCCTACCTGCTGACCGGATCGAACGGTCTGACGCTGATCGAGACCGGCGCCACGCCGACCATTGAAACGCTGCTGGACGGCGTGCGCCAGGCTGGATTCGATCCGGAGGACATCACACAGCTCGCCGTGACGCACATCCATCTCGACCACGCGGGTTCAGCCGGTGTGCTGATGCGGCGTCTTCCCAGGACGCGCCTCCTCGTGCACCCGATCGGCGCACCACATATGATCGACCCGGCCAAGCTGATGGCCAGCGCGACGCGCATCTATGGTGATCGCATGCAGGAACTGTGGGGTGAGGTCGCGCCGGTTCCGAGCGACCGGGTCGACATCCTCGAAGACGGCGCGACGATCAAGGCGGGAGGCCGAGAGCTGATCGCGCGGCACACGCCGGGCCATGCCATGCACCACATCGCCTACCATCACCCCGACACGGGAGCGATCTTCACGCGGAGATGTTGGCGGCGTGCGGCTCGGCTCGGCGGCCTACGTGCGGCCGCCAACGGTTCCGCCGGAGCTCGACCTGATCCTGTGGCGTGAGAGTATTCTGAAGCTGCGCAAGCTGAACCTGACGCGGTTCTACCTGACCCATTTCGGTGGCTTCGATGACATCAACTGGCATCTGGACGACCTGCTGAGCCGTCTCTTCTTCTGGTCCGGCTGGGCTGACGAGCGACTTGCGCACGAGAGCGACACGAAAGTCGTGACCGCCGAGCTGCGCAAACGTGGTGACGCCGAGATCGTGGCCGCAACCGGAAGCGACAGCCTCGTCAGGCCGTATGAGGTGGCCACCGCGTATCAGATGACGGTCGATGGAATCGCGCGCTATTTACGGAAGCGGCGCGAACAGCCGGAACCTGCCCGCCTCTATTGACGGAAGCGCGTGGTGAACCGGTTGGCATGGGAACGCCGTCGAACGTGGTAACCGACGGGAGGGTTGGACGTGCCTGAGAACTCCGATGCGATGGGCGATGCCGGCGGTGTCAAGCGTGCCGAAGCGTCGAAGCCGTTCGATCCACGCGCCTACCTGCGGCGGATCCAGGTGCGTGGGCGTGAGGTGGAATACCTCGACGTCAAGTGGCGACTGGTCTGGCTGCGCAGCGAGCATCCCGACGCGCACGTCATCACTCAGCTCGTGTCGAACGAAAAAAGCATCGCCGTCTTTCGGGCTGAGGTGATCCTGCCAAGCGGCGGCCGGGCTACCGGTTACGGCAGCGAGGCGCAGGCGGAGTTCGCCGACTACATCGAGAAGGCCGAGACCAAGTCCATCGGACGCGCGCTGGCGGCGCTGGGCTACGGCACGCAGTTCGCGCTCGATTTCGACGTCGCGAGTGAGCCGCCCGAAGAGGCGGCGGCAGCGGTCGAGTATGCGCCAGTCGCCGAACCGGCCCGCTCCCCGGAAACCACGCGCGTCCGCGTCGTCGCTCCACCTGAACCGGAGGACGAAGCTCCGCCACAGATGCTCGAACAGGCGCCCACCAATCTACGCCCAATTCGTGAACAGATTGAGCCCGCCGAACGAGAAGCGTTCGAGGCTGCTGACTATAGCTGGACTGAGTTCTGGAAATGGGCGCGTGCTCTTGGCTACACAAGCCGATCCAAGCTGGGTGAGCTGCTTGGGCTGGAGTTGGACGAACTGACCCCGCATGAGGTCCGTCGTCGTCTGATCGAGTATCGCCATTCACAAGGTCTCACCGACGAATAGCGCGCCACCGGCACATCAGTGCATCGGCACCGACATGATTTGCTCGGTGCCGTCTTGCGTCGTCTGAAACCAGACTTCGGTGGGGCTCACCCACCGGGGTGATGACGGGTCGGCTAGCCCGCTGACCGTCCCGAGCAGGTCACCGGAGCCGGAGAAGAACCGTAATTCGCCGGGGAACGTTGCCGCCAGAACGTGACCGTCGGGCGACCACGACAAACCACTACCGCTGCCCTGACGCGAGAGCTCGATCGGACTATCGACATGGTTGAACGCCACGACGTCGACGCTGTCGAAGATGCCGCTGGTAGGCGACGCCTGGGTGAAATGCCGCAGGCGATAGGCGATGTGCCCACTGGCTAGATTGATGGCCAGTTCCCGCAGATCGACGCCGTGTTCGTTGCCGTGGGTGTGAAGTGTCGTGAGCGTGGCAACCTGAGGCGCGCCATCGCCGTCGAGCGTCAGTCGCCGCAGACGAACCTGGCGCGGCAGACCGTCGTGCCAGTCTCCCGGTTCGGCAAAGATCAACGTGGACGAATCGATCCAGGCCGCGACCGGAGACACGTCGATCCTGCTGTTGCCTGGCACGCTCCACTGGTACACCATCCTGGCTTGACCTCCATAATCCGCCAGCCAGAGGGCGACCGACCCGCCGCGATCGTCGATCACGAAGAAGGCAAGGGCGTTTTCATCCGGCGAGAAGAGCGGCTCTGCATAGCGCTCGGCGGTCGCCGACCCGATTCCTGCCGGGTCATAGGCACGGAAATCGTAGTTGGGCATCACGCTACCGAACGTCGTCGCGAAGCTCACGAGCCTGTTCAAAGCCCCAGGCGGACCTCCGCTCGCCGTGCCAACCCCGACGAGCACCTGGCTTTGAGGAAGCCAGGAGAGATCAACTGTTCCGGTCGGCAGGCGTCGACCGGTGTCTCCGGTACGATCCCAGACGATCGGCGATCCTGAACCGGGGTCCCGCAGGATCACGTACCGGTCGTCCGGGCTGGCTGGAGCCGAGGGGTCGAGCTGGAGTCCGCGCAGCTTCGAATCGACTGGCGCAGCCTCTCCCGGTTGCGTTCCGGATGGCGTGGTCGCCGCGTCGGCGAACGTGCCGGCGGCGAGCCAGCCGAGGATATTCGATCCGAAGACGCCTCCCAGGTGGGTTTGCAGGGTAGTCGTTCGTCCATCAGGCAATACCGCCAGCAGGGACGTGCTCCGGACGTCGCCGAGTGAGGCGTTTTCCGTCGATGGCGCGAGCACGAATGGGTGGTCGTACTGCAGGATATACAGGTGGCCGTCCGGCGACCAGGAGCCCTGGCTGGTGACGTTGGGAGACGGCCGTGTGAGCGGAATTGCCCCTTCGCCGGAGGTGGCGGTCCGCCAGATCTGGAAAACCGGCGATCCTCCGGACGCATCCGCCGATTCCGATACTTCAATGAGATACCGGTTGTCCGGCGAAACGGCCACCGGGTAGCTCGGCAACTCGCCGGGCAGCGGCGCAAGCATGGTCGGCTCGCCCGTGCGGCTCACCGACGCGGACTCCCGCGGCGTGATGGCTCCTGGCGACGGCGTAGGCTGGCCAGACGGTGTGCTCGGGGTGACCGAGCCCGTGGGGTTCAGAGCCACGAAGAAACGGCTGCTGTCCGCCGACCAGAACGGGTTGCTGTTGTCTGCGAGCGTCAAGGTGGCGAGTCGTCTTGCCGACCCGGCCGTTGTCAAGCGGCCGGAGCTCGACCACGGCTGGACCGCCGTAAACGTTTCCCAGGGTCTTGACGACGATCAGCGTTGAATCGGGAGATGGGAAGACCGAACTGATCGACCCGCGGAAGATCTCGTGCTGCTCGCCCGTCGCGACGTCGATCGACATGAGCTGCGTATCGGATTGCAGCCGTTGCACGTAGGCCGCCTGCGTCTCGTTTGGGCCCGGCTGGGGTTGTTCCACCTCCAGCACCGTACCATTGCCGAGCCAGGCGGCGAGCGAGGAGTACGGATTCGACAACGCGATCCGGCGCAGAACCGTCCCATCAAGCGTTTCGATCGTGAGGAGCTGCTGCGGCCCCGTGTTCTCGACCGGCTTTTGCCCGGCAATCAACTGCCCATTGGGAGAGAGTATCGCCGAACCGACGCCATACTGCAGGTTGATCGCCAGGTTGTCGGACGCACCGATCGGATGGCTCCGTCCGGTCGCGAGATCGAGAGCGGTCAGTTGATCGCCGTTACCCTGGATGAGCAGCCATCCGGACAGCGCGCCGGTCGAGCCCGTCGCGGGTTGCGGCGGCGACGGGTTCGGTCTCAACCGGCTCGCTGCCACCCCGATCCCAACGATGGCCAGCACTGCGACGATCGCGGTGGCCAGCGCCCAGCGTGGAACAAGGAATGAGAGCCGCTGGGATGTGAGCCCGGGCGAGACGGCGAGCGCAGCCGCCTCGCGTTCAATCCGCTCCAGCAGCCGGATGTCGAGCGATTGGAAGCCTTCGAGCACGGTCCGGCAGGCGTCGCATCGCTGCGCGTGCTGCAACAACGTGGCCCGGTCGCCGATGTTGAGCGACGGATCGCGGTAGCGCCCAAGCGACGACATCGACGGTCCGCAGGCCGGGGCAAGGCCGGCGGTGAGCACGGCACGCGTGCGATAGAGTTCGATACCGAGCAACTCGGCGCTGATGCCGCTCGACCCGGCCAGTGTCTCAACTGCCGTACCCATGCCGAGGTGTAACGCGAGCGCGACGGCTCCCTGGGCCGGCATCGTCGTGGTGGGAGCCAGCGGCGGATCCGTGGCGCGATCGACCGAATGCCGCGAAACGCGTCGGCGCCAGGATTCAAACGTCCAGTGCCTCGTCGCGCCGCGAAACACGTTTCCGTCACGTGCGGCAATTCGATCGGCGGTCTGGGCGTCGAAGAGGAGTCTCAACGAGGCACGAAGCCGCGCCTGCTCGACGGTATCAGTCCCGGCGCTGTTTGGAGATGACGCCGCCCGCCGTCTCGGGTCGTGAGAGAACATTCTGGCTACGCTCTCAAACTTCTCCTACTCCGGATTTCGCGATGATCGTACAAGCAATGGTAGCGCACATTGATCTCGGCCGGTCGTGTCGTGGTTCCGGCGCGGCTGTGATCGATCGACACCATTTCCAGCCAGCCCGGCTACAATGCTGGAGGACAGGATGACGCGCGGAGGACGATCCGCATCTGGTTGAAGGAGACGACTATGCCTAAGGACATGAGCCTCGCGGAGTGGCTCGAAGAGCGACAGCAGAGATTCATCGTGATGTCGGACGACATCTGGGCGCACCCGCAGGTCGCGCTGGATGAGACCTACGCCTGTGAGCTCCAATCCGACTTTCTGGCGGGCGAGGGCTTCAGAATCACATCGAACGTCGGCGACATGCCGACCGCCTTCATGGCCGAGTGGGGCAGCGGTTCGCCGGTCATCGGCTTTCTCGGCGAGTACGACGCCTTGCCGAACCTGTCGCAGAAGGCAGAGACAGCGCAAGCGCAGGTCGTCAGCGGCGGTCCGGGTCACGGCTGCGGCCACAACATGCTCGGAACGGCGGCCCTGGCCGCGTCGGTGGCGCTCAAGGCGTGGCTGAGCGAGTCCGGTAAGCCGGGAACGGTCCGCTACTATGGTTGCCCTGCTGAAGAAACCGGTGCAGGCAAGGTCTTCATGGCGCGCGCGGGTGTCTTCAACGATCTGGACGCCGCGCTCACCTGGCATCCCTGGGCCAACAACACTGTCTGGGTATCGAGCAGCCTGGCGATCGACCACATCAAGTTTCAGTTCCATGGCCAGACCGCGCACGCCGCGGGCGCGCCCGAGCATGGCCGCTCCGCGCTGGATGGGGTCGAGCTGATGAACGTCGGCGTGAACTACCTGCGCGAGCATGTCATCCAGGAAGCCCGCATCCACTACGTCATCACCAACGGCGGCGGCCAGCCGAATGTCGTGCCGGATGAGGCGGAGGTCTGGTATTACATCCGCGCTCCCAAGCGGGATCAGGTTGAGGAGATCACCGAGCGTATCATGCGTATCGCCAAGGGTGCGGCGATGATGACCGATACCGAACTTACGGTGCACGACCACTACGGCGTGCATAACCTTCTGCCAAATCAGGTGATCTCGAGCGTCATGTACGACGTGCTGAAGGAGATCGGTCCGATCGACTTCAACGACGAGGAGCGCGCGTTCGCCAAAGCGGTGGCCAGCGGCTATCCGGAGCGCATCCGGGCGGCCAGCATTCGCTCCGGCGACCTGCCGGCCAGCGCGCTCGATCAGCCGTTGCTGAGCGAGGTCTTCGCGCCCGGTGAGCCGGGGAAGGTCCTCTCGGGGTCGACCGACGTGTCGGAAGTGAGCTGGATCACGCCGACGGCTCAGGTGCTGACGGCCTGCCATCCGGCCGGGGTAACCGGCCATAGCTGGGGCATCACGGCGACCGGTGGTATGTCGATCGGGCATAAGGGAATGATGCATGCCGCCAAGGTGATGGCCGTGACGGCCGCGCAGCTGCATCTCGACCCGTCGCTGCTCAAGAAAGCGCATGACGAGCACATGCAGTCGACCGAAGGCAAGCCGTACAAGGCGCCGCTGCCGGAGGGCGCGGTTCCGCCGCAGCCAGTCGTCTAACACCGGCAAATTCTTTCCGGGTCCGTCGAACATCACGTGGCAAGGGCGATGCTCGTCATCGCCCAAATTCGTGGTCGTACCGCAGGCGAAAAGCATTGGTTGAGCATGCGCGCGTTCCGGAGCGGCAATCGCTGTCGCGGTCCGGAAGGACGTACCTTGTTCCCTGGGCGACGACGAGCTTCGCCCTTACAGAATGGGCGCATCCGAATCCGCGAGACGGCTGTCACTGCCGGGGTGATCCAGGTTGAGGACATCCCAGCGGAATGATCCCCCCAAATGTGACGGCAGCCGGGTAGATAGCTCCGATAGGACGCCCTCAACCGCCTCACGCGCCGACGCATGCACGGCTTCGGTTGTGACCAGGAGATCAGCTGTTGCCAGGGTGATCTTCCCCTTTTCTGATTGCCGCCAGTTCCAGCGGCGCGACAGGACGTCGGGCGTGGCGTCGGCATAGATGACCTCTCCCTCGGGAATCGCTTCAGCGGACTCGGCGTTGATTGGCTGGAAGCGCTCGGCGCCGCCCGCCAGACGGACGACCCAGTCTCCCTCGGACCGGGAGAGATCGAACGGCGCGACCGGAATCGCATAGCGGAGCGACGCGGAATTGCAGAGGTCAACCAGTGCCGAGATGCGCGGCAGTGAACCGGCTTCCACGACGCGACGAATGAGGCCTTCGGCGGCGCAGGGATAGCGATTCGGTTTGACGCCGAAACGGGAGTACACCTGCCGCCAGGCCCCGATCGACTCATGCCTGGCGATGTCGGGTGGTGTGGGGAAACGCTCGCGTGTGAGCGCCTCGGCATCGGCGAGTACGCGATCCTCTTCGTCCGAGGACGGTCGATTCGCCAAACCTTTGATCCAGATGACTCCAGCGACGAGTTCAGGGCAGCGCTCCAGGAGATCGGAATGATAACCGAAACGCAATTGGAGCCTCCTTTGCTCGTCAAGCGGGTCGTCGATGCGGTGTCGACTATGGATCGGACGTGTGTCTCGCGTCAAGCTGGATGGCCTTCGCGCCTGAGGTGGCGCGCTGCCGCCGCGAAGGCGTTCCTCTTGGTGACACAACCTGGCTCGTCAGGCAGCGCGGGATGGTGCTACCCTTGTCCGGTGCGAACGAATCACCAGGTCGTCCGCAGGGCCTCGCATAGCCATCCGGTCATCTTGCTGAGGAGGCTTCATTACATGGATCGCCCAACCGACCAGCAACGCGGTGCCAGCGTTAGCGTCGCCACCGACGTGATCATCGAAGCACGCGGCATTCTGAAGACGTACGACACCGGCAAGGTGCGGGTGCCGGCCCTGCGAGGCGTTGATCTGGTCATCGACCGTGGCGAGATGTCCGCGATCATGGGCCCGTCAGGTTGTGGTAAGACGACGCTGCTCAACTGCCTGTCGGGCCTCGACACCATCGATGACGGGGTCATCTACATTGCCGGCACCGACCTTTCCAAGCTGCCGGACAACGCTCGCACCTCCTTCCGCGCCAGGGAGATGGGGTTCATCTTCCAGTTCTACAACCTGTTGCCGGTGTTGAGCGCCGTGGAGAATGTCGAGTTGCCCCTGCTGGTGAGCGGGGTCAAGCCGCGGCAGGCGCGTGAGCGAGCGATGCAGATTCTGGAGCAGGTGCATCTGGCCGAATGGGCGAATCACCGCCCGGCCGAGCTCTCAGGCGGCCAGCGCCAGCGTGTGACCATCGCGCGGGCCCTGGTCAACGAGCCGTCGATCGTCTGGGCCGACGAGCCGACCGGCGACCTCGATACGCAGACCGCCGACGAGGTGATGCAGCTGATGCGCGAGCTCAACCAGCGGAACCGTCAGACCTTCGTCGTCGTCACTCATGACCCGCGCATCGGGGCCATGTGCGACCGCGTGATCCGGATGCAGGATGGACTGATCGTCGACGAAGGCCGCGACAGCCCAGACGGAACGGCGCGGTCGTAGCTTCGTATCCGGCCACGGCTGGCTGCAACGACTCGCGAGCATTTTCGCCGTGGCTCCGAACGTGGCGGCGGAGCCACGTGTTCCGGATGACGAGCCTGGCCGATGCGATCGTGGTCTCAATCCGAGCGCCGATAGACCACGCCACACCCCAATATCCTTAGCTCTGTCCGGGGATTACCTCACGCGCCTCCTGTTTGACCGGGTCGAAGATGAGTCGCGGGATAACCATTGCGTTCTTTCCGAAGAGAACGAACTCGAATGCTGGCTCTCCATCGCCTTGCTGAACATGGATATCCTGCGGGGGATGAGGAATCAGCGCTACGTCCCCCGGCACGAGAATGCGCTGCTCCAGCATCTCGACTTCCGCATGACCTGCCCCGCTTCCCGGGTCACGTCGTCTCCACGCCTGGTGGCGGTCCCGCCCGGCGTAGACGCCGACTACGCCCCAGGTGCCATGGGAGTGGATTGGAGTCGGTTCCTCGGAGTCGAAGCGAGAGCGGACCAGGGTCAGCCCGGTGCCGTCGGTGTACGACCACCTCCGAACGCCGGCCCACATCTCGATATAGACTCGCTCCCTCACCGCGGTCGAGGAGACCTGCATGCGCGTCACGAATGACCGGCTCGCACACGAACTTGCCCATGCGTGCGGCCAGGCGTTGGAGGTCCACCTCTGAAGCCTCGGATTCCGCAAGGATCTGTTTGACGTCGTCGATGAATGTACGGACCACCGCTTCCATTTGGCCTCCTTTCTGCGCTGCTCTGCTCGATGCTCGTGTCGTAGTGGAGTCGGAGCGCTTGCGTAGCCGCATCATAGAGAGAACGACGCGCTCGGACAAGGCGGCCAAACACACTGAACACGTGGGACTGAGCAGAGACACGGTTCGATGTACACGGGGAGTCTATTCGGCTGAGTTGACCGGCGTGGCCGGCTCAGTGTCGTGTCTCGCCGAAACGCGTGCCGCGTCCGCGTGGGTACCGTTCTCGTCTTCGGCGAAAGTCAGCCGCTCGAACCGTCGAGGGGTCAGCATGATGACGACCATGCTGGCGATCGCAATCAGGAGCAGCGTCAAGAAAGACCTGATGCGTTGCCTGATAGAGTGCGTCTCGCAGGTAGCTTTCGGCTGCGGCGCTCAGGTTGGCATTGTGGCTGGTGAGCGCGTCGCTGGCGTCGTTCAGGGTTCGTGGGTAGCTGCCCGGCAAGGCTGCCCGGCGCGTCGTGGAGCTTGCTCAGCAGCACCGCGTTCGCAATGCTCCCGTACATCGCAGCACCCAGATGCCTGGCCAAGCTGGCGGCTGAACAGATTGGAACCGGTCACGACCCCGCGCCGGTTCCAGTCGATCAGCGACTGTACGCCGACGATCATCGAGGTTGAGAGGAAGCCGAAGCCCGCGCCGATAACCAGGCTGGTCACCACCGGCACCCAGACCGGGACCGACTCCGGCATCATGAAGAAGCCGAAGGCAGCCGCGACGCACAGAACGGAACCGACCAGGGCGGTGTCGCGGAACCCGATGCGGAGGTAAACGCGACCTGAGAGGGCCGACGCCAGCGGCCAGCCGATCGACATCGACGAGAGGATGAAACCGGCGACGAGGGCGCTGACGCCGAGCACTCCCTGAGCGTAGGTCGGCAGGAACGTCGTCAGCCCGATTGAGAGCAGTCCCAGTGACGCCGTCGCGAGGTTGGCTCCGAGCAGCACGCGGCGGCTGAAGACCCAGAGCGGTACGGTCGGTTCTTTCGCTCGCCGTTCCTGCATCACGAATCCGGCCAGGAAAATAAAGGAGAGGACGAAGATCGCGACGCTCGTACCCGAAAGCCAGGCCCAGTGCACTCCGCCTTCGAGCACGCCAAAGATGAAAAGCCCCAGACCGAGCGCCAGCAACGCCGAACCGGCGTAGTCGATCTTGTGGCGCTTGTGCGCGACGTTCTCATGCAGGTAACGCAGGATCATGAAGACCGCCAGACCACCGAGCGGCAGGTTGATGTAGAAGATCCAGCGCCAGGTCAGGTATTCGGCGAAGAACCCGCCAATAGCTGGTCCAATGACGGCCGAAATGCCCCAGACGCTGGAGAGCCACCCCTGAATTCGCGCGCGCTCTTCGACCGTGTAGATGTCACCCGCGATCGTCGTGACGACCGGCTGGATCGCTCCGGCGCCAATACCTTGCAAGGCGCGGAAGGCGATCAAAGCGACCATGCTCCAGGCGACGCCGGAGAATATCGACCCGGTGATGAAGATGAAGATGCCGAAAAGCAGAATGGGCTTGCGCCCGTAAAGATCGGCGAGCTTGCCGTAGATCGGGATGGTCACGGCCTGAACGAGGACGTAGATCGAGAAAACCCAGGTGAACTGCGAGAAGCCACCGAGATCCTGCACGATCGACGGGACCGCGGTCGCGACCACGGTCGTGTCCATGGCGACCAGTGCCATGGTCAGCATCAGCCCGAGGAGGAGATTCCGCCGGGCCCCACCGGAAAGGCGAGGCTGAATCATATGGGTTGTCGCTTGTTGACCCGCGCTCATGATCTCCCAGTGTAGCAGCCGCTGAACCAGAGGAAAACGATGCTTCGAGCTGGTCGATCTGCTGCTAGAATGCCGCCAGACCAATGAGAGGAGCAAGACATGAGCAAGCCGACGGTTCCCGGTTCTACCGCTGAGCTTGATGCCCTGATCGCCCGCGACGTCATGGTGCCGATGCGCGACGGTGTGCGGCTGGCGACCGACGTCTACCGGCCGGCGCGTGGCGTCGATCCGCTCGACGGCAGTTTTCCCACGTTGCTGGTGCGCACGCCCTACGACAAGAGCGATCCGAATACGGTTGAGAAGAAGGGGCTCTACTTCGCCCGGCGCGGCTACGTGGTGGTCATTCAAGACTGCCGTGGCCGCTATGCGTCGGAAGGGGAGTTCTATTTCCTGGCCCAGGAAGCCGAGGACGGCTACGACACGATGATGTGGCTGGGTCAGCAGCCATGGAGCAACGGTAAGGTCGGCACCTTCGGCACGTCCTATCTGGCCTGGGTGCAGAACGCCCTGGCGGCGCTCAACCCGCCCAATCTCGCGGCCATGTACGTCAACGAGGGCGGCGCCAATGCCCATACCAGTTCGGTGCGACATAATGGCGCGTTCGAGATGCGGTTCATGGCCTGGGGTTTTCGCGCGCTGGTCACCGGCACCAAGATCGACGATCCGGCGGTGAACCGATCGCTACGGCAGGTGCAGTTTCGCGACTGGCTCAAGCGCCTACCGCTCAAGCCGGGCCTGTCGCCGCTGGCTCTGGTCCCGATGCACGAACGCTGGGTCTTCGACATCTGGACGCGCGGTGACTACGACGAGTATTGGAAACAGCCCGGATTCGACTTCGAGGAGCACTTCGACAACCATGCCGACGTCCCGATCCTCTTCTCCGGTGCCTGGTACGACTCCTACACGCGCTCGACGCTGGAAAACTACGTCCGCTTCTCGCAGGGAAAGCGCGGGCCGATTCGGCTGATGATGGGCCCCTGGACGCATGGCGGCGAAAAGGTCGATCTCACCTGGTCGGGCGACGTCGAGTTCGGCCCCGAAGCGTCGATCGCCGGAAACCTGGCCGCCGACGTCAACGATCATCACCTGCGCTACTTCGATCACTGGCTCAAGGGGATCGACAATGACATCGCGCAGGAGCCGCCCGTGCGCATCTTCGTGATGGGTGGCGGTGACGGTCACAAAACGCCCGAGGGACGCCTCTTTCACGGCGGCCGGTGGCGCTCTGAGCAGGAGTGGCCGCTGGCGCGCACGACGTTCACGCCCTTTTATCTCGGTGACCGGGGGGAGCTGACGACCGGTCATCCGCAAACTCATTCTCGCGAGACGTCGTTCCGCTTCGATCCGAACGATCCGGTTCCGACCATCGGCGGCAACATCTCTTCGCTGACCGACGTGCTCGACGTCGAGCCGAGCATCGCCGACAAGGTGCCGATGGAAGACCGGATCGGCAACATCACGACGGTTGGGCCGCAAGATCAGCGTCCCAACGAGACGACCTTTGCCGCCCGGCCGCCCTATCTGCCGCTGGCAAGTCGACCGGATGTGCTCGTCTTTCAGACAGAGCCGTTGGCCGAGCCGTTGGAGGTGACCGGGCCGCTGTCCGCCGTGCTGTGGGTCTCGTCGACGGCTCCCGACACGGACATCACCGTCAAGCTCGTCGACGTCTATCCACCCAACCCAGACTATCCGGACGGCTACGCCATGAACGTCTCCGATTCGATCCTGCGACTGCGCTACCGTAACAGCCGCGAGCAGGCCGAACTGATGCAACCGGGGGAGATCTATCGGGTTGAGATTCCGATGTACGGCACCAGCAACGTGTTCGGTGCCGGCCATCGTATCCGGCTCGATATTTCGAGCAGCAACTTCCCGCGTTTCGACGTCAATCCGAACACGGGGGAACCGTTGGGCCGGAACACGCACACGCGGATCGCGATCAACACGCTCCATCACGACGGAGCACATCCATCACACATCCTCCTGCCACTGATTCCAGAGTCGTGATGGGGCGAGCATGGTCGATCTGAAGGGAGCACGATGAGTCAAGAGGAGCAGCCCAACCAGCCGCTGGCCGGTGTGCGGGTGCTGGAGTTCGGCCAGGCGGTCTCCAGCCCGATGTGTACCATGCTGCTCGGCGATCTGGGCGCCGACGTCATCAAGATCGAGCCGCCGGACGGAGACGCGGCGCGAGGATACGGACCTCCCTTCGTGGCCGGCGAGAGCCCCTACTTCCTGTCGGTCAACCGCAACAAACGGAGCGCGGTGATCAACGTGAAGCATGCCGAGGGCGCCCAGATCATTCGACGGCTCGCCGAAGAAGCCGGCATCATCGTCACGAATTTCCGGCCGGGCGTCATGGATCGGCTCGGATTGGGGTACGAGTCGCTGCGCGAGGTGAACCCGGGCCTTGTCTTCTGCCAGGTTTCCGGATACGGACCGCGCGGCAAGTACGCCACTCAGGCTTCGTACGATCAGGTCGCCCAGGGTATGAGCGGGTTGATGAGCGTCACCGGCACGCCGGAGAGTGGCCCGGTGCGGGTCGGCGTTGCCATCGGTGACGTGCTCGCCTCGATGTTCGCGGCCTATGGAGTGCTCGGCGCCTACATCGGCCGCCTGCAGACCGGTATCGGTCAGCGAGTCGACACCTCGCTGCTGGGCGGCATCATCGGGATTCTGACGTATCAGACCGGAGGGTATCTAGCCGGAGGCGGTGATCCTCGCCTCGAAGGGAACAACCATCCGGTCGCCTCGCCGTACAGCGCGTTCAAGACGGCCGACGGCAGGATCAACATCGCTGTCGCCAGTGAGCCGGTCTGGCAGCGACTGGCCGCGACACTGGGGCATCCGGAGTGGGTCGACGACCCGCGTTTCAGGACGAACGCCGACCGGGTCGCGAATCGCCCCGCGATCAACGCGCTGGTCGATGAAGCGCTGGCGTCGGGCACCACCGACGAATGGGTCGCCCGGCTCAACGATGCCAGCGTGCCCTGCGGACCGATCTGGTCGATTGGGCAGGCGCTGGAGAGCGACGTCGTCCGGGAGTTGGGCATCATCAAACAGGTGCAGCACGACCTGGCCGGCAGCATCCCGCTGATCGGACCGGCCATCGAGATGTCGGAGACGCCGCCGGTCATCCGCCGCCCACCGCCGTTGCTCGGTCAGCACACTGCCGAGGTATTGGCCGAATTGGGCTTCGGCGACGAGGACGTTGAGCGCCTGGCCGGCGACGGCGCGGTCGTCCTCCTCCCGGATATCCGTGACGAACGCTAGCCCGCGGAATACGCCCAGATCGATGCGTTCCCAGAGGGGCCATGCTCGTCATCGTCGACGTGGGGTGAGCACTGGGATCAAACTCACGTGCAGGCTTGCGGCGTCTGTCGATTCATGGCGTTCGCTCCTGGTGATTCCACATCACTCACGAACCCTCGTCTTTCACGTCGCGCCGCTAGCGGGGTAGTATTTCCAGACACCATCAACGCAAGGAGGACAGGACATGACGGCAACCTACTCGATCGACACCTTCATCAGAGAGGTCAAGCAGATCCTGGCTGAACGGGGATCGAGCGACGATGGCCTCAACCAAATCGCCGCCCGCATGAAGGATCTGGCGAGGCATCCGGAACTGGCGGGTGACGAGCCGATGGGGAACATCCATACTGGCAGCCAGTCGAAGCCACTCTATATGGACGACTCGGGCCTGATCCTGGTCCGGGCGCGCTTCGGACCGGAGGCCATGACCCCGATCCACAGCCACGGCAGCTGGGGCGTGATCGGTGTCTACCAGGGTCGCGATCAATATCAGGTCTGGCGCCGCCTGGATGACGGTACCGGCGCGGGTGACGCGAAGGTTGAACTCGTCGAGGAGCGCATTCTCGAACCGGGCGACGCCGTCGTTCTGCCTCCCCCGCCGCAAGACATTCACGCTCAACGGGGTTACGGTGGTGAGGCGACCTACGAGTACGTCCTGTTCGGCGCTAACACCATGATTCTTCCGCGCCTCTACTTCGATCCGAGTCAGGATTCGGCGCAAGAGGTGTTGCCGGGCCAGCGATAAGTGCGTTCGAGTGCGAGGCGATCGTAGCGCCTCGGACGGTTGGTGATGGCCAGCGGAAGGGGGCGAAGTGTCGCATGGAGATGTGTGGGAGACGTATCGGGTAGCCGCGGTGCAGTCGACGCCGGTGTTTCTCGATCGTGACGCGACGGTCGAGAAGACGTGCGATCTGATCGCGCAGGCGGCCGCTCAAGGGGCGCGGCTGATTGCCTTCCCCGAAGTCTGGATCGCTGGCTATCCGGTCTGGCTGTCGGAGGCGCCGGGCGCGGCCCTCTGGGGCCACGAGCCGGCCAGGCAGGTTTACCGGCGGCTGGTCGCCAACGCCATTACCGTTCCGAGCCCGCAGGTCGATCGCATCGGAGAGGCGGCCAGAGCAGCCAACGCCTACGTGGTGATCGGTGTCCACGAGCTTGGCGGCGGCACGCTCTATTGCTCGCAGCTCTTCTTCGGCCCCGACGGTACTCTGCTCGGTGTTCACCGCAAGCTGATGCCCACCTATGATGAGCGATTGATCTGGGGCCAGGGCGATGGCAGCGGCCTGATCGTTCTCGATACGGAGCTGGGGAAGCTGGGTGGACTGCTCTGCTGGGAGCACTGGATGCCGTTGACGCGTCAGGCGATGCACCAGCAAACCGAACTGCTGCACGTGGCCTGCTGGCCGGATGTCAAGGAGATACACCAGGTCGCGTCGCGCCATTACGCCTTCGAGGGTCGAGCGTTCGTCATCGCGGCGGGCACCGTGCTACACAAGCGGGATCTTCCGACCGATCTCGAACTGCTGCGGGAGATTCCGGGCGATTCGGACGATCTCATCCAGCGTGGCGGCAGCGCGATCATCGGCCCTGATGGCGAATACCTGGCCGGGCCTGTTTGGGCGGAAGAGGCGATCGTGACAGCCGAGGTCGATCCGGGGCGTGCGGTCGAGGAACGCCTCACGTTCGATGCCGCCGGCCACTACAACCGTCCGGACGTCTTCTCCTTCAGCGTCAATCGAGCGCCAAACCGGTCGTGAGCAGTTCAGCCGCGTTTCGCGAAGTGAGCGTCGAGTTTCGCCCGATAGCGCCGTACTCCTTTCGCGCTTGCGTTGAGCTACCTGGCCTCTTCGCCGTCATCGGTGTTGGAGGAGGTCGACCTGGAGCAAGGAACCTACCGCCGCGCGCTACGTCTCGACGGTGCGGATCTGATCCTGACGTTGCGCGCGACCGGGATCGTCACGAACCCCGGGATCGAGCTGCGCGTCGGCGCTCAGACGCTGACGCCTGAGATTGTCGAGTCTGCCCGACGACACGTCAGTCGAGTCTTTTTGCTGGACGTCGATCCATTCCCCTTCTTTGCCGTGCTGGAGCGGGACCCGGTCCTCGGGTCGATCGCGCGTGATCTGCCCGGAGTCCGGCCGCTCCTGGTGGCGGATCCCTATGAGGCGCTGATCTTCGCGATCGTTGGCCAGCAGGTGAATATCGCCTTCGCGCGGCGCATGAAACTCGCCCTGATCGAACGGTTCGGCGAGCGTGTGAGGATTGACGATCGCGAGGTTCTGATGCTGCCCACGCCTGAGCGGATCGCTGCACTCGACCCGGCCGAGTTGCTGGCGTTGCAGTTCAGCCGCCAGAAGGCGAGCTATCTCTTGGACCTGTCGCAGTCGATCGCGCGTGGCGCGCTCGACCTCACAGGAATTGGTGCGTTGCCGTTCGGAGAGGCCGTCGCCGAGCTGATCCGGTATCGGGGGGTCGGCCGCTGGACGGCGGAGTACGTTCTGATGCGTGGGTTGGGAGCGGCAGACAGCATTCCGGCGGGCGACCTGGGCTTACGCAAGATCATCGGATTCGCTTACGGCCTGGATCGCACCGCCAGCGAAGCCGAAGTGCGCGAGATCGCCGAGTCCTGGGCTGGCTGGCGCGGCTGGGCCGCCTTCCTCTGGTGGCTCGAGTTGCAAACGAACGACCTCAGCCGGTTTGCGCCATGAGCAGATCGCTGTAGCTCACTGGAACGATCTCAGCCTGGTCGAGCCCGAGCTTGGCTCGCAGAAACCTATGCTCAGTTTCAGCCTCTCCCCGCGTCTGGCCATCCATGACTGTTTCGAGCTCGGCGAAGGTTCCCAGCGCTTCAACTTCATCCAGATGGATACGTGTGGCGCCGAAGAGCAGAAGGCGGCGCGATTTGCGCACCGTCACCAGTACGCCGAGCGTTTCCGAGAGTGCCTGGCGTAGGGCGTCTGGATCGGGAACCGCGGCCAGCGTGTAATCCGAGATTCGGCTCTCGAGCTGATCGAGGCGATGATAGGCGATCAACGTCCCGCTCGGCGTCCCTTCGGTCACGCGGAGCTTGAGACGGCCATGCCCAACGACGAAGTAGGTGTCGATGTCGTGAAACGTGCCGCGATCGCTCGCGCCAAGGTCGAGCGCGAGGCGCCGTACTCGATCGAGGTCGTCTACACGGGCTTTCGTTTCGATGTTCTGCAATTGCTGAGTGCCTTCGACAATGCCGTCAAGCTACTGCGACGTTCCAACCAGGTTCATGCGCTGGAAGCGGCGCCAAGCCAGGAAGGAGAAGATCACCGTCCAGCCCACAACACTGAGCACGATCCAGGTCCAATCCGAGGCAAGAAGCGACGGCGGCGAGGTCGAGTCCAGCGCGACGATCGAATCGAGCGCCCGATTCGGAATGATACGCGCCGCCCACTTGCCGACTTCACCTAATTGGCCGATCAACGCGGCAATCTGGGATCCGAGCAGGGTCATGGCGAGCGTCAATCCCATACCCGCCGCGAGGGAGCCGGTGATCAGCGTGACGGCGGTCGCGATCAGCGTCCAGACCGCCAGCACGATGGTCGAGTGGAACAGGACCAGCCCGACGTCTTGCGCGAAAGGCACATTCAGCAGGTCGCCAGTTGAGATTGGGTTGTCGGTGACCGCCGCGACGACGATCGCGCCGATCACTGCCAGCAGATCCGCGGCGATGATCCAGGCCAGGGCGACGATCTCAAGGGCCAGAAGCTTGGCGCCGATGAACCGAGCACGCGTGGCGCCCATCAGCAAGTTGGTGCGGACGGTGGCCCAACTCAGCTCGCTGCCGATTGAACCCGCCGCCAGGATGATGATCATGATGGTTGTGAGCGACCCGGCGATCGTGGACGCGAAATAGAGCCCGTCAGGCAGCAGGATCTGTTTTTTAAGCGAGGCTGTATCAACCCCCGCGGATTCAGGTGCCATGAATGCCAGCATCATGGACAGATACATGAAACCGATGAACGCGACCAGGATGATCGAAAGGATCCAGGTCATGGGTCGCCTCAGCAGCTTGATCAGTTCGACGTGGAGGAGCGTGCTCACGGATGCCATCTCAAGCCTCCTTCTCGAACTCGCGTGTCAGGTCCAGGAATCGTTCTTCGAGTTTGCTCTCGCGCGCTTGCAAGTTGCTGACATCGAAACCCGCTTCGATCAGCGCACGATTGATCGACGCGCATCGATCGGCGGGCGCTTCGACGATCAGATGGTCGTCGAGGAGGTCGACGTTTCGCACGCCCTCAAGTTGTCGTACCAGTTCCATGGCCTGCCGCGCTCGGTCGACCAGCCGAATCTCGACCACGTCTTCGGCCGCCAGAATCTGCGCCAGTGGTCCGGTTTGAATCAGCTTGCCTCGATCGATGATTGCGACGTACGTGCAGACCTGCTGCACCTCGTTGAGCAGGTGACTCGAGAGGAGGATCGTCCGTCCGGTTTGGGCGAGCTCACGCACCAGATTGCGGATTTCCAGCTGCCCGGCCGGATCGAGCCCGCTGGTGGGCTCGTCCAGGATCACCAGCTCGGGGCGGCGAATCAGCGCCGCGGCGATTCCTAACCGCTGCTTCATGCCGGTGGAGTATCCGCCGAACTTGGCGTCAGCGCGGCTCGTGAGATCGACCTCTTCAAGCGCGCGCTCGACGAGCGCCTGGTCCTTGATTCCGGCGACGCGCGCCAGCAGCGACAGGTTCCGGCGGCCACTGAGGTACGGGTAGAAGGCGGGGCGTTCGACCAGCGCTCCGGTTCGCGCCAGTGCCTCGGGCAGCTGCGTTCGCACATCGAAGCCGAGTACACGTGCGGAACCGGCGTCGAACGGGATGAGGCCAAGGATCATGCCGAGCGTCGTCGTCTTGCCGGCGCCGTTGGGTCCGAGGAAGCCGAAGATGGACCCTTTGGGCACACGGAACGAGAGCGCATCGACCGCCACGAAGTCCCCGAATCGTTTGGTCAACCCGGCAATTTCGACCGCGCTCTCCAATTGGCGGCCCGGCGCCGCCAGGCCGACTGGGGGAACGGTGTTCGGCATGATTGCTGTGGAACGGTCGGTGGTGATGGTCATACGGAGCTCTCTTTCAGGCGTTTACGTGGTTTGGAGGACTCAAGCTCATCATCATCTCCGCTATCCTAGGCTTTCCCGCGTTACAGACGGGCAACAGGTTCCCGGCGTTCGCGCCATTGGCGTTAAACCGGCGGTGATGGCGGCACCCACGCGATGCTATGATCGAATTGAGCAGGGCGCTTTCGATCGGGTTTCGCGCGGCTTGATGCGGAGTGAACGATGCGGGATAGTGCACCGCCGGAGGTGGTGGACGAGGTCCACCCTGAGCGCCGCCGCTCCTGGGTTCGATTGGGTGGCTACATGATCGTGGTTCTCGTGGTGCTGGCGGCAATGATCATTGGAGGCGTCGGCTGGTATGCCTCCAGCAAGGCTATTCATCCCGGTCAGAACGCCTATACGTGGTCGTTGACGGACTATCCGAATCTCAAACCAGACCCCGTGACGTTCAAGACTCGTGACGGTGTTTCACTGGCCGGGCGCTTTTTCCCGGGAACGAGCCGCACGACGATCATCCTGTCGCATGGTTACGGCGACGATCAGGACCAGATGATCCCGTGGGCCGATTTTCTGAATCGCGCGGGGTTCAGCGTCTTCACGTACGACATGCGAGAGCGTGGGCAAAGTGGTGGAACCGCGGTCACGCTTGGAGCCCGTGAACAGACTGATCTGGTATCAGCGGTCGACTATCTGGTCACGCGAAACGATGTAGATCCGAACCGGATCGGCGCTCTCGGCGTGTCGCTCGGCGGATCGGTCACGATCCTGGCCGCAGCTGAGGATCCACGCATCCGCGCGATCGTCGACGACAGCGGCTTCAGCTCAGCGTCGAACGTGATCTCGACCAGCTTCGAGAAGTTCCTGCACATCCCGGCTTTCCCGTTCGCGCCAGTGACGGTGAAGATCGCCGAGTGGAGAACGAGCACGAACGTCAACCACGTGCGACCGGTGGACGTCATTGGGAAGATCAGCCCGCGCCCGATCTTCATCATTCACGGAACGGCCGACACGGTCGTGCCACCGGACAACAGCGAGCGCAATTTCGCGGCGGCCAACCAGCCGAAACAGATCTGGTGGGTGGCTGGAGCGGGACACGTTGAGGCACGAACGCTCGATACCAGCGAGTATGAGCTTCGTGTGGTGCAGTTTTTCCGTCAATCGCTCGACGTGTCGATTGCCAGCGGGAAAACCAAGCGTCAACCAGTCTCCTGACGCGTCTCTCCGTACGTTCAATGTCGGACAATGCAGATAAGTGCTAAGATGGTATTGTCTGCGGCTGATGCCGGATCGTTCGCCAATGGGCGGGGGTTTCGGATGGCAAAGACCGTACAACACGCAAACGCGCCGTCAAGTCACGCTCCGAGACGGCGCTCCTGGCTTCGAATCACGCTCTATTCACTTCTCGGTGTGGCGCTGCTGGCCGCCGCGATTATCGGCGGCGTCGGATGGTATGGCGCTGATCAAGCCATTCGTCCAAAGCCAGAGACCTATCCGTGGAGCCTGAACGATTACCCGAACCTGCACGCTGAACCCGCACGCATCGAGACCCACTCGGGCATCACGCTCGCGGGCAGGTTCTTCCCTGGCAGTAGCAAGGCGACCATCATCCTGTCGCACGGCTATGGCGGAAATCAGGATCAGATGATCCCTTATGCGGATTTCCTCAACCGGGCCGGGTATAGCGTTTTCACCTACGACATGCGACAGCGTGGGCAGAGTGGTGGACAGTTCGTGACATTTGGCGCGGCCGAGCAGGAGGATCTGGGGTCGGTCGTTGATTACGTCGCGGGCAGGCCCGACGTCGATTCAAGCCATATCGGCGCGTTGGGAATCTCGTTGGGTGGGGCGACCACCATTCTTGCGGCGGCGAAGGACCCCCGCATCAAAGCGGTCGTCGAGGATAGCGCATACAGTGACGTGGAGAGCGTCATCGCGACGAGTTTCCAAAACTTTGTACCCATCCCGGCGTTTCCATTCGCACCAGTAACGGTGAAGATCGCCGAGTGGCGCACCGGAGAGGACGTCGGCGCTATCCGGCCGGTGGATGTAATCAGCCAGATTAGCCCGCGTCCGCTCTTCATCATTCACGGAACTGCTGACAAGGACGTTCGCCCGCCGAATGGCCAGCGACTCTACGATGCCGCGCTGTCCCCCAAGCAGATCTGGTGGGTTCCCGGGGCGGGCCACGTTGAGGCGCGAGGTATGTATCCGGATGAGTATGCTCAGCGCGTCGTGCAGTTCTTCAACCAGACGCTCGGTTCCTGACGGAGCGTCTGGTTGCCCGCAATCACTCCTGCTTGCTGAAGGAGCTGACTGCCAGGCCGATCATCACCGCGCCGAAAACGACCACGATCAGGATGTCGACCCACGGGTTCAATGTATGCCCGAACAGCGTCAGGCCGAGTGCCTTCGCCGTCGCCTCTCCCGAAGCGCTCGTGCTGAGCACAGTCTGCCGGATCGCGTCGACGCCATAGGAGACCGGGTCGATACGGGTCAGTACGGCCAGCCAGCCGGGCAGCTTCGAGAGCGGGAACAGCGCGCCGGATAGGAAGAACATCGGCATCATCAGGAAGTTCATCACCATCTGGAAGCCCTCCATGCTTCGCATCCGGCCCGCGATGGTGAGGCCGAGGGCGCTGAGGGCGAAGGCGGTGCAGAACATCATGACCAGCAGCTTCAGCACGATCACCGGCGTCAGGCTGACTCCGACAAATGGCGCGAAGATCAGGATCAAGATTCCCTGAAACATGGCGGTGGTACTGCCACCAAGGGCTTTGCCGGCGACGAGTGACCAGCGTGGCACCGGAGCGACCAGTACCTCCTTCAGGAACCCGAATTCTCGATCCCAGATGACCGAGACCGCGCTGAAGATCGACGTGAACAGAACCGACATCGTGATGATGCCGGGGAAGATGAACTGCCCGTACTTGAGCCGCCGACCGCCGCTGCCGAGCGTGCCGATCGTGGGCGATAGCCCGACGCCGAAGATGATCAGGAAGAGGAGCGGCTGCGCCATGCTTCCGACGATCCGGCTGCGATCGCGCGCGAACCGGATGATGTCCCGGTACCAGAGGGTCGCGACACCGTCCAGCGCCGATCGTAGCTGGCTCTTCTGGGAGTATTGCGTCCTCGTTTGCGGGGCGGCGGTCGACGTACGTGTAGCCATGATCGTTATCCCCTCATTCGGGCGCGCATTTGACGCCGCATCTGATCTGAGCCCACCGGCGCAGTTCGTCTCGGATTTCTCGTCCCGTGATGCGCAGGAACACGTCGTCGAGACTCGGCCGGCGCACACTCACCGACGTGATCGGAACCGACAGACCGAGTACGAGCCGCGGGATGAAGGCTTCGCCGTCCTCGACCTCGAATCGCAGTGTGCCATCGACGGTTGCGGCCTCGATACCAAATTGGCGGTTGAGCTCACTCGATCGCGCGCTCGTTGCTGGCCGTGTGCAAGGTGATGACATCGCCGCCCACCTGGGACTTTAGCTCATCCGGCGTACCGCTGGCGACGATCTTCCCGTAGTCGATGATCGCGATGCGATCGCAGCGTTCGGCTTCGTCCATGTAGTGGGTCGTGAGAAAGATCGTCGTGCCGGTCGATTCCCGAAGCTGATCCAGATAGCTCCAGATGTGCTCGCGCGTTTGTGGATCGAGGCCCACCGTCGGCTCATCGAGAAACAGCACCCGAGGCTGATGCATGAGCCCCCGGGCGATCTTCGAGCCGCCGCTTCATGCCGCCCGAGAAGGTGCGAACGAGGTCGTTCCGCCTATCCCACAGATCGACCATCCGCAGCATCTGTTCGGAGCGTTCTTTGCGTTCGTCACCGGTCAAATGATAGACCCGGCCGTGGATGTTCAGGTTTTCCATGGCGGTCAGGCGGTCGTCGAGACTTGGATCCTGAAAGATGATCCCGATCGAGCGACGTACTTCGTCCGGGTTGTGCACCACATCGAACCCATTGACGGTCGCGCTCCCGGAGGTGGGGTCGGTCAGCGTGCAGAGAATCTTGATTGTCGTCGATTTTCCCGCGCCATTCGGCCCGAGGAAGCCGAAGAGCTCCCCTTCCCCAACCGAGAAGGTAACGCCCGCTACGGCTTCAACCGAGCCGTAACGTTTGACGAGTTCATCGACGGTAACGACTGATGTCACGCCGTTCACACTTTCTTGATGGGCGAATCAGGCTGATTGCAGCACGGTGCCTGCCACCGGCTCGAGCATGTCGCTTCGTGCCAGAGCGTCCGACACGATTTGCAGCGCGCCGATCACGTGCTCGAACTCGTCATGTCTCAGCAGGCCCGCCAGCGCGCGAATGCGTGATTGCCGCAAGCGCCAGAATCGTTCAAGGTCGTCATGTCCCATCGAAGTGATCCGGCAGACGACCACGCGCCGGTCGTCTGGGTCATGCATGCGTGCGACGAGCTCCCTCGTCTCGAGGCGCTCGATCATACTGGTGGTAGACGAGAGGCTGGTGCCCAGGCTCGCGGCGATGTCGCTCATGCGCCGTGGTCGCTCGGCGAGGAGGACCAGCGTGCGGAGTTGCCCCATCGTCAATTCGACATCCGGCCACTCCTCGGCGCCCGGTCGCACGAGCCGAGAATGGAGTGATTGCGAGAGCCGGATGAATCGCTCTATCTGCTCGTCGGTGGTCATCTGCTCCTGATCCGCATAGGTACTTCGACTCACTCGAATAATCCTACCGAGTATGAGCTTCGCCAGCAAGTGCGGTCCGAATCGATGCACCACCGCCGTCCGGTGCCCATTAGAATGGTGCTGGTCGCGCTGTACCGATGACAAGCCGCGCGGCACGGCACGGTGACTGGAACGAATGAAATGCGCATTGACGGGACACACGAATGAACGAGACGACTCAGAAGATCAACCCGATCGGTCGTTACATCGAGGTAAACGACGTCACGCTCTTCTGCGAGGAATGGGGCGGCGGCGAGCCGCTCGTGCTGCTGCACGGCGGTCTCGGGTCAGGAGTCGATTGGCAACCGCTCATCTCGGATCTTGTCGCTGAGTTCCGCTTGATCACGATCGACGTCCGCGGGCACGGCCGGTCAACCAATCCTTCCGGCAACCTCACGTATCCCCTGATAGCCTCCGACGTGGCACTCGCGATAGAGGCGTTGGGGCTCGATCGACCGTTTGTCGCCGGTTGGAGTGACGGCGGCCAGCACGCGCTTCAGCTCGGGAGTCGCTATCCGGGCCTGGTTCGCGCCTTGCTGGTCGGCGCGGCCGATTACAAGACGAGCCCCGAATCGAGGGCCTGGGTGCGCGAATTTTTCGGGATGAACGATGAGGGCGAGGTCGATCTGGCGGTGCTGGACGAGATGCTGGGCCCGTCGGCTCCGCGTTTCCATGCGAAACATCCCGGTGGTGATGCACAGTGGCGTCTTCTCGCACGGCAGACGGCTCACCTGTGGCTGAACTACGAGGGGTTGAGCGCGGACGACTTTAGCCGCATCGTTGCACCGGCACTCATCATGGTAGGCGATCGCGATGACGACGTATCGGTCGAGGACGCGGTCAGCATGTACCGCGCGATCCCTCATGCGGAGCTTGCAATATGTCCCAACGCAACCCATTCGATTCCCTGGCAGCGTCCAGCCTGGCTCATCAGCACGATGCGGGAGTTTCTCGCCCGCCAGTGACACGCGGACAGCGGCTCGCAGCACTAACCAGGCTCTTCGATCCAGGCCACGACAGGGAAACCGGTACTGTTTGGTGAGGTACGGTCGCACCACCGGGCGCTAGACTCGGCACCGCCCGATCTAGCAATCCCGTTGAGTGGGGAACAGTCAGCGAAGGAAATCGATGGCGACCGTACCTGTCAGTGAGATTGAACGAACCGAACCGAGCGTTGAACGAGGCAGTATCCTGTTTGGTCGAGAACGCCTGATCGCTTACGGCGTTCTTCTGGTCGCGATCGCCTTTAGTGGGCTATCTCTGTTGCCGGAGGGAACGATTCACGTTCCCCCGCTGAACGACAACGTGCTGCACATCCTGGCGGTCAAGCAGACGGCGGATGCCTGGCTGGCGGGGAAGAACCCGACCGATTCCTGGCTGGCGCCCATTGGGCTCGGCTACCCGCTCGACCACCACTATCAGCACCTCGAGTATCTGCCGGTCGCCGGTCTCTACCTGCTGGTGCAGCGGGCTTTCTCCATCGGTGCCATCATCTCGTGGTCGACCGTGTTGCTGCTGAGTCTGTTCCCGCTCGCATTCTACGTTTCCATGCGGAAATTCGGCTTCGGCTACCTTCCCGCGGCATTTGCTGGTCTGGTCGCGCCGCTACTCGCCACCAAAGGTCTGTTCGGTTTCGATTTCGCGAGCTACGTCTGGAGCGGCTACGGCCTGTATACCCAGCTCTGGGGCATGGTCCTGCTGCCGCTGGCGTTGGCGGCGGGTTATCGCCTGCTGCGCGATGGGCGTGGTTATTTTCTCGCGACGTTGCTGCTCACCGCGACGATGCTCTGCCACACGGTCTACGGCTATATGGCCGTTTTGCTACTCGGGATCATCGCGTTGCTGCTGACATTCGAGCGCCGGGGCGACGGCGTCTGGACGGCTTTATGGCGCGTGGTCCGGCGACTGGCACTCCTGATCGGCCTGACGGGCATAGCCGGCTCCTACTTCTTCGTTCCCTTCCTGCTCGACGGAGCCTTCATGAATCGCAGTGTCTGGGAATTGCAGAGCAAATATGACTCGTTCGGCGCCCAATGGGTGCTCAAGTCGTTCGGGAAGGGCGATCTGTTTGATTACGGCCGGCTGCCCGTCCTGACGCTGCTAGTCGTGGCCGGTTTGATCGTTTGCGCCGTTCGCTGGCGCGATCCGCTCTACCGCCTGCCGGTGATTCTCTTCGGCACTTCAATGGCGCTCTATTTCGGCCGGCCGACCTGGGGACCGTTGCTCAATCTATTGCCGCTCAGTTCCGAATTGCAGTTCCACCGGTTCATTGGCGGAGTGCATCTCGGCGGATTGCTGCTGATCGGCGTGGCGCTGGCGGCGCCCTGGCCCTGGCTGTTGCGCCAGCGGAGCGCACTCCCCGCCATCGGTGCCGCACTCCTGTGCGGCCTGCTCCTCGTCCCCGCTTTTCACGAGCGTTCGACGTACTTATCCAACAACGCGACCTTCATGCAGCAAAGTCATGACTCCATCGCGGCACAGCAGCCACAGCTCGCCGCGCTGTTCGATACCCTGCGCCGGCTTCCCCCTGGACGCGTATACGCCGGATTGCCGAGCACCTGGGGCAACAGCTATCGCGTTGGCTCAGTCCCGATGTACGCGCTCTTGCAGGACCAGGGATTCGACATGCTTGGCTATCTCTACCATGCCCTGTCACTGAATTCCGATGTGGAAGTCCTCTTCAATGAGCAGCGTCAGGACGAGTACAACCTGTTCAATGTCCGCTATGTGGTCGCACCGGTCGGGCGTCGCTTCCCGAGCTTCGTCACACCCATCGGGACCTTCGGGAATAACGAGTTGTACGGGGTGAATACGACCGGATATTTCGATCTGGTTCAGTCGCCGGTGACGTTGGTTGGCAACAAGAGCGATTTCTATCAGGCGGCGTCAACCTGGTTGAAGGGACCGGAACCCGCGCTCAAGCAAGAGCCGCGACTGGTGCTGGACGGGAGAAACACGGGCACCAGCCCGGCCGTGCCATTGGCGCTCGCGGCGCCTGCCATCTCACGCTCGATGACTGATGCCGCCTCGCCGCAGGGGAGCATTACCGCAGAGCACGTTGGGAAAAATGGGTCGTACGCGGCTACCGTCGAGGTAAGCGCCGCGTCGATGGTGATGGTCAAGGAGACCTATCATCCTGGTTGGCATGTCACGGTCGATGGATCGACGGTCAAACCGGTCATGCTGATGCCGAGTTTCATCGGCATAGCTGGTCCCGGCGGGGAGTCACCGAATCCAGCTGACCTATGAGTCCAGCCCGCTACGCCTGCTTCTTGAACTGCTGGGAGCGCTCACGCTCGCGCTCGTTGCCGTCGCTGAGTGGCGCCGGGACGACCTCGAAGGTCGTTTGCGGCGGTGGACAGGACGGTTGACGTTCGCATGGCATGGCCGGTCGGAAGGCAAGTCGCCGTTGAACGGTCGGTCCAGCGCTGCCAGCGCGGATCAGGTGGTTCGCGGTCAGTTGGAATCCTCAATTGCCGGCGTTGCCGGCAGGGAACCTGGTCGTCTCGTTCGGCCGCTCGTTGCTCACCAACCCGGCGTCGGAGCTGCCGCGAGATTGGAAGGTACCGGAGCCGCGAATTCGCTCGTGCCGTCGGTAACGATGCGAACCAGATTCGGCATCTATCTGCTCTTTCTGGCCGTTTATCTTCTCACCGGCTCCGGTCATTTCTTTTCAACCGATCACGTGGCTGTCTATCTCACGACCCAGAGCATGGTTGAGCACCATTCGCTGGCGATCAAACCAATCGCCCGCGCGGTGCAGGGACGCGGAGGAGCCTATTACGGACGCTATGGCCTGCTCCAATCAGTCGTCTCGATCCCGCTCTACCTGATCGGAGCGGCGGTCGATCACGTTGCCTCGCCGTCCGTGCGCTCGTTCTTCGCCGGGCCGAATATCGGCGATTGGGGAGGGACCGTCCCGATCTTCTTCGTCTCGTTGCTCAATGCATTCATCACGCCGCTGACGTGCCTGTTGATCTTCCTGTTCTCGTTGCGGCTAGGGTTCAGCCGACGCACGGCCTATCTGGTGATGTTTCTCTTCGGTTTCTCGACGCTGGCCTGGACCTACGCGCACGACTATTTCCAGCACCCACTCGAGTCGCTGTTACTGCTGCTCGCGGTCTACCTTCTATTCGTGCATCGTGAGCAGATGTCGATGCGGTTCGCGGTGGTGGCGGGCATCCCCATGGGGTTGGCGATCCTGACGCGATTGAACATCGCGCTGGTGGTCCCGATCTTCACCGTCTATGTCTTCTTCATCGCCAGTCGTTGGGATGGGGAGCTCGAGCCGGAGATCGAGTTTGCCGGGAACGCGCTCACTCGTCTCTTCGCGCGGATCTCCAGGCCATTTGAGAGCATACCGTGGACTGATTGGTGGTCGATCACCGTCGTGCGCTGTGTCGCCGGGTTCTTGATCTTTCCGGTGCTGTCCTTCTTCGCCTATCTCGCGCTCAACTTCTACCGCTTCGACACCATTCGCGACCCAGCGGTCAACAACATCGTCCATGGTTCGCTCGATATCTTCGTTGGCCTTTACGGCAACCTGTTGAGCCCTGGACGGAGTGTCTTTCTGTATTCGCCTCCGCTCATCCTGTCTCTGCTGGCGTTCGGCCGTTTCTACCGGCGCTATCGAGCCGAAGCCTTGCTCATCGCGGGTGTTTCGTTGATGTATCTCACGCTCTATTCGATTCCGTTGGATTGGGACGGTGGCTGGTCCTGGGGGCCGCGTTATCTCCTCGCCCCCGTGCCATTGCTGATGCTTCCTCTCGGATTTTTCCTCACCAGCACGACGCGCGTCAGGATCGCCGCGATCGTGGGTGTCGTCGGCGCGTGCATCCAGGTTCTCGGCGTCACCGTCAACGTGAGCTACGTCTACTGGGACTGGATCAACATGCATCTCTCTCCTGATACGGCCTACCTCTTCGTGCCGAGCATCTCGGCGATACCAACGCACGTGCGGGATCTGCTGTCCGGTAAGCATGTCGATATGTGGCTGGTCTGGGTAGGACAGCAATTCGGAGTCGGCGCCGTCGTTGGAATCCTGGCGATCGGCCTCGCCACCGTCGCGACGGGCGTTGTGCTGCTGCTTGAAGGCGACTCACAAAAGGATCGCGAGCCGGTCGCACGGCTGACCAGCGTGAACAGTTGAGGGGCCGGTAACCCCGCGGCTCCGGCCGCACGCTGGTTGGATTCTCACTCTCGCCACCGCTCCGATTTCACCGCTGGGTAACGAACGAAACTGACGCCACGGGATCAACCTTCACTGGTGAAGTGGGATTCTCCCGGCACTCGAGTCCTGGGATGAGCAACCCATGTCGACCGGCAACTCTGTGCGCTCGCGCGCTGGGAGCGTTATCCGGGCTGACGGCGACCGTGCCCGCGACTTGGCTCGCAGGGGCGACGGTCCTCCACGAAATGAGGCTGGCCGGAATTCCGGCCAGCCTCAGATTGGACTCGCGTAGGATCAGCGTCTGGAGCTACGGCGCAGGCACCGAGGCGTCGGTCTCACAGACTGCGTAGACGGTAAACGGCGCGTAGGCTGAGCCTGACCAGCCGGTCGGATTCCCGTTCGCATCCGTCACCGGCATGCTGGTCGCAATCCAGGCAGGAAGGGCTGACATCGCGGTTTGCACGCCACCACCGGTGGCCGCATCGCCTGGTTGACACATGGCCTTTTGCATGCTCATGCCCCGCCCATTTGCCTGCGACACCACCACATAGTGAGTGATGTTCGGTGTCCCGAGCGGGCCAGTCGGTCCAGTTGCGCCGGTCGGGCCACTTGGGCCGCTAGGCCCTGTTGCGCCAGTTGCTCCGGTCGTACCAGTTGGACCGGTCGCACCGGTCGGTCCGGGATCACCCTGCGGGCCGCTGGGCCCTGTTGGGCCAGTCGGGCCGATTGGACCCGTTGCCCCGGTGGGGCCGTCGATACCCTGCGGACCACTTGGGCCTGTCGGGCCAGTCGCGCCAGTTGGACCGGTCGCGCCGGTCGGACCATCGATACCTTGCGGACCACTTGGGCCTGTTGGGCCAGTTGCTCCGGTCGCGCCAGTTGGACCGGTGGCGCCGGTGGGACCATCAATGCCCTGCGGGCCGCTGGGCCCCGTTGCTCCGGTTGCACCAGTTGGACCCGTTGCCCCGGTCGGGCCATCAATGCCCTGCGGGCCGCTGGGCCCCGTGGGGCCGGTTGCACCAGTTGGACCGGTCGCACCGGTCGGGCCGATGTCACCTTGCGGGCCGCTCGGTCCGGTTGGACCGGTCGGTCCCGTTGGTCCGGTGGGACCGCTCGGGCCGCCATCGGTATTCCAGTGAATCGGATACTCCTGTGGACTGCAGTCCTGCATTGCGGAGATGATGCGAACCGTGCCGAATGAGGAGACGCACGCATAGACCACCGGCGGGTTTGATGATTGCGCCTGTGCGACGAGAATCCCGCCACCGAGTGCAAGAGCGGCGGCAATCGGTATTGCCACCAACATGCGTGGTTTTTTCAGAAACCGCTTTGAGTTCATCCACTCGACTCCTTGTTGAGGCGAAGGTGCTATAGGCGATCCGATTGGATCAGCCTGCCCGAGTTTCCGGCCGGATCACCTCCTTAGTGTCGAAACCACCTGTTCGACGATGGGGATAGATAAGATGGAACAGTGCGAAGCGCGCTGTGATCAGGGACGCTCTTGCTGAGCCTGTTTGACAGCGTAGAATTTGTGCCCCGTACGGACAATAGCCCAATCGGCTGATAGTCGAAGTTATTTATGGCTAAGCGGACGGGAAAATGAGGGGCACAACGGTCACCCGTAGTACCGGGTGACCACGCGGAGCTTCAGATTGTCGAGCCGAGCGTCGAGCCGGGGCTATTCGCTCGACGTGGCGACGTCATCCGGTACGATGGCTGTTGATGCTTTCAAGTGCCCATTCCGGGTGGGCGGTTCGGACTGTTCGATCCCCTGCAGGCGACTCATGATTTCGCTGACCTTCATGCCGGTGAGCGACTCGAAGATCTCCGGCACCTGCGCCACCATTTTGGCGATCTCTCCAGTCAAGTTGCTCACACCTCCGCCGCGGCCGTCGCCGGTTGACACGATGGTGATCTTGTCGACGTTCGACAGCGATTCCGACAGGGCCCGGGCCATTTCCGGCAGTCCTGTGAGGAGCTTGTCGAGCATCGCGGCCTGGGTGTACTGCTGGTAGGCCTCGGCGCGCAGTTCCATGGCGTTGGCTTCGGCTTGACCCTTGGCTCGCACCACGTCCGCCTCAGCCTGACCTTTGAGCCGTTGGATCTCTGCCTCTGCCTGTCCTTGCAAGCGTACGCCCTCCGCCTGGCCGGTCGCCTCACGGATGGTGCGTTCTCGCTGCGCGTCGGCCATCATTTCGATCTTCGAGCGCTCGGCCTCCGCCTGCTTGATCACGGTCGCCTGTAGCTCTCGCTCGCGTCGCTGGATCTCGAGCTCCTGGATCTGAATCTGACCTTGCCGATTCACCTGTTCGATCTTGATCTGCTCGGCGACGACCTGCTGCTGCGCCTGGTTGGAGGAGATGTCGTAGGCTTTCTCGGCGATCGCGCGCTGCCGTCGAATTCCGGCGTCGTACTCGGCCTTCTTGATCTCGAGATCGCGCTGGGCCTCGGCCTGGCGCGTCTCCGACGCCGTCTGGGCGATGACCCGTTCCTGGTCCGCCTGCGCCTGGGCAACGGCGGACTCACGCGTCGCCATGGCACGCTTGATGGCGGTGTCTCGCTCGGCCTCGGCTTGGGCGATATCGGCCTCGCGTTTGATGCGCGCGACATCCGGCCGGCCCATGTTGCTGATGTAGTCCTTGTCGTCCATTACCTTCTTTATCGTGAAGGAGACGACCTCGAGACCCATCTTGCTCAGATCATCGGCCACGGTCTGGCGCACGCGTCCGGCGACCATCTCCGGTTCCTTGACCAGTTGTTCGACGGTGAGCAGGCCAACGATGCCGCGCAGGTGGCCCTCCATCACCAGGCGAATCAAGGCTTCGCGCTCGTCCTGCGGCTTGGTCAGAAACTGCTCAGCCGAGGTGCGAATGCTCTCGGGATCGGATTTCACCTTGATCTGGGCGACCGCCTCGACGTTGACCGCGACGCCTTGTGACGTGAAGAGGTCCTGTGAAGGTGCGACGTCGAAGGACATCAGTTCGAGGGAGAGCTCTCGAGCGCTCTGGAAGAGCGGCCAGACGAGCTTGCCGCCCCCGGTGATGATCGCTGTTCCGCCTGAGCCGTAGACGACAAGTGCCCGGTTTGGACTGACTCGCCGGTACATGCTCCCCAGAATGCTGGTCAGCAACAGAATCGCGATCACCGCGACCACGGCGATAATGATGGGGTACGTCATCGGTTCAATCCCTCCTCGCGCTCCACGGCCTCAGCTATGGTGTGCCGTTGCGCTCGTGCTGTGTGTCACCGGCGGAAGCCGGATTATTCGGAAGCGGCAACTCACGCTCGTAATGCTTGATGAACTCGGCGTATGGCTCGACGAGCGCGGTGCCGTGCTCGTATTCGATGATGACTACTTCCGTATTGTATGGGATCGCGTTCGCTCCGAGACTTCGCGCCGCCTCACTCCGGCGACTGCCCCGTTTCGAGAAGACCACCTCGCCGACTCCCCCTGCCGGAATGCCGACGGTGACTCGGCCCAGCGTCCCTTCGAGCTCGTAATCGACCGAACGCATCACCGTCTCTCCAGCCAGAATCTTCCCGATCAGCAGGGCGATCAAGACGCCGGCCGACACTCCGGGCACCACGGCGACCGGAGTTGCCAGGACGGCGGACCAGCCGGAGAAATGCATCAGAATGAAGCCGGTTGCGCCAAAGGCCGTCAGAAACGCCAGCAGTGACGACACGTTGAGCAGCGGTACGTGCGAGAAGAATTGCGATACGCTTGGCTGGTCCACGTGCTCTCCGGACTGCGCCAGGTCGTGGTGCCCGATGCTTTCGAGAGCGTGGTGAACAGGGTGTCCCCCCGCATGTGTGGCGTGACCGCTCGGCAGTTCGTGGCCATCGCCGGCATGGACGTGACCACCTGGAAGGTGAGTGAGGACCGAACCGGTGAACCCGAGCACGGCGGAGACGACCGTGAACAGGGCACCGAAGACGAAGCAGAATAGGAATACGGTTTCCATGGTCGGCGTTCCGCGCTAGCCGTCCGCGATTCACGCGCATTGAGGTAAATATTTCCACAAATTCGCATTGAACCACAAACGGCAACTACACGTATAGCCTACGCTGCCCTGATTCGTGGGTCAAGCTCCGGCGATGAGCGGGCTCGGGTCGCTCATTCCCCGGTTTACACGATCGCTGAACACCATTTACGTGCGGTTTACATTGCCCGGCTACAGTACGACAAGAGCGTTCCTCGGATCGCGAGGCGCGAACGGAAGTTCTTGGAGGAACAGATGAACCGTAAACGTTTAGTCATTATCGCGGCAAGCCTGGCGGTGGTCGCCATCCTTGCGGTTGGTGGATTCGCGACGGTCTTCGCGGCCGGCACGCCGACCACCACCAACGGTACAACTCAATCGACCCGCGCGCAGACCTTCCTCGACCGGCTGGCGAGCAACCTCGGCATCACGACCGACAAGCTGCAGCAGGGGTTGAAGGACACGGCCAACCAGTACGTCGATCAGGCGCTGTCCAAGGGGAAGATCACGCAGCAGCAGGCCGACGCGGCGAAGCAGAAGATCGCCAATAGCAACGGGTTGAGCCCGTTCACCCACTTCTTCGCCCGTCGCGATCGCGTGAAGGACCGGCTGCAGGTCGCGTCGTGGAACGATATCGCGAAAGCGCTCAACATGACGCCGCAGGACCTGCGCAGTCAGATCCAGTCGGGCCAGACGCTGAAGCAGATCATCGACAGCCACAACATGACTGTTGACAGCGTGGTTTCGAACGTCGTGTCTCAGGTCAAGACGCAGCTGGATACCAAGGTGGCGAGCGGTGCGATCACGTCTGAGCAGGAGACGAACATTCTCAACGGGTTGCAGTCACGGCTGACGAACCTGATCAACAACGGCGGGCCGACGTTCCAGCACCACGTTGCTCCGAACGCGACCCCAACCACAACCCCGAGCGCGTAGCTACCGGTAACCCCGGCTAAGGCATAAGGAGAAGGCGATGGGCAACCATCGCCTTCGTGCTGCGGCGCTCGCGTTGGGATCTGTCACGACGAGCGCTGGTAGTGGTGTGCGTTACGGAACGGCGATCAGCCCTGACCGCCTGACTCCGCTGGTTTGCGGGCGCGAACGAACGCGGAAATGATCTGACCGGCCGAGTCCTGCATCTTCTGGAGCGCCTCGAGATCCAGGGTGGTGCCGCAGCAGCCGGAGCCGGAATCTCCACCACAGCAGTCGTTGGCCAGAAGATCCCCAAGCTGATAGACGCTGGTCACCTCGACATCGACGCCGGCGAACCCGGCCGACGCGAGCTTCGAACGGTAGTCCTCCTCGGTCAGCGCGCCCGCGACGCAGGCGGACCAGGCTTCGAAGCTCTGCTGGACGGAGGGAAGGAGTCGCCCGCGCAGGACGATATCGGAAACGGCAAAGCGGCCGCCGGGACGCAGCACGCGAAACGCTTCTCGCAGCACCTCGTCCTTATCGCCGGACAGGTTGATCACGCAGTTCGAGATGATGACGTCGACCGACGCATCCGGCAGCGGGATCTCCTCGATGTGGCCCTTGAGAAAGCGCACGTTGTCGACGCCGGCCTGGGTCCGGTTGCGCTCCGCCAGGGCCAGCATTTCGTCCGTCATGTCGAGCCCGTAGACGAAGCCGCTGGGGCCAACGCGCTTGGCTGAGAGGAGGACGTCGATGCCGCCACCCGAGCCGAGGTCGAGCACCGTCTCCCCAGGAGAGAGCTCCGCCAGCGCGGTCGGATTGCCGCACCCGAGCGATGCCAGGACGGCGTCTCGCGGGAGCTCGGTCAGGGCATCGGGATCGTAGGCCGCGATGGCCTGAGGGTCCACCGCCGCGCCGCAGCATGCCGCCTCGCCGGCATTCACGACCGTGAGCGCAGCCGCCGCGTAGTGCTCGCGCACCGTTTCTCGCAGGTCTGTCCGATTTCGGGTTTCATCGATGCTTCATCGATGCGTCCTTTCAGGCAGCTTCCGGAGTGGTACAGGGTCTCCGGAACGATCGTTCCACTCGACAGCGCACGTCTCCGACCAGGCGGGTGAGGCACCATCGTATTTTTACGAACATTACGACCAATAAATCGCCACCTCGCGGTAGCATCGTAAATTTACGATAAAACGCCGGGCTTGTCAATACCCTGTCCCGCTGGGCTTCGGCGGAGGCGAAGTGAACCTCAATGCCTATGCCGGCAATGACCCGATCAATGCCACGGACCCGAGCGCGGAGAACATTCGGGCGGTGCACGTGGACGGAGCCGCGTCACCCCTTTCGACCCAGTAACTCACGTTGTGGTTGGAAGAGTCGGTCTCGAAGACCTCCGAATGGATCGAGAATGCCGCGATCCGGCATCCAACCTTGTGGCGCGCCGTTCGTTGTATTCGTGAGAAGATTCACCGGATGTCGTGGTACTATTGCCACCCGGTGACATACAGAGATCCGCAATCTGGAGGGATTCGCAGCAGATATGAGCAGTCAGTCGGATCAGGACCGGCGGAACAATCGCCGGTCGACCCGTCGGGCGGCCGCTGAGCGTCAGGCCAAGCGGCGACGGCGGTTCACCCTAGGCGGCGTGGCGGCGGTGGCCATCATCGCGGCGCTCGCGCTGATCATCGTGCCGCAACTTGGAGGGTCGTCCGGCCTCGCCCCCATCAAGGTGGCGGCCGCCCACCCGGCATCGATCCCGGCGAACGGTAAGGTGCTGGGGAGCCCCAATGCTCCAGTGAAAATCGTGGAGTATGGAAACTACCAGTGACCATTCTGTGGCCAATTCACCCGTGAGGTGGAACCGCAGTTGATCACGGACTACGTACAGACTGGCAAGGCGTCGATCGAGTACCGGGACTACGCGTTTGGCGGGCAAGAATCGCTGGATGCGGCGGCCGCCTCGGATTGCGCGCTGGACCAGGGGAAATTCTGGCAATACCATGACACGCTCTTCCTCAACCAGCATGGTGAGAACCAGGGCGCCTTCTCGCGGGATCGCTTGAAGCAGATCGCGAAGGATATCGGGCTGGACACCACCAAGTTCAACCAGTGCCTGGATTCCGGCCAGCACGCCAAGGACGTCTCGGATTCGACTGCCGCCGCGACCGCGGCTGGCTTCCCGGGCACTCCGGCATTCACCGTCAACGGTAAGACGGTAACCTACAATGGTCTCGGGTCAATCAAGTCGGCGATCGACGCCGCGCTGGCAGGACAGTAATGGTCGCGACACGTGCAATGAACTGGCGTGTGATCACCGCCTTTTTGGCGGTCTGTGGTATCGCCGTGGCGACCTATCTGACCATCGTCCACTACGACACGGGAGCGCTCGTCTGCACGGTAGGTGACTGTCATGCCGTGCAGACGAGCAAGTACAGCTCGGTCGGGCCAATCCCCGTCGCGGTACTCGGACTCGGCATGTACCTGACGATTGGCGCGATCAGCCTGGTGCGCTGGCGCCGGCCGGATCTGTCATCGACGTTGACGATGGCATCGTTTGCGATCGTCCTCGCCGGAGTGGTCTACGCCGCCTATCTGACCTACCTCGAGCTGAACGTCATCAATGCCGTCTGCCAGTGGTGCGTCCTCTCGGCGCTCATCACGCTGGGCTTGCTCTTTAGCGAGGGCTTCGGCTTCTACAACCAGATCGACTGAACGCTCAGCGGGAGCGCGCGAGCGGGTAACTTCGGGCGTCAAGCGTCTCGTCTCTCCTCACTCGAGGTGACGCGAGACGCTTCTCTTTTCCCGCCAATTTCCGATCATGCGGATGTCAGCGAGGCGCCCGGCATGCGCGTTGGCAAAACGATGACGGTAATCAGGTCTGGCCTACTTGTCGAAGTGCTTATAATGCAATATCCTGCCCTTGCGGCAGTCTTGGCCGCCGTCCGTCCCCTACCACGGCGCGTCCCGCGCCCTCGTTGGAGTAGAACGTCGACGGATCGCTTTAGAAACAGACGACGATGCGCCGCTACCCCCAAAAGTCACGCACCCAGCACCGCTACCATGCCGAAGCCAACGCGAGACCGAGCCATTCAAGAGATTGACCCGACTGCGCTGAGTGAGGCGACGTCACCGGGGTTAATTCCGGCTGCGGATCTGGCGAGCGTCGTGCCCGTTAGTGACGCCTCGCGGTGGCGCCGCTGGCCGATCAAGAAGATCGCCTTGATCGGTGTTCCGTTGTTGCTGGTTGCCGTGCTGGCGGTCTTTACGGTGCCGACGTTGCTCGCCGCGCATCAGGCGTACAATCAGATCTTCGTCCCGCGCATGCCCCGCTTGCACGTCGTCCTCAACGCTCAGGGGACGCCGGTCATCGATCAGCAGACCGCGACGGCGGTGCCGACTCCAAACCTGGCCATCGCGGGCCCGATCGGCACTCCGGCGTCATCACCAGTTGCGATCGCGGCGACACCCACCGGACAACCTGCCGACCTGGAATGGCACCGGGCGCGTGAACATCCTGCTCCTCGGATCGGACACGCGCGGAGATGGTCAGGTCGCCCGCTCGGACACGCTGATCCTGGTGACGATCAATCCGGAGACCAAGCAGGTCAGCATGCTCTCGATCCCGCGCGATCTGCTGGTCACGATTCCGAACTACGGTCAGGACAAGATCAACGCCGCGTACGCCTATGGATCGATGAACAATCTGACGGGGCCGGGGCTGGCCGCGGCGACGATCGAATACAACTTCGGCGTGACCATCGACTACTTTGCCGAGGTCGATACAGGTGGGCTGGCACGCATCATCGATACGCTCGGCGGCGTGACGCTCGATGTGACGGCACCGCTCAAGGATGACGAGTATCCTGGCTCGGGGAACAATTACCTGCGCGTCCTCTTTCACACCGGATTGCAGCATATGGGTGGGGTTCAGGCGGTTCAGTACGCGCGCACGCGCCATGACGACAACGATTTCGCGCGTAACGATCGCCAGCAGCAACTGTTGCGCGCCCTGCGCGCGCAGACGGTCGGCCTGGACTTGCTGCCGAAGGCGCCGGAGCTGCTCAACCAGCTTGGCGACACCTTCCAGACCGACCTGTCGCCCACGCAGATCCTGGCGTTGGCCAAGCTCGGATCCAGCATCAAGTCGAGCAATATTCACTCGTACGACCTGCTGAACCAGACGACCGTCTCCTACTCACCGGGGCAGCCGTACTACCTGATCCCGGATTGGCCGGCGATTCACAAGATTCTCGATGAGATGATGGCGCGCTGAGTCGCAGGCGCGGACCGCCTTGGCAGATTCCCGGGCCGCGTTCAGAGCGACGTGCATTCTTCGTCCCCACTCATCCATCCGCCATTCTTTCGGTGGCAGCGTGCGTCAACTGGGCTCCTCGGATGAGAATGTCGCGATACCAATCGGCAGGCGTGACCCGCGGGACAAGAGCGGATGCCGGCCGCTGGGAGATCGGCGACCGTCTCCCCAAAAGCGTTCCGCTCGCGCGAATCCGGCCGTATCATGACTGGCATTGGACGGACAGGACGACGGAAGGCGGCAGGATGTCAGAGTCTACGATCAATTGGGACGAAGTCAGCAAGATCATTCGACGCGCGGAAGAGTCGGGCGGAACGATCGGTGCCACGATCGTGGCACCGTCGGGCGACCGCTTCAGCTACAACGGGGACCGAAAATTCGGCGCCGCGAGTACCGTTAAGATTCCCTTGATGGTCGAGGTGTTCCGGCAGATCGATCGGGGAGAACGCAGGCTGGACGATGAGTACGTCCTGACAGCGGAGGACATCGCGATCGGCAGCGGTGTGATGCTTCACCTGCACCACGGCATGACGTTCACGTTGAACGACCTGATCTACCTGATGATCAGCATCAGCGACAACACCGCCACGAATATCTTGATCGACATGGCCGGCATGGATCAAGTCAATGCGACGATGCGAACGCTCGGCATGGTCAACTCGAATCTGGGCCGGAAAATGAAGGGCCGCCCGGCGCAGGCCGGCGAGCAGGAGAACTGGGCCACCCCCGATGACTACGCGGCCGCGATTGCCGCCCTTCTCGAGGGCCGCGCCGCCTCCGCCGATTCCTGCCAGAAGATGCTGGCCATGCTGGAGAAGCAGCAGAACTCGCGTCGCATCTCACGCTATCTGCCGGAGCGTGCGGATATCCGCTGGGGCTCCAAGACTGGCAGCGTCAAAGGGGTCACCAACGATGCAGGATTCATTACGACGCCCACGGGCACGCTGATCGTCAGCGTCTACTGCGAGGCGTTGCCGGATCAGCACGTCGGGGAACAGGCGATCGGCGACATCAGCCGCGCCGCGATGGTCGCCACCGGTGTCGCCGAACCGCTCTGGACGTCGTAGCGAGAGATGAGTTCTTGCCGGCCCTGCCGTGTGGAATCGAGAACCATCCGAGATGGCACGCTCGGAGGGACCAATTCCATGCTGGTATGCGAAGATGCCGGCGTCGCTCGAGCGACGCCGGCTAGCGAGTGAAGGAGTCGAACGGCCGTCATACGCCGGGCGTTCAGGGAAGGGAGTGCGAGATGAACGTGTACGTTTCGGTCGACATGGAAGGGATCACCGGCATCGTCCATAGGGACATGCTGGGCTCGGATCAGCGTGAGTACGATCGTGGTCGGCGGCTGATGACGGCCGACGCGAACGCGGCTATCGAGGGGCTGGCGCAGGCTGGCGCCGACTATATTCTGGTGAATGATGGTCACGGGCCGATGCGCAACCTCATTTTCGAGGATATGCACCCGAAGGCACACTTGCTGACCGGCAGCGGCAACGCCAAGGATCATTGCCAGGTCGAGGCGGCCGACAGCCGCACATTCGACGCGGCGGTGCTGGTCGGCTACCACGCGATGGCGAAGACCCGCAAGGCGATCGCGCCTCACACCATTGCTGGGGCGGCGATTGCCGAACTGCGCATCAACGGCCGCCCGCATGGCGAAACGGGTCTCAACGCGGCGGTACTCGGGTCGATGGGAATCCCGGTCGTGATGGTGACCGGCGACACGACGACGATGGCTGAGGCTCGAGAGTTCCTCGGCGACCAGATCGAGACGGTTGCCGTGAAGGAAGCGGTTGGCACGAGTGCCGCCATCTGTCGCCCGCCGTCGGCCACGTTGCCGGACATCACGGCCGCGGCCAAACGCGCGCTGGTGAATATCGGCAATGCACGGGTGTACAACCCTTCGGAGTTCCGGCTCGAAATCGATTTCTTCAACGTTCCGCAGTGTGATCGGGCCTCGCGCACGGCATCGATCGAGCGTCTCGGACCGGTGACGATTCACGTCGAAGGCGATTCACCCTGGGAGAAGTACCAGACTCTGTGGGCCGCGCTGCGGTCCGCGTTGACCGAGCCCGCCTCCTGGCTGGCGTAACGCGCACGGTTCATCTTTCGGTGTCGTGCAGTGGGCGACAGGCGTGCCGCTCGCTGCACGGCCGAGCCGCGGCGAGAACGGCGTTCCGGCCGGCTTCGGCCGCGGTTCAGCAGCTGAGACGGTGCGTGGACGCCGGTTGCGAGGGTGATGCCTAGGCGCTGGCCGGCGGCGCGATGATCGTCCGTGGAGTCTCCGCGGCTGTCGACAACCGCTCCCGCAACGCCAGCAGCAGAATCTCCGAGTCGTCCTCGTCGAGATCGATGGTCGCCCCGTTGGTGAAATAGATACGGGCAAATTGGGGTTGCTCGTGCACTCGCACTTCAGTGACGTTGCTCAGATTGATATACCGCGTGCCAATCTTGACCCAGTCACTCATTTTGACGACTCCCAGCCCATCTCGTAGTGGCTTCGTATATCGGAGTTCCTTTGCCGGATGATAACGGGGAGTTCGCAACGCCCGCGCGCGCATTGGGAGTCGTGGTGTGTCAATCTCGTGTCAGCTGCCGGACAAGCGCATCGACGCGTCGCATCAAATGGGATTTGAAGGGAGAGGCGGCACGAAGGCCGCCCCGGACGACGGTCACGTTTCGCGTGGCGTAGCGGCTGCGGCGATTACGGGCCGTACTGAATCACGCGCTGCCCATTGGCTGCCGCGGCCGCCGCGTTGTGGAATGCGCCCGCGAAGCTGTCATTCGCTGCCGCGGCGGCGGAGTGATCGACGGCAATCGCGGTGCTCGTCTGCGCAGAGGCAGCCGCGGAGAACTCGATGGCGATCGACGTGCTGTGATCGACGGCGGCCGCGGCCGAACTCCCTAGCGCGATCGCCGTGCTGGATTGAACCGCCGACGCAGCCGAGGAGTCATTTGCGTAGGCCAAGGAATTGTCGATCGCGGCGGCGGCGGACTGGTTGAACGCAACGGCGGTGCTGCCATTAATCGCGGCGGCGCTGCTGCCGTTCGACGCGATCGCCAGGCTCTGACCCTGCGACTGGCACACCGAACCCCCTGCCTGCGTCAAGCCCAGTCCGAGAACGCTCACGCAGGAGTTGCCATAGGGACTGGCCGCCAGCGCTGGGGCCTGCAGAGCCAGCGCCAGTAAGCCGCCACCCATGAAGAGGGCGACAATACGTCGTTTCACGCGGTACCTCCTCGTCCAGCCATGGCGCGAGCTGGCGCCGTAGGCATAGATCGACACGTTTAGACGAAGTCATCCCAGAATCGAGCATAGCCGCTACGTACGTACGCGGCAATAGGACCAACGTCGAGCAAACACGCTCGTGACCGGCGGCGGGTCAATCGCTGAGCAGATCCCAATACTGCTCGCGTAGGGCCGACTTGAGGAACTTGCCGGTCGAGGTTTTCGGGATCTCAGGGACGAAGACGAAGGCGTCCGGCAACCACCACCTGGCGAACTGTGGCGCGATGGAATCTCGTAGCTCTTGCTGTGTGACGCTCGCGCCTTCTTTCAACGCGACGATGGCGACCGGTCGCTCCACCCACGTTGGGTGCGCCGCCGCGACCACGGCCGCCTCAGCGACGGCCGGATGCGCCATGAGCGCATTCTCGAGCGCGATCGAGCTGATCCACTCGCCACCGGACTTGATCGCGTCTTTGGCGCGATCGTGGATGGCGAGATGCCCGTGCGGATCGATGCTGGCGATGTCGCCGGTGCGGAGCCAGCCGTCCAGCGTGAACTTTTCAGATGAATTGGCGTCGTTGTAGTAGCCCGAAGCGACGGTGGCCCCGCGCACCTCCAACTCTCCGGTGGTTCGTCCGTCCCACGGCGCAAGCTCGTCTCCCGCCCGCACACGCAGCTCGGTCAGCGGTACGGCGCGTCCGCACGTCGTTAGGTAGCGTGAGGTGGTGCCTCCCTGCCCGTCGTCGATCGTGTCGATCAGCGAGCCCTGGGTCGAGAATGGTCCGGTCTCGGTCATGCCCCAGCCGGTGGTCATCTTGATCCCGAACTCTTCGTTGAAGCGCCGCACGGCTTCCTCCGGCATGGCCTGCCCGCCGGTTCCCAGCACCCGCATGTGCGACAGATCGCACGCGCCTGGGTTGTGATCCATGTATTGCAGCAGGTTGAGCCAGACGGTCGGCACGGCGGAGCATTGGGTCACACGTTCGCTGGAGAGGAGCCAGGCGAGGTCGGGTGTGGTGAGATGGGCTCCCGGAAGCACCTGCTTGGCGCCGGCGAGGGCGCAGGTGTAGGGCAACCCCCAGGCATTGGCATGGAACATCGGCACCAGAATCAGGACGGTGTCGCCGTCAGACGGCCCCATGGCACAGGTCATACCGGTCACCAGTGAGTGGAGCACGATGGCCCGGTGGGAGTAGACCACGCCCTTGGGCCGTCCCGTCGTGCCGGAGGTGTAACAGAGGATGGCCGCCTCTTGCTCATCCAGGGGGACGTCACGCCAGTCGTTTGCGTCTTCCGCCGCCAGTAGAGACTCGTAATCAAGCACGTCGCCGGGAGTCGAGCCGTCGTCCGGAACCACGATGACGTGATCGAGGGTAACGTGCGGCCGGATCTCGTCGAGGAGGGGTAGGAGCGAGCCGTCTACGATCACCACGCGATCCTGTGCGTGGTTGATGGTGTAGATGATGTCGTCGGGACTCAGGCGGAGATTGAGCGTGTGAAGGACCGCGCCCAGCGACGGGATGGCGAAGTAGCATTCCAGGTGCGGTGCGTGATTCCAGCAGAGGGTCGCGACGCGATCGCCGCGCTCCACGCCCAGCCGCTGCAGCGCCATGGCAAGCTGGCGCGTACGACGCGCCAAATCGCCATATCCGTAGCGGAGGAGTCCGCCGTCGGGCCGGCGTGTGACGATCTCGTGGTCGAAAAAGAGCGTCTCGGCGCGACGCAGTATGACCGGAATCGTCAACGGATAATCCATCATCAGACCGTCCACGGTCACGACCCTTTCAATGCCAGCACGGCTGTTCTCACCCCGGCGCTGTGGCGCAACCCTCTCCCGAATTTCGGAACAGGGGTGGGGGGAGAGGGCCGCTACAGCAACTCGATCACGTGATCGGCGACCTGCGTCGTGTTGGCGCTTCCGCCCAGATCACCGGTGAGCACTTTGCCTTCGGCGGTCGTCTGCTCGAGCGCCCGCATCACCCGGTCGGCGGCGGTCTTTTCGCCAAGATGCTCGAGCATCATCGCACCGGCCCAGATAGCCGCCAGCGGATTTGCCAGACCCTGTCCGGCGATGTCGGGCGCGCTGCCGTGCACCGGCTCGAACAGCGATGGGAACTCCGGGTTCGCCGCCAGATTGGCGCTTGGTGGCAGGCCGAGGCTCCCCATGATCGCGCCGCCCAGGTCGGTCAGGATGTCGGCGAAGAGGTTACTTCCGACCACGACGTCGAAGCGTTCCGGCGCGCGGACCATAAGTGCCGCCGCCGCGTCGACCAGGAGCGACGTGACGGCGATGTCCGGGTAGTCGTGCGCCACCTCGTTGATGACCTCGTCCCAGAAGGGCATGGCGTACTGCATCGCGTTGCTCTTGGTGATGCTGGTCAGATGCTTGCGCCGGCTGCGAGCGAGCTCGAACGAGTAGCGCGCCACGCGTTCGACGTTGAAGCGAGAGAAGACCGACGACTGAATGGCGACCTCATGCTCGGTGTGGACATGCACGCGCCCGCCGACCCCGGCGTATTCGCCCTCGGTGTTCTCACGCACGTAGATCATGTCGATGTCCCGCGGGCCCTTGCCCACGAGCGGTCCGGTGACGCCGGGTAGCAGCTTGATCGGGCGCACGTTGACGTAGAGGTCGAAGGTCTTGCGGATCGGCAGCAGCAGGCCCCACAGGGTGACGTGATCCGGTATGGCGGGCGGATCGCCGACCGCGCCGAGGTAGATCGCGTCATGCTCCTTCAAGGTGGTGAGGCCGTCTTTCGGCATCATTGCGCCAGTGCGCCGGAAATGGTCCGAGCCCCAGTCCAGGTCGTTCCAGTTCAGCTTCGCGCTATCGCCGAGTGCCGCTTCGAGCACTCGTTTCCCGGCCGGGATGACCTCCCGGCCGATGCCGTCTCCGGCGATGACCGCGATCCGATACTCTTTCATCATGCCCTCCGATTTCCAACCTGACGCGACGGTTTGGAGTTGATCCTCCCCCAACTTCACCAACAGGTCCCGTTTGTACCATGATCCGGCGGGATGCGGCACAACGAATCGACCTGGGCTATTCTGAAGCCGGATTTGATTGCGATTTGCGGCGAAATGAAGCGCTGATGAGTGGAGGGGTTGGGCGTGACTGCCGAGATTCAGATCGACCCTGCCGTCATTGATCGATACGTATCCGAACTCGCCCGGTTCGGAGCCTACGGCGAGACGGGCGTCTGGCGCACGGTCTATTCACCGGAGTGGGTGGCGGCGCAGGACAAGATCGCCGAATGGTGTGCCGAGGCAGGGCTGGAGGTCCGGCGCGACGCGGCCGGCAACGTCTGGGGAAGGTTGGCTGGGATCGAACCCGGCAAGTCGATCGTCTCCGGCTCGCATGTCGACTCGCAGCGGCCGGGCGGCCGGTTCGACGGGGCGCTCGGCGTCATCTCGGCGTTGGCGGCGATTCGTGCGTTGCAAGGAACAGTTCGGAGCGCCAAAACGGACGCTCGAAGTCCTGTCGCTGTGCGAGGAGGAGGCCAGTCGCTTTCCAGCCTCCAACTTCCTTGGATCGCGCGCCATCACCGGGGCGATAACCGCCGCGGATGCCGAGCAGATGATCGGTTACGGCGGGGAGACGATGGCCGAGGCGATGCGGGCCGTAGGGCTGGATCCGGCGCGGCTGCCTGAAGCGAAACGGGACGATATCGACACCTTCATCGAGCTGCATATCGAGCAAGGACCGATCCTGGAGCAGGCGGGCGTTCCGGTTGGTATCGTGCCGGCCATCAACGGCATTCGTCACTACGTCGTGGAGTTGACCGGCCGCGCCGATCACGCCGGAGCTCGTCCGATGGATCTGCGGCGCGATCCGATGGCCGGAGCTGCCGAGATCACGCTCGGCGTGATCGACACCGCGCTGAGGATGGGGCGCCCGGCGGTCACCACGGTGGGCCGCGTGGAGGTGGAACCGAATGGCCCGGCGATCGTGCCGGAGCGCGTCACCTTCACCATCGATGCCCGTCATTCCAACCCGAAGACGCGCGAACGACTGTATGAGGCGCATGAGGCGTGGATTCGCGCGGTGGCGGACCGTCGCGGGCTCGACGTCAGTTGGTCGATCACGACCGATCTGGAGCCGCTGGTCTGCGATCCCGGGATCGTGCAGACTCTGCAGGCCGCCGCAGGCGACCAGAACGTCCCATTCCTGACCATGCCAAGCGGGGCAGTGCACGACACGCAGCGCATGGCCAACATCGCGCGAGTGGCGATGATCTTCGTGCAGAGCAAGGGAGGGCAGGAGTCATACACCGGCCGAGTTCACCACGACTGAAGATGCCGTGGCCGGCATTCGGGTGCTGGCTGGCGCGTTGCACCGGCTCGCGTACTGACGTACTTGTGGGCTGAAAGGAGAGGGACGTGTCGCTTCCATCGTTTCGGTTGGACGGGCAGGTGGCGGTGATCACCGGCACAGGGACCGGGCTCGGGCAGGCTATCGCGAGCGGATTAGCGGAGGCAGGCGCCGACGTGGTCATGTCCGAACTGCCGGACCGCACTGATCTGGCGCGATTCACGGCGCAGTCGATCCAGGATACTGGTCGAGATGCGCTGGTGCTCCCACTCGACGTGCGCGACCTCGAAGGCCCGTACGGCGTGAAGGCTTTCGCGCATGCGGCCATCGACTGGAAGGGGCATGTCGACATTTTGGTCAACAACGCCGGAGTGAATCTGCCGCAGGACGCGCTCGACGTTGACGAAGCATCGTGGGATGCCGTCATCGATGTCGATCTCAAGGGAACCTTCTTCTGCGCCCAGGCCTTTGGCCGCCATATGGTCGAGCGGGGACATGGCTCGATCGTCAACATCGCCTCGCAAAATGGGCTGGTCGGCTATTACAAACGAGCCGCCTACTGCTCGGCGAAAGCAGGAGTCGTGAACCTGACGCGCGTGCTGACGCTCGAATGGGCTCCCAGGGGCGTGCGGGTGAATGCGGTCGCGCCGACGTTCGTGCGCACACCGTTGACGGCTTCGACCTTCGACGACCCGCAGCTGGGGCCGGATCTATTGCGTCGCATACCCCTGGGGCGCGTCGGCGAGCCGGAAGAGGTTGCCGCGGCGGTCGTCTTCCTGGCTAGCCCGGCGGCGGCGATGATCACGGGCCACACCCTGACGGTCGACGGCGGCTGGACCGCGATTTGAGACCAGCGCGCGGGGCACGGGACGCGGCTGATTTTGGGCGTTCGACCGGAGCACGGCATATTGACTTCGGGTTGACCTGGTGTTAGCGTTATGAGGCTTGGCGCGTGCGCCGGGCATATCGGAGTGCGGTTGTATCGCGATTTCGCCGCCGCACATCGACCTCGTGAAAGGGTCCACGTTGGAACCTGGTAGTTCCGGCAAACGAATAGAGGATGCCGCCGGCTAACCGGACCAGCGTGTAAGTGTTGCACTTCACCTCCGGCCCTGGCCGGGGGTTCTTTGTGTCCGAACGGGCACACATCGGAGGTGCACCTTGCAGACCGTAATCCGCTACAGTGTGGTCAATCAGGATGGCAAGCCCGTGATTCGCGCGGTTCCCGTGCGCCGCTGGTCGGAAGACCGCGGAAGCCGGAATGAGGAGCTACAGGTCGAGCCGCGTGAGCAGACCGTTCTCCGCAAGCTTCGCCGGTTCCGCGTACTCGACATTCGCTGATCGGAGCCCGAAACGTCGGGTTCGACGATCAGCGTCCGGTCAACAGACCGGGCCCGATTGAGAAACTGAAAACAGCCGCTCGACTGCAAGGATGCAGAGAAGCGGCTGTTGTGTTATCGCATCTGATCCGGTGAACGCGCGGTTCACCCAAGGGCTTGCCCGATGGAATCCGCGGTCAGCCGTAGTCTCGGGTGCCCCGTCTGTCTGGGGACCGCGCCGCAAAGCGAAGAGGTTCGTCGCACATCGGCTCAGGTCAACGGCAGTGACCGATGAGACGTAATGAACACCGCGAGGCACTTAGCCGGCGCCACCACCGGCGGGCGTGGTTGGCTCCTGGTGTGTGACGCCATTCGTGACGACGTTCGCGGATCCCGCCGCCGCGACCCCATGCAGACACGATCGAGGTGACCAACGCCGCCGCCGCTTGTGGATCGCGCGGTGGAGTCATAAGGGGATCGCGCACCGAGTTGATCACAAAGCCGACCAGCGTGTTGAAGAAGAGGAACGCGGCCAGGCGCGGTGGGATGTCGCGAATCTCTCCACGGGCCGCGGCATCTTCGAACAGCCCGGTCAGCACACCGACGAAATTGTCCAGCTCCCGGTGGACATCCGCATGCCGACTTTCCGGCACTCGTCCTTTGAAATCGGCCATCATGCGCAAACTGTCGGGGCTGAGCTGGTCCAGGTAGAGACGGGCGATGCGTTCAATCGTGCTGGAGAGGGAGCCGCCTGCCGCGATCTGGCCCACGATGCTCTCGCGTTGACGAACCATCTCGCGTACCACGACTGACGCAAACAGGTCGTCTTTGTCGCGAAAATGGTAGTAGATGGCAGCTTTGGTCATGCCGACCGCGTCGGCAATCTGCTGCATCGAGACTTCGGCGTAGCCATGCTCAAGAAACAGTCGACGGGCTTCCCGCAGGACTCGCTCACGACCACCAGTTGCGACGCTCATCGATAAACCAGCCGTCTCTCCTGTGTGCAGGCTCAATCAGACTCAAGTCGTCAGCCGCGGGGGTTGACAAACAGAAGCTGGAGCATTACATTACTTACCGACCGGTTAGTAAGCGGCGCGCTCCCCCGAGAACGCCTGTCTTGATCAGTGTACTTACCGGACGGTCAGTTGGTCAAGTCTTGCAGGACTGTCGGTCAGACATCGGAGGTTCAATGGTGAGTTCCGGGTATGGAGTCATCGCAGAGGGTCTACAAAAGCACTTCGGAGAGACCCACGCGCTGCGTGGGGTCGATCTCGAGGTGAAGGAGGGGACCATCCTTGGAGTCCTCGGGCCGAATGGAGCCGGTAAGACGACGGCCGTCCGGATCCTTTCGACGCTGCTCCGGCCGGATTCCGGCCGGGCCGAGGTCGCCGGGTTCGACGTGCTCCGCCATCCGGATGAGGTGCGCCGGCGGATCGGGCTTACCGGTCAGTACGCCGCGCTCGACGACATCCTGACCGGACGGGAGAACCTCGAGATGATCGGCCGCCTCTATCACCTGCCGAAAGACCACGTGCGCCGTCGCGCCGCCGATCTGCTCGAACGCTTCAATCTCTCCGACGCGGCGGGCCGGCTCGTCAAAACCTATTCCGGGGGCATGCGCCGTCGCCTCGATCTGGCAGCCAGTCTCGTCGCCGCGCCGCCGGTACTGTTCCTTGATGAGCCGACGACCGGGCTCGATCCACGCAGCCGGCTGGGCATGTGGGATCTCATCGAGGAGCTGGTCGCCGGAGGGACGACGTTGTTGCTCACCACGCAGTACCTGGATGAGGCCGATCGTCTGGCCGACGAAATCGCGGTGATCGATGAGGGTCGTGTCATCGCGCTTGGCACGGCGGAGGAGCTGAAAACGCAGGTCGGCGGCGAGCGGCTGATGGTGGTTCTGGCGCCCGCTAGCGACGCGGCCGTGGCGGCGCAGGTGCTGAACCGGTTCGGATCAGGCGCGGTTCACATTGGCGACGATCGACGTCATATCTCGGTGCCGGTCGCGATCGAGTCGGGCCTTCTGTCTCGCGTCGTGCGTGAGCTCGATGAAGCTGGCGTGGAGATTGACGATATCGGGCTTCATCGTCCGACGCTGGATGACGTCTTCTTGACGCTCACCGGTCACGCCGTCGATGACGTGGGTTCGTCACGGCAAGCGGACGGTGAGCGCGAGAAAAGCGAGATCGGAGAGGAAGCAGCGTGAGCATCACGACCATACATGAACAGCCACAATCCGGTCTCAGCGCGTGGGAACGCTTCTCCTGGGCGGTCATCGATGCCTGGACGATGGCCAAGCGCAATTTACGGCATATTCCGCGCAACCCGGAGCTCCTGCTCGACGTGACGGTGCAGCCGGTCATCTTCGTGCTCCTCTTTCGCTACGTCTTCGGCGGCGCCATCAATGTTCCCGGCACCAGCTACGTGAATTACCTGATGGCCGGAATCTTTGTGCAGACGATCGTCTTCTCGTCGCTCAGCACCGGCATCGGGCTGTCAAACGACCTCAAGCTCGGCTTGATCGACCGGTTCCGCTCGCTGCCGATGTCACGCTCGGCGGTTGTGGCCGGCCGCACGGTCACCGATTTGCTGCGCGGGATGCTCGCCGTCACCATCATGCTGGTCGTCGGGCTGGCGGTCGGCTTCCGGCCGCACGGCAGCGTCACCGGATGGCTGACCGGGCTGGGCTTGCTCCTCCTGTTCGGCTTCGCGCTCTCCTGGATAGGCGTGGCCGCGGGCGTGCTGCTGCGTACGCCGGAAGCGGTGCAGGCGGGCTTGTTCATCGCCGTCTTCCCGCTCACCTTCGCCAGTAGCGCCTTCGTACCGACCGATACGATGCCGAGCTGGCTGCGAGCCTTCGCGGCCCACCAGCCGATGACGCAGGTCGTCAACGCCCTGCGCGCCTTCATTCTCGGCCAGCCGGTCGGTTCCTACGCCTGGCAATCGCTGGCCTGGGGGCTCGGCATTTTGATCGTCTTCGTCCCCCTTTCGGTGGTGCTCTACCAGCGGAAGGCTGGACAATAGCGCCGCGTCGGGTTCCGCCGGCACGCATGGAGATTCGACTCACCACCCTTGTGTCATTGCTTCGGTTCGCGCGACGCTCCAGCAAGTAAGGGTGGTCCTGGCAAGAACGGGAAGCACGTTCAGCGAAGCGCGACTGTTACCTGGAGCGCCTCGGGCGCCCTCCGAGCGGCATCCACGTTAGCGCGGCGGACCGCGACCGGTGCCGTTCGTGACCGGATGAGCATCGCCGAGTTCGGTCGTTCCCCAATTTCTCGTGCTCCATTCAAAATACGCGCTCGCCCCGCCGGTCCGGACATCCGAAACGACCTGCGTGCCTGGGCGCAGCGCCACGCCGCGAGATTACCGCCACGAATTGCGACATTCTTCCGATCTGTATCCTGCAAGTCCACGCTACACTCGTGTCGCCCTCGGAAAGCGTGGATGGGTCGAGAACGCGGAATGTCGGAGGTGAGCGGCGTTGGAACCCGGTGCAGGGCCGATCCTGGAGGGATCGCAGCGCGTTGTCGCGATGATCTCGATCCGCGATCCACTCGCTCGCCTCAGCTTTGCCAACTTCCTCCTATCGGTGACGATCTACTCGCCGATCCTGGTGCTCTTCTACACCGGCCGCGGGCTCGATCTCTTTCAGGTTCTGTCACTCGAGGCGTTCACCGGGTTTGCCACGCTCTTTCTCGAGGTGCCGACCGGGGTCGTGGCCGACCGGCTCGGGCTCAAGCGCTCGGTGGCGTTGGGATTCGGTCTTCAGGTCGTCTGGCTGCTGATCGTGATGGCGTCACATGCCTACGGGCTCTTCCTCGCGGCGTACGCCGTGCTGGGACTGGCGGTCACGTTTCGCTCCGGCGCCGCTGAGGCCTGGATATACGAAACGCTCAAGGAGCGTGATCAGCTGCCGCGAATGAACCAGGCGCAGGGAGCCTTCTGGGCCTCGTCGCTCTTTGGGCGGATCCTGTCGGCGTTGCTGTCGATCCTGATCGTGCGACAGATGACTGAGAGCTATTTCGTGCTCGCCATTGCGCTCAGCGCCGTGGCGATGGTGTTCGGGACCATCATCGTGCTGACGATTCCGAACCGGCAGACCGAACGTGACGTCGCCGAGCGGACCGGGAGTCTGCACCTGGCGCTTGCCGGTTTCACCCTGATTCGTCGGAATCCGAAGCTGCGCCGGATCGTCACGCTGTCAGTCCTGAGCGATCCTCTTCCGTACGCGCTCCTTTTCCTCTACCAGCCCTACTTCCAGCAGGCAGGCACTCCGGCGGCGCTCTACGGGCTCGCGGCCGCGGCCGGAGCCGGGCTCGGCGCGGTTGCGTCACGCTCCAGTCACCGTCTCGAGGCGATCTTCGGAATGCGACGGACCTTCCTGGTCGGTAACGTGCTTCCGATCGTGGGCTATCTCGCGATGGCGCTCGTCTTCCATGCGTATGCGGCGGCCATGCTGTTCGTGGTGAGCTTCGGCGGGATGCAGCTTCGCTATCCGCTGATCGCGACGATGCGGAACGCGCATATCTCCTCGTACAATCGCGCCACCGCCATCTCCGTGATCGCCATGCTCGAGGGCGCGTTCACGATGGTCATGAAGCTTCTTGTCGGTTATCTCTCCGACATCGATCTGCGGCTCGGTTTTCTGCTGCTGGCCGGTGTTCCGCTGCTGGCGGTACTCTTGCTCCCGCTCCGTGAGGAGGACCTCGTGTCGTCGGTGATGGAATCTGCCGGGCGGAGGTCAGACGACGGTGTCGTGGCGAACAAGTGACGGCTCACCGCGTCCGAAGCTGGGAACTGGCGTGCCCCCGATACCCCCAATGGCGTATATACAGCGTCGTTGTGCGTGGCTAGACTACGGATGATTTGTCATAAACAGGTCAACCCGTGCGATTGAGCGTCGAATCTGTCTGTCCGCGTCCTTCGACTGGTCGAAAACGTCGTGACCCACGCGTGCTAGAGTCGAAGATGCTCGCTCGATCGTGACGTTGTTCCAGTCTTGAGTGGATGACGAAGGGAAGGGAAGCGTGTTCAGAACGCGTGAATTGTTGGTAACGGCCAGTTTGATATTGACGCTGGCACTGGTGCCGGCAGGCGTTTTCGCGCAGGGAGTTTCGACTCCCCCTGGCCAGGCGATCGCCATTTCGGTCCGGCCCGTCTGCCCGGGCCCCGCGCAAGCCGGGACAGCGCGCTGCAACTCGATCGTTCGGACCGACAAAGGTGGAAAACCTGGGCCAGGCGGCGGGCCCAAAGGTTACGGACCCAGCGATTTGTGGTCCGCATATTCGTTGAGTTCGGCCGTCGGGAACCCTGGATCGGGACCGACGGTGGCGATCGTCGATGCCTATGATGATCCATACGCCGAGCGAGATCTGAGCGTCTACCGTTCCCAATTCAAGCTGGGTACGTGCGCGAGCAGCACGGGATGCTTCACCAAGGTGAATCAGAGTGGTGTCGCCGGCAGTTACCCACGCGCGGACGGCGCCTGGTCACAGGAGATCTCGCTGGATCTCGACATGGTCTCTGCCATCTGCCCAAACTGTAGAGTCCTTCTGGTGGAAGCCAACTCCAACAGCTTCAGCGATCTCGCGACCGCGGTGAACACCGCTGCGAGCCGTGGCGCCGTCGCGATCTCCAACAGCTATGGCGGGAGTGAGTTCAGTAGCGAGACATCGATGGACGGCGCCGATTTTAACCATGCGGGCGTCGCCATCACGGCGAGTTCCGGTGATGGTGGCTACGGCGTTGAGTACCCGGCCTCTTCGCCCAACGTAACGGCGGTCGGCGGAACGTCGCTGAGCAAGACAGGTGCTGGCTGGGCGGAGACCGCCTGGAGCGGTTCCGGAAGCGGCTGCAGCGCGTATGAAGCGAAGCCGAACTGGCAGACTGATTCCGGTTGTGCAAACCGGAGCGTGGCAGACGTCGCGGCCGTGGCGGATCCCGCCACCGGCGTCGCGGTTTATGACAGCTACCGGTATCAGGGCCTGAGTGGCTGGCTGGTCTTCGGCGGCACGAGCGTCAGCAGTCCGATCATCGCCAGCGTCTTCGCGCTGGCCGGGAACACCGGATCGACCACCGGTGCTTCCTATCCATACAGCCACCTCACGTCGCTGAACGACGTTACGAGCGGCAGCAACGGAAGCTGTGGTGGAAGCTATCTCTGCACGGCCGGACCTGGGTACGACGGCCCAACCGGTAACGGAACGCCGCATGGAACGGGCGGGTTCTAGGCTGGAAGCGGATTGCGGCCATAGAGTTGTGATGCGGGAGCATGCACGACGCATGCTCCCGTTTTCTGTTGTGGTCGATCCATGAAGCGCGGGCCGAGTGATTCAACTCATTCCTCCCGGAAACGGCCTGCCAAACGGCGAATCAACCCGGTTGGCCTCTTCGGAGTCATCTTTGCCAGTTTGGCGCTGATCCAGTTCGCCGCCTTGGCACGAGCGAATCTCATTCCCAGTGCCGCCGTTGCGTGGCTGCTGGCGCTCAGCCTGACCGCCTTCGTCGCGTTCGCGTACGACAAAGCGATCTCGGGGCGTGGAAAGCTGCGTGTCCCGGAGAAGGTATTGCTGGGGATTGCGCTGTTTGGAGGGAGCCCCGGCGCGCTGCTGGTCATGGGACTCGCGCGACACAAAACGGCGAAGTCGAGCTTCCTCATTCGGATGGCGTTGGTCGTCGTCGTTCAGATTGTCGTCGTGGTGGTGTATGTGAACGTCCTGCGCTGACCTGGCGCCGCTGGCCGTGGCGGCACGATCAGTCAAAGCGGCAGTTGCACCACACCCACGGAGCTGCGGCAGGCCGCAGTCTTCATCACTTGCACACGGAAACGCCGTCCCTTGGTGGACGGCGTTCTGTTCGTTTGCTGTATCTCGTGTGGAGAACCTGGAACTAGACCAGGCCCTGGCTCGGATTTGGCAGCATCCAAACGATGGCGAAAACCCAGAGGGCGAACAGCAATGCCATGAAGATCGCAACGCCGATGACGACTTTACGCTCGTTGCTGGTCAACCGATGTTTTTCAAATCCACGCATGATCCGGCCCCGCTCCTTCTCATTTACTCCACGCATTCTATAGCATGACGCTTGCAGGCGCGATTCGCAAGTCCCCGCGATCAACCGTCGGGATTGTCCCGACAAATTGCCGATCCGATTCACCTCGTATACTTGTCGGGTTCCGAGGCATTCCCGTCCGGCCAGGAGATGCCAGACCGTTTAGCAGGGAGATTTTGATGCGAACCCAGCCGAACCGGACGCTTGAGACCTTTCCGAACCCGAATCCCGACCGCGATTATGAAATCAACATCTCGACGCCCGAGTTCACCTGCGTCTGTCCGATGACCGGTCAGCCCGACTTCGCGACGATCACCATCGACTACGTGCCTGACCTGCTGTGTGTCGAGCTCAAGTCGCTCAAGCTCTACTTCTGGTCGTATCGCAACGAAGGGGCCTTTCACGAGAAGGTGACGAACACCATCCTCGACGATCTCGTCAGTGCCATCTCCCCCCGCCGCGCCACCGTCACCGGCGACTTCAATGTGCGTGGGGGCTTGCACACGGTCGTCACCGCCAGCTACGAGCAGCCCAGATAGCTCGGCTCTCCCACACTCCGCGTTCAGATCCTGACGAGCCGGACTCAGTCCGGCTCTCCGTGACGCCGCGCTTCGGTTTATAGTAGCCAGGGGTCTGGTCTTTGTTTCAACGAGTCTGAGAGGACAGGTCGGTGGTCGAGACGAAACAGCTCCACGACGAGTTGCGGAAAGCCGTGCGGGAGCTCTGCGCTCGCTTCCCCGACGAGTACTGGCGCGAGCTTGACCAGAAACGGGAGTATCCGGAAAAGTTCGTCAAGGCCATGACCGACGCCAGCTTTCTCGGGGCACTGATTCCGGAAGAGTACGGCGGCTTGGGCTTCGGCGTCACCGAGGCTTCGATCATTCTGGAAGAGGTCAACCGATCGGGCGGCAACGCAGGCGCCTGCCACGCGCAGATGTACACCATGGGCACGCTGCTGCGGCACGGCTCCGAGGAGCAGAAACGTCGCTATCTGCCCAAGATCGCCACCGGCGAGCTGCGGCTGCAGGCCTTCGGCGTGACTGAGCCGGATGCTGGTACCGACACCACCAAGATCAAGACGACCGCCACGCGTAACGGCGATCACTATGTGATCCGCGGGCAGAAGGTCTTCATCTCGCGCGTGCCGCATTCCGACCTGATGATCTTGTTGGCACGCACGACCCCGCGCGATCAAGTGCAGCGGAAGTCCGAGGGGCTTTCGGTCTTCCTCGTCGATCTGCGTGAAGCGGTTGGCAATGGGCTCGAGGTTCATCCGATCGGTACCATGATGAACCACGACACGAACGCCCTCTTCTTCGACAATCTCGAAGTCCCGGCTGAGAACCTGATCGGCGAAGAAGGCCGCGGCTTTCGCTACATCCTCGATGGGATGAACGCTGAACGTATTCTGATCGCGGCCGAGTGCATCGGTGACGGCGACTGGTTCATCGACCGGGCATCGAACTACGCCAGGGGCCGGGTCATCTTCGAGCAGGCCGATCGGTCAGAATCAGGGAGTCCAGTTCCCGATCGCGCGGGCGTACGTCAATGTCCGCGCCGCGGACCTGATGCGATTTCGCGCAGCCGAGATGTTCGACAATGGCGAGCCGTGCGGCTCCGAAGCCAACATGTCGAAGATGCTGGCGGCCGACGCCTCGTGGGAGGCAGCGAACGTCGCCATCCAGACACACGGCGGCTATGGGTTTGCCGTCGAATACGACGTCGAGCGCAAGTTCCGCGAGACGCGCCTCTATCAGGTGGCCCCGATCTCGACCAACCTGATCCTCTCCTACGTCGCCGAGCACGTGCTCGCGTTACCGAGGTCGTTCTGATGCTGCCGCTCGCCGGGATCACGGTCATCGCGCTGGAGCAGGCGGTCGCGGCGCCCTTCGCTACGCCGTCAACTTGCCGATCTCGGTGCGCGGGTAATCAAGATCGAGCGCGTCGGCAGCGGTGACTTTGCCCGCGGCTACGATCAGAAGGTCAACGGGTTGGCGAGCTATTTCGTCTGGCTCAACCGGGGCAAGGAGTCGCTCACGCTCGATCTCAAACAGGAGGAAGCCAAGGAGATCCTGCGCCAGCTCGTGACGCGGGCCGACGTCTTTCTCCACAATCTGGCTCCAGGCGCGGTGGAGCGCCTCGGGTTCGGCGCCGAGGCCGTGCGGGCCGGCAATCCGCGTCTGATCACCTGCGCCATGTCCGGCTACGGCTCGACGGGGCCGTACCGCGACAAGAAAGCCTACGACCTGCTGATACAGTGCGAGACCGGACTCGTCTCAGTCACTGGCACGCCCGAATCACCGGCGAAAGTCGGGATATCGGTAGCCGATATCTCCGGCGGGATGTACGCCTTCTCGGGCGTGCTGGCGGCGCTCTTTCAGCGGGAGCGGACCGGTGAAGGAGCCGCCCTGGAGATCGCACTGTTCGACACATTGGGCGAGTGGATGAGCCACCCGATGTATTTGACCGCCTATGGCGGTGAACCACCGCGACGCTACGGCGCCAGCCACGCTTCGATCGCGCCCTACGGCCCGTTCACGGCCGGTGATGGTAACGCGGTGAACCTGGCGGTGCAGAACGAGCGCGAGTGGGTGAAATTCTGCGAGGTGGTGCTGGGCCGGCCGGCTGTCGCCGTTGACGACCGGTTTACATCCAACGGGCGGCGCGTGGAGCATCGTGACGACCTCCACGCGGTGATTGCTGAGGTTTTTTCGACGCTAACCGTGGCAGACGTCGTCGAGCGGCTGGACGAGGCGCAGATCGCCAACGCGCGCATGAACTCGGTGCGGGAGTTCATCGATCATCCGCAGCTTGAAGCTCGTGACCGTTGGCGAGAGATCGATTCTCCGGCCGGTCCGCTCAGAGCGCTGCTACCGCCGGTTGAGATGAGTGGGCTCGACTATCCGATGGGGCCGATCCCGGCGTTAGGCGAGCACACGGACGCCATCCTGAGTGAGTTGGGCTATGGGTCAGATCAGATTGCCACTCTGCGCGATACAGGCGCGATCTGACCTTGAACAGCACCGGAAACTGATCGGTTCTACGGGCGGTGCCTGTTCATCGCCCCCATAGGGACGGTGATTGACATGACGCTCAAGGAAGGCTGGGTCGGCCGCTTCTTCGAGGATTTCGAGGTGGGCGACGTCTACCGGCATCCGCTCGGACGGACGGTGACGACGACCGACAACATCTGGTTCACCTTACTGACCCAGAACACGGCTCCGATTCACTTCGACCACCACTACGCGGCTCAGACAGAGTTCGGCCAACCGCTGGTTGACTCCACCTTCACCATCGCGTTCGTCACCGGCCAGAGCGTCACCGACATCTCACAAAACGTGATGGCGAACCTGGGTTGGGACGAGGTTCGGTTGCCCAACCCAGTCTTCGAGGGGGACACGATCTACTCGCAGTCCGAGGTGCTGAGCAAGCGGGAGTCGAAGTCGCGGCCGAACGTCGGCATCGTTACGGTCAAGACCACCGGCTACAACCAGAATGGCACCGTGGTCATAACCTTCAATCGCACCGTCATGGTCTATAAACGGGGTATGGCGCCCGAGATCCCACGGCTCGCGCCGGAGGGTGCGGACTGAGCCCTGGGCCCACAATTGTCGTCCGGTAGGGGCGCGATTGATCGCGCCCGCCGAGCCCTGGGCGCCACAATCGTGCCTCGAAGGATTGCCCCGGTAGGGGCGCGATTGATCGCGCCCGCTGAGTCCCTGGGCGCCACAATCGTTGCCCCGCAAGGATTACCCCGGTAGGGGCGCGATTGATCGCGCCCGCTGAGTCCCTGGGCGCCATAAATGTCGCCCCTACTGAGCATATTGCCGCAACGCGTTCTGATAGGCATCACCGCCGTAGCGATCGTTCACCACGATGGCGGGGAAGTCGACGACGGTCAGGCGGTGGATGGCTTCGGTTCCAAGGTCTTCGTAGGCGATGACTTCCGCCGAGGTGATACGCCGGGCGAGCAGCGCCCCGGTGCCGCCCAGAGCGGCAAAGTAAACCGCGCCATAACGGGCGATGGCGTCGCGTGTTTCCTGGCTGCGATAGCCTTTACCGATCATCCCGCGCATCCCCGCCTCGAGCAGCGCAGGCGTGAAGGAGTCGAGCCGCCCACTGGTCGTCGGACCGGCCGAGCCGATCGGCTGGCCGGGTTTGGCGGGCGCCGGCCCGACGTAGTAGACGACCTGACCAGTCAGGTCGATCGGTAGCGGTTCTCCCCGCTGAAGCGCTTCCACCAGACGCTTGTGCGCGGCGTCGCGCGCTGTCAGCAACGTTCCGCTGATCAGCACATGATCGCCAGCGTGAAGACCATCGATCGTCGCCTGATCGAGCGGCACGTTGATTCGTTTTGGTTCCACGCGGTACTCCGCTTTTCTACAAGTCGATGACCCGATGCCGGGCCGCCGGGCCGCACTGCAGATTCACCGCGACCGGCAGGCTGGCGATGTGGCAGGGAAAGGACTCGACGTGTACCGCCAGCGCCGTGATGCGCCCGCCGAAGCCGTGCGGTCCGATTCCCAGCTTGTTGATCTCGGTGAGGAGCTCCTGCTCCAGTTCGGCTGCTTCCTGGTCCGAGTTCGGAGTCCCAATATCCCGCAGTAGGGCGTGCTTGGCGTGAATCGCGACCGATTCGAACGTGCCGCCGATGCCGAGTCCCACGATCACCGGCGGACAGGCGTTTGGACCGGCGATCTTTACCGTCTCGAGCACGAACTGCTTGATCCCTTCGCGCCCTTGAGCCGGGGTCAGCATCGCCAGGCGGCTCATGTTCTCCGCGCCGCCGCCCTTGGCCAGCACCGCCAGGCGGATCTTTTCACCGGGGATCACGCGGGTATGGATGATCGCTGGCGTGTTGTCGCGCGTGTTCATGCGTGCGGTGAACGGCCGGCTGACCATCGACTTGCGCAGGTAGCCGACGTCGTAGGCATCGTGAACGCCCCGGTTGATGGCGTCCTCAAACGCCCCGCCGACGATGTGGACGTCCTGGCCGACCGCGCTGTAGACGACGACCGTGCCAGTGTCCTGGCACATCGGCACGCGATCCTGCTCGGCGATCGCCATGTTCTCCAGGATCTGGCCCAGCACCTCGCGCCCGAGCGGCGACACCTCGCGCGTCTGGGCGATCGACAGCGCCTGGCGCACGTCGTCCCCCATGACGTAGTTGGCTTCGAGGCAGAGTTGCCGCACCGCCTCGGTTATTTCGCTGACGTGAATCTCGCGCATGTCGTGGCCTTTCGTCGGGCTAGAGCGGGACACGGACTCCCAAGCGCCGGTCAGTATATCGGGTGACGGCTATGCTGCACGCCCGCGAACCGCCCATGCTCGGGCGATGAGCCGAATCGAGCCGTCCTCGGAAATCGGCAGGCCTGCTCGGATACGCGCTCGGAGCGTCCCGCGTTGCTCCTCGCTCAGCGACATCGCATAGCTGGGCGCCGGACCTTGCGCGCCGAGGAACGGTGACCAGAAATCGTCGAAGTCGTGGAAGACGGTTGGGATGTCGATCGGCCGCACCTCGATGTCGGTCATCGCCGCCTCGACGAAGAGCCGTTGCAGTTCCTCAGGCCGGCAGATCGGGAAGCGCCGGCCCTCGTCCAGTTCTAGCGCCGCAGGATCGAGCGCTACGGCGGCGTCCCAGAAATGGCGCATCAACTGCATCTCGCCTGCGTAATCCCAGACATATACCGCTACCACGCCGCCGGGGCGCGTCACCCTGGCCATCTCGACCAACGCGCGTCTTGGATCCGGCAAGAAGTTCAGCACCAGCCCCGAGACCGTCGCGTCGAAACTGCCGTCCAGGAAAGGAAGCGCCTGCGCGTCTGCCTGGCGGAACTTCGCGCGGCCATCGCGGATCTGCTCCCGCGCGTAGACTGCGTACTCTTTTGAGGCGTCGACCGCGGTCAGGGTCGTGGGCCGCGCAACGGAAAGGATGGTGGCGCTCAACGCGCCTGTGCCACAGCCCACGTCGAACCAGCGACTCTGCGACGGCACGGCCAGCCACGACAGGAACTCGTTGGCAACGAGCCTGCTCCAGCGTCCGACGTACGGTTCATACGCGGCCCCGCTTTCCCAGATGCTCATCGCAACCTCCACCAAGTCTCCAACGATGATCGCACACACCTCCCGCGACAGTTGACACGGTTATGTTACGCGGTGGGCGGGTTCGTTATCACTCCGTGACGCCGAGACCGCTACATTTGACGGCGAAGTCCTGCTGGATTGATGGACGAAATAGGAGTTCACCGGTGAGGCATCAGACAGATCCGTGGATCGGATGGCAGGGCGCAACCTTGCGGCTGGCCATCTTTCTCACCACGGTCATCATCGGCGCAATCGTGCTCATTCCGCTCGCCAACCCAATCGGGATCCTGGTCTGGATCGCGCTGGTCCTGGGCGGGTTGACCTACTTAGTCCACTGGCATACAGAGAGCTTCGATTATCGTTGCCCGTTTCCGGATTGTGACTCAACCTTCGAGATTCCCTGGTGGTTGAACCTGATCAGTCCGCAAGGAATCGGAAAACGTGGCGGTCGCAAGTATCTCCGCTGTCCTCATTGTCACCGGTTCGGCTGGGCGTTTGTCGTCGCCCGCGGCGACAGGGCACAGCGGTAGCGTCGCCTATGTCTGGCATGCATCGCGGCGACGGCTCCCGCCACGCGAGGTTTTCCGGCATACAGCACGTGGGTGGATGGAAGGATACAAACTATGCTCGGTGAGATGACGAACGAACAAATCGAACGGCTGCTGCGCTCGGAGATGATCGGTCGCATCGGGTGCTATTCGGGCGGAAAGGTTTACGTCGTCCCGGTGACCTACGCCTACGACGGAGGCTTCGTCTATGCGCACTCAGGCGAAGGACGGAAGGTCCAGATGATGCGTCAAAACCCGCAGGTCTGTTTCGAGGTGGAACACATCGACAATATGGCCAACTGGCAGAGCGTCATCGTCGACGGCACCTTCGAAGAACTGGTTGGTGAAGAGGCGTCGCGCGCCATGGAGTTGTTGATGGAGCGGTTTCTGCCGTTCATGGGCGCGACCAGCGAGACATTGTCGGTATCTCACCCGGCCGAGAACGAATCCGGTCACGCGGTAAAGTCCGGCAACCACCAGGCGGTCGTGTACCGAATTCGGCTGGCCGAGCGGACAGGGCGCTACGAGGCGCAATAGATCGAGCACTGAAGCCTGCTTCTCGGTCCTCGAGACACCGAGAGTGAGCGTGACCATGCAGGCAGCGAGGTGACCACGATTCACATTGGTGCCGATGGTCCCCGCTGCTATCATTTTCATGTTTGCTCTCGACAGGACCGGCGCCGGAGAGAGCCATGGCGTGATTGACGTTCAGTCAAACGCCAGGTGGATTCCGGCATCTGAAAGACTGACCAATGACCGAATACGCCATCCGTACCGACGGACTTTCCCGATCGTTTGGTTCGGTGCGCGCCGTTGATGACGTGTCGCTTGACGTTCCGGCTGGCACTATCTTTGGGTTTCTAGGGCCTAACGGTTCGGGCAAGACGACCACGATCCGGCTACTCCTCGGTCTACTCGAACCCGACGGGGGTCGGGCGAGCGTCCTGGGTTTCGACAGCCGCTCTCAGGCTGGCGAGATTCGCGAGCGAACCGGTTCCCTACTCGAACACACCGGACTTTACGAGCGTCTGACTGCCGAGGATAACCTTCAGTTTTACGGGCGCGCCTGGAACATTCCCACCGAAACCCGAAAGACACGCATCGACGAACTGTTGACGCACCTCGGGCTGTGGGAGCGCCGGACCGACCAGGTCGGAAACTGGAGTCGCGGCATGAAGCAGAAGCTCGCCGTCGCGCGCACCATGCTGCACCGGCCCTCGCTGATCTTCCTCGACGAGCCGACGGCAGGGCTCGATCCAATCGCGTCGGCTGCGTTCCGCCAGGATTTGAGCACGCTGGCGGCGCACGAAGGGGTGACGGTTTTCCTCACGACACACAACTTGCCGGAGGCGGAATCGCTCTGCAATCTGGTCGGGAGTGATCCGGCAGGGCCGGCTTGCTCGCGGTTGACAGTCCGGCCGCGCTCCGTCCCGCACGCGGGAGGACAACAGGTTGAGGTGACTGGGTCCGGCTTCGACGCGGACGTGGTGGACACGCTGCGGCTTCGACACGAGGTCGCCAGCGCCGAAGCGCGCGATGGTAATCTGACCATCTCGCTGCACGAGACGGACCGGTCGCGCCGCTGGTGCGCCTGCTGGTCGAATCTGGATGTGACGTTGAAGAGATCCGCAAGGGAACGGCGAGCCTCGAGGCTGCCTTCCTGGCCTTGATGGAGCGTGAAGCGTGATCAACGACGTTCGTGCGGTCATCTGGAAGGAAGCACGCGAACTCATTCAGGGAGGCGGGCGCGGCAAGCTCGCGCCGCTTGTTCTGCTGGTCATCGACGGCATCTTCGTCCCGCTCCAAGCCGGTCGCCGCTGGATCGACTCCTACCAGACGGTCGGGTTCGGGTTGGTCATTTCAGTCTTCCTGGTGTTGAGCATCGTGGCCGATACGTTCGCTGGGGAGCGGGAGCGGCACACGCTCGAAACGCTCCTTGCCAGCCGCCTGTCCGATCGGGCGATCCTCATCGGCAAGATCGGCACCGTCGTGCTCTACGGCTGGGGATTGACCATCGTCAGCTTGATCACCGGACTGATCGTGGTCAACGTCAAGCTCGGCGGCGGCCGGATTCTCCTCTATCCGACCGGCCGCGCGGCCGAGGCGGTCGCATTGACGCTGCTCGTTTCGATCCTCGGGACGGGTATTGGCGTGCTGGTTTCGCTGCGGGCGTCAACCGTTCGACAGGCGCAGCAGACGCTCACGATCGGCTGGGTGGCGCTGACGTTCCTGGTCATCTTTGGGGTGAGGGTGATCGCGCCGTCTACCAGAGCGCAGTTCGTCCACTGGCTCGACTCAGTGGGATTGACCACAGCCGCGTTGGGACTGATCGGCGTGCTCGTGCTGTTGGACATCGCCGTGCTGGCCATCGACTCCGCCAAGTTCCAGCGTGCACGCTTGATTCTGGATTAGCGGGCTCTTGCCGTCAGTCTTTGCCGCGCGATCGCGAGAAGGACATGGGGCGAACGACGATCAGCGGGAGCCGGTAGCCACCGATGGAGTCCCGCGTGTGGGTAGTGACGCGCTATCTTTGACGGAGCGAATTGCGAGCAGCGATTAAGGCGGTCGTGACGATGAGCACGGTTTCGATCTGGCAAGACACCGCGTCCTGGACGTACTGGTCGCACCCGCGTCACGAGGCAGACGTCTGTGTGGTTGGCGCTGGCGTGGTCGGCAGCACGCTGGCGACCCTGCTGACGCGGGCCGGCAAATCCGTGATCGTGCTGGAGGCGCGCGACGTCGCGCTGGGTGCCTCTGGACGCAACGCCGGCTTTGTCGCCACGTTGCTCGAGCCGACCTATCACCGGCAGGTCGAAGCGCTCGGCTCGGCAGGTGCCCGCGAAGTTCGTGAGCTTTGTGGCCGTAACCGTACGATCATAAAGCAATTTCTCGACGACTACGGCGTCTGGTATGAGCAGAATGGCAGCATGATCGTCTCGATCAACGAGGCGGAGCAACAGGAGCTCGTCGCGGCGGCGACCGCGCTGCGGAACGATGGCTACCAGGTCGAACTGTTCGATCGCGATCCGACCGGTCACGGATTCTTCGGGGCGGCCTATGAGGCGGGCGATATCGCCACGCAGCCCTACTGGCTCGTGACCCAGATCATGTCAAACAGCGGCGCGAAGGTCATACCAAACTGTGCCGTCTGGAGACTGGAGCCGGTCGCCGACGGCGTTCTCGTACATGGGCAGCGGGCCACGGTACGAGCGGCGCAGGTCTGTCTCTGCACCAACGCCTATTCACCGGCGATTCACCCGTACTTCAAGGACATTGTCGCGCCCAAGCGCGCCCAGATGCTGGCGACCGCGCCCGTGCCACGCTTTCTCGACGTGCCGGTCAGCGCGGAGTGGGGCTATCAATACTTCCGTCAACTGCCCGACGGGCGCTTCCTGGTTGGCGGGCAACGCAACCGCTTCCTGGATGAGGAGGTCGGCTACAACGACGTGGAGACGTCGACCGCGCTCCAGGCTGAGCTGGAGCGCTTCATCGCGCGACACTTCCCGGAGCTTTCCGGCGTGCAGGTCGAACGACGCTGGAGCGGCATCCTGGGGTTCACTCCCGATCATCTGCCGCTGGTTGGCCGGTTGCCGGACCTGCCGGACGTCTACTTCGCCGTCGGCTTTTCAGGCGAGGGTATGGGGATCGGAGCCGCCACGGCGGAGCGCGCAGCGGCTTTGATGCTGCGGGGCACACATCCTGGAATCGTAAGCTCGGACCGGCTGGCGTCGACGCTGGCTCCGTGAGTTGACATTCAGCACTCAGGTGTCAGACAACGCTATCTCCCTGTTCGACGCCGTCGTGCTGGTGATTCACGGTCCCTGGCCGTAGCGCACCTGCCTTCTGATCCGCGTGTGTCAATCGCGGATCGAGCGCGTGAGTGGAGTTCCATGCGTATTCGCTCACTCTGGCCGGGACGATGGCCCGGCGTCGGCGACTCGGATCATCACCGTGAAGATGGAGCTGAATCGAAGCTGATCCTCTTCTTCAACCCGGATTGGATCTCTGTGCCGGAGGAAGGAGCCATCTGTTCCGGCCGCTGCGAACTGACGTTCGATCGTGCCCGCTTCGACAAAGCTGACGCCGTCATCTTCCACATCCCGTCCCTTCCGCGCCCATTGAGGTTGCGCAAACGGCGCGGTCAGCGCTGGGTCGCCTTGTCGATGGAGAGTGACGTCAACTATCCCCAGTTGCTGCACGCGAAATTCATGGCCTGGTTCGACTACACCATGACCTACCGGCTCGATTCCGACTTCCCCGCCATCTATCTTGATCCTCAAGTTGTCGTCGACCTGTTCAAGCCTGCCCAGCCGAAGACGGCCGACGCAGCTGCCGTCTACATCGCGTCCAATCTGGACGATCGAAGCGGGCGCACAGATTACGTGCGCGAGATGATGCGCCACATGCCTATCGACTCCTATGGACGCTGCCTGCAGAATCGGACGTTGCCTGACGATCGCGGCCGGCGGACCAAACTGGAGACGATCGCAGGCTACCGGTTTACGCTGGCCTACGAGAACTCCATCTCGCGCGATTACGTCACCGAGAAGTTCTTCGACCCGCTGATCGCCGGTTCGGTGCCGGTCTATCTTGGTGCTCCCAACATAGCTGACTTCGCGCCCGGCGATCATTGCTATATCGACGCGACCGATTTCGACGGGCCGCGTGCGCTTGCCAGCCACCTGCTAGAGCTCGCCCATGACGACGAGGCGTACCGGAAATACCTCGCCTGGAAGGACCAACCGCCGCGCGACGAGTTCGACCGTCTGGTCGATCTCACGCGCGAGTCGGTCTACTGTCGCCTGTGCCGTGCATTGACCGGCCATCATTGAGGCGTCATCCGCCTGGGACGTACGGTTGGAGCGGTTGCGCCGGACGGGCCAGACCAATAGCCGGTGCTCTGAGCCGGCATCGCTGAGCAGACCGGAGGATGCGATTGTGTGGAGGGCGTTGACAGGACTGGGGCATGTGTTGAAGATCGGACTATTGCACGCGGAAGACGGTAGACGTTCAGAGAGGGACAGATGACAAACCCACTGAGTCCGAAAACGCTGGTATACGGTTTCACCTCGGCAGGCGATCCGCAGATCTCCCCGGCTGGAGATCGGATCGTCTACACGCTCGCCAAAGTCGACCCGGAGACCAAGAAGGTCAAGAGTGATATCTGGGCCTGCGATGTCGACGGCGGCAATGCCCGTTGTCTAACCTGGACCGGCGAGCGTAACAGCGGCGCCCGCTGGTCGCCTGATGGCTCGCGCATCGCCTTCGTCTCCGATCGTGCCGGTAAAGGCGGCATCTTCGTTCTGGACGCCGATCAGCCGGGCGACGCGCGCGAGATCACGCGTCATGGTCAGGCGCTTCACGATCTGGCCTGGTCGCCGGATGGATCGTCAATTGCCTATTCGACCGTCTTCGATCCTGAGAATCCCGACGAATCGGAGCCGGTCAAAGACGCTCCGGCCAGGGTGCGCGTGACCCGCCGCATCGATTACAAGCAGGATGGGCGTGGCTATCTGAACGACGCACGGGTCCACGTCTTCGTGGTCGACGTGGCATCCGGAGAGCGTCGCCGCATCACCAGCGACGCCGTCGATCACTACTTCCCGCAGTGGTCACCCGACAGCAAGACGATCTCAGTCCAGATTCCGAACAGAAACGGCATGTGCTCGCAGCTCGGCCTGGTCCAGGTCGACTCCGGCGCAACGAAGATGGTCGGCCCGGACTCGGGCGTCGTTGGCGCCTGGTCCTGGTCTCCGAGCGGTGACCGCATCATCTTCGCCGGCGATACGGCACAGACCCACCAACTCGATTTTTTCGTATACGACGTCGCCAGTGGTGACGTGCGCCGCCTGACCGACGATCTGCAGTCTCTCCCGGTGGGTGGGGCGGCGGGCATGTCGTCGCCTTCCCAGCCGATCTGGCTGGACGACCGGCAGGTGCTGTTTCACGCCATGCGCGGCGGTGCCAGCGGACTGAACGTGATCGACGCCGGATCGGGGTCGGTCGAACCAGTCCACCAGTGGCAGGCCGCGCTCTCCGGCTTCAGCACGGACGACGCTCATCGTTACATCGTGCAGGGATATGCCAGCCTGGAGGCTACCGGCGAGATCTCGGTCTTCGACACGCAGGACAATACCGCCCGAATCATCACCAGCTACAGTGCTCCGGTGCTGGCCGAATCTCCCGCCGCGAGTTGGGAGCGTTTCGACGTCCAGCGAAATGGTCTGACGATCGAGGCCTGGTTGCTGAAGCCGGTCGGGTTCGACCCGAACAAACGTTACCCGGCGATCCTCGAGATTCACGGTGGACCAAACGGGCACTACGGTTACGGCTTCGATCCGGTGCATCAGTTGCTCTCAACCAACGACTTCGTGCTGGTCTACTCGAATCCGCGCGGTTCGAGCTCCTACGGGCGCGACTTCACCATGCGGGTCACCGAGGATTGGGGAGGCGAGGACTTCAAGGACCTGATGGCCGTCATGGACAAGGTTGTCGAGCTTCCCTACGTCGATCCGAAGCGGACTGGAGTTTCCGGCTACAGCTACGGTGGCTACATGACCTCCTGGATCATCGGCCAGACCGATCGCTTCCAGGCGTGCGTCTGCGGAGCGCCATGCTTCGATCTGGAATCGATGTACGGCACCAGCGATATCAGTCATACCTTCGGCGAGCAGCAGTGGGGCGGCGCGCCATATGCATCCAAGGAATGGTACGCGGCGCACTCACCATCCACCTTCGCCCACCGGGCGACCACGCCGACGCTGATCGTGCATGGCGAAGCGGACGATCGCTGCCCGATCGGGCAGGGCGAGCAGATGTTCGTCGCCCTCAAGAAAGCGGGTTGCGAGGTCGAGTTCGCGCGCTATCCAGGCGGATCCCACTCCTTCCGGCGGGCCGGCAATCCGGCGCACCGTGAGGATGTCCTGACTCGCATGCTTGCCTGGTTCAAGGATCATCTCGGCGAGCCGGAATAATCGACCAACAGAATCGCTGGGGATGGATTGCGCTGCCCGTCCCCAGACGACACCCTGTGGGCCAGATTGATCAATCGATCTCGTTCACGCCCCGGCGAGTGCTTCGCGCCGGGGCGGCCTGCGCCGTTCACGACGATTCGCCATGGACGGGCAAGTACACGGCAGCGATTGCCAGCATCTCATCCTGGAACGTACGCCTCCATTCGACCGGTTCGAGTAACTCCGCGCCGCGGCCCAGCCAGCGCAGAAGCTCGAACACGTGCTCGCGCCGATTCTCGCCGAACGTCATGACGATGGACTCGTCGTCGGCAGTTTCAAAGATGGCGTGGCTGTAATACCAATCGTGACGAAGCCGTTCGGCCATCTCGGAGCTCAGCCGAATCCGAACCGGAGCTTCTCGCGACCATTCGCGCATGGCGGACCCCAACCAGGCACGACCGAGCATGGGTTTCACGTCAAATTGCCGCGTGGTGTCGACCCGCTCGTGTGTCCGGTCGATGCGCACGATCCGATCGGCTCTCCAGAGCCGTGCGGCGCCCTTGTCCACGCGTTCGCCAACCAGATACCATCGCTGCCGGTCGCAGAACAATGCGCGAGGAGCGACCGTGACCTCGCTCGCCTCTGCTCGATACGGTGAACGGTAGTCCATGCGAACCTGGGTGCCGTCGAGAATCGACTCAAGAAACAGGTCGATCGCGCCGCGTTCCGACTCGCTGGGCGGATCGTGTAGATCGGACACGGCAGCGTCGGATTGAAAGGCACTTTCTGGGGCGGGCTCGAACCCGATGAAGCGGGTCGCGTCCGACAGCATGGTCGAGAGGTGTGTCGGCATCGCCGCCAGGAGTTTCCGTTCCGCGTTGTCGAGGGCCGCGGCGTAGGGTCTCACGCGCAGACCGCGGAGCATGGTGATGCCGAGCGTGAGCGAGATCGCTTCCTCGGAAGAGAAGGCCAATGCCGGCAGGAAGTAGCCGTCCAGGAGCTTGAAACCCCCGACCCGGCCGCGTTCAGCGTAGATGGGCACTCCGAGCCCACTCAGCGTTTCGACGTCGCGATAGATCGTGCGCGGCGAGACCTCGAAGCGCGTCGCGAGGTCGTTCGCCGTCACGACATGCCCGCCGCGCAGTCGCAGGAGGATGCCGAAAAGCCGGTCGTTTCGCTTCATCGCCTCGCCATTCGCGTCTTTCTTGCCTGGAAAACCTGACATACTGATGTCAATCTTCTGCTCTACATTCAAGCCAGGAACTGACGTCCATGCCATTTACTGGGGAGTAAATATGACAGGCGACCTCGTTCGACGCTACCGGGACGTCTTCCGCAACGCGTCGTTCCGCGTCTTCTGGTCCGGTTTCGCACTGTCGGCAATCGGCGACTCGATGACGCGGGTGGCGTTGATCTGGTTTGTCTATCAGCAGACCGGCTCGGCGAAAGCGCTGGGTCTCCTCTCCGTTTGCTACATCGGTCCGATCCTGGTCGGCGGTTTGGTCGCTGGATCGTTGCTCGATCGCTTTGACCGGCGGCACGTGATGATCGCGGACAACCTGATCCGCGGAAGCGCGGTCGCGTTCGTTCCGCTAATGTACGCACTCGGTATGCTCCAGCTCTGGCACGTCTACGCGGTTGCCGTCATCTACGGACTGCTCATGATGATCTCTCTCGCCGGTGGGCCATCACTCTTGCCGTCCCTGGTCTCCCGAGAACAACTCGTCACCGTGAATGCTTTGGAGATGCTCGGCTTCACCGTCGGTGGAATCGTCGGTCCACTGCTGGCAGGGATCCTGATCCCAGTCATCGGCGCGCCGAACGTGCTCGTCATCGACGCGGCGTCGTACGCGCTGTTTGCGATCGCGCTGGCGCGCGTGCGGCTGAACGTCGACGACGCAGCGGTCGCTGATTCGGTGGCCTCTCCGTATCGCCTGAGAGACGCCTTCAGTCTGCTCCTTTCCAACAACATCTTGCTGTCGACGACATTGATGTTCATGACCTACAACATCGGGCAGGGGTTTCTCTTCGTCTGGCTGCCGATCTATTCGAGCCGGACGCTGGGCCGGGGCGCGGAGGTTTATGGATTATTGCTGTGTGGTCTGGCCGTTGGCGAGCTGATCAGTTCGCTGCTGGCGGGCAGCGTCCGGTTCCCGCTTTCACTCGGAGCGTTGATCTGCCTGTTTCAGTTCTCGGCGGGTGTGGCACTGATTCCATTGGTGCTGGGCAACCTGGCATTTGCCTTGATTGGCGTGGTGTTGCATGGCTTCTTCAGCGCGCCGTTGACGATCTGGGCCCAGACGCTGCGGATGGCGATCATCCCCGCGCGGCTGCGCGGGCGCACTTTCGCGCTTCTCAGAATGCTGATGCAGGGGACGGGACCGGCCGGTGGCGCCCTTGCGGGCTTCCTGCTACCGTTGCTCGGCGTACGAATGATGATCAGCCTGACCGGATTACTCACCGGCTTTCCGGGGATTAGTGGCTATCAGGTTCGAGACTTGCGCGCAAGCGGCGATGGTGGAACGGCGACGCTGGAAGCCGAGACGGGCGCCCAGGTTTCGGTCTCCACCGAGTAGTTGCCCGGGGCGCTCGACCTCCGCGAGGAGTTCGGCGAATAGTTCGAAGAAGGCCTCGGGCTGTCGTCACTCGCGCGAACGCCAAATTGAGACGAAGGGACGAAACGTGACGCATCCACTGGTATTGCAACTCCGGTTTGCCCGAAGCGAGCTGCAGCGGGGTCTGGTTGGGGTCACCGATGCCGAAGCGCGCCGGCGCTTCCTGCCGATGAACTGCATCAGCTGGATGATCGGTCATCTGGCCGGGCAGGAGCAGCGCTACTGGCTCGATCTGGCGCAGGGCAAGGTCATCGCGCCGCGCGTCTACGAACTCACGGCGTACGGCAGACCGGCTACGACGCCAGCGCTCGCCGATATGCTGGAGGACTGGCGGAGGATCACGAACGAGGCCGACCTATACCTCGAATCCATGACCGGCGAAACCCTGCGGCAGCACTTTGTCAGCAACGGCTCCCCGGTTGGCGAGAGCGCGGGAACGCTGTTGCAGCGCGTCATCTACCACTACTGGTATCACATCGGCGAGTCCCAGTCCGTTCGCCAGTTGCTCGGCCACACCGATCTGCCGGAGTATGTGGGTGCTCTTGGCGCTGAAGCTCCCTATCGACCCGAAGAGTAGCCGCTCATTCGATACTCCACCGCGCTTAGCGTGAAACCGCGCGAGAGCTGGATGCCGAACCGGGAGTGTTGGGAGTAGCTTGGTGGAAGCTCAGAATTTCCTGGCGTCTGATTCGCTGGCCATTCACCCGCTGACGCTCGATCGTTGGACCGACCTCGAGAGGCTCTTCGGCGCCCGCGGTGCGTGTGGCGGCTGCTGGTGCATGACATGGCGCCTGACGCGCGCGGAATACGAGCGAAGTAAAGGCGAAGCGAATCGCGACGCGTTTCGCGAAATCGTGGCTGCGGGCAGCGTGACCGGCCTGCTGGCCTACGCTGGCGATGAAGCAGTCGCCTGGTGCGCCGTTGCCCCTCGCGACGAGTTCCCGACGCTGGAGCGCTCTCGCATTCTGAAGCGGGTCGACGAGCAGTCGGTCTGGTCGGTTGTCTGCTTCTTCGTGCGGCGCGATTTTCGCCGCAAGGGAGTGACGACGCGTTTGCTTCGCGCCGCGATCGAGTTCGCGGCGCAGCATGACGCGCGGATCGTGGAAGGGTATCCGGTCGAGCCGCGTACGCCCGACATGCCGCCGGTTTTTGCCTTTACGGGGCTCGCTGCATCATTCCAACATGCCGGATTCGTTGAGGTGGCGCGCCGCTCGGAGACGAGGCCAATCATGCGCTACGTGATTGGGCAAGACCGACCGGTCGGGTGAGCGCACGGTCTGAGCGCTGGAGACGTCGGGACAACCGACTGCCGCCGCCATGGCACACGTCCCAATGCAGCCCCCGTTGCGGGCGCCGGACGCACGAACCGGCGCCCGGATCGGTGTTCCACGGCATATTTGGGAGGCTCAGTTGGCGTTGAAGCCGTGCTGGCTGGGGCCCAGGTACGGCTCGTTCTTGAAGACCATGCTGAGGTACTGCAGCAGGTCCTCCATGTCGTCGGCGACGAGGACGCCAACCTCACGCAGCAGTTCGATCTTGCTGGATGGCCGTCCCGCGCCGCCCTCGATGATGGCCGCGGCGTGTCCGAACGCCGTCCCTTCGGGCAGGTTCTCGGTGAAGCGGCCGGCGACCATGGCGATCAGTGGCTTGGTGTAGCGTCGCTCGCGGACGGCGCGCGCCACGTCTTCCTCGAATTGGGTGCCAGGCTCACCGAAGAGCACAACTCCGTCGGTCTCACTGTCACGCTCGAACAAGGGGAGCAACGCGGCCGGCGGCGTGCCGATCAGCGCGTCGCCCCCCACGCTCACGGCCGTGCTGACGCCAAGGCCGACACGGCGCGTCATCAGTCCGATTTCGGAGGTCATGCCACCGCTGCGGGAAATGATGCCGATTCGTCCCGAGGGGAAGGCGCGCTCCGGGTTGTCGCCGCCAATCGCGCCGATCTTCGTTCGCGCAACCGGGTTGATCACGCCGACCGAGTTGGGGCCGACGACACGCGCGGCGACACCCGTGGCTTTCTCCAGGATGAGCAGTGCATCATGCTGCGGCACACCCTCTGTCGCGATCACCAGTAATCGCAAGCGCTGGCTCAGCGCCTCGAGACAGGCATCGAGTACCGCGGCCGGCGGTACCGAGATGAGGGTCGCGTTCGGCGAGTGGCGATCGACCGCCTCCTCGAGCGTGTCATACACCGGCACACCCGACACCTCATCTCCACCGCGGCCGGGCGTGACGCCCGCGACGACGTTGGTACCGTAGCCCGTCATGTGCTCGGTCACCATCCGCGCTTCGCGCCCGGTGATGCCTTGCACGACAAGACGTGTCTGTGCGTCGATGAGAACGCTCACTGGTTCAACCCTTCGTAGCGCTGTTTCATGATCCGGACCATGACGCGGGCGGCGTCGCTGAGGGTGCTCTCTTCGCCGACGTAGTGGATGCCGGCCGCTTCGAAGACTCTTCGCCCTTCGACGTCGTTCACGCCGATCTCCCGCGCCACGACCGGAAAGTCGGGAGCCGACAGCCCGCGGTCGCCCAGCGCCTGCACGACGCCCCGCGCCACGACGTCGATCTGGGTGTTGTTGGAGATGTTGTGGGCGACGAACAGTCCACGGACTCCGGGTTTGCTCAACACGACTCGCGCCAGGCCGGCGACTTTGGTTTCGGTCGGGTTGCCGCCGAATTCGGCATAGTTGGCCGGTTGACCGCCGCTGCGCGACCAGGCTGTCGAAGAGCACGAGGCTGGCCCCGCCGCCTCCGCAGAGGAAGCCGATGTCCCCGCCCTCGAGTTCCAGGTAGCGGGCTGACCCCCGGTAGGGTTCAGCGGCGTTGAGCGCGTTGACCTGCTCTTCTCGCTCGGTCAGTGGTCGCCACACTTTCTCGCTTCCGGCCTGGACCTTGTCCCGTAAATCCGGATGACGGAAGAGGGCTGAATCGTCGACGGCCAGGACCGTGCCGACCGCGACCAGTTCTCCGTCGCTCGTCTCGGCCAGCGGGTTGATCTCCAGGAGGTACGCATCCAGTTGAAGGAACGCGTCGAAGACCCGGTGGGTGAGCGTGCCGACGCGCGGCAGGAGCGGGCCGGAAACGCCGGCACGTCGCCAGAGTTGCCGTGCTTGAAATTCGTGGAGTCCCTCCGAGGGGAGCACGTCGATCGAAGTCAGCGTGCCGGGTCGCTCGCGCACGATCTCTTCGATCTCGATTCCACCCTCGGCACTGGTAAGGATCCGGGTACAGGCACGATCGCGGTCGACGACAAAGGAAAGGTAGAGCTCACGACGAATTGAGACCCGTTCCTCGATGAGGAGATGACGGACCGGGTAACCGCCAACAACGCCGCCGATGAGCGATGCCGCCGCCTCTCGGGCCGCATCCGGCGATGCGACGAAACGCACGGCACCCGCTTTGCCCCGTTTCCCAGCGGGCACCAGTGCTTTGACGACGACCGTGCCGCCGAGTCGTTCCGCGGCGGCGAGCGCCTCGTCCGGCGTGCGGGCCACCTCGCCAACCGGAACCGAAATGCCGGACCGCGCGATCAGTGCCTTGGCGTCGTGCTCGAGAACGCGCCCCACTTGTTACCCTTCGTCTCTGTTCGCCCAGTTAGTGGTGCCACCTGAGAAGTGCCGCTCAATCAGTGCCGCCAACTCCCGGGCGATGGTCGATTTCCCCGAGGCGGGCGGTCCAGTGACGATCACCAGAGCCGGCGGAGGCTGCACGGCCACTAGCGCGATTCCGGTATCGCGATGGAATAGGACCGCTGGCCAATCGCGGAAATCAGGTCGTCCGTCGCCGCGGTGCTTTCCAAGCGACCGATCGCGGCCACGATGTCGTTGGCTGTCGAAGACCCGGTCACGGCATCGACCAATTCGTGGAATTTCTGTGCTACCTCAGCATCGTTCATCGGGTTGGCCGGCATCCCTTTCGGATGATGAACCGTCGCTTCCCGCACTGCGCCGTCGTTGCCGGTGACGCGCACGCGGGACGCCCAGGCTGCGGGATAGCCGCCGGTGAACGCGGCGTCCTCGCGAGCAACCGTGCGTGAGAGAAGCCGCCGCATCGCCGGGTCACCGATATGCTCGTCGGTGAACTCTTCCAGGCCGGCGCGACCGTCGAGCAGACCGGCCGCGACCGCGTACTGGATGCTGAACTTCGCCTGATAAGGCGTGTGCGGTTCGGCCCGATCGGTGATGTCGAGCGCGACGCGGTAGGTATCGATCTCGATCTTTTGGATCGCGCCGAGGTCGATGTCGTCGCGGACCTTCAGCGCGGCGTCGATGGCCGTATGCGTGTGACCGCAGCAGGCGTGCCGCTTGAAGCCGTTCTCGACGATCTTGAAATGAGTCCCGAGTCGATCCGTGATCCGCGTCGGGTCCGCCTGCTCGGCCGTCGCGGCGAAGAATCCGCGCGGTCCTTCGAGGATCTCGCATGCCGCCGTGAAGCCGGCAGCGGCCAGATCGGCCGACACGATGCCGTCATGGGCCGCATGGGCGGTGTGCAATGACTTCGACATGGCGCCGTCCGCCAGAAATTGCCACAGGCCCGCGGACTGCGTACCGGCGCTGCCAAGTGCCTGGACGAGCCGATCGCGATCGAGACCGATTAGCACCGCCGTCGCCGTGGTGGCCCCAAACACTCCACAGGTGCCCGTCGGATGCCAGTAGCGGTAATGTGAGGGGTTGACCGCCTCCGCTATGCGAATGGCGACGTCGTATCCCAGCGTGATCGCGCGGAGCAGTTCCTGTCCGCTCGATCCTTCCCGTTCGGCCACCGCCAGCGCCGCCGGGATGATCGGAGCGGCGGGATGGAAGGTGGACCCTTGATGCAGATCGTCCAGTTCGATGACGTGGGAGGCCGCACCGTTGGCGAAGGCCGCCCCAAGCGTCGACAGGCGCTCGCCGGTGACGAGCACCGTTCCTGCGTCGCCGGACATGCCGTGGCGGGCGACACCCAGCGCGATGCGAGCGGGCTCGACGGTGCCGCCGCGGATGGCCGAACCAACCCAATCGAGCAGCGAACGCCGGGCCATCACGACGGCCTCATGCGGGAGATCGCCGAAGCCGGTCGTGGTGACGAAATCGGCCAGTTGCTCCGTCAGCGACATGGTTGATCCTCCCGTGTCTCACCCGATCTTCCGCTCGCGCGATGGTAGCACAGGCGCGGCGACCGTCGCCGCCAAGGTGCGACGCATCCTGCGAACACCGAAGCCGTCACGCAGCGAACCTGAAACAACATGTCGTGTTACGATATACTTTCGCGATGGATGTGCCTCGCGAAACACTCACCATCGAGGATTACCGCGTGCTGGCCGAGTTTCGGCATCAAATTCGACGCTTCATCGATTTCAGCGCGCGGGCCGCTCGCGAATTTGGCCTCGAACCACGCCAGCATCAGGCGCTGCTGGCGGTCAAAGGGCTGCCAGCCGGCCTCGACCCGACGATTGGGGAGCTGGCTGCTCGCCTGCAACTCCGCCACAACACCACGGTCGAACTCGTTGACCGGCTGTCGGAGCGGGGGCTCGTGGTGCGGCGGCCTGGCGAGGTCGATCGACGAAAGGTGTACGTGGAGCTCACCGAACAGGGAGAAACGCTCCTCGCGGAGCTCTCTCTTCATCACGTGCGTGAGCTACGGTCGATCGGCCCTGAGTTGGTGCGCGCACTTGACACGCTGATAAGGGATTGAAGCAAGTAAGGGGCGAAGAGGAATCGTGGATGCGGAGCGTGAGACGATCGGTGACAGTGAACAGGACGACCCCCTTCTTGATAGAAATCGGCGATCTGCAGCCTCGCAACCGTATGATCCAGAGAAACTGGGTGATTACACCGTCAACAGGCGCGTCCTCTTCATCTCCGCCCTTGCCCTCGGTATAGGCTTACTCGCCTCCGTCGTCGCGCTGGTCTTGCTGCGCCTGATCGGGCTCTTCACAAATCTCGTCTATTTTGGCCGGGTAAGCACGAAGTTGGTCTCGCCTGCCGGTAACTCACTGGGCTGGTGGGCGATTCTCGTTCCCGTCGCCGGTGGTCTTGTGGTTGGTCTCATGGCGAGATACGGCTCCGAGAAGATCCGCGGTCATGGCATCCCCGAAGCGACCGAAGCGATCCTCCTGAACGGCAGCCGAATCCAGCCGCGCGTGGCAATTCTCAAGCCAGTTGCCTCGGCGATCGCGATTGGAACCGGTGGGCCGTTTGGTGCCGAGGGTCCGATCATCGTGACCGGTGGCGCGTTCGGGTCGCTGACCGCGCAGTTGATCCATCTCACGAGTTCCGAGCGCAAGACGTTGCTGGTGGCTGGGGCAGCCGCCGGCATGGCGGCCACATTTGCGTCGCCGGTGGCGGCCGTGATTCTCGCCGCGGAACTTCTACTCTTCGAGTGGAAGCCGCGTAGCCTGATTCCCGTTGGGATCGCGTGCGCCGCGGCTGCCGGAATGCGGCCGTTCCTGATTGGTACAGGCCCATTATTCCCAACTGTTGGCGTCCCAAGTTCACTCAGCGTGGGAGCGCTCCTCGGTTGCGTGGTGGTCGGCCTGCTTGCCGGAGTGCTCGCGGTCATCCTGACACAAGGCGTCTACCGGACTGAGGATCTATTTCACCGGCTCCCGATCCACTGGATGTGGTGGCCCGCCCTCGGCGGCATAGTCGTGGGTGTCGGTGGGTTGATCTTTCCGCAAGCCCTCGGCGTCGGCTATTCCACGATTGGCAGCCTGGTCAAAGGCGACGTCACCAGTTCGGTGATTTTCGGCGTGTTGATCGTGAAGTCGATCATCTGGACAGTGTCGCTCAGTTCGGGAACGTCGGGCGGCACGCTGGCCCCGTTGATGATGATGGGTGGCGCGCTCGGTGGCGTGGAGGCCATGTTCCTGCCACACGTAGCCAATGGATTCTGGCCGGCCATCAGCATGGGAGCGGTGTTCGGCGCGGCGCTTGGCTCTCCCTTCGCGGCCATCGTCTTCATGCTCGAAGTCACACACGACCCGAATATCCTGCTGCCACTCTTGATCGCGGTGATGATTGGACACACGGTGCTGATTCTGACGCTGCGTCGGTCGATTCTCACCGAGCGCATCAGTCGTCGCGGTTATCATCTGAGCCGCGAGTATTCGGTCGACCCGCTCGAGATTCTCTTCGCGCGAGAGGTCATGTCCACCAACATCATCGTTCTGACCGAGGGAATGAGTCCGTCCGATGTGCGTGAGCGCGTCAAGAAGGACGAACGACTGGCGCAAGGGCTGTACCCGATCGTGGATAGTGATGAGCATCTCGTCGGAGTCGTCACGGCGGCACAACTCCATGCTTTAACCGCCAACGGATCTTCGAGCGGTTCACCGGCGACGGTTCTGCAACGAATCGACGACCCGACAACGGCCTACCCCGACGAGCCGCTGCGGGTCGTGGTGCATCGGATGGCCGAAACGGGGTTGACGCGATTTCCGGTGGTGAGCCGTGAGACGCCTCCAAGGCTCCTGGGTATGCTCTCGCTCTCGGCCGTTTTGCACGCACGCGCGAGAAACCTGGACGCCGAGCGGCGCCGAGAGCGTCTCATCTCACTCCGTATTCCGGCCCCATTTGGACAACGTGTAGCTGAAGAGAGTCAAGCGGCGAAGAGAGACTGAGCCGCCCGCTGGCCTCAGAAACCCTCGCTCGCGGTGAGGTATTCTGAGGCGCGACCGGTACCCCGGCGGCGGACGAGTTCGTTGACGCCACGCGTTGCGCTTGGGTGGGAATCTCAGTGGCGGAGTCTACTGGAGGATCAGGAGCTCCAGATCCCGCCGATGTAGCGCGCCGCGACCGTGCCGCAGGCGAGACATCGGGCCTCGTAGTCCTGTCCGGTTCGGCGCACCCGGACGTTGGCGGTGTCTGGGTGTTCGGTGCCGCACTCAGGGCAAACGGTTGGTTCCCACTCGCTCCGAACCCCGTTCACACTCGTTGGAGCAGACTCTGCCTTTCGGCGAGAAATTCGCGGCTCGGGTTCGACGTAAACGTCGGTGTCTCGCTGCCGCCCGCGGTCTCCCCGCATCGTTGTCCTCCACGCAGATGCACCTAAGGATTGAACGCTGCCCCGGCGTCGCGCGATCTGAGCCGCGCCTGTCGCGGCTGCCAACCGGCCGGAGTTCACACACCCAGTGTCAAGGGGTGCATGTTACCGCTTCTATATACCTTTTTGCGTGTGAAATCAAGGCTTTTCGCCGAATCGATGCATCTCAACTATTCTCTTCCTTCGGTAGAATCGAGGAGGAGGTATTGTCGCGTGTCATCCGACGTTGATCAACTCGCTCAATCGATCCTCACTGGAGACGGGGCCGAAGCTCCCGCGGCGTCGGTGGCTAACTGGACCGCGGAGCTGCGGACTGAACTGGTGCAACTGGTCTTGCCGGACGAACGCGGCCGGCGCTGGCTGCGAAGGAGCCTGCTGCCGCGACTCTCGCCACAGGAGGCCGCGTTGCTGGCGCGCCGGATCATGTCCTTCGCCGCTGATTTCGCCTCCGTTCATCGCGATTCGACCACGGCAGAGGTCGTCCAGGCGTTACCGCTGAGCGATCTGATTGATTCGGCTTCCTTCTTTGCCGGTGGCAACGCGGCTGGTTCGTTCTGGCGGCGCATCGCGGCCGAGCAGCCACGGGCCATTTCCGATCTCGCCCTGGCCGTGCTCGGCTCCGCCGATGCTCCCACGCGCGAAACGACCCTCTCGATCCTGCTGCTCGATCCGTATAGTGACGTCCAGCTGGCCGGCCCAGAGCGCGTGCGGGTGTTGATCGCGGCGCTGGGTGATTCGGCAGAGAATGTCCGAGGCATCGCGGCCGACCTTCTGGCTGATGAGGATCCGAACATCCTGGAACAGGATCTCGATCGCCTTGTCGCTGATTCGAGTGAACGCGTGCGCACGGCGGCGTGGGATGCCGCGTTCGTCAGCGACTTCGAGCGATCCCGTGACGCGGCCCTCGAACTTGCGCTTGACGAACACGCGCTTCTCGACGCACGTCGCACCGCCGTCACTGCGTTGTCGGCTGTGCTGAGCACCGAGGAGATGGCTCCGCTGCTGGAGGTGCTCGTCGCGCATCCGAATCAAATCCTCGCCGAGGACGCTGTGAACCTACTCTGGGCTTACCATCGCAACCCGGTCGTGGCGACCGCCGCGTCCGGGAGCCCACACGAGGCTGTGCGCGAGATTGCCCGGCGCCTGCTGCACCCCGAGACCGGCTCGCCAGCCGCGGGCGGCTCGCGCCCGGGCGCACCGCGCGACATTTACCAGGAGATGCTCAAAGGTTATGAGCGTAAGGACGAGTAACCCGCGATTCAATCGCACCTTGATGGGGAAGTGGCGCGCGGTTACCGGCGCCACTCATCAGGGGAAAACTTCTACGTCGTCGTTGGGAATGACGCGGAACGTCGCTCGTGCTAGCGGGCGACCGCATTCGCGTAGATGAAGTAGCGATCGGTGAAGCGCACGACGGCGTCGAACCCAGCCTGCGCCAGGCTCTGCCGCAGCAATTCGGGCTGGTAGTAAACCTTGACGATCGTGTACTCGCTGCCGTCGTTGAGGATCCGGGTACGGTAGGTCTCTTCATCCTCGATGAGCGGATTGTTCCTGGCGGCGCCCGTCTGCTCGAAACGAGAATCGATCAGGAACAGCCGCCCGCCATGGCGTACGGCGCGGCGGACCTTACCCAGGAATTCATCCAGGCGTTCCGGCGGCACGTGCGACAGCCAGAAGGAAAAGAAGACCAGGTCGTACTCGCGCTCCGGCTCCCAGGCGAAGATGTCCTGCTGGACATAGGTGACGTTCGCGCTGGGCAGTTTTGAGTGGTTGATGGCGATCATCTCGGGCGAGGTGTCGACCACCGTCACGTGGTGTGCCAGCGTGACGAGTCGCTCGGTCCAGATGCCGGTTCCGGCCGCCAGTTCGAGCGCCTCATCGACCGGTTCGAGGCGCTGAAATGCTTCGACAAGCTGCTCCACGTCGTCGAACCAGAGCTGGTTGATCTGCGGCCCGTGGTCGTAGCGATTCTGCCGGTAGAACCACTCGTCATATTCAGCCGCGCGAGCGCGATAGTACGCGATCTGGTCCTGAATGATGCGAGTCGAGTCTACCGGCATCGGTGATCGTCCTGAGTCTAATGCAGCAAATCGGACATCAGATCGGCAACCTGCGCCGGGCGTTCGGCGACGTGGACTCCGGCCGCTGTCAGTGCCGCCATCTTCTCAACCGCGGTGCCGCGCCCACCCGAGATGATCGCTCCCGCGTGGCCCATCTGCTTGCCTTCAGGAGCGGTGCGGCCGGCAATGAACCCGACGACCGGTTTCGTGACGCGCTCCTTGATGAATCGCGCCGCGACTTCCTCGTCGGTGCCGCCGATCTCGCCGATCATGACGATCGCTTTGGTCGCCGCATCGGCCTCAAAGAGCTCGAGCACGTCGACGAATGACGTGCCGATGATCGGGTCCCCACCGATGCCGACGGCGGTGGTCTGACCGATGCCGGCTTCGGTGAGCGCGTTCACCACCTCGTACGTCAGCGTTCCACTGCGCGATACCAGCCCCACCGGACCACCGGGCTTGTGAATATACCCCGGCATGATGCCGACCTTGGCCTCGCCCGGCGTGATCAAACCTGGGCAGTTCGGCCCGATCAGACGGGCACCCTTCTGCTTTACATAGTGGTAGATCTTGATCATCTCGAGCGTCGGAATCTGCTCGGTGATGCAGATCACAAGCGGAATGCCGCCGTCGATTGCTTCATAGATGGCGTCCGGCGCGAACGGAGCCGGCACGTAAATGATCGACGTGTTGGCGCCGGTGGCATCGACCGCATCCCTCACCGTGTTGAAGACCGGAACGCCGGACACGTCCTTACCGGCGCCACCCGGCGTCACGCCGCCAACCACGTTCGTGCCGTACTCGACCATTTGCCCCGTGTGAAAAGAACCTTCGCGACCCGTGATGCCCTGCACGATGAGGCGTGTCTCACTGTTGACCAGAATGCTCACACTAATTCTCCCAACCGGCGCGTCACGCCGCGTTTCGCGCCGCCGCGACCACGCGCTCGGCTGCCTCGTTCATGGTATCGACGGTCGTGATCCCCGCTTCGGCCAAAATCGCTCGCCCCTCTTTCTGGTTGGTGCCCACGAGACGCACCACCAACGGGATCGACAGCTTGATGGTGTTGAGCGCTTCGAGGAGCCCGCGAGCGACCACGTCACCACGGGTGATCCCGCCGAAGATGTTGATCAGGATGGCGCGCACGCTCGGGTCGCTGAGGACCAGTTCGAGCGCCTTGGTCACTTGCTCGGCACTGGCACCGCCGCCGACATCGAGGAAGTTGGCCGGCTCGCCACCGTAGAGCTTGATCGCGTCCATGGTCGCCATCGAGAGCCCGGCGCCGTTGACGACGCAGCCGATGTTTCCGTCCAGCTTGACGAAGCTGATACCGGCCGCGCGTGCTTCGATCTCAGTGGCGACCTCTTCGTCAGGGTCGCGCAGCGCCTCGAAGTCCTTATGCCGGTAGAGACCGTTGTTGTCGATGACCATCTTCGAGTCGATCGCTTGCCAGGTGTCGTTCGTCGTGATGATCAGCGGGTTGATCTCGGCCAGTGATGCGTCTGACTGGATGAATGCCTGGTAAAGCTGCTGTGTGATGCGCGCGAAGCCCGAGACCATCTTGGGGTCGATACCAAGCGCGAATGCGAGGCGCCGGGCTTGATAGCCGTGAAGCCCAAGCAACGGGTCGGCGACTTCTCGGTGGATCTTCTCCGGTGTAGTGGCCGCGACTTCTTCGATGTCGATGCCGCCTTCGCTACTGGCCATGATCGTCACGCCGCGAGCCGCCCGGTCGATCACCACGCCCAGGTAGAACTCGCTCTTGATACCGACGGCCGGTGCAACGAGCACCTTACGGACGACGTGCCCGCGAATGTCGAGGCCGAAGATCTTCTCACTTGCGACACGTGCCTCATCCGGAGATTTCGCGACTTTCACGCCGCCGGCTTTGCCCCGGCCTCCGCTGTGTACCTGGGCCTTGATAACTACGGCCTGCCCGAGCGTTTTCGCGGCCGCTTCAACCTCGCCTGGCGAAGTACAGACAATACCTTGATTGATCGGAATCCCATGCCGCGCGAAGATCTCCGCAGCCTGGTATTCATGTATATTCATCCATCACCTCTGACGTCATCGCGGACGACCACTGCGCCGTCGCTACTGGTCCAAACCGCATTCGATCATAGCACAGGCCTTTCCAAACCGATCCTTTCCCTTACCTGCTACCAGTATTGTCATTTTCTGGAAGTGGGTGGCACGAGCCTTGATACGCTGTTGAGATAGGCAAGGACGCACGTCCTGCGGTAGTCTGGTATCAGTCACCGGCGGAGAGCGGCCTCTCCGTTCGACCCACAAAGGGGGGAAGATCATGGATTCAGGGAAACATCAGGGTGCGTTCTTGTTTGGTGTTATCGTCGGCGCGATCGCTGGAGCCCTGGCTGCGCTCTTGATGGCTCCAAAATCCGGGCATCAGCTGCGGCATGAGCTGAAAGACCAGGCCGGGGGCGTCCAACAATTGATCTCGGATGCGACAACGACGATGCGCGACCGCTCGGAAGGCATGGTCGGCACTACGCTGGACAAGGTAACCCGACTCGCCCAGCGCGAGCATGAAGGCGATCAGCAGGTTGCGGAGACCACCAAGCCGGTGGTGCAGCCTGCCGCGAGCGTCGTGCCAGAGGCCATCCCGTTGGACATCGATGAGCCGAAGACAGAGTCCTAGGTGCGTCGAACCTGCACATGACTGGACGGCCCCTCTATTCCATCGGCCGTCGCGAATCGAAAGGAACTGGCCCTATGTTGAGACGGATGCGCGTTGCGCTCAAGTTCATGACCTACGGAATACTCATCGGCGTGTTTCTGGCGCCGAAGAGTGGCGCGGAAACCCGTCGCGAGGTCGGTAGTTGGGTGGGGTCGCTTACCCGCGGGATGCTCGGCGGGTCACGCAGCCAATCGAGCGCTTCCCGTTAGCGTTCCGGTGCGGCCATTCTTCCGGGGTCCGAGCCCGACCGAATAGAACACGACATGGACGTCGTAGCGAAAAGGTGCCCACGGAACACTCCGTGGGCACCTTTTTCGCGTTCGGGGCGGGCTAGGAGTAGCTCACTCCATATTTCATCTGCAGCACCTGGGCGCCGAGGCGACCAAGCTCGACATCGAAGTTGGCGGGGTTCTCACCCGGATGCCATTCGAAGCGAGCGCGCTCGAAGTACTGCACGGTGTAGACCAGACCGGTGTCCGGGTTCTTCTCCTGGAACTCTTCACTGATCGGATAGCCAAACGTGGCCAGCCCACCGTTCTGGTTCCAATACGCCTGGAACCCGGCACACAGGTTGTGGCCGGTGGCGGCGTAGTAGGTGCAGCTACTGGACGCATTCGCCGTCGTTGCCTGGAATGGCGTCTCGCTCTGACGGCCGGCAGTCACCTCGTTGCCGAGGAGGCCAAGGAGAACGTCATACCGGGCCGGGAAAGTCCCCGGATGCCACTCGAAACGCGCGCGTTCGAAGTACTGCGTGGTCACACCGTTGACCTGGAACTCTTCCGTCAGCGGCATGCCGAAGATCGCCAGCCCGCCAAACTGGTTCCAGTAGGCCTGGAAGCCAGCGCAGAGGTTGTGATGCGTTGCCGGGAAGTAGGTGCATCCCGCCTTTGGGGCGGCCGGCTGAGCCGGTTGGAAGACGGACGGCTGCGGTGCTGTCCACGTCACCGTGGCGGTGTCCGAGGGCTCTCCCGCGTCCTGAACGCCGTTGTTATTGACGTCGACGTACGCCGAGATGGTGTCCGAGCCGGCGTTTGTTCCCGAGTAGCTAATGGTCGCGTTGCCGTTGGTGTCAGTCGTGAGGCTACCGCTGGTGGTGTTGGCCCCCGAAACGGCGTAGCGCACGGTGGCGCCTGAACTGCTGCCGTTGGCGTTGTGATAGGTCGCCGTTACCGAAGCCGGCGCGCCGGTCGTCAGCGACTGACTCGATGGGACCAGGGCCAGCGACGAACTGCTCCAGGTCACGGTCGCGCTGGCGGTCGGTTCACCAGCGTCCTGACTGCCATTGCCGTTGAGGTCGGCATAGGCCGACATCGTATCCGTACCCGCGCTACTGCCGGTGTAGGAGATGGTGGCGTTCCCGTTCAAATCAGTCGTCACCGTACCTGAGGTCGCGTTTGGACCCGTGACGACGTACCGAATCTGGACGCCGCTGGCACTGGCCACCGTGAGGCTGGCGTCGACTGACGCTTGTGATCCAGTCGTAACGGTCTGGGACGACGGCGCGAGTGCCAAACCAGCGCTGGTGCTCGCTACCCAATTCACGTAGGCGGTGTTGGCCGCCTCACCCGCGGTCTGTGTGCCGCTGCGGTCGAAGTCCGCGTAGGCCAACACCGTATCGGAACCGGTCAGCGTGCTGCTGTACTGGAAGGTCGCCACGCCATTCGCGTCCGAGGTGACCGAGGCCACGCGATAGTTCTGTCCGGAGACGTTGAAGTAGATCGGCACACCCGCGATGGGGTCACCGTTTGCTTGCTCCAGCGTCGCGGTCAGCGTAACCGTGGTGTTGATGGCCGGTGATGAATTTGTCGGCGTCAACATCAGGATTCCACCGCCGAGAATCCATTGAATGCTCGCGGTCGCGCTGGTCGCGACCCCCGCAGTCGTGGCGGTGATCGTGTCGATGCCCGGGAAATTGCCGGGGTCGGTGAACGTCACCGTCCCGGTGCTACCGGTCGTGAGCGTGCCGCTGGTGCTGTTCGGCCCTGTGATGACATAACTGACGCTCGCCCCGGCCAGAGGAGTGTGGCCGGAATCGGTGACGGTTGCCGTCATCACCAGTGGTTTGTCAACCGCGCGCGTCAGAGCAGTCGGGCTCAGGGTGATAAAGGCTGGGGTCGACCAGACAACCGTCGCGGTGACAGATTGTTCATTGTTGTCAAGCGTCTGGTCGCCGTTCGCGTCGTTGAAAAACGTGAGGGTGTCCGTGCCGGAATTGGTCCCGGCGTAGCTATACGTGATTTGACCGTTGACGTCGGTGGTCCCGAGCGTCGTTACGGCCAGCGTATTCACTCCCGTTCTAAAGACGGCAATCGTCGCCCCCGCGAGCGGCAGGTTGTTGGAGTCGGTCGCGGTAATCGTCCAGGTTTGGCTCACCGTTCGAACCGCATTCAAGGTCGTCGGAGTGACCGAAAGATGCGCCGCGACGATCGGTGTGGCGCCCGCGCCAGTCGGAACCAGCATCGCGGCTACAAGGGCCATGATCGACAGGAGCGCAAACAACCGGGTGCTTACTCGTCGGTGTCGCGTTCCGATTTTCAATTCCTCGGATGATCTCATGTTCCATCCCGCTTCGTTGAGTTCCGCCGAACAGTGTTCCCATTCAGCGGAACCGGACATTCGGATTCTCCGCGCGCGGTCTATTTCCGCGCTGGATCGTTCAGCGGCGGCCCCGCGCGCGGTGGCGGTCGACACCACCGGTCGAGGACGTGAGTGTTGATCTCCGTGGAGAGATTTGGACGTTCGACGTTTCTATTCCGCGAGACGATTCCCTGGTGTGCGGCACGACGGCGCTCGAAGTTGAGGACAAGCTTCTGCTGGACAGCATACCGCGACAACAGCCCGAACCGCCCGTGGTTGCGTCGAGGTCATGCCAGGACCTCCATTCGGTTCGTCGTGCTCACCTCCGTTGATTTCAGGCGCGATGACCAAGGTGAGATTGCCGGTGCGCGCGCGTCCTGGTCTCCAGAGCATGCGATCGCCGACGTGGAGAATTTATCGCTGTTGCAGCACGTCTCATGCCAGAACCGCGACAATGACGGATGTTCGACCGTCAATCGGGGGTATCTCTCGGCCGATCGAGGCGCAAGCGGCAGCGCCATGTGGGCGCAGCATGAATCGGAACGGTGAACAATGTCCACCACATCCATAGCGCTCCACATCTCACGGCTCGATTCACGTTCCAGTCGGTCGCTCGATGCTGCCGTTGCTCTCTCCCCTCAAGGTCATGCGTCGTTCGCGGAGGGTGGGACGCTGGTGGGCGTCGCCGGGTCACGATGTCACGCTGTCGCCCGGCGATTGCTCAGCTGTCTCATTGACGCTGCAAGCGTGGCCGGATCCAGCCACCCCCCGGCAAGTGGGTATTGGTGTCGTCTGACCCCGCTTCGCCGTAACGTCGACCCATGCTCGACCGCCAGCCGGTGTGGAATGGTGGCGCCGAAGCGGCGGCATGTCAGTGTGAGCCTACGTGGCGAATATTAATCGCGTATGAATGGGTCTTCGAGGTACCCGGCGAGCGCGGCTCGTTCCCGGCTGACAACGCAAACTGGGGACTTCGTTCCCGGAACTGAATGGACGATGCCCCCGGCTGACCAGGGGCATCGTCTCGCGTTCGAACTGAGTGTTGGCAGGAGCTAGTAGTAGCTCACTCCAAATTGCATTTGCAGCACCTGGGCACCGAGGCGCCCAAGCTCGACATCGAAGTTGGCGGGGTTCTCACCCGGATGCCATTCGAAGCGAGCGCGCTGGAAATACTGTACCGTGTAGACCTGACCAGTGTCGGGGTTCTTCTCCTGGAACTCTTCACTGATCGGATAGCCGAACACTGCCAGCCCACCGTTCTGGTTCCAGTACGCCTGGAACCCGGCGCACAGGTTGTGGCCGGTGGCGGCGTAGTAGGTGCAGTCACTGGACGTGTTCGCGGTCGTTGCCTGGAATGGCGCCTCGTTGCCGCGTCCCACAGTCACCTGATTGCCGAGGAGCCCGAGCAGAACGTCGTAGCGAGCAGGCCATGAGCCTGGATACCACTGGAACTCGGCTCGCTCGAAGAACTGCGTCGTTACGCCATTGACCTGGAACTCTTCCGTCAGCGGCATGCCGAAGATCGCCAGTCCGCCAAACTGGTTCCAGTAGGACTGAAAGCCAGCGCAGAGATTGTGATGTGTCGCCGGGAAGTAGGTGCACCCAGTCTTCGGACTGGCTGGCTGGGCCGGTTGGAAGGTCGTCGGCGGGTTGGTCGGCTGGGAGGCAGCCGACGTCCAGTTGACTGTGGTCGTCGCCGAAGGCTCACCGTTGTCCTGGACACCGTTGTTGTTGAAATCGGCGTAGGCCGAGACTGTATCGGTGCCGACGTTGTAGCCCGTGAAGGAAATGACCGTGTTCCCGTTCCCGTCCGTGGTCATCGTCCCGCTATTTGAGTTGGCTCCCGAGACCGTGTAGCGGATCGCGATGCCGGGTACACCACCACCGGAGCCCGTGAGAGAGGTGGCGATGTACGCCGTCGTCCCAACGCCGATGCTGGACGCGGTTGGAGTCAGGGCGAGGGTCGCCGAGGTCGTCCAGCCTACGGTCGCTGTCGCGGACGGTTCGCCGCTGTCCTGGGCGCTATTGTTGTTGACATCCACGTAGGCGGTCACGGTATCGGTGCCGGCGTTGCTGCCGGTGTACGTGATGGTTGCGTTGCCATTGGCATCGGTCGTGAGGGTACCGCTCGTGGAGTTCGCGCCCGAAACGGTGTAGCGCACCGTGGCGCCCGAACTGCTCCCGTTCACGTTGTCATAGGACGCGGTGATTGACACCGAGACCCCGATTAGCTGGGATTGAGTCGCAGGAGCGAGCGTCAGGGCTGGGCCACTCCATATCACCGACGCGGTCGATCCTGGTTCGCCGATATTTTGAGTTCCGTTGCCGTTGTAGATCGGCATAGGCAGTGACCGTGTCGGTTCCTGAGTTGCCGCCGACGTAGGAGACCGTGGCATTCCCGTTGATATCAGTCGACACGGTTCCCGAGGTCCCGTTCGCACCTGACACGACATACCGGATCGGCACGCCGCTGTCGCTGGCATACGGATTTGTGAGGTTGACGGCGACCGACGCAGTCGATCCGGGTACGAGCGTCTGCGTGGATGGAGTGAGGGTCAGGCTCGCCGCCGTGGTGGACCAGACGACCGTCGCGGATGAACTCGGTTCGCCGGTGTTCTGAAAACTGTTGCCGTTGAGGTCGGCATAGGCGTTGACGGTGTCGCTGCCGACGTTGCTGCCAACGTAGGAGATCGTGGCGTTCCCGTTGACATCGGTCGTCACGGTTCCCGAGGTCGCGTTTGGACCGCTAACGGTGTACCGGATCGGGATGCCGCTGTCGCTGGCATATGGATTCGTGAGGTTGACGGCGATCGACGCAGTCGATCCGGGCGCGAGCGTCTGCGTGGATGGAGTGAGGGTCAGGCTCGCTGGGGTGTTCGACCAGACGACCGTCGCGGATGAACTCGGTTCGCCGGTGTTCTGAAAAGTGTTGCCGTTGAGGTCGGCATAGGCGTTGACGGTGTCGCTGCCGACGTTGCTGCCAACGTAGGAGATCGTCGCGTTGCCGTTGACATCGGTCGTCGCGGTTCCGGACGTCGCGTTTGGACCGCTGACGGTGTACCGGATCGGGATGCCGTTGACGTTCGAGAAGAGATTCGTGAGATGGACCGCGATTGCGGCGGTGGCGCCTGGCACGAGTGTTTGTGTGGACGGAGCGAGCGACAGGCTCGTGGATCCGCTCGACCAAACGACCGAAGCGCTACCGGACGGTGTGCCGGTGTAGTTGGCATAGGCGGAGATACTGTCAGTACCGACGGCGTTGCCAACATAGGATATGGTGGCGTGACCTCCGATATCGGTGGTCACCGTACCGGACGTCGCGTTTGGACCACTAACCGTGTAGTTGATCACGACGCTGCTCACGTTCGACAGCGGGGCCGGATCCGCAAGGGCGACCGCGATCGAAGCGGTGGATCCTTGCGAGAGTGTCTGGGTCGACGGCGTGAGCGTGAGCGTCGCCGTCGTGATGCTCGTGCCCGACCAGACGACGCTCGCCGTTGCCGATGGATCGCCGAAGTTCTGCGCGCCGTTATTGTTGAGATCGGCATACGCGTTGACCGTATCGGTTCCCGAATTCCCGCCAAAGTAGGTGATGGTGGCGTTACCGGTGAGATCGGTTGACACAGTGCCGGTTGTCGCGTTTGGTCCGCTGACCGTGTACCGGATGGTCACGTTGGTCCCATTCGTGAAGGGACTGCTCAGCAAGACCGAGATCGAGACTTGGGTCCCGACGACCGCCGGCTGCGTGCTCGGCGTAAGCGTCAGGTTGGCAAATTGCGATGCCGCGTTCGCAACGCCTGGCACGCCGATCAGGCCGACAAACAGGGCGGTGATCGACAAAACTGTTAGCCATCGATTGACGAATATTCGAGAGAAAGACCGGATTCCGTAAGGGATCGCGTAGCTTCATTTTCCTTCTCGTTTCGGTGAGATTCGCCGCTCGCGAATCCTTGGCGACGAATCACGTTTCTCGGAGCAGGCCGAGGCCCATGGTCCGATCCGTGGCCAGCCGTGGTCACGGGGAGAGCAACGATGGTGGGGCGCGCGGTGAGCGGTCGCTATCATCCACACCGACAGGCTTTGCCCGACGTGATTCCTCGAACCGTACGCCCATTCTCCCTCTGTTTTGAACACCGGCGTGGGACTCCCGCGCGCCGATGTCTTCATAGGTTTGTCGTGGAGCGTTCGATCCGATCATCGGTTCGGTCGTCGAGGACTCGCCAACCGGTGCGTGCTGGGCCCCATCCATGCCGGTCAGAAACAGTAGCGTCTGTGGCCTGTCAGTGGATTCGAGACTTCCACTGGGGAGTGAGGAAAATCGCAGAGATGCGATCGAACCGGCAGTTCGGTCGACCTGTGAGGCACACTGATCTGATCGATGTCTCGCAACAAATGACAGCGATATTGGCGCGCGAGCCGCAACACCAGGCGCGACGCCACGTCCACGGGAGAGCATGAGAGATGGATGAAGGTTGGCTACTGCAACGTGGAGTGGGTAAACGTCACCAACAGCCGGATGTCGAGGGTTGTTCCGGCTCGAAGCCAATCGCCGTACGGCGGGCGCGCCAGGCACGCTCGTCATGCGGGCATACAGACTAGCTGTGACAAAACAAACGTTCGTTCACTTAACCACGCCTGTCAGACCTTGTTTGAGCCAAAGGCGCCGGAATTTCACCACGTGAAACCGGCGGCGCTGACGGATTAATGTCAGGCCGATTTCAGACTACATGTCCAATGTTAATTCCACGTGAACGGACATATGGGATAAATGGGTGACGAGTGGCGGCCGACGCGCCTCGATCGCGTGATTGACGTGCGGCGTTATGTGTTTTGCACAGCACGATGCCCCTGGATTTCCAGGGGCATCGATGTGATCTTGACCTGCGTCTGGAGTTTGCTAGGTGTAGCTCACTCCATAGCGCATCTGTAGGACCTGGGCGCCGAGGCGTCCAAGCATTACGTCGTACCGTGCGGGCCATTCGCCCGGATGCCACTCGAATCGGGCTCGTTCGAAGTACTGCACGGTGTAGACCAGACCGGTGTCCGGATTCTTCTCCTGGAACTCTTCACTGATCGGGAAGCCGTAGATTGCGAGCCCCCCATACATGTTCCAGTAGGCGCGGAACCCGGCACAGAGGTTGTGCCCCGTGGCCGCGTAGTAGGTGCAGTTGGCGGCGGACTTGGCGGTGGTTGCCTGGAACGGCGCTTCGGTTCCGCGACCAGCCGTCACCTCGTCACCGAGGAGGCCGAGCAGGACGTCGTAGCGAGCCGGCCACGCGCCGGGGTGCCATTCGAAGCGCTGTCGCTCGAAGTACTGCGTGGTTACGCCGTTCTCCTGGAATTCTTCCGTCAGCGGCATGCCGAAGACGGCGAGTCCGCCGTACTGGTTCCAGTAAGCCTGGAAACCGGCGCAGAGGTTATGGTGTGTGGCCGGGAAGTAGGTGCACCCGGTCTTCGGAGCGGCCGGCTGGGCCGGCAGGAACGTGGCCGGCGGCGCGGCGGTCCAGGTGATGATTGCTGTTGCCGACGGTTCACCGGTGTCCTTGGTCCCGTTGCCGTTGAGATCGGCGTAGGCCGTGATGGTGTCCGTGCCGGTATTGGCTCCGGTGTAGCTGAACGTGGCTGTCCCACTGGCGTTTGTCGTCACCGCGCTGCTACTGGCGTTGACACCGGTAACCGTGACTTTCACGCTGACGCCCGAGATGGTTCCGCTTGGGTTGGTCAGGGTCACTCCGACCGAAGCAGCGGTGCCGACCTGAACGCTCTGGTTCGACGGCGCCAGCGCGAGACCTGCCGCGCCACCCCAGGTGATGATCGTTGACTTGGATGGTTCGCCTGAGGTTTGGGAACTGTCACGGTTGAAGTCGGCGTAGGCAAGAACGGTATCGGCTCCGTTGACCGTTCCCGTGTAGCTAAACGTCGCCGTGCCACTGCTGTCGGTCGTGGCCGAGCCGGTCGTCGCGTTCGCCCCGGTAACCGTGAAATTGATCGGGACGTTGGCAATCCCGGTTCCGTTGTGATCGGTCAGGGTCGCCGTCACGGTGACCGCGGTGTTCGTATCCGGGGTCGCATCGGATGCGCTCAGGGCCAGCGACGCCGGTCCGACGTACCACTGTATCGTCCCGGATGCAGGAGTGCTGACGCCGCTCACTGACGCGTGGACGGTGTCGATTCCAGCGTTCGTGCCGCTATCGATGAAGCTTACCTCGCCGTTAGCGTCCGTCGTCGCGCTGCCGCTCGTTGGGTTCGCGCCGCTGATCGTGTAGGTGACCAACGCTCCCATCAGTGGGTCGCCGTTGCCGTCGTTCACGGTGGCGGTAATCGCGAGCGACGTTCCGGTAGCCATCGTCAGGATCGATGGGCTCAAGGCGATGGAGGCTGGCGCCGCCCATTTTGCCTGGGCCGTCGCCGAAAGCTCGCCACTGTCGAGCTGGTGATTCCCATTGAAGTCAGCGAAGGCCGTCACGGTATCGGTTCCAGCGTTCGCACCTGTGTAGCTGAAGGTCGCCTCGCCGCTCGCGTCGGTGGTTCCGGCGCTCGTCACGGCCTTGGGATTGACTCCCGTAACCTGGTAGGAGACCGGTACTCCGCTGATCGGGTTGTCGCCGCTGTCCGTCACGGTCACGGTCCAGGTCTGCGACGTACCGAGAGCAGCATTGATTGATGACGGGCTGAGATCGAGGGTCTTCGCGGCCGTCGAGATCCAGTCAACGGTCACCGCGGTCGATGTTTCGCTGCCTGCGCTGGCCGTAACACTATCGGCACCGGCGCTGGCGCTGCTATAGGTGAAGGTAGCATGCCCTTCCGCGTCACTCGTGGTGGGTGACGTGATGGTGTTGGTTCCGGTGACATTGAACGTGACCTGCACCGAAATCGGAATACTTGCTCCGGTGCAATCGGACTGTGTGTTCTCGGTGACTGTCGCGGTCAGTTGTGCGTTCGCGCCGACCACCGCCACCTGCGTCGAAGGCGCCACGCTAACGCACGTGAACAGTGAAATAGCAGCTGCCGGCGCGGTCGCGATCGGAAATGCGAGCATCGCGATCAAGGTTGCAATCGCCGGTATGCTTAGCCATCGAGCGGCAAACTTCTGCCGCTGGGATTTCGTTCCTTGCTTCTTTCTCCGGTCCATGTCTCTTTCCCACCTCAATTCCCGTGGAGCGCGTCGACGACGTGTGTCGTCTACGGTCGCCCATCAACCGATTGTAAGGTTGAGAGCCTGACCAGCCATCCCCCCTTTCTTCCTGTCAAAACGGCTCGAAACCGTCGAGAACGTCGGCTACGCCTGCGTCATGCTGGGGGTCAGAATGAGGGATCACCCCGGTCAAGGTGAAGCTGAGACAGATTGCCAGCAGGTTCGATCGAAATGTCATGTCGCTAACCGTGACGAACGGGCACAGACTCTCTCTTAGTTTAGACGGTTAACAGCGTTTCGGGTCGCATGTCAATGACATGCTTGTCATTATCGACCCTGGCAGGCGACGGTTGCTCACCGGCCGGCGCGCTGTGTGCCTCGTTGCTCATTCGATCGAAGCTCGAGGAACTCGAGGATGAGGGAATCGATTTCGGAGTCGCTGAAGGCGCGCTCTTCCAAATTCTCGCGCCCGATGAATCGCTCGACGGCATTGCGAGTGGCCGTGTCCAGCCCCTGATGATCCCCTTGCAGAAGATCGAGCCGCCGCAACTGCGACTGTATCGCTATGACGGTTTCGGCATCCAACGGCGTGAGGCGGGCAGCTCCCGTGCCGAAATAGACCTCGTGTAGACGAAGAATGCGACGGATCTCCGCGAAAGGCTCGGGATGATCATCGACGCGCAGGTCGATATACCGATCGTTGTTTCCGCCGTATCCGCCATGCTCGCGCACGATGAGCAGAGCCGTCGACTGTCTTCCGCGGCTGTCTCCGCCGGCCGCCTGGCCGGCATCGAGTGCGGAAATCAGGCGATGTGAAAATGGTTCATTGCTGTTTCGATAGGCGTGAGCCATCGCGTCAACGACGTCGGGCCCAACGAGAATGTTTCCCTGGCAGCAGAATCCATCACCCTGGATGCCCCCTGCCCACGGCATGCAGCCAGTGCCGGTGAACGTTGCCGCCCGCCCGGCCGCGTCAACCAGGCCGGCCTGTCGTTCAAACGCACCCTCATCGTTTCGGGTGATCGTATCGAGGGCTTCCTGGGCACTCATCCCCCCAGCCAGTAGATCGAGCGCGGCTGGACCCCAGGCGACGTTCGCGCGAGCCTGTGTCGCGACCGCGCCGACTCCAGCTCGCGCCCAGGGAACGACCGCCCCAACAGCGAGAAACTTCGATTCAACCGCGATACCGAGATCGCCGGTTTCCGAATCACGCGCCACGATCGAGAAGGTCGATACGAGCGGATCAATGGTTCGACTCATCATTCGTTCTGTCCTATTCGAGTTTCAGCCGTGGTAAGTGGGGGCATTATCAGACACGTCGGTCGTGACCGCAATTTCGGAGAAGCCGCACGTCATCGTCCGTGCGCAGTGGGGCGTTGACACGGCGCCCCACGTGTTCTTGCGCCCGGAGGGATGCGCGGTTGGGTTCGATGACGGAAGAAGAGACCGGCTAGCGTCCGACGTCATGCCGTGGACGACGAAACGAGCGGTCAAACGCGGTCGCCTATCTGGTGGCCCAGCGTGCCTCGTTGATCTCGAGACGTGACAGAATTGACTCCCACCAGGAGGGGTTGTTCTGATACCAGTGGACAGTATCCAGCATTCCCTCTTCGAAGCTGACCTGCGGAACCCAGCCCAGCTCGTTCCGGATCTTGCTGGAGTCCAGCAGGTAGCGACGGTCGTGGCCGGGACGGTCGGGCACGTAGGTCTTGTACGAATCGCCGAGGCCGAGGTGAGTGAGGACGGTATCGGCAATCGTTTCGACGTCCGCCTCCACGCCGCTGCCGATATTGTAGGTTTCGCCGATCCGGCCCTCTGTCAATACGAGATCGAGGGCACGGCAATGATCGAGCACATGTAGCCACTCGCGCCGGTGGCTGGAGTTCCGGTACAGCGTGAGCGGCTCTCGTTTGATTCCGCTGACGGTGAAGTGTGGGATGACCTTCTCGGGTAGCTGATACGGCCCGTAGTTGTTGCAGCAGACAGAGACCGTCACGGGCAGCTTGAAGGTTTCCGCATAGGATCGCACCGCGAGGTCCGCACCCGCTTTCGACGCGTTGTACGGCGTTCGCGGTTTCAGTGGCGACTCTTCGGTGAACCGCTCGGCTGAATCAAGCGCGAGATCCCCGTAGACCTCCGTCGTCGAGATGTGGTGAAACCGCTGCACACCGGCGCGGGTCGCCGCGTCGAGCAGCGTCTGCGTGCCGACGACGTTCGTCTGGAAGAAGAGCCCCGGGTTGGTGATGGCACGACTGTTGTGCGATTCAGCGGCGAAGTTGACGACGACCGATGGTCGCAACGTGGTGAGGACGTGGTGGACGAGGTCGAAATTACCGATATCGCCCCGCACGAACTGGTAGCGAGCACCATAATCGCGCTCGACGTCCGTCAAGTTGGCGAGATTCCCGGCGTAGGTGAGCAGATCGAGATTCACGATCTCGTCGTCGGGATGCGTACTCAACCAGTAGCGGATAAAGTTCGAGCCGATGAATCCGGCGCCGCCGGTGACCATCAGTTTCATTGACACTCCCAGGTTGTCACGCGTAACCGGAACAGCAGGTTCGCCGCCGCGGATCTCTGCGCTGTGTGATTGTGCCAAGAGAGAGCACGAAATTGCGACATGCGACCGTTTCGTGCGTCGATGGCGGGCATGAGACAGCGGCTGTGACACGTCACAGCCGCTGGTCCGGGATGACGATCGTGGTTAGCGCTATTCGTAGCGCAACGCTTCGGCGATGGGTACCCGTGCCGCTTGACGCGACGGGATGTAGGCCATCAGCAGGGACGCCCCGACGGCGATCACGATGAACGCGATGATCAAGATCCACGGGATGATGAACGATGTTCCGCTGCTCGTTCCCGCGAAGTCAGGGCTGGTGATCAATCGATAGGCGAGTGTCAGCCCAAGCGCTGAACCGGACGCAACGCCGAGCAGCGTGATCATCGACGATTCGATCAGGAAGCTCGCCGAAACCATGTTTCGCTGGTAGCCAATGGCGCGCAGCATGCCGATCTGCTGGCGCCGCTCAACCACTGAGCGGAAGGAGACGACTCCGAGCGCCGCTATGCCGACCAGCAGGCCAAGTCCCATGAAGCCCTCGATGAGGTAGAGGAACCCTTGCGATTGGCTGGCCGCCGTCTTCAAGAGTTCGTGAATCGATTGCGCCTGGACCCCGTACGTGATCAAGCTCGATTCGATCGTCTGAGCGTACGTCTTGGCATCGACACCTGGCTGAACCTTGACGTAGTAGCTGATCACGCTCGGCTTGGCGAACGTCTGGTCGAATGTCTGGCGGTTCACGAAGATCCCGCCGAACATCGAGACCTTCGAATCCAGCACACCGATGATCGTGACCGTCTTTGTCGTGCCTGTGCCGGGATCACCGATCTCGATCTGGGTGGGCTGCATCGTCTTGTCGCCCTGCTTCAGCGCGGTGAGTTTGAACGTGTTTCCACCGGGCCCGAATCCTCCCTGCTGCGGCACGGCGTTGGCGTCCGCGATGGCGAAGCTCGGGTTGTCACGGACAGCGTTCCAGACGTCCTGGTCCGTCGCGTAGCCGCTGGCCCGGATCTGCAGCGGCGCATCCGCGTTGTTGATGAAATCGCTCGCGACGCCGTTGACCGGGTAGGTCTTCCAGTCATTCGTTCCGGCAAGCCGGACTTCCGATTTCGCTTCGGATTCCGACACAACCTGACCCACCGCCGCGATTTTGGAGGTGTCGACGCCCTTCTGCTGGAGCGCCTGCTGGAAGTTGTCGATCGGGTTGTTGGGCGCCTGCGTCGCCTGAATGTCCCAGCCCGCGCCGGCCTTATCGGTGGTGAAGATCTCGACGAAGTTGGCGTTGATGGTCGCCATCATCACCAGCGAGAAGATGATCAGGCTGAACATCGCGATCGTCATGCCGGTGCGACCCTTGCTCGAGCTCGGGTAGGCGATCGCCGTCTTGACGGCCGGTAGCCAGCGGCTGAAGGCACGTCCGAGAAAGCTCACCAGGCTCGTGAGCAGTTCCGCGTTCCAGATGATCGCGATGGTCGCGGCGGCCACCATCATGATGCCGGAGATGAAGAACATCTCGATGCCGCCGCTGAGCTTGCCGCTCATCCACTGCGTCCAGGACGACGGGGCCAGCCAGTAGACGAGGACGATCAGTGCGGCAACCGTGTAGAGTGGACGTGCCGGAACCCCGAATCGTCGCAATGCCACGGCGAGGCTCAGCGGGACCAGCGAGACGCCCATGGTGAAGGGGAACGCCTGACCGCTGTGGCGGCCGACCCACATCAGCAACGCGCCAAGGATGACCCCGAGGATCCCCAGGACCAGCCAGCGCCGCCCGGCGCGAACCTTGGTGGTCTCGGGGATGTCTCGAATGGCCGCCACGATGTTGAGACGACTTACTCTCCATGACGAGACGGTGATGGTGATGAAGGTCACGATCACCCCGAGTGTGTACGCCACGACCAGACTGCGCCAGGTCACGACCGGCTTGATGTTGATGGCGTCACCGATGATTCGGCCCATGAGTTCCACGATCAGAAATGCCACTCCGACACCCAGCGCGGCGCCGATCAGGGCCGCGACGAGGTCGTACGCGATCCCTTCGGCCAGGAACATCTGAGTCAGTTGCCGTCGCTTCATGCCGACCGCTCGCGCCATGCCCATCTCGGGCTTTCGCTCGGCGGCCAGGAGCACGAAGATCAGGAAGATCAGGAGAACTCCCGCCGCGATCGAGAAGAGACCGAGCACCAGGAAGATACTGGTGAACGCATTGCCAGCCGTCTCGGCCATCTTCACCGCGTCGTGTTTTACCGGAACAGCACGATAGGGCATCCCGGATAGGGCGGAGTCCACCGCCTGCACGGCCTGATCTGACGTACCGGTGCTGTCCTTCACGCCGCCGGTATTGGAAACTGCGATCAGACTGATCTGCCCGGCGTGACCGGTGATCGTCTGCGCCTCATTCAGCGGCATCACAAATCCGCCGGAGCCGCCCACATCCGTCATCCCGGTCAAGATCGAGTCAGGAGCGATGGCGGCGACCGTCAGCTTGTATGGCTGGTTGTTCGCGTAGATCGTCAGAGCGTCGCCGGCCTTGGCGTTGAGCTTGTCGGCTGCGGTCTTGCCGAGCACCACGCTGTTGGGCTGCAGATTGTTGAAGTCGATCGCTTTGCCGGTCATATCGTGCAGGCCACCGAACGCGGCCAGGTCAGCCCCGTTGAGACCTGTCAGCGACAGGGCAGGCTCGTGCAGGTTGTTACTGGTATTGATCGTCGGTACCCGATCGAACAACATCGGCATCAGGCCGTCGATCGGAGCTTTCTTATCGAGCTTGGACTTCAGCTGCGTAGCGACGTCCTGCGGGAAGAAGGAGGCACCAACCTGGGTATTGTTCGAGTTCTGGGTGCCGGCCGAGAGGACGACGAGCTCATCGGTGTGGCCCATGATGTCGTAGACCGCACCGGTGATGGTGTTGTCGAGCGTGTCACCCGTCGTCAGCGCGGCGGACATGATCAATGTGCTGAGCATCAATCCGATGACGATCAACGTGGTTTGTGCCGGCCGGCGCGGTACGTTGCGCATGCCCATCTTGAAGATGACTCGTTGCCGCAGTAGTACCCAGAGACCGGAACTCAGGCAGATCGCGAAGAGAATCAGCAGCGCGACCATAATTGAGTTCATCGGAATGCCGAACATCTTTTGCATGTTGGCGGTTGCCTTTCCTCAGAGGTCGCCTGCGTCAAGCGGCCGAGATTCCGTCATTGATGACATGACCGTCCTGCATACGGATGATGCGGTCGCACATATCACCAATGCGTGGGTCATGGGTGACGACGACAAACGTCTGGCTGTTTCGCTGGTTGAGCTCTCGCATCACGCGCATCACGTCGTCGGCAGTCTCCGTGTCGAGGTCGCCCGTCGGCTCGTCCGCCCAGACGATGGACGGCTCGTTCACCAGCGCGCGGGCGATGGTGACGCGTTGGCGCTGCCCACCGGACAGTTCTGCCGGCTTCTGCGTGGACCACTTCTCCAGGGCGACCTGAGCCAGCGCCTGCAGCGCGCGTTCGCGAGCCTGCTTCGGTTTGACCCCGCTGACAAGCAACGGCAGTTCGACGTTCTCGACGGCGCTCAGCACGGGCAGCAGATTGTAGAACTGGAAGACGAAGCCCATCTCACGAGCACGGAAGTCGGTTCTCGCGTTGTCCGACATCTTGGCAAGGTCGGTACCCGCGATAAGAATGCGTCCGTCGTTAATCGTGTCGAGTCCGGACAGGCAGTTTAAAAGCGTGGTTTTGCCACAACCGGAAGGCCCCATGATCGCGACCATCTCGCCGCGCGACACCGTGAAATCCACGCCGCGCAGCGCCGGGACTTCCATCTTGCCGGTGTTGTAGGTCTTCTTGACCGCGGCGGCTTCGATGATAGTCGACCCCGGGGTCGACGTCGAAGCATCGGCGGTTTTGGATCGCTTTCCACCGAGGGTGAGTATCATCGCACGTCCTTCATTGCTGGATTCCTCAGATTGTCACGGTCCGCATTCGTGCGCCGGCGTCAAATGATTTGAGTTTGGCGACACGAACTTCATGTTAGTGCCGAGCCTCTTCGTCTTCATCCGGCATCGGTGTAAGGCCACGGTGTAACACTGGCCAGTAGTCCCCTGTCCGGATGGACAGTCCTGGTTCCCAGCCAGCCCCAATAGGTTGCGGGAAGCCCGAGTATGGAACCTTGCGTGCTGACCAACCGTTCGGTAAACGCGCAGCACCGCGTAAACCATACAGAAACATGGTCAGCCGACCCAGTGAAATCTGTCTCGATCGGGGAGTGACATTTGTCACGAACGTGCTGGACGGTCCGTGCGGCGATTGACGATCGCGGTATAGATCACGACGGGTACAACATCCGCTGGATGGCGGATTGCGTTGTAGTGATGTGGCGCGGCGCACGACATGTGCTACGAAGCCAGTCCGGGTGTGGAAGATATTCGGCGTCACCGGTCGTTAACATGAATGGTGTGGCCCGACGCGGCCGAAGGAGCACGGAACAGCCATGGCTTCTGCCGGATGGGTGAAACATCGGGAAGAATGAGTGGTATGGCGGATCGCGGCGGACATCGTCGGGTTTGATACATTGAACGACACATCGAAACGACTGGAATTCAGACACGGAGCACGGCCCTGACCACGCACACGAGCCGAGATTACTCGACAGCGCTTTACCTGCAACAACGCGCGGCCGCGGCCACGTGGGATCCGTTCGCGGTCAATCCCGTACGCCGCTCGATGATCGCCTTCACGATTTGCACGGCAGCGTTCATTCTGCCGATGGCGCTGCTGCCGGCCGACCTTGAAGCCCTCACGATGGTCCTGTTTGGGTGGCTGGCCGCCATCGGGATGGTCTTGACCTTCCCGGTCGTCGTGATGAGCCTGATCGAGATGGCGTGGTCGCAGGTCGCTCGTCGCCTGTACCCATCAAGTGACCTGCTGGACCTCAGCCCGCGCGTGCGTAACCTGCTCAACCGCTACGGCTATCGGACGATTGACCGCATCGACCGGACGAGCGACGATGCCTTCCTGATGCTGACAAACTTCGACCCCAAAGCGTTGCGAGAGCTTCGTCGCGCAATCAGCGTCTGGAAATACCGGCGCTGGCAGGACGCCGGATTCCCGGCGGACGGGGTCTGATTCCCGTCTTGACTCCGTTGCCATCGCAGCGTGCATAACGTCGTCGACTGGGACCCGACTGGATCTCACGCGCTCGCTGGGGGGTGCCGTACGCGCTCCGGATTTCAATGCGTCGCGTCAACCCCTAATCGGGCCGTACGACATGGACCCGGCGCTGCAGTTGGGCATGCTGCCTGGACTGGCGGCTATGCGACAACCGGTGAATCTGGATCCGGGATCGAGCGATTCTCGATTCCTCAGGACGCAGCTCGTCAGGCAGCGGAATCGGGTTGAGGGTAGGCTGGTACAGGCAACGCTGCTGGCTCAATCGCTGACTGCCTGATCGGAGCGACCGGAACAGGACCATTTTTGACGACGCTGTCGCAACTACCGGCGTCGTCCCGTCCCCTGGGCAGTGGTATTGTGCGAACCATCTATCGCCCGATGCCATCGTGACCGTTCCACGCCCGGAAACGATGACGCAGGCGGAGTCAGTGCATGGTTTCTGAGTGACGTACGAAGGGATTACCGGTGAGCGAAACCCGCTTCCAAACGATTGGCCGCAGCCTACGGCGTCCGGATGCCGGACCGCGGGTTACCGGCGACGAACGCTACACCGACGACCTGGCGCTGCCTGGAATGCTCCACGCTCACCTTGTGCTCAGCACCCATGCCAGCGCGGCCATCCGCGGCATCGACAAGAATGACGCGATGCGGATGCACGGCGTCGTCGCGGTGGTGACGTCCGACGATCTGCCCGAGTTTGCGCGCGATGAAGAGCCGGTTGATCGCAGCCGTTTCTTCCTGGCGCACCGCCGAGTTGCCTATGCCGGTCAGCCGGTCGCCGTCGTGCTGGCTCGCAGCGCCGACGCGGCGGAGATCGCGGCCGGCGCGGTCGTCGTCGACTACGAACCACTCCCGGTTGTGCCCGATCTCTTCGTTGGCCGGGCGGAGAATGCCACGCCGGTGCGCCGGCAGGGGCAGACCGTCTCGGTCGAGGCGGCGGAGCATGGCGCGGCGCCAGCTGAAGAGTCCCAACGGCACACCGGTCCAAACGTGAACGGGTCGCTTCACTACCAGCGTGGCGATGTCGAGCGAGCGTTCCGCGAGGCGGCGGTGACGGTTGAGCGCACCTTCCACTCCCGTGCCGTCTACCAGAGCTATCTGGAGCCTCGCTCCGTCCTGGCGAATGGCGGGCCGAACGGCCGGCTGACGATCTATACGCCGACTCAGGGTCAGTTCATGGTGCGTGCGGCGCTGTCGCGGGCGCTCGATCTTCCGGAAACCGACGTTCGGGTCGAGCCCGTAACCGTAGGTGGCGGGTTTGGGGCCAAGATGGTGCTGCTGGAGCCTCTGGCCTGCCTGCTCGCGTTGCGCTTTTCCCGTCCGGTCAAGCTGACGCTCGCCCGCCAGCAGGATTTTACGTCGACCACCCCCGCGCCGGAATCGCTCCTCACCGTCGGACTGGCCGCAGACATCGACGGCAGGCTGACCGGATTGAAAGCAGATCTTTGGTTCGACACCGGCTACTTCTCGAACTCGCCCTACGAGCTTGTCGCGCAGATGATCGGGTCCTTCTATCGGGTGCCAAACTTGGACATCCGCTCGGCGGAGGTGCTCACCAATCGGACCGGCACTGGCGCCTATCGCGCGCCCGGATTGACGCCGATGATGTTCGCCCTCGAGTCGCTCATCGACGAGATGGCGGCCCGATGCGATCTCCCACCCATCGAGTTTCGCCTGAAGAACGTCGCCGAAACTGGCGATCTGATGTCGGACGGCGGCGCCTGGCCACCGTTCGATCTCAGGGCACTCCTGCATGAAGCCCAGGCGTCACACATCTGGAAGGCTCCTCTGTCGGAAGGTGAAGGAGTCGGGATAGCCATCGGTGGGCTGCGCGGTGGGGCGGAATCCGCGTCAGCCACTGCCCGGCTGAACGCGGACGGCACGCTGAGTATTGCGGTCGGCTCAGTCGACCTGACCGGCACGACGACCGGCCTGACGCAGATCGCCGCGGAAGCGTTCGGCATTTCAGCCGATCGAATTCGCGTCACGACCGCTGCCAGCGACAGCGCGCCACAGTTCGGCCTGACTGGCGGTAGCAAGGTGCTTTACAGTGTCGGCAATGCCGTCCTGGAAGCGGCGCGAGACGCACGCGAGCAGGCACTCGCGATCGCCTCAGACCGGCTCGAAGCGACGGTCGACGATCTGGAAATTCGCGACGACCGGATCCAGGTGAAGGGCGCGCCCGACCGATACGTGACGTTGACTCAGGTTCGCGCCGCGACGACTGAATCCGGCAGTCGCTTCGCGCCGGTCTACGGACGTGGTAATGTGGCCAATCCGGAGAAATCGCCGGCGATGGCCGTTCATATCGCGCGGGTGAAGGTCGATCGAGAGACAGGCGACGTGGAACTGACCGGCTACCACGCGATCCATGATGTTGGCAGGGCCATCAACCCCGCCGAAGTAGAGGCGCAGATTCACGGCGGCGTGGTGCAGGGAATCGGCTGGGGATTGCGGGAGGCTTTGGTGTATGACGACCACGGTCAGCTATTGACCGGAAGTTTCCTCGATTACGCGATTCCGAAGGCGCGAGATTTACCGGAGATTCAGACGACGTTGATTGAAAACCCCGCGCCTTTTGGCCCGTTTGGCGCGAAGGGTATTGGCGAGGCGCCGGTCGTGGCGCCCGCCGCGGCGATTGCCAACGCTATCTCGAACGCGGTTGGGGTGAGATTGACCGAACTCCCGATACGGTCCGAGCACGTCTGGCGCGCACTGGTCGAGCGAGATCAGCGAACGTGAGCGCGCGCGGGTGTGGCGTCGTCCAGTTGGGCTAACTCCCGTTCTGGTAGACCGATCGTTTCGTAGTCGTGGCAGCAGGGCGCGCCGACCGCGACGTGCATCTCACGCTGCCCCAGATCGATGACGATCGACGCGATACTCATCGTCTGACGCGATTCCGGCAACTCCGGATCCGGGTGGCGGCAGACCGCCTGCGGCAGTCCAACATGGTCGCGAAGCGCCGCTTTGACGTCATCGACACGGATCTGGCCGATCTTTGGCTCCAGCAGATCCCGAACTCGGTGCATGCGATAGAGCGTGTCGGGCGACGTGAGCAATCCGATCCCCTGCACCTGCGCCGCAAGGTGAGTGAAATGATTCGAGTGCGTGAGCAGACCTCGTTCCGGATAGACCGGATAGACCTGATCAGGCGAGGCCTCGAAGTTGACGATCGTGCCCGACTCGTGCGCCACGATGTAGTTGGTCGATGCCGCGCGCTCGGCGTTGAGGATCTCGCCCATGGCCCGGTCGAGTCGTGAGCTGTTGAGCACCCGGCGGCGAATGAACGGCACCGGCACCCCTGGCTTACTCCCGTCGCGAGTCGACCTGAGCAGGTTGCCGCAGACCGCGATTCCCGCGGCGTTGAAGCCGTCGCGTCCGACCATGCCGGCTTCGACCAGCATCACGAAGTCCGGCCCATCATCCTGCCGCGCCTGAAGCACGATGACTGAATCGCGGCAGGGTGCTTTCCAATCCCAGTTCTTGGCGAGAATCGTTGTCCCCTCGGCGCTTGCGGACGGCGAGACGGCAATGGTGGTGCATTCAGCTTCGAGCGGCGGCTGCGATCGGTGGCTCCGGCCACCAAACAGGATCTCCGTTCGACAGTTGATCGCGACGATCTCCTCGAGGCGAAATCCGGCTCCGTCGGCGATGCCCGACATTTCGGCCAGGATGCCGGCATCGTACGACTCGATCAGGCGGGCGAAGTCGTTGGCTCTATCCAGCACGGCCGGCCAATCGAGCCCGGCGCCATCGAGAAATGCGTCGCGATAGATCGCGACACTTCGAGCGACCCGTTCCCCGGCCAGAGTGCCGTGCTGCCGGCCACGTTCGTATGCCGACCCGCTAACGTGAATGATCGGAAATGAGCCCGAGGTCATGTCTCGTTCCCCCAATCTGTGAACGTCGCGGCGCGACGAAGCGAACCTGGCGCGACAGCTCGATCATAGTCGGTCGTGTCGCGGAGGTGAAGAGTCGATGCCGATCCGTCTCCCTTGGTTGGGGGAGCCGTGGCTCAGTGGGGGAGATGCTGCGCGACCTCCTGGTTCGAGGAATCGCCCGATACTTTCCCCGGATGCCGGCGCGGAAGACGGACGGCCCGGCGTTGCGGTGGTCTGGGAGCGGGTGAATCATCGGCGGGCGCTTGAATCTCCTCAACGTTCTGCACGGAGACGCGTAGCGGCCCGACGATGAGGTATGGATACCGCGCGACCAGAACGAGCAGGCCGAGAAATGTACGAAAGATCAGCCCGACGGTGCGGTAGGCGAGGGCAATGAAGGTTGCGCGCGCGAGACCGATACCGATGAAGTTGAGCACGCCGGCGAGGCTGGCGTCACTGATTCCGATTCCGCCCGGAATCGGAATGACCTGCCGCGCCACCATGCTGAACGTATGCGCGTAGACGCCGTCGCCGTAGCTGATGTTCCGCTCGACCATCGCGTTGGCGATCAGCCATAGAATGGTCGCGGAAAGCATGGTCGAGATGAAGCTGAGCCCAACGGAACCGAGGATCACGTTGCGTCGCATCAGCGCGGCGCTGTGCTCCCAGAAATCAGCCTCCTGCGGGACGAAACGACGGCTGATGCGCCAGCGCATCAAGAAGCGGGTAAGTCCGCTCGCTATTTTGCGGCTGCGGAAGACCGCGATGCCCGCGAGGCCCATCGACACCGTCACGATCGGCATCACCACCTGAAGTGGTCGCTGCCCGGTCAGGAAGATCAAAACCGTCGCGATGCCCGCGGGTGCGAAGAAATCGGAAACACCGATGGCGATGAAGCTCGACATCGCCTGATGCATGCGTATCTTGCCGTGCTCCTCTGCCAGCCGGGCGCTGAGCATTGAACCGCCCGGTAAGGCTGTTGCCGACTGCGAAGCGAGATAGGTGGTAACTCCGTCGACGAGGCGGATAGGGAGAGCACTCGATCGGAGCAAATAGCCCCAGCGGATGCCTTTGATGACCTCGTTTAGGGCCAGTAGGACAATCAGCAAGAGGAGCGAACCAGCAGGCATCGAGAAGATCGCGCTGCTCAACGATTCCAGATTCGCGAAGTAGACGAATGCGATCGCGGATGCGACAGTGAGAAGACCGATGACGACACGCTTCATGGGGCGTGCGCCATTCGGTGCCGCCTGGAGAGATCCTCGCGAGCGTACCGCGCGTCGCACGGGAAGCCGGCGCCGCGCGACGTCGAGTCGCCTGACACAGCCTGGCGATCGCTTCCGCGCCCGAGGGGCATGCCCTGGCGGATCACCGGCATACTACGGACAGGGATGCGGGTTCTCATGCAAAGAGTGACGGTGACATCCACCGGTTGATTGGTCATATTCAGTCCGAGCTCCGTGCTTGTCTCCCGGAGCGAGAAGTTGAAGACCATCGTGAGCTACCCCGAAGCCACGACGACATCATCGTTTCGAACGTCGACCCGCTGAACGCGCACCACGCTCGACGGTTTCCCCACCGATATGTGTCAACTTTACCGTCTTATACTGGTGGTTGCCACAGGATCGCGGGTCGAGAAACCAGGCCACACCACCGTGAATGCTGGCACCAACTGTGCCGCGAATCTGTAACGATCTTGTTGTCGACCATTCAGATCCGGCTCGCTAGACTTAACAGGTACGGGTTCACCCCGCGCCCGAGACGCAACTATCTGGTATCGGAGGGCTGGTGCCGGCGCCGATTGTTCTGGATCATCTAACCTACTTCTACGGTAAGCACCGCGGCGTGGTTGACCTGAATTTGACGGTTAACGAAGGTGAGATCTTCGGGTTCCTTGGCCCCAACGGCGCGGGCAAAACCACGACGATTCGCGTTCTCATGGGGTTGATGCGACCGACAGGCGGTGTCGCGCGCGTCTTCGGTCAGGATTGCTGGAAGGATTCGACAGAAGTCAAACGGCTGGTCGGCTTTCTTCCGGGTGATATCCGGCTTTACGAGAACATGACCGGGGGCGAGTTTCTCGAGTTCTTCGCCGCCTTCCGCGATGCGGCCGGCCGCAAGCGGAGTCTCGAGCTTGCCCAACTCCTCAATGTCGAATTGGATCGCCGCATCAAACACTTGTCGAGGGGAAATCGACAGAAGCTCGCCCTGGCGCAGGCACTGATGCACGACGCCCCGCTCCTCATCATGGACGAGCCGAGCAGCGGTTTGGATCCTCTCATGCAGACGCAACTCCTGGAGCTGTTCAACGATGAGCGAGGGCGAGGGAAGACGATTTTCCTGTCGTCCCACGTGCTGCCTGAAGTGGAACGGGTCGCTGACCGGGTGGCGATCATTCGCGATGGACGTCTCATTGCCGTCGAAGATGTGGACCACCTTAAAGAGACCCGCGAGCGCTTGATGGAGCTGTCGCTTTCCGCGAAGCTATCGCCTGGCACGTTTGACGACCTGGCCGGAGTGAGGATCGTTGAGATTTCAGCCGACGGGCTTCGTTTCACGCTCGGAGTCCGGGGAAAGCCGGGGCCGCTGCTGGCCGTACTGGCGCGGCTGCCAATCGACGATCTCGTCTTCGGACCTCCCGACCTCGAAAGCGTCTTCCTCCATTACTACACCGAGAGCGAGGCGCCACAGGAGTCGGAGGGTATTCCATGAGCGTCGTCATGCTGCGTCGCGCCATCAAGGATCTTCGCTGGACCGTCCTCTGGTACGCGCTGGGCGTCATAATCTACAGTCTGGCCATCATGTCGGTCTATCCGACGATTCGAAAGAACTCCGCCGCGTTCCAGGACGTGTTCAAGACGTACCCTGAGGCGTTTCTGAAAGCGTTTGGGGTCAGTTCGAATATGTTCGAAATGGCCGCGTTTATCAGCGCCGAGTTCTTGAACGTCATTTGGCCACTGATCGTCGCGATCTTCGTGATCATGGCTGGGACGTCCGCCGTCGCGCAGGAGGTCGAGCGCGGCACGGTCGAGCTCTGGCTGTCGATACCAGTGAGCCGGGTGCGGCTCTTGTCGGCGAAGATCGCGTCATTGGGCATCGGTATCGTGGTGATCGCTCTCGTAACCGTGGTATCGATCGAGGTGGGGGCGCTGCTCGTTGGCGAGGATTTCGGGGTCTCGCGGCTGCTCATGCTCTTTCCGGTACTGGTCGGCTTCCCGGTCGCGGTGGCGGGCTATTCGCTCCTCTTCTCGTCATTCGCCAGCGAGCGTGGCAAGGTCGCCGGATTAGCCGCGGTGGTCACGCTCGGCTTTTACTTAATGTGGGTTTTCGCGGCACTGGTGGACAGCCTGAGCTGGCTGCGGTATCTGACCATCTTCACCGCGTACAAGCCCCAACCGGCGCTCGAGAGCGGTTCGGTCAATTGGCTGCAGGTCATCACGCTGCTGGGCCTCGGCGTTGCGGGCGCGGTAGGATCGCTCGTCGTCTTCCAGCGACGAGATGCCAATCCGTAACGTCTGGCTGTTCGATCACTCACACCTGTGGGCATGAACGCGATCCGGCTTGACGACCGTACCCCGCTGGACAAAAGAGAGGGGAGCCGGTGCCGGCTCCCCCGAGCGATCGTTGGCTCAAGGCGGATCTGTTATCGCCATCCTTGTTGCTGCAGCATCTCATCGACCAGCAGCCCCTGCGTGATGTCGCCCGGCTGTCCCGCCTTATCCGGCCACCACTCAAATCGTGCTCGTTCGAAGATCTGAGCGACGTACTTCCGGCCGTCCGGCGTCACCGCCGCAAACTCCTGCGAGATAGGATAGCCGAAGGCTTCGAGACCGCCGTACGTCTGCCAGTAGGCAAGAAAACCATTCGACAGAGAATGCTGGGTCTGCGGGAAATACCAGGAATTCGCGGTGTTGTCGAAGGCCGGAACGGTCGTCTTGGCCGAGGCGGGGGCATACGCGTCGTAGCCGATCAAGCCGGACGTCACCAGAGGTTGATTACCGGTGTTCGGCAGGTTCAGTTCCAGGATCTGGCGTTCGAAATACTGGACGATCTTCGTCGTCCCGTCGAACGCCACCTGGCGGAAGACCTCGCTTACCGGCAGCCCGATGTTGCGCCAGCTGCCATGGGCATACCAGTAATCCATGATCGGCAGGGGCACGTTGTGCTGGGTTTCGGCGATGTAACTGTAGAGGGAGGCGTCTTTCGCCGGAACCGGATCGAGCGGCGGTCGCTCTCCATAGTAGACGGTCGGAATATCCTGGTAGCCTGCCGGCAGCGGCGGCAGGTCGGCCAGGGAAGGTCGACTGGGTTGCTTCCAGAGGAACGTCACCGTGACCCAGTCAGATTCGCTCATCCCGAGATCGGCAAAGGTGCCGTCGGCGATATCGATTCCAGCGGGGATGGCAACCTGCCGGCCTGACCCATCCTGCCCATTGTTGTAATTGTCATAGTAGGCTGCCGTCGCTTCAGGCACCCCCTGTGGAAGATCGGAATACTTGCGACTCGCCGGTGGATCCCAGTAGTTGTCGCTGATGTTCCAGGGGCCGACGTCCCAGACCGGGGCGGTCGCGGTCTTGTCGCCGTATTGAATCTTGACCTGGAACTCGTTGCCATCCTTGCTGGAGAGGGCGCAGACGCACGGCAGCGCGACAAAGTGATCGTTCGGCTGTATAACGTGACCGTTGCTGGTCGAGTTACCCACCAAACCCTCGCGCGTCGCATAGATGCGAAACGTTGCACCAATCGTGGGAGACGTTGTGGGCGTGGACGCGGCACTGGCCGCCTGGGTTCCGAGAAGTGCAACCGCCGTGCTGACAGTCAGAATGAAAGCCAGAATGAGATGCGTGGGGACAAATCGTCCCTTACTCATTCATACCTCCTCGAGGAGCGAGTCATTAGGTGAGCGTTTATATCACGAGCCAATCGAATGCGGCAAACAGCGAAAGCTGACGGCTTACTGAACTAACGGCTCGAACGCATTGTGGTTACGCACTTGCGGCTGCCGCCGAACGCGTGGATGATCCGAGAGCGATACGGCTGTGGTATCAAATCGCGCTGGTTCGTTGCCGGGGCAATGGATATGCGACATGGACCCGGGTATCGCATCAAAGCGAGATGGAAGGATGCATAGCATGGGAGATCAGCAGTCAAAGAGTGGAACCGGATCGGCGCCGGTCGACGTCGAACGCCTGACCGATCTGGCGCGAACCCTGCGCCGCGACGTGCTCGAGATGACGACCGAGGCCGGCTCAGGGCACCCGAGTAGCTCCTTCTCGGCGGTCGAGATTCTCGCCGCACTCTATTTTGGAGGGGTCCTGCACTACGATCCAAAGAACCCTCACTGGCCCGAACGGGATCGGTTCATCCTGTCGAAGGGACATGCCGCGCCAATTCTTTACGCGATTCTGGCGGAGGCAGGCTACTTCCCGAAATCGGAGCTGAACACGCTGCGCAAGCTCGGCAGCCCGCTCGAGGGTCACCCGAATATGCGACGCCTGGCGGGGGTCGAGGCTTCGACTGGGAGCCTCGGGCAAGGACTTTCGATCGGGCTGGGGCACGCGCTGGCCGCGCGCTCGGCGTCTCGCCTCTTCAACGTGTACGTCATGCTTGGCGACGGCGAGATCGAAGAGGGTCAGGTATGGGAAGCCGCGATGGCGGCCGCCAACCTCAAGGTCGGGAATCTCACCGCGATCGTGGATAACAACGGCTTCCAGCAATCTGCCGCGGTGACGCATCTGACCGACCCAGGGCTGTATCCGGCCAAATGGCGTTCATTCGGCTGGAAAACGGTCGAGGTCAACGGGCATGACCTGCGTGAAGTACATCAAGCGCTGGTAGATGCGACCAACGACGGCGACGGACCCTATGCCATCGTGGCCCACACTGTAAAAGGCAAGGGGCTGCATTTCATGGAGACCGACTTTACCTGGCATGGACGGGCCGTGCCGAAGCAGCAGCTCGAGCAGGCATTGGAGGAGATCGGATGAATCTGGGAACGACGTTAGGCTTGCCCATGGGGAAGGCTACTCGCGATGCCTTTGGCGAAGCGCTGCGGTCTCTTGGCGCCGAACGGCCGGATCTGTTCGTGGTCGATGGCGACGTCAGTAACTCGACTCGGACGGAGTGGTTTGCCAAAGATCATCCGGAGCGCTTCTTCAACGTCGGCATCGCCGAGTCGAATCTGGTCAGCGTCGCGTCGGGCCTGGCAGGCAGTGGCAAGACCGTCGTCGCAGCCAGCTTTGCCGCTTTCTTGCTCTGCAATGCGTTCGACCAGATTCGCATGGGTGTGGCTTTCCCACATCTCAACGTCAAGCTGGTCGGAAGCCACGCCGGCATCAGCATCGGAGAAGACGGACCCTCCCAGATGGGGATCGAGGATGTGGCCCTCGCCTGCGCGTTACCGGGTTTCGTAGTGGTCGTGCCCTCCGACGAGCATCAGACGCGCGCCGCGGTTCGTGCCATGCTCGATTTCGACGGCCCGGCCTATCTCCGTGTCGGGCGACCGTCCGTTGTGCAAATCTATGATGCGAACGTCCAGTTCGAGATAGGCAAGGCCATTCGTGTCCGGGAAGGCTCGGACGTTACGCTGATCGCCAACGGCATCATGGTCGCCGCGGCGCTGGATGCTGCCGAACAGTTGTCGGAGCAGGGTATCAGCGCTCGAGTGCTCGATATGCCGACGGTAAAGCCGATCGACGAGGAAGCGATTGTTGCCGCGGCGCGCGAAACATCCGGCGTCGTGGTCGCCGAGGAGCATCTACATCACGGAGGGCTGGGAAGCGCGGTTGCGATGGTTGTGTCCGAGCGCCAGCCGTGTCCGATGCGGTTCGTCGATTTGAAAGACACGTTCGCGACATCGGGCGACGCCGATGAGCTACTCGAGCATTACGGGCTGACCGGACATCACGTCGCCGCGGCGGCGCGCGACCTTCTGGGCCGCTGATCGGGCCGTTCTGACGCTGGAGCCTTCTGACCTGGGAGGATAGAGCCCCTTGGGCGATGAGATAGATCGCGAAAAGCGGGCGGCGGCTGAGGCTGCCGCCCATATGGTCCACGACGGGATGGTGGTCGGACTTGGTACCGGATCGACCGCTGAGTTTGTTGTCCGCTCACTCGGAGACCGTGTGGCGTCCGGTCTACGTATCACCGGTGTCGCGACGTCTCGCCGCACTGAAGCACTGGCCCATGCATCTGGCATTAGATTGACGGACTTGCAGTCGGTCGATCGCGTCGATCTGACGATCGATGGCGCCGACGAGATCGACCGGCGCACGCTGTCGGTGCTCAAGGGCCGCGGCGGCGCGCTCGTGCGTGAGAAGCTGGTGGCCTCGGCCTCAGCCTTCGTTGTCATCATTGCCGATGCGACCAAGATCGTCGACCGTATCGGAAGCAGACATCCTGTACCGGTTGAGGTCCTTCCGTTCGGATGGCACGTGCCGGCCGCGAAGCTCGCCGACCTCGGCGGCATGGTGAGTCTGCGTACCGACGCGCCTGGCACATCGGTATTCTCCTCCGACAACGGAAACTACATCCTCGACGTTGAATTCGGGGCCATCGAGGATCCCGAACGCCTGGCTGCATCAATAAAAGCGCTCACTGGCGTCATCGACCACGGCCTGTTCATTGGCATGGTCGATCGTGTGCTGATCGGCACTCCCCATGGAGTTGAAATCATCACCCTCGCTGGTTGACACTGTCCCCGAACCCTGTCAGATTCACTGACCACTGACACACTGCCCCGAACCCTTGTCTCAGAGTCAATTCAATGTTAGACTGACTGTACGTACAGTACGTACGGGAACGACTCTGAATGCGAGGCGGGAGGTCGTCATGTCGAATGAGCGAGGACGGACCGAAAGCGGTCTCGTCGGACTCTATGCCGAGCGCCTTCGGTGTCGGAACGAGGTCTACCCAGGCAACGTCGTTACCCCCCGGCGCTCGTCCAGCATGCAGCAAATCGGACGCCGGGCAGCTGAGCGGTGGGGCTCTCCGATGCGGCGCAGTGCCGCGGTGTCAGCAGTCCTGGCCGGCGCGTTGATGGTTGGCACCCAGGCGGCATCGGCCGCCACCTATCATCAAGTGAAGCCGGGCGAGACCCTGGGTCAGATCGCGAATCAATACCAGGTGCCCGTGGATACCCTCATTAAGCTGAATTCGCTCTCGAATCCGGATCTGATCATCTCTGGGACAACGTTGACAATTTCGGGAGATACGCCCAGCCCGGCGCCCGCGAGCGGTGGAGTGGACGTGCGGCAGCATGTCGTGATTCCGGGGGAGACGCTCTATCAGATCGCGCAGCAGTACGGCATGACGGTTGATTCGCTGGCGCAGATCAACAATCTGGCAAACCCCAACGTGATCGTTCCCGGGACGGCGCTCAAGATCCCCGCCGTCTCATCGTCGGCAACCCGATCCGCGACGCTACCCGCGAGCGCGACGGACGTGACACTGCATCTGGTCGCCTCGGGGGAGACGCTCTCAAAGATTGCTGGTGAGTACCACGTGAGTCTGGCGGCGCTGACTCAGGCCAACAACATTACCGATCCAAATGTGATTCAGGTCGGAGATCTCCTCCGCATACCTGCCGGCGCGCCGGCAACGCAGGACGGCTCGACCAAGCTCCGGGCGATGCCTGTGATGCAACAGTCGCTGCCCCTCAGCTGCGAAGCCGCGGCGGTCAGTATTGCAACTGCCTACTGGGGCAATCAGGTTTCCGAGTGGGTGTTTATCGAGAACGTCCCTCAGAACCCCAATCCACACCTTGGGTTCCGTGGCGATATCACTGGCGCGTTTGGCGGCACAGCCGACTACGGTGTCTACGCCGAACCGTTCCAATCGGTGCTGAGTAACTACGGATTTGGCAGCGACGTCTTCTATGCTAACGGTAACGCCAATTTCCTCAAAGCGCAGATCGACGAGGGACGTCCGGTGGTGGTCTGGATGACCAATCTGGCCTCAGTCCAGACGCGCACCTACGACACGGTGAACGGCAAGCGATTCGCGCTGGTACCCCAGGAGCACGCCGTGGTCGTCTACGGTTACGACGCGAACGGTGTTTCGGTGGCCGACCCAGGCGACGGGAGCTATCGACAGTTCACCTGGAGCGACTTCATGCGCTCCTGGGGCTATTTCGATGGAATGTCCCTGGTCGTTTATCCGCAGCAGTAACCACGATCAGCGCAGCACGGAGATCCGGGCAATGCCCGGTTTCCCGTGCTGCTCGTCGAACCTATCGGCGCTGCGCGGATCCGCGTGTGCCTGCCAGGCGTGGTCCCGCAACGCATGATCTAGCTCCATGGCATGACTCGGTTCGGTCTCCACAATCCATCGCCCCTTTCGGATCGTAAACAGATAAGTGTGGATCTGGTGGTCACTGACCCAGGTTTAGAGGTCGTCGATCGTGAATCGGGCATCAGACAGTTACCCGTCGACATTTCTCTCCACATGCGACGAGGTGAGGCCGCTGTTACCGGCGGCCGCTCTCGGCGCGCTTGACCGTGAGGATGCGCGCGGTGTTGCCAGCCATTTGCTGCTGTGCCGTGATTGTCGCCACGAACTCGATCGTTATAGCGACACGGTAGACTACGTCGGGTTCGCGGTAACGCAGGTTGCTCCGCGCCCATCATTGAGGCGCGCATTTCTCGCGGCACTCGCGAGGGACGACCGACGCCGGCACTCGTTGACTTGGCGTTGGGTGGCCGCGGTCGCCGCGGCGCTGATCGTCATGCTGCTGGCGGGAAACCTGGCCCTTCAGTTGCATCCGGTTCACACCAACCAGCCATCGATCACCCAGGCAACGCGCACCACGTCGGCGACAGCGTCCCCACTCATCTGGTACGACCTTGCCTCCGTGGACACCGCCGTGGGTTCCGGCCGCGGGGTCCTGTGCGCTCAACAGAACGGCAACCTGGCCTGGCTGATCGTGCAGGATCTTCCCCAGCTTCCCGCCGGCAAGACCTATCAGGCGTGGCTCACGAGCGGCGATCAACGGCTCAGCGCGGGAACATTCACCGTTGATCCGCTCGGCCGAGGCTTTCTGACCATCCGGCTGACTCACCCCATCGAAAGCTACTCCCTCCTCGGCGTTACCGACGAGCCCAGCGGTGGCAGCCCCGTTCCGACCGGAGCGCGCCTTCTCAGCGTCTCGTTTTAGCGTGCTCGCTCGCCCGTCCTTTCCGGCAAGGCCCGGTAGCGATCACCGCGACAAGTGATACGATAGGCTCAACGTTGCCAGGACACTCGCGTGATGCTTGGATCATCCGCTCGGAGGTTCACCTCTCGTCGCGGCGCGGAGCGAGTGGTTCGACCACGTCTGGGTAGTCCGGCACGTATGGACGAACGTTGCAGCCTGGCAAGGATCCATGGACATCGCCATCAAGCTTCTTGTGGTACTCATTCTCGTCGTCGTCAACGGCTTCTTCGTCGCGACCGAATTTGCGCTCGTCTCCGTTCGTCGCAGTCGCATAGAGTCTCTGGTGGCGGAGGGAAACCACCGCGCGCGTAACGTCTGGAACGCGCTGCAGGATCTCGATGGCTTTATTGCCGCGACTCAATTGGGCATCACCATCGCCAGTATCGGGCTCGGCTGGGTTGGCGAACCGGCCTTGGCACAGATTCTCGACCCACTGTTCGTGTCAGTTTTGCCGAGCAGCGTTGCCGCCGCCACCGCCCACACGATCTCATTCGTGATCGCGTTTTCAATCATCACTTTTCTGCACGTTGTATTTGGTGAGCTCGCGCCGAAGTCATTCGCGCTGCAGTATCCAGAGTCGACGGCGTTCGTCGTGGCGTCGCCGGTTCGCGTCTTCCTGAGCCTGTTCCGGCCCATTATCTTCACCATGAACTGGGTTGGCCAGGCGTTCCTGCGGCTCGTGGGCGTTCGGCCGGTCGTCGGCCACAACCTGATCTATACCGAGGAAGAGCTACGCTTGATCGTGGCGGCGAGCACCGAGAGCGGGGAACTGTTCGAGACCGAGGAAGAGATTATCCGCCGGGCGTTCGTGTTTCATGATTACACTGCGAATGACATCATCGTGCCGCGAACTGAGCTCGTCGCCATCCCGGCCGACGTGTCGCTCGAACGGATCGCGAGCGTGATCCGGGAGCACAAATTCGCGCGCTATCCGGTGTATGGGCGAGATCTGGATGAGATTCTGGGTGTGCTCTACGTCAAGGATCTGGTCGACGTGCTGGTCGAGACGCCCGCGGACCCCCACACGTTCGATGTCCGAACGCTGATTCGGCCGGTCATGACCGTTCCGGACTCGATCGCCATCGACGCCTTGTTGGACGAGATGAAGAGGCAGCGCACGCACGTCGTCATCGCCATCGACGAATACGGTGGGACGGCGGGCATGGTCACGCTCGACGACATTCTGGAGCGGGTGGTCGGAGACGTGCCCGATGAGTTCGAGCTGACCAGCGAAGACATTCACGTTGAACCCGATGGAAGCTGGCGTGTAGACGGACTGACCCACCTGGCCGACATTCGCGATCATTTCGGGATCGATCTGCAAGAGGAGGAAAGCAGCACGATTGGCGGCTTCGTCTTCTCGGCGCTTGGTCACCGACCGGGGGTCGGCGATCGCGTGGAAGTTCCTCCCTACATGATCGAAGTCACCGAGCTCGACGGACTGCGAATTGCCGAGGTGCGCTTCGTCGCGACGGCCCCGATAGAGGGATCGACCTCCGACTAGAGCGCTATACCGTCAGGCGATTACGCAACCAGCGAGGCCGCCAGGAGCACGATAACCAGATTCAGCAGCAAGTTGATCCCGGACAGCACACCCGAGATGATCTGAAGTCGCCGTCGCTCGGCAGTGACCGACGCGTCATCCTTACCCATCGCTTGCACGCGTTCGGCGATCTCGGTAATACGTCGGCCGAAGTAGAGGGCGTGGACCAGCGTAATCACGATCACGATGGCGACGAAGATCAGTTTGACGAGCAGGATGCGCCCATAGCTGCTATCCGGCAGGCGGGCCCAGTCGATACCGCGACGTTCGCCATTGAGGACCCCAGTCACCACGAGCAGCGCCAGCGCGATCCAGGAGAGGACCGCGTAGCGGCGGCCGACCTGCGCGAAGAGGAGTGTGCGCTCGTTTCGTGGGAGCGACGTTCGCATGATCGGTAGCAACACGATCAAGATGAAGAGTTGGCCGCCGATCCAGGTGATGGCTGAGATCAGGTGAATCCAACGAATCCACGCCCAGATCGAGAAGACCGAGTTCACGCCGTTCCCTCCTCCGCGCCGCCGCGAACATAGCACATATGCCGCCGCGCCGGAGGAAGAACAGCGCGACCGGAGCACGCCCGCTCAGTCAAGATCGCGTTACGGTGTCGCTCGACTGAAGCGGCGCATGACGCCGCGCTGGATGGCACGGATCTCGTCGACCCCGAGCAAGCGCAGGCCGACGACGTAGATTCCAATGCCAATTACCATTGGAGCGGCGACCGAGACGATCTCGCCCGGTAGTGCTGAGATACGTGACGGCCCTTGAGCCGCGGCGAAGGACGTCATCTGCAGCCCGCGCGACACTCCGTAGACCACCAATGCCATGACTCCGCCGGCCAGCAGCGAGCGCCACAGCGTGCGCTTGACGGTCGAATCCCCAACCTGTCCGAGCAAGCGATGCAGGAGGAACCACATCGCAAACGCGTGGAACGTGAACTGTGCCGAGTTGGCCAGCACCAGCCCGGTCATACCGAGCGGGCCGACGAGTGACAAGGCGAAGATGAAATAGACGCCGACCGCAAGCACGCCGACGATGACCGGCGTGCGGGTGTTCTGACGCGAGTAGTAGGTGAAGATGAGCACCTGGTCGAAGGCGGCGAAGAACGTGCCCGGCAGATACGCCAGCAGCGCGATAAAGATGGCGTGAGCACCGTCGAAGCTGGTGGCACCGTGATAGAAGAGGAGCCGAACGGTTGGCCAGGCGATCGCCGCCAGCCCCAGCGTCGCCGGTACAACCATGATGGTGACCATCTTGATGCCGTTCGAGAGCGTGCGCTGAAACCCCTGGAAATCGCCGGAACTGAAGTGGCGCGACAACGTCGGCAAGGCGGCGATCGACGTCGCGGTCGCGACGAGGCCGAGAATCATCTGGTTGAGCGTCGTGGCGTAACGCATGGCTCCGAGCGCGTTTTCGCCGACCCCCCAGGCCAGATTGCGGTCGATTACCAGTGCGACGGTATTGCTCAGCAGGCCGATCGAGATGGGGATGTAGAGCGCCAGGATGCGTCGAATAGCCGGGTGTCCCAGATTGAGGTTCGGCCGCGGCATGGCATCACGCAGCCCTGGGGCCTGAATCAGGACGAGACAGAACGCCCCAATGAGGATGCCGACCGGCAGGCTGCGAATGCCGAAGGCGGTGCGGCCAAGCGTCAGGGCCACGGCGACCACGGCGGCGTTGCGCACCGCGAGTGAAATCGCGGGACGTGCGAAGCGATGCATTGAGTAGAGCGTCGACATCAGAACCGTTGAGAAGGCGAGCAGCAGGACCGCGGGCAGGATGATGCGCACCATCTCATTGGCTAGGTCGACGGTGCTGATCCCGCGGGCTTGCGCCCCTCCGCCGAAGATCGTCATCACCTTGACGACGTAGGGCGCGAAGATCTCCATGATGATGACGGCGCCACCCACAAGAATGAGCACGAGCACCATGAGCGCCCCGGTTATCCGCCGAAGTTCCTCGCGATGCTCGGGAGCGCTGTAGGCACTGAGGACAGGCACCAGCGCCGCCTCCATCATGCCGCTGATGACCAGATTGAAGAGCATGGTGTGGATGTTGTCGGCGATGGTGAACGCGGCAACGGCGTCTCCCGTGCCGAACAGCCAGGAGGTGACCTGCTCACGACCCAAGCCGAGGATGCGGCTGAGCAGCGTTCCGGCCATGATGATGGCCGCGCCCTGAGCGATTCTGGCGCGGTCGGACGTCTCAGTCGTTTCCGCCGGTTTGACGTCGGTGCTCGTGGTCTCCATCAGCGCCTCGCCGAGCAAACGCGCTCGATGATTCGCTGCTCGAGGCTGGTAGTGGAACGTCCCGGGATCAGCGGCACGGTCTTGACCTCGCCACCACAGGCGGTGACCACGGCAGCCTCGGGCAGGGGTAGTTTCCCAGCGTCGATGCCGGCCTGGTCGGTCGCGTAGTCATCGCCCTTGACGTAGACATCCGGTCTGAGATCACGAATCGCGGCTTCGGCCGTTGCCTGCGGGAAGATGACGACGTAGTCGACACAGGTAAGCCCGGCCAGCAATTCCGCCCGCTCCTCTTCCGGCACGATCGGACGCCCGGGGCCTTTGCGTCGTGTGGTGATCGCGTCGTCGTTCACACCGACGACGAGGCAATCTCCGTACTCGCGCGCGGCCTGGAGGTAGCGCAGGTGCCCGACGTGCAGCAGATCGAAGTGGCCGTTCGTGAAGACCACCTTTTTGCCCGACAGCCGAAGCTGCTGGCCAAGCGATTGGAGTTGATCGAAGGTGATGCGCAGCCCCATCGTTCCTCTTCGTGCGCCCGGCGATGCCCTGGCCTCGTGCCGCGAATCGTAGCACGCGGGGCGACCGAGGTTGCCCTGTCAATCGTATGTGGTCGGGAGACACCAAGCGCGGGTTGCCCGGCTACTTCGGGTTGCGAGCCGGAAGAGTCTGCCCGGGCGGGGGAACGATCGTCTGCTGGTCGCTTCGTGCCCGCGCCAACCCGCGAGACTCATCGTACCAGCCGAGGTCGATGAGGTCGTCCACGTTGTCGATGTCGAAGGCAGTTCCAGCCGACTCGAACGTTGTGACTGGGAGCCCCAGGCACTGCGCCTCGCGGTTGTGTTTTTGGAAGCTGTCGATGCCGAATGCGGGTTCGATGACGACCGGCGGCCGCAGGATCATCGCGTTCGTTCCGTGACCGTGACGATCCGGTGCCAGGGTGATCGCTGAACGTCGCGATTCCGCGACGATCCGATCGATCTCGGTCGAGGTCAGTTTTGGGAGGTCGGCCAGTACGACCAGCAGCGCGTCTGCACCAAGGCTTTCCGCTCGATCTCGGCCGAGGCGAATCGCCGCGTTGAGGCCACGTCCATGCTGCTCAACTGCGATCGCGCGAGCATGCTCGGCACGCGTCAGCACGTCGGGATCGGGGCTCACGACGATCGTGCCATCGACTGCATTCGATTCACACAACGCTGCCAGGACGTTGTCGAGGAGTTCGCATACCAGGTGTCGCCGCTCGTCCGCTGAGAGAACTGACGCCAGCCGGCTTTTCGCGGTGTCCAGACGTTGAACGGGCACGACCGCGTAGACCGGCATCAGCGAATCCGCTCAGCGAACACGAGGGTTTCCTCGGCCAGGCGTCTCCGGTCGACGTCATCACGCATCACGGTTCCGGTGATGTGAACCGCCACGCCAAGCTGTTCGATTCGCGGTGCCAGTTCGCGATCTTGCTCATCGATCACGAGGCCCGAGAGGAAGTCGCGATAGATCGCGGCGACACCGACGGACGATACCTCGTGCCCGAGGGATGCCAGCATCTGGTCGGCTGGTCCCTTCAACGCCTGACCCGCGATTATGGGGCTGACCGCCACGATCGGACTTCGCGTGGCCCGCAACCGGTCACGGAAGCCGGGCACCTCGAGAATCGGACCGATGCTGACGATCGGATTGGATGGGCAGAGCACGATGGTATCGGCGTTATCCAGTGCCTCGCGCACGTCTGGGGGCATCGCCGCTGTCTCGACTCCGGCGAACTCGACGCCGAGCACTTTGTTCTCGTGCCGCCGCTGGACGAAATAGTCCTGAAAATCGAGCCGCCCTTCGGGGGTGCTCACCATGGTCGCCACCGGCTCGTCGCACATCGGGAGGATTGCGGGTCGTAGGCCGAGCGAGCGCACCAGCGCGCGTGTCACCTCGGTGATCGTCTTGCCGTTTCTCAGCCAGTCGGTTCGCAAAATGTGCGTGGCGAAATCCTGGTCGCCGAGCCAGAACCAGCCTGGCCCGCCGTAGCGCTTGATCGCGTCCAGGGTGGCGAAGGTATCTCCCGCGATTCCCCAGCCCGTCTGGGGGTTGGCCATCCCCGCCAGCGTATACAGGACGGTGTCGAGATCCGGTGAAATATGAAGCCCGAGCAGTTCGAAGTCGTCGGCGGTATTGACGACTATGCTCAGTCGATCGTCCAATCCGGTCAACGCCAGCCCGTGAGCCAGCTTGGCCCCACCCACGCCTCCTGCCAGCGCGACAACGCGTTTATCAATCGAGGTCATCGTTCTCCCGGTGTTCAAGATGCGGTCAGATGACGCACCGGCACGGCGGCCGTGATTCCGCCGGACGCCATGCTATCAGTGATCCGTAACCAATCGGGGCGAAGAAAATGCCTGGGCGACCGCATGCCGCTTAGCTTTCGTTGATCGAGTCGGCGATCTCCTCGGCGGTTGCTTGCGCGTTGCCCCACTTCCCGATGACGATCCCGGCGGCAACCTGAGACAGCTTCAACGCTGGCAGCGCCTCGGCGCCGGCCGCGAGAGCCCCGGTCAACACGGCGATCACGGTGTCGCCCGCGCCGGTGACGTCGAAGACCTGACGACGGGCAAATGACGGCACTTCGTGGTAGTCGCCGTCGATAGCCAGTGCCGCGCCTTCCGGACCGAGCGTCACGACGAGCCGGGCACAGTTCAGGCGCTCGCGCAGGGTCGTCAGGGCACTCCGTCGCGTCGCACGGTCGCTGAGCGACGCATCGAGATACGCCTCGGCCTCCGCCTGATTGCATTTCACGAGCGACAGTCCGGCAAAGCTGGCGAGCGAGCCTTGCGAATCCACGGTCGAGAGCGGAGACGCGGCTCGCGCGGCGTCGATGACGTCCTGCACCATGACCCCGCTGCGGTAATCTGACAGGAGTATGGCGTCGACCGTCGGGCCGACTTCGCGAATGAAGTCGATCAGCCGCGCCGCCATGGCCGGATTGACCGGCGTTCGATCCTGCCGGTCGCTCCGGGCTATCTGCTGCGGAAAGACGTTAAAGGGCCCTTCGGCGACCAGCCTGGTTTTGGTGGTGGTCGGGCGCCCCGAATCGACGAAGATTCCAGAGGCATCGACGTGCCGTTCCCTGAGAAGCTCGATCAGTCTCCGGCCCTCGTCATCGTCCCCAATGACTCCGGCTTGCCAGACTTTGACCCCAAGCTCTCCGAGCGCGAGCGAAGGCGCCGTGCCGCCACCGGGGCGTTCTTCTCGACGCGTCTCTTCGAGCACCATGATCGGTGCTTCGCGCGACACGCGGGAGGGCCGACCGAAGACGTAGGCGTCGAGATAGAGATCGCCGACGACCAGGATGCGACGGCCACGAATTCGATTGAGGAGCGGAAGCAGCTCGAGAAGCTCGTCCACGCGCCCTACCTGAAACGGACAAACGGAATGGCCACGGCGATGGCCGCGAAGAGCATATCGGGAATCAGGCGCAGCTGAAAATACTCCGACACCGCCGGGTTGGTCGTGTGGTTGAGCAGGTCATTGAGCGTGAAGAATGGGCTCCGCTCGGCGATGACGACTCGTGCGACGACGAGGCCCAGGACCACGCACGCGATCGCCGCGATCTGCAGGTCGGATCCACGTTTGTAATTCGCCGCCCAGGCCATGCTTTCGGCCACTCCAAACCCGAGAATCAACGCGAGGTAGAAGCTCCAGTCGGGGAAGATTCCCCAGACGATACCCACTCCCAGACGCGATCAGAATGCCGATGCCGATGCTTTTGGCTAGCGCGCTGGCGCTTGTCTGGTACGTCGGAAGTCCACGCACCGCCGCGCAGTCGGGGCAGCGAAATCCGACCGGCGTCTCAACGGCGCAGCGAGGGCAAATGGGCGTGCCGCATTTGCTGCATCGTAGCCGGGTCAAGACGTTCGGATGATAGGTGCAACGCTTCTCTTCGATGTCGGAAATTACCATATACGTTCCCGCACGCCCGGCCGCAAGAGCCGAAGACGCTCACCGATCACGAGCAGAACAAACAACGGCAGCGCAAGCTGCCGCCGCCATCGCCACGGCTGTCGGATGAGCCGGAATAACCACTCAAATCCGAGTCGCCGGATCCATTTTGGCGCTCTGGGCACCACTCCGGCGAGGTAGTCCAGTGAGCCGCCGATCCCAATCGCTACCACTATGCCACATGCCGCAAGCTGATTCCGGTAGTCGTCGATCCAGATATCCTGCCTCGGCGCGCCATAGGCTACCAGCAATATGGCTGGACGCGCGGGGCGCAGTCGCTCGAGTATTGCACCTGAATCCTGTGGCCGCGGCGAACCCTCCCACACGCCAACGATGTTCACGTTTGGGAAGCGTGCTCGCAGGCGCTCCGCCGCCCGTTCCGCGATTCCTGGCGCCGCACCGAGGAGGAAAAGTCGCAACCGTTTGTCCGTGCTCGCGGACAGTTCTTCGACCAGATCGACGCCCGTCACCCGGTTTCGGATGGGTCGCCCCAGTATGCGCGAGCCGATCAACACGCCGACTCCGTCGGGCGTCGCCAGATCCGCCGAACGCAAGACGCTGTGGAAGCGCTCGTTCCTGCTGGCAGCCACCAAAAACTCGGGGTTGGCCGTCACGATCTGGTGCAATCGATCCGGCTCCTGCTCGATCCATTCGGCGATCTGAGTCACCGCCTGAGCGACAGTCACGTCGTCAAACGGCACGCCGAGCACAGATGGTCGGGTCGCACCATTCCGATCGCTCTGTCGGGGTGTCTCGATCATAATGACGTTTGCCGGTGAATCGTTCGTATCCCTCGCACAATGCGCTGCACGATACGGCAACATCGGGGTGCGGCGCAACATCGGGGATCGATAATGAGGTGTCTCACGAGTCCGGTCTCGGGCCGCTGTACACGTGTGGATTTCAAGCGGAGCAAAGATCGTCGTACGGGAAGGCGTCGCCACGAAATCGACGCCAAATCTCAGTGTCCGGCGAAACGTTGAACGCCCGGCCCTACGAATTCGCGGGCCGGGCGTGCATTCCGTTGTGCGCTGGATTAGCTGTTGGCGGTCGTGCTCGCCACAGCCGGAACGTTCGCCTGGCGGATCCGCTCGTTGAATCCGGCCAGATCGCCCGCCTCGAGATCGTGCAGTCTCGTCAACTGAACGTCGATTCGCTCGGACAGGAAGTCATAGGCTTCATAGCACTGCTTCGTCGGAGCGAAGTCAGCATTGTCGACAAAGGCCGACAGTGTCGCCATCTTGGAGTTCAAACGACTCGGCGGTTGCAGCGGGCTGCCCGCCTTGACCTGAATCAGCGCGTCCTCGATCGACGTAAGGTTCTCTTTCAAGGATTTGGCCGATTCGACCAGGCCGTCGGCGTCGGAATTCGACGCCTTGGTTGCCTCGACGCGTTTTTCCCATGCGGAAAGCTGATCGCGCAGATCGCGCACCTTGAGGATGGCGCTGTGCGTGCTGGAGACGCTGGTCTGGATCTTCACCAGCAGATCGAACTGCTGCCGCAGGTCGTCCTCTGTGGCCGAAACACGTGGATCGCGCAGGATCGTGAACGGCTGCGTCTGCGACTGGCTCCCGGCGCTGAGGCGCACCTGATAGCTGCCTGGCGTGACGACTGGTCCGTGGAGATACCCTTCGGCGCTCTTGTCTCCGGGGATCTTCACCGCGTCGGGCAGGCGCATGTCCCAGGTGAACCGGTTCATTCCGGCCGCTTTGGTCAAGCGTGGTTCCTTCGACTCGTCCTCGCCTTCGACCTTTTTGGGCTCCGCGCTCGAGAAGGTGCGGATCTCGTTGCCATCTGCGTCCAGAATGGTGAGGCTGATGTCATCCTTAGGCGCCTCTTTGAGAAGGTAGCTGACGATGACTCCCTCCGGTGGGTTCTGTCCGGCATCGAGGAATTTCTTTCCCATGACGCCAGTCGCTAGCTTGACTTTGCGGTACGCGACCGTCAGAGGACCGGCGTTGATGTAGGAGAGGCCGCCCTCCATGTCCATGCCGTAACCCTGATACACCTTCATGCGGGTTGTGTCTCGCGGCTTGAAGAGGTGGGCGTCCTGCTGGCGGATCTCGTCGGTCAGCTGATGCAACGGCGTCAGGTCGTCCAGGATCCAGAACGAGCGCCCATGGGTCGCCACGATCAGGTCCGTCCCCTTGACGATCAGGTCGTAGAGCGGCGTCACCGGCAGGTTCAGCTGCCAGCGCTCCCACTGCGCCCCGTCATCCAGCGAGACGTACAGCCCCGTCTCCGTCCCGCAGTAGAGCAGCCCCCTCCGGCTCGGATCCTCCCGGATCGTCCGGGTGAAGACGTGCTCGGGGATGCCGTTGGTGATCGTCGTCCAGCTCTGCCCATAGTCGCGCGTCTTATAGAGATAGGGCCGGAAATCATCCGACTTGTAGCAGGTGGCCGCGACGTAGGCGCTGGCGGGATCGTGCGGCGAGACCTCGATGATCGAGATCATGGCGTGCTTGGGCAGCTCAGACGGGGTGACGTCCTGCCAGGAGGCACCGTTGTCCCGTGAGACATGGACCAACCCGTCGTCGGAGCCGGCCCAGAAGAGCCCCTGCTGATGCGGGGACTCGACGAAGGCGAAGATGGTGCCATAGACCTCGGCGCCGGTGTTGTCCTTGGTGATCGGTCCGCCTGAGGGCTCCTGGGTGGCCGGATCGTTGCGCGTCAGATCGGGCGAGATGACGTCCCAGCTCATGCCTTCATCGGTCGAGCGATGGACGTGGTTGGAGGTGACGTACAGCGTATCCGGATTGTGCGGCGAATACTGGATCGGGAAGGTCCACTGGAACCGGTAGCGCAGATCCTTGGCGCCCTCGCCCATTCCCGACTCGACCGGCCAGGCGGTAATGTTCTGATGCTGGCCGGTTCGATGGTTGTAGCGAATGAGCCGTCCGTCGCCTTCGCCGCTGCCGATACCACCGCCGACGATGATGTTCGGGTCGGTCGGCTTGACCGCGAGGTAGCCGCTCTCGCCGCCGCCCGGCTCCATCCACTCGGTCATATTGATGGCCCCGGTCACCGACATGCTCGGCACCGAGACGGCCGAGTTGTCCTGCTGCGATCCGTAGAGCCGGTACGGCACCTGATTGTCGGTCGTCACATGGTAGAGCTGCGCCGTCGGCTGGTTCAGAACCGACGACCAGGAGCGACCGCCGTTGTACGTGACGATTGCCCCTCCGTCGTTCCCCTCGATCATGCGCTGGGAGTTGTGGGGGTCGATCCAGAGATCGTGATTGTCACCGTGCGGCGTCGCCACATTCGAGAACGATTTACCGCCATCGATCGATTTCATGCAGTTGCCGTTGAGGATCCAGACGGTGTCGGGGTCCTGTGGATCGGCGTAGATGTGCTGGTAATACCAGGCCCGCCAGCGCAGCTCGTTCTGCTCCGACAGCCGCTGCCAGGTCGCGCCGCCATCGTCCGAGCGGAACAGCGCCCCATCCTCGGCTTCCACGATGGCATAGACCCGATCGGTCTGGGCCGGCGATGCCGCGATCCCGATCTTCCCCAGAACCCCCGTCGGCAACCCCGGATTGCGGGTCAGCTCGGTCCAGCGGTCACCCCCATCGGTCGACTTGAAGATGCCGCTCCCCGCTCCCCCACTGTTCAGCTTGTAGGGGTAGCGCTGCGCCTCCCAGATGCTCGCATACAGAATGCGTGGATTGTGCGGATCCAGCGAGAGGTCGATGGCCCCCGCCTGCGCACTGCGGAAGAGGATCTGCTCCCAGTGTTGGCCGCCATCGCGGGAGCGATAGACCCCCCGCTCCGGGTTCGGTCCCCAGACATGTCCCAACGCCGCCACATAGACCAGGTCGGGGTTGCGCGGATGGATGCGGATCCTGGCGATGGCCCGGGTCTCGGCCAGCCCCATGTGGGTCCAACGTCTGCCCGCCATCGGTCGACTTGTAGACCCCATCCCCATGCGAGACGTTGCCGCGGATGGCGGTCTCCCCCATGCCGGCGTAGAGGACGTTGGGATCGGAGGTCGAGACGGCCAGGGCTCCGACGGCCGACGTCTGGAAGAAGCCATCGGAGATGTTCTCCCAGTAGCTGCCGCCGTCGGTGGTCTTCCACACCCCTCCGGCACAGGCGCCGAAGTAGAAGGTGGCCGGCTCGGTCGGATGACCGGCCACCGCCACCACGCGTCCTCCACGATGCGGTCCGACCAACCGCCATTCAAGTCCCGACTGAGGGGCTCGTAAATCTGCCATCTATTTTCCTCCCGTTCATCCGAGCTTGGATGCGTCCAGACGAAAGCTAAGATCGTCTTTGCCGCGGATCACTTTCCCACGTTCCGCCGCTACTGTAAACCCGCCCGTGTCCTGGTACCCAGGTGCGCGGACAGTGGATCAACAGCCCGGCGTCGATGCCGCCTGTGCCTTGCGTGCGGGGCGAGCGACTCTGGGCCGGTTTGAAGCTGCAGCGGAGGCGGGTTGGACTATTGGTCGCCGGAACCGATCGTGAGGGGCAGGTGGACAGTGAACGTGGTTCCGTGCCCGGGCTGGCTCTTGACGAAGATCGACCCGCGGTGGTTCTGGACGATGCGCTGGGTGATGTACAGACCGAGCCCGGTGCCGGAGATCTTGTGTCTCAGATTTCGGCCGCGCACAAACGGCTGAAAGAGATTCGCCTTTTCATCCTGCCCAATGCCGATGCCGTTATCGCGCACCACGAGCTCGGCCGAATCACCGGCGCGGCGAACCCGAACGAGGATCTGACCACCGTCGGGGGAGTACTTGAGCGCGTTCGAGATGAGATTGGTGAGAACCTGGTCAATTCGCCCACGGTCCCAGGTGCCCTCGACCGGCTCGGGCGCCGTGATGCTCAGCTCGTGATTCGGACGTCGTTCCGGCGCGTGCTCGAAGCGCGAGAGGACGCTGGAAGCGAGCTGAGCCAGGTCGAACCGCTCGAGCCGGAGATCCAATCCCCCCTGCTGAATGCGCGAGACATCAAGGAGATCCGACACCAGGTCTTCGAGTCGTCGCACCTGCTCGTCCAGCTCTTGCGTGAACCGAACGATGCGCTCCGGGCTGAAGTCCTCGCGGTGGAGCTGGCGGTTGATGAGCTGTAAGTACCCTTTCACCGTTGTAAGCGGCGTCTTGAGCTCGTGTGATGCCGTCGAGATGAACTCTTCTTGCTGCTGAACGACTTTTTGCGCGCGAGTGTACAGACCCGAATTGTCGATGGCCAGCGCGACGCGATAGCCGAGATCGACCGCCATCGAAACGTCATCGCCGTCGAATGATTCGGAGCCGTTCGATCGGCCGAGCATCATGATTCCAAGAGTCCGGTTACGCGCGAAGAGGGGCACGATGATGAGTGCCGACGTCTTGAGCTCATCCAACTGCAGCAGGTGCTCGGGTGACGACGCGCTATCGAACCAGAAGTCGTCGGGGAACGTGGTGATCAAGGAGGCCTTGCGATAGCGAAGGACGTGGCGGGGTGGAAGTTCGGGGATCGTCGCCGGCAGATACTCCTCCCGGATGCGAGAGAGAACGGCTGCTCCCGAAGGATGCGCGTGCGCTGCCGCGACAAGCGAGGAGGCTCCGCTGTCGTCAAACACCTCGATCGTGCACCAATCCGCGACGCGCGAAACGACAAGGCTTGCCAGGTCCTCGAGCGTGGCGGCGTAATCGAGCGAGGTCGACAGGACGTTACTCGCTTCCGAAAGAAACGCTTCTCGTTGTTGCGACGCTTCGGCCCGGGCCCGTGCTTCCCGTTCGAGTACCAGCGTTTCCTCGCGGAAACGCAGGGATTCTTCTCGCTCCTCGAGTGCCCGTTGTGATTCCTGAAAGAGTCGCGCGTTTTCCACGGCGAGAGCGGCTCTATGCGCCAGTTCTTCGATGAAATCGACATCTTCAGGCGCGTACCGGCGGTCGGTTGACGTATAGGCGACGGAGAGAGCTCCGATCGTGGCACCCCGTCCGTGGAGCGGCACGATGACCATTGAGCGCATCCCGACGCGCCGCAGCAGGTCCAGATGCTGCGAGCCGGAGGCCGTTCTAAGATAGTAGTCTTCAGATAGGGATTGGTGGAATTCCGTCTTGCCGGTATCGAGAACGCGGCGAACGGCGCTGTGAGCGCCAGGCCGGAGCGAATAGTATGTCTGAAGCTCCCGCACGAGCCGGGTGGTGTGCGGGTCGCGACCATCTATGGTGATCTGGTTCACCGATCCATCGTCTGCCGTCAACACCACGGAGCATATGTCGGCCAGGCGCGGCACGAGCATCCCCGTGATCTGGCTCAGAGTTGTCTCATAGTCCAAGGTCGATGAAAGCAGACTACTGGCGATGGCAAGGAAGGTCAGTCGCTCACGAGTGACGGCGGCCTCCTCCCGGGCCTTCGCTTCGGCCTGTTTCAGCTCCACCCGATCGATCGCCAGGGCCACGGCATGGCCGGCCAAGCTGAGCACGCGCGGGTTAGCGTCGCCGGGCTGTCGTGCCTCGCGCCATCCAAGGTGCAGGATTCCGTGGAGGTGGTCGTCAAGAGTGAGCGGCACCATGGTCAATGTGCGAATCCCCAGTCTTTGGCTCATCGGGCTCAGCTCAGAGAACGCCGCCGGATCCTCGACGACGACGGGCTCCAGATCGACGGGCAGCTGGGACAGAGCCGCATCCTGACGGGGGATCCGGAAATCTAACGCCTCTTCCGCCGGGAATCCCATCGTCCTCACCGGGACGAACGCTTGCCCATCGTCTGAGGGGAGCAGCAGCGTCAAGCAGTCGACCTGCAACGTCTGTTGAACAGAGCTCAGCGTTCGATCGAGTTCCCCATACCACGCAGGGTCGATCTCACGCGCCGGCACAAGCTCGGCACCACTGGTCGAATTGTGTTCGAATCCCGTCGGAATGGTGTAACCCATTGAGCGCTCCGCGCACTACTACGGTGAGGAGTAAACCTGGAGAAATTCGAGCCCTGACATTGCATCGTGGGGTTCGAATGACCCACGGCAGTTGGCGCCGATCGTGATTGCCGGTGTCTGAGTCGCGGAGATTTCTCAATCCGCTGGAACTGACAGGAGCAACCTTATCAAGCTCGCAGACATCGCTGGCGCGAGCCACCCCAAGCCTGAGACTCGATCTTAGCATCAGGAACAACCGTTTGGCTATCGTGGCGAGTCGGGGAACGCCCTGACCGGCGCTCGACGTTGCCCGGTCTATTTCCGGTCCGGCGGGCGTTCAGTCAGCTGAATCAGTGCCAGGATGATGGCTGGCAGCGACGTCTCGGAGTTGTATACCAGATAGCGGGGCTCCCAGATTGGGAGGAACTTTGCCTTGTAGTTGTGGAGACCTTTGTACGAGAAGACGCGGCTCACGTGATCGTAGAGCAGGCGAATGGCGCGCTCCATGACTGGCGCCCCGGGCTGCTCGCCGACGTTGTAGAAGGGTGCCATTCCAAGCGAGTAGCGCTCGAACCCGGCCTCGCGAAAGTGTTCGATCAGCCGGATCTGCAACAGGTCCATGATCCCGTTCGGCAGATCGCTACGGCGTCGCATGAGGTCGATCGTGGCCTCACCCTTGGCCCCATCCGGGATGATGTTGGCGAAGGCCAGGAGATTCCTGTCGCCGTCTTCGATGCCCATGACTGGGTGGGAACGGATATAGCTTTCGGTGAATCTGCCGAGCGTGAAACCGCGCTCGCGCCGGCCGGAGAGCCCCAGCCATTCGTCTGAGACGACGCGAAGTCGGGCTATGGTTTCGTCAGCAAGCGGCGGGACGAAATAGACCGAACGATATCCTTCACGCTCCAGCCGGTTGATGCTCGAACGCAGCGCCTTCATCGCCCGCCCCTGCAAGGAAAAGGAGGTGACGTCAACGACGGCCTCTTCGCCGATCTTGATCGAGGAGAGTCCGGCCGAAGCGTACTCGCTGAGGCGAGTGCCGGGAACTTGATGGAACGCGACTCCCCAGTCGTTCGCGTCGCAGTAGTCGAGGAACTCGGCCAGCACCCGCTGGAATTCTTCCGGGTTGACTGCGACCGGGTCACCCAACACGATCGCCGACGACCGCGCTTGTCCAAAGGCAATCACGCCCTGCCGGTTCGATGAGAAGAAGAAAACCTTGTCATCCCAGGTCTTGAAGAAATCGAGCGCCGAGTCACCCCATTTCTCGATGAGTGCCGCCGCCACGCGGCGGTCGCTCGGCAGGGTTCGTCGTCGCCAGACGACTGGCCGTACGAGGGAAAACGTCGCGTACGCGAACGAGACGAAGCCGACGACGGTGAGCGAATCCTCGAACCAGTTCCCGAACCGGGTTCGCGGAGTAGCACCGTGAGTTCCAAGGCTGAAGAAGAGCCGAAGTGTTTCTCCCATCGCTCGTTGCATTCCGAAATCGGTGCCGAAGGCTCGTTCATCGATTAAGAAAAATCCAAGCGTTCCGTAGACAAGGGCGAAGGACAGGCTGAGTCCGAAGCGAATTACCCCTTGCCGCATGGTTGGCACGTCGCTCCGAACGCGAAAATGCCCACGATGAAGGATCAGCAAGAGCACATTGGTCATCGACAAGACAAAGAGGACGTGGTCGTGCCCCTTGATGAAGGGCCCGATGGAACTCGCGATCAGGATCACCAACGCCGCGATCCATGCGACGCGCTTGCGCCGCCACAGGCTCCAGGAGAGGAAGATCAGAAAGAATCCCGCCAGCACGGTGAACGTGCGCGTGAACTCGTGCGGACCGACCAGGGAGTACTGCTGCAACCGGTCGAATCGGCGCGGGAACGGATGGCTTATGGCGGCCAGCACGGTGACGAGCCCGGTGATACCGGTGACGATCGCCGGTATGTGTGCCGACGCGCGCCGGACCTCCTTGACGTCGCCGGCCTGGATCGAGATTCCGACGAGCAGCGGGCCCCAGACCTCCGCGACCCGGTAGAGGAGGACGGCGGCGAGCGCGGCGCCGCTCGGAATCCCTAGTCCGCGTAGCACGACCGTCATCGAAAGCTCGACCGCCCCCAGCCCCTGGAAGAAGGGGGTCACGAGGAGAAAGAGCGTCCCGACGGCGTAGCCGGCCAGGACGTCTCTGATTGAAGGTTCCTGCCGTACGGCTTCGAGGCAGGCGTAAAGCATGACGACGCCGATAAGATCGATGAGGAGATGGTAAATCAAGGGTGAGACGAGATCGCCGACGCCGATCTGATGAGCCCGCGCGCCCTCGATGAAGCTCGTGATCCGTTGCGGTATGCGTCGCTCGATCGCCGAGAGTCGACCTGGAGCGCGATGTGCCACGACGAGCGCACCGACCATCAGGACGACGAGCGCCGCGAGCGCCGCGGCGCTGTAGACGATCAGCGCCGACGCGCCGCCTCCGATTACCAGGTAGGCCAGTATCGGGATCAAGAAGATCAGGAAGGAGATGTAACCCAGCACACCGTTCAGCACCGACGCGTAAAGCGCGTTATCGGTCGAGACGTCCTGCTGGCTCAGCGCGCGAACGAGAGCGTAGGTGGAGGCTGGTCCGCCGAGCGGCACAATGGTGGAGATCACGTGGCGCTGAAGCTGGACGCGGATGAGCGCCATGCGTGACACTGACTTGCCGAGACGCCGTAAGATGGGGACGAAAACCACGCCCATCAGGGCCTGGATGAGCATGCCGAGCGCCAGTGCGGCGACGAGCCAGAGTGGATTGGCATTTCGGAGAACGTGGAAGATTCGAACGACTTCGCTTCGCTCACGAAGCAAAAAAACAGCAAAGAGCGTGGCGAGAAGCACCGCCCAAAGGAGCCCCGTCCGCCGCTTGATGAACTGCAGGAATCTCTGCAGCCGGGACCTCACCTGTAATGTCACGGTCAACGGGACGAGCCCACTCCAAACCGCACGTCAATCGACAAGACAGCATATCGCGCCGTGAGATAACCCGTCCACCCGAACGGCCTGTGGACGCGCTTGTCGACCTTGCGCGACAGATTCCCTGGGCTATCGGCTCGGTCGTCATCATCGTCGTGGTGGCGTTCGTGACCGGTTCGCTCGAGCATCTGCCTTCCGATGCGATGGTAAATCGCTGGGGTATCGGCGTTCGCGCCTTGATGCAGGGCAAGCTCTGGACAATCGTGACGTCGAACTTCCTGATCGACCATCCCGCGGCCATCATCTCGACGGTCGTGTTGGCCGTCGTGGCCACCGGAGTCTGTGAGCTGCGTTTCGGAACGCTTCGCGCGGCGTTCGCCTGGTTCCTGGGAACCTGGGCGCCACTGATGCTGGCCGCCGTTCTCCTCATCCCGACCCACCTGTTAAATGCGCAGGGTGCAACCGATCGTCTGATGATCTCGGAGGTTGGATCGTCGACGGCCACGTGGTGTTGTGCCGGAGCCATCGTCGGATTCCCGTGGTTGGTGCGTGACTGGAGGCGAGTGGTCGGCATCGCCGCGATTGGCTTGCTGGTCGCGATTCTCTACGTCCACCGAACCTTCACCAGCATCGAGCATTTCACCGCCATCTTCAGCGGTATGGCGCTACATCACGCCTGGAAAGGTCGGCCGTCGCGTCTTGGCACCTTCACGCGAGACAGCGCGGCACGCTTGATGGCGATCATCTGTGGCGCTGTCTTCCTGATCGAGCTCGCGTTGACCGGCCTCACGACAACGTCCTTCGCCTTACTGCCGATCGGCGTGTTGCTGATCGTGGGCTCCGTATTGCTGGTGAAGAACTCCGATTTGCCGCTGGCCGTGCTCGTCGCGGCTGGAGGCGTGCTGGCCAACGTGCTGGTGCCCAACGCCGCGACGATTCTGGCGGTCGGCGCGGCGCTCTGGCTGTTCCTGTACCGGGGACCGTGGACGCTGCCGGAAACGATCAAGGCGCCCGTCGCTATTGAGGCGCCCTGAACACGGCTCTGACATTGTCCAGCACGGACGCCGCGGCCGCGATCGCGACCGCCACCCAAACGTCTCGCGTCAATCGTCGGCGGTGACGGCGAGCGATCGCTCTTGCTCGGTGACCACCACGCCGCTTGCGGGCCGGATTTCGACCAGGTTGCTGTGAAACGTGCTCTGTCCCGCGAGGTCGGCCGTCGTGTCCGATGTCGTCCAGTTCACGTTGCGGCCGTCCGGCGAGCGCCTGGCCCACTGCCCCTTCGGAGCCACGGCCACGCCTGCCGGCACGTCATTCGTCACGATAGCGCGCAACCGGCACCAGCCCCGCGCATTCCACACAATCACGTCGGCACCATGCTCGATTCCCCGGTCGCGCGCGTCGACTGGGTTGATCTCGATCGAGGGGCTGCCCTCTTTGGCCTGCAGCTTCTGGATGTTGGCCAGGCTGCTCGATACGAAATGATGCGCCGCGCCTGATATCAGGACGATCCGGCCGTCGTCACCCGGCCGGGAATCGCCGAACTCCGCGGGCGGCGAATAATCCGGAAGCGGGTCCAGGCCAAGTGCCGCCATTGCCTCGCACTTCAGTTCCAGCTTGCCCGAAGGAGTGGGAAAATGGCCGTCCGCGAACGGAATGTCACTCGAAACATCGAAATTGAGTGGCACCGTGCCATCGGATTTCAGCCGCTCCAGCGTGATGCCCTGAAAGAACGGATTGGTTGAGCGCGATCCCTCGAGAATCTCGTTGATGACCTCGTCAACGTCCTGGTGAAGCCACGCCTCGCTGAATCCCATCGCCGTGCTGAGCAAGCGCATGACGTCCCAGTTGCTCTTGGCTTCGCCCAACGGGGCGATGGCCGGAGCATTGTATTGAAAGAACCGGTGACCATACCCTCGATTGAGATCGGTCTGCTCCAGCTGGCTCGTGGCCGGGAGGACGATGTCGGCATATTGGGCCGTGTCGGTCATGAAAAGCTCGTGAACGACCGTGAAGAGGTCGTCTCGCATAAGTCCCTTGATCGTCAATGGGGCGTTGGGCGTCGATGCGACTGGATTCGCGTTGAAGACGTAGAGGGACATCACCGGCGGATCGGACGCTTCGCCCGTGAGCGCCGCGCCCAGACGGTTCATGTTGATGATGCGCGGCACCGGCGGGCATTCACTGGTGTGCCCGAAGGCCTCGTCGTTCCAGGCGTTGTACCCGCTGGTGCTGTACATCAGCCCGCCACCGCGCTTGCCGACGTGGCCTGCAACGGCCGGCAGCGCCGCGATGGCGCGCACCGTCTGGCCGCCATTCCCATGCCGCTGGATGCCGTCCGCGAATTTGATCAAGCCTGGGGAAGCCGTCGCGAAGCGTCGAGCCAGCGACACGATGGTCGCGGCGTCGACACCGGTGATGGAGGCGACCCGCTCGACAGAAAACTCGGCCGCTCGCTCGCGCAGTTCGCGCCAGCCGATCGTGTTTCGTTCGAGCCACTCTTCGTCGTGAAGTCCCTCGGAGAAGATCGCGTTGAGCATACCGAGGGCCAGAGCGCCGTCGGTGGCTGGATTCGGGCGAATATGCTCGTCGGCGGAACGGGCCGTGATCGTGCGGCGCGGGTCGATGACGATCACGCGGGTGCCGTTCTTCTGCGCCTGGCGCAGGAAGGGCATGAAATGAGGGCCGGTGCTGGCGGGGTTATGCCCCCAGATGATGACGAACTCGCTGTGCACGACGTCACGCGGGTCAGGTGCCCGGCGTGAACCGTAGGTCATCGTGACAGCCGCCTCGGCCGCCGCACCGCAGATCGAACGCTCAAGACCGCTCGCGCCGAGCCGATTCCAGAACCGGGTGGCGGTTATCGCGTTCTGGACGATGCCGAGTGTGCCGCTGAACGAATACGGCAGGATGGAGGCGGCGCCATACTCGGCGATCAACCCCGTCCAGCGTGACGAAATCTCCGCGATGGCCTCGTCCCACGAAATCGGCTCCCACTGATCACTCCCCTTCGGCCCGATACGGCGCAACGGGTGGAGCAGGCGATCAGGATGATAGACCCGATCGAGATAAGGCCGGACCTTCGCACAGAGCCAACCCTGCGTGTAGGGATGATCCTTGTCGCCATGGAAGGCGATCGCCCGCCCATGTTCTACTTCCGTGATGGTGGCGCAGGTGTCAGGACAATCGTGAGGACAGGCCCCACGCACGAGCATGATTTCGTCGTTCAGCATGTCGGTCGCTCCAGCCTGAGGGCGATGAATCGTTCGTTGAGTCTACAACGGAACGCCACCCGGCGGAAATGACCGGTATGCACTTCGTCGCATCGTTTTCGACCATACAGACGCGACGGGGGAATCCCGCGCCGGACGCAACGATACGTATGCACGGATCTGGCGGCAGGGCTAAACCTTGCCATCAGACTGGAACTCACGTAAATAGCCCTCAAACAGACGGCGGTGTCCCTGCTCGTCGTGAAGAATCCCGATCACCATATCCTGGGTCACCCAGTCGACGCCATCGGTCTCCTCGATGATCGTGGTGTAGTGTTCGATCGCACCGGATTCCGCCTCAATCACACCTTTGATGACGTGAACGACGTCGGTCTGCTTCGCCGGTGGCTGCAGGAAGACCTGCTCGGCCTTGAACTCCATTGAACCCGGCACAACGCCGTAGAGCTCCTTAATCCGGTTCGCGAACATTTGCGCATGACCGAGCTCCTCCTGCACGTCCTGCTGGAGCGATTCGGAAACCTCGCGTGCTCGTACACCATCAAGATTGACGGAGTTCGAGACGTAGCTCATGACGGTCTCCATTTCCATCCAGTAGGCCTTCTCCAGCATCTTGGCGATTCGCTGCCGGACTTTTTGCTGGTCGGGCGCGAAGATGTCCTTGACGGTCTTCGTGTCTGACATGATGGTCCCTTTCTCGTCAGCTCGTAGATTCGACACATCCAGAGAAAGCAAGGCACATTCCAGGGGGTGATCGAGTCGTGTCGCGCGATCGAGTTCGGAATGGACGATCCGTGAGAAGGGCGCGATTTGCCTGGCTCTCCGAGTCTAGGTTCGGCTGTGGATTCCGCGGAACCTGCCCTCAGGGCTCGATGCAGCCGGTCGATTTCACCGAAAAACCCCAGCCGGAAACAGATCGACCGCAATTTGGTATCGTCAATGGGACGCCGGACCGCGGCGGATTTCCGTCAGGTTGAAACTCGTCGTTCAGGGGTTAGACGTTGGATTCTGCTTCTCTCGGCTCGACAATCCGGCCGGTGGGCTGGAAAGTGACGCTGGTCGTCGTCTCCACGCTCGTCCTGCTGGTTGGCCCGGCATGCGGCGCGTCCGGGACGTCGAAGGATGGCGCAACCGATTTCAACTTCGTGAGCTACAACACCGCCGGAGTGCTGCAAGACGGTCAGGGCTCCTTGGCGCACGTGCTTGCCATGAACAAACCGGTGGTGCTCAACTTCTGGGGCGGTGATTGTCCGCCCTGCCGCGCTGAGATGCCCGATTTCCAATCGGTCGCGGACCAGTACCAGGGCCAGGTCGTCTTTCTCGGGATCGATGTCGGCCCGTTCACGTCGCTTGGGACCCACGATTCTGCCCGCAAGTTGTTGAAAGACCTGAACATCACCTACCCGACCGCCTATGCGGTCGATGAGAAACCGATGCTCGACTACAATCTGCAAGGGGTCCCGACCACAGTGCTGATCACGAAAGGCCACACCATCATGACGACGAAGACCGGCCTGATGTCGAAATCGGAGCTTCTTTCCGATATCAAGACGCTGGTCACCAAGTAGCCGGGTGCGAGTGACGTGACGTCCAGAAGTCCCTGGCTGGCGACGCTATCTTCGCAGGACTCCGGAGCCAGGAAACTGGCCGCCGCGGTCGCCGTGGTCATGGTGCTGGCACTGGCATTGATTGCCGCACTCCTGACTGGTGGAGATCTCAGTCCGATCACCGGCAGCGTCGAGAGCGTGTCATCGAACGGCAGCGCATTCCTGCGCGATCTGTCGATCGCTCTCCCGCTGGGGTACGCCTTCGGCGCTGGGATGGTGGCTGCCGTGAACCCTTGCGGCTTCGCGCTCCTTCCGGCCTATCTCGGGCTCTATCTTGGCGATTTGAACGACGACGCCGGTCCCCGCGCCTCACGCATTGCGCGGGCGCTGCTGATCAGTGCCTCGGTAACGGCCGGTTTCGTGGTGCTGTTCGGCGTGACCGGGTTGATCCTCGGCAGCGTGACCGCCTCACTGACCAGAGTCTTCCCCTGGCTTGGGTTGATCGTCGGTGTGGCGCTGGTGATTCTCGCGGGCCGCATGATGACGACCGGCGGTCTTTACTCGGGGTTTGGCGAGCGCATGTCCGCCCATGTCACCAACGCGGCGCGCGGGCGAAACGTGTACGGGTATTTCGCCTATGGTACCGGCTATGGGCTGGCATCACTGAGCTGTACCTTGCCGATTTTCCTGGCGTTGGCTGGTGGAACGTTGACGACGGGGCGTCTCGCTTCATCGCTGGCCGAGTTCGTTCTCTATGGGCTGGGCATGGGGTTCGTCATTACGATCCTGACGCTCGGCGCGGCCTTGTTCAAGATCACGGCAGTGCAGCGCGTGCGACGGCTCGGCCGCTACATGCAGCCAGTCAGCGCGGCCCTGCTTCTGCTCGCCGGGGGATACATCGTGTACTACTGGCTGACGCTGGGCGGGCTGCTCGCCTCGATCAGATAGGTGCGTGATCTCGTTCAGGCAACCCCTTCGGGGCAAACACCGTAAATTTGTTCGGAACATTTCCCTGGAACCCGACCGGCGCCGGTAGAAGCGTAAATCACGCGTGTTCGAGGCGAGGAAAGGGCGATCACGATTGGATCGCCCTCGTCTTCGCGGTTAACGTGTCCTGTCCCGGCTTCGTCTACTTCGGCGGGAAACGCCCCGACTGCTCCTGTCGCTCGAGGATGCCCGCGTCGTCGAGCTGCTGGCGCACCTCATCAACCGAGCGCGTGCGGCCAGGAAAGGCGTCATCTTCAGCCATGCGTGCGGCGAGCCGCGCCACCAGGATGGCCGACATCTGCAGGCCGCGCAGCGAGATCTTGTCGAGCGTATCGGCCTCGGTGTGTCCCCAGCCGCGTCCGATCATCCCGGCCGTCGAATCCTTGGCGTTGAGCGTGCCGTTCGGGATGCCGCGAATCGCAAAGGGGAAGTGGTCCGAATGGGAGTTCAGCTCGTCCTTGACGTCGAAGCTGTACGTCAGGTCGCTGCTCAGCCCCTTGAAATACTCCACCATCTCTGGCAGCGAGGAGACCGTCATCAGTTCCTGTCCGCCCGCGCCGCGGCCGGCTCCGTCGAGGTTCATCACGAAGCGGAAGTTCTCGTCCTTGTTTGTGTTGGCATGATGCCAGGCACCGAGGAGCCCGACCTCCTCCGAGCCGAAGCAGATGACCCGCACCGTGCGCTTCAGCGTTCCCTTGAGGCCGGCCAGGGCCGCGTCCGGCTTCGAGTCCGGTAATCGTCCCTGCGCCGTCGTCACCGGCTCCCTGAGCGATGTCATGGCCGTCGTAGTGGCCGCCGAGCAGGATGATCTCGTCCGGGTGCTCGGTTCCGACCACCTCGCCGACGACGTTGAAGGATGACGAGTCGAACGTCTCGTTCTTGGTCGAAATCTTCATCTTGAGCGGTCCGCGCGACGCAAGACGGCGGATCGTCATGCCGCCTTCGTAGCTGATCCCGATACCCGGAATGGCCGCTTCCCGCTCCGCCGCCGAAGACCCGCCGGGGACTCGACCGGTGATGCTGCCGGTGATGTGCAGCATGCCGGGGTTCTGGTTGATGTAGACGCAGGCCAGCGCGCCGCGCTCGATGGCCCAGGCAAATTTGTCGTTGCGGTGGCTCTTGCGCTGTCCCGGACTGTTCGTCTCGGCGTCGGTCAGCACGATCTTGCCGGGGATTTTGATCGGCCAGCCGCTCGAAATCAGGCAGTTCACCTTCGCCGACGTCGATCACGTCTGCTTCGATCTCGGCGCTCGGGCAATAGGGCATGGCGATCGCCGAGAATCCACGTTCCAGCGGCGACGTGAGCCATAGTTTGCACTCGCCTCGCGTCCAGCTCGCCATCGGGAATTCCTCGACGCGCACGTTTTGAAGCCCGTATTCCTCCATTTTGCGCTTGAGGAACTCTCCCGCCGTATGCTCGCGATCACTGCCGGCAAAGCGGTGTCCAAGGTCGTCACAGAGATACGTGAGGTTCTTGATCGCCTCGTCGGACGTCCAGACCGTTCCCAGAATGTGCTTGTCGATCTCCCTCAATTGGTCCTCGGGCATTGCGTCTCCTTGTCTGTAACCGAAATCGCTCATGGTGACGCCATTCTAGACCGAGTTGTCGTCACCTGTCTCGATAGGTCAGTGCTCTTCGACCGGGCTACATTCGAGATGCAGCGGCCGCCATGTGGGAACGGCAAACAAGCGGCTCGTATCGCTGAGGCGCGAGATCGGACCTGGTCCACATCGGGCGGGGGTTGACACGAGTTGTTAGAATACCCCCAGGGGGTATATGAACGAGCGTATACGCAGAACGCCCTGGGCCGGCTCGGCGTCCGATTCACCGGGAACGCGTCGACCGCAGTCGCCATCCTTGGGAAATTCCGCCAGGAACAAGCCGAATCTCTCTGTCAGGAGCTGCACCATGCACGATCAACACGAGCATCACGGTGAGACCGGTGAACGGGGTGCACCGAAGACCGTCGACCTCGGCGGTCGTCTTCAGCACGATATGAATCGTCACGGAGTCCGCACCGCGGACTCCTCGCCGATGGGTAACCATGGCGCGAATGACAAGGTGGAGACTCACGCCGGACACGGGGATAAGCATGCCGGGCACAGCGAGGCGATGTTCTCGCGTCTGTTCTGGATCGCATTGATCCTCACTGTTCCAGTTGTCGCCTATTCGAATTTGCTACACGATCTGTTTGGCTATACCGCACCGCAATTCCCCGGATCAAACTGGGTCGCGCCGATCATTGCCAGCGTTATCTACTGGTACACGGGCTGGGTTTTTTTGAATGGATCAGCTCGAGAACTGAAGGTCCGTGAACCGGGGATGATGACACTCGTGGCGCTGGCGATCACCAGCGGCTACCTGTATAGCCTGGCAGTCACCGTTGGACTTCTGAACGGCACGCCCTTCTATTGGGAGCTGGCCACGCTTGTCACCATCATGCTTCTCGGGCACTGGATGGAGCTGCGTGCAGTCGGCAGCGCCAGCAGTGCGCTGAACGAGCTGGCAAAGCTCCTGCCGGACACGGCGGAGCGCGTCGCCGACGGAGGAACCGAAGAGGTACTCGTCACTGAGCTCAAGGTCGGTGACCTCGTGCTGGTGCGGCCGGGCGCCAGAGTGCCGGTCGACGGTGTTGTCGAGGCCGGGCGCAGTCAAGTCGACGAGAGCCTGATCACTGGAGAATCTCGTCCTGTGAGTAAGGACCTGGGTGATGAGGTGATCGGCGGCTCGGTAAACGGCAGCGGCAGTCTCCGCCTGCGCGTCAACCGCATCGGTGGCGATACGGTTGTGGCCGGCATTATGCGCCTCGTTGAGGAGGCGCAGTCAAGCCGCACACGTTCGCAGGCACTGGCCGACCGCGCCGCGTTCTGGTTGACGTTCGTCGCGGTCGGCGCATCGCTGATCGCGTTTGTCGGGTGGACCTTGGCGCGAGGTCTTGATGACTACACTATTGAACGCAGCATCACGACATTGGTGGTTGCGTGCCCGCACGCATTGGGGTTGGCCATCCCCCTGGTCGTCTCGATCTCCACGGTCCTCTCGGCACGAAATGGGATCCTGGTACGGGACCGGATGGCGCTCGAACGGGCGCGGAATCTGGACGTCGTGGTCTTCGATAAGACCGGTACGCTGACCAAGGGTGAACAGGGGCTGGTCGGGGTTGCCACGGTCGACGGTCTCGACCAGCAGATCGCTCTCGCGCTTGCGGCAGCGGTTGAAGCGGACAGCGAGCATCCCATCGCCCAGGCGATTCACGCTGGCGCGGTCGCGCATGGCGCCAGCATTCCGGCAGCGGAGCATTTCGAGTCGCTGCCCGGGCTCGGCGTGGAAGCGGTGGTCGAGGGTCGGAAGCTGCGGGTCGGCGGGCCACGGATGCTCGAGCAGGATGGCGTTACTCCGGTGGAACCGCTGTCCGAAGCGGTTCGCAGGTGGAATGAGCAGGGGCAGACGGTCGTCTATCTCGTGGAAGATGGCCGCGTTCTCGCCGCGCTGTCACTGGCCGATGTCATTCGACCGGAGAGCCGTGAAGCCATCGCCGAACTTCGGTCGGAAGGCGTGCGCGTCGCGATGCTGACCGGCGACTCGGAGGACGTCGCGCACTGGGTCGCGACCGAGCTGAACATCGATGAATATTTCGCGGAAGTGTTGCCGCAACACAAGAGCGCCAAGATCTCAAGAGCTGCAGCGCGGGGCGCGTTGGTCGCGATGGTTGGCGACGGCGTGAACGATGCACCTGCCCTGGCGCAGGCAGATATCGGGATCGCGATCGGAGCGGGAACCGATGTCGCCCTCGCTTCCGCCGGAATCGTCCTGATTCGCAACGACCCGCGCGATGTGGCACGAATCATCAAACTCAGCCGGGCGACCTATCGGAAGATGATTCAGAACCTGGCATGGGCGGCTGGTTACAACGTGATCGCGCTGCCGTTAGCGGCAGGCGCGCTGGCGGGCGTGGGCGTCGTCATGCCCGTATGGGTCGGCGCGGTGCTCATGTCGCTCAGCACGATGATCGTCGCGATCAACGCGCAAACGTTGCGACGCCTGAATCTCGATCATCGTGCGTCCACCGCTGACCCACTGGAACCCGCATCGGCCTGAGCCCTGGTTCCACCTCGCGCATGACTCACGGATGGTGAAAAGGGTGGGGTACCACCGTCACGACACAGTGCGACGCCAGCCGAGATGCGCAATCTCGGCTGGCGCGTGCATGACCTCAAAGCGGCCCGTGCACAACGTGGGGAAACGATGGCACTCGCTAGTTTGCCCGCAGGCTGGCCCAGACCTTCTGCGGCGTGAGCGGGATGTCGAGATGCTTGACGCCGAACGGCTCGAGCGCGTCGATGACCGCGTTGGCGATGGCCGGGGTTGAGCCGATGGTCGCGGCCTCGCCGATTCCCTTCGCACCGAGTGGGTTGAGCGGAGTTGTCGGGTCTCCGTGTGACCGGTCTCGAACATCGGGAAGCGGTTCGCCTTCGGAATGGCATAGTCCATCAGCGTGCCGGTCAGCAGCTGGCCGTTCTCGTCGTAGTGGATCTCTTCGAGCAGCGCCTGCGCGATGCCCTGCGCCAGACCGCCATGGACCTGGCCTTCGACCAGCATCGGGCTGACGATGTAGCCGCAGTCGTCGATCGAGACGTAGCGGAGAATCTTGACCTCGCCGGTATCCGGCATGACCTCGACCATCGGCGATGTGCGTGCCGAAGGGGAAGGTCTCGTCTTCCGGCCGGAAGAAGTCGGTCGTCTCGAGTCCAGGCTCGAGCTCGTCGGTAGTTCGACATGCCGCTGTAGGCGACGTCGGCGATCTGGTCCAGGATCATGCCCGATCTGGCGCACCCTTGACGCGATATTTGCCGTTGGCGAACTCGATGTCGTCGGGTGACACTTCCAGCACGTTCGCCGCGATGCGTCGCGCTTTCTCCTGGATCTTGTCGACCGAGAGGATGACCGCGCCGCCGCCGATCGCCAGACCGCGGCTGCCCATGGTGCCGTTCCCCTGCGGCGTGGTGGTCGTGTCGCCGTGATGGACGACGATCTGATCGAAGGCGACGCCGAGCCGGTCGGAGACGATCTGGGCGAAGGTCGTCTCCTGCCCCTGACCGTGCGGCGTGATCCCGGTGAAGACGGAGACCTCGCCGCTTGGCTCGACACGGATCGTCGAGCTTTCCCACGGGCCAAAGCCGCAGATCTCGACGTACGACGCCAGGCCGATACCGATATAGCGGCCCTGCTGGCGCGCGTCCGCCTGCTGCTTGCGCAGATCTTGATAGTCGGCGACCTCGAGCGCCCGGTTGAGCGCCTTCTCGTATTCGCCGGTGTCGTAGCGCTCGCCGGTCGCGGTGGTGTAGGGGAATTTGTCCGGAGAGATGAAGTTGATGCGTCGCACTTCGGCCGGGATCGAGCCCGGCCGCGTCGGCAACCAGATCCATGGTGCGTTCGATGTAGAAGGCGGCCTCCGGGCGGCCGGCACCGCGATAGGCGCCGATATCCATGGTGTTGGTCAGCACGCCCGATGGTGTGCAGGTCGATCGCCGGAATCTCGTAGCAGCCGACCGCCATCGTGCCGGTCAGAACCGAGAGGAAGGTATCTTTCGGATAGGCGCCCAGATCCTGAATCACGGTGAACCGGTAGGCGAGGATCTTGCCGTTCTGTGTCGGCTCCGACCTCGATGTCGGCGATCTGAGCTCGACCGTGGTTCGTCGCCAGGAAGTTCTCGCTGCGCGTTTCGATCCACTTGACCGGTCGCCCAAGCTTGAGGGCCACCGCGGAGACGACGTAGTCCTCGTGATAGGCACCAATCTTGACGCCGAACGCGCCGCCGACCTCCGGCGCGATCGTGCGCACCTGAGATTGTGAGTACCCCAATGATTTGGCAACTTCGTTGCGGTTCCAGTGCGGAGCCTGGGTCGACGTCCAGAAGGTGAGCCCGTTCATCATCGGGTCGGGCATGGCCAGCACGCCGCGCGGCTCCATCGGAACTCCGGCGACGCGGTGATTGATCAGCCGTTTCTTCACCACGATTGGCGCGTTCTTGAGCGCCGCGTCGACGTCGCCCAACGTGTGATCCCACTGAAACGCGATGTTGTTCTTGATCTCGTCGTAGAGCTGCGGGGCGCCATCCTCCATGGTCTTTTCCAGATCGACGATCGCCGGCAGCGTCTCGTAGTCGACCACCACCGCGTCGACGCCATCGCGCGCCGCGTAGTCGGTCTCGGCGACGACCGCGACGATCGCTTCGCCGACGTGTCGCACGCGGTCGGAGACCATGGGGAAGCGCTCCGGCACGGCGCCTTCGGAGCTCAAGTCGGGAACCTCGCCTTCGCCAGCGGTCGCGTCGGATACGTTCATCACCTTCTTGAGGTCGTCGGCGGTGAAGACGGCGACGACGCCCGGCACGTGCTTGGCTGCCGAGATGTCGATCTTGGTGATGTTGGCGTGTGGATGCTGGCTTCGAACGAAGGCCAGATGCAGGGTTCCAGGGATGTGCACGTCGTCCACGTAGGTCGCCGTGCCGGTGATCAGACGGGGGTCTTCCTTACGACGGACGCGAGCGCCCATCATCCTACTCAGAACCATGCCAATTCCCTTCGCGTTCGACGGCAGGACGTATCTCTGCCGCGCATCGCCGTTGTTCCACGGATGGTCGATTCTCATTCTAGGTCGATCGCCGGAATCCGTCGACATCTCCCACGGCCGACGTCGCGCACCTGGACAAGAACTGGTGACCGGTCTCAGGTCTTTTCGGTGGCTCGGATCAATCCCTCGCACGGAACTGCAGCAGGCGTCGTGCCATCACACGAGGATCGACTCCAGCAACGATCACGATCACGCTGGGCCGTCAGAGGTTCTCCTGGTGGGCCGCCTGGTGCGAGCGCTCTTCCTCGACCAGTTTGCGCCGGAGGACCTTGCCGACCAGGTTCTTGGGAAGCTCGGAGCGAAACTCGACCGAGCGAGGCACCTTGAAATGCGCCATCTTCCCGCCGCAGAAGCCGACGATGTCACTCTCATCCGTGGAAGCGCTCTCTTTCAGCACGACGAACGCTTTGACGACCTCGCCGCGATGGGCGTCGGAAACACCGATGACCGCCACGTCCTGCACGTGTGGATGCGTCTTGATCACCTCTTCAACCTGGCTCGGAAAGACTTTCAATCCAGCGGTGATAATCATGTCCTTCTTGCGTTCGACGATGAAGAAAAAGCCATCCTCGTCCATGTAGGCGATGTCACCGGTGAAGAACCAGCCGTCTCGAAGGGCCCTGGCCTCTTCTTCGGGTTGCTTCCAGTAGCCGAGCATGACCTGTGGTCCTCGAACCGCCAGTTCGCCCGTTTCATCGGCTGCAAGGCGCTTGGTTCCGGATTCGAGATCGAAGATGGCCGCGTCGGTGCTCGGAATCGGGATGCCGATCGAGTTGATCTTGCGCGTGCCGCTGATCGGATTGCAGTGCGTGACCGGCGCCTCGGTCAGGCCGTAGCCTTCGACCAGACGCGATCCAGTCAGCGCCTCGAAGCGTCGTTGTGTGTCGGCCGCCAGCGGAGCCGATCCGCTGATGCAGGCGCGCAACGAACGCAGGTCGTAGCGGCTGGCCGACGACGCGTCGTTGAGAACCACGTACATGGCCGGTACACCGGGGAATAGGTCGGGCTTCTCGCGATCGATCGCACTCAGCACGTCCTTCACGCCGAAACGCGGCAGCAGGACCATCGTGCCCCCGCCCGCGATCGGATAATTCATGACGGTCGTCTGAGCGTAGATGTGGAATAGCGGGATGACGCCGAGGACGACGTCGGCGCCGTCGGGCCGGCTGACGTTGATACACCAGGCGTGCGACTGGCTGGCGCCGATCGCGAGAGCGCGGTGCGACAGCATCGCGCCTTTCGGCAAGCCGGTCGTGCCCGAGGTGTATTGCAGGACCGCGACGGAATCGGCCGACGTTGCGATGGCGGGATCAGCCGCTGACGCGCGTCCGAGCAGATGGTGAAACCAGTGTGTGTGCCCGTCCTCGGGCAGATGGACGAGGTGACCTTCCTGGCGTTCGCGGGCGACCCGGAAGAGCACCTGACTCAACGACGGCAGGTACTCACGAATGTTGGTGACGATGACGTGCTCGAGCATGGGGAGGCGGGAGCGAATCGATTCAAGCTTCGGATAGAACATCGAAAGGGCGACGGCAACCTTCACTTCCGCGTCGGTGAACTGGTGCTCCAACTCCGACTCGACATAGAGCGGGTTCGTTGGGACCGCAATGCCTCCGGCGCGCAACGTCCCGTAGTAGCCAATGATCATCTGCGGACAGTTCGGCATCAGGAGGGCGACGCGGTCTCCCGGACGCACCCCAAGTTCGATCAGCGCGTTGGCGAACCGGCTGACTGCCTCGTTGAGTTCTTTGAAGCTAAGCGCGCGCCCCATGAACTGGATGGCGGTGCGCTTAGGATAGCGGTTTGCGGTGTCCGTCAGGAGACGATGAAGTGGTCGATCCGGCACCGTGAGCGTTTGGGGAACTCCTGGCTCGTACCACTTGAGCCACGGACGGTCCAAATGCCCGGGCTCGGTGGGGTTCGCTTGCACGTCGTCTGACAACATCTTCGCCCCCCAGCATCGACGCAACGTCGTCTCGTCGATCGCCGCGCCGGCTCACGTGGTTTCACCTGTAACCGGGAAACCATGCAAAACACGCGAACCAGCTGGCCCACAACGTCACATTCTCGTACCAGTTGATGGACAGCAGCGCCAATCAACGCTACCGTGAGGTGGACTGATAACGGCATCAACCGAGATCGCGATTGTAACGTACGTCTACGGCGTCGCGAGTTCAGTGAATCTGGGACCTATTCCAGATCACTGCAAGAAAGGACGACTGTGACTCTGTTGCCACTTGATCCCGACGAACTGCTGACGACGACGCGCTCGGTGCGCAAGCGTCTCGATCTCACCCGGCCGGTCGAACGTCATCTGCTCGAAGAGTGCCTCCAGATCGCGCAGCAGGCTCCGAGTGCGTCGAACGTTCAGAACTGGCACTTCGTCATCGTGACCGACGCCGAGAAGCGCAAGGCCCTCGCTGATCTCTATCGACAGGGCTGGAATGCCTATCGCGGCTCGTCATCATTTGTCGCTCGAGTGCAGGTGCAGGAAGCGGAGCGAAGCGAGACGCAGAAGAGAGTCGCGTCGTCGTCGGAGTATCTCGCGGAGCACCTGCACGAGGTGCCGGTGCACGTCATTCCGTGTATCAGCGGACGTACCGATGGTCTGCCGGGTAACGCCCAGGCCGCGCGCTGGGGCTCGATCATCCAGGCCGGCTGGAGCTTCATGCTTGCCGCGCGAGCCCGTGGCTTGGGCACCGTCTGGACGACGCTGCATCTCCCGCACGAAAAGGAAGCCGCGGAGGTGCTGGGGATCCCGTACGACCAGATTATGCAGGCAGCGTTGATCCCTCTGGCATATACCAAAGGAACCGAGTTCAAGCCCGCCCCGCGCGCATCACTCGATTCGATCGTGCACTGGGAGGGCTGGTAGACACCCCGGTCTTGCCCGGCTCAACCCTCCTCGCGCGATCCCACGTCATGGTCGTGCCGGTCGCGCCGCGCTCTCCCACGACGGCCAAGCCGGATCGGTGCGGGTGAGCGGCAGCCAGCGCTGTTTCAGCAACGATCGTCACTCTTGTGATGCGATATAACGCGTGGTACATAGTGACACCTCATCGTCATCGTTGCATCGGGTGGAACACTGTTGACGAACAAGGAGAAGTCGTTGCCCCGACACGTCTACCTGCAACCGGGCGCGCCGGACCCTTTACTCGGCGGACGACACCGTGCTGTCGCTGGCGCGACGGCATGTGCCCGATGCGCAACGGGTGCGGGCTGTGGAGGAATCGGGTGGTGAGGCACGCACCTACTTCATCGACGATGCGCTCATCCTCAAAGTGCAACGCCCACAACAACTCCGTCCACTAACGAGCCTGGCAAAGGAAGTCTTCTTTCTCCGGCAGCTGGATGCGTTACCGGATGGCCGCCGGGTGAGCGTCCCACGCGTCATTGGGCACGGCCGCGCCGAGCAGGGCATCGAATATACCCTGCTGACACGGATGCCGGGCCGCGCCCTGCGCCGTACGATCCTGGCCTCAGCCGCCCGCCGGGCCGCACTGACCGACCTGGGACGCACGCTACGCCGGATCCATTCCTTGCCGGTCGAACCGTTCATTGAGAGCGGGATCGTGCCGGGCGACCTGTCGTTCATGGACACCATGACGCGCATCGCCGAGCCGTTGCTGGACCGGGCACGTGAAGCTCGCGACCGCGGGCTGGCATGGACCTTCCCGCTGTCGATCGAGCAGATCGCCGGCCGCGCATTGTCGTCGTTGCCGCATACGCGCGAGCGTGCCCCACTGCACTCCAATCCGTTTGAAGAACACACCTTCGTTGACCCTGAACTGGGAGTCTTCACCGGTCTGATCGACTTCGGTGATGCCTATGTCAGTCATCCCGCGCTCGAGATCCGGCGCTGGAACCAGCCCTCCGACCGCGACGCGATCCTGACCGGCTACCAGGAGGAAGGTCGAGTGAGCGACGACTGGCTGGCCGTGTGGCGGGCACTCATGATCGTGGCCGACGTCGATACCATGCTGCGGGTGCCGGAACGCGCCGAATTCGCCCGGCTGGACCTCGCCGCGCTGCTGGCCGAGGTGTAGTGGAGCCGCCACGGTGAATCCGGTCGTTGATCTGCGGCACATCGCCAAGACGTTTGCGGGACAGGAAGTCTCGAAACGGGGTACTTCGCTGCAGATGAGCGGGCCGGCGCTCTGGCTGCGCAATCTCAGCCGCGCCCTCACGCTGACGGCCAGTTCGTCACCGCCTGTCCCGGCGCTGCGCGACGTGTCGATAGTGGTTCCGCCGGGTGAGATCTTCGGTTTGGTGGGCCGCAACGGCTCGGGCAAGACAACGTTGATCAAGATCATGGCTGGCCTGATCCGCCCGACTAGCGGCACTGGGTCAGTCGCGAGTCTCCCCCTCGAACAGACGCATGAGATCCGCAAACGCGTCTCCTACGTGTCGACCACCGGCTGGATGGGACTTGAGTGGCCGCTCACGGCCGAGGAGAACATCCGCTACTTCGCGTCGCTGTGCGGCATGCCGGATCGGCTGGCGCGCGAGCGTGCCGAGCAGGCACTGCGCGATGTCGAGCTGTGGAAGGATCGAAAGAAATACCCGTCGCAACTCTCGAATGGCATGCGCCAGCGGGTGATTCTGGCGCGAGCGCTGCTCTTTCGCACCCCGCTGGTGCTCCTCGATGAGCCGACCGTCGGCCTTGACCCGCTGACGACGCGCGACATGCTGGGGTTGATTCGCGGTCCGCTACGTGAGCGCGGCCAGACGATTGTGCTGACCGATCATCAGTCGGCGGAGATGGAAGCGATCGCCGACCGGATCGCTATCCTGCGTGACGGACTGATCTGGCAGCAGGGCACTCCCGGCGAGATCGTGGCGCGGCTCGCGGGGTTGGTCGTCATCGAGATCCACACCGAGGAGATGGACCCGCCGTCCGGTGCACCGCCCGAGATTGTGGTTGCAGCCCAGCCCATCGATCGTCCCGGCGCGCTCGGAGAGCGGGTCTGGCGCGTGCATGCCCGTCGCCGGCCGGACGCGCTGGAGCAGGTGGTGCGCTGGATCGAGCAACCGGCCGGCCGCATCGTGTTCCTGGCCGAGAGCGAGCCGGCCCTGCGTGACGTCCTCCTCCTGCCCGACGACATCCTGACCCAGTCCTCGTTGGGCAGCGAGTTCCGCGTGGCGGTGGGATGATGCGGGCGGAGATACCGGCCAGCCCGGACGCTGGAGGACGCAGCGTGCTGCGAGAGTTCGGCGCGCTGTGGGCCTTCGGACTTCGTGAGTATCGCATCTGGCAGTCCTATCGCGTGAATCAGGTGCTCTGGCTGACGAACCTGTTCGTCACGACCTACCTGTTCTTTCTGCTCGGCAAGACGCTGGCTGGGGATGCGGCCAGGGTACTGCCGGCCGCCTATGGCACGAACTACATGTCATTCATCGTCGTGGGTGTGACGGTCAACGTCTTCATCAACACCAACCTGGTCGACCCGTACATCCGAATCCAACGCGCCTATTTTCAGGGCACGATGGACCTCTTCCTGCTCAGCCCAATGTCGATCTACACGCCACTGCTGGGGCTGATGAGCAAATCGGCCATCGACGACTACCCGCGCCTGTTTTTCACCTTCGGCTTCGGGATGCTGCTCTTCGGCGCGACCTTCAGCTTCCATTACGTCTGGCTGGCGCTCCTCTTCACGGCGCTCTTCTTGTGCGCCGGATTCGGCATCGGCCTGCTCAGCGCCAGCTCCTTTCATCTGCTCGATATCAAGAAGGGGACCGAGCCGGTCGGCTTCATCGTGCAGGGCCTGCTGGCGACGCTGGTGGCCGGCACCTACTATCCGGTGACCGTGCTGCCGGCACCGCTGCAGTGGCTCGCCTGCCTCATTCCCCACACATATGCCTTCGACGCGCTGCGCCGCTTGCTCGATCCCGGTGCGCAGCGGGGCGAGCCAGTCCTACCGATCCAGCACGCCTTCTCCGCGATACCCCCGATCATGGTCGACGGCATCGCGCTGGGGCTGCTCACGCTGACGCTGCTGCCGCTCGGCTTCTATCTCTACGGCCGTGGGATCGAGCGCGCACGCGGGAACGGGACGCTGACGCGATGGCAATAATCGACGTCGCGGGGCTGGCCAAGCATTACCGGCAAGGACGCGGCGAGCCGGTGACGGTGCTGCATGGCATTGACCTAAGAGTGGCGGAAGGTGCCGTGCTGGGGTTGCTCGGCCCGAACGGCGCCGGCAAGACGACGCTCATCAAGATCCTCGCCGGACTGCTCCGTCCGGACGCTGGTGGCGGAACGGTTTTGGGCTTCGACCTCCTGCGCCAGCATGCCGAAATTCGCGCCCGCGTCAGTCTCGTCGCGCCAACGGCCGACGTCGGGATCGACAACAACCTTACCGTACGCCAGAACCTCATTTTTTGGGCGCCGATCTACGGCCTGCATGGAGCTGCTGCCCGCGCGCGCATCGACGCATTGCTGGAACGGCTCGAACTGACCGAGAAAGCCGACGCCTGGCCGATGCACATCAGCGCGGGGCAGCGCCAGCGGCTGGCGCTCGCGCGCTCGCTGCATCGCCGAGAACCGGCTTGTCTTTCTCGATGAGCCGACGAACAAGCTCGATCTCGAAGGGGTCCGTTCGGTGCGGTCGATGATCGCCCAGCTGAACCGGGAGCTCGGCGTGACGATCGTGCTGACGACGCATGTCATGGAAGAGGCCGAGGAGCTGTGCAGCGAGATCGCGCTGCTGCACCGCGGCGCGCTCGTCGCTCACGCGCCGACCGGCCAACTGACCCAGTCGCTGGCGCTTACGCGCCCGGTCACGGTGACGCTGCGCGACCCCGTCCTGCCTGACGCGGCCTGGCTGGCGCGCCTGGGCAATCTGCCCGGCGTGACCACGGCCCACTCCCCCACGCGCGACGACTCAGGCCGCGTCGTCGTTGTGGCGGAATCCGCTGACTTGCGAGCCACGACCCCGGCGCTGCTGGCACACCTGCGTGCGGGAGGACTGGCATTGGCGAGCATGCGTGCCGAGCCGGTGACGCTCGACGACGTCTTCGCGGCGCTGGGGGCAACCTGATGTACTCACAGGCATCCGTACGCGCAGCGGTCGCAGCAGAGTGGCAGCAAGGCGGCCTCGCGCCCTTCCTGCGGGCCAGCCGGGCGTCCGCCTGGCTTGAGTACCGCAACCTGCGCTACTACCCGACCAATCTTGTCCTGGCGGCCGTCCAGGAGATCACGACGGTTGGAGTCTGGTACTTCGTTGCCCGGTTCCTGCACTCGGCGGCAGACTCGTCGGTCGCGCAGTACGGCGGCAACTACCTGGCCTTCGTCGTGCTGGGCGTGCTGCTGAACCAGGTCGCGCTGGCGGCACTGACCGGTCCATTCGAGACGATCTCGGAGGCGTTCTGGGACAAGCGGCTGGAGACGTACCGACTCTCGATTCATGGCATCTGGGCCAACGTCGTCGGTCGACTCGCCTGGCGGGTGGCCTTCTCGACCCGTGCTGCAACTCGGCGCCCTCGCCATCCTCATCGGTCTCGGGTCCATTCACATCCACGCCGGCGTCCACGTCGGACTGGCACTGCTGGCCTACGTGCTCCTGATCGCCGCGAACGCTGGGCTTGGCATCGCCGGTGCCAGCCTGTTCTTCCTTTTGGAAGTCAAGAACGGCTCGGACCCGATCACCTGGGCGTACAAATACCTGGTCATGCTGGCTGCAGGTCTCTACGTGCCGGTTGCGTTGCTGCCGAGTTGGCTGCGCGTCATCGGGACGACGCTGCCGCAGACCTACGCCTTCGCGGCGGAGCGGACCATCGTGCTGACCGGCGCCGGCTGGTCAGCGGGTCAGGTCGGCGGTGACATCATCGGCCTGGGCATTGGAGCAGCCGTTGCACTGGCGGCCGGCTGCTGGATGCTGAGCCTGGCGCTGCGCCGTGCCGAGCAACGGGGTGGGATAGGCGTCGTCGTCTAGAGTGCCTAACACAACCTCGCCTGGTCTGGGGACGATGCGCTTCCCCTCTCCCTCAGGGAGAGGGGATCGAACGGTGCGGATGACGACCCTAAAGGCCTATTCCTCCTGGTAGTCCTGGTAGTACTCCAGGCCGAGGTGCGTGATCTGCTCTTCGCCCATCATCCAGCGCAGGGTGTTCTTGAGCTTCGTCTGCTGGATGAAGAGGTCGTGCTCCGGGTAGACCGTCGGCAGCGTGCTGGGGGCTCTTGAAGTAGAAGGAGAGCCACTCCTGGATGCCCTTCATGCCGGCGCGCTGGGCCAGGTCGAGGAACAGCGCCAGGTCAAGGACAAGCGGCGCGGCGAGGATCGAGTCGCGGCAGAGGAAGTCGATCTTGATCTGCATCGGGTAGCCGAGCCAGCCGAAGATGTCGATGTTGTCCCAGCCCTCTTTGTTGTCGCCGCGGGGCGGGTAGTAGTTGATGCGCACCTTGTGGTAGACGTCGCCGTAGAGCTCGGGGTAGAGCTCGGGCTGGAGGATGTACTCGAGGACGCCGAGCTTCGACTCTTCCTTGGTCTTGAAGCTCTCCGGGTCGTCGAGCACCTCGCCGTCGCGGTTGCCGAGGATGTTGGTCGAGTACCAGCCGTTGAGGCCGAGCATGCGCGCCTTGAGCATCGGCGCGAGGACCGTCTTGATCAGGGTCTGGCCGGTCTTGAAGTCCTTGCCGCAGATCGGCACGCCCTGCTCGATCGCGAGCTCGACCAGCGCCGGGATGTCGACCGTCAGGTTGGGGGCGCCGTTGGCGAAGGGGATGCCTTCCATCAGCGCGGCGTAGGCGTAGAGCATCGACGGGGCGATGGTCTCGTCGTTGTCGCCCAGCGCCGCCTCGAAGCTTTCGAGGTTGCGGTGGTCTGGCCCCTCCTCCATGAAGATCTCGGTCGAGGCGCACCAGATCATGACCAGGCGGTCGCAATTGTTCACGGACTTGAAGTTGCGAATGTCCTCGCGAATCTGCTCGGCCAGCTCGATCTTCGTGCCGTGCTTGACGTTCGGCCCGTTGAGGCGCTTGACGTAGTACTGGTCGAAGACGGCCGGCATCGGCTTGATGGATTTAAGGAAGTCGGCGATCGGCTCGATGTGCTCGTGGCGGTCGAGCACGCCGCACTTCACCGCTGCCTCGTAGGCGTTGTCGGGGAAGGGGTCCCAGGCGCCGAAGACGAGGTCGTCGAGGTCGGCGAGCGGCACGAAGTCCTTGATGAGCGGCGAGCGGTTTTCCGTGCGCTTGCCGAGGCGGATGGTGCCCATCTGGGTGAGCGAGCCGATGGGCCGGCCGCTGCCGCGACGGGCGTGCTCGACGCCGGCGATGAACGTCGAGGCGACGGCGCCGAGGCCGACGAGCAGGATGCCGAGGCGGCCCTCTGCCGGCTCGATCGGGTTGGGCGTGAGTTCGACGAAGTCTTTTGCTTCCAAGATCACACCTCTCTGGCGGGCGAGCGACATGAGCGGCACGTGCCATTGCGCGGGCACCCGCCCGGTCCTCGCCCAGTGTTCGATCGTGCTCTGCCGCTTGCCGAGCAGGGCGGCCAGCGCGCTCTGGCCACCGAAGCGCCTGATGATGCGCTCGGCGGCGTTCGCTTCCGTCTTCCATGTGCAGCTATCCTAACGAATTTTTCGTTATCACGCAAGCCTGTGACAGATAGGAGTCAGGACGACTCGACACCAGCGCAGGTTTTGATGGCACGGGCGAGGGCCATTTCGGGACTGACAGGC
>CAVSAD010000018.1:0-85201 GCA_963725815.1 uncultured Chloroflexia bacterium
TGGCTGGAAGTCATCGAGCCGTCAACCCAAGCGAGCGCGCGAATAGGTGAGCCCTATTGGCCAACTCCTCCATGGTATTGGCCAAGAAGATCATCGCGAGATGATCAGCGCCCGCATCGCGATAGGAGGCGATTTGCTCGGCGATCTGATCTCCGGTACCGTAGAGATTTGTGCGCGCAAAGTTGAGGGCGAGGCTATCGGCGGTGTCGTTCGGTTTCATCGTGCGAAGACGCCGGAAATGCTGGGAGTCTTCGAGAGCATCCCGCGCGTCCTTTGCAGTCTGGCCGTTTGCGACCCACACTTGCACACACGTTTGCAGTCGCTCGGGATCGCGTCCCGCCGCGATCGCGGCGGCCCGCAGAGTCTCCACCGCCTCTGTCGTCTGTTGTGGTGAGACCCCGGCGACAATTAGGCCGTCGGCAAGCTGGCCAGCACGCTGAATCGCCGACGTACTGTTGCCCCCAAGATAGATCGGAAACGGTTGCTGGACGGGCTTCGGCGCGACTTCAATCTCCGGAAAGCGAATATATGAACCCGAGAAACTCGTGCGTCGATCATCGAACAGCACTCGCAACGCTTGGATCGATTCTTCGAGCATGGCACCGCGATTGGCCTTTGGTGCTGGATGGGCAATGGCCTCGAACTCTTCACGATACGCGCCGATGCCGAGCCCCAGGATGAAGCGACCATTCGAGGCACGGTCCAGCGTGGCGGACTGCTTGGCCAGGAGCACCGGCTCGCGCATCGGGGCTACGATCGTCCCGACGACGAACTTGATGCGGGTCGTCTGTCCCGCGAGATAGGCGAAGGTCATCAAAGGTTCGTAGAAGTTCGGTGGCTCGGGCAGCGTGTTCATGACCACCTGTTGGGTCACGAAGTGATCATTCCCCCACAGCGCATCGAACCCGTCTCGTTCGGCATCGCGCGCCAGCGCGGCTATCTGCTGAAGGTCCGCAAAACCGCTGGGATAGGCCAGCCCCTCACGGCAGGTCGGTATCCCCAGTCCGAACTGCATCCCATCCGCTCCTGTTCTCATGCCCGTTATTCGATCCTGCTAATTTCCACGTCGAGGGGTCCTTCAAAGATGATGCGGCTGCAGCGCTCGACGAAGGCGTCAAGATTGGTGTCGATCTTCCCGATGAGCGAGACATCAAGCGGTACCATAAACGGTGCAAGCCATTTCGCGTTGCCGTATGCGATGGCGATCTTGAGCAACCCGCTACGATAACCTGGGTAGTAGACGACGTCTCCTGCGCTCAATCGATCTGCTATGTTCTCGACGGGCGTGTCACGCGATAAGAGTTCATGGTTCTGCTCAGTGCGCCACGCATCTCCGGACCAGCGAGCTTGGATCGTGCGGTCGCGAATAGGGAGCCGTTCCCAGAGGGCGTCAGTGGTCTTGGGGGCGTCCTCATCGTAGAGGGTCGCCTCCGCCTCAACGTCGTCAACTCGGATGCGGATTCGGCGCGCCATCAACCTCTCCCTACAGTACTCCGCACGTCACTTGACAATGCGGCATGGTTGTATACAATGTACTCAAATCCTAAAGGAACGCATTCGGAAAGGCAAGGGGCGGCGCCGAGAGAGTTCTAGATGACCGAGCATTCGTTGTGTCAACTCAACGATCGCGCGGCGGCACGAACCCGACACCACCGAATGGTCTACTAACTTGAAGTACCAACGTCGTTGATGATACGCATGCCGCAGACACTGGCGTGACGGAAGTACATCGCGTCTTTGCGTGCTCTACTTCCATGTGGTGGTGGTAAGCCGTCATCTTTCCGATGAGGTACGAGTCGTGAACCGGCGGAGTTGTCTCCGGCGTTATCTGCTCGCGCGTTTTCAGGAGCCAAAGCGGACGACCAACCAAGTCAGTTGTAGCGACGATGACTGGTCTCGCCGAGATCGTCGACTGTGAGGAGGTACATTTTTGCCGGTGTGGAGTTCCCTGATCCCTGAAGAAGAGATCGAGGTGTATCGGCGGGCAGGTTACCAAAGACGGTTCGGATTAGGTGTGAGTCCAGCGCTTCTGGTTGTTGACGTCGAATACAATTTCACTGGAGATATTCGTGAATCCATTTTAGACTCGATAGTGAAATATTCAAATAGCTGCGGGGAGATGGCGTGGGATTCGATCCCACAAATTGCGACGCTGATCGACCAAGCGCGCGCGCTCGGAATCCCCATTATCTACACGCACGGCCGCGAGAAAGAGACGACCCGTCGCAGCCCACGGCTCGGGACGGCTATTGTCGATGAACTCGCGCCGAGACCAGGTGATCTCGTCATAGAAAAAGACGCCGCGAGTGCGTTCTTTGGAACAAATCTGGTCAGCCATCTGATCAGCCACAAGATTGACACCGTAATCCATACGGGCTGTGTGACGAGCGGCTGCGTGCGGGCGAGCGTGGTCGATGCCGCAGGGTACGGTTTCAAGAATGCAGTTGTCGAAGAGTGCGTGTTTGACCGCGCCTTGACACCTCATCTCGCAAACTTATTCGACATGGATGCCAAATACGGCGATGTGATGTGCCTTGCTGAGGTTCAAGCCTATCTCAAATCGGTTGGGGATCGTCGAATCTGAGGAGGAAGGGAGTACCTCATGTCGAAGTTGTGTTCGACCATCGGGGAAGAATCTGGGAGAGAGACGTCATCACCGCGTGTGACACGGCGCGCCGTGATCGGGCGCGCTGCAGCGATTGGGATTGGCGGCGCGTTGTCGGGATCCCTTCTCGCTGCCTGCGGTGGCGGGAGTACCAAAGGAACGGTTGGCGCGGCGACCGGAACCACCGCGTCATCTGCAACGGCGCAATCGACGGCAGCTCCTGCCACTGCACAATCCACCGCCGGATCCGCCGCGACAACCGCAACGACGGCAGCCACTGCTTCCACGCCGGTGGCTCCAACCAGTTCCAGCAGTAACATTGATACTTCAGCAAGCATCAATGTTGACATTACAAATGACTGGAAGACGCTTGACCCGGTGTATTACACAAACGTCTCGGAGCGACAAATCCACTACTCAATTTTTGATCCGCTTGTCGACATGGATGAGTCGCTGAATCTCAAACCCAAGCTCGTCGCGTCGTGGGACATGACACCGGACGGCAAGACAATCACGTTCCACCTCCAGAAGGGTATAAAGTTCCACGACGGCTCCGTCCTGGATGCCGACGCAGTCAAGTTCAATATCGACCGCATACTGGACCCCAAGACCGCTTCACCGCAAGTCTCGAATGTCAACGCGATTAGCTCAGTTCAGGTCGTAGACTCGATGACGGTCAGTCTCGTCCTCAAAGAGGCGTTCACCCCACTCCTTGCCAACCTTACTCAGGGGCCTGGGTTCATGTCCTCTCCTCAGGCTATCCAAAAATACGGGCAGGATTATGGCCAGCACCCGGTTGGCGCAGGGCCATTCGTCTTGCAAAGCTGGGAAAAGGGTAACCAAATCACGCTGAAGCGCTTCGATGGCTACTGGCAGTCAAACCTACCGAAGTTGGCCGGCATGACCTGGAAGCCGATCTCCGATGACACCGTGCGAATGGCGAACCTTCAGTCGGGGCAGTCTGACTTTGTCGACAGTGTCCCGTCCAACAGTTTCGCGACCACGAGAGCAAATTCTGCCTTTCAGACGTGGGAGGCGGCCGGTACTCTTTGGCCGATGATTCGACTAAACCTCAAGATGGATCCGTTCACCAACAAAGCCGCACGCCAGGCTGTCGCCTACGGCGTGGACCGAAATGCGATCGTGAAGGCTATCTACTTCGGTGCGGCTGTTCCTGCGTTTGGGCCAATCTCACCAATCTACAAGACGTACTACGACACCGCGGTCGAGACATACGGCTTTTCCTACGACATTGCGAAGGCCAAGGCGAAGGTGAGCGAGGCAGGGTTGTCGAAGTTGGAGTTCACGGTTGATATCCAGAGCAACCCGACGCAGCAACGTTTGGCCGAGCTGGTCAAGAACCAGCTCGCTCAAGCCAACATCACGATGAACATCCAGGCCTATGAATCAACCGCACTGCAAGATCGAATCACGAACAAGAAGTATCAGGCAGTGATCGGATCTTGGACTCCGCGACCGGACATTGATGGCACTATTTACCCGCACTTCGCGAGCGACGGGAACGTCAACAGCATGTCCTACAGCAATCCCCAAGTCGATACATTGCTCAAGTCGACGCGCACGCTGCCCAACGGTGCTGCCCGTATCGCGGCATACCGTGATGCACAGAAGATCATCGTTGACGATGCACCGTGGGTGTTTCTCATCTTCGCAACACAGATGCGCGCATGGACGAAGAAGCTGAGCGGTATCCCGCAGATTCCCGATATGATGCCCCGCTTCACCGAAGCCTACGTGTCGAAGTGATCTGATCGGTGTCGGGTGGCCGTTACTCGAGAGACGGCCACCCGTCACCCGATATCCCAGCGAATCTGCCTTGAGTGGGAGCGAGGGCCGTGACCGGGTTCTTGATACGCAGACTTCTATCATTTGTGCCCGTGCTGTTTCTCACCACGGTCATCGTCTTTTCGCTGGTGCATTTGGCGCCAGGTGATCCGGTCTCGGTGCTCATCGGCGAGGATCGGGCTGATCCGGCTGTCATCGCGAATATCCGTCATCAAATGGGATTCGACAAACCGCTACCGATGCAGTATCTCATTTGGCTAAATCGAGTCGTTCGCGGCAACTTCGGATACTCGTACCTGTCCAGGGAATCGGTCATCAACATCGTGGCGAGCCGATTACCACTCACGGGCGAACTGACCGTGTTGTCGATTCTGTTCGGTATTTTGGTCGCCGCGCCACTCGGGGTAACTGCGGCCCTACGACGCAACCATTGGCCCGACGTCGCTGCATCGGTGTTCGCCGCGGTCGGCGCATCCATGCCCGCCTTCTGGATGGGGATACTTCTGATCTTTCTCTTCGCCCTCCGGTTCAAGCTGTTGCCTCCATCCGGGTTCGTCCCGCTTACCACGAGCGTCACCGAAAACCTCAAATACATGGTGCTTCCGGTTATCACGCTCGGGACGAGCTACGCGGCGGTTCTTACGCGCTTTTTCCGTGCCAGCCTTCTCGACGTCATGTCCGCCGAGTTCATTCGAACCGCGCGGGCGAAGGGGTTGAGTGAGCGAGTAGTCGTCACTCGGCATATATTCCGCAACGCCCTCGTTCCCATCATCACGGTGGTCGGCCTTGAGACTGGCCGTCTGCTCGGCGGCGCAATTTTGACGGAAACAATCTTCGCGCTTCCAGGCATGGGTAAGCTGGCTGTCGACTCGATTCTCGGACGGGACTTCCCGACGATGCAGGCGACGGTCATGTTCATGGTGCTTGCCGTCCTGATGTCAAACCTTGTCGTCGATTTGCTCTACGGTGTCGTCGATCCGCGAATTCGTGTGTGAACCCTGAAAATGGATGTTCCAATGTGGGAGCGGCGTTGATGGATCTTGATCTGACCGGTTTAAGGTCTATCCCGGCCGGCCGTGGAGCGCGCTTATCGCGGACGTTTCGCCAACTTCGTCGCAATTACCGACTTGGACTCATTGGGGGATCTCTGCTCGCGATCATTGTGTTTGTCGCGGTCTTTGCGCCGGTGCTCGCTCCGGCTTCACCGAATTACCAGAACATCGACGTGATGCTGACCGGGCCGTCGCTTCATCATCCGATCGGAGTCGACGACCTTGGTCGTGATGTACTCAGCCGCTTGATGTACGGTGCTCGGGTGTCGCTGATTATCAGCGTCGCGGCAAGCGCAGTTGCAGGCGCACTGGGACTTCTGTTCGGGGTTATAAGCGGCTATTTCGGTGGGTGGATCGACACGGTCATCATGCGCATCATGGACGTCATCTTCGCGTTTCCAACGCTGGTATTGGCGATCGCGATCGTCGGAACGCTTGGACCGAGCCTGCGCAACTCGATCCTTGCCATCAGCATCGTCATCATCCCGCGCTTTGCCCGGCTTTCTCGGGCCGAGGTGCTCAAGCTGCGAACATCCGAGTTCGTCCTGGCGGCCGTGACTCTGGGTGCTGCCAGCAAGCGAATTTTGGCCCGGCACATCTTGCCGAACATTATCGGGATCATGATAGTGCAGTTTTCCTTATCCGTCGCGACTGCGATCCTCAGCGAAGCGAGTTTGAGTTTCCTTGGACTCGGTGTCCAGCCGCCTACGCCCTCTTGGGGCTCGATGCTTCGCGCCGGGTATCCGTTCTTGAGCATGGCGCCGTGGATTGCGATTGCACCAGGCGTGACGATTACTTTGGCGGTGCTCGGGTTCACGTTCGTCGGCGACGCAGTTCGGGATTACCTCGATCCCAGGTTGAGAGTGATGTGAGGTAGTGATGAGCCGTGCCTCCATCCGCTCAGCCAAATGATGGTCCTGATCCGATGCTTGCGACTGATCAGGACGTTTCCTGTCGCCGGGATCAGGTTTTGGCGGTCTGCCCCACGCGGGTGTTTTGGTTGGCATCGTATGCGATGGCGGCGAATCCACTCTGATAGGCCAGCCCCTCACGGCAGGTCGGGATCCCCAGTCCGAACTGCATCCCATTCGCTCTTGTTCTCGGTCCCGTTTATTTATTGGATCCTGCTAATTTCCACGTCGAGTGGTCCTTCAAAGATGATGCGGCTGCAGCGCTCGACAAAGGCATCCAGGTTCGTGTCGATCTTCCCGATGAGGGCGACATCGATGGGGACCATAAACGGGTTCAACCACTTTGCTTTCCCATAGGCGAAGCCGACCTTGATGTTTTCCTCTCCTGGGTAATAGATGATGTCGCCAGCGCTCAGACGATCAGCCACATTCTCTACCGGTGAATCCTTCGGCAGCAACTGGTAGTTGCCTTCAGTGCGCCACGCGTCGCCGGACCACCGTGTTTGAATCGTTCGATCTTGGATCGGGAGTTGTTCCCAGAGGGCATCGGTCGTCTTGGGCGCGGCCTCGTCGTAGAGTTCGGCTTCCGCCACCACGTTGTCCACTCGAATCCGGATTCGACGTGACATTGTTTTCCCCTCCCAATTCGGTACGAATTTGCCGCGTCGCTTGACACGGAGACGAGCTTGTATACACTGTACTCAAGCATCCTAAGCACAGCGAGCCAAAAGCGCAAGTGGGTCACCACAGGAAAGGGGTGACCGGCGGTCGACGGGATTCTGTTTCTGTGGAGGACGACTCCTCCACGGTGGAGTAGTCATACGTGTGCGCACAGAGGAGATGACGATGGTGAGGACTGACGAGGGTCGATCCGTAGCTTCGGGATTGATTGGTCGGCGCATCACGCGTCGGCGTTTCACGATTCTGGCCGGTGGTTCAGCCGCATTGTCACTTCTTGCAGCGTGCGGCGGAAGCAAATCGACGCCGACCACCGCGTCGACTGCGTCAACCGCCACCCCGGCGTCCTCGTCCGGCGGCTCGTCAACCGCCACGAGCGCATCTTCTAGCGGTGCCTCGACGCCGGCGTCCACAGCTACTGCTGCCGTGACGGCCACCCAGGCCGTAACCTCGACCGCGACCACCGCGTCAGCGGGAAACCCGGTGAAGGGTGGCACGCTGGTTTACGCGCGTAACCTCGACACCAAGACACTTGACCCGCATTTCTCGGCGGCATTCTCGGAGCGGTTCGCGCTATACATGATCTTCAACACCCTGGTCGCCTACGACAAAGATTTCAACATGGTGCCGGACCTGGCCTCGAAATGGGAAGTCGATTCTACTGGCACCACAATCACGTTTCACCTTCGACCCGGAGCCAAATTCCATGACGGCACCGACTGCGACGCGACTGCGGTCAAGGCAAGTCTCGCACGGGTGATGGACCCCGCGGTGAATTCGCCGCTGGCCGGGCTGCTCGGGACGATTGCGTCTATCGATGTCGTCGATGCCGCCACGGTGAAGATTACTCAGAAGGCCCCTGGACGCCCGCTGCTCGCATCGCTTGGCGAACGACCCGGCTTCATCGTCTCGCCCGCGGCGGTTCAGAAATACGGCAAGGACTTCGCCAAGAACCCAGTCGGCTCCGGGCCATTCAAGTTCGTGGAGTGGGTTCCAGACACTCATATCAAGGTCCAACGGTTTGACGGATATTGGGACGCTGGGAAACCGTACCTCGACAGCGTTGAGATTCGTCATGTCTCCGACAGCCAGGTGCAGGCCACGATGGTCCGAACAGGCGAGGCACAGGTGATCGACGCGGTGCCCCCGGCGCTGCTCCAGGTACTCAAAGGCGCGTCCAACGTGGCGGTGGTCGAGTTGAAGAGTGGTCGCTTCTGGGGCACGCAATGTGACGTCGATAAGCCGCCGTTCAACAACGCCGAACTCCGGAAGGCGCTCGCCTATGGCGTTGATCGAGATGAGGTCAAGAAGGTCGTCTTCGGTGATACGGGACGAGTGGGCACCCATCCGCTTGGAGGCGGCTGGGCATACGATCCGTCATTGGACAACAGTTTCTACACCTACGACGCGGACAAGGCCAAGCAACATCTGGCCGCGGCGGGTATTAGCGATCCCACGTTTACCATGACCGTGTCGAACACGCAGCAAGATCAGACGATGGCGCAGCTCCTGCAGCAGCAATACCAGAAGATCGGGATCAAGGTGAATATCGAGACGGTGGACGCGTCGCAGTCGTTCGCCATGGTCAAGGCGGACAAGATCAACTGGACGACTACCAACTGGGCGCCGCGCGCCGATCCCGACGGACTGCTCCGAATTCTGTGGTACTCCACCGGCTTTCAGAATACGACCGGGTACAAGAATCCAGACCTGGACAAGATTCTGGATCAGGCGGCGGCAGAGTATGACACGACGAAGGCGGCCGCGCTGTACCACCAGGCCGAGAAGATCATCGTCGACAATGCCGATTACGTGTTCATGCACTGGCCGTCGGTCTTCGCGGCGCATGCGTCCAACGTGCAGGGCTTCATTTATTACCCGGATTTGATCCTACGCCTGCGGGATTTGTGGTTGTCGAAGTAGTCGGGAGAAGTCGCGATGCTCCGGTACATCATCCGGCGTCTCGTGCTCACGATTCCAGTCATGTTTGCAATCTCCATTGCCACGTTTCTGCTGATGCGGGTCGTGGTGGGAGACCCGGTACAACTTATCTTGGGGCAGGACGCGGCGGTCGGTCAGCAGTCAGCCGACCGCCTCCGCACCCAGCTTGGATTGAACCGCCCGATACCCGTGCAGTATGTTGACTGGCTGAGACACGTAATTGTAGGTGATTTTGGTCAATCGATGCGCCTGCCATTGTCCGTTCGTGAGGCTATCCTCCAGCGGCTGCCGGTAACCATCGAACTGACCATGCTCGCGCTGTCTGTGGCGATTGTCGTGGCTATCCCGCTTGGCGTGCGGGCGGCAACGCGGCCAGGGAGCGCGATCGACATCGCGATTTCGGGACTGGCGTCGATCAGTTTGTCGATACCGAATTTCTGGCTCGGCATCCTTCTGATCTTCGTCTTCGCGCTCAAGCTGCGCTGGCTCCCGTCGGCGGGATACGTGTCATTCGCCGACGAACCGCTAAAGAACCTTAAATTGATGTTGCTTCCTACCATGACCCTCGCGACGGCCTATATCGGGTCGTTCGCTCGCTACACGCGTGCGACCGTTATCGAGGTGCTGAACCAGGATTACGTGCGCACAGCCCGGTCGAAAGGACTGAGCGCGTCGGTCGTACTACTGCGGCATACGATGAAGAACGCCATGATCCCCATCGTCACCGTGATTGGTCTCGAGCTGGCGGGGCTGGTTGGCGGCGCAGTCGTCACCGAAATCGTCTTTTCGCTGCCTGGGGTCGGAACACTTCTCACCCAGTCGATTCTCGGTCGAGACCTCACGATGGTACAAGGCATTATCCTGTTCATCACCGGAGCGGTGGTGCTGGTCAATCTCGCAGCGGACCTTGCCTATGCCTGGCTTGATCCGCGAATTCGAGCGACCTATGGCTGATCTTCTGTCTCGGCTGGGCAATGGTTCCGCATCCGGAATCTCACCGATTGTCGAGGAGGGGCGACGGCCACGAGCCTCACGAGGCTGGTGGCAGACTGTCTCAGCGTTCCCACAGCTCTGGATTGGTGCCGTGGTTCTGGGACTACTCGTTATGACAGGCTTGTTTGCCCCGGTCATCGCGCCCTTCGGGTTCGCGAAGTCTGACGCAACCGCGATCCTGTCGTCGCCATCGGTGCATCATTTGTTGGGTACCGACACCCTCGGCCGGGACACCTTCAGCCGCATCCTCTTTGGGATTAGACTGTCGCTGCTGGTCAGTGTGGTCACCGTGACCACCAGTCTGGTCGTCGGGGTGGCTCTCGGACTGATCAGTGGCTATGGGACGGCCTGGCTCGACAGCCTAATCATGCGCTCTATCGACGGGTTGATGGCGTTTCCGAGTCTCATCCTGGCGTTAACGATCGCCTTCGCTCTCGGTCCCAGCGTGCGCAGCATCATCATCGCCCTCGCCGTGGTTCGGATTCCGGGTTTCGCTCGGCTCACGCGAGGACAGATGCTGGTCATCCGAAATCAAGAGTTCGCTATCGCCGCGCAAGCGGTGGGGGTCGGTCCGGTCCGACTCGTCATGCGGCATTGCCTGCCGAATCTCGTCAGTGTCATCCTGATTCAAGCGTCGTTGGCCGCCGGGGCAACGGTCTTCGCGGAAGCCAGTCTTGGGTTTCTCGGCGTCAGCGTGCCGCCTCCGACGCCAACTCTGGGTGGGATGCTGCGGGACGGCTACATCTTCCTCGAGACGAATCCGTGGCAATCAATCGCGCCCGGGGCGTTCATCTTTCTCGCGGTATTGAGCTTCAGCTTCATCGGAGATGGCCTACGTGATCTCCTCGATCCGCAACAGCGCCGCCGGGTCGGCCGATGAGAGTAATGCGCTCAGACACCACTGATGGCGGCCGCGTGGCATGGAAAACGAGTATTGGATCCGGCACTGACTTACTCGTCGAGTCGTTCGCGCTCCAGCATCGCGATGCGAATCTGGCGGGCTGCCGCCATGTGCTCGGTTGCGAGGCGACGCGCGGTCGGGGCATCATGGTTCGCAATAGCGTCAATCAACCGCCGGTGCTCCTCGACCGCCAACGAGCCACGCCCGCGCTTGGTGAACGTGGTACCCGGAAAACGCCGGACGCGGTGGTGAATCTGTTTCACCATTTCGAAGAGAAACGCGTTGCGGGAGGCCTGGGCAAACGCCTCGTGAAACCGGAGGTTCAGGATGACCAGGCGGTCGAAATCGTGGGCATCGACCGCGTCCGCGAACTGTTCGTTGAGGTCGATCAGGGTCGAAATGTCGGCGGTGGTAGCGTGGAGAGCTGCAAGCTCGGCGGCCAGCCCATCCATCGATTCCCGAACCACATAGACGTCGATGATCTCTTGGGGCGTGATGCGGCTCGCCACCAGCCCGCGCCTCGGGATGCGCTCGGCAAACCCCTCTGCCTCAAGGCGAAACAGCGCTTCGCGGATTGGCGTCCGGCTCACGTCAAACATGCGCGCCAGGTGCTCTTCGCCCAAACGTTGACCGGGCGGAAGGACACCGGTGATCAACGCCTCGCGCAAGACCTGGTAGACCATATCGGACGCGGCGCCGTTACGGGCTTGCCGCTCCCAGAGTTGGGTGAGCCCATCGGTATCTTCGATCTGCGTCTCTGCCAAGACACGCTCCATTTACGTATCGCCTCGGACGAGAGACCTCCGGGAGGATGACACCGGTTCGTCGTCGGGCGTCTTGCGTTCGACGATGAGGAATACGCTGCGCGCTCGCCCCTGTGCACAGTGTATACCATAATGGGAAGAAACAGGGACGCCCAACGCACGGCGACGATTGACGAAATTGGGAGTTTGGTGAATTGGGAAGGGATATCGAATGACGCTGGCACAGGAATCGTCAAAGTGGGTCGGTCAAAGTCGCAAGCGGGTTGAAGACCCTCGGCTGATCACGGGTGGAGGGCAGTATCTGGAGGATCTGCGGATTGACCAGGTTGCCGATGTCGCGCTGGTCCGCAGCCCTCACGCGCACGCGCGTATTCGCTCAATTGACGTTGAAGCTGCCAAGAACATGCCGGGCGTGGTCGCGGTGATCACGGCGGACGACCTGACTGGCGTCGGTGGTGTGCCGGTGGGAGGGAATCTCAAGATCCCCGAGCATCTGCCACTTGCCAGAGGCACCGTCAAGTTCGTTGGCGATCCGGTGGTTGCCGTTATCGCGGAAAATTCCTATCTCGCGATGGACGCACGAGACGCCGTGGTCGTGGACTATGAACCGCTGCCAGCCGTCGTCGATCCGATTGCGGCGCTCGATCCCGACTCGCCACGGGTGCACGACGAGTTCGACTCGAACGTCACGCTCAGCGCCGAATTCAGCACCGATGGTTTCGATGATGCCTTTGACGCGGCGGAACATCACCTCGGCGTGCACGTCGGGCATGCACGGGTGGCCGCCATCCCCATCGAGAATCGGGGCGGGATCGGACAGTTCGATCCTGACTCTGGGCGGTACACGCTCTGGTTGAGCACGCAGGCCGCCTGGATCGAGCGGACTGATCTGGCGAAGGCGCTCGGCGTTGAGGAAGAGCAGGTCCGGGTCATCACCCCGGATGTCGGCGGCGCGTTTGGTGCCAAGATGACCGCCTACCGTGAGGACATCTTGCTCTTGGCTTTGGCCCGCATCGTCAGTCGTCCCGTCCGCTGGATCGCCACGCGTGCCGAAGACCTGCTCTCGTCGATGCACGGTCGCGAGGCGTACACGGACGGTGAAGTGGCGTTTGACTCCGATGGGACGATCAGAGCCATACGTCTGAACACGGTGGCCAATTTCGGTGCCTATCTCATGAAATACTCTGGGGGGCCACCAATGCGGATGCTCCTCTTCCCAACGGGCGCGTACACCATCCGGCACGTCGACTCGGTGGTGAATGGCGTCTTCACCAACACCGGCCCGGTCGGACCGTATCGTGGCGCCGGACGGCCGGAGGCGGCCTACTTCATCGAGCGTGTCGTGAGTGACGTCGCTCATGCGTTGGGTATGGACCAGGCCGAAATTCGTCGGCGCAACTTCATTCCTGCGGACGCATTCCCGTACGTGAACGCCTCGAACGTCACGTACGATACCGGGAACTACGAGCGGGCCCTCGACGCGGCGCTCGATCTCGCGGACTATCCGGCGCTCACGGAGGAGATCGCGCAACGCAGGGCCAATGGTGAGGTCGTCGGAGTCGGGATCGCGAGCTGTGTCGAAGTCTCGGGCGGCGGCGCCGAAGGCGGCACGGTCGAACTGCGCGAGGACGGGAGCGTGAAGGCGATCACGGGCACGTCACCGCATGGTCAGGGCCTGCATACGAGCTTCGCTCAGATCATCAGCGATGAACTTGGGGTTCCGATTGAGTCGATCGACGTCGAATACGGCGACACGGACATTGGCACCCGAGGCGGTGGCACGATGGGCAGCCGCAGCCTGCAGCTGGGCGGCAATGCCCTCTGGCAGGCAGCCCAAGAGGTTCGGACGAGCGTCCTGACCGAGGCCTCCCAGTTGCTCGAGGCCGCGCCGAGCGATCTGGAACTCTTCGATGGCATGGTCGGACCCATTGGGGCGCGGGAACGCGCTATCCCGCTAGCGCAGGTCGTTCAGCAGGCGAGGCTACACCAGTCGACCGATTCAGCGACGAGCCATGACGGAATTGTAGCGACCGTCCAATACCGAGCCGACGGTGACACCTTCCCGTTCGGCACCACCATCGCGGTCGTCTCGATAGATCCGGACACTGGTTTTCCAACGCTGGAGCGCTTCATCTCGATAGATGACGTCGGCAACGTCATCAACCCGATGCTGGTCGAAGGACAGCTCATCGGTGGAGCGGTCCAGGGGATCGGCGAGGTCCTGTGGGAGCAGGTGGCGTATGACGATAACGGTCAACTCCTCACCGGCACCCTCATGGACTACGCGGTTCCCCGTGCGTCGCGGCTCCCGATGTTTGAACTGGATCGAACGGTCACGCCGACACCGCGCAATCCACTCGGCGCCAAAGGCGTCGGCGAAGCCGGTACCGTGCACGCCACGCCCGCCGTGGCCAACGCGATCATGGACGCGCTTCGCCCGTTCGGCGTGCGGCCGCTCAATTTGCCAATCACGGAGCAAACGATCTGGACAATCATGCACGGGAACCATCAGGGATGACGACACGTGCGTGCCCGCCCGTAGCGAAACGCTGTCCCAAGCCCATGAGTGAGATGTGGAGGAGGACCAATGAGCGCGAATGAGCCGGATGTCGTCATCGTCGGTGCGGGCAACGCGGCACTCTCGGCGGCGTTGGCCGCCCGGGAACGCGGGGCCCGTGTCCTGGTGCTGGAGCGCGCGCCGGAGTCAGAGCGGGGCGGAAACAGTCGCTTCACGGGCGGAGCGATCCGCTTCGTCTACAACGGACTCGACGATCTGCGACAGGTTATGCCGGAACTCTCCGAAGACGAGATCGCCATGACCGATTTCGGCACCTACACGCGCGACGAATTCTTCGCCGATATGGAGCGCATCACCCAGTTCCGGTCCGATCCCGAAATGACGGCTCTCCTGATCGATCGGAGCCTGGAGACGCTGATCTGGCTGCGCGGCCACGGTATCCGCTTCGTGCCGAGCTACCAGCGTCAGGCCTTCAAAGTCGATGGGAAATTCAAGTTTTGGGGTGGACTCGCCATCGACGCGTCCGGCGGTGGGCCGGGCCTGATGGCGTCGATGTTCACTGCGGCCGAGCGAGGCGGGATCGAGATCCGGTACGAAACCCGTGCGATCGCGCTGCTGGAAGAGGATGGAGTTGTCATGGGTGTTCGGGTGCGTCGCCATGGCAAGGTCGACGAAATCCGTGCCAAGGCGGTGGTCGTCGCCTCTGGTGGCTTCGAAGCAAATTCGGAATGGCGGACACGGTACCTCGGTCCTGGCTGGGATCTCGCCAAAGTGCGCGGGAGTCGCTTCAACACCGGCGATGGCATCAACATGGCGCTCGAGGTCGGGGCCATGCCCTATGGCAACTGGTCCGGCTGTCACGCCGTGGGCTGGGATCGGAACGCGCCGGAATTCGGCGATCTGCGGGTGGGCGACGGGTTTCAGAAGCACAGCTACCCGTTCGGTATCATGCTCAACGCGACGGGTCAGCGCTTCGTCGACGAGGGCGCTGATTTCCGCAACTATACCTACGCCAAATACGGGCACGTGATCCTGCAGCAGCCGATGCAGTTCGCCTGGCAGGTCTTCGACAGCAAGGTGTTCCATCTGTACCGTGATGAATACCGCATTCGTGAGGTCACGAAGGTTCGTGCGAACACGCTGGAGGAGCTGGTGGAGAAGCTCGACGACGTGAACCCAGAGGTTGCCCTCCGCACCATCCGGGAGTTCAATGCCGCCGTGCAAACCGACATTCCGTTCAACCCTACGATCAAGGATGGGCGTGGCACCGAGGGCCTGGCGATGCCCAAGTCGAACTGGGCCAATCCAATCGATACGCCGCCGTTCGAGGCCTATCAGGTCACGTGTGGGATCACCTTCACCTTCGGCGGGCTGAAGATCACCAACGAAGGGCAGGTCATCGACACTGAGGGGGCGCCGATTCCCGGTCTCTACGCGGCCGGTGAACTCGTCGGCGGGATCTTCTACTTCAACTACCCGGGCGGGACGGGTCTCACCTCTGGTGCGGTCTTCGGGAAGATTGCAGGATCGTCGGCAGGCAAGTTCGCCATCGTACCCAATGCCCACACGATCGCGCCGTAGAGGCCCCGTTCCGTTCAATGAAATGACCGCGTGTGTCGACACTGACTTTTATCTGGCGAAGGGCGAGCAGGGTAGAAGATTTCTCAGCATTCGTGTCCAGCCTACGCAAGATATTCTCTCAATTCGTCGCCGCGATCAGGCTCTGTTACCGGGGTGACCAAACGTGAGACTCAGTGACGCCAGAACCGTTGAAAGCTGAACTGGTCATCAAACAGTGGTTCCGCTGTGAGAAGGGTAGAGGCTGCGACCAGCGAGTCGTAGATTCGCGTCTCGAATGTAAGGTCTTGGGGCTGGCTTTGCCCTCTGCGCCCAAACAGATTCAGCGAAGTACTCAAGGACACCAAGACGTCGTGCAGAAGTCATTTCCACACAGAAATGGGTCGCGATTTTGACAGCCAAATTGACAGCCAAACGTGCGGAAACCACCGGAACCCGGCGGATGACATAATACAGAACTATGCGTACGTACGCGAAGATTTGGAAACATCTGGACGCATAGGAACGGTCCTCATGGGACTCTTAATCAGCGGGTTCGGGGTTCAAGTCCCTGGCGGCTCACCAGAAAACCGCATGAAATGAACGAAAAGGGAAGCCCGCTCACCTTCGAGCGGGTTTTTTCTTGCCTTCATATCGCTACTGGTCGGACGCTCGTATCCGTGCCCTCACGCACCCGAAGAATGGGCGACGCCGGAGGCTCATCGCCAAACACGAGTACCCTACCGCAATTTGCATACACATTGACGGCAGAGCCGCGCGGCACGGGAAGAGTCAGCCTTTTCAGTGGGCTTCGTAGGGCACCCGCTTGCGGGTCCAGCCCGGCCAGTTTACTGCCGGTCGGGCGCAGCCATTCGAGCGCCAAGCTTTCCGCTTGGTGCGTGAAGGAAAACCCGAATCCGAGCATCGCGTAGCTGAGCAATCCTGCAATCCACCACTCGCGGAACTCGTATTGGAGGGACGCATGGATTGGATTACAGGTAGTGGACGGACTATCGCCATAACATACACGGGTTTGCTTCTCATCTGCGTCGCTGTCGGCATCGTCGGGGCAGTCTCGAACGCGGACAAGAAAAGCCCGAAACCGCCGACGGTCTTCGCGGCATCCACGGCGGGGCCCACAGCGACTGCCAAACAAACGGCTACGCCAAAACCGGCACCCAAAGAGTCAAACTCGTCTGCGAATGCCGCGACAGTTCCGCGGCAATAGGCGCATATATTCCTGGTGCCGCCAGCATCGACGCGGAGCTTTGTCGCAGCGTATAGAAACTGACCCCGACAGTTCGGCGGCGGCCGTGACGCGGGCAAGAACGCAGGTGATGGCTGAGGCTATCCTCGTCTCGGATTATCTTAGAGTCGCACGCTGAGCCAGTAATCTCACCGGTTGAGCACCTTGCGCACGAGAAAATCGTCCACGCGTTTGGCGTCGTCTATCGTCGTGGAGATGAGCTTCCAGCCGTGTCCTTCGCCGGGATATGTGTGATACTCCACATCTTTGCCACTTCGGCGCAGAGCCTCGACCATCCCATTCATCTGACTCGGATGGCATACGATATCTTCTTCGCCTTGCAAAATCAGCAGCGGTTCTTCAACGCTGTCGACGTGATTGATCGGGCTCCGATCGAAATACAGTTCGCTGTTCTCGGCGGGAGGACCCATCAGCTTCGCCATGTAATGGCGTTCGAAGACCCACGTCTTCTCGGTGAAGGTCGTCAGGTCGGCCACACCGAACCGGCACACGCCAGCCCGGAAAAAGTCGGGGGCTTTGGTGAGACAGATCAGCGTGCTGTAACCTCCGGCGCTCCCTCCCATGGCGATCACCTTGCGAGGATTGACCAACCCTTGCGTGATGACCATCCTGGCACCGGACAGGTTGTCTGCGAGATCGCCGCCACCCCAGTCACCATATAACTTCTCCATGAAGGAGCGTCCATATCCCTTGCTACCCCGATAGTTCGGCGCAAGCACCAGATAGCCGCGACCGACGAGATATTGAATGTGGCCCTGCCATGACGCCAGCGTCTGGCCGACTGGCCCGCCATGGATAGAGACCACCAGCGGATGCTTTCCCGGCACCGTTCGATGCGGTGTGAAGAGCAATCCATGGACGGTCAATCCATCGGAACTTGCCCAAGAGACGTGATCCGGCATGACGAGATTTCCGCCGAGCACCCCACCGGTCGCACTCTGGGTCAGCTGTCGTCGACCCCCAGTCCGCGCGTCGATCACCCAGAGGTCGGCTGGCAATACCGGTGAGGAGAACGTGCACACGAGCCGCTGGTTGTCGAGCCACGCGATTTCGGCATGCACCCCGGGCTCATGCGTGAGCTGAGTCGTCGCAATCCCATCCCAACACCAGATTTGACAGTCGCCGTCGTCGTTTCGAATGTAGGCGATTCGCCGGCCGTCCGGTGACCAGCATGGCGAGGCATGTTGAGCGCCCTCGTGGACTAGCCTGCGGGCGTTGCCGCCATCCACATCACATACCCAGAGGTTGCCAAATTCGCCGTCTCGGTCAGACACGAAGACGATCGCTCGGCCATCTGGTGACCATGCAGCGTCGGCGTTGGTCACGCGCGCAGCGCCAGCAATTGTCCGCCGCTCTCCGCTCTCGACGTCGACCACGATCAGTGCGCGTTCATCCCAGGGCATGTCGTAGTGTGGCCACTGCCCGAAGAGGAGCTTCTTGCCGTCTGGCGACCAACTCGGTTGCAGGACGTTGTCATCGTCGTCACTGACGACGCGCAGCCAACGCCCCTCCAGGTCGGCGATCATGACGTCAACGTCTTCCGCTCGCTCGGCGACGTATGCGACGCGCATTCCATCGGATGACACAGAGGGCGAATGGTGCGCCCCCGGCCCCTCATCGATGACGTGCGACGCTCCGCCATCTGCCGGAACCAACCAGAGCTTCTTGTCCTGGCTCGAGGCAAAAATAAGCTGTCGTCCGTCGGGCGTCCACGCGATCGACGTCGCGTGACGCTGGTTCGGGTCTGGCCCCTGCAAGGCGGCTCGGTCGGTCAACTGAAGTGGCATGCCGCCTTCGGCGTTGATCACCCACAAGTCGACCCGCCCATCATAGGCCCTGCTATAGGCGACACGGGTGCCATCGGGCGACGGGCGCGGAGTCGTGATCGTCGGTATCGTCGCGTATGCTTCCGGACTTATGGACGAGAACCAGCGACCTGGTTCGCGGCTCCAGTGATTGATTTGGCTCGACGTCATGCTTGCCTCCTTCAGGAATCAACTGATGACCGCAACAAGATGCCGCACACCAATCACGAATGCGCTGCTGCATCGATCAGGCGGCGCATCCGGCCGTGTTACGCCCTCGCGACGTTCGTGCGCCGATCGAGAAACCGGCTGCCTCTCGCTCCTCGATCCTTCTCCGCAAACGTTTGCACCAGAGCCAGCCTCTTGAACTGAAGCTGCCGGCTCGCTGACCCGATCGGACGTTGAAACACTAGCTGGGCCAGCGCGGCGGTAGCGGCTCGCGCCCGAGGAATGTCAGAATCAGATCAACGCATTGGACGAGTTCGTGCTCAATTACCATCTCATTCGGAGAATGTGTGTAGCGCGTTGGGAAGGTCAAAAGGGCTGTCTCGATCCCGTGTCGGATCAGTTCGGCGCCGTCACTGCCGTAGTTTTGGAAGACCGCCTGTTGCACCGGAATATCGGCCGAATGGCCGGCCTCAACCAGTGCCATCGAAAGTCGATGCGAGTATTGAGTGGATATGTCACCGTGCACCACCAGTGGCCCACCGCCGAGTTTAGCGGGATGCGTCCGCGATGTTGTCCCGGGCACGTCGCCGCAAAGCCCGACATCGAGGTTGATGGCAAAGTCAAATTGGTGGATCTCGGGAATGCTCGCTGAGCCGAGGAGACCGTTTTCTTCCTGGATCGCGGAGCCGACCCACAACTCGTACTTCAGGCCGGCGAGCTCGGCTCGTTCAGCGACCGAGGTCGCTATGGCAATGGCCGCTCGGTTATCCATGGCTTTACCGACGATGGTGTCGCCGAGCCGGCGCGTAGGCGGGTTGATGACAAACCGGGTACCCGGGTGGATGCCCAATGCTTCAACCCGTTCGCGAGAGGAGTACCCGAGGTCGACGAACCAATCATCCCAGTTGAAGTAGTCTTTGGCCTCCGCGGCGTTCATCACATGACCACTGGCGTAACAGAGTTGCCCGTCGATTGGGCCGCTCTCGGCCAGGATGGTCACCGGCTGATTGATCGGGTTGTATCGAAGCGTCGGGCGTCCCTTTGGATCACGCCGAGCTGGCCAGAGGTGAAGCAGACCGTTCTCGGTGACACTGGTGACGACGAACCCGAGCTCATCTCCATGGGCCAGCACAATCAGGCTCGGTCCTTGTCCCCCGACCCGGGCGGCCACGTTCCCAACTCGGGTGATCTCGACGTGCTCGGCGAATTCTCCCCAGTGCCGAGCACACCATTCGTGGACGATTTCCTCCTGCCCGGTTGGACCGGGAATCTCAGTCAGCGTCTTCACTAAATCAAACATTGGCGTCGATTGCGGCATCTCAATCCTCCACTCCACAATAGCGCGCGACAGTGACCGCGACCCAGACAATCGCCGTCTGGAATTCCTTCAAGTCGAGATACTCGTCACGACCATGGCCTAACGCCATCTGTCCTGGGCCGAAGTTGATCGCCGCGATCCCGCCTTCGTTCGTCAGAAAGCGCCCGTCGGTGCCGGCGGAAAGCGCCTGCACGTCTGGTGGTCCCAACTCCAGATCCTCAGCTGCCGCCAAAAGATCGGTCACCAGCGGGTGATCCGCCGAAGCCGCGGCGGGGTCGATGAAGGGACTGGTGAGCTCCAGACTGGGTGGGTGTTCAGACAGCCAGGGATCGGCACTGGAAACCTGCTCAAAAGCGGACGCGACGCGCTCCAGGATGCTCTCCCGTGACTCACCGGCCATATATCCGGCGCTGAAACGGACTTCACAACTACTGGGAACGGAGCCGGGTGACGGATCGCTGGCGATCTGCGTCACGCTGAAAACGTGTCCGGATGGCAGAGAACGCCACAAAGGGTGCTGATATTCGCGATCGAGCTGGCGACCAACCTCGTGGAACGCCTCAATGTACCGGCCGGCCAGGTCAATTGCGTTGACCCCGTCATACGCCACGCCGAGGTGGGCGCCGCGACCCCGGACTTTGATGGTGATTCCAAAGGCGCCGCGAGATCCGGGACAAACCACCAGTGATGTCGGTTCACCGACCAGTGCCCCGGTTGCGCGATAACCGCGCTCAATACAGGCCAGCGTGCCTCCACCGCCCGCTTCCTCATCAACGACACTGGTTAAAGCCACGCTACGCTTCAGGCGGGTCCCGGCGACGTGCAAGACCTTGAGCGCGCCGATGTAGGCGAGCAGGGACCCCTTGGCATCGGCTGATCCCAGACCGTAGAGACGGCCGTTCTCGATCTCACCCGCATGAGGATCGTGGCTCCAGCCTGCAACGTCTGCCGCGACGGTATCGGCGTGGCTGTTAAGGATAAGGTGGACATTCCGCGGGTCCGCGTTCGGGGGACCAATGACTCCGACCACATTCGGCCTACCGCGAAAGTCACGGGTCGACCCTCGCAGGGTGTCCCCATATCGGTCCGCCAGCGCTGCGCCGTCTGGCTCCCAGATGTCGAGAACTGCTCCCAGATCTCTTAGCTGACTCGCGATGAACACCTGAAACGCGCCTTCGCCCGTGCCGCCGGGGCGGGCCGGATTCACGCTCGGGATGCTCACACCCTGGCGGAGCAACGCCACCAGTTCATCGCGTAGATTTCCTGCTGTTCTTTGGATTGAGGCGAGGGTGGCTGCCGTGAGGTCACTCACAGACTGTACGTCCGCGTCGGCAGTCCCGAGAGGGGCACAAGCCCGTATTCAGTTACCAGCATCGTGTCTTCGACGACGCCGGTACCCAGACCACCGACGACGAACATCGGTTCAAACGCGAAGGTCATTCCGGGCTCCAGCACCTCTGAGTTCGGACCGTAGCGCAAATTGGGTCGCTCGTAGACCATGCAGCCGAGGCCGTGCCCGAAGCCACCGCGTTTGTAATAGTCGGCATATCCGAGGTCACTGGCGAGGCGCAGGCCGTCTTCGTGCCAGTCGGAAACCAGCTTGCCCGGCCTGCCAAGCTCGACCATCGAGGAGAACAGGTTTTCAGCGGCGACCATCAGACGCAACGCGTCTGGTGGCGGGTCACCAACGATCGCACAGCGCGAGACGTCGGCGTAATAACCGTGAAACGTGGCCCCCATATCGAGGAAGACCATGTCGCCTGGCTGCAGCGTACGCTGAGTCGGCGTGCAATGCTTCATGCCGGCCCGCAGTGGTCCTGATGCGACCGCGGTGTCGAACGCGAGATGTTCCGCGCCGGCGGCGAACATGGTACCGTGCGCGATGCCCATCACCGCCTGCTCGGTCACACCGGGAACGCAGGCGGCCAGCGCCGCCGCCAGGCCGGCTCCGGTGATGCTCGCCGCGCGGCGCATGGCATCAATCTCGTGCGGCGACTTGATACGGCGCACCGCGGCCAGCGGCTGGTCGCCGTCGCCAAAGCCGTCGAGACCGGAAAGAGCGGCCAAGCGAGCGCTGATCCGCGCTGGAATTATGCGCTGACCAGCGAGTCCGACGCGGCGGGCACCGCTGGAACTACCGAGCGCCGCGACCGCCTCGTCGGCGATGTCATCGCCGCCCATAGGACAGACGCGCGTGTCCTTCATCCAACTATGATAGATGCCAGAATGCATCGGCTCGCTGTGCATCACCCAGTTGGTAATCAACGTCGGCTCGCTGTCGAGTCCGACCACGACCAGCGACTCTCCGTACGAGGTGAAGAAGCCGGACAGCCAGCGAACGTTACCGGGATCGGCGTGGTTGCTGTAGGCGATGAGGTGCGTTAGACCCGCCTCATCCATGGCTGTCCGAAGGCGGTGGATGCGCGACTCGTACTCAGCCTCGGGGAAATTCAGGGCCCCGATCCGGCGCCGGGCGTTCCAGTCCCAGGGAACCGTTGCCTGCACTTGTGGCATTACCTTCTCCTGTCCCGCAGACGCCTGCCGAACTGCACGAGATCCACCATCTGATCTGGCTGTTCAACCAGAATCACGCAGCCGGCACCGGGTTTTGGTAAATGAGAAATCCTCGGACGACATCGATGAAGTCCGGATGCTCATCCCCCATCACGCTGTGACCGCTGTTTTCGAAGATGCGCAGGTCGGCGTTGGGGATCTTGCTGGCGATCAACTGCGAAAACTCCGGTGGGCAGATCCAATCATGGCGTCCCGCGATGACGAGCGTCGGCGCGTCGATCCGGTGCAATTGATCGGTGATGTCATAGTCACGCAGAAAGCCGGCAAACCCCTCGTTGATCGCGTCGGGTGAGACGATGCCGCGCGTACTGCGCTCTTTGGCCTTCTCGGCGTCGAACTTCATAGAGTACATCGGCCCCATCACATCGAAGTAGTGGCGCAGTTCTTCTTCGTCCGCAAAGGACCCCGCCCAGAGCTTCTCGGCGACGGCTTTCTGCTCGTCGGTTCCTCGCTCAGCCATGTTCTTGCGGGCCGCCTCCAGAAAGTGGTGATTCGGCGCGGTTACAATCGCGATCAGGTGCGAGACATTTTCGGGATAACGGACAGCGTACGAGAGTGCGACCATCCCTCCATATGAGGCACCAAGCACGACGATCTTCCCGAGACCGAGGTGCTGCCGCAGCGCTTCCATGTCCTCCACGTTGTTGTCCAGGGTATACGTCTCGCGAGGCCCGCGACCGGATCGTCCCTGGCCACGGTGGTCGATGTAGACGAGCTGCAGCTTGTCGGTCAAGGGAGAAAGGGCGGGCTTGTATCCGGTGTGGTCGCCACCAGGTCCACCGTGTAGAACGAAGGCGACCGGCTTCTCGACCATGTGCGGGCCATCGGGGACCAGCCCCATCCCTTCCACATCGAAGTAAATCTCGGTCCCTCGAAGCTTGGCGCGCATTATTCTCCCTTTCCTGAATGAGACGAGCAGTTGACAAAAGACCGGCGTCAGATTCTGAGGCGTGGATCGAGTGCGTCTCGCAGTCCGTCGCCAAGAAGATTGGCCGCCATGACGGTAATGGTGATCGCCAGCCCCGGAAAGGCCATGATCCACCACGCGCCGCGCATGAACTGCCGACCATCGGCGAGCATGATGCCCCACTCAGCCGTCGGCGGCTGGGCACCAAGCCCGAGGAAGCTGAGAGCGGCACCGATCAGAATGGCAGACGCAATCCCAAGCGTCGCCAGGACCAGAATCGGTGTCAGGACGTTTGGCAGGATGTGCCGGTAGATCAGCCGACTCGTGCGACAGCCAATCGCTTGCGCGGCTTCGACATACGTCGTTCCGCGGACCTGCAATGTCGAGGCACGTACCAATCGCGCGAATGAGGGGATGAAGGAGATACCGACTGCGATCATCGCGTTCGTCAGACCGGTGCCGAGCATGGACGTGATTGCGAGAGCCAGGAGAATCCCCGGGAACGCCATCATGGCGTCGACAAGCCGCATCAGTGAGCTATCGACCCACCCGCCGTAGGTGCCGCCAACGATTCCCATAGTCGTTCCGATCACGGTCGCAATCGCGATCGCGATGAAGCCCATGCGGAGTGAGATCCGTGCACCGTAAAGTACGCGACTAAAGATGTCGCGGCCAAAGTTGTCAGTCCCCATCAGATGTTGAGTGCTCGGCGGCTTGAGGATAGCAGACGTAATCTCGATCGGATTGTCGGGGGCGATGACGGGCGCGAGCACGGCGAGCGCGACCAGCACGAGCAGCATGACGACTCCGATCATGCCCCCGGTATGCTTGAGCATTCGGCGTAACACGCGAAGTCGCGCGCGACGCTCTCCAATTGCCAATACTTCGCGCGTATCGATTGAGCTTCGAGCCGAGCGAGCGAGCCCCAAGACGTTGTCTCCTAATAACGAATTCGCGGATCAATGACGGCGTACGAGATGTCGGTGAGCAAATTGACCGCCAGGTAGACGATCGCGGTGAGCAATATCGCGCCCTGAACCAGTGGGAAATCCTTGGCCTGGATGGCGTCGACGATCAATCGCCCGATTCCTGGGCGCGCGAAGACAATCTCGACGATGACCGCACCACTCAGAAGGTACCCAAAGTTGAGTCCAAGCAGCGTCACGACCGGCAGCAAGGCATTGCGCAACGCATGCGCCAACCAAACTGATCGTTCTGGAAGCCCTTTGGCCCGCGCTGTCTTGACGTAATCCTCTTGTAGTGCTTCAAGCATGCTGGCGCGGACCAAACGGGCTATCAGCGCGACCTGTTGTACGGCCAATACGGCAACCGGCAGAACCAGGTGTTTCCAGGATCCGCCCCCGGTCGCCGGGAGCCAACCAAGGTTGACGGCAAAGAAATAAATCAACACCAGCGCTAACCAAAAGTTAGGAATCGAGATTCCGAGGAAGCTGACCGCCATGGAGAGATAGTCGACCCACGAGCGAGGGTGGGTGGCCGCTATGACCCCAAGCGAGACGCCGATCAATCCGGCGACGATCAGCGACACGAAGGCGAGCTCCAGGGTGCTCGGAAAGAGCTGAAAGAATTCACTCGTGACTGCTTGCTGGGTCCGAATCGATCGCTCTTTTCCGGTGAACATTCGCTCCATGAACACCGCGTACTGGACCGGCAGCGGCCGGTCCAGTCCCAGGTCATGACGTACCTGCTTGACCTGCTCCGCGGATGCACCCGACTCCCCGAGCATGATCTGCACGGGATCTCCCGGAGTCAGGTGGATCATCAGAAAGACGAGAACCGAGACGAGCAGTAGCACCGGTACCATCATGGCGAGTCGTCGGGCTATGTAACTGATCACCGCAGTATTCCCGCCTAGACGCTAAGCCGTGTGAACGTCATAAAGCCACTGATACTTGCGGAAGTCCAGTTTAAGCCCCGGGAACTTACTGTTAATCGCGATGGTACGGACCGAACCAAAGAGCGGGTTAATCAAGGCGTTGTCCATGATGATCTTCTGAGCATCCGAATAGGCCTTGTCGCGGGCAGCTTGATCGAGCGTATTCTGTCCCGTATTGAGGGCATCATCGAGCTTGGGATCGGAATACTTGGACCAGGCGTAACCACCCTTGATGTTCGTGCTCAGGAAGAGATTGGAGAGGATGACGGGGTCACTGCTGATCCATGCGATCGAGGCCACATTGACCTGGCTCTTTTCGATCGCGTCGAACGCCGCGGCTGTCGTCATCTTGTTCAACTGCAGGTCGATGCCGGCCTTGCGTAGCTGAGCCTGTAGGAGTTCCGCATAGGGGTCATTCGCCGGCGTTTCAGCCCAGGTCACGGTCAGCTTTTGCCCGTTCTTGACGCGAATGCCGTCGGATCCAGCCGTCCAACCAGCCTTGTCCAGCGCACCTTGCGCCTTCGACAGATCGAACGGGAAGTATGACTCCACGCCGTTCCAATAGCTCGGCGTTGACTTCCACAGTGGGCCCTGGGCCGGCTGCGAGGCGCTAAAGAGGGCAATCTGGATAATCGACGCGCGGTCGGTCGCATAATTGATCGCCTGACGAACCGCAAGGTCGTTGGTGGGTGCGACCGTGGTATCCATCATGTGGATTGCCGGAATGCCCGGGAAAAACCCAGTCAGAACCTGATATTTCGAGTCACCTTTGATGCGGGCCAGTTCGCTGTAGGCAATAGTCTCGATATCCTGGATGTCGCCGGCCTCGAGCGCGGCGAGCCGGGTCGGATCATCGGTATAGAAGCGAAAGGTCACTTTGTCGAGGTAGGCCGGACCCGTGTGCCCGAAGATCGACGGTCCCCAGTTGTAGTCCGGGTTGCGCGATAGGGTGATGTGATCTTTCAATACCCACTCGTCGAACTTCATAAAGCCGGTGCCAACCGGATGGTGCAGAAACGCGGTCTTGTCCTTCTGTACTGCGGTGGGCGAGACGATACCCAGGAACGCTTGACTGGCTCCATCAAGAAACGGGGCGAAGGTGGCTTTGAAGACGACCTTGGCCGTTTGGCTATCGACGACATCCGTATGGTCATACGGTCCAAGCAGATTGGCGGCAAAGCCAGAGTGGCTCGCCGGGTCGACAATGTGGTCAAAGGCGAACTTCACGGCATCCGCATTGAAGGGCGTGCCATCGTGGAACTTCGGTCCCTGACGCAACGAGAGCGTGTACGTCTTGCCATCGGTCGTCACGTCCCATTTTTCAGCGAGTCCTGGAACGAAAGTGCCGTCGTCGCCGCGCCAGACGAGCGTGTCGTAGATGTTCATCATGACGGTATGAGACACGGCGAATGGAGTGACGGCTGGATCGAGGTTATCGGGTTCCAGGTTCAGACCAATAGTAATGGATCCCCCTGGTTTGGCGGTCGAGGAGGAGCTGCTTGGACTGGCCGATCCACTCGACGACGAGGTCGTGGCGGTCGTTCCGCTGCTGCCTCCCGAGCTGCCGGTTGTCGCCGTGCTCTTGCTGTTGGAGCTGCCACAAGCTGCCATCAGACCAGCGATTGCCGGCATCGACAAGCCAAGTATGGCCGCACGCCGCAGCGCGTCACGACGGCTCAGACGAAACGAGACAACGCGGCTCTTAAGATTTTCTATCGATTGATCCTGGTGATCGCTCACGGCACTGCTCCTCGTCAACGAGCAATTCACTCAACTTCCCACAGGCGAACGCTGCGTCCACCACGATCGAGCGTGGTGACAACGCCAACGCGCGGTGACCCCTGCCGTCCTCCTCTTCGTCCGAGAGACTGGGCGTCTCTTGATATATCACGACATGATGCTATGATGTATGACGATCAAGCAATAGCATAGCAGAGCCTCATGCGGTGTCAAGAGCATCGACACATGTAAAATGCGACAGCATTTACGAGCGTGGGGCGCGCGCGACGCGACTGTCTGCGCTGGGGTGAGAAATCGGCGGTTCATCGCGAACACGTTGAATTGAGGACAAGGTGAACAGCGCGAGCGCGACCGGACAGTCCGTGTCAGCTGCCGAGACGGCATACCGAAAACTTCGTGACTTGATCATCAGTGGCACGTTGCGTCCTGGTGAGATCGTGAACGAGCAAGAGCTCGCCGAACAGCTTGGCATGGGCCGTACCCCCGTGCGGGAAGCGGTTCAGCGTCTGGCCTGGCAACGGGTGGTGACTATTTTCCCTAGACGCGGCCTGGCCGTCGCAAAGCTCGGATTCGACGATATCCTGGCAATATTCGAGGCACGCGAGACCGTGGAAGCGAGGCTGGCGGAGCTGGCCGCCACTCGTCGAACCTCGGTCGACGTCGAGGCCCTACAGTGTGCCGGGAAGGCCGTGCAAGATTCCGCCGAATCGGGAGAATACGCTACCTTTCTGAGCGAAGACCAAGCCCTCCACCTCGCGATAGCCCGCGCTGCCCGGAGTCCTTTCCTGGAATCAAGCGCGGATCACCTTCTCATGCTTTCATCATGGATGTGGCACCATCATTTCGGGCTGCATGGGCCGCAGAGAACGAACCAGTTTCGTCACGAAGAGATAATTCGCGCCATTATTGCTCAGGACGCTCCCGCAGCCGCTAAAGCCATGTCCGAGCATATTCGGCAGTCGCGACATCTGATTCGAAGCGTGGTGTGATTCCCGCCCAGCGTCGCAGTATCAGCGGTAAATCCGTTTGTGGTTCCGCCCCAGCACGCCGTACAACCCATGACACGGCCCCGACCGAACTCGCGGAACCCAGTCTTTCCGGAGCCGCTCGCCCCTGGTGAACGATAGCTGCGCCCGGTACGACACCGGCATCGACAATCGGAGCGTTGATCACGTGACTGACCTCATACGTCTTGGCGTCATCGGCACCGGGATCGGGATCACGCACATTGAGGTGTTCCGCCAGATTCCGGGGACCAGGGTCGCTGGTGTCGCATCCGCCGATCGGCTTCGTGCCGAGCGTGTAGCGACGGCGTACGGCCTCGCGCTGGCGACCGATGACTATCGTGAGCTACTCACCGCCGATTTCGATGCGCTCGTGATTGCGGCGCCCCCCGCTTTGCACCCGAAGATGGTTGATGATGCCGTCGCGGCAGGAAAACACATATTCTGCGAAAAGCCGCTCTCCCTCACCTTGGCCGAGTCGTGGACCATGCTCAATTCCGTCAAGGATTCTGGACTCGTTCACTTCGTCAATTTCCACCTGCGATATACGGCCGCATTCAGGACGGCCGCGAATCTCGTTCGGACGAACATGATTGGACCTCTCACAAGCGTCGACGCTCATGTGACTGTCAATCCAATCGACTACCTCAACGCATCGTTCGGGAGCCCCAACAAGACCGGCTGGTTCGTTGACCCGGCTCAGGGTGGCGGCTTGCTTCGCAGCTCGGGTGGGCCGCATTTGATCGATCTCATGCTCTGGCTCGGCGGGAACATCGAGTCTGTCGCGGCGACGACCATGACCAGCCAACCCCGGATTCCGCTCGCCGCTGACGATCAAGTCGTTGACGTGTCGGTAGACGACGGGTTTGCCGCGATCGGACGTTATTCGAACGGCGCGATCGCCTCAATGAGGGGTATCCCCGTTTCCGAGCACCGTACCAACTTCTCGGTTTCCATTCATGGAGAGCGGGGAAGTCTCTATGTCGATGCAGGACAAGTGCGAGGGATGCTCAACGGTGAGGACCAGATTCGGGAAATATCCGTTGACCGACCGCAGCGCGACGCGCGTCACGAGATCGCTGACGCGTTCATCACGGCTATCCGCACCGGAGACGCCTCAAGCCATCCGGACTTCGTCGACGGGGCAAGAACACAGGCGGTGCTGGAGGCTTGTGCAATCGCGAGTTGCAGGGGATCATGGGTAAGTGTCGACTTGGACCAGACTCGATCCTCGAGCCCTCTGCCCCCGAACGAGGCTGGTGATGGCGGCGTAGTGGCGGGGCCTGTACCCGCCATCTCTCGGCCCCCGAACGAGGCTGGTGATGGCGGCGTAGTGGCGGGGCCTGTACCCGCCATCTCTCGGCCCCCGAACGAGGCTGGTGATGGCGGCGTGGTGGCGGGGCCTGTACCCGCCATCTCTCTGCCCCCGAACGAGGCTGGTGATGGCGGCGTAGTGGCGGGGCCTGTACCCGCCATCTCTCGGCCCCCGAACGAGGCTGGTGATGGCGGCGTAGTGGCGGGGCCTGTACCCGCCATCTCTCGGCCCCCGAACGAGGCTGGTGATGGCGGCGTAGTGGCGGGGCCTGTACCCGCCATCTCTCGGCCCCCGAACGAGGCTGGTGATCTTTGAAAGCCGCGAGCGTCAAGGGCGCGTCGAATCCAGGGGGAAGCGATGCTGAGTGGGACGAGCTCGTTTGGTCCACCTAAAATTGACCGGCGGGCTCCAATGTATCTCACCCACAGTCCAGTAGATTCCCAAGACAGCAGGGCAAAACATAGCCGAACATCCAGGCCCTTTCAGATGCGTGGTCGACGGGCCGACGACAACTTCATGGTCGAGAACTGACCAAGATAATAGAACGGTCAATCTCATCGTGTGGCGAGCATAGATTCCGGCTGGAGTGGATGATCTCGAAGGACAATTCGGTTCGTGGGCTGGGCCACGACGGACGAATCATGTTCGTTGGCATGGCAACTACTCAGGGAGCATTCGGCAGTTACCAAACGCTCTGGCCCCTGTACATTGCCGCACTCGGTGCAACTCCATCGCAGATCGGTCTGGTCCTTGGGGTGACCGGAGTTATTCGGCTTATCGCACTGCTTCCGAGCGGTGTACTGGCCGATCGTATCGGGCTCAAGCGATCCATCGTCGGCGGTCAGGCTGCGATGGCCCTCGCGCTCGTGGCGTATGCAGTTGTTCACGCGTGGTGGCAGTTGATTCCCGCCGGACTGATCTTAGCGATGGGAACAGCAACCTTTCCCTCGGTGCTGGCCAAGATTGCCGCCATCGCCGGCGATGGGCCGGATCGCAGCCGCAGGTTCACCATGATCAACACCGTGGCTCCGGCCATTGGATTGTTGCTTGCTCCTGTGGTCGGCGGCGTCATTGCCGCCCAGATTTCGTTGCGTGTGGTATTCATTTTCGCCGCGATACTCGTGACGACGGCCATGGTGTTGTTTTCCGGTTTGTCGAGTGGCGCGGAGAGGAGGATGACTGACACGAACGCGTCGTATCAGACGACGCTTCGCCAGCCAGCGATCCTACGATGGTGTCTGATAGAGATGTCGGCCATCTTCTGTCTGGCACTCGGTATGTCGTTTATTCCAAATTACCTGCACAGCGTCCAGGGCATCAGCGATGGGGTGATCGGCTCCTTCGCGTCGCTTTCCGCTGGAGGGAGCATGGCGCTGGGACTTCTCGTCAACCGGGTAGGCTATTTTCGCCAACCGCTCCACGGGATTGGACTCGCATTGGCTTCAGCTGCTCTCGCCTTTGCGCTCGTAATCGTGGGTAATCAACTCCCATTCTTCGTCGCGGCCTACGTGTTGTTAGGGGGTTTCTTCGCCACCTGGACCCTTTTTGAATCGGCACTGGGAGGCGTGGCGGCTCAGCGCTATCATGCCCGCGCCTATGCCATCGCCGAAATCCTCAGCGGCGCCGGTTACGCTTTGGCACCCTTCCTGGCGGGATTCTTGTATGAACTCGACCCACGGGCCCCATTGGTAGGTGGGCTCTGTCTGACGATGCTGCTGATCATCGCCATGATGACCGTCATGCGAACGACGCTGACAAGTACCCTGACGAGTTCCGAAGCGCTTACGTGATGTGATGCCATACGGGACGGTGAGGCAGGGACTCACGTACGTTTTCGATACCGCCCACGAAACCGGGAACGCAGCGTCAACAGCGTGTCATATCGCCAATTCTGCGACGTCGCGAACCTGTGTACCTTGCGGCCAACCGGCGGGAAGTCGTCGGACTCAGTGAAGCAGGAGACTACGAGGATACGTCATACATCAGACGCATCGACCCGGCGCATCTGAAACTCTCAATCAGCGAGTTCGGGGTTCAAGTCCCTCGCGGCTCACCAGCAAAAGCCTGAATAGACGTGGAAAACGGACGCTCCGGTCACTGTGGGCAGGGCGTTTGGTTGGATTTGACGTGCGATTCAACCACGGGTTTGGGAATACACGTCCGTAACCCGCCGGACGCCGCGCTCGCTGCCCGCGCGAGCCATCCGGCATCGTGGACTCAAGGGCGCCGCAACCCTCCACGATTGTCCCCGGTCGCGCACAGTGCTATTCTGGCCCCGCATCCGAGCCTTGTGGGCCAAACGCGTTGCCGGTTATCTCCAGTCCGGAATCGTTCGTAGGTCTCCACATGTCCACACTCTTCTCTGGCTGACCGCATCACGCACCCACGCAGGCGTTGGCGAACCCGAATGGTCGCCGCAACCGGCAAGCCGATGGCAATCATGAAAGGCGAGGGTGGTTCATGGACCGACAGCGATCACTGCAGTTGGCACTCACCGGTGACTCGATGATCACGCGTCACGCGCTGGTGAGCGACGATCCAGAGACGCGCAATCTGGTCGCGCTGCTGCGAGCGGCGGACGTGACCTTCGGCAACCTCGAAGTGCTCCCCAACGATTTCCAGGGCCATCCGGCTCAGGAATCGGGGGGCAGCCATCTGGCTTCGCACTCCTGGGTGCTCGATGACCTGCGGTCGGCCGGCTTCGACGTCCTGGCCTGCGCGACGAACCACGCACTCGATTACAGCATCGAGGGGCTGCTGACCACCATCGACACGCTGCAGCGCAAACAGATGCCCTTCGCCGGAGTGGGTCGCAATCTGGGCGAGGCGCGCATGCCCGTCTACGTGGAACGCCACGGCGGCACGGTCGCCATGATTTCGTGCTGTTCGAGCTTCGGCAAAGGCCAGCAGGCAGGCGAGCAACGGGTGGACATGCAGGGCCGTCCGGGGCTCAACCCGCTACGGTTCAGCACCACCTACGAGATCCCCGCCGAGCGTCTGGAGCATATACGGACCATCGCGCTCGAGCTGGGAATCGAGCAGCAGCGGCTCGACCGCATCCAGCTCGGATTCGGGTTCCCCCCAGATGACCCGGAGGTCTTCCCACTGCTGGAGATGAATTTCCGGGCCGCCGACCGCACGGCGGTCGTGACGACTCCAAACGACGGTGACGTTCAGGCGATCGCCGATTGGGTCCACGAGGCCCGTTACCGGGCTGATATCGTGATCGTCAGCCTGCACGCGCACGAGCAGGGGCAAACGAAGGAAGATCCGGCTGATTTCATCCCGGTTTTCGCCCGCCGCATGATCGACGAGGGAGCGGACGTCGTCGTCGGGCACGGGCCGCACCTGCTGCGCGGCATGGAGCTCTACCAGGGCAAGCCGATCTTCTACAGCCTCGGCAACTTCATCGCTCAGAATGATCTCGTGTACAAGCTGCCGGCGGATTCCTACACGCGGTTTCGCGTCGATCAATCCAAGACGCCGGGAGTCATCGCGCGCTCGCGCAGCCTGGACGGACAGCAAGGTTTTCCGGCCGATCAGCGCTACTGGCAGACCGTGGTGCCCACCTGCCGATTCGAAGCGGGATCGATCACGTCCATCGACCTGGTGCCTGTCTCACTTGGATTCGGAGAGCCGGTTCACCGGCGCGGACGTCCGCGGCTGGCAACGGGTGACGAAGCGACCAGTATTCTCACCCGCTATCTCGAGCTCTCAAGTCGATTCGGCACGCCGCTCGATCTCGACGGTGACATGTTGCGCGTGCGCCTCAACGGATAGTCGTCGTCGCGCGCGGTCGCCACGGGTTGACGTGGTTCCAGCGCGCACGGCCTGCGAACGCCGGATGTGTCGACATCATCGGCATCAATTGGGGTGCGCTCACGCATGGACTTTCGCGCGTGCCAGATCGTCGATGACGTCCGAAATGCAGGTGAGCGCTTCGGCGAAATCCTCGTCGGTGTGCGCGAAAGAGAAGCCGGAATGGCCCGGCGCTCCGGTCCTGCCGTAGGCATGGAGGTAGACGCCCCGTTCGAGGCAGCCGACTACAAAGCGCGCATTCATGTCGTGATCGTGGCCGAGCGCATCGGTGTAAGTCCGCACCGACTCCGTTCGCCCGAAATAGAGACCGAAGCGCGCGCCGAGCCCCTGCACCCGTACGGGCAGCCCTCGGCGATCGAAGAGCTCCTGCAGCGCTGTATAGAATCGCTCGCTGCGCGTCAGAAGGCTGGCATACATGCCCGGCTTGCGCAGTTCGTCGAGCGTGGCGATCGCGGCCAGAACCGAAAGCAGATGGCCGGAATACGTCCCGCTGTGGGCCACCGGTCCAGTTGGAGCAAGTTGCTCCATCAGGTCGGAGCGTCCAGCCACGACCGAAAGCGGCATTCCGTTCGCGATGGCTTTGGCGAAGGTCGTCAGGTCCGGCGTCACGCCGTAGTAGTTCTGAGCGCCGCCCAGAGCCATACGGAACCCAGAGAGGACCTCGTCGAAGATCAGAACGATGCCGTGATCTGACGTTCGCTGCCGCAGATGCTGCAGGAATCCCGGCTCGGGCGGGATGCAGCCCGCGTTGTAGAAAACCGGCTCGCAGATCACCGCCGCGATCTGACCAGCGTTCCGATCCAGCGCACGGTCGAAGGCCGCCGCATCGTTCCAGGGCACGATCACGACATCCGCCCCGTACGCATCCGGCACACCGCCCGACGACGGAACGACGTCACTGTCCATCTCGGGATCGTCGGAAGGCTTGAACAGGAACGGCTCGGTGAGGCCGTGAAAGTGGCCGGTGAACTTGAGGATTTTGGTCCGTCCAGTCGCGTTGCGCGCCAGGCGAATCGCGACCAGCGTGACCTCAGATCCGGTGCTGGAGAAGCGCACGCGTTCCGCCGCCGGAACGATCTCGGAGATCATCGTCGCCAGTTGCTGGTGAAACGGCGTCTCCGCCGCCGCGATGATGCCCGCGTCGAGCCCCTGCTGAATCGCTGCCACGACCTTGGGATGCCCGTGCCCGAGGATCGTCGCGCCGTTCGACTCGTTGAAGTCGATGTAGCGCCTGCCATCGAGATCGTAGACATAGGCACCGCTGCCACGGCTCAGGTAGAAGGGTTGGCCGAGATAGGGGTGATACCGCATCGATGCGGAGACCCCACCGGCCAGTACCCCCCGCGCGGTATCGTATGTCTGAGCCTCCGTGGGGCTCACGGCTGGACGCTGCATTGGCCGTCTCCTTGGTTGCCGCTTCTCGTCGAACGCTGCTATCCAACCATTCAATCGCCGCGCGAGCAATGGCCGACTCCGCAGCCGGTCCGGCGCGGTCGAACCTCGACCGGCCATCGGCCCTTGCCACGCTGGAACCGGTTCACGCTTCACCACCAAGTTCGCCGAGAGTTGATTGTCATAATCCCGCGGAGACACGGCCAATCAAAGAGTCGCCAGTACGCTGAGCGGGTCGATGAGACCGCGCGCAGCTCAGGGTGCTGGCGGACTATCTTCTTTTAATGCAAGAACCGGAGCCAACCAGATAGCGGTTCAGCCCCACCGCGAGGATTCGAGCCCCGCTTACTCCTCGTCCCCGAACCTCGAGCGGCGCGGCGGGGCGGCGGCGTGCTCGATCACCCGCACGTTCTCGGCACGCGGCCCCTTCGGGCTGCTGGCGACGTCGAACTCGACCTTGTCTCCTTCGTTAAGACTGTCTCCCACCACCGCCGAGTGATGGACGAACATGTCTGCTCCTCCGTCGTCTCGCGTGATGAACCCGAACCCTTTGTCCGGGTTGAACCACTTCACCGTTCCACTCGCCATGACATGCTCCAATACCATGAATGTTGTACGAGCGTGGAGCGTTCCGGATTGCCGCTGCGTTATCAGCATGCGGATTCGACCATTTCTGGTGTCAACCCCCACTGTCAGACGCTGCGGCGCTACGGTAATCTACACGCGCTGTCGCTCGCGCGATGCCTTTCAAGTATCGACTTCCGCGCGTGGTATTGTAGCGATATTCGCTCGATGGACATGACAATTCGGTGACAATCAGGACGCGGGCCGGCCAAAAAGATCTGGCGTTGTCGGTTAAGACCATCGTGGTCGATACGAACTGATCCGTGCGGGCTCATCGCGATCCACGTCAGCCACGGGCAGTGACAAACGAGTCAACCGGGATTCCGGCAGTGTAGGGAGCTGTGAGAGATGATCGTGATAGATGGACACCTCGACCTGGCCATGAATGCGCTGGACTGGAATCGCGACCTGCGACTCACGGCCCACGACACGCGTGAACTCGAACGGGGGATGGAGCAGAAAGGTCGCGCCGCGGGAACGGTCTCGTTTCCAGACATGCGCCGGGGAAACGTAGCGGTGAACTTCTGCACGGTCATCGCCCGCGTGAAGTACCCGGGAGCGACTCGGCCCGGAGCGCGCACCCACGAGATCGCCTATGGTCGGGCTCAGGGCATGCTCGCCTATTACATGGAGCTTCAGCGCCAGAACGTGATCCGCATGATCACGGACCAGCCAGCCATGGATCATCACCTCGAGGATTGGCAGGCGAACCCCGACACGTCACCGGTTGGCTGCGTTCTGACCATGGAGGGCGCCGACCCCATCGTCGAGCCGTCGCAGGTGCATGCCTGGTGGGAGCAGGGACTTCGCGCGGTAAGCCTGACCCATTACGGACCGAGCGCCTATGCCCACGGCACCCAGAGCGTTGGTGGACTCACGCCGAAGGGGCACGAACTATTGCGCGAGATGGACGGGATCGGCATGATCCTGGACGTCACCCACCTGTCCGACGATAGCTTCTGGGAAGCGGTCAACGCGTTCCACGGTCCGGTCATCGCCTCCCATTCCAACTGTCGCACACTCGTTCCAGGCGACCGCCAGCTTACCGACGACATGATCAAGCACATGATCGAGCGCGGCGGAGTTATCGGCACGGCGATGGACGCCTGGATGCTGGAGCCGGGCTGGGTGATCGGCACGACGCTGCCCGAAAACGTGACGCTCGAGACGGCGGTCGAGCACATCGACCACGTCTGTCAGCTTGCCGGGAACGCCAGGCACGCGGCCATCGGGACCGATCTGGATGGCGGCTACGGCACCGAGCAATGTCCCAACGATCTCGACACGATCGCCGATCTCCAGAAGATTCCCGATCTGCTGAGCAAGCGGGGCTATTCGCCGGCAGACATCGAGGCGGTCATGCACCGGAACTGGCGTGACGCGCTCGAGAGCGCATGGGCCAGGAACTGACGCCACGTTGGTCGCCTTTGGAACGCAGCCACGCGCGAGGCGCTGCCGCCGTGCGGGCGATAGCCGAGGTGTCGTTCGGGGGAGAAGATCGGCATTTTGGAAATTGACGTTCGGGCGCTGAACACTATTCGCTTTCCGGCGACCACTCGAAATCGCGATCGATCGGCCAGATCGGACGCGGGATGTGGCGGAACGGCAACGACGCATAGTCGACCGTGCTGGCCCCCGGGCTGGCGAGCTGGATCGTTCCGGCGACGATCGGATCGAACGACGCGCGATGCGCCTGATTGGACTTGACGACGATGATCTTCTTCTCTTCCAGGATGATTCCGGCGCTCTTGAAGAAGTCGCGGTCTTTGCCGGTCTCAGCGGTGGAGAATATGACATCGATCTTGTTGCCGGTTCGTAGCACGACTCGAGGTCCGACGTGCGCCTCGCGCCAGGCCTCTCGCCGCACGTCACGGCTCCAGCCACCGTGAGTCGGACCGCAGATCATGTAATTCCCGTCATCGATCAGCCGGACTTTACCCCGCACCTTCACCGGACGGTAGAAGCGCTGATCGATCGCGCCGCCGACCTCCAATTCGAGCTCCGCCCCGACCCCGGCGGTTAGCCCCGCCTCCACCACTCGTGGATCGCGGATCGTCAGCACCGCGTCGCTGGCTCCATGACGTATCAGGCTCTCGAGAACGGCGGGACTGTCGGCCGAGCAGGCACTGCCGGGGTCGTCCCCAAGGTCGACCAGCACGATCGGTGATCCCGATTGCTGAATCGCCGCCCTGACTCCATCTTCGATGGAAACGATCGGTCTCACGTTCAGAATTGCCTCGCGCTGCTCCCAAACCTTCCGCGCCAGGAGACGTGCGGTGCGCACGGCAAGGGCGGCATCGCCCTCAGCGGTCGCGACGATCGACATGCACGTGTCGGGCGTATCGGCGTAGCCGTAGCCGCCCATGATCGTCAGGTTGACGATACCAGGGATGCGCTCCATCTCTTCGCGAAGCAGATTGAGCTGGTAGAGGGGCAGGCGCACTTCTTCCTCACGAAGGTGAGACCAGGTGCTCTGACCGATGTTCGGCCCAATGATCGGGATGTGAACGACGCGCGTCACCGGACGGCTTGCGCCAGTGAGGATGTTCCGCATCGATGTGGCTGCCTCGAGACCGCGCTCGTAGCTGTCGATGTGTGGATTGGTGTCGTTCGGAAAAGCGGAGGCGAGCAGCGCGCATTCTGTATGACTCATGATCCCATGGAAGTCGTAGGTCGCCACGAATGGCCCATCGGGAACAGCGCCACGAGCAGCCTGCAAGAGTCCGCCTTCGGCGTCGACGTGTGGGTCTTCGGCCGCCATGGCGCCATGCAGCGCGAAGAAGACGCCGTCCAGTCGACCTGCGTCACGGAGCCCTCGTACGATCAGGTCGCGATACTGCTCGTAAACCTCGGCGTGGATGATCCCACCGTGCCTGAAACGGATGTTGGCGATCGGGATCAGTTCAATGCCGGCGTCTCGCATCCCCTCGAGGAACCCGCCGATATAGCTGCGCGGATGGGCCAGATCGATCAACTCCTGGCCGATCTCGGCGTGCGCGTCGAGCGTCTCGTTATGCTCGAGCGCGAATGTGTTGGTCTCGTGATAGAACCCGACAATCGCAACTCTCAACGGAACTCCATCTCGCAGTCACTTTGGAATCATCGCCAGCTCAGATTTGAGTCGGATGCCCGTCAACCAACGAAGCGGGTGACTGGTGACATCGAAGACGTCACGCTCATCCGTCAAGAACCAATGCGCGTTTGGCCCATTTCACGCATGGTTCACGTTCGCTGGATGCTAGATGAGCCACGTCGACGCGTCAACGGCAGTTGCCGGGTCGCGGCCGCGGCGGAGGACATTGTGCCGTCGTCTACAATTCGGTGTCACCATGAACTATCACCCAGGAGGAAGCGATTTATGAATCTCGAACTCGGCGGACTGCATCACGTGACGGCGATCACGGCACAGGCCCCGGAAAATCTGGCTTTCTACACGAAGGTGCTCGGTCTTCGCCTGGTCAAAAAGACGGTCAATCAGGACGATGTCTCGGCCTATCATCTCTTCTACGCCGACGAGCATGGCAGCGCCGGAACCGAGGTCACCTTCTTCGACTGGTCGCAGGCGGCGCCCAACCGGCCTGGCACCGGAGAGGTGTCGACAGTCGGCCTGCGCGTCGCCGGTCGCGCGGCGATGGAGTGGTGGGCGCGCCGCTTCGCTGAGCTCGGCGTTCCCCACACCTGGGTTACGGATGCCACGGGCAATGAAGTGATCGCGTTCGTCGATCCTGAAGGGCAGCGGCTGCAACTGATCGACGACACCGGCGCCCGGGTGCCGGGCGGCACGCCCTGGTCCGGCAGCAGCGTCCCGGCTGAAATGGCGATCCGCGGACTGGGATCGGTGACGCTGACGGTTTCCCGGCTCGAGCCGACCGCTCGGATTCTGACGCAGATTCTCGGGTTCCGGCAGACCGGCGAATACCCGTCGCCCGGCTCGGCCGACGGCATGGTCGTCCGCTTCGAGACTGGTCCCGGCGGACCGGGCACAACCGTGCTGGTCGACGTGCGGCCCGACCTTCCGCGAGCGCGGCAGGGCCGGGGCGGCGTGCATCACATCGCCTTTCGCACACCGACCTTTGAAGAACACGAGGCGTGGCAGCGTCACCTTGAGGAATCGGGCGTTCACGTCACCCCGGTCATCGACCGCTTCTACTTCCGCTCGATCTATTTCCGTGAGCCGGGCGGCGTGCTGTTCGAGATCGCGTCCGACGGGCCTGGATTCGCGACTGATGAGGACGCGGAGCATCTTGGTGAGCGTCTGGCTCTACCGCCCTTCCTGGAGCCGTATCGCGCGCAGATCGAGGCCGGATTGAAGCCGTTGGCGAGCGTTTCAGCGGGAAAAGTTGGAGACGGTAATTAGGGCCGGATAGCCCTGCCGTCTATGGAATTGACAGCCTCCGGCTCAGTTTCTAGACTGCGCTACAATGGCGAGCCAGCAGGAGCGGAACGAATCATGACGCGACATGTTATCGCGCCGGTCCAGGAGTTCCCCGCAGGGACGCGGCGCATTGTCGAGGTCGACGGGCGCTCGATCGGCGTCTTGAACATCGCTGGGCAGTTCTTCGCGCTGCGCAATAGCTGTCCGCACCAGGGCGCTCCGCTCTGTCTCGGAGTGATCAAGGGTCTAAACCTGTCTGCACGGCCATTCGAGATCCAGTATGGGCGGGACAACGAAATCATCAAGTGCCCCTGGCATGGCTGGGAGTTTGAGATTGCCAGCGGCCGTTCGGTCTTCAATCCGCACAAAGTGCGCGTGCCGACCTATGAGGTGACGGTCGAAGCAGCCGAGCCCAATGAAACGGATCCTTCGATCGAGACTTTTCCGGTCACCGTTGAAGGCGGGTTGGTCATCCTCCACGCATGAAGAAAAGGGGCGACATGTCGATTCACGCTGCCGGGCCGATTATCGACTGCGACATCCACCAGCGTACCCGCCGGCCGGAGGATCTTTTTCCGTACCTGCCGCGCGCGTATCAGGAGCGGATCCGTCTCCACACCACCGGTCTCAGCCAGCGTGTCGGCTACCCGAACGGCGGCGATCGGGGCTATCGTGCCGACTCCTGGCCGGAGGACGGCAGCCCGGCCGGATCCGACCTCGATCTGATGCGGATCCAGCACCTCGACCCTAATAACGTCGAATATGGCATCTTGCTTGGGCAGGAGTACCGACCGATACCGTCGCTGCCCGATGTCGACTACGCCGCCGCGCTGGCGCGGGCGTACAACGACTGGATGATCGAGCACTGGCTGGATAAAGAGGAACGGCTGCGTGGCGCCGCCATCGTGCCGAGCCAGGACCCGCGCATGGCCGCCAGGGAGATCGAGCGAATCGGCTCGAGGCCGGATATCGTGGCGGTACTCGTCCCGAACGGCACGCGCGTGCTTTACGGCCAACGCTTCTTCGACCCGATCTACGACGCCTGCACATCCTTCGACCTGCCGCTGGTGATCCACACCGGCAGTGAGGGGGACGCCATGAACGGGCAGGCCTCCTACTACATCGAGAAGCGCCAGGGACGGTCGCTCGGCTATATGGAACATCTCGCGAGCATGGTCTTCGAGGGATTGTTCGAGCGCTATCCGACGCTCAAGGTCATTTTTGTCGAGGGCGGCTACGTCTGGCTCCCGGCCTTTCTCTGGCACATGGACGCGGATTGGAAGGCGCTGGGGAGCGAGACCCCCTGGGTCAAACGACCACCGAGCGAGTACGTTTTCGAGCACTGCCGCTTCACAACCCAGCCGATGGAGTCACCCGAACCGCAGCGTCGCCTGCTGACCGTCTTCGAGTGGGCCAGAGCCGAGCAGACGTTGATGTTCGCCTCCGACTATCCCCACTTCGATTACGACTCGCCGGAGCAGTCGCTGCCTCCCATGCCGGACACCCTCGGGCGCCGGGTCTACGCCGAGAACGCACGGGAGGTCTTCAAACTGCCGCAGCGGCGGCATCCCGTCGCGACGCCATCCGCATCGTGACGCAGGTGTAAGCCCTCAGCGAAGGCAGTGAGCCGCCCTTCCCACCCTGTCGGATCGAGTGTGATTGCGCCGCTCAGTTCGTGCGTTCGCCGCCGATCGTTTCACGAAAGCTGAGAATGTCGGCGAGCCGCTCGTGCCGGTCGATGGCCTCGGCGATGCCGCGTTCCTTCTTTTCGATGGCTTCAACCGCGTCCACGATCGTCGCGAGATTCGATCGCGGAATGACGATCACGCCGTCGTCATCGGCCAGGATGTAGTCGCCGGGATGGACCACCACCGAGCCGACACTGACGGGCACGTTCGTGACGCCCAGGCGGCGGTTCACCCCCACACGCGGGGTAATGTGCGACGCGAAGGTAGGGAACCCGAGGCTGCGCAGCCCGTTGCAATCGCGGACCGCGCCATCGACCACGATTCCCAGGAACCCGCGGTCCTTCGCCTCGCGCGCCATCAGTTCGCCGAAAAGCGCCCCGGCCCGCCCATCCGCTTCGCCGTCTACCACGAGCAGAGATCCGGGGGCGGCTTCCACCAGTGCTTTGTGTACCGTGATGATGCTGCCGGGATAGCATTTCACGGTGAAGGCCGGACCGGCCACTCGCAGTCCTGGAGTCACGGTTCGGATCGACGGATCCAGGACCCCGAAGCCCTGCTGTGCGTCGGCGGCTCCGGCAGTATCCAGCCGGCCAAGACGCGCGATGAGTTCTGACTCTTCCATTAATACTCCTTCTCGCTCGATTTTAATCGCCACAACCATTCCGGTGGTCAGTTTCTTCGTGGATACCGGCTCCGCCGCCGTGCATCATCCCGCTCGCGAGAGGCCATCGCGAGCAAATGCTCTCAACTGCCACGCCACATCCGATTCAGGCTCAGCACCTCCAAAGTGCCTCATTCACGGGAGATCGTTGCCCAGCAGCGCCGTCTGCCCCACAGGCACCGATGAACCGCGGATCAGGATCTCCGGTTCAACGTTAACCTGCCGATGCTCTTCGCCGGTGCCGTCGATCAGGTGAAGGAGTTCCTGCATGGCCGTAATACCGATCGAATAGAGCGGCACCGAGATCGTGGTCAGATCCGGCGTCACCATGCTGGCGACGTCCGATCCGCCAAAGCCGACTATGGCGACCTCGTTGGGTACGTCGATGCCGTGGGTGAGCGCGAAACGCATCGCCCCGATCGCGATCAGGTCGTTGAAGGCAAAGATCGCATCGACGTCGACGTGGCTCGCCTGTAATCTCGGCCATCGCGTCGTAACCGCACTGGAACGAGTTCGGGCCACGCACGATCAAGCGCGGATCAGTCTCGATACCGGCCAGGCACAACGCGGCCTCGTAGCCACGAAATTTCGCCTCATCGACGTTGTTTTCGTAATCGAGGCCGATGTACGCGATCCGGCGCCGTCCCAGTGCGAGCACGTGTTCCACCGCCAATGCCGCGCCCGTATCGTAACCGGTCCAGATGACGGTCCCCGGGATGTCCGCTACCTCCCGGTTCACCAATACCACCGGCGACACGCCCGCCGCGGCCTGGGAGAGTGTCGCCGCATCCAGACGCGAGTTGCAGATGATCACGCCGTCAACGCGGTGACCGCGCAATTTCTCCAGCGCCTGGAGCTCGCGAGTAGCGCTCCCGGCGGTATGGCAAAGAAAGACGCTGTAGCCCGCTTCGTACGCGCGATCCTCAACGCCGCGTGCGATCTCCGGGTAGTAGGGCTGCGAGATGTTCGGGAGGACCAGTCCGATGACGAGGGAGCGATTCGTGACCAGGCTGCGCGCCAGGACGTTGGGCCGATAATCGAGATCGAGAATCGCGGCCAGCACGCGCTGGCGGGTTTCCGGCCCTACCTCGCCCTTGTTGTTGATGACCCGAGACACGGTCTGGCGGGAGACGTTCGCGACTCGCGCAACGTCATTCAAGGTGGCGGATTGCCCACTTCTCTGCCTGGGCGCCATTTGTCTCTTCATTCCCAGCCGGGTTCGACGTGAATGCGTCGGCGGGCTAGCGTCCTGAATCGTCGCGACGCCAACTGCCTGGAGGTTTCACGCACCTCCCCGCCATTAGCCTGGCGCGTTGTCGCTCTGCCAGCAGACTCATATTCGATCTTTCGGGCATTGGCCGCGAAAACTCCTCATCGCGCGCACTTGACCATTCGACAACGTGGTGCTACCGTGTGAACGTTCACGTGAACGTTCACTACTCTAGTTTCGGAACCCGTGATTGTCAACTGGGTGACATCCAGTCGAGAATGAGCGCCCGTTCGCGTATCAAATGAGGTGATGAATCGATGTACCTGATGAACGTGCCCTGGGTTGACTTCGATGCGCTCCGTCAACAGACCGACCTCGTGATCATCCCGACCGGCGCGGTCGAGGTCTACGGCCAGCACCTGCCCGTCGGCACCGACACCGTCGTTGTTACCCATGTCGCCCAGCGCGTTGGGGAGATTTTGGGCGCTCCGGTTCTTCCGGCGTTGCCGGTCGGGTTCTCGCGCTCGCTCGGTGATTTCCCGGGGACATTGAATATCTCCACCGCGACCCTTTCCGCCTACGTGCGTGAGACGGCTGAAAGCGTGATCAAGTGGGGCGCGAAGCGGCTATTGTTCGTCAACAGCCATCGTGGCAATATCGGTCCCATCGGCGAAGTGGCGATGGAGCTTCAGGACACCTACGGGGTGCGTTGCGCGCAGGTCTTTTGGTGGGACTACGTCGCCGCTCTCGGTAAGGATCTGGTCGAGACCGGGCCACACGCGAATGGGCACGCCTCCGAGATCGGAACGTCGATCATGCTGCACATCGCCCCCGAACTCGTCGTCCGCGAGCGCATCAAGGACCAGACGCCGACCACCTCGCTCCCATTTAGCGACATCACACAGTATCAGGGGATGCACGCACGCTCTGACACCGGAGTGGTCGGCAACCCGGAAGTCGCGACCGCCGAAAAGGGGGCGCAACTGGTTCAACGAGGCGTTGACCGGATCGTCGAGTTCGTCCGTAGCGAGTTTGGCGGCTGACAGATGACCACGCCCTTGAAGCCCGGATTCAAAGTCGTCAAATCGATCGACCGTCCTGATTCGGTGCTCGTGAGCCAGTTTCAAGAACTGGTAGCCGCGAACATCTCCGATGTTCAAGGACGGCAGAACACCATGGATGCACGGATCAAACCGATTTACCATCCAATGCCGGTGCTGTGTGGACCAGCTATCACCGTCAAAGCCCGCCCGGGCGACAATCTCGTCGCCTTCAAGGCGATCGAGGTGGCTCGTCCAGGCGACGTCATCGTCATCGCCGGCGCCTATGACATGAATTACACCGTCTGGGGCGGGATCATGAGCTCCATGGCGAAGAAAAAGGGAATCGCCGGAGTCGTGACTGACGGGCTCGTCCGCGACGTTCAGCAGACACAGGATGTCGGCTTCGCAGTCTTCGCCATCGGGCTGACGCCGACCGGGCCCACCAAGGACGGGGTCGGACAGCTCAACCTGCCAATCTCGTGTGGCGGCGTGGTGGTGTTCCCCGGTGACATTGTCGTGGGGGACAGCGACGGCGTCGTTGTCGTCCGGAAAGATGAAGCAGAGGACGTGCTTCGTCGAACTCGGGCGCGCGTCGCCCTCGAGCAATCGTGGCTGGAACGGATCGCGCGCGGCGAGCTCTTCCTGATGGACTCAGACGATGAACTGCGCGCGCGAGGTTGCGAGGTGGTTGACTAGAGTCTGTCGGTTCATGACCAGACATCAAATAACCTCGCTGTATCCAGGGACAAGAACGTGTTCGGTGGCCAGACCGAAACGAACGGCGGTCACGGTCACCAGTCGGTTTCGGCAGTGTTGTGAGGAGGAATGCTCGTGAACGGACTCTCCAGGCTGGGACAACGTTGATGATCGACGGGAGAATGCTCCCGCATGGGATTCAGGATTCGTGGGGCGCCTCTCGAGACGAAAGCTGGTCGTCCGCGCCGCGGCGCTTGGGCTGAGCGTGCCGGCAATCGGAACTCTGCTGGCCGCGTGTGGCGGCTCCAGCAAATCCACCCCCGCGGCGACGAGCGCGAGCGCCAGCACGGCCACGAGCACGACGGCGGCGACATCGACCCAGGCTTCCAGCGGTGGAACAACGCCCGCGGCCAGCGCCGCGGCCGCTTCCCCAGCCGCGACGACCGCCTCAGCCGCGACCACGGCACCTGTGGCTGAAGGACAACCGGGCGGCACGCTCAACTTCGGACTGCTGCGTGACCCGATTGCGTTTGATCCTCATATTGCCTACGGCGCCTCGTCGTCGTCGCTTCAAGGAAACATCTACGATTCCCTCGTGCGCTACGACATCAAGGGCACGATTGTGCCCAAGCTGGCCAAATCGTGGGAGGTTCAGGAAAACGGAACCGTCTACAACTTCGTGCTGCAACAGGGCGTTACGTTTCACGACGGCACCCCCTTTACAGCAGCCGACGTCGTCTACACGTTCGATCGCATTCGCGATCCAAACACGACGGCCAATCTGAAAACTCAGATGGCCAACCTCGATACCTATACGGCCGTCGATGATCACACCGTCAAGGTCACGTTGAAGCAGCCCTATGCGGTGCTTATGGCGATACTGGCCAGCGAGTGGGCATACATCGTCAGCAAGGTCTGGGGGACGGCTGGTAACGACTTCAAGAAGAAGGAGAACGGAAGCGGTCCGTTCAAACTCGACACCTTTGAACCACAGGTCAAATACACACTGGTGAAGAACGACAAATACTGGGTTCCGAACCGCCCGTACATGGACAAGATCGTCGAAACCGTCATCGCGGACGACACCGCGCGCGTCAACGCGTTCAAGACGGGGTCGATCAATTTCATCGAGTATCTCCCCTGGCAGAACATGGACGAGCTCGGCAAGGATCCCAAATACGAGCTGTACAAGGGGTTTGACACCTTCAACCTCGTCCGGCTCAATCCGAACAAGCCTCCGCTCGACAAGCCCGAAGTGCGCCAGGCGCTGAACTATGCGATCGATCGCAAGGCAGTCATCGACGTGGCGTTTGGCGGCCAGGGCGTGCCGATCACCGTGGGGCTCATTCCGCCCGGAAGCTTCTGGTACAACCAGAGTCTCGACGGGCACTGGACCTACGATAAGAACAAGGCATTGTCGCTGCTGCAGCAGGCGGGCCTCAAGCCGTCCGACATCAAGCTCGACTTCGCGGTCGCGACGATCTCGGTACACATGGACACCGCCCAGGCAGTCGCGCAGCAACTCCAGCAGCTCGGCATGACCGTCACCATTCAGCAGCAGGACGTTCCGACGTTGACCAAGCGGCGCACCACGGGCGAATATCAGATGATGCAAGACGGTCTGGGCGAGCCCTGGTCGGACCCGGACATGTACACGACCTATTTCGGAAAGGGCGGCGCGAGCTACGCCGCGGGCGTCAACTTCGACGACCCGCAGCTTGACGATCTCCTGGCCAAGGGCCGGCAGGAGACCGACACGACCAAACGAAAGGCGATTTACACGCAGGTCGAACAGCGTCTTTTCGATCTCGCGCCCTTTATCTTCATCCTGTGGCGCCCACAGGCCGAAGCAAGCGTTGCGGCCCTGCAGGGCTACGTTCACATTCCCGGCGTCGGTCTGGGATCTGAACGATATATGCAAGACGTCTGGTTCAAGAAATAAGTCGCGTCGGCAGAGGTTCCTAGCGAAGATCGCTCAACGGCGAGGGGAGTCGCTCGGTGGTCAACTACATTATCCGCAGGACGATCTCAATGATAGTCCTGCTCTATTTGATCGCCACCGTGGTCTTCCTTTTCCTGCATTTCCTGCCGGGCGATCCCGCACTCACCATTCTGGGTGGAATCGACGCTCACCCTGACAGTACGGCGATCCAGCACGTGCGCCAGCAGCTCGGGCTGGATCGTCCACTCTACGTGCAGTACTTCGACTGGCTGGGGAATCTCGTCCGGCTCAATCTCGGAAACTCGTTCACGACCGATTCCTCGGTATCAGCCGAGTTGTTCCGGCGGCTACCGCGGACGTTGATGCTCATCGTCCCCGCCGAGGCGCTCGCGATCATCATCGGCATTCCGCTGGGAATTACCGCTGCGCGCCTGCGACGCTCGATGTGGGATCCGATCATCTCCGGAATCGCGCTGGTCGGGTTTTCGACCCCGGTCTTCGTGAGCGGGATCTTGCTGGTGCTCGCGTTCTCGCTCAAGCTTCACTGGTTGCCGTCGGGAGGGTTCGTCTCTCCGACGGAGAACTTCGGCAGCTTCCTCAAGGCGGCCATTCTTCCGGTTATCACGCTGTCGCTGGCACCCATGGCGACCACCATGCGGATGACGCGGTCGTCCGTGCTGGAGCAACTTGGCGCCGACTACGTGCGTACGGCTCGCTCCAAGGGTGTGCGAGAAATGCGTATTCTGTACTGGCATGTGCTTCGCAACGCATTGCTCCCGGTCGTCACGATCATCGGCCTCCACGTCGGCTTCATGTTCGCCGGCAGTGTGCTGATCGAATTCATCTTCAACTGGCCTGGCATCAATGCCTACCTGCTCAATTCGATCAACGCACGTGACTACCCGGTCGTACAGGGGATCGTTCTCGTGGTCGCAACCATATTCATCTTGATCAACTTCTTGACCGATCTTTCGTTTGCCGTCCTGGATCCGCGAATTCGCTATGAATAGAGTCGAAACGTTGGAGACCACCGCGCTAACCGATGATGTCGTTAGAGCGACCAGACGGACGACCGGCTTCCAAAGCTGGGTTCGCTGGTTCGTCGGCAACCCGCGAGTCCTGGTGAGTGGCGGCTTCGTGTTGCTCCTTTTCTTCGTCGCGATCGCCGCTCCCTTACTCACGCGCTCCGATCCGAACGCCATGCAGCCTCAGCTTCGCTTCTCATCGCCAAGCACCCAGGCATTTCTCGGCACCGACCAGTTTGGACGAGACATGCTGGCTCGTATCCTTTACGGCGCCAGACTGAGTATGGAAGTAAGTCTGTCGAGCGTCACCATCGCGGTCATCGTGGGTGTCCTGATGGGCATGATCGCGGCTTTCTTCGGTTCTCCGGCTGACGTCATCCTGATGCGGCTAACCGACGCGATCCTCAGTTTCCCCCCAATCTTGCTGGCCATCTTCGTGGTCGCCTTCCTGGGATCGTCGTTGCGCAACATCATTCTCGTGATCGGCATCCTCTACGTGCCGCAGTTCGCGCGCATCGCGTATAGCTCGGCGCTCTCGGTCAAAGAGAATGACTACATTCTGGCCGCCCGGGCGATCGGCGCTCGACCGTTGCGCATTCTGTTACGCGGCATACTTCCCAACATAACGGCGCCAATCATCGTGCAGATGTCACTGGCGGCGAGCACCGCGATCCTGCTCGAAGCAGGGCTCAGCTTCCTTGGGTTGGGGCCGCCGCCGAACATCCCGTCCTGGGGACGGTCGATTGAAGACGCCAGCCGGTTCATGGGTCAGCATCCGTGGGGCGTGGTGCTTCCATCGATTGCCATTACCTCGGCGGTGCTCGCGTTCAATATCCTCGGGGACGCGCTGCGCGACCGGCTCGACCCGCGCCTGCAGAGGTAGCGGTCGCCTCCGATGTACGCGATGGTCCTGACTCGATCCGCGCCGAGACGGCCCAAGCGTCTGTCCGACTGTGACGGCGCGTCCAACGATGCGAATTGAAACCGCTTGTCATAATCCGATGACGTGGATCAGGGCTACTCTGGGAGCAGCTCAGCCAGCGGCGTGTAGGGCAGGTCGTAGCCGAAGGCGTGCGGGCCGACGAACTTCAGCGCCTGCTCAGTCGTGAGCTGGCGCGGAGCGGGGATGCCCAGGATAGAGGCGCGGACACCATAGCGCACGACCTCCGTCGTGATTGGCGTCCCGCGATCGCTATCGACCATGGTGATCAGGTCGGGCACGATCGCCGCGATACGACCATCGACCCTGCAGATCAGGTACTCATTCTGAAGCTCGATCACGGCGTCGGAACCGCGCCAGCGATCGACTCCGGCCAAAGTCAGTCGCCCAAAGTTGTAACCGCGTTCCACCCGGCGGTCGACGTCGGTTACCTTGCCCTGAAATAGCTCGCGTCCCGCCGTCACGGAGCAGATCGCTTCGACCGGATCACCTCCGGCTTCCTGCGCGGAGAGAACCGCGTCTCCGACGCGGTGCGCCAGGGTGATTGTGCTGGGGATGGCGGTCTCTTTGAGCCGACGTACCGTCATTGGCCGGTCGGCGACCATGGCGTTGCCGCCAAGCTGCACGCAGATGGCACGCATGACTCGCTCGAGCATGGTCGTTTCGGCAACGTTCTCAATGATGAAGCGGCGGTGCTGCGAGTCGACCATCACTGTCGGGGATGGCGCCACGCCATCGAAGTAGAAGCTGATCATCGACGTTTCCGGGAAGGCACGGCCCATGCCGTCGGCGTCGACAGTCGGCAGGCCGAGCTGGCAGGCGGCGATCATCGGCGCGAAGGAGTTGCCGCCACCGATCTCGATCGGCACCGTCGCGGCCACCTTGACGCCCAGATAGTCCTGCAGGATCTCGATGGCAACCTTGCCCTCGTCACCCCGGCCGAGCTTCTCGAGACCGATCGTCGGGGCGCCCATCCCGCCCATCGGCACGACTAAGGCGTCATCCGGCAGCTCATCGAGAGCGACGACGGTGAGCTTGAACCCTTCTTCCAGCTTCGTCTCGGCCCGAATCCGGCCCTGGCGCGGATTGCCGCCACCGCCGGTGCCGAGAATACCGGCGCCGATGGCGATGCGCTCCACGTCGCCTTTGGTCAGATCCCAGGGCACGCCAGGTTCCTTTCATTCCCGTGAACGATCATGCTCACGAGCGCCGCCCGGACGCGACCCGATTCTCGACCGGGACGAAATCGACGTCGAAACCAAAATAACGCGGTCCGGCGAGTTCGAGCCCTCGCGCGGTACGCCAGATCGGTGGGCTGGGAATGCCGACGACCGTCACGCGCTGCCCGTAATGCAATGTCTCGGTGGTGATCGGCGTGCCCGTGTCGGAATCGAGCACGGCAATCAGATCCGGCGTCGTGATCAGAATCTCGGCAGGCTCGTCGCGCTCCAGCCGCCGCGCGATCAGATGCTCGTTCTGGAAGTCGAGCCGGATCGCCTGATCCGCCTCGGCGCCGAGTCCGTTGATCACACCGTGACCACGCGCAAACCCGCCTTCGGTCCGCCGGTCGACTGAGGTCACCTTGCCGCTGAAGAGCGGAATGGCGCTCACCACCCGCAGCAGCCGGTCGAGCCAGGGGCTACCATCCCGTTTGGCTTGTCGCAGCGCGTCGCCGATCTGAACGGCGAGCGAAATGGTTCCCTCGATCGCCCCACGTTTGATATCAGCACCGGAGAGCCCGATCGACGTGATGACCGAGCCGCCCATGGCGATCAGGGCACGACGGTTGATGCGCTCGATCCAACCGGCGTCGATCCCATCGATACGAAGCACGTTTCCCTTTTCGTCGGTGACGAACCGCGGCCCGAAGCGCACGCCCGCGACATTGAACGCGGTCATCTGGAACTCGGGGAAGGCGCGGCCCATGCCATCGCCGTCAACCAGCGGCAGTCCGGTGCGTGCCGCGGCGACGACCGGGATGACCGAGTTCATGCCGCCGATCTCGACCGAAATAACCGCGTCCGGCCGGCGGCCGGCCGCCTCCGCCACGCGTCCGAGTACTCGCTCGATCTCGCCGCCGTTCGGGATCTTTTCGGTCATCACGGTCGGCGCTCCCGACATGCTGACGATGGCCACCAGCGCATCGTCTTCCAGAGCGCTCGCCGGGATAACCGTCACGGGGCCATGCCGTTCGATCGATTCGAGCGCCATCAGGGCGCCAATGTGCGGATCGCCACCGCCACCCGTCCCGAGAAGCGCCGATCCGATGGCCAGATCATCGACTTGAGCCGCGTCGAGTAGCCAGGAGGTCCGGTTCGTCATGGTACTGCCCCGACCGCCAGATCGCCCGCGGCGCGGACCCGAATCCGTGTGGCGTTTCCAGGCAGGTAGGCCAGCGGCACCTCATGGACGTCGACAATATCGACTGTGGCAGGATCGGCTCCTGCCTTGACGGCCTCATCGCGCGCCATCTGCCGGGCCATCTCCAGCGCCTCGGCGCGGCTGTACTCCTCCAGCGAGAAGATGCGCTCGATCTCCCCGCTACACTGAGCGATCGCCGCGCCGATGGCGTTGGCCACGTCATAGTGATCCGGCCGGAAAATCGCGGACGCCCCGGCCAGATCCTCCGGGATGACGACACTGCCGCCGCCGACGAGCACGACCGGAACCGGCTCGGCGCTGGTCTTCATGCGGTCGATGGTCTCCTCGCACTTCGCGCGCACCCACTGCGTCACCTGATTCACCAGACGCGCGTCGAGATCGGCGACGCGGGCTGGTTGCCCCATGCTGGCTCGACCCGCCGCCACCGCGACATCCGAGAGGGTCAGCGTCGAGCCGCCGAAGACTCTGGCTTCCTCCGTGATCCGATAGCCGGCACTGTCCGGTCCCACCCGCAAATCGCCGTTCTCATGAACGCGGGTGCCGCCACCGAGCGCGATCGAGATGAGATCGGGCATGCGGAAGTTGGTGCGCACTCCACCTATCTCGACGGCGATGGCCGACTCACGGGGAAAGCCATTGACCAGTATGCCGACGTCGGTCGACGTGCCGCCGACGTCGACGATGATGGCGTTCTGCAGCCCGGAGAGGAAGGCCGCCCCGCGAATAGAGTTGGCCGGGCCACTGGCAACCGTCAGGATCGGATAGCGCGTGGCGTACTCGAGGGCCATCAACGTCCCATCGTTCTGGCTGAAGAACATCTGGGCCTCGATGCCGTGCTCTTCCAAAGCAGTGGCGAAGCCGTTGGCGGCGACGCGCGCTGGTGTCGTCACGGCGGCGTTGAGGATCGAGGCATTCTCACGTTCGAGCAGGCCGATGCTGCCGATCTGGTCCGAATAAGTAACCGGCAGGTCGCCGAGGACATCGAGCAGGATCGCCCCGGCGCGTTCTTCGTGAGAGGCGTCGACCGGTGAGAAGACGCTGACCACCGCCACCGAATCGACCTCACCACGGAAAGACTCGGCGGCGGCGCGAACCGCAGCCTCATCCAGTGGACGAATCTCCCGGCCGTCGTACTCATGGCCCCCCTCAACGATGGCGTAGCGTCCACCAATCGTTGCGCGGAGATCCGCCGGCCAGCCGACGAAGGGCTTGATCGCGAGCGTGGCCGGCGCGCCGATGCGGATCAACCCGACGCGGTCGAGGTTGCGTCGCTCGAGAATGGCGTTGGTGCAGTGGGTGGTGCCGAGCATGGCGTAGCGGATCGAGCCGAGATCGAGATCGGGATGGCTCGCGACCAGACCCCGCAAGGCGTCGCGAATGCCGCCGGTGACGTCTGCCGTGGTTGGCGCCTTGAATCGCGCCAGAAGGTTCGAACGCTCGTCGAGCACGACGGCATCGGTGTTGGTACCGCCAACATCGATGCCCAGCCTCAGCTTCATTCCATCTCCCGATTCTTGAACGCCGGCGCCCCACGCAACCAAGATCTCACGTTGGAGACTCGCCGAAACCAGTATTCAACGTCATCATCGACGTCATCGATCGAGGTCAGTCGAAGACGGACGGTGACCTGACCATTTCCCATACTCGACGCCGGTTCGAGCCGGCCGCGAGGTGGCTGATCCGCCGGTCTCAGACCGGGGTCGCCGCACCGCTTGGTCGTTGGCCGTGTCGCGGCGAAGGTGCCCGGCATCGAACGGGCGGCCCTCCGGCCCAATAGCCGGGAGGCCACCCGATTCGATTCAATCTACAACTTCTCCCCGACCGCCTTGGCCTCCATGAAATGAAGCAGGTATTCCGGTCCACCGGCCTTGGAATCCGTGCCGCTCAGTTTCATCCCCGCAAAGGGATGAACGCCCATCATGGCACCGGTGCACTTCCGGTTCAGATAGAGGTTTCCGACGTCGAACTCGCGCCGGGCCTTCTCCAGATGTGCCCGGTTGCGCGAATAGACGGAGCCGGTCAGGCCATATTCACTGTCGTTGGCGATGCGCAAGGCGTCGTCGAAATCCTTTGCCTTGATGATCGAGAGAACCGGACCGAAGATTTCTTCGCAGCCGATCCTCGACGTCTCGGGCACGTCCACGAAGATCGTCGGCTGAATGAAGTAGCCGTTTCCGTCGCCTTTCTCCCCGCCGTAGGCGAGCCGGGCCTCCTGCTTACCGACATCGATATAGCTCAGGATCTTGCGGTACTGGCCCTCGTCCACCACCGCGCCGACGGTCACGTCGCCTTGCGCCGCCTGCCCGTCGGTGACCGTCTCTCGCGTGATCGACAGCACCCTGTCGACGATCTGATCGTAGACGTCAGCCGCGACGATGGCCCGCGAGCAGGCCGAGCACTTCTGACCCGAGAACCCGAATGAGGAGATGACGATCCCCTGGGCGGCGGCGTCCAGATCGGCTTCCGAATCGACGATGATGGCGTCCTTGCCACCCATCTCGGCGGTCACACGCTTCAGCCAGCGTTGCCCCGGCTGGACCTTCGCGGCCCGCTCATAGATGCGGACCCCAACGTCTTTGGAGCCGGTGAACGCGATGTATCGCGTTCGCGGGTGCTCGACCAGCGCGTCACCGATCTCGGCGCCATTGCCCGGCAGGTAGTTCACGACTCCAGCCGGAACGCCCGCCTCTTCCATGATCTCGACCAGCTTGTAGGCGATGACCGGCGTGTTGCTGGCCGGCTTGAGCACCACGGCGTTGCCGGAGACGACGCCGGACATAGTCATGCCGGTCAGGATGGCGCACGGGAAGTTCCAGGGCGGGATGACGACTCCGACGCCCAGCGGCTGGTAGAACATCTCGGTCGCCTCGTCCGGCAGGTGGGCCAGGCCGTGCGCCGGACCTGCCAGACGTTGCGCTTCACGGCCGTAATACTCCAGCAGGTCGATGGCCTCGGCCACTTCGCCATCAGCTTCATCCCAGGCTTTATCCAACTCGAGCGCCATCCAGGCCGACAGCTCGAGTCTCCTGCGGCGCAGGATGGCCGCCATGCGGAAGTTGACGCTGGCCCGTCCTTCGGCCGGCATGAAACGCCAGGTCTTGAAGGCGTGCTCGGCGGCGGCGATGGCGTCATCGACGTCCTCTTTGCGCGCTCGGGCAACCTCGCCGACGACCTGGTTGAGATTTCCCGGATTGATCGACGTGATCCACTGGCCGGTTTCGCGCCGCTCGCCCCCGATGATCAGGGGATAGCGCTGCCCCAGCTGTTGTTCGACCTCTTTCAATGCTGCCTGCATCGCGGCCCGGTTCTCGGGCACGCTGAAGTCGATTGAAGGTTCATTGTGAAACGGTTCGCGTAACATGTCGTCGCCTTTCCGTGTGTCGCCGGCCGATGGTTAGACGTTCTCGCTCCCTGCCCGTGCTTCATGCCGCTGGTTGGGAGACTCTCACGTCGCAGGCAGACCGACCGTAGGCAAGCCTGCGCCCTGAATAGCCCGATTGAACGCCCGGACTCGCTCCGCCAGCAGTCCTTCGTAGCGTCCCTCAAGATGATCCAACTCCGAGCGAAGCTTGGCAAATACCTCGCGCGCTTGCCGTGGCGGGGCAGCATCGGCACTGTCGACCGATTCGAACAGGGCGTTGAACTTCTCATGCAGCCCGCTCGGCCAGAGCTGTGACTGCCACATGTTGACGTCAATGAGTTGGCCGCGAATGGCTTCCAACTCTTCTCGAATCGCGGATACATGCTCGGACAGCGGCGCGATGCTCGCACGCTCATCCCACGGCTGTAGCTGGCGCGTAAGGAGATGGGTTTCGTTGAGCAAGTTATTCGTTGAGGCGAGCGCCCCCAGAACCTCGACCAGAAACTCGAACTGCCGTTGCAGGTCGACGCGACTGGTCGGGATGCGGGGATCAGCCTCGACCTCGAACGTCTGCGTCATCTCACGCTCGTCAACGGTCAGACGAACCTGATACGTGCCCGGCAGGACCATCGGCCCGTCAGGCCGGTCCCAATGCTCGAGCTCGGGCACGATGACGTTTGGCGCTCCGGGAAGACGGAGATTCCAGACGAAGCGATTGACGCCGGTGTTCGTTGACAGCGAGCCTTCCGACGAGCGAAACGTGCGCAGTTCGGCCCCAGTCGAGTCGAGAATCGACAGCGTCACCTCGCTTTCGGGAGCGGCGTTCAACACGTACTGGATGACCACGCCATCGGGAGGATTCTCGCCCGCATCCAACCAGCGTCGTTCAGTCGTGCCGTCCGGAAGCCTGATGATATCGACGGAAGCGATGCTGGTATCGGCGTGACCGAAGGCAATCCTGCCCAGATCGATGTCTCCTTCGGAATCCCCACCGTAGCTGCGCATTCTCAAGGTCGGACGCGGCTTGAACAAGACAGCGCCGCTGTCGCGCGCGTTATCCTGAATCTGATGCAATGGGGTGAGATCGTCCAGGATCCAGAACGACCGACCGTGGGTCGCGACGACCATCTCGACTCCCTTGACGGTCAGATCGTAGACCGGCACGACCGGCAGATTGCCGCCCATGCGCTGCCAGCTCGCGCCGTCGTCGAACGAGATGTAGAGACCGGTCTCGGTGCCGGCATAGAGCAGACCGCGACGATTTGGATCCTCCCGAATCACCCGCGTGAACTCGTCCTCAGGCAATCCGGACACGATCCTGGTCCAGGAGCGGCCATAGTCATTGGTTTTGAAGAGATACGGCGCCGTGTCGTCCAGCTTGTAGCGCGTCGCGGCCACGTAGGCCGTCGCCGGATCGTGCGGCGAGGGCTCGATGATCGAGATCAGGGCCCATTCCGGCAGATCGGGCGGAGTCACGTTCTGCCAGCTCCGGCTTCCATCGGTCGAAATGTGAATCAGGCCGTCGTCGGAGCCGGCCCAGAGAAGCCCTGCTTGCAGGCGGCGACTCCGCCAGCGCGAAGATGGTGCAGTACACCTCAGCCCCGGTGTTGTCACGGGTGATCGGACCGCCCGACGGCTTTAGCTTGTCCGGATCGTTGCGCGTCAGGTCAGGGCTGATCACCTCCCAATTGGCGCCCAGATCGGTCGAGCGATGAACGTGCTGCGAGCAGACGTAGAGAACGTTCGGATCATGGCGTGAGAAGTGAATTGGGAAGGTCCACTGGAATCGATACTTGAGGCTTTCCGCTCCGGCTCCCCATCCGTACAGCTCCGGCCAGACCGTGTTGTTCCACTTCTGCCCCGTGCGGCGGTCGTAGAGGGTCATGATGTCGTTATAGGCGCGACGCCCGACCGGGCCAGAGGCCACGATCAGGTTGTTGTCGTCCGGCTTGATGGCGATGTAGCCGCTCTCGCCGCCACCTGGCGCGAACCAGTCTCGCTCGTGAATGGCGCCGTCGACAGACCGGCTCGGCAGGCTGATGGCGGTGTTGTCCTGCTGCGAGCCGTAGACGCGGTAGGGCACGGCGGAGTCGGTCGTGACGTGATACAGCTGAGCGGTCGGCTGGTTGTAGATGCTCGACCAGCTTTCTCCGCCGTTGAAGCTGACGCAGGCGCCGCCATCACTCCCTTCGATCAGGCGCTGGGAATTGTTCGGGTCGAACCAGAGGGCGTGCTCGTCGCCGTGGGGCGTCGGGCAGCTTGTGGAACGAAGCCCCGCGCGTCGATCGACTTCCACAGGCTGTAGTTCTGAATCCAGACGGTATCGGCGTCCTGTGGGTCCGCCGTGATGTGCATGTAATACCAGGGGCGCGTGCGCAGGAGTGATTGCTCGCTCAGGCGCGTCCACGTGTCTCCATGATCGTCGGAGCGAAAGACGGCGCCGTCTTCGGCCTCGATCACGGCCCAGACTCGTCCGGCTCTGGCTGGTGAGGCAACGACGCCGATCTTTCCGAGCAAGCCCTGAGGCAGCCCCGGCCGACGCGTGATCTCCTCCCAGGTGTCACCACCGTCGAACGAACGCCATAAGCCGGATTCCGGGCCGCCGTTCACCAGCGCGTGCGGGTAGCGCTGCGCCTGCCAGACCGCGGCGTAAAGGATTCGCGGGTTGTGTCGATCGAAGCTGATGTCGTGCGAACCCGCACGCGAGCTTCGGTAAAGAATCTTCTGCCAGGTCTCTCCACCGTCGCGCGAGCGAAAGACGCCCCGTTCCTCGTTCGGTCCCCAGGCTCGCCCAAGCGCCGCGACGTAGACGAGGTTCGGGTCGGCCGGATGGATCAGGATCTTGCCGATATGGCGCGTTTCTTCAAGGCCGACGTTTGTCCAGGTGCGACCGGCGTCGGTCGAGCGGTACACACCGTCTCCGTGCGAGACGTTCCCGCGAATGGTCGTCTCGCCGGTCCCCGCGTAGATGACGTTCGGGTCCGACTCCGAAACCGCCACGGCGCCTATGGCTGAGGTGTTGAAGTATCCGTCGGAGACGTTGCGCCAGTAGCGTCCGCCATCGGTCGTCTTCCAGACACCGCCGGCGCAGGCACCGAAGTAGAAGGTCATTGAATCGGACGCATCTCCAGCGACCGCGACCACCCGTCCCCCGCGATGCGGCCCAATCAACCGATAGCGGAGCGATGTGAGTACCGCGTCTCGAACCCCGGATTCGACCATGAAGCTTCCCTTTCGTTTTCGGCGTGTTCGCGGAGCCGCCGTTCATGCCGTGCGCGGCGAGATCGAGGCATTGTTCGTCCCGCCGCGCAGCGCACGGCTGCGGATTGCCCGAGATCGCGGACCTAAACCGGGATGGTCAGGCTGGCGAGATCTCTCGGATAGTAGGTGATGAACTCAATGCCGGTCTCGGTGACCGCGACGGTGTCGGAATGCCGGAAGCCAGCAAAGCCGGGAACGTAGATGCCTGGCTCGACGGTGAAGACCATGCCAACCTCGATCGCGCGCTCGTCACCGGTGTCCAGAAATGGCGCTTCATGGATCAAGGTCGACTTGGCGTGGCCGGTGTGATGTCGCCAGTTGGCGTTGAGATCGTGTTCGTCGAAGAAGGCATGCAGGGCTCGATCGACGTCGGCGCAGGTGATGCCAGGCTTGATGGTGTCGAGCGCCAGTGTCTGCGCCTGCAACATCAGGTTGAAATAGCGCTCTTGCTCGGGAGACGGCTGGCCCATAACCATGGTGCGCTCCAGCTCACTGCCGTAGCTCCAGACGTCCGCACCCGCTCCTGTCACCAGCACATCGCCGGCCCTGAGCTTGGCGTTGCTCGTCATGGCGTGCGGCAAGGCGGAGTCCTTGCCGATCTGACCACGGAAACCGGCGTGCGCGGGCATGCTCCCCGCTCCGACGGGACGGTATTCCGACCCGAGCGTGCGGATCATCGCCTGAGACGCCTCATACGATGCACGCATCGAGATCTCGGTCTCACTGATACCGACCTGGCAAAACTCCTGCAGGTAGACGTGGGCCAGGTTTCCCCAGCGGGCACTCTCGCGGATCAGCGCCAGTTCTTCCGGCGAGTTGATCATCTCGAGGTATTCGATGTCGTCGTTGACGTTCTGAATCGTGGCGTTGGGCAAAAGCTCGCTCACGCGCGGGCCGCGATAGCCGTAGACGTTACCGTAGCCATCGGCGTCCACGCCGATGCGCGCTTTTTCCAGTCCGAACTCGACCAGAATGTCCTTGAGGAACTGTAGAGGATGGCGATCGCCGGGGAACTCCGGATAGGATCGGATCGTATCGGCAATCACGAACTCGCCCGCGTGCTCCTCTTCAAGCCGGGGCACGAGCAGCGCCGAGGAGGACGGCGTCAAGACGTACGCGATGGGCCGCTCGGTCGGGATGAAGCCCCACCGGCAGAAGTAGCGGATGTTGTTCGGGTTGAAACAGACGAGGCCTTCGAGTTGTCGCTCAGCCAGCTTCTTGAGGATCGCATCGCGATGACGCTGGTATTCCGCATCGCTCAGGCGCAACTGGGGCATGCCGCTCGCTCCGTTCCCAGATAATCCGGATCGTCAATCGATCCGATTATCTGTGCCCTAGTCACGCAGGCGCAACGCGAGCCGTCACACTGATCTCGATCTCGTCGTGGAGGAGACCACATCAAGATCTATCGTCTCCGGTTGTCATCGCTTCTCGTGAGCCGGCCGGCTCTCCCATTTCGACTGGCAGCGCAGGCAGCGCGCGGCCGACGGCCGTGCCGCGAGGCGCGCCGGGTCAATCTGGCCCCTGCAGTCGACACACTGGCCGTAGGTTCCGTGCTCAATTCGCCGCAGCGCATCGTCAAATTCTACGAGCTCATGTTCCATTTCCATGATGCTGCTGACGTCAGTCTCGGCGAGAAACGCATCCGAAGAGGAATCCGCCGGATGATTGGTCGACGTTCCCTCCAGATTCTGGCTCGCCGTCGCTCCGAGTAGCTCCTCCTTCAACAGGGCCAGCCTGTGCTGATGCTCGGTGCGCTGCTGAATAAGACGGTCGCGAACTTCCTCAATCGTTCTCGCCTTGGTTGCCATCCGCTTACCCCACAATCGATGCGGTCAGACCCGAACCTCGCCGGGTCGATACAGGAATTGTGGGCTGCGGGGAACCGAAAAGGCATCAGAAACGGCACTGCCCTGCGTGACAAATTGATACCAATATCAGGGCGCCCGCTTGGCGAGATGCGGCGACGTCGAAACACCTCGACTTCACGGCTGCTCGTGGCATCGATATCGCTCGACAGGCGCGTGCACTGAATTTGCGCGTTCGGCCAGCGGGTGCCATGCTGTGATTGAACGGATCGCGGCCACCGGATCGGGCTGGGCGATCCCCCTCGATGCCGTCGCTTCACGTTCACCTATCGAGCGGAGGGCCGAGATGACGATGTTCCGGGATCGTGCCGACGCCGCGGAACGGCTGGCGCAGGCGCTGCTCCGCCGGAAAATCGAGCGACCGGTCGTGCTTGGCATCCCGCGTGGCGGGGTGGTGATCTCCGTCATCCTGGCGCACAGGCTCGGGGCTGAGCATGGTGTCGTGGTGGCGAGGAAGCTGGGCGCTCCCACGCAGCCCGAACTCGCCATCGGAGCGGTGACCGCACGCGGCACGACCTATATCGACCCATCTATTGCCGCCATGAGTGGCGCGGACGACGAATACATCAATCGAGAGCGACAGCGTCAGATGGTCGAGGCGAAAAGGCGTGAGGAGGCGTTCGACGGCGCGCGCAACCCACATGTCGCCGGACGCAACGTGATCGTGGTCGATGACGGCGTCGCGACCGGCGCTACCGCCATCGCGGCTATCAGGTCGGTGAAGGCGCAAGGCGCCCAGCGCGTCATCTTCGCAATTCCGGTTGGCCCGACCCACACCGTCGGACTGCTGCGGCGCGAGGCCGATGACGTCGTCTGCCTGAGTGTCGAGCCGGACTTCTACGCGGTTGGACAGTTCTACGATGATTTTCGCCCGATCGAGGACGACGAAGTCGAGGCGCTGCTGCGCGGACGGCCGTCCAACCAGCCGAAGAGATGACTCCGGCACGAGGCGGTGTACATGAGCGAGACTGACGACGTTCTGCTGTTTGCCTTCGGCACCACCCGGGAATTTGGCGAACGAGTCGCCTCGAACCTGGGGATCGACCTATCGCCCATCGAGGAACGCCCCTTTGAGGACGGCGAGCACAAGACACGCTCGCTTACCAGCGTGCGCGAGCGCGACGTGTACGTGATCCAGTCGCTCTATTCCGACCGGGAGCAGTCGGTCAACGACAAGCTCATCCGCCTGTTGTTCTTCCTCGGCTCGCTGCGCGACGCCTCTGCCGGCCGGGTAACGGCGGTCATCCCGTACCTGGCCTATGCGCGCAAGGATCGCAAGAGCAAGTCGCGAGACCCGGTCACGTCACGATACGTCGCTCAGCTATTCGAAGCCGTCGGCACCGATCGAGTGGTGACGATCGACGTCCACAATTTGACGGCTTTTCAGAACGCCTTTCGTATTCGAACCGAACACCTGGAGGCCAACAACCTGTTCGTCGAGCACGTCGCCCAGCGATTCGCCGTCGAGCAGCGAATCGCGATCATCGCGCCCGATGCCGGGGGCGTCAAACGCGCCCAGGCGTTTCGCGACCGGTTGATTGAGGCGACTGGGCAGGATATCGCCCTCGTGATGATGGAGAAGACGAGAAGCGCCGGGGTGCTTTCAGCCGGTGACCTGTACGGTGACGTGAGCGATAGGCTCGCGATCATCATCGACGACATGATCAGTACCGGGCGAACGCTGGCGCTCGCCGCGCGTGCCGCCAAATCGCTTGGAGCTCGAGAAGTTCACGCGGTCGCAACGCACGGGGTCTTCGTCGAGGGGGCGAATCACATACTGGCGGCCGGCGATCTGAACGGCGTCATCACGACCGACACGGTGCCACCGTTCCGGCTCGACCCAGAACTTGTTCGACAGCAGCTGACCCAGATCTCGGTGACCGGGCTCGTGGCGGAGGCTATACGCCGCCTGGGCAGTGGCGGGTCGATCGTCGAGCTGCTCGAAGGCTGATCTCGAGCAATTCAGGACAAGGATTGGGCGTACGTTTCGGCCAGGTCGAGATATTCGCGACAACGCGCGATCCACTTCGGTCGGGCGCTCGCGTGCGGCTCACGTGCGCGCCAGGCCGCCAGGCGCGCCCAGGTCCCCGATCGATACGACTTGTAAAACCTGATCAATCGCTCCGGGGGCTCGTCGCCCGTCACTCGCGCGTAGGTGTCGAAAAGGATCGTGCCGACCCACCTTGCCTGTAATCGCTCGCATTGCAGCGCCAGAAACGCAAGCTCGTCGACGGCATCCAGCGTCCGCAGGCTCGCATTGAACTCCAGGCAGTCGAAGATCACCGGTTCGGGCAGGAGACAGACGTGCTCCGGCCGCAGGTCGCCATGTCCGTCAACAACACGGCCATCCTGAACGCGCTCGGCGAAAAGCTGCCGGTGCCGATTCAGAAACTCAAGCTGCGCATCGACCACGCTTCGCGCCTGGCGCGACCCCGTCTCTGCTGGTGAACCTTCGAGATCGCGGCGGTTGATCTCGATCTCGCCCCGCAGCAACTCGCGATATTCCTCGGCTTCTATCTTCACCGGCGCGGCTGCCTGGTAAAAGCCGGCGAGCAGGCGCGCCACCCGCTCGATCTCCCGTTCGTTGACCGTTCCCTCACGAATCTTGCGGTCGAGCATGAGCGTCTCGGGCAGGCGGCGCATCTTCACCAGCCAGTCGACGACGTCACCGTCACCACCAAGCGCGAGCTTTCCCGCAGAGCACACGGTGAGGGGGACGACACCGAGATAGACACCAGCCGCCAGTCGCTGGTTGAGCCGGACCTCTTCGAGGCAGTTCGGTGTGGCGAGTCTCGATCGGGCGAAAATCGGCCGAATCGTAGCGGATCGCCTTCTTGAGCTTGTAGGCGAACTGGTCGGTCAGGAAGACCCACGACTTGTGAGTTTCGATCGCGGAGACCGTCACAGTCGGTTCGGGATAGTTCTCGGCACGCCGCAGAAAGTCGACCTTGCGATCGACGCTGGGGCCATCGTTCGGGTTCAACGCTCGTTTCTCCGACGTTGTCGTTCCAGTCTTCCGACTCTACGATGCTCGATCTTCGTCGAGAGGGAGGCTCTCGACCGGCCGGCCGTCAAAGCCGCCATCCATGACAAATCCGGATTGAAAAATACTCGAGCGCGCCGCGATTCGAAGAGCACAGCAGGGCGGCGGCTCATAGCGAGCGTTGACCGGGTCAAAGGATGTGCCGATGTCGCAGGCGACTGCAGAATAATCCGCTCCGCTTTCCTTTATAGTCTGCATAGTCAACATGCATTGTCCCATTGTTCCTTATTGATGGAGAAGAGCCTGTGGTCAGTTTCGGAATCAAGACGTCGCAGCCGGGCGCCAGTTTCGATCAACTGCTCGAGGTCTGGACAGCGGCCGAGCAATGCGGCTTTACGTCTGCCTGGATCTACGATCATCTGACGGCGCTGGGAGACCAGACGCAGCCGACGCTCGAGGCATGGACCCTGCTGGCGGCGCTCGCCGCGCGAACGGAACGCATCCGGGTCGGGGTCCTCGTCACCGACAACGCGTTGCGACACCCGGCCATGCTGGCGCGAGAAGCAGTGACCGTTGATCAGATCAGCGGCGGCCGGCTGGAATTCGGGATAGGCGCCGGCAATCCACGGTCAGAGATCGACTATCGCAGCTATGGCATCACCGAAAGTCCGATTGGTGAGCGCATCAGCAAACTGGATGAAGCCTGCCAGGTCTTCAAGGCGCTCTGGACCGAAGAATCGGCCACGTTCTCCGGGCGCTTCTACCAGCTTCAAGATGCCAAGCCGGCGATCTGGCCAGTCCAGAAGCCGCATCCGCCCATCTGGGTCGGCGGCGGCGGCGACCGGGTGCTGCGCATCACCGCGCGCCACGCCGATGGCTGGAACTTCACCGGACCGATCGAACGCTTCGGCGAGCGCGCGGACTACCTGCGCTCGCAGTTGACCAGGTACGGGCGGAACCCCAGCGAGGTGCAGATGTCGTCCCAGTTCTTCATGCGCGGTAAATCGGTCGAGCAGGTTCGGGAAGAGGTGGCCGCCTATGTCGCGGCGGGCGCCACGACATTAATGGTGATCATCGACGCGCCGTACACGGTAGCCGCGGTTGAAGCAGCGGCCAGAGTCCTGATGCTCTGAGGAACAGACGACGCGTGTGGAATCGTCGATCGATATCGGCTGCACCGACATAGACGGCTGCCGGATGCGCAGGCTGCCGTGTGACGCGAGCGCTCGTGCGGCGCCTGGCCTCTCCTGGCCTCGGCTACAATGAGACTCACCAACGATGAGGAACCGTCGACCGGCGCGGAAAGGAACCTGAATTATGCGAGCGAATCATGTGCGAAGACGACTGGCAGACGGCGAGCCTTCGATCGGGACGTGGCTCTCGCTGCCCAGTCCCGAAGCGGCCGAATACATCAGCAAGCTCGGATTCGATTGGCTCGTCGTCGACAGTGAGCACAACCCGGTCGACATTCGTACGCTGGCCCAGATGTTCGCGGCAATGTCCGCCTCATCGACCGCGCCAATGGTCCGTATTCCCTGGAACGACCCGCAAAACTTCAAGCGCGTGCTGGACGCGGGCGCCTGGGGCATCGTCGTGCCGATGGTGAACAGTCGCGAAGAGGCGGAACAGGCCGTCGAGGCGACGCGCTACCACCCGCTCGGCAGCCGGAGCGTCGGCGGCGGGCGCCATGCGCTGAGCTGGGGCACGAGCGCGGCGGACTATTACCGGCACGCGAACGATGAGGTGCTGTTGGTGCTGCAGATCGAGCACATCGACGGTGTCGAGCACGCCGACGAAATCTTCAGCGTTCCGGGCATCGACGCCTGCTTCATCGGCCCCAACGACCTGGCGGCATCGATGGGCCTTGGCTTAGGCGTCCCGCTCGAAAGCGATCTACCGGGAGTGGTCGAAGCCATCGCGCACATCCGGGAGAGCGCCAGCAAGCACGGAGTCGCGCCCGGGATTCATTGCTCGAGCGCCGCGGCGATCAACCGCCGCATGGACGAGGGATTTCAATTCTGTGCCATGGCCAGCGAGCTCCGCTACATGCTCGGCGGCTTGAGCGACGACATCGAAACGCTGCATTGGACGGCGGCCCAGCCTCATCTCATCGAAGAGCCGGGGCACGGAGAAATCGTCCGCTACTAGGAGCCAGCGTCGAAACACCCCATGAGCGAGCCGAACGCTGGGCAGCACGTTCGAGCGCTCGCATGTCACCGGCGCTCCTCTTCACCTGAACGTGAGCACTTGACGTTGACGTTAAGTCGTCTAGAATCGGGGAATGACTGTCGACGAGACGACGCATACCAACGAACCCGATTTCGAGATGGGCGAACTCAAGGCCATCGGTGAGGTCGCCGAGATCGTTGGGCTGACGCCGCGCGCCATTCGCTATTACGAGGAGTTGGGACTCTTGACGCCGATCGTCAGCGTGAAAGGCGTGCCTCGTCTCTTCAACCAAAGCGACATTCAGCGCCTGCGCGAGATTAAACGGCTCCGCGAGATTGCCGGGTTTTCGCTGGCCGATCTCTCCGAGCTTCTCGAAAACGAGGACGTGCGGGCACAGCTTCGTACCCGTTTCCGGACTACCGAGGACGAAGCGGAGCGCATCGCGGTGCTGGCCCACGCCGCTGAGCTGGCGAAGCGCCGCCTGGAGATTATCGAGCGCAAGTTGCGGCAACTGGAGGGCGTGCGCGCGGCAGAGCTCGAACACATCGAGCTCATCAACACGCTGCTGCGCGATCAGGGAATCGACGAGAGAGCAGAGGGTCAGGATCAGCATGCAACAGGGGTCTAGTCAGGCGGTCGGCATCGATCAAGATCAAGCACCCGGGTACGAATGGGTGGCGCTGTCGGTCACGACACTGGGAGCCCTGCTGGCGGCGCTCCAGGGCTCGGCCCTGCTGATCGCGTTGCCCGACATCCTGGTCAGCCTGCGCGCCAGCTTTCTCACGATCATGTGGGTGCTGCTCGGCTACCTGCTGATCACGACCGCGCTCGTGCCGGTGATCGGCCGTCTAGCCGACATGTTCGGCCGAAAGAACCTGTACAACGCGGGGTTCCTGGTCTTTACGCTCGGATCGCTGGCCGCAGGGCTGAGCCAGGTGCAGTTCCACGGCGCGGACCTATTGATCGCCCGCATGGTGCAAGGCGTGGGTGGTGCCTTGCTGCTGACCAATAGCACCGCTATCGTCACCGACGCTTTCAAATCGGGCCGAGTCGGACTCGGGCTCGGCGTCAACCAGATCGCGGCGGCGGCGGGATTCGTGCTGGGTCCGGTCGTCGGAGGCCTGCTCACTGCGCTCTCCTGGCGCTGGGTCTTCCTCATCAACGTGCCGCTGGGCATCTTCGGGTCGATCTGGGGCATCAAACGCCTGCGCGAGCCGGTAGCGCTCCCCGGTCGCCAGAAGTTCGACTGGATCGGCAGCCTGACCTTCACTCTGGGGCTCGGCGCAGTCTTGATGGCACTCAGCATGATCGCCTTCCCCTCGTGGGGCTGGACGATCATCTACGTTCTGTTCGTCGTCGGACCGATCTTGTTGATCGCCTTCGTCATCACCGAGCTACGCACGGCACAGCCCATGCTCAACGTTCGACTGTTCGGCGGTCGGCTCTTCACCTTCGCCAATCTGGCAAACCTGCTCAATGGAGTCGCTCGCGGCGCTGTCCTCTTTCTGTTGATCTTCTTCTTGCAGGGTCCGTACGGTAAAGACCCGCTGACGGCTGGGTTGATGATGGCGCCGTTCGGCCTCGCCTTCATGCTGATTGGGCCAATCAGTGGCCATCTCTCCGACCATCACGGGCCGCGAATCCTGGGCACGATCGGACTGCTCGTCTCGGCAGCCGGCCTGGCAGGACTGGCGACCGTCAGCGACCGGACTCCGTTTTGGGAGTTAGCCGTCTGGATGGCTTTGATGGGCGGCGGATCTGGCTTCTTCAACTCACCGAACACCAGCGCGATCATGACCTCGGTGCGGCCCGACCAACGTGGCATGGCCGCCGGAGTCCGCATGATGCTGGCCTATACCGGGCAGATGCTCAGCATCGCCATCGCATTTCCACTGGTGCTGGCCAAGATTCCACCCAAGGTGATGATGAACATCTTCATCTACGGGGGCGGGATGGGCAACGCTCCGGCGGCCCTCGCGACCTTCCTGCACGGCCTGCACCTGGCCTTCATCATCTCGGCAGTGATGAGTGTCGTCGCGGCCGGCGTCTCCGCCATGCAGCCGTCGTTCAGCTCCATGGCGCGGGTGGCGCGGGCTGCGCCACAGGTGTCTCCAGGCAACGCCCCCAGCGACTGATCGACACGATCCGCGCGGCGCACCGAGCAGAAACGTCCGGTGCGCCGCGCCCGAATCAGCCAGAGCATCGCGCAGACCGATGGCGGCTATATCCTGGATATACAACGTCGTCTATGATGAACAGCGCCGAACGCGCACCCTGGTAACGACCACTCGGCGCGCCGCAGCCACGGATCGAACAACAACGATTGGAAGGCAGAGCAGTGGACGACGTACTTATCGAGCGCATGAGCTGGCATGACGTGCGCGACGCCATGGCAAACGGCAAGAAGACGGTCATCGTCCCGATCGCGGCGATGGAGCAGCACGGGCCTCATATGGCCATCGGCACCGATACGTTCCTCGGGTACGAGACCTCGGTCAGATTGGCACGAGCACTCGGTGATGCGCTGGTCGCGCCCGCGATCAGCATCGGCTTTTCGGTCGGGCATCTGCCGATGCCGGGATCGGTGACGATCTCCGAGGAGACGTTGATCATCGTCATTCGAGAGGTGGTCGAATCGCTGGTGCATCACGGCTTCACGGATGTCGTGATGCTGGTCAGCCATGGAGGCAACTATGGCGCGATGCGCGTCGTCGTGCCTGAGCTGCGCCGGGCACATCCGGACGTGCGGTTTCATGCGCGGCTCGACTTCGAGAGCAGTATGGGTCAGCGACAGGCACTGTACGACGAGCTCGGCGTCGACGCGACGCGCATGGGCGTTCACGCGGCGCAGGGGGAGACGTCGATGATGCTCGCCTGCCATCCGGACCTGGTCGACATGGCGCGGGCGGTCGAAGGATTCACCGGCGACGCGTCCATTCGCTGGAAGGCCGCGGTGCCGCCACCCATGGACGAGATGAGCCCGACCGGCATTCTGGGCGACGCGCGTGGCTCGACCGCGGAAATTGGCGAGCGACTGTTCAAGTTTGAGATCGATGGCTGGGTGGCAGCGATACGCTCTGGCGAGATCGCCGGTAAAGCATGATGCTAGAGTTCGAACATCGGTACGTTCCGAACAAGAGAGCATGAAGGAGACTCCAATGCGCACAGTGATTCGCACCGGCCGGCTGTTCGATGGAAGCGGCGACGCGCCGGCACCGGCCGAGATCGTGGTCGAGGGCGATCAGATCGTCGATGTCTTTCGCGGCCAGGGAACGGTCGCGAGCGGCGACGACCACATCATCGATCTACCGGACGGCACGCTCCTTCCCGGTTTGATCGATGCCCACGTTCACATCATCGGCAGCGGCGAACCAGGGGATTCGGCCTTCGGAGTCGGGGACGTGCTCCATTCCATTCCCGACGTGACGTTGAGCTGCCTGCGAAACGCGACGCGCGACCTGCAGGCCGGCTTCACCACCATCCGCGACGCGGCGGCGCGCCATTACGCCGACATCGCCGTGCGCGACGCCATCAACCGGGGCGAGTTCGTCGGTCCGCGCATCTGGGCATGCGGACTCGGCATCACATCGACTACCGGCCACATGGATCGGGAGAAGATCCTACCGCCCCACCTCAGCCTGCCGGGGCCGAGCACGGTGGCCGACAACCCGGACGAGGCGCGCAAGGCAGTGCGGCTGAACCTGCGCTACAACGTCGACTTCATCAAGTTCAACGCCACGCTGACCGAGCATGTGCGGCGCTATAAAGGGTATTGCGCGCCTGAGATGACCTTCGAGACGATGAAGGCTCTCATCGAGGAGTCGCACTGGCATGGCCGCACCGTCACGGCGCACTGCTACGGTGGTGATGGAGCGAACTGGGCCCTCGAGGCCGGAATCGACGGCATCGAGCACGGCTTCTACTTGACCGACGAGAACCTGCAGCATATGGCCGAGCATGGCACGGTCCTCTGTCCGACGCTGAGCGTCGTCGGCCGCTTTCGCGAGATGGGCACCAAAGCTCTCCCGCTGGGAAGCCCGTCGTATCTCGACGCGTGGCGACATAAGGCGATCGCGAACGCCTGGAAGATGGTTGGACGAGCGCGAGAACTGGGAGTCAAGATCATCTGCGGCACTGACGCGGCCATGCCGTACGTCATTCACGGCGGCAATGCCTACGAGCTCGAGATGCTGGTCGAAGCCGGCCTTTCCAACACTGAGGCGCTCGTCGCCGCCACCGGTGGCGCCGCGGACGGCATCGCCTTCCCTGAGGTCGGCCGGGTCGAATCCGGGCATTTCGCCGATCTCGTCTGGGTCGATGGAGATCCGCTCAGCGACGTTCGCATTCTGCAGAACGTCGCCCGGGTCGGCCTGGTCATCAAGGGTGGCGAGATCGTGGCCGATCGACGCAGCGGCGTGAGCGCGGCAGTCGTCGCCTGATCGGCGAAGATAGGGATGGAAGGAGCTACTATGCGCGTTACCGTTGTCGGAGCGGGAGCGATCGGCGGGACCACCGGCGTGATGCTCCATCGCGCCGGGCATGACGTGACGCTTGTCGATCGCGCGGCGGATCACGTCGCCACGATCAACGAGAACGGCTACCGCATCAGCGGATTCGTCGACGTGATCGAGCGCGTTCCGGCCATTGTGCCTGATCAACTGCCGCAGCACGTCGCCGAACACGGCCAACTCGGTATGGTCGTCCTCGCCGTCAAGGCGATGGACACGGAATCAGCCGCCGCGATGATCGCGCCCTTTCTCGCACCTGACGGCTTCATCGTTTCGTATCAGAACGGGCTGAACGAGGAACGAATCGCGAAGATCGTCGGTGAAGAGCGGACGATCGGCGCGTTCATCCACTTCGGCGGCGACCTGGTCGAACCTGGCCACGTGGTGCTCGTCAACAGCATCCCAACCTACGTCAGCGAGCTCAACGGCGAAATGACTCCCCGCATCAAGCAGGTGGCCGAGGTCCTGTCGGCGGTGACGCCGGTCGAGATCACCAGCAACCTGAACGGGTTCCTCTGGGGCAAGCTCTGCTACGCCGCCTTCGGCTTCGCCGTATCGATCGTGGATGCGCCGGTCGACGAGATCGTCGAAGCCGACCGAGGGGTGCGGGCCGCGCTGAGAGGCGTCGTCGCTGAAGTGGTCGACGTGGCCCGTGCTCAGGGCATCCGGCTCGAGAACATTCACGGGTTCGACCCCTATATGTTCGATCGCCAGAACCCGGACCGGGTCGCGCAGACCGACGCCTTCTTCGATGAATGGGCGGCTCGCGGCAAGAGCTCGCTCAAACGGCACATGGGGATTCACCGGGACATCAAGGTTCGCAAACGACGCACGGAGGTCGACTTTCAGGTCGGGCCAGTCGTCGAACGCGGCCACGCGCTCGGGGTGCCGACACCGCTCTGCGATCTCCTGGTGGAGATCGTCCACGACGTCGAAACGGGCAAGAGACCGCAGGAGTGGTCGACAATTCGCGAGCTCGATGCCGCAGCGCGGAGCGCCGGCGAGGCCTGACGCCGGGCGCTCCCGGGCGGAATTTCCGAACCGGCTCTCATTCAGGAATCTGCCGCTCACATTCCCCGCAGACCTCGACGAGGGTTGGACTGTATTGACAGCGGCCCAGCCCTCTATTATTCTGGCATTGTCTGACAATCAGACAATATGTCGCTGGGGATAGGGCAAGGGATTGCACGGTAGCGTGATCACACCACCCATGGACCGCACGCTGACTGACCAGGTCGTCCAGCAACTTCGCAAGCAGATCATCCTGGGGCATCTGCCGCCGGGAGAGCGACTCACCGAGGCGCGCCTCTCGGAAGAGCTGGAAGTCAGCCGGAGTACCGTACGTGAAGCGATGCGCCGGCTCGAAGCGGAGAGCCTGATCGAGACGTCTTCACACCGAGGCGCGCGCGTCGCGTTCCTGACGCCGGACGACGCGGTTCAGATCTCGGAGATTCACTCGATGCTCGGCGTCCACGCAGTGCGAAAGCTCGAGCTTCCGATCAGCAACAGGCTGCTCCAGGGCTTGCAGCGCACCACCGATCAGATGTACGAGCTGCATTTCCCGGAAGACGTCGATCGCTTCATCGAACTGGACAACACGTTTCATCACGACATCCTCGCCGCGACCGGGCAACGGCGTGTGCTTCAAGTGTGGACTGGGGTAAGCGCGCTACTGGGAATCATCGTGAGCCTGTCGCTGCGGCTCTTCGACATCGACGGAGATGAGATCGCCCGGCGGCATGAGGACATCATCGAGGCGCTCTGCCAGCCGGATACCGACCTCGCGACGCGGAGCATTATCGAGCACTATCGCTCGAACGAAAGTCGCTTGCAGCGACTCGTACTCAACGGGCATTTACGGGAAGGGGCACCGCCGAATGGCAGGCCAGACGAAGGCTGATTATCTCAATCGATTCCCGCTACTGGGAACGCTCCACGCCGGAACACGACAGGTGCACAGCGTTACGCTGCCCGGCTCCGCGCTGGCGGACGAGCCACGCACGGTCATCTCGATCACCGGCAACCAGCCGGGACCAGTCGTCTTCGTCAACGCCGGAGTCCATGGCGGCGAATACCCCGCTATCGAGACCGTGATCAGGCTGAGCAAGTCGATTGACCCGTCCAGCATCAACGGTGCCGTCGTACTGATGCCGGTGCTCAACGTGCCCGCCTTCTGGAAACGGAGCATGTTCGTTTGTCCCGTCGACAACCAGAACCCGAACCGGCTCTTTCCGGGTGATCCGAACGGAAGTTACAGCGAGCAGATGGTCTACGCGCTGACCACTGAGTTTGTCGCGCAGGCTGATTGCTATATCGACCTCCACGGCGGGGATATGGTCGAAGAATTGGTGCCGTTCTCCATCTGCCGGCGCGGTGACGACGAAGTGGACCGGAAATCGCTGGAACTCGCCAAGATCTTCGGCCTGCCGTATGTCCTGATGGTCGACCGGCCTATTCAGGTAGCCAAGGGGTCGATGAGCTTCGTGGCGGGAGCGGAGCGGGGCGTACCCAGCTTTATCGCCGAGGCGGGCGGAGTGGGCCGGCTGCAGCTCGATGCAGTCGAGCAGCTGACCGACGGCGTCCTGCGAGTTCTCGCACATCTCGGCGTGACCGACCGGCAGATCGGTCAGGCTGACGAACCCACCACGCTCAGCCTGTTCCAGTGGCTCTACTCGGAGCATGCGGGCATGTTCTATCCGTCAGTACAGACCAACGATGAAGTCGCTGAGGGTCAGATCATTGGGCAGATCGGCTCGTTGAGCGGTGATACGCTGGAAGTGATCAAGAGTCCGATCAGCGGGCGCGTCCTCTTCACGACGACGAGCCCGGCGGTCACGGAAAACGGCCTGTTGATGGGAATCGCGATCTGACGGCCAGCGCACATCGGTTGACCTGATGGTAGTTGAGGTTGGAGCGCGTCTCGATCCGACCGTCGCCGCTCACGGAATGAGTTACGGGACGATCATTGTTTATAGCGGGGAAGCGACTGGAGAGGAGGATGGGTTCGGCGACGAAGCCGAACTGAGAACCGGCCTCGCGACCAACGCGAACAGCGCAATCGTGTGAACCATCTCGGAGGAGGAAGACATGCGTGCAGATTCACGCTGGGCTGAACTTATTCAGGGGATGCAATCCAGTCACATCAATCGGCGATCGATGCTCAGGGTGATGGGCGTCGGTGGTCTCGGACTCCTGGCCGCCTGCTCGTCCAAGAGTTCGAACAGCCAGTCGACGACCGCCGCTACGACAGCGCCAACGACCGCGAGCGCGAGCACCGCGACGACGGCGGCCGGCGCATCCACGGCAACGTCCGCCGCGGCTTCGCCCGCGGCATCGGCAGCCGCGGCCACGGCCACCACGGCGGCAGGTCCCGCGCCCAAGCAGGGCGGAACGCTCACGATCGGTATCGATCAAGAGCCGCCGACGATGGACCCGCACGCCTCGCCATCGGCCATTACCTACTACATCACGGCGTCGACGGCCGAATCACTGCTCTACCTCGACGGCGATCGCAAGATCCAGCCACATTTGGCTTCATCGTACGAAGTGTCGACCGACGGGAAGTCATTCACCTTCAAGCTGAACAACGGCGTGACGTTCCAGGACGACACTCCGTTCAACGCCGCCGCGGTGAAGTGGAACTTCGACCGCATCGTCGATCCGAACTTCAAGGCCGGCGGCGCGCTGTCGTCCCTGACCGGGTACACCGGCACCGACGTCGTCGACGACGCCACGGCCAAGGTGAACTTCAAGAACCCGTTTGCCCCGTTCCTCACCTACGCCGCGGGCGGCACGCTGGCGATGGTCTCGCCGACGGCCACGCCGAAGCAGGGCGCCGACGTGAACACGGTGCCGGTCATGACCGGCCCGTACAAGATCAGCGAGTACGTCGCCAAGGATCACTGCACCATCGAGAAGTGGGCCGGCTACAAGCGCAAGGCACCCTGGATGAGCGCCGCCGGGCCGGGCTACCTCGACAAGATGATCTGGAAGTTCGTGCCGGAGGCCGGCACGCGCACCACGACGGTGGAGTCGGGCGAGACGCAGATGATCGACGTCGTGGCCGGCCAGGATCTCTCGCCCATGGAATCGAACAAAGACCTCAAGATCATGAAGAAACCGTGGACCGGAGCACCGCGCATCTGGCTGCTCAACGTCGTGCTGGCGCCGACCGACGATGTCGCGGTGCGGCAGGCGATCAACTACGCGATCGACAAGAACGCCATCGTCAACACGGTGTTCAAGGGCCTCGGCACACCGGCGATCGCGCCGATGACCAGGGCCATGCTCGACGATCCGACCCTCGAGGCGTACTACCCGTACGATCAGGCCAAGGCCAAGCAGATTCTGGATGGCGCGGGCTGGAAGGGCGACTCCGGCATTCGCCAGAAGGACGGCAAGCCGCTTGAAGCTGGTCCTGAATGCGATCGACTACGGCGGAGGACCGGAGCAGACGGTTATCCTGATCCAGGGCCAACTCCGTGACGTCGGCATCGACGTGCAGATCAAGGCACAGGCGCGTCCACCGTGGTACGAGGACAACTACAAGGGCGCGACCAACGGCCCGGTGCTGTTCCTGCGCTCGGGAGACCTCGACGGACTGTACGCGCTGTTCGATTCGGCCAACGTCGGCACGCAACTTCAACTGGTCGATGCTCAAGGACGCAACGATCGACCAACTGCTCCAGCAGGGCCGCGAGGAGAGCGACCCGACCAAGCGCAAGGCCATCTACCTGCAGGTGGAGCAGAAGCTGATGGATATGGCAGTCTGCGTGCCGCTGGTCGACGAGCTTTCGGTCTTCGTCATGCGACAGAACGTGTACGGCTTGCAGTTCAATGGCTACACCTATCCGGTCGTTGCAGGCTGCTATCTGAGCTAAGTCGAGATAGGTTCGGATTGAGACCATGTACGCTTACTTCGCGCGGCGGCTGCTCTCGACGATACCGGTGCTTTTCGGGGTGATGTTGCTCGTCTTCTCGATGCTGCATCTCGTCCCCGGCGACCCGGTCAAGATGATGCTGGGCGAGTTTCAGAGCGAGCCCGGCACAGATCGCAAAGCTCCAGGCACAGCTCCATCTGAACGAACCGCTGCCGCAGCAGTTCGGGCGTTACGTGTGGAACGCCTTACATGGCGACCTTGGCGAATCGATCCGATCGAACAAGCCGGTCACGCAAGAGATCATGGACAACCTTCCATCCACACTCCAGCTTGCGCTGTCCGGCCTACTGATCGCGGCGGTGCTGGGTATCACCCTCGGTGTGCTGGCGGCGGTCAAGCAGTATTCCTGGCTCGATGTCGGTTCGATGCTGGTGGCACTCATCGGCATCTCGATGCCGAGCTTTTGGTTGGGTTTACTGCTGATCTTCGCCTTCTCCCTGAGGTTCAGGCTCTTCCCGGCGACGGGTGGGGGTGATCTCAGGCATCTGATTCTCCCGGCCGTCACGCTCGGGCTCGGCGCGTCGGCGATCATCGCGCGCCTGACGCGCTCGAGCATGCTCGAGGTGATGCGCAACGAATACGTGACCACGGCGCGCGCGAAGGGCTTGCGTGAGTCACGCGTCATCATCCGGCACGCGCTCAAGAACGCGCTGATCCCGGTGGTGACGATCTTCGGTCTGCAGTTTGGTCAGCTTCTCGCTGGGACGGTCGTCATCGAGACGGTGTTCGGCCGTCCCGGCATCGGCAGGCTTATCGTCGACGCTATCCTGAACAAGGACTTTCCGTTGGTTCAGGGAATCGTTCTCGTGGTGGCGATCAGCTACGTGGTCGTGAACCTCATCGTCGATCTGCTGTATGCGTTTCTCGATCCGCGTATCCGGTACGATTGACGGGAGAGGCTGAACTCGATGGCAACGACAACACGATCACGAACGGCGGGGAAGGCGAAGGGGCTTGATCAGGTCAAGCCGACGCCCCCCTGGCGCGAATTCATGCGACGTCTGTCGCGCAGCAAGGGCGCGCTGGCCGGGCTGATGATCCTTATCCTTCTGATCATCACCGCGCTGCTCGCGCCGGTGATTTCGCCGTTCGACCCGATCAAGATTGACACATCGCACAATCTCTTCAGTCCCGGTTCGCCCTACTTCTTCGGCACCGATCAGTATGGCCGCGACGTCTTCAGTCGCGTGCTCTACGGCTCGCGCATCTCGCTGGTGATCGGGCTCATCTCGGTGGGCATCGCATCGGTGATCGGCGTGACGGTCGGGCTTGTCTCGGGCTATTACGCAGGATGGGTCGACAGCGTACTGATGCGCCTCATCGACATCATGCTCGCGTTCCCCGGAATCCTTCTCGCGCTCGGCATCGTCAGCATGCTCGGTCCCAGCCTGCGCAATGTGATGATCGCGGTCGGAATCTCGTCGATCCCGACCTACGCGCGCTTGACGCGAGGCTCGGTCCTTTCGGCCAGGCACGAGCTCTACGTCGACGCGGCGCACGTCATCGGGGTGCCGAACCGGCTCATCTTGACGCGACACATCCTGCCGAACGTGGTCGCCCCGGTGATCGTGGCGGCGACGCTCGGTGTCGGCGCGGCGATCCTATGGGCAGCGGCGCTGAGCTTCCTCGGGCTGGGCGCACAGCCGCCGACGGCTGAGTGGGGCCGGATGTTGAGTGACGGCCGCCAATACCTCCGTGACCAGTGGTGGATCTCCACATTCCCCGGGCTGGCGATCATGGTCACGGTCCTCGCAATGAATATGCTGGGAGATGGATTGCGCGACGCCCTCGATCCGCGCCTGAAGAACTGACCGCGACGCGCGGTTCACAATCGATACCTCCTCGCGACAAGGGGTCTCGGGGGACGCGACACGGGTTTTTACTCACTCTCGTCCCCCAGGCTCCCCTTGGACCGCGCCGCGCCGCATTCACAGCCCAGCCGTTGGTTGGTAGTCAATGTGATCACGGCTGCTTCTCGAATACCCGACAGGATGTTGTCGCTGCCTGTCTGATACTATCGATCTCATGAACCGGACCGAACGTCTCTATGCGCTTGTCGAGGAGCTGCGGGCGCGTGCGCCAAGAATGATGCGTGCCGCCGATCTTGCGGCGCGCTTCGAGGTCAGCACCCGCACCATCGAACGCGACTTGCTCGCGTTACAGGAAGCGGGTGTGCCGATCTGGTCCCAGCCGGGTCCGGGCGGCGGGTACGGGCTCAACGTCGACACAACACTGCCGCCGTTGAACCTGACTCCGGCCGAAGCCGCCGCCATTGCGACGGCGCTGGCCGCGGCCCATTCAATGCCGTTCGCCGCAGCGGGCCAAACCGCTCTCAGGAAGCTCACGGCGGCCATGGCCCAATCTTCCAGGGAAACCGCCGCCAGACTCGTGAGCCAGGTTCGCGTGCCCCCATCAGTGGAAGAACCCGCCCGGCGTGCATCGCAGGTGATTGAGCAAGCCTTGCTGGACGAAGTGGCGGTCGAGCTTCGCTATCGCGATAAACACGACAGTGAATCGCGACGAGTGGTGGAGCCACTGGGCCTGTTTGGAACCCATCGTGGCTGGTACCTGGCGGCGTGGTGCCGCCTGCGTGAAGCACCGCGCGCCTTTCGACTCGACCGCATAGTCAGCGCGACCGCGACGACCGATCCGGTCACCCCGCGCTCCCTGGACCTCGTGCTGGCCGATCTCCCCTTTCTCCTGGTCGAACCCAGTCTCAGCTGAGTGTCGCTGCATCCGACGACGAAATCCCGACATAGGGCTGTCGCCTGGTCGGGATACCGTAGTTGATATGGAGTCGTGACGACATGAGCTCGGTGAAAGGAGTCCCTTGCAATGAGTAGACGTGCATCGTTCGTGTTCGTAGTGGAGTACGTACCGGACATCGAAGCCGCGCAGCGGTTCTTCGTCGACGTTCTTGGTCTTGAAGTCGAGCGTGGTGCATCGACCTTCGTTCAGTTCCGGGACCAGAATGGCGCGAGCTTCGCGATCACCACCGACGAATCGATCGACGGCAGCGGCAAACAGGAGATTTACTGGGCCGTCGATGACGCCGAGGCCTCATTCAAGGAGCTCTCCGCGAGCGCCGAGGTCAGCGTGCCCCTCAAGCAGATGCCCTTCGGGAAAGTCTTCGCCATCAAAGATCCTGCCGGGCAGTCGCAGTACCTTATCGAGTTTGCTCAGGTCCGGCCAAGCAGTCCAGTTGACTGAGCAACGCGCAGCGTAGCGGTTCGGCCCTCCTCCTCCGATCCGGTTCTCGCGACGAAGAGACCAACCACGGCGCACCGCAAATTCCCCGCGGTGCGCCCTTCCTCGGTGTTCAAGACAGACGCGGCATATTCCCAACTTAACGCATCGTGCCGCAAGCTTGACGCTCGAGTGGCCGGGCTGGACTCGCAAGCCGGTACCCCCGAAGCCCATTGAACGGGCTAACCCTTCCCGCACCGGCGCGGCTCTGACGTCAATGTCTATCAAATGGCTGTTGCGCTTGGCACGAGGGATCTGCCGGTGCCGATGTGTTGAATCGACGGAGTTTCCGGTTACCCGCCACGGTCGCGCGCAGGTCAAGCTGCCTCGGCGCTCAGATGAACTCGCGCGTCTCCGCGTACTTCCATGCGCCAACAGCCGTGGCGAGCGCCTGTGACGCCTGATTCGACGTGAGGTGGCTGTAGAGCGCGATCTTGCCGTCGCGACGAACGTGGTGAGCCCAGGCGGCAACCACCTGGCGGCCAAAGCCCCGCCGCCGGTAGGCCGGCTGCGTTTCGACCTCGACCTCGGCGGCACGATTGTCATTTTGCGCCGACCAGGCCGCCGCGGCGATCTGACCGTTTCGCTCGACGACGAATCGGTCATTCTTGCACACCACATCGGGAAACTCGGCGAGATCGGGAATACGATTGATGCAATACCAGCAGCAGTCATTGGTCCGGACGCCTGGCGCGATCAGCAGCATCTCGTCGTCGTCTTCAGGCAGGCTGAAGAGCCGGGCAGCGCCCAGGTTCTGGTACCACGTCCGATCGGACGGAGCGAGGTCCGCTCTGAAGAGCACGACGTGGCCGTGCGCGTGCCTGGCAACGGTCACGTCCGGGACATCACGCGTGTTCGAGGGCGTGATCGGGATGGTGTCGCCACGAATCGAAACGCCGTACTCGAGCTCGGCCTGCAGCCGGATGAGAGCAATGGGATTCACGTTCAGCGCACCTCAGCTCTCAATCGTCGGCGAGCCACGCAATGCCACGGCGGGTGGCTGACTGGCAACCGTTTCCACGTCGATGGCTCAACGCGCGATCTCATTGCCGAGCGGGCAGCCCCGTCGCCCGCTCGAACTCAGGACCGCGGTCGAACGTCCAGTCGATCGGCCCACGGTCGACCAGCAACGCAGCTCTGCTGGCCTGGCTCCCCTGCTCGTCGACATCCAGATCCTCGTCAGACTCGGAAAAGATCACGCCGTAAACGGTCTCCGCCGCTTCACGCGTTACACGGCCATCCAGCACGTCCTCCAGCACGCGTTGAACCGGTCTCACGAGCGGATCGCCATATCCCGCGCCACCGCTGGTGAAGACGTCGAGCTGATCGCCTTCAAACATGGGCACGACGATCTTGGAGGGAAGATCGACCACGTCACCCTTCTGCCGGTGCAGCGTCGCGCGAGATGGAAGTGCGGGCTGGCCGCCGCGCAGTCCCCAGGGCGCGAAATCGTGCCGGTCGCGACGCACCACGAGGGTCGCATCGCCGCGCAGGAGCTCCGTGCGTGCCTGGAAGCCAAGCCCACCGCGGAACTCTCCGGCGCCGGCGGAGTCGGTCCAGAGGCGAATCTCGTGCACCCGCACCGGATAATCCATTTCGGTCGCCTCGACCGGCTCGTTCATCAGGTTGGTGACGTCGGTGTCGATGACGTCGATCCCGTCCTTGTTCGGCCGCGCACCCATACCGCCCGCCGTCGGCAATCCCTGCCAGGTGACGTAGGTACGACCGTTGCGGGGATCGACGCCGCCGAGCACCATGAGCGCGAGCTGACCGCACGATGCGGCATGAATCCGTTCAGGAATCGCCTGGGCGAAGCAGCCCAGCAGCACGTCGACGATGCGCTTGATGGTGATGGTGCGCACGCTGACGGCAGCCGGTTTCGAGGGATTGACCACGCTGCTCGGAGGAAAGACGATCGTGACCGGCCGGAAGCAGCCGTCGTTGTTCGGGATGTCAGGATCGGTGACGGCCCGCACGACGTAGTAGACCGCCGCCCGCGTCGAGGAAGGGACCGAGTTGATGGCCCCGCGCGCCTGCGGGCTCGAGCCGCTGAAATCGACGACGACGTCCGACCCATCCACAGTGACGGCGGCCTCGATGCGCACCGGCGTGCCGCGTTCGATCCCGTCGTAGTCGACAAAATCAAAGAAACGGTAGGTGCCGTCCGGGATTCCAGCAATCGCGGCGCGGGTCCGTTGTTCGGCATAGTCCATAAGTTCGTCGGCGACCCGCAGGAAACCTTCGACGCCGTGCTCGGCACACAGGCGTTGGAGCCCGCGTGAGCCGACGCGGTTGCACGCGATCTGCGCGTCGATGTCGCCCATCAATGCTTCAGGCGTGCGTGAGTTGCGGCGCATAATCTCGAAAAGGGTTTCGTTCGGCCGACCGGCGTCATAGAGCCTCAACGGCGGGATGATCAGCCCCTCGGCGTAGATCTCGGTGGCGTCGGGTGGAGTGCTTCCGGGCGTCTTCCCACCCACGTCCTGATGATGGGCAAGGCTGGCGCTGAGTGCGACGGCTGTTCCCTCGAAAAAGACCGGTTCGACCAGCGTGATGTCGGGGAGATGCGTACCACCGTCGTACGGGTCGTTCAGAATGTAGACGTCGCCTGGCTTCATCACGGAAGCCGGATAGACTTCCGCGATGCGGTTGACGGCGGTGATGATCATGCCGAGTTGCGCCGGAAGGGCCGCGGCCTGGGCCAGGGTTCGACCGCTGGCGTCAAACAGTGCGGCCGAAGCATCCAGCGCCTCTTTGATGACCGGCGAAAACGAGCTCTTGAGCAGGGTCAGCTCCATCTCGTCGGCGATGACGTTCAGCCGGTTGCGGATAACCTCCAGCGTAATGGGATCGGTGGTCACCGGTTTCACGCGACACCGCCCGCAGCTTGAGCATCCTTCAGCGTCATGATGATGTTCCCCAACGCATCGACCGCGGCGACCCAGCGCGGATAGACGACCGTCGTCGTGTCGGCCTGCTCGACGATCGCCGGTCCTTCAATGCGAGTGCCGCTCTCAAGTTGCTGGCGCCGATAGACGGGGGTCGTGACACGAACACCGAACTCGTCGAAATAAACGTCGCGTAGCGCTGGAACGGATGGAGGAGATTCGGACAGGTTGGGCGCCTGACGCGCAACATCCGGGCGGTCGAGTCCGAAGCTGTGGACACTGCGCAGGTTCACGAATTCAACACGGTTGTGCCGGTTGGCGTGGCCGTAAACCTGCTCGTGCTCCTGGTGAAAGCGCTCGACCACGTTGCTCACGGCCGGCGACGAGAGCAGGTTGTCCGACAATGGCACCTCAAGCTCGTACGATTGCCCGGTGTAGCGCATATCACACGACCAGCGTACGGTTGCCTGTCCGACCGGCACGCGATCCTGGGTCATCCTGGAGCGACAGACGTCGTCGAGCCGTATGAAGAGCGCCCGCATCTGGACCAGATCGACGGTCGCGGAATCCTGAGCAAATGTGGCCGAATGCTCGTGCTCGATTTCTGCGACCAGCAGGCCGAAGGCTGATAACACTCCTGGGGTCGGCGGCACGAGGATCGTCTCGATTCCGAGCTGCTCCGCCAGCCGCCCGGCGTGCAGCGGCCCAGCCCCGCCCAGCGGCACCAGTGAGAACTGCCGCGGATCATGGCCGCGGCGAATAGAGACCAAGCGCAGCTGGTCGGCCATGCGAGCGTTGATGATCCGCTGGATGCCCGCAGCCGCCACATCGAGATCGAGCCCGAGGGGTTCGGCGATTTTGGTAATCGCAGCGTGGGCAGCCTCCACGTCCAGACCGATCTCGCCACCGGCGAAGTAGTCGGGGTTGAGGAAGCCGAGCACGAGACTGGCATCGGTTACGGTTGGCTGGTCGCCTCCCCAGCCATAACAGGCCGGGCCCGGATTGGAGCCAGCGCTCCGCGGGCCGACGCGCAAGCCTCCGGCAGGGTCGATCCAGGCGATGCTCCCACCTCCGGCACCGATGGTGTTGACGTCAATCATCGGTTGCCGCAAGGGATAAGTGCCGATTTTCCCGTCGCTCCCGATGAGCGGCTTGCCATCTCGCACCAGCGCGACATCGCTGCTCGTCCCGCCGATATCGATGGTGATCAGGTCCGACAGGCCCGCTTCGGCCCCGGCGTGGACTCCGCCGATCACACCGGCCGCCGGGCCGGAAAGGAGCGTTGAGACTGGTTTCACGAGCGCGGAGCCGGCGCCGGAGATGCCACCGCGTGACTGCATGATCTCCAGCGTGATCGAGGAGTCGAGCTGCGAGAGCATCTCGCGTAACTCCACGATGTACCGCGCCACGACCGGCCGGACATAGGCGTCGAAGGCGGTCACACAGAGACGCTCGTATTCCCTAAAGCGCGGATCGAGCAGGCAGGAGACCGAGACCGGCAATTCCGGATAGAGCTCGGCCACGATCTCGCGCGTGCGGAGCTCATGGTCGTGGTTGCGAAACGAGAAGAGATAGCAGACGGCCAGCGCCTCGATCTGTTGCCGTTCCACCATGTCCGTCACGGCGGCGCGCACAGCGTCCTCGTCGAGCGGCCGAACGACCTCACCTTCAGGCCCAATCCGCTCCGGGATTCCGCGGATTCGCCGCCGTGGGGCGAGGAAAACCGGCGTCTCCGCATCGATGAACAGGTCGTACATCTCGGTCCGCTTCTGGCGACCGATGATGAGCACATCCTCGAAGCCCGCCGTGGTCAAGATGCCGAGCCGGGCGCCCTTCTGCTCCAGCACCGCATTGGTGGCAATCGTCGTCCCGTGGATCAGGCGGGACACCCGTGAAGGCTGCGCGTTCGCCGTCTCGAGCACGCGCCGGAGCCCCTCCATGAAGCCCTCGACGAGCCCGGGTGGCGTCGACGGCACCTTCACGGAATGAATCCGGCGTGCTTCGTGATCGTAGGCGACGACGTCGGTGAAGGTTCCACCGATGTCGATCCCGATCGTGATCCCACTCATCTCGCGATGCTCGCGATCGCGCTGTTGGTCAAGGAACGAGTCAACCTTGAGCCGATCACGGGTGCGCCAGGATCATGTCGAGGATGACCGACTGGCCGGTTCGCAGTCGCTCCAACCCACGTCGCAGCGCGGGCAGCACGTCTCCGGGCTGCTCGACCCGCTCGCCATAGGCGCCCACCACCTGAGCCAGCAGGTCGTAACGCGGCGGCGGCATCAGGTCGACGCCAACGAACTGGTCGTCACGGACCGAATACCCTTCCGGATAGTTGGCCACCAGCGGCCGCTTCGTCGCGTTATAGCAGGTATTGTTCAGGATCACCGTCATGACCGGCGCCTTGTTTACCTGCATGGCCCAGAGGGCCGCCGTCGGTGCTCCGAAGACAAAGGACCCGTCCCCCACGACCGAGATGACCGGCCGCCCCGGATGCGCCAGGCTGACGCCCAGCCCGGCACCGAGCCCCCAGCCGAGGCCCGACCCGCCGCTGCAGAACCAGGTGCCGGGCTCGCGCACCGGAATCTGCTGCCACATGGCGACGTTGTTGGTGACCGATTCGTCAATAAAGATGCACTCTGGCGTTTCGCGATAAAGCTCGCCCAGGCAATGGCCGATCCAGGTGGCCGTCATCGGGCTGATATCACGGTCGTTCTGGGCGTCATCCTGCCACTCGGATCGCTGCCGCTCGTGCCGGGATGCCAGACGCGCCCGGCGTTCTTCGATGCGCTGCCGGTCGGCATCGGTCAGCATCTCCGACGCGAAATCGGCGATCAACGCCAGGGCGTCAGCGGAGTTGGCGCGGATCGGCAGGTCGACCGGGAAACTCCAGAGGGGGATCGTCTCCTTGATCGGGTCGACATCGATCTGAATGATCGTCGCGCCGGGCGCCGGTTGCGTGCGTGGCGGAATGTAGGGATAGTCGTGGTCCAGCGCCAGGATCACGTCGGCAGCTTCGACGAACTCTTTGTCATCGTAACCCAGGTGTAGCGGGTGATCGGCTGGGAAGTTGGCCCGGTTACGCCACTCGACAACGGGCAGAGCCAGCAGCTCGGCGAGTCGCACCAGATTTCTGAAACCGGCCTCGGATCGCCCACTGTTCTCGGTCAGGACGATCGGGTTCCGGCTGTCGACCAGTTTGCGGGCAGTGGTACGCAGCGCTTGCTGATCGCCGGAGCCGAGTTTGACCGGTGGGAAGCGCTCCGGACGTTTCAACGTCGCTTCACCGACGCCGTTCATCAGAATCTCGCGTGGGAGAGTCAAGTAGGTTGGTCCGGGCGGGTCGCTCGCCGCGATCTGGAAGGCTCGGGCCACGACCTCTCCAACCTGATCGGGCCGACGTAGCTCGTAGTCCCACTTGACGTAATTGCGAACGATGCCATGCTGATCGAGCTGCTCTTGCAGCCAGTGAATGTAGCTCGAGCGGCTGCCCCGCAGCGTCGGGTCGTCGGTGTAGGGAGCGCGCCCGGCGGCGATGACGACGGCGCCATGGCCGCGCTGGGCGTCGTGCAACATGCTACCGAGGTTCTGGGTACCGACGTCGACGTGAACCATCACAGCCTGCGGGCGGCCAGTCGCGGCGTAGTAGCCGTGGGCGGCAGCCAGCGCGACGATCTCGAACAGGCACAGCACCGTCTTGGGCACCGGCCGGCCAAGATCTTCGAGCTTCTTCAGGGCTTCCTGCACCGGGAAGGTGTCAGTACCCGGGTTCAGAAACAGATACTCGACTCCTTGAGAGATCAGCGCCTCGACGTAGCCTTCGGCCGTCTCGCCGACGGCGATACGCTGTATGTCGGTGCGGCCGGAATCAGTGGCGCGTCTCGACTGCGACATCCCACGTCCCTCCATCGCTGTATGGGTGATTCATCAGCGCCATTATAGGCCGGAGTTCGCCCCGTCAGGAGAAGTTGGCGCCGGGCGCGATGAATCGCGCCCCTACCGGAGATCAGGGTTTGGTTTGGTCTGGGTTCACAGGGGCGACATTCATGGCGCCCGGCAGGCACGTTGAATCCTGTCGTGGGAAGGTTTCGTCGGCGTGGCGCCGGGCGCGATGAATCGCGCCCCTACCGGAGATCAGGGGTTGGGTTGGTCCGGGTTCGTAGGGGCGACATTCATGATGCCCGATAGGACGGCTCTCAACGGAATCTGCCTCGGATGACGACCACCGAACCGCTGCCGCATCTCGTGAGTCTGTGTGAGAATGGCGGCGGCACCATTCGCCACCTGAATCGCGGCACCGCGGGGATGCCGATCGAAAGCGACGCTTCACAACAAAGGAGTTGGTCGATGCCAAGCTATTCGACCTTGACCGTCGAGCGGAACGTTGCGGTCCCCATGCGCGACGGCGTCAATCTCTACGCCGACGTCTACCGGCCGGCCGGGCCGGGACCGTTTCCGA
>CAVSAD010000019.1:0-132202 GCA_963725815.1 uncultured Chloroflexia bacterium
GGAATGGGACCCCTATCGGCATCCAAAGGGGACCCCTTTGATCGGCGTGTTTTGCTGGTAGCGCTCGCGTCGTCGGAGCTGGTCGGGATTGCGGAGACGGCGCGAGCGCGGGTTGTTTGATCGTCGTCGCGGCTTCAGGCGCCAGCTGTCGTTGCCGGTCTCGACGATGTCACAGTGATGGGTCAGCCGGTCGAGCAGCGCGGTCGTCATTTTGGCATCGCCGAACACGCTCGGCCATTCGCCGAACGCAAGATTGGTGGTGACGATGACGGAGGTGCGCTCGTAGAGCCGGCTGACGAGGTGGAACAGGAGCTGGCCGCCAGATTGGGCGAAGGGAAGATAGCCCAGCTCGTCGAGAACGATGAAGTCCATGCGGGTCAGATGCTCGGCGAGCCGGCCCTGTCGTCCGTTGCGGGTCTCGGTCTCGAGCCGGTTGACGAGATCGACGACGTTGTAGAAGCGGCCGCGGGCACCATCGCGGATACAGCTTCTGGCGATAGCGATGGCCAGATGGGTCTTGCCGGTACCGGTGCCGCCGACCAGAACGACATTGCGCTGCTGGGCGATGAAGCCGCCGCCGGCGAGATCATTGACGAGGGTCTGGTTGATCGGCGTGCCATCGAACTGGAAGTCGTCGATGTCCTTGGCGAGTGGAAGCTTAGCGATGGTGAGCTGGTACTTGATCGATCTTGCCTGCTTCTCGCTGATCTCGGCGGTGAGCAGATCGCCGACAATGCGCTGCGGCTCATGCTGGCGCTTGATGGCGGTCGCCATGATCTCGTCGAAGGCGGCCTTCATTCCGTAGAGCTTGAGCTCACCCATGAGGTCGAAGATTTGGGTTCGTTCCATTAGATGGTCCTCCGAAGGTTGTCGTAGCGGGCACAATCGGCGATCGGCGCATGGCGAAGCGTCAGTCCGGCCGGCGTCATGATGTTGGCTGGTGGGGGGCGGGCTCACGTTGCCGAGCCAGGATGTTGAGCACGACATCGGCGGAATGGACGCCGTGACCGAGCGCTTCGGCACAGGCGGCCTCAACTGCCGGCAGTCCGTCGGTCGCGCCGCGTTGAGGATGTCGACCATCTGTCGATTGCCGTCATCAGCGCCCGCAAGCTTCCGCCGCACACGCTCGATCGCGGCCGGTAATACCCAGTCCTTGAAGGGCGCCCCATTGCGCAAGGCGCCGGGTTTGCGCACCAGCACCGGCACGTAGTGCCAGGGGTCGTAGACCGTCTCGCCGCGGCCGAATGATCGCTGATGCTCGGCAACGATCCGACCGTCCTGGCGGATCACGATGCGGTCCGCATAGGCCTGGACCTCAATGGGTCGCCCGACCGCGCTCGCCGCCACCGAGTACTTGTTGTTATCGAAGCGCACCAGACAGGTCTTGGAGACCGAGGCCGGCACGGCATGGAAGCCATCGAACCGACCCGCCATAAGGCACGAGCTTGGGTCGCTCGGCCTCGAAGACCTCCCAGATGGTCCGGTCGGCGAACTCCGGATGCCGATGCGCCTTGGCGTAGGCAATGCATTTATCGAGCAGCCAGGCGTTCAGCTCGTCGAGCGTCTTAAATCGCAACCGCGGGGTGAAGAACCGTTCGCGGACCAGTCCGACCTGGTTCTCGACCTGCCCCTTCTCCGAGCCCGACGCCGGCGTGCAGGCAACCGGATCGACCAGATAGTCGGCTGCACATCTGCAGGAAGCGGCGATTGTAGAGACGGCCTTTGCCGACGAAGATCGTCTCCACCGCCGTCTTCATGTTGTCGTAGATGCCGCGCCTGCAGGCCCCTTGAACAGCGCAAACGCCCGATCGTGGGCGTCAAATACCATCTCCTGCGTCTCCCCGCGGATAGGCCCGCACGAACAGCATCCGGCTGTGGCAGAGCCGGACGTGAGCCGCCTTCACGATTACCGTGACCCCGCTCACCAGGACTACTTCGTGGCTCCAGTCAAACTGGTAGGCTTCTCCGGGAGCAAAGCTCAGCGGCACATAGGCCGAAGCTGTCGAGGCGCCACGCTCCCGGCTCCAGCGCCGCGCATAGCGACGGACCGCATCATAACCGCCGGCATAGCCCAGGCAGCGAAGCTTCGAACAACCGGACCAGCGTCAGCCGTTCCCGCGCCGCCTTGCTCTCGTTCGCCGCCAGCAACCGGTCAAGCTCGGCACTCCAGGGGCCCATCTTCGGAACCGCCGCGTTGGTCCGTCCGATTCCTCCCGCTTCCCAAAGCTCCCGTGAACAACTGCCCGTGAATAGCGGGAACGCGTCCACTTCTTCCCAGGAGTGCGGGCGATCTACAGTCGACGACATCGAGCATCGACGTGGGTCGGTGCGGACGGGATAGGAGGTCGGAATTGGTCGCCAATGTATCCGCGACGGCGGGGGCGGGGCGCCGCAGACCGATGGTTATCACCGCGGCGGTCTGGCTGGCGGTTGGGATTCAGGTCATCTCGGTCCCCTTCTTCTTCGCTCCGGGAGCGAACGAGGTTCCAGGGTTCGCCATTGTCATCGGCATCGTGATGGGGCTGCTCACCCTGGTGGGCGCCTGGGGCATGTGGAACCTGAAACGCTGGGGGGCGATCCTCACCCTGGTCGTCACATTTCTCAATACGCTGACGGCAGTGCCGGGCCTGTTCGCGGCTCCGAGCGGCTGGATCACAGCCGGCTCATTGCCCTCATTCCACTTGGGGTGGTCGACATGGTCTTGATCGCCCTCCCGGCGTCATGGCGCGCCTACCGGTCGGCGTGACCAGGCTCACGAGCTTCTTTGACTACGAATTGCATTCAGGCTTGAGAGGAGCAAAACGATGTTCAAGCGGCTAATGGGATCTCGGGTTGCGCGGCTTGTCACCGTCGCGTCAGTGGTGGCGGTAGTTCTGGCGACCGGATCGGTTTTCGTCGCCCTCGGTGATCCCGCGCCCGCAACCTATTACGGATGTCTCAAGAACGGGAATCTATCCAGCGTCGATACCAGCGCGCCTGCGAGTTGTCCCAACGGTGCCACGGTGATTAGTTGGAATCAGCAAGGACCTCAGGGCATTCAGGGGCCGGTCGGCCCACAAGGTCCCCAGGGCGATGTCGGATCACAGGGACCGCAGGGAATCGCGGGACCGCAAGGGCCGCAGGGCGATGTTGGGCCTCAAGGGCTACAGGGGCCAGCAGGGACATCCGGGGTGACCGGGTACGAGATCGTGAGAGCTGACGGAGCGTCGAGCTCCGCTTTTATCCAGACCGTCGCGGCGTACTGCCCGTCAGGTAAGAAGGTTCTCGGCGGTGGCGGCACCGTCACCTTCGACACCGGCCTCAGTGGCGAGGTTGACGAAGGCGTTGCGATTCACTTCAGCCGGCCGTTCACGGACGGCAGCGCCTGGGATGTGCAGGCGGTTATGACACTCTCCAACACGATCTCGACGTGGCACGTGTCGGCCTTCGCGATCTGCGCAAACGCTGCACCGTAGCGCGAACAGGGATTGTTGTCGGCTGGTTGTAGCGGATGATCATAGCCCCCGGCAAGCGGCCGGGGGCTGGTCAGGTTTTAGCCTGTGTCTCCCAGGCAGGTATAATCCTCATGTTGGGTTCCAGCACCGATGCTCGCGCGACGCGTCGGATAGAAAAACCGGGGAGACAGAATGCTGTGGCCGCTTGAAACGAAGCGCGAAGCTGACGGCCGGCTTTCCATTGGGGGCGTGTCGCTCGTCGATCTGGCTCGCGAGTTCGGCACCCCGCTCTACGTCTACGACGAGGCCACCATTCGACATCAATGCGAGCTGTACCGTTCGGCGTTCCGCGAGCGATACCCGGACGCCCGCATCGTCTACGCCGGCAAGGCGTATCTGAGCTCAGCGCTTCTCGCCGTCATCGCCGACGAGGGGATGTGGCTCGACGTCGTCTCGGCCGGCGAGCTCATGATGGCGTACCGTTGCGGGTTCCCGATTGAGCGCGTCGTTTTCCATGGCAACAACAAGACGCCGGAAGAACTGCGCCTCGCACTCGAGCTTGGCATCGGCGAGATCATCCTGGACAACCTTTACGAGATCGACCTCCTCGGCACGCTCACGCGCGACATGGGGAAATCGGTCGACGTGCTAATCAGGGTCAATCCAGGTGTCGACGTCCACACCCACGATTACCGTAAGACCGGTATCGTGGATTCGAAGTTCGGGCTCCTGATCGGCTCAGGGTCGGCGGCCGAGGCGGTGGAGAGAGTGCTCGAGCTTCCGGAACTGCGGTTGCGAGGCTACCACGCACACATCGGATCGCAGATATTCGAGATCGAGCCCTTCCTGACGACGATCGATACACTTTTTGAATTCGCCGCCGATATGCAGGAACGATTCGACGTAACGCCGTCCCAGATCAGTCCTGGCGGTGGGCTCGGGATTCAATACGAAAAGTCCGATCCGGACGTAGGGATCGGCGAATTCGCCGAAAACGTGTCGGATGCGGTGAAACGAGCTTCAAATCGCTTCGATCTTCCGCTTCCGACACTCACGATTGAACCGGGACGCACAATTGTAGGACCTTCGGGGGTGGCGCTCTACCGCGTTGGTTCAGTAAAAGAGATTCCGAACATCCGGCGCTACGTCTCTGTCGACGGCGGAATGGCGGATAACATTCGGCCCGCGCTCTATGGCGCTCGTTATGAGGCAGACCTTGCCAACCGCAATGTGGGAGAGCGTGCCAGGGTGACGATCGCCGGCAAGTACTGTGAATCTGGCGACGTGCTGATACGCGACATTGAGATGATTTCGCCCGAACCTGGAGATTTGCTCGTCATTCCCGCGGCCGGCGCCTACTGTTTGGCCATGTCGAGCAACTATAACCTGGCGCTGCGGCCGGCGGTCGTGATGATTTCTGGTGGTTCGGCGCGGCTCGTGCAGCGTCGAGAGACGTACGACGATATCCTCAATCGCGAGGTGGGTATGGTGTCCGAGTCTACCCGGTAACGATTCGTTCGTTTGCATTTGGATGATTAACATAGTATCACTGCCAGATCACTGTAGCATTATTGTCCACTGCACGCGCATTGGGGAGTTGTCGTCGTGGCCGAGTCGATGAGACACAACATCTCGGACGACATCGTGCATCGCGTGATCGATGATCCAGTCGATGACTCGTTGATTGTGTCCGACGACGGTCGCGAAGAACCGGTCGTCGAGATCAATCTCGTGCTCGTCGACCACGTTATCGAGCTCGGGCGCGCTCAGGGCTACGTGACGCTTGACGAGATTGTCGCTCGTGCCGGTGACGGCGAGAGCTCCAGCGCCATCGTCGAACAGATCACCGTGCGGCTGACTGAGCTGAATATTCCGATCATCGAGACGGATGAGACCACCGACCTCGTCGAGTCGCCGGGCGTTTCCGACGACATTGATCTATTCAAAGCGCATGTGTCGGACGTCGATCTCAGCGGGATCAGCCTGGATGACCCGGTTCGCATTTACCTCCGTGAAATCGGGCGCGTTCCGTTGCTCACCGGTGAACAAGAAGTGACACTGGCCCAGGCGATGGAACGCGGCGACTATCTGTTCCGAATCCAGCATGAGCTACGAGACTCCAACGGCGGGCAGGTTTCCCCTCAAAGCGTGACCCAGGTCATCTACGAACGCTTCAAGAGCGGATTCCCGATCGCGCGCTCGTTGTTCGAGGCGGCGTTCCCCACGCATCCTCCCGCGACGAAATCTCGCGTCTTAACTGACGTCCTGCCGTTGACTTTGTTGCCTGAGAACGCGATCAGCCAGGTAGCCGAGCAGTTCGCGATCGGTGTCGACGTGCTCGAAGAGACGCTGCGCACCAAGCGTATCGAGTTCGATCTGCTGCCGCCGGATGTGCAGGAGGCGATTCAGCCGATCGACACCTGGCTCGAACCGGAGCCGTTGTCGTCGATGCTCAATCTCGGCGTCGGCCAGATCGAACGCCGCTGGCACGAGATGGAAGTTCGCGGAGAGATTGCTCGCAAGAAGCTGACTGAAGCGAACCTGCGGCTCGTCGTGAGCGTGGCAAAGAAGTACGTGGGTCGGGGCATGTCGATGCTCGATTTGGTCCAGGAGGGAAACCTCGGGCTGATTCGAGCAGTCGAGAAGTTCCAGTATCACAAGGGCTACAAATTCTCGACCTATGCCACCTGGTGGATCCGGCAGGCCATTACCCGCGCGATCGCCGATCAGGCGCGCACCATCCGTATTCCGGTGCACATGGTCGAGACGATCAATCGCCTGATTCGCACGTCACGGCGCTTGCAGCAGGAGCTTGGCCGGGAGCCCACCTCCGACGAGATCGCCGTCGATATGGGACTCCCGTCCGACAAGATTCGTGACATCATGAAGATTTCGCAGGAGCCCGTATCACTCGAGATGCCGATTGGGGAGGAAGAGGACAGCAACCTCGGCGACTTCATCGAGGACTCTAAAGCCCTGGCGCCGTCCGACGCCGCCTCGTTGGTCGTTCTCAAAGAGCAGGTCGAGTCGGTGCTGTATTCCCTCTCGGAACGTGAACGTCGCGTGCTCGAGCTCCGATTCGGCCTGGATGACGGTCGTAGCCGAACGCTCGAAGAGGTTGGGCGCGAATTTGGCGTCACTCGGGAGCGAATTCGACAGATCGAAGCCAAAGCCTTGCGAAAACTGCGACACCCCACCCGCAGCAAAAAGCTCCGAGACTTCCTGGAGTAGAATTAGCCCATTGCGTGGGCCAATGCCTCGCGATGATTTGGGCCACGTCCCTCATGTGAAGGGCGGGGCGTTTATAGATGCGTGCAGGACATGGGCCGAGCGCCGACCTGGCGAGCATCTCAGATCGGAATGGTCTCATGTTCTACGATCGTGCCAAGATCTATCTGAAAGCCGGTGATGGCGGCAGCGGGGCTGTCAGCTTTCACCGCGAGAAATACGTTCCCAACGGCGGACCCGACGGCGGCGACGGCGGACGCGGCGGTCACGTCTATCTGCGGGTCAACCCTCAACTGAACACCCTGATCGCCTTCAAATACAAGCAGCATTTCCGCGCGGAAGCGGGCACCAACGGGCAGGGAAACAATCGGACCGGTTCACAGGGTGAAGACATGTATATCGATGTCGCGCCCGGAACCGTCGTCTACGACGACGAAACCGGCGACGTCCTGGCTGATTTGATCGAGCCGGGCGAGACGGTGATCATCGGTCGTGGCGGTAAAGGTGGACTCGGCAACCAGCACTTCGCGACGGCGACCCGGCAGGCGCCTCGGCTTGCCGAGAAGGGCGAGCCAGGCGTGGAGCGCTGGGTTCGCCTGGAACTCAAGGTTATCGCCGATGTGGGACTGGTCGGACTGCCGAACGCAGGGAAGTCGACGCTCCTCACATCGTCCAGCGCGGCTCGCCCGAAAGTGGCCGATTATCCGTTCACGACCCTCGAGCCGAATCTGGGCGTTGTCGAGATCGGGCGGCCGGGGAGTCCGACGTTCGTCATGGCCGACATCCCCGGTCTGATCGAAGGCGCTGCCGAGGGCGTCGGGCTGGGACACGAGTTCTTGCGCCACGTTGAACGAACTCGCCTGCTGATCCATATACTCGATGGATCTGGAGGGCTCGAGGGTCGCGATCCACTCGCGGATTTCAGCACGATCAATGACGAGCTGGCCGCGTATTCTCCGGAGTTGGCATCCAAACCTCAGATCGTCGCGATCAACAAAATCGACCTTGCCGAGACGCGCGCCAACCTGGCCAGACTCACCGAGGAACTCACCCAGCGAGGCTTCGAGGTTTACCTGATTTCCGCCGCGACCGGTGAAGGCGTCTCGTCCCTCATGAAGCGGACGCTGGAGCTGTTGCGGGAGATCCCCGAGACGCAGCCCGTTGCTCCGCAGCAACGCCGTGTCTACACGCTCGAGACGGGACGCGAAGATCATTGGGAAGTCGACCGCCTTTCTCACCACCATTTCGAGGTACGCGGTCCGAAGATCGAGCGCATGACCAGAATGACCGACTTCAAGAACGAAGAGGCGGCCGATCGCTTCCAGCGCATTCTCGAGGCATCCGGCATCACTGCCAAGCTCGAAGCGCTGGGCGTGCAGCCGGGCGACACGATCCATGTTGCCGGTGAGGACCTGATCTGGGATGAAGCCGCCCTCGTGGGAGAACAGTTGAAGTCGACGCGGCCCAAACGTCGCACGAAGCGCGAGCGCCTGCTGAAGCGCTACGGCATCGAGCCGGAAACCGAGGACCAGGAAGCGTAGCTCGTCAGCGGTCGCGGCCGTCAGGCGTTGAGCGTTGATTCAGAGGATCGACTTGAGACGTTCTGCGTCGCCTCACGGCGGACGTCGTAGACGTCGCGGACCGTCTCGAGCTTCTGCAGGACCCTGCTCAATTGTTTGACGCCCTCGACCTCGAGCGTCATCAGCACCTTGACCGTCCGGTCGTCGTTGACGCTGGTCAGCACCGAGAGCATGTTCAGCTTCTCGTCGGCGACGAGCGTGGTGATGTCGCGCAGCAGGCCGACGCGGTCCCATGCTTCGAGCCGGATATTCACAGGGTAGAGCTGCTTCTGCTCGTTGCCCCAACTTACCTGAACCAGTCGATCCGGATCGTCGACGTGCACGATATTGTGGCAATCGCTACGGTGTACCGTTATGCCACGACCTCGGGTCACATAGCCGATGATCGCGTCGCCATAAACCGGCTTGCAGCAACTGGCGAGGCGCGTATAGAGATCTCCGACACCCGTGACCTGCAAGCTCGGCGGCAGCTTCGGCGTCGACGGCGGGCTTGACGTGTTCAACACCTCACGGTCTTCGTGCTCAGCCAGCCGGGACGAAATCTGCTGCGGAGTGACCGCGCCGTAGCCAATCGCGGCCAGGAAGTCGTCCACCCGTTGATAGCGCGGGAACTGGCGCGTGATCTCTTCGAGCTTCGCGTCGACACCGAGGCGGCGCAGCTCTCGCTCGAGCGTGTCGCGTCCCTGGGAGATGTTCTCGTCGCGCTGTTGGCGCCGGAACCACTGCCGCACCTTCTCACGCGCCGACGCGGTGGTGATATAGCCGCTGCTCGAGAGCAGCCAGTCGCGGCTCGGTCCGACCTTCGACTTCGAGGTCATGATCTGAATGACCTCGCCGTTCTGCAGGCGATAGTTCAGCGGAACGAGATGTCCGTTGACCTTCGACCCGACGCACTGATGTCCGACCTCGGTGTGAATCCGGTAGGCGAAGTCGACCGGTGTCGCCCCAGCCGGCAGTTCGATGATGTCGCCTTTCGGCGTGAAGACGTAGATCATCTCCTGGAAGACGTCGGACTTCAGGGACTCGACGAATTCCTGAGCGTCGACAACCTCATCGCGCCAATCCATGAGCTGGCGCAACCAGGCAACCTTGGACTCGACGTTGGGATCCGGCTTGGATCCCTCCTTGTAACGCCAGTGGGCTGCGATACCGAACTCGGCGATGTGGTGCATCGCTTGGGTTCGGATCTGAATCTCGACCGCGTGACCCTCCGGGCCAAGCACCGCTGTATGGATCGACTGATAAACACCCTCTTTGGGGGTCGCGATATAGTCGTCGAACTCACCGGGTATCGGATGCCACATGGAGTGGATGACGCCCAATGCCCCGTAGCAGTCCTTTTTTTCGTCGACGACGACACGAACACCGAGGACGTCGTAAATCTCGTCGAAGCTCCGTCCCTTGCGATCCATCTTGCGCACAATTGACGTGACGTGTTTTTCACGACCGGAAATCTCGGCGCTGATGCCCGATTCGGTCAAGGCCGAGGTCAACTCGTCGATCACCCGGTTCAAGTAACGCTCGCGGTCCACGCCCCGACGTTCGAGCGCTCGTACGATCGTAAAATAGGTCTGCGGATCGACGTAGCGCAGAGCCAGGTCTTCCAGTTCGGACTTGAATTGCCAGATACCGAGCCGGTTCGCCAGCGGAGCGTAAATCTCGAGCGTTTCCTGGGCGCTGCGCAGCTGCTTCGCGCGCGGCATATGCTCGAGCGTGCGCATATTGTGCAGCCGGTCCGCCAGCTTGATGAGAACGACGCGCACGTCGTCGACCATCGCCAGGAACATCTTGCGCAGGCTCTCGGCCTGACGCTCCTTTTCGCGAACTGCCTGGTCTTCTTCGGTTGTCCAGCGAATGCGTCCGAGCTTCGTGACGCCGTCGACCAGGTTGGCGACGCGCTCACCGAACTCCGCGGCGATGTCTTCCGTCGTGACGTCGGTGTCCTCGATGACGTCATGCAGCAAGGCGGCTGCCAGCGCCTCCTGATCGAGCTGGATCTCCGCGAGAATCATGGCGACGGCTGTCGGATGAGAGATGTACGGCTCACCTGAGCGGCGGAGCTTCCCGGCGTGGGCGAGGTCGGCAAAATCGTACGCGCGACGTATCAGCGAGAGATCCATGCCCGGCATCTGCCGCTGGACCACCGCCTCCAGATCGTCCCACGTTTGACCAGTCTCCGGTGGGGCGTTCGATATTGGAGCAGCTAACCTGCCCTCGTGATGGTCGGGGGAAGGAAGCGTCGACATCGTCTTGAATTCCAGGTGAGAGAGAACGGCCCGCTATCTTCAGAACTATAGTCCTCGCTACAGGGCATGTCAAAATAACGCAGACGGCCACACGCCCGGCCTGTGCTAAGATTTCGTTTTGCCTGCTCAGGTCGTTGCCCAGTGTAGAGGGGAGCCAGCGACATGCCTGTCAATGAGCGATTGCTTCCTCCGGACGAAGCACTCGACATAATTTTACATCACGTCCACACGATGGAACCGGAGGAGGTCGATCTCGCGGATTCAGGTGGTCGCGTACTGGCTGAGGATCTGATTGCCGACCAGGATCTGCCCCCCTTTGCCGCGTCGACTATGGATGGCTTTGCGGTGATTGCCTCAGATGTTTCCCCCTGGCGCGAAGTGATTGGCGACCAATACGCGGGCACGATGGAAGGGATCGAGATCACTCCAGGGACCTCGGCTCGGATCATGACTGGCGCGCCAATGCCGGAGGGAGCCGACGCGGTCATTCGCGTCGAGAACACCGAGATCCGCGATGATCACGTGATCATTCACCAGGAGCAGGTCCATGAGGGCGAGAATGTGCGACCGGTGGGCGCTGATCTGCGCACCGGCGACGTGCTGGTGCGGGCGGGAACGGCGATTGGGCCGGCGGAGATCGGGTTACTGGCGAGCCTTGGGCACGCGACGGTGCGCGTGGTGCGCCGTCCACGCTTCAGCATCCTTTCTACCGGCGACGAGCTCGTCGAGCCGGATCAGCAACCCGGCCCCGGGCAGATCCGAGATTCGAACCGGTATTCGCTGGTGGTTGCTGCTCAGCAGGCAGGCGCCGATGTCATCTGGTCGGGTCACGCCCCCGACGACGAGGATGCCTTGCGCGCCTTGCTGATGGAACGGATTGCGGCCAGCGACGCGGTCATCACGTCGGGCGGAGTCTCGATGGGCGAGAAGGACTATGTCAAGGCGATCCTGAACGAGATCGCCACAGTCCACTTTCAGCGGCTCTTCATGAAGCCCGGCAAACCATTCAACTTTGCCACAGTCGGCGGCACGCTCTTCTTTGGGCTTCCGGGCAATCCCGTCTCCGCGCTCGTCGGATTCGAAATCTTTGTACGCTCGGCGCTCAGAGCGATGTCAGGACACCCGGAGCCGCGTCCGCCTCGCGCGACCGCTGTGCTCGATCAGGACGTCGATAGCACCGACCGGCTCGAGTATCAGCGCGGCGTCGTGTGGTCCGATGAATCTGGAAGACTGCACGCGCGAAACACTGGGTCGCAAGCATCTGCTCGTTTGATGTCATTGGTTGGCGCCAACGCCTTCATCATGATTCAGCCGCGTGAAGCCCCGTATCGAGCGGGAGAGCGAGTCCCGGTCGTCATTTTGGGCACAGTCTCGAATCAGGCGCCGCGCTGATCGTCTTGACGTTTGCCGGTGCCCTCACCCGATGACAAAGCGGGCAGCAAACCAACCTCGATAGTCCATGCGCCATCGTCACAGCCCCAAACGAGTTGCGGGCTGTGACGGCAGCTACTCGTCGGGTTCGTTCATGGCACGCGTCCGGCCGTGACCCCTAAAAAGCAGCTGATCCGATGGGTCGGGTCAGCTGCTTCTAGCGTTCGACTTCGTCAGCCTGATCGATCAGTTTTGCGCCGCGAGAATGTGCCATGCCAGGGCGACGTGAAAGCGTGTCGCGTTGATCAAACTCTCGACCCCAGCAGATTCGTTGATGTTGTGCGCGCCGCTCTTGGACGGGTCATCACTCGGGTGGGACGGAATGAACCCGTAGGTCACGTTTCCGAGCGGCCGAACAAAGCGAGAATCGGTGAACCCAACCGACAGCCCGGGAACGAAGCGGAGGTCCTGGATTCCGGTCGCGTCTCGTGTCGCCTGCTCCACGAAGCCTCGGAAAGGTGAATCGTACGGCGAACTGTTGGAGACGGCCGTCTCGATGATCTCGACCGTCACCCCGTCCAGATCGCCGACCAGGTCCTCGATCTGCGCGCGAACGTAATTCTTGTCCTGCCACGGCAATGACCGGATATCGCACACGATCGTGCAGTTTTCGGCGACGCTGTTCGACTTGACTCCGGCATTGATCATGGTCGCCACGAGCGTCATGCGCGATGCGGCACGGAGCATCGAGGAGAGGCTTGGGTTGCGGGTCTCGATCTCCTTGAGCGTCTCCTCGAGATTGTCGACCGTCACCTCGGTGTGGATGCCCGCCAGCGTGTCGAGATGCTTGAAGAGTTCGGTGCCGACCGAAACCTCGGGTTGATAGCCACGCACGCGACGGATGACCTCTTCTGCCTTGTAGATCGCGTTGTCGGCGCGCCAGGGTTGAGACGCGTGGAACCCGCGCCCCGTGATCTTGATGTGCGCCTCGAGACGGCCCTTCTCGCCGGTGCTGATGGGATAGATGATGCCGTCCTCGGCCCGAACCGGGCCGCCGCCGCCCTCGTTGACCGCGAAGTCGGCTGTCAGAACGTCCGCGTGGTGATCGACCATCCAGCCGAAGCCGTACGCGCCTCCAGCCTCTTCATCGGCGCACGATACGAACCTCAACGTACCGTTGAGCGGAACACCAGCTCTCTTCAAGAAAATCATGGCCATGGCTTGCGCCGCGACGGTCGACTTCATGTCGGCGGCTCCGCGCCCCCAGATGCGGCCCTCGTCTAGCTCGCCGCCGAACGGCAGGTGCGTCCATTGGCCCGCGTCCTCAACTGGAACCACGTCGGTGTGCGACATGAAGAGGAGCGATGGTCCGTTGGAGTCTCCCAGAGAAGCGGTGAAGTTGCCCCGATTCTCCGTTGATTTGTAGATGGTCGTTTCGATTCCCTCTGCCCTCAGTTTGTCTCTGAGGAGCTCAGCGGCGATGATCTCGTCACCACTACCTGGGGTTCCAAAATTCACCGTCGGTAGTCGCACGAGATCTTGCGTCAGCTTGATGACCTCATCGCGGCTGGTTTCGACCATTTCGAGCAATTGCTTGAGATCAGCACCCATTCGTACCCCCATTGAATTCCGGCAGCGACCAGTTGTGGTGTTCCGGTGTCAACTGTCTGCCATGATGGTAGACGCCTCCGTACCGACCGGCAAGCGTTCTCGGCCCACGACCACACCTGGCACATCGATTGCATTGAGCAACCAGGTCAAACGTTATCGGATGCGACCGATCGGTTGCTGGAGGCGATATGTTCGGAGACGACAAGCGTGGTTACCTCGACTCGGGCCATCTCAATCATGCTCATGTTGTGGATGGGGGACGCGCGCGGGTCGGGGTGGCGACGACCGGACCGCGCATCATCGACGCGAACGATCCGGATTCGGTGCTTCAGGACGCGAAACGGGAGATGACCGTTTTTGCCAGAGAAGGTACCAGAGTCGGCATCGTGGACGAGATACGCATGAACGATGCGGGCAGACGAGCTTCGATCGTCGTCCTCACGGGGCGCTTCAACAGGAGACGCAAACTTGTCGATGGCAGGTTGGTTGACTGGGTCGGGTCCGACCGCCTGATCCTGTCGCTTGACCCGAAGTCGTTCAAGTTTCTCCCCGAGGTTATCGACTCACAGCTGAGTTCGCGATGTTAATCCACCACCGAACAACGTCGGTCTTTCAATACCGCCGACGGACCTGTCTTCACGCGAATCCGTCAGATCGGGCCAGCGGTATGGATACAAACCTACTCAAATCGTGCTTCACCCGAGATGAGTTCACGCGATTCGGATTGTTGGTGGCACAGTGCTTGCCTACTGACCGACAGGACCCGCACACCACATGCTTTCCGCCGGCGCACGATCGCGTTGGTGGCTGGGGTGGGTAAGGAGGTATTGGCAATGGAAGAAGCAACGACGATTGGCCAGATAATGGTTCCGGCGCAGGACGTCATCAGCCAGCACGATGATGTCCGGATGGCCCGTCGCCGTCTGCAATCGGAAGCAAAGCGCTCGCTGATTGTAGTCGACGGCGATATGCCGGTGGGAGTGCTGGAGTGGCGCCAGATCATGCGCGACACAGAAGACTTCAATAACGCATTGGTCAGTGAGGTGATGTCAACAGCCTTGCCGGAGTTGACTGCCGGTATGACCATCGCGGAGGCGAGCGGGCACCTGACCGATGTGGACGTTTCGACCTTTCCGGTGGTTGACGAGGGTGGTCATCTTATCGGGGAGGTTCCGCGGTCGGCGATTTCACGCCGCGAGGAGACTGTGGAAGAGGCGCAAATGATGTCGCCTGCTGCCGCGAGCGCTACGACGGCGAGCATGACCACCATGCTCCCTTCAGTCGCCGTGGGTATGACCGCAGTGGGGTCGAGCGGCTCAAAGATCGGTGAGGTGAGCGAAGTCGTTGCGGGCGTGTCGGGACAACTCGAAGCCGTCATCGTGAAGCACGGTTTTCTGGGGCGCAAGCACAAACGAGTAACCGCCGATCTTATCAACGAGGTCGACGGTGACCAGGTGAATCTGGTCATCGATTCCCCTGAGTTCAAGGCGCTGCCTGATCTCGAGGAGATCGAGGACAGAGTCTAGGCTAACCAGCAGGTCGCTTGATTGCTGAATCAGAGACGGAACAGTGCGGGGAAATGCCGCCGGTGATTCTACCGGCGGCTCAGTGTTTCACTCGCCGACGATGGCCCGTTTCAGGGTTGATCGATGTTCGATTTCACCGCGGACGTGTGGCCGAAGGACGCTTGATAATCGGCTTCGCTCCCAATCCACGTCTGGCCGTCATCGTAGAACTCTTTCTTCCAGATCGGCACGATCTGTTTGATCCGCTCGATGGCATGGCGACATGCGTCGAACGCTTCAGCCCGGTGCGCCGACGAGACGGCGATGCCGACACTGACCTCGCCGATCGCCAGCCGGCCGGTGCGGTGAACGATCGCGATCCCTTCAACGTCCCAACGCGATCGGATTTCGGCGCCGATCTGCGCCAGCGCCTTCTTGGCGGCTTCGGGATAGGCCTCATACTCGAGCACTTGAACGCCGCGTCCCCGGGCGTTGTCCCGCACCGTGCCCGCGAACGTCGCAATCGCTCCAGCCTTTGGGCTCGCGACGCGATCAGAGAGGTTTTGGAGGTCGATCGGTCGATCGGTGATCTCGAAATCCCCCGAGCCGCCTGAAACCGGAGGAATCAAGGCGACTTCGTCTCCGTCGTGGAGCACTCGATCTCGCTCGGCATATTCGTGATTGACCATGATGCGTGACGCCCGCCGCAAACCATCAATCGTGGGGTGATCGCTCACGATCGCGTCGATCAGTTCTCCGGCCGTGGATTGGTCCGGGATCTCTCTGGTTTGCGCGCGCTCGCCGATGGCTTCGCGAATCGATGCGAAATAGCGAACGGTCACCTTCGGCACGAATTCCTCCACGTCTCGCTCATTCGTTGTCTGCGTATCATGCGAGCGTTCGCTTGAGAACGTAGCATGCTCTGAGCGTTACCCACTTGCTGGGAGCCCCTTGCTTCTCAATATCTAGCCACATCTTGCCGTTGTACGCATAGCGGTTCTTCCAGCGCCCCTGATCATCCTGCAATGAAAGCACCCACTCGACGGCGTTTGACAGCCGCGAGTCGCTCGCCATGCCAAGGTCCGCCAGCGATTCGAGGATCTGGAGAGCATCTGCCACGTATCCTGACGGGAACCCGAGCTTGAACCAACTGGAGCTGACCTTCGTATCCGTTGGGTAATCGGCGACGGCTGGATCGCGACTGAGCAGGAACTCGGCGCCCTGGTCCAGCGCTTTTTGAACGTGGGTGGCGCGCTGCGCCGCTGGGATGCGTGCCAGCGCCCGGACTGCCTTCGTTGCGCCCCAACCACAGGGGAGACGACCGTTGGCGGCGCAGGCGAAACCCGGCGCCGCGGTGCCGGAGCGGTAATAGCCGTCAAAGTCATCGCCCGTGATCGAACGTGCCTGCCAGTCGATGGCGCGCTCCACTCGCGGATCGTCCAGCCAGCCGAACCCGAGCAGCGCACGCAGCAGGTTCCCGTTGAGGCAATGGATGGCGCTCGATTGTGGTGGGTGACCGGTGATCTGACCAGATGCTCCGAAACCACCAGATTCCGTCTGCGTGTTGGACAGCACGTATTCACACGCCTTTCGGACTCTGAGATCGTCGCCGTCGGCGCCAAGTTGGTCGAGAATGATGACTGACCAGACCGTTCCAGTGTATTTCGGCGCATAGCCAGCACCCGGTTTCACCCAGTAGCCTTGCCGGCTGCTGGTTATCCAGGATGGCTGCAATTGGATTCGATTGCATGGCAGCCTGACGCGCGTCGCGTACCTCTGGATCGTGCTCGTCACGATCGAGGATCAGCCGCAGCGCCATGTGTCGCACCGCAGGATCGCCGTGATCGAGCAACCAGGGGATCGGATCTCCCCGTAGCTCACGTTGCCAGGCATGCATCACCAGTCTCCCGTTCCTCGCGTCCAGGCATGACTCTCAGGTCGTTCACCCCATCGAACACGGAAGATCCTCGCGCCGCGGACGCCAGGACGGCGCATCGCAGGCAAGTGGAGATGTCTCGTTGCCTGTTCTCGGTTGCGCCCAGATGCAATTTTACCCTGGAGCCAGCCGGATTCGCTCAAGCTTGCGCCCGTCACTGACGCTGACGTGCCCCATCGGTCCGTCGAGAGCCGCGGACCGCGCATCCGGTGCGAATCGGTATCACGGCCGAGGACCGCCGCAGCATCTGTGCGGCGGGTGGAATTCAAGCGGGTCCTCTGGCGACGAACGGATCTGAGGGGGTACCCCCGGCAGGACTCGAACCTGCGACATGCGGCTTAGAAGGCCGCCGTTCTATCCACTGAACTACGGGGGCGGGGCATGCAAGCTGTCGGTGCTCGAGCCGGTGAGGCTGGCCGTCTGCTCGCGTAGATCCTACCTGAAGTTCGCCGTGGCTTCCAACGATCGCTACAATCATCGAGGCGCGGGCCCTGGATCATGGATTGACGTGCTTGCAGCCTATCTGGAGGTGAGATCAGGCGTGATGGTGGAGCTGATTTCCAGCAGAAACAACACGCGAATAAAGTCAATTCGCAAACTGCGAACGCGACCCGAGCGTGATCGTACCGGAACCTTCCTGGTGGAGGGGATCCGCGCGGTCAGCGAGGCTGTCCAAACCGGAGTGGACGTTGAAGAACTGATCGTCGCCCCCGATCTGTTACGTAGCCCGTTCGCGCTTGGCCTGCTGGAAGAGCAGCAGAAGCGCGGCACGGCGGTGCTGTTGGTAAGTGGAGAAGTCTTTGCCTCGATTTCGGAGCGGGATCACCCTCAAGGCTTCGCCGCCATCGTCCGGCAACGGTTGGAGTCTCTTCGCGAGATCGCTCCCGGGCCGAACGACCTGTGGGTTGGGCTGGAGTCGGTTGCCGATCCCGGCAACCTGGGAACCATTCTCCGCACCTGTGACGCGGTGGGAGGCACTGGAGTGATTCTGTTGGGTCAGTCGACCGATCCGTTCGATCCCGCGGCGGTACGCGCCAGCATGGGCGCGGTGTTCAGTCAACACATTGTGCGCGCGACAGCGGACGACCTCCTGCAATGGACACGGCGCAACCGTCTTCATCTCGCCGGAACCTCACCCGCCGCGACGTCTGACTATCAACAGGTGGATTATCCGTCACCCCTCGTGATGTTAATGGGAAGTGAGCGCCACGGTCTGTCCGAGGATCTGCAACGGGCCTGTAATCCCCTGGTGCGGCTGCCGATGGTCGGTCGAGTCGACTCGCTTAACCTGGCGGTCGCCACCGGTGTCGTGCTGTACGAAATCTTCAACCAGCGACGACGATTGAGCTCGACGCGTGGGCACGGTGGGCGCGGCCAACGGCGGGCAGGCGGCACGGATCGCGTGTCGCGGCCCTCGCGGAGAGACGTGAACCGCCCGGGGGCACAAGGCTAGGGCGCGGGCATCGCGTGACTGACGGAAGAAGGAGAGATATTTGGCCAAATTGAACAGCAACACGATCGTGGCAATCTTTGCCCATCCCGACGACGAAGTCTTTCTCGCCGGTGGCACGCTGGCGAAACATGCGCAGCACGGTCGGGTGGTGGCGGTCTGCGCGACTCGTGGTGAACTGGGTGAGATTCGCGATCCTGCGCTTGCCACTCCGGAGAATCTCGGCGACGTCCGCGAGCAGGAGCTGCGTCGCGCCTACCGGCAGTTGGGTATCGACGATGTTCGGTTTCTCGATTACCGCGACTCGGGCATGGCGGGAACCGAGGGCAATGAGGACCCACGGGCATTCATGAATGCCGATCCGGTGGAGGCCTCCGGTCGTATCGTGAAGATCTTACGTGAGGTCGGTCCAGCCGCGGTGGTGACGTTTGAGGAGAGCGGCGGCTATGGCCACCCGGACCATCTCGCGGCGCACCGGTTCGTTACGGAAGCGTTCAAGGCAGCAAGTAACCCCATCTGGTTCCCGGAACTCGGTGCCCCGGTCGATCCTGGCCGGCTTTTCTATGCTGGTTTTCCGCGCTCGCTCATGAAGCGCATGTTCGGGCAGGCCCAGGAGAACGATGTGGACGTGAGCGTCTTCAACGAGCTGGACCTTGAAAAGCTGGGCTTGCCTGACGACGCGCTCGACGTGATCACCGATGTCGCCGACATGCTCGAACTCAAGATTGCCGCGATGCGAGCTCATGGAACGCAGTACGACGAGAGTGGCCCGCTGAGCCAGGCACCGGAGGATCTGCGGCGCGAGTTCGCCGCCCACGAGTACTTCCAGTTTGGAGGCGGAGTGCCGCTATCCGGTGAACGTCCGCTCGAGAGTCTCTTTGCTGAGTAGCCGGCCGTTAGACCGGCCACCTAACCTCTGAGTCGCAACACCGGCCGCGACGGACAACGAAAATGGCCCGGGGATCCAACCCCCGGGCCATCGCATTCTCTCGGATCTTTGCACTCAGCCGATGTCTACGGCGCGGGCGGTTGCCCGCCGTTCTCGATCGTGTCGATCAAGTCCATCGACATGGTTTGAGCATCTTGCACGGTCGGATTCGACGTCGCCACGCCGACGCTTGCCGGCGGCGGCGGTCCGGCAGTCACCGTGACCGAGACGTCGGCGTAGAAGCACTCACCGTTGGAGCAGCGGCTATCACCCTTGGTGCCTGCGAGTTGAACCGACCCGGCCACCTGATAGTCTCCAGGCAGCCAGATCTTGAGGGTGTAACCAGGGAAGTCAAACGGTTCGCACGTCGCGAGTACCGTGCTGTCGTCTTCGCAACCGGTGATGGCGATCGCCAGCGGCATGAACTCCGTCAACGTCAGGTTCAACGTTGGGCCGGCGCCCTGATCGCCTGCGCCATCCGGATTCTTGTAGAAGTTGGCGCACTGGAAGCTGTTGATATCGACCCCACCGAACGGATTGAAGTGACAGGTGGCGCCGGGTACGAGAGCGGCCAACATCATGTTCCACTCGCCGGCACCGGCGAGTCCGTCGTCGAGGTCGTTGAAGACGTGGAACTGGGTTATCGCGACGGCGACCGACGTGTCTCTCGGCAGCACCGTGAGATTCGTCGTCGCGGTGTTGTTGGTTTCACAGCCCGCACACGGCTCAACGACCTGGTTGAAGACGTCGGCGATGGCCGTCGAGGTGAAGCTACCGTCCTTCGGGTACGAGCTCGTCAGGTAGACCGTCGTCGACTGTCCAGGCAGCAGCCCGGCGAGCGACGTGGTCGGCCCGAACGAATCCGTGTCGTGGAGCAGCCACTGGACCGAGAAGTTCCCGGCCGGGTACGTGCCGTAGTTGTGCACCGTGATGGCTGCCGTGACCGCGCTGCCCTTCCAGTACTTCATCGGGGAGCAGCCGGCCGGAACTGCCTGCGCACACAGGTCGGTGGTCAGCACGAAGCTGTCGATCCGCAGGTCGATGTTCGCGGGTGCGACGACCAGGTTCACCAACGCCGTGTTATTGGCTTCATTCGACTCGGCGACGTTGTTGAAGGCGTCCACCTTGGCGATTCCACGGAAGTTCCCGAAATCTGGATACTGGAAATTGAACGTGAGCGTCTGACTCGCGCCAGCCGCCAGTCCGCTGACCTGCGTGGTGAGAGTGAACGGCCCCGGCGTCGAGATTCCGAGTGCCTCGGGATTGACCGATACCACGAAGTTGCCGGCCGCCGTGTTGCCGAGGTTCTGCACCGTCACACTGAACTGTGTGTTGGTGCCCTGCGACGGATTCGCCGGCGTGTAGTGGAAATCGGTGATGGTGAGATCAACGAACGACTTGCCGACGTTCACCTGGTACTGAAGGTCATTGTTGTTCTCGTTGACCTCCCGTACCCAGTTGCTGCTATCGGCCGTGATCGTGCCGGTGTAGCTTCCGGCGAACTGGTACGTGAAGTTGAAATACACGTCCGTCGTCGCGCCGACCGCGAGCGGGCCGTTTACCATCGTCTGCAGCGGAACCGCCAGGAAGGTTGGCTTCCATTTGACCAGGAAGCTACCAGCCGGGCGGTGCCCGACGTTCGCAATCGTGACCTTCAGTTGTGCCGGCTGACCCGCGATTGGGAACTGCGGGAACAATGGTCACATTCTGAATGGTGAGATCAGGAAGTGGCGGATCTACCGTCAATGGCGCCACATACGTGTTGTTCGTCTCATCAGTCTCTTTGACGGTGTTGTACGGATCCACTGTCGCGATTGTCGTGTTGTTACCGGCGGTCCAGTACGTGTACGGGAACACCACGTCGACCGCGGCGCCGGCCCCAAGGCTGTTGATCTGCTGCGACTGGAGCGGCCCGAAGAGGCTCGGTCTCCAGTTCACACGGAACGCGCCAGCGGCCGTGTTGCCCTGGTTCACGACGTGGACAGTGGCAATCATCGCGTCAGTGGCAACAGCCGGATCCGGCGTGAAGCTGACGTTGGTGATGACCAGGTCCGTCGTTGCGTCCTGAACGGTCACCGATTTGATGGCCATGTTGTTCGTTTCGATGCTCTCAGGCACTGCGTTCCCGGTGTCGGCCGTGGCGATGGTGAGGAAGTTGCCGGAGTTCGGGAAAGCATAGGTAAAGTTCAGCGTCGTCGACGCGCCCGCCCCCAGTGAGGCGACCGAGCCCGAGGGGCCGGTTGGCGCGAGCTGTCCTGACTTCCACTGAACCACGAACCCGGTAGTGGCACACGTGCCCTGGTTCGTGACGGTTACCGCGATATTGGCGTTTTGGTTCACGACGGGACTGCTCGGGGTTACCGTGATGTCGCTAACAATCAAGTCGGCGCAGGTAAGCGCGGCTGCGGCCGGGCTCAGCGTCGCTATCGTCGAAAAGAGTGGCACAAAGACCATTACAGTGACGAGCATTAATCGTCTGGCCAATGCCCGAAACATAATCCCTCCTCATCCCGGCTTGCTGACCGGAGTCGTCATACGGCGATCGCGGCGGCGATGTTGTGCGCCAGCGGCAACCTGAAAAGGTTGCCGCTGGTTTGCACTGGGATCCTGGACTAGGTCGTTGGCTGGACGACGATCGTCTTGTTCCAGACGTTGTTGCTCTCGCCACCGCCCGGCTCCGGCACCAGGTTGGTCGAGTCTACGATGGCTTGCGTCGTGAATGTGCCTGGCGTGAAGTAGATTCCCTTCAGGGTAACCGTCTTCGATTCACCAGGATTGAGACCGGCGATCCAGGTCGATGGACCGGACGTGTCGGTGCTCGATAGCTTCCACTGAACCTTGAAGAATCCGGTCGCCAATGCGCCGTTGTTCTTCACGGTGATGGTCGCCGTTACCTGCTGGAATCGTTTTGGTGACGCGGGGCTGATATCGAACTGGGTGATGATCAGGTCGATGTTACCCGGGTTCACCGTGATGTCTTTGATGAACAGGTTGTTGGTCTCGTTCGTCTCGGAGATCGTATTGAACGCATCGACGTTCGCCACGGTGTGGAACGCACCCGCCTGCGGGTACTGGAAGGTGAAGGTGACGACCGCGCTCGCGCCCGCGCCCAGCGAATTCACTTGCTGGGTCAGAGTGCCGACGCCTGGAACGATCAGTCCATTGGCGTCCGGGTTCCAGGAGACGACGAACGGTCCAGCGGCGTCATTCCCCAGGTTGGAGATATACACGTCTACCGTCGCTGTTTGCCCCTGAGTCGGCGTTCCCGGCGTTACGACGACATTCGTGATCGTCAGGTCGACATTCGCTCCCTGCACCGTGACAGGGGCGTCGAGACTGTTATTGGTCTCATCCAGTTCGGTGATCACGTTGTTGACGTCGGCCGTCGCCGTGCTCGTGAACGTGCCGGCGTTCGGATAGATGTAGTTGAAGACGACGTTGGTTGACGCTCCCGCGGCGAGCGGACCGATCTGCTGTGCCAGTCCAAGCGAGAGTGGGCTTGGTTTCCACTGGACGGCGAAATTGGCGCCGGTCGACACGAAACCATTGTTCGTGACGGTGACCGTCACCTGGACATTCTGCCCGGCGATCGGACTCGCTGGGCTGAACGCGATGTTGGAAATCGTCAGGTCGGACAGCGCCGGCTCGACCGTCACCGGCTCGGTGAGCGTATTGTTGAACTCATTCGTCTCCGCGACGAGATGCGTCGCATCGACGGTGGCGGAACTGGTGAAGTTACCGAGATCCGGGTAGTTGTACGTGAAGAACAACGGCAGTCCCGCTCCGGCAGCCAGGCCCGCTACGGACTGGGTCAGTGGAGGTGTGGACAGCGTCGGCCGCCAGGCAACCTGGAATGGACCTGCAGCGGTGTTGCCGTTGTTGTAAACCACGACCGTTGCATTGGTGTTCAAACCCTGCGCTGCCGGGTTCGGATTGATGTTGAGCGCGAGAACGACCAGGTCAGTGGTGGCCTTCTGCACGGTCACGGAATAGATCGCGAGGTTGTTGACCTCGTTCGTTTCCGGGATCGCGTGGTTGGTGTCAACATTCACGAGCGTCAGGTAATTGCCGGCGCTCGCGAACGTGTAGGTGAGATTTGCAGTCGCCGAAGCGCCTGCCGCCAGCGGTCCAACACTCGTGGACGGGCCGGTCGCGGAGAACTGCGACTGCTTCCACTGAACGACGAAGCTCGTATTGGTGGAACACGTCCCCTGGTTCGTTACCGTGATACTAATCTGGGCGGCCTGTCCGGCGATCGGCGAAGACGGAGAAATCGAGAAGTTACTGATCGCCAGATCGGCGCACGGCGTGGCGGCGGCGGCCACCGGGAATACAATTGCGAGCGGCGGTAGTGCCATGAGCACCACAAACAGCATCCGACGGGCAAACGACCCGAACATGGTCCCCTCCTGTCTACGGCACGTATTGTCCGGAGATGACGTGTAAATCCCAACTAGAGCTCTAGCCGGTTCGGCCAGGCCCTATTTCCCTTGACTGGGTCAGTCTATGATGCCGGATCGCGTGCCATGAGCCGGTGCGCACCAGATTCGCACCCTCAAGCACTCGGAACACCGAGCCTCCTTGTCTTATCGGTATCTAGAATGGCGAGTCCCAAACGCCCTTCTACATTAACGCCGTACGAATAGGCTGTCAACCTCATTCCTGGTGCAAGCCCAATAATTCCCTCCTCCCGGCTCTGGATTCTCGTTGACAGGCGTGGTCCCGGTCTGCTAGAGTACCCCAAGTCTGAAAAGGCGCTGATGGGAAGTAATAGTTCGTCACCTGTTGCAGCGAGCCGGGAAGCTGGTGTGAGCCCGGTAACGAGGTAGCGTGCGAACTCGTCCCGGAGCCGTTGGGGTGAACAGCACAGTAGCCCCGACCGGTTTGCGACCGTTACATCGCTCCGAGAGGACTGCGCGCTTCGTCGCTGTGGTCAATGAGGGTGGTACCGCGGGTTGATCCCGTCCCTGTTGGGACGGGCTTTTTTGTGTTTGGAATGATGATGATTCGAGTGGCGACACGACATACGAATCTGGCGTTGGCACTGTTGCTCACCCTTATTCGGCCCCTAGGAGGGGCCAGAGGAGCGTTGAGGGAACGAACGTCTTGAGTCCTTTTGCGACCGGCGATTGCAGGCGACCCTCAACTAGCGGGTCGCTTTTTTGTTGGTCGGACTACCGGAGGAGCCTACAAGCCATGAACGATCGACTGATCGTTTTCGATACGACGTTGCGCGACGGAGAGCAATCGCCGGGCGCCACCATGACGAGCCCCGAGAAGCTCGAGACGGCGCGGCAGCTGGCCAAGCTGGGCATCGACGTGATGGAGGCTGGTTTCCCGGCTGCGTCGCCTGGCGACCTGCAAGCGGTCAAGATAATCGCTCGCGAGGTCAAGGGGGTTACCATCTGTGGGTTGGCTCGTGCCAATCACCATGACGTGGACACGGCCTGGGAGGGTGTGCGTGACGCTGAATCCGCCCGGATTCACACGTTCATCGCCACATCGCCGGTACATATGAAGTACAAGCTGCGCAAAACCCCCGATGAGGTCATCGAAGCAGCGGTCGCGGCGGTGTCGCGGGCGAAAGGGTATCTCGACGACGTCGAGTTCTCGGCCGAGGACGCAACGCGCAGTGACTGGGACTTTCTCTGCCGTATCGTCGCCGCTACGATCAGTGCCGGCGCGACGACGATCAACCTGCCCGACACGGTAGGCTACACGACGCCCCACGAATACGCTCAGTTGATCGAGCATGTCAAAGCGAACGTGCCGGGCATCGATAACATCGTTCTGAGCGTCCACTGCCACAACGATCTCGGCCTCGCAACCGCGAACACGCTTTCCGCCATTGCGGCTGGAGCCCGACAAATCGAAGTGACGATCAACGGCATCGGAGAGCGGGCGGGAAATACCTCGCTCGAAGAAGTCGTCATGGCGCTCCACACGCGCAAAGATTTCTACGGAAGCATCCTGCCGCGAATTGAGACGAAGCAACTGGTTCCAACCAGCAAACTCGTCAGTCATTTGACGGGCATCGTCGTGCAGCCGAACAAAGCGATCGTCGGGGCGAATGCATTCGCGCATGAAGCCGGAATTCATCAGGACGGGATGCTCAAACATCGCGACACCTACGAGATCATGACGCCGCAGTCGGTCGGTTGGGAGATGAGCCGTCTGGTACTCGGAAAGCACTCGGGACGGGCCGGGTTCACCGCGCGTCTGAATGAACTCGGGTACGACGGTATCCCAAAGGAGAAGATCGACGAACTCTACAAGCGCTTCATTGAACTCTCCGATCGCAAGAAGACCGTGACCAACGCGGACATCATCGCCATCATCGAGGAGGACCTTCAGAGCGCGCCCGACTACTACGTGCTCTCCGGCTGGCGGGCTCATTCCGGCAACGACGGCCAGGCCGAAGCCTGGGTGAAGGTGCGTATCGATGGGGTGGATCGCGAGGCGTCGGCGAACGGCAATGGGCAGATCGATGCACTGTTCACGGCCATTGACAAACTCGTACCGGGTGGCTGCGAGCTTGAGTCCTTCCATATCGACGCGGTCACGCCGGGTGAGGATGCTCAGGGTGAAGTTAGCGTGCGCGTCCGCTGCGGCGAACACGTCTATAATGGGCGCGGAGTCGCCACCGATATCGTAGAGGCAAGTGTTCGCGCCTACGTCATGGCGCTGAATCGCGGAACAGTGACAGCGGAGGTAACGGCCTAATTATGGGACTCACGATGACCGAGAAGATCCTGGCTCGTGCCGCGCACCAGCCGAGCGTCACGCCGGGAGAGATCGTCGAGATCGACGTCGACCTCGTTATGACTAACGACATCACCGCGCCGATCTCGATTGCCGAGTTCAAGAAGACCGGCCTCGATAAGGTGTTCGATCCCAACAAGGTCGTCTTCGTGCCGGATCACTTCGTTCCGGCCAAGGACATCAAGGCGGCCGAGCAGGCGAAGGTTATGCGCGAGTTCGCGCGCGAGCAGGGAACACTCTACTTCGAGATTGGCCGGGCGGGCATCGAGCACGTCGTCCTCCCGGAGAACGGCCTGACCTTGCCCGGTCAGGTGATCATCGGCGCCGATTCGCACACCTGCACCTATGGCGCCTTCAATGCCTTCTCGACCGGCATGGGCTCAACCGACATCGCCGCCTCCATGGCGCTCGGTACGACCTGGGTTCGGGTTCCTCCGACCATCAAGTTCATCTATAACGGGACGCTGCCAAAAGGCGTCGGCGGGAAGGATCTGATCCTCTACACTATCGGACAAATTGGGGTGGACGGTGCGCTCAATTGCGCGATGGAATTCACGGGTCCGGTCATCGACAATCTCGAGATGGATCAGCGCATTACGATGGCCAATATGGCGATCGAGGCGGGCGCCAAGAGTGGCATCTTCGGCTTCGACGAGAAGACACGCGAATGGTTGGCGGCTGTCACCAACAACCCGTACGAGCCGGTCGAGAGCGACGCGGATGCGAATTACGAGCAGGTAATCGAGTTCGACGTCTCGAACCTGAAGCCGCTCGTGGCGCTGCCGCATCTGCCGTCAAACGTGCATGCGGCCGACGAAGTGGGCGACATGATGATTCACCAGGTGGTCATTGGATCCTGCACGAACGGCCGATTGAGCGACCTGCGCGACGTCGCCCGTATTCTCAAGGGTCGCCAGGTGCATCCCGACGTGCGCTGCATCGTCATTCCTGGCAGCCAGGAAGTCGCCAAGCAGGCGACCAAAGAAGGACTGGCCGATATCTTCATGGACGCTGGCGCCATCTTCTCGACGTCAACGTGCGGACCGTGCCTCGGTGGTTATATGGGCGTCATCGCCAAAGGCGAACGCTGCGTCTCAACGACGAACCGCAACTTTCGAGGGCGCATGGGGCACCGTGAGGCAGAGATTATCCTGGCGGGGCCACAAGTCGCCGCCGCCAGCGCGATCCTCGGGCGCGTGGCCTCGCCCGACGCGTTGTAGGGAAAACAGACCCCATCCCCTGATTCCTTCTCCCAGCATTGGGAGAAGGGGCACGTACGACGAACGAGGGTATGGATGTGCTCTCCGCTAGACTGTCTCCCCTCTCCTAAGATTGGGAGAGGGGCCGGGGGTGAGGGCGGCAGACAAAGGAGTAGATGGATGCAGGTTCGAGGGAAGGTCTGGAAGTTCGGAGATGACGTGGACACTGACGTCATCATCCCGGCACGCTATCTCGTGACGTTCGATCCGGACGAACTGGCCGAGCACGTGATGGAAGATATCGATCCGGAATTTGCCGGGAAAGTGAAGCCGGGCGACATCATCGTGGCTGGCAAGAACTTTGGGTGCGGATCATCGCGCGAGCATGCACCAATCGCGATCAAGGCGGCCGGCGTGAAGGTGGTCGTCGCCGAATCGTTCGCGCGCATCTTCTATCGCAACGCCATCAACATCGGACTGGCCGTGGTCGAATCCCCGGAGGCCTGCCAGGCGACCGAAGACGGCGATATTCTCGAAGTTGACACGGACGAAGGCGGCGTGCTCAACGTGCGAACCGGAGACACGTACCCGACGAAACCGTATCCAGAATACGTACAGCAAATCATCGACGCCGGTGGGTTGATGAACGCGGTCGCGCAGCGCGTCAAAGCGAAGCAGCAGGCGTCATGAGCGATCCCACCTTCAAGATCCTCCTCCTTGGTGGCGACGGAGTTGGCCCGGAAGTTGTGGCCGAAGCGCGAGCGCTGCTCGAGACGATTGCACCTCCCGCCGGGGTGGCGTTCGAGTTCGGCGAGGCGATGATCGGCGGTGCTGCCATCGACGCGCACGGTGTGCCGATGCGTGCGGTCGACGTGGAAGCTGCTCGTCAATCCGACGCCGTGTTGCTGGGCGCTGTTGGAGGACCAAAGTGGGACCACCTGGGTAAGGCCGAGCGTCCAGAGGCGGGACTCCTGGGCTTGCGCAAATCGCTTGGCTTGTTTGCCAACCTGCGTCCCGTGAAGGTTTTCGATGCACTGGCCAATAACTCGCCCCTAAAGCCGGAAATCGTCCGTGGCTCGGATCTGATGGTGGTGCGCGAGCTCACCGGAGGACTCTATTTCGGACAGCCTTCCGCCCGCATGAAGGACGAGACCGGTCGTCACGCCGTCGACACACTCCCGTATCACGAATTCGAGATCGAACGAATTGTCGATCTGGCATTTCGACTGGCTCGTTCGCGCAAGAAGCACGTCACCAGCGTCGACAAGGCCAACGTGCTCAATACGTCGCAGCTCTGGCGCGAAGTTGCCATCGAGGTGTCAACGCGCTATCCAGACGTGGCGTTCGATCATGCGTTGGTCGACTCCTGTGCCATGCGATTGATCAGCCGGCCGGGGGACTTTGACGTCATGGTGATGGAGAACCTGTTCGGCGACGTGCTGAGCGACGAAGCCGCGGTGCTGGCTGGTTCGCTCGGGATGCTCCCCTCGGCCAGCCTCAACGGCGAACCGCCGGTGCGCGAAGGCACGACTGCGGCCCTATTCGGAATGTACGAGCCTATCCATGGCTCGGCGCCGGATATCGCCGGCAAAGGCATTGCCAATCCGATCGGCGCGATACTCAGCGCCGCGATGATGTTGCGATTTTCCTTCGAGCTTGGGCATCTGGCGGACGCGATTGAAGCCGCGGTCGGACAAGCCCTCAAAGAGGGGATGCGCACCGCCGACATCGCGACCGCCGGGGAGAAGTCAGTCTCCACCGGTGAGATGTCCGGTCATATTCGCGAGCTGACGCTTGCCAAGCTGAGTGCATGATCTCGCGAGAGCCTCGATTTCGGGAGGAGAGGACGCCGGGCTCGGTCAGGCGTCCACTCGGTTTAACTGGGCCGATTCCCGAAGTGGCGAGGCATCGATGACTCTCCTCGGTGTCAAATGGTCTTCCATCTCTGACGTGGCCGTTGATCTTGTCGACATCGTCGAGGTGGCGGGGTGGGACCTGGAGCGCGGTCAGCAATCCGCGCGCCGGTTGTTACACAATCTTGATCTCGACTTCAGTCTCGCGACGCCGAACGCGCTCGATGACAGTTGGATCGAGCGCTGTCAGCGCTCCATCGCCCTGACGGGGTCACCCTGGTTCAGTCTCCATCTTGGATTCAGCGCGGAGCGAGTGACGTTTCGCGATCACATGCTTCCGGAGTCGCCCGTGCTCGATCGTGGAACGTGCCTTGAGCGGATGGTCGATGCCGTCGGCTACGCTCAGCGGCACCTTGACGTTCCAGTGCTGATCGAGAACCTGGACTACTGCCCTGAAGGTGCCTACGAGCACGTCTGCGTTCCCGAGTTCATTGCGGAAGTGGTGAGCGCGACCGGTTGCTGGGTGCTGTTGGATCTGGCGCATTTGCAGGTGAGCGCCGACTGGCTCGGATACAGTCCCGAAGACTACGCCAGCCGGCTGCCTCTGGAGCGGGTGATCGAGATTCACGTGAGTAGCCCGCGGCAAGTGGAGTCGCGTTTGGATGACGGGCATTTCGAGTTGGTAGAACGCGACTGCCTGTTGCTCGAATGGACATTGAAGCAGTGCGAGCCGCGGGCCGTCATTCTGGAATACGCCAGAGACCGGAATAAGCTGCGGGAGCAGTTGCAGGGAATCCGTGCCATCCTTGACCGCCATGCCGCCCGCGTGGGAAAATTGTAGTGTGACGACAGCGAAGGTTAGTCCGGGTTGACACCCTGGACACCAGCGGTATCATTTCTACATGCCTTGGTTGAAAAAGGCATTTCCATCGTCGAGGCACGGAATTCGACGAAAACTGAAGGGAAACATCCATGAGTGTCGCAGCAGAGCCAATGATTTCGCTCACGTCGGAGGCGGTCGCACAGCTTCGCGATTATCTGGACGAGCAGGGAACGCCGGATGCGATGCTGCGCGTCTTTGTTTCGCCTGGTGGCTGCTCCGGGTTGAGCTACGGAATGACCGTCGAGGACGTAGCTGAAGAAGACGATCATGTCATCGAGCAAGAGGGCATGAAGGTGCTGGTCGATCAGTTCAGCGCGATGTACCTCGGAGGTTCGGAGATCGACTACGTAAACAGCCTCATGGGTGGTGGGTTTACCGTCCACAACCCGAACGCCGTCGCGAGCTGCGCGTGTGGCCATTCGTTCGACACGGGCGAAAATGGTGGCACGGCTCAGGGCTGCGGCTGCGGAGCGTAAATACTCGTCATAACCGTGCCTCTGTCGTCAGCGGAGTGCCGTTGTCACGACCCCGGCGCTTCATGGACTGAAGTGTAAAGAAGTGTAAACATGAAGGCGGGCTCCCGAATTCAGGAGCCCGCCTTCTATTCCCTCGAGTGTTTCTCTGGCGAGAGGACGCTAGTCGGCAATCTGTCGGGACAGCACAGCGGGCCGCGCGGTTGCCCGCGAGCGCCGGACAGGGCGGTAATGCCTCATCGAGCGCAGCCGCGCGAAATCCCGCTCCGGCACCGCGATCGGCTTGGAACTCGCATCGAGCTGAATGTAGCCACGACCTTCACGCCCGATCAGCAGTCGCCGCTCGGAGTGAACTGTGCTTTCCGCGATGATCTTATAGTCCATGGCCGTGTTCCTGCTGCTATCGGGACGAATGGCCATCTCCAAACATAACTCGTGACGCGCAAATTTCGTTCCACCGTATTGCTCCGTTCGTCTCAGACACATTGAGTGACGTCGGAGACATCACCAGCGACGATCTCGCCCGTTATCCAGGTGTAGGTGCAATGCTCGCGACGCCAAGTGCCACCGGCGCTTCACAATTTGACGACGTCGTACGGGCGTAGGAGGGGCGACATGAGGACGTGGCTGACGCGGTTCATCGCTCCGATCGCGCTCGTTCTGAGCGCACTCATCCCAGCGATGATCATGGCTCCTCCCGCCGGCGCGGTGCCGCCCTCGATCTCCTCACTCCGAACCGATGGGCACACCGTCGTCTGGATCTACAGCTACTACACGTCCACGCTCTACGCTCAAACGATTGGAGACAGCCAGGCTCGCGCGATCGCAGAGAACGTGGGTTACTCGGACGTCTCGGGCGACCGCATCGTCTGGCAGATCTACGGTCGCGACCGGATCGCATCTCGGCGGGGAGAGCATCTCGACCGGGACCGCGCTGAATCTCCCCGAAATCGCGGGCCAGCAGACTCAACCGTCGATTTCCGGAAACAGGCTGGTCTGGATCAATGGGGACGGCAGCGGTGCCACCCCCGTGGTGGCGGTCATGTCGATGGATCTGTCGACGGACGCCCCACCGTCCATTGTTGCCATCGCACCCAGCGACGCGAGCGAAGTCGGGCGACCGGAAATCTCCGGTGATCGCGTGGTCTGGAGCCTGCAATTCGGCGCGGTTGGTACGCCCGAGGCGAATTGGCAACTCTGGACCGCACAGATTGGCCAGGTTCCACAGCAGATCGCTGCCGGATCAGGAAGCGGCAACTATTTGTCCGGATACGACATCAGTGGATACGTCGTCGCCTACGCCGCTGCCGGACAGGTGCATCTGGTGAGCGTTGACAACCCGCCCGGCGATCGCGTCATCGGCGCCGGCGGATCGCCAACAATCGATGGACGATACGTCTTCTGGAATTCACAGGTTGGGCAGGTCCAGCAGGACGTCAATGCCTATGACATCGGCACCGACAGCATGTTTGTCGCCGTTGCCGACGGCAACGCCAATTTCGCGCCTCGCACTGATGGCGGCACCGTTGCCTGGGTTTCAGCTCCGCCTTATTCGTCGTCCTACACAGTCAAGACTCGGAGCATCGGTGAACTGCTTCCAAGCGCGCCGCGACCCGATCCCGGAACGACGAGCCCGAACTGGTTCTACTTTCCGGAGACCAGCCACTATCTCGCCTCAGGCTTCAAACAGTTCTGGGAGCGATCGGGCGGGCTGCCGGTCTTTGGCTATCCGCTGACCGAGGAGTTCACCCAGCACGGCCTGACCGTGCAGTATCTGGAGCGGCAGCGCTTCGAGTATCATCCCGAGTTTGCCGGAACTCCGTACGAAACCGAGCTGGGACTGCTCGGCGTGGAAGCAGCCACGACCGCGGGCCTGCTCGGCTCCGAATCGGCCACATTCGCGGGACGCGTCGGTCAAGCCGCCTTCGTGCCGCTTCCAGCGAACACACCCAGTGACGCCAACTGCACCTTCATGCCCGAAACCGGTCACCGCGTCTGTTTCGGTTTCAAGGAGTATTGGCAATCTCACGGCCTCGATTTCGGCGATCCGGGGATCTCGTTCCGCGAGAGCCTGGCCCTGTTCGGCTATCCGATCTCTGAGGAATTCACCGATCCGGCGACCGGCATGACGATGCAGTACTTCGAGCGCGCCGTCTTCGAGTATCACCCGGCTAACCCGGATCCATTCAAGGTCGAGCTCCGCTTGTTGGGCGCGCAGCGGTTGAGCTCGTTTGGATGGTGACCCGATCGACAAGCCGCGAAACGGCGCTCGCACGATTCGTGAGCCGCTGCATCGGACAGCATGTACAATCGTTGGCCGGACGCGAATGACAGCTACGCCGGGTGTCGCTGGTAAAATCGCGAGTCCGATGGGTGTAGACTTTCTCTCTCGGGGGAATGTCGAAATTGGCAGACGAGCATGACTTAGGATCATGTGCCGCAAGGCGTGAGGGTTCGAGTCCCTCTTCCCCCACCTTCGTCGAACATCTCCACACTCAATTCAGTAGTCGCTGCCCGTGTGCAAGAACACGTGGGCGGGAGACCGCACGCGCGAGAAGCCGAGCAGTTTTTGTTCGCCTATTGCGTTTGTACGCGACTTAATTACGATACGTGCAGCACAACTCGACTGCCGTCGAAATCTCTAGCTCAGCGCCACGTTGGTCGCGCTGCTGATGCTGAACGTGCGGATAGATCGTGCAATAGCCCAAAGCGAACGGAAGGAGCGTGTATGCAAGATTGGCGATTCGACGATCTCACGCGAACACTCGGTGGGGCCACTTCGCGCCGCCAGGTTTTCAAAGGATTGCTCGTAGGTGTCCTAGCGGCGACCGTTGGGCGATCGATTCGGGCCACGCCAGCGTCGGCGGCCAGTGAATGCAGCCAAGCGACGTGCAGGCGTCGAGCTGAAGCCGCATTCAGTGAGTGCGTTGCGCAATCCCGACGCAGTCACGGTGGCGTTCAGTCTTGTGTGGACGAACTTCTGGCACGGACGCGCCTTTGCGCGGAGACGGGTTGTCTGGAGAATGAGTCGTGCTGCGGAGGTGCGTGCACCGAGCTTGATCAGGACGCTCAAAACTGCGGCTCGTGCGGCAACGTTTGTCCGACAGGCGTGAACTGCGTCGCCGGTGTGTGCGATTGCGGCCCCGGTTAGTCAGCATGTAACGGACAGTGTATCGATACCCAATTCGACGTTCTCAACTGCGGTTCGTGCGGCAACGTCTGCCCGGGGTATCAGCAACCCAACACGAACGTCACCTGTATCAGTGGCACGTGCACGTTCAGCTGCCAGGGCGAGTCCTACGACGTCAACGGGGACCCGGCTGATGGCTGTGAAAGCGTCGATGCACCATTGGGCAATCACGTGCAGGCGATGGCATTGAAGCTCACGTCGATGGGCTGTTTCGATGGCACTACCCAGCATATTGATGGGAAGCTCGTGTCAGACCGTAGAGTTCACGAGAACCCAGCTGTTGATCGGTTTTGACGCGGTAACAGGGTCGGCTCCTGACTGGTATCAGGTCGCCGCCACCGGTGGCCTGTGCTTCGATGATCTCAGTTTCACGCTGCAGATGGTCAACAGCAGCTTCCCAACGTGCTACAAGCTGACCGTGATAACGGACAGATCGACGTTTACAGCCTCGACCGACGCAACCGGGCTCGCGACGATCACCAGCGGATCGGGAAGCTACAGCGACAATACAACCGTCTATATCAAGGTGGAGAAGACCTGTAGCACTGCAAGCGTGGAAGATGTGGACTACACGGTCGATTTTCACCTGTAGCTCAGAGTTCGGGATGCGCGTCAATCACTGGGCGCGTTCGATCAGGAATCACGACGTCGCCTGCTTCGACGACTAGTCGTCGAGGCAGGCGACTCTGTTCTTGTTGGTTCCGGACGCCGGTTAGGACGGTGCCTCAGCTGAACGCACGGGATGCAGCCAGCCGTGGCCGCGCTCAGTCTCCCCGCGTCAGCGATTCCGGGGGTCTGTCGTCGGGTCGAAGCTTCGGGAGTTGGTCCTGCACGAACCGCTGCACGTCGGCCTCGCGCGCCTGTGCCACCGGCTCGAATACCCCGAAGTAGGCATGGCGAAAAACAATTGCCACCTCCAGGATGATGTCGTTGAAGTCCAGATCGCCGCCGGTATCGTCCCACTGGACCGTGCTTAGCGTGCCGTTGTCGTAGATGTCGAAGCTGTGTCCGACGGCCGCGTCCGTGACCCAGTTAGATTGCGTGGGATTGCGATAGTCCCCGCGGAACCAGTAGGTCATATTGCCCTTCTGCGGTGGGAACTTGAACCAATCCGACGGGTATGGTCGAAAGTCACCACCGAGCACCCAGTCGGGGTCGATTCCGGCGTAGATGAGCGGATCGAAGTCCAGTCGCATCGTGACCTTGATTCGTTCGAAGAAGGCCGCCTTGCCACATTTCACCCGGAAATAGCACTGGTGGGGCAAGATGCCGTCCTGTGTCGTCCAGGGGGCGAACTCGGCCCACAGAAATGTCGAGTCCTGTTGAAACCCGTGTTTCTGACTGACGAAACAGCCGAGATCAGGCGTGTTGGGGGTCCAGAAAGGGAAAATCGGCACCAGGATGTCTTGCCGCGGAGCTGTCATGACGTTACCTCCTGTGCGATGAACGATGGCCAAATTTTTCGTCGCGTGCAGCTACTGTGGTTGAGCCAAGGCACGCATGTCAAGAGGCACCGGTCGTGTACTTGCGGTGAAACGCGGCAACGGCGAGAGGAGCTACGTGATATTACGGGCATGACTGGAGTTGTTGAATTTTGCGGAACGTGCCGCCCGAACCATGGCGTCGTGATAGCTCCCAGTGGCGGAATCTTCGACGATGGCGTCTCTCGGCTGAAGTGCGTATTGGAGCCGATCCCGCTGGAAGGCGGGCTCGCGTTCAAGCCCCGGCGTCACGTCGAGTCGATCGAATCTCTTTCGCAGCCGTGTTCCACCTCTTCTCAACGCATGCGATCGCTGCTAGCGTCCTGGATTAGGGTCGGGCACCGCTGACTCGATCGCTGAACCAGGAAGGGAAGAGCCGATGCGCATCTACGTCACGGTCGACATAGAGGGAATCGCGGGGGTCGTCCACTCAGAGGAGGGCTCACAGGGCAACCCGGAATACGAGCGAGCCCGCCGGTTGATGACGGCGGAGGCTTCGGCGGTGGTCGCCGGAATCCTCGAGGCGGATCCCGCGGCGGAGGTGACGGTGGTCGATGTCCACGGTCCGTATCGCAACATCATCCCTGAGCTGCTTCACGAGCAGGCGACGCTCAGCCGCGGGAAGCCGCGCGTGTACGGCATGGTACATGGCATCGAGCGCGGGTACGACGCCGCCATGTTCATTGGCGTCCACGGAAAGGCCGGAACCGGTGAGTCGGTACTCAGTCACACCTTCACCGGAACCATTCTGGACGTCCGCATCAACGGGAGGTCGATGGGCGAGCTCGGCCTGAACGCGGCCGTCGCTGGAGCCTACGATGTGCCGGTGCTGTTGGTCTCAGGAGATCAGACGGTCAATGCCGAAGCGCATGACCTGTTTGGGGATGAGATCATCACCGTGCAGGTGAAGGAGAGTTTCGCGCACCTGTCGTCGGAGAGCCTGAGTCCGGCGATGGCGCGGCAGCGCCTTCAGGCGGCCGCTGCGCGTGCGGTCCGCGAACCACCCGCCGTTGAGCCGTTGCGCGTTGCCACACCCGTGACCGCCGAAATCGAGCTGGCTCGTCCGGTGCTGGCTGATCTGGCGGAAATGATCGACGGAGCTGAGCGCGTCGATGGTCGCACTGTTCGATTCACGCGAGATGACATGCCGTCGATGTATCGTGTGCTACGGCTGATCACCGTCCTCTGCAGCGCGCCACTGTAGCCGCGACCGGTTGCTTATCAGCCCGCTCCTCAAAGAGAAACCGGGAGGTCGTACGCCTCCCGGTTGTCGCTCAGACCGCTTGACTGGCAGCGATTATTTGTCCTTGTCCTGTTCGCCGAGCGCGGCGTGAGCTGCCGAAAGGCGGGCGATCGGGACGCGGTACGGTGAGCAGCTGACGTAGTTCAAGCCAGCTTCGTGGCAGAACTGTACGCTCGCCGGATCCCCGCCATGCTCGCCGCAGATGCCGAGCTTGATGTCGGGTCGCGTCTTTCGCCCTCGTTCGGTCGCGATTTCGATGAGGGCGCCGACACCCTTACGATCGATTGTCTGGAACGGATCGGCGTCGAGGATACCCTTCTCGACGTAGAAGGGGAGGAAGCGGCCGGAGTCGTCGCGGCTCATGCCGAAGGCGGTCTGAGTCAGGTCGTTGGTGCCGAAGCTGAAGAACTCGGCCTCCTCAGCGATTTCGTCGGCGGTGAGCGACGCGCGCGGCAGCTCGATCATCGTTCCGACCGAGTACGGAATCTTGCGCCCTGCCTCAGCGAAGAGCTGCTCCGCCACTCGTGTCGACAACCTCGCGCTGCAACCGGAGCTCGCGCACGTCGCCAACGAGCGGAATCATGATCTCGGGATACACCGTGATCCCCCGTGCTGAGCATTCGAGCGCGGCGCTGATGATGGCCCGTGCCTGCATCTCGGTGATCTCCGGCGCAGTGATTCCCAGGCGGCACCCGCGATGACCGAGCATCGGGTTTGCTTCCGCCAGCGCGGTCACCTTGTTTTTGATAAAGGCCGGGTCGACGTCCAGCTCTTTGGCCAGATCCTCGATTTCATTGTCCGTGTGCGGCAAGAATTCGTGCAACGGTGGATCGAGCGTGCGAATCGTCACCGGGTAGCCGTCCATCGCCTTGAAGATGCCGATGAAATCCTGTTTCTGCATCGGCTCTAGCTTCGCCAACGCCGCGCGCCGCTCTTCGTCGGTCGAGGCGATGATCATCTCGCGCATCGCCAGGATGCGGTCTCCCTCGAAGAACATGTGCTCGGTCCGGGTGAGCCCGATTCCTTCGGCGCCAAGCTCACGTGCCTTCTCGGCGTCCTGCGGCGTGTCGGCATTGGCGCGTACCCCGAGCCGTCGCGCGCGATCGGCCCAGGAGAGAAGCGTCGAGACGTTGCCGCCGACCTGTGGCTGGATGGTCGGAATCTCACCGAGCATGACCTCGCCCGTCGAGCCGTCGATGGTGATAAAGTCGCCCTTCTTAACGATCGACCCGTTGACCGAGATCAACTGCTCCGCGTAATTGACGTTGAGCGCGGTGCAGCCGACGACGGCCGGCTTACCCATGCCACGAGCCACTACCGCCGCATGCGACGTCATGCCGCCGCGCGCCGTGAGGATCGCCCTGGCGACGAGCATGCCGTGGAAATCTTCCGGCGATGTCTCGGTGCGCACGAGAATGACCGGTTCACCACTCTCGCCGCGAGTCTTCGCCTCGTCGGCATCGAAGACGACCCGGCCGCTGGCGGCGCCGGGGCTGGCGGGCAGACCCTGGGCCAGCACTGTCCGCTTCTGGTTGGCGTCGATGGTCGGATGCAAGAGTTGATCGAGATGATCCGGCTCGACGCGCTGGACCGCCTCGGTCTGTGTGATCAATCCTTCCTCGGCCATGTCGACTGCCACCGTCACTGCCGCCTGTCCGGTCCGTTTCCCGGTTCGGGTTTGTAGCATGTACAACGTGCCGTTCTGGATGGTGAATTCCAGGTCCTGCATCTCGCGGTAGTGCTGTTCGAGTTGATCCGCAATACCCTGCAGTTGATCGTAGGCCGTCTTCAGGGCCGGATCGTCGGCCATGGTCTGAATCTCTTGTGGCGTGCGCACACCGGCGACCACGTCTTCGCCCTGGGCGTTGGTCAGGAACTCACCGAACAGCTTCTTTTCACCGGTGGCTGGGTTGCGCGTGAAGGCGACGCCGGTGGCGCAATCCGGTCCCATGTTGCCGTAGACCATCGTCTGAATGTTGACGGCGGTGCCGAGATTGTGCGGGATGCTGTTGGCGTTGCGATAGTTGATGGCGCGCCGGTTGTTCCAGGATTTGAAGACAGCGGTGACGGCGAATCGAAGCTGCTCCCACGGATCGTCGGGGAATGACTGACCGCTCTCTCGCTTTACGATAGCCTTGAACTCACTGACCATCTGCTTCAGGTTTTCAGCCGGAATCTCGAAGTCTTGCTCGATGCGCAAACGTCGCTTGTGCTCATCGATGATGTCCTCGAAGAGGTCGGATTCGACGTTGAGCACAACCTTGGCGAACATCTGGACCAGGCGCCGGTAGCAGTCGTAGGCGAAGCGGGGATCGGCCTGCGCGGCCAGCCCGCGCACCGTCGTGTCGTTGAGTCCCAGGTTGAGGATCGTATCCATCATGCCGGGCATCGAGAACCGAGCGCCGGAACGAACTGAGAAAAGAAGCGGGTTCGAAGCCTCGCCGAAGCGCCTGCCCATTGCCTGCTCGACGTCCTTGAGGCTGGCCGACACCTGATCCCACATTCCGTCGGGGAATTTCTCGCCTGCGCTCAGAAAGGTATTGCAGGCCTCGGTGGTAATGGAGAATCCCGGCGGAACCGGCAGTCCGACATTGGTCATCTCGGCGAGGTTGGCGCCCTTGCCTCCCAACAGGTCACGCATGTTCGCGTTTCCATCACGGAAGAGATATACCCAGCGATGACTATCCATTCTGCTCGGCTCCTTTCGAGATGCTCTTCCTTGCCCGTTCGGTAATTGTCGACGCTCGTCGCGCGCTATCACACTTTTGCAGTGCTGAGCTCAATGGAGTCAGGCTCGTGACGATCACTCAGCGCGCAGGTTTGCCAGGCTCGCCATTAGTCGTTTTTGTCCGTGTCGCTTGAACTCGACCGTGACTTCTTGGTCGTCGCTGATCGACCGCACCTGAAGCACGACGCCGTCTCCGAAGCGGTCGTGGAAGACGCGGGCACCGACCGTGAGCGGCGTGAGCGAGAGGGCGGGAACGTCGGTGACGATGTTCCGAGTCGTGACCCCAGTACCCGAGAAGGTGCGAGTTCCGTTCGATGACGCGTTCGCGGTTCGCGCGTTGATCTCCTCCAGCAGCGCCGCTGGGATGGCATCCACGAAACGGGAGCGCAGGCTCAAATCACCATATCCATACATCGCTCGGCGAAACACATGCGAAATGTAGACGCGCTGCTTGGCGCGAGTCACGCCGACATAGAACAGCCGCCGCTCTTCCTCGATCTGTGTCTCGCTTTCCATCGAGCGGGAGTGGGGCAATATTCCTTCCTCGGCTCCGACCAAAAAAACGATGGGAAATTCGAGTCCCTTGGCGGCGTGCAATGTGATCAACGTCACCTGATCGTCGCTGTCACTGATCGTGTCGGCGTCCGCGACCAGCGCCGACTCTTCCAGAAAGGTCTGCAGTGCCGTCGCCTCAGGCAAATCGTCGTAGCTGCTCAGAACGGCTCGCAGTTGGAGGACATTTTCCCAGCGATCGATCGCGTCCGGATCGCCGGTGTCCTGGAACTGTGCCGCGAATCCAGTCTGCTCCATCGCGAGATCGAATAACTCGGACAGCGTCAACGTCTGGGACGCCTGCACGAGCCGCGACAGGATTTGATAGACGTCGGCCAGCAACCGCGACGATCGCGACCCAACTTCGGGAGGTGTGATGCCCAGCGAACCGTCGATCGCCGCCAGCGCGTCGTAGACGGAACGACCCGTCTGCTGTGTCCATTGATCCAGTTGTTGCGTCGTCCGGTTGCCGATGCCCTTACCGAGCGGCGTGTTCTGCAGCACGCGCTGGAGGCTGACCGCGTCGTTTGGATTGGCCACCAGCCGCAGGATCGCCATGGCGTCTTTGATCTCGCGCCGTTCGTAGAAGCGGGTGCCGCCAATCAATTGGTATGGGATGTCGCTGCGAATGAACGCCTCTTCCAGCGGACGGCTCTGGGCGTTCGTGCGATACATCACCGCGCAATCGCTGAAACGGAGGTTCCCACTATGCGCCAGGCGCCGAATCTCGCTGACGACGAATTGCGCTTCCTGGCCCTCGTCAAACAGTTCGCGAACCGATATACGGTCACCTGGCGGATTGTCTGTCCGTAGCTTTCGCTGAATGCGCTGCGTATTGGCGCGAATGATGCTGTCCGCCGCCTCGACGATCGAACGCGTGGAGCGGTAGTTCAGTTCAAGATGGATCTCGGTGGCGTCCGGGTAATCGCGCTTGAAGTCGAGAATGTTGCGGATGTCGGCGTGGCGCCAGCCGTAGATCGACTGGTCGGGATCGCCCACGACGCACAGGTTGCGATGCGACGCCGCCAGAGCATGGACCAGCAGGTATTGAACCTTGTTGGTATCCTGGTATTCATCGACCAACACGTAGCGGTAGTGGTCCTGATAGCGCTTCAGTGCGTCCGGTTGTTCATCGAACAGCCGCAACGTTTCCGCCAGCAGATCGTCGAAATCCAGTGCGCGATTACGGCGCAACGTCTCCTGGTAAATTGGATAGACCCGAGCGACAACCTCTTCCCAGTAGCTTTGCACCTGCTCGGCAAATCGAGCCGGGGCGATGAACTGGCTCTTGGCCGCCGAGATGCGGCTGAGGATCGGCCGCGGCGCGAACTGCTTGGGATCGAGGTTGAGCGTCTTGAGCGCCTGCTTCACGGCTTCCATCTGGTCGGCGTCGTCGTAGATGGTGAAGCGCGGATCGATGCCGATCAGCTGCGCGTCGCGACGGAGGATCCGGGCACAGGTGGCGTGAAAGGTGCCGACGGTGAGCTGACGCGAGCGCTCGAGCCCGACGAGGTTCTCGAGACGCTCCCGCATCTCGCGGGCTGCCTTGTTGGTGAAGGTGACGGCGAGGATGTTCCACGGGGAGACGCCGCATTCCTGGATTAGGTAGGCGACCCGGTGCGTCAACACACGAGTTTTGCCGCTGCCGGGTCCGGCGACGATCAAGACCGGCCCATCCGTCGCCGTGACAGCCTGTCGTTGGGCGTCGTTCAAACCATCCAGCAGGGTAGCTGGACCCACGATTTACCCCTTCGTTTCGCAGAAAAAATACACCCAACGGGAGCGCATCGGCTTCGATTGTACCATCATGGCCCGCGATTTCGGCTGTGGTTGACGGGAGCCGGCTGGATTGCTAAACTCCGAGACGCGTGAATTCGCCGGTGTAGCTCAGTGGTAGAGCAGGGGACTCATAAGCCCTTGGTCGGCTGTTCAAATCAGCCCATCGGCACCTCCGAAACCCCGATTAAGTCGGGGTTTTCGTTTGCCCGCTTGCTTGACCTACTCACCCCACACGCGGAATACCGCGCACGGTCTCGCTGAGTCGAACGTCCATTTGACATGATAGGCGAACACCGGTCATGTGGGCGGCTGCATGCGGGGCGAAAGCGATATCGTGCGGACTATCCCGTGGCACCGGGCGGACCGATGAGGCGGGCGATCAGTTGGAGGAGCGCATCGAGGTCGAACGGTTTCTCCAAGATTTCGCAGCGCTGCTCTCGCAGCATCTCGCGTTTGGTCTGGAGTTGCACGGAGTCGGCCGAGCAGACGATGACCGGAATGTGCACTGTGCGAGGGTCGAGCCGGACCATCTCCAGCACCATCCAGCCAGAATCGGGTTGTTCGAGACGAATATCGAGAATGATGAGATCTGGTGATTCCTCGCGAACTTGATGGTGTGCCCCGGCGCCTTCAATGTGCAAGGAGACGTCGTATCCCTCATCCGTCAACAGATCGAGCATCAGCTGCAGAAAAGCAGTATCGTCGTTGATGACTGCGATCCTTGCCATTCGACTGCTCCTTTCGTCGTCATCCTGAAACGCAGTTGATGTGCCGGGATAGTCCGGCGCGCATCACCTCGCGCCTCGCACCACCTCACACCATGAATCTCGAACGACGGGGTAGAGCAGAATCGGGCCGGTTCACGCAGCTGTTCGTTTCCATGCACCGCATCCACGGTCGCGCCAGTATCGACAGCGCCCGCTGATTCCACCTGAGCGTCCTGAAACGGTGGAACGGCATCAGATTTGCTATCCAATCCAAGAAACTACCCTGGCCGTCCAAGAAATCGGGCTATCTCTCTTGGGATCGTCGTGAAGTGGATAGTCGAACACGCAGGCGGGGCGTCTGGCCATACAATCGGTGCACGTCCATCAGTGTTGGCCCGCTTGGGCAACGCCTGAACGTGCGACTTTCGCGCCTGTCGGCCTAAGCCGAATGGTCCGGCGTGTAGAACCGGTCGATCGATGCTCGACAAGAGGGGAGGAAGCGGGCTGTCACGTGCTCTCTGCGGCGCGATTGTGTCCGTCACGACTCCTGGTCGCGACTGCGCGGAGACGAGCATATCCGGTGGTGGGGTAGGGCCACGACGGTAGTGAAGCGGTAACGGTATTTCGTTCACACGGGAAGCGAGGATTCGCCATGAGATTTCGATCCAACAAGCGACTTCTTTGGTGCGGAATACTGCTGGTACTGTTCACGTTCGCTCCAGCCGTCATTCCGGCTGCCGCGGCGCCTGAACAGGCGAACATTTACCTCGTTGCGATCGGCGACAATGGACAATCCGGTCAGCTCGTCGGCTGCGGGGACAGTCTGATTGCCGTGACGGTGGACATCGGAACTCAAACGACGACCGAGGCGAAGATCACTGCCGCGCTCGGGAAACTCTTCGCCATTCACGATCAATACTACGGTGAGTCGGGACTTTACGATGCGCTCTATCAATCCAACCTGAGCGTCGACAGCGTGCACCTGGATGGGTCACGGGCCGTCGTCCACATCTCGGGAACGCTCCAGCTTGGCGGCGTGTGCGACGACCCACGCGTTCTCGGTCAGATCGACGCCACGGTCATGCAGTTTCCGGGCATCAACCGGGTTGACGTGGTTTACCAGGGCGATCTGCTCAGCCTGACCTTGAACGGGCGGGGCGAGCATCCCGACTTTCGATACTTCCCCGAGACCGATCACCTGGTGGGGCACGGCTTCCTGAAGTATTGGGAGACGTTTGGCGGACTTGCGACCTTTGGTTACCCGATAAGTGAGGAATTCCAGGAGAACGGGGTTACGGTGCAATATTTCCAGCGCGCACGCTTCGAGTGGCACCCTGGCGCGGCACCGCAACGGTTCGACGTTTTGCTCGGATTACTTGGACGCGAGCTCACGGCTGCGCGATCCAACGAGACACCGTTCAAGCCAATAACCGCCAGCACGGACGCGAACTGCACCTTCTACGCGCAAACTGGACACCGTCTCTGCTTCGGGTTCAGAGCCTATTGGCAAGCGCACGGCGGACTCGCCATTTTCGGCTTTCCCATCAGCGAGGAATTCCAGGAGAACGGCGTAACGGTGCAGTACTTCGAGCGACAGCGGCTCGAGTACCACCCACAGAATTCGCCGCAATGGCAGATTGAGGGCGGGTTGCTCGGCAGCGAGGTCTATGCACTGCGGTACTGATCGGTCGCGGCCGGCGCCACCGGCCGCATGTTCGTCTGGTCTCTCGACTCCCTGAGTGAGACGAAGTCCGCCAACGGATTCATGCGTGCAGCCCAGGGCCTGTGATGTGTCGTTTCGGCGCGCCCGATTCGGTGATCTTCGCACGGTTCTGCGCGGAAACGTTACTCGCCTGCGTTGGCGAACCGTTTTGACGCACGACAACTGGCACGATTCCTGCACACATGCGACAGGGAACCCTGTGAGTCGCTTGACCCCGGCTCGCGCGCTACCGGGACCGGCCCTATCTCGTGGATTCGGCGAAACCGACGTGATGCGACTCGAGGTCCCCCCAACACAACCGAGTAGAAAACACAAAGGAACCAGGCAGACATGAAATTCCGAATTGTGGCGTCGTCGCCCCGAAAGCCGGGGGATCTTATTGTTGAGGAGCCAGCCGGCCGGTTACGCGCTTTCGTCGGCTCGACTGGAATGCTCAGCCGTGGACTGCTTCATGCCGAATTCGTTCAGGCGCTCCTGAGGAGCAAGAACTGGCGTCGCGTGGACGATCAGCACTGGTACTCGATCGATGAGCTCACGCGGCAATTCGGCGGCGAGGGTCTAACTGACTCGGCGCTGCAGAGGAGCCCAGAACCGTCGTGACGTAGCGACGGAGGCGAATTCCGAACGTTGAGGACACGGACCGGCGAACGTCGCCGGTCCGTGTTTTGTACCCCGTTGCCCGGCCAGCTACGACTCCTGGTTGAGCGTGAACCCCTGCATATCCGGGTCGTCTACGTAGTCGATCACGACCGACTGCAGCGGCTCGATGAGCTGCCGCGGCACGATCATCACCGTACTGCCATCGCGTTCGATGACCTCGTCGTCCTCTTCCGGGGTCGCCGCGGTGAATCCAAGCTTTCCACCGTCGCGGGGCGTGAGTGCGACTCCCTGCCCTGGCAAGAGCCCGCTTTGATCGCGCATCGCTTCGAGTTCGTCCATCGCGCGGTCCGTGATGCGTACCATGGATGATCCTTCCGTCAGCATGTGCGCCGCCCGCGTCACGACGACGCGGTGCGGTGGTAACGCCGAGAAACGGTCGCCCGGCGTCGCAGAAACGATTCGGCCGGCCGGCCACCCGTCACCCGAGATTCTCCGGCGCGAGTGCATGTCCGGCTGCGGTTGCGTCTGGGCGGCCCGCATCTTCTGAACCAACGTCTCAATTGGGGTCGCACCGTGCGCCCGGCGAAGGTGTGACTTTCGGCGAGCCGTCGCCGGTTTCGGGTCGAACATTAACGACGGGTCGCGGTTGCCGAGATCCGGAGCGTTGCAGCGCTGACTCCCAGGCGCGCGGCGAATTGGCGCCACGGTGAGGTTGCCCAAGGACACCAGGTTTGCGATGCTGTGCGGGGCGATAACGACTTCATCAAGGGGGGTGACGTGGGGGATCTTGCGCGACGTTACGAGCTTCGGCCGGTAATCAACCTGTCGGGACCGTTGACGAAATATGGCACGTCGATCAGCAGCCAAGCCGTCGCGGATGCCGCCGCTGAAGCGCTCGGCAATCATTGGAACATGGATGAGCTCTATCAACGCTCGGGCGAGCTGATCGCGCGTTGGTCCGGCGCCGAAGGCGGTTTTCTCACGTCATCGTCCGCCTCCGGCATCACGTTGGCCGTCGCGGCCTGTATGACGGGTGAGGATCGCGGAAAGATTTACCAGCTACCAGACACCGAGGGCATGAACAACGAGGTCGTGATTCAGAAGGGACACGCGGTCAACTTCGGCGCGCCGATCGAGCAGATGATCCGACTGGCCGGCGCCAGAGTCCGCGAGGTCGGAACGGTGAACAGCACGACGGTCCCGCAGATCGAGCACGCAATCAATCCGCAAACGACGGCAGGCATGTTCGTCATATCGCACCACACCGCGCAGTACGGCTACGTGCAACTTGAAAAATTCATCTCGATCTTCCACGCTCACGGGATCCCGGTGATCATCGATGCGGCTGCCCAGGACCATCAGGTGCAACGCCTGGTCCAATCCGGCGCCGACGTGATAATCATGAGCGTGCAGAAATATCTGTCCGGGCCTACCGCTGGTGCCGTCTGCGGACGAGCCGATCTCGTCAAGGCGATGTATCTCCAGAACTCCGGCATCGGGCGCACGATGAAGGTCGGCAAGGAGGGCATCTTCGGTACGATCGCTGCGATCGAAGAGCGCATGGAGATCGAGCTCAAGGAGTGGGACGCGAATCAGAAGGCGAAGTGCCAGAAGCTGCTCGACCTGCTGCAAGACGTTCCCGGTGTCGCGGTGAGCCTGGAGCGAGATAAGGTCGGCCAACCGGTGACCCGGGTGCGCCTCGAAGTCGATCCTGCCGTGTCGGGGCTTGACGCGGCAGGTATCTGCCGTGAACTGGAGTTGAGCACGCCGTCGATCAAGCCGCGGGCGCATCACACGGATGAAGGTTGGTTTCTTCTCGAGCCGGTTCACATCAGCGACGATGAGATCGCATACGCGGCGCGGCGTGTGCGCGACATCGCCACGATGACCGGCGCTGATCGGGCCGAGCGCCCGATCGGACAGTGATCATTCGAGCGATGACGCATTCCTGGATTGGCTGGCCTGAGCGCGCGGGACCGAAACCTCAGCCAGTCTTGAAGAATGAGCCAACACGTTGGACGATCACTCTCGCGTCGTCCAACGTGAGCGGTCTGGGATCGAAGGCCACAATGCCGACGTTGATCAGGTGGCCCCGGGGGTAGATCGCCGGCGATCCATTTTGCAGAAACCGCGCGAGATCGGCGGCGCGATCGGCCGGCAACTCGATCGCCGCCCGGTGAATGCCACGCCCTGCCTCATCCTCGAGTTCTTGACAGCGGACTCCAGGAATCTCGCCGAAGGACCTCATCAGAAAGTCGACGGTTGCCTGCTGTTCGGCCCGAACCGCGGTCATGTCTCGATTCATGTAGGCATCCAAAGCCGTAACCAGACCGATGATCGCCTCTTTGCCGACTTTCATCGGCCGGCCAATGCCGGAAAGCTGGGCCCGGCAGGCTTCAACCAGATCACCTCTGCCGGCGATGATGCCGGAGGATGGACCCCCGATGGCCTTGCCTCCGCTGAATGTGACCATGTCCACACCGCTTCCCGCGAAGGCTCGCAGATCTTCCTCGGCGGCGGCATCCAGAATGACCGGGACTCCGCGTTCCTGGCAGAGCGTGACGAAACGCTTCAGCGACAGCATGCCCTTCTGGACGCTGTGATGTGACTGCACATACAGAGCCCCGGCCGTTCGCTGCGACACCGCTCCGGTAAGATGCGATTCCCGCACGTGATTGGCGGAACCGATTGCATGTGCGCGTCCTCCGCCGAGTGCGATCATCTGCTGTACCGGCGCTCCGAAATTGACGAGATGGCCTGATTGGACGACGATCTCGTTGGGAGAGTCTCCCGGGTCAGGAAGACGTTCGACTCGCGTGATGTCGGTGCCAGCCACCAGCCCGGCGACCATCAGCGCGATCCCAGCCGCGGCCCCGGCGGTCACCATCGCGTCCTCGGTTCCGAGCAGCCGCGCGATCTCGGCGCCAGCGTGACGCTGCAGCGTGTCGATCTCGACCTGACGCTGACCGGCATGCCCCATTGCGGCGGCTACCTCAGGAGTGATGGTCGAGCCTCCGAGCGCGGTCATCATCCCGCTGGCGTTGATCACTGGAGTGACGTGCAACTTCTGGTAGGGATCCATGGTTCGCTCATTCCTTGCCTGGTAACACGAGGTTTGTGTGTGGAGCCGAGACACGTCCACGTTGCTCAATGCTGAATCAATGACTGGATCTTGTGTCAGAACGTGAGGCGCCGCCGGGCATCGTCTCCAGGGGCGGCACCGGTCATTGCGTCTGCATTTATCCGCCGTCCAGCGTACGCGGCAATCTCGTCCGGCGCGGCAGCGACGCTAAACCCAGGTTTCACCATCGTCTCGATGGCGTTCTCGACGTTGGCAAATACTCCAGCGCCGACCGCCGCGAGAACGGCCGCGCCGAGCAGCCCTGCTTCCTGCTCACCTATCTCGATCGGCGCATCCAGAATGGCGCTGAGAATCCGCACGAGCAGTTGGTTGCCGGCAGCGGCGCCGGTGATGACAAAACGATCGCACAACGCGCCGTCGCCGCGGGCAGTATCGACGAGACCGAAGACTGAGTAAGCGGCTCCCTCTAGCGTGGCTCGATAGACTTCGCCAGGCGAGTAGCCGGCACCCAGCGCCTGGCGCGCTTGCTGTGCCCGACCTTCGTCTGCCCCTCGCGGAAGCGTCGGCATGCGTAGCATGAACGTGCTTGGGTCTACCTGGTCGGCCAGCGCTGGTCAGGCTCAGGTGGCGATCAGGAGTGACCGGCAGCCCCTGACCGTCGATGACGTCGACTACCGCATCGATCTGCGACGCGACACCATGCGCGCCACGCACCCAGGCCCAGCCGCCCTCGATGATCGGATAGCCGAAACAGCCGGGCAGCCTGGCTCCAGTCACCGAGCGGACGACGAGATTCGACCCGAGCGTGATACAGACGTCGCCCCGGTGAACGACGCCGCACCCGATGTTGGCCGCGACGCCGTCATGGCAGCCGACGACAACCGGGATGCCTGGTGCAAGCCCGAGATCGCGCGCCGCCTCCTCCGTTAGGCCTCCGGCGACCTGTTCCTGCGGTAAAGTCGGCGGAAACGCGTCCGGCGAAAGGCCGGTCAGCGCGACTGCTTCCGCCGGCCAGGCATGCCCTCCGGTGCTCGTCGCGGGGTCAGTTATCAACCTTCCGGTGAGTTTGTACACGACCCAGTCGTGCAACGCCGCGACGTAGGCGACCCGGTCGCAGACGGTAGGCTCGTGACGCCGCAACCAGAGGAGCCGCCCGATGATGGCCGGCGCGTAGCTGAACGCGAAGGGACCCGCCGGTCCCCAGACCGGCCGCTGGTAGACCTCGTTGATCTCGTCTTGCGCGAACGATGCCCCCGACGTGTCGACCTGGGGCACGTCAATTGGGGTCATCTGGTCGTCGAGCCAGAGACCGGTCCCGCCGCGACAGGAGAGCGCGATCGCGAGCGGGGACGCCTCATAGCCGCGGCTGGCGAGCTCAGCACCGGCCGCGCGAACGGACTGAGCCAACGCCGACCAAATGCGGTCGACCTCGTCCGGGCTCGATCCGTAGCCGAGGCCAAATCGGCTGTAGGCACGGCCCGAAGCGAGCGGGCTACCCTGAACGTCAAAGTAGCCCGCTTTGCACCAGGTTGATCCGAGATCGATGGCTAGCAGCAATCGCTTACTCGCCGTCTGGTTCCTTCACCACGGCACCACCGCGAATGGTGTAGTGGACCTCGAACTGCTGGCGCGCCTTCTCCGACTTCTTGTTGCTGTCGGTGAAGGTGAAGTCGCCATCGATCACCTTGAAGAGCGTCAGATCGGCGCAGTTGCCGGTCTTGAGCGAGCCGAGCTCGCTGTCTCGGCCGATTGTCTCGGCCGGGCTGATCGTGCTCAGCCGGATTACGTCCTGCAAGCTGAAACCCAGGTGCAGGAACTTGGCCATGGTCGTCGCCATGTCGAAGACCGGCCCGTTCACGTTGCCGCCGTGAATGTCGGTCGAGATCGAATGGAGCGGGAGCCCGGCCGCCATCGCGTGGCGAGCCGTTTCGAAGCCGAAGCTCGACTGGCCGTGGCCGATATCGAACCGTACGCCCCGTTCGACCGCTGCCCACGTCTCCGGCAACGGCGTGTTGTCGCGCCCGAGGATGCCCTGGCCCTTGCCGTGCCAGCAGTGGGTCACGACATCGTCCTTGTCGAGCATGTTGAGCACATCAGTGATGAGCGGAGGTGGGTTGCCCAGGTGAACCATCAGCCGGGTACCCGATAGCCGCTTCGCTTGAACGGCCAGCTCGAGCGGGATGATGCCAAGGTTGCCGACGTGACGCTGGCTCGCGAGAACTTTGATGCCGATGCAGTTCCCGGCGGCTGCCTCTTGCTCGGCCGTCTTCACGGTCCAGTTCTGGTCGAAGTTCTCCCAGTCGCCGTGCCATGGGCCCGGTCCCCGCATCAAAGAAATGTTCACGTATCCGAGTACCCGGGTGACCGACCGCTCGATCACGTACTCGCGGAATCCCTCCCAGGTGGCCGCGCCGGCTGAACCGGTATCGACGACGGTCGTGACGCCTTTGGCGATGCCCGCGACCTTGTCGGCGTCGACACCAACCGTTCCCGCGCCCTTGAACACATGCACGTGAATATCGATCCAGCCGGGGCTGGCGATGAGCCCCTGCGCCTCGATCACCCGATCGGCGGTCGCGGCCGCGAAGTCGTCAATGCCGATGACCCGGCCGTCGCGAATCGCCACGTCGGCGACCCTGTCCTGGCCTTGAGCCGGGTCGATAACGCGCGCGCCGCGCACAATGAGATCGAAATGCGCCATGTACCCTTCCTCCCTCGATGCCCCGCTCGTTCGCTCAAAACGGTAAGCGATTACTGTGGGTTGCCGGTTCGATCGCTACGACTCAGTCACCGCGAAGGCGCGGATCGAGCGCGTCACGCAGTCCGTCACCGAACAGATTCGCGCCGAAGACCACCAGGACGATCGCCATTCCGGGGAAAATGGTGATCCACGGTGCCTGACGCACGACGATTTGCCCTTCGGAGAGCATGTTCCCCCAGCTGGGGATCTCGGGTGACGCGCCCACTCCGACGAAGGAGAGAGACGCCTCGGCGAGAACTGCCAGCGCGAAGATGTACGATGCCTGTGTAATCAGCGGTGACAGGATGTTGGGTAGCACGTGCCGCAGCATGATGCGGATGTCGCTGGCGCCGGTTGAGCGCACCGCCTCAACGTAGATCTCTTCCCGGACGATCAACACTGAGCTGCGAGCGACACGAGCGATGCGGGGCACGAAAACGATCGTCAGGGCGAGAATGATGTTCTTGATGGATGGGCCGAGGATGCCCATCAGCACGATCGCGAGGATGATCGACGGGAAGGCCATCAGCGCGTCCATCACGCGCATGATGATCGAATCGACTCGCTTGTAATAGCCGGACACCAGCCCCAGGATCAAGCCAACGATGATCGATGCCGCACCGACGGAACCTCCGACACCCATCGACAGGCGCGCGCCATAGATGACGCGCGACAGGACGTCTCGTCCGAACTGATCGGTGCCGAGAAAATTGGCGGAAGACGGCCCTCGGAGCTTATGGATCACGTCGAGGCCGAGAGGATCGTGCGGAGCGAGCAACGGCGCCAGGATCGCGACAAGGGTAAATACCAGGACGATGATCGCACCGACGATCGCGGTTCGATTCTCGAAGAGCGTCCAGATCCAGTGTCGCTTCGTTCGAAAGCGATCGGCTTGCCCGAGCACCCCGCGTTTCTGGGTCATCTCCATCACGGGGTTCTCATTCATAGCGCACCCGAGGATCGATCAGTCCGTAGAGGATATCGACGATTAGATTCGCCAGAATATAAATGAATGCGGTAAGGATGATCACACCCTGCATGACCGGATAGTCTCGGCGGCTGACCGAGTTGATGAGGAGACGTCCGGCCCCCGGGATATTGAAGACAATCTCGATGATGACGGCGCCGCTGGCGAGATTGGCGACGAGCATGCCGATCACCGTCAGCGGCGGGATCATCGCATTCTTCAGCGCGTGCCGGTACAGAACGGTGCTCCCGCGCAGACCCTTGGCGGCGGCGGTTCGAATGTAGTCCTGCCGGAGCACGTCGAGCATGCTCGAGCGGACCATCCGTGCCAGGAACGCCGCGCTGCCAGCGCCGATTGCCAGACCGGGGAGCACCAGGTACCGAATGGTCCCCAATCCCCCGTCCTGAATGGTTTGGAACCCGGACGGCGGAAAGATCGACCAGTGGATCGAGAAAGTCAGTACCAGTAACAGCCCGAGCCAGAAATTCGGAATCGACAATCCGACAATCGCGGTCGACATAAGCACGCGATCAACCCAGGAGTTGTGCCGCACCGCGGCAAAGATGCCGGCCGGAATGCCAAACAGGAGCGAGAAGAAGGCGCCGATTACCGCCAGGAGGAGCGTGGGCTGCGCGCGTTGGAAAATCACCTTGAGCACTGGCTGACCCAGAACCAGTGAGTCTCCAAGATCCCCATGGAGGAAGACGCGCTTCATCCAGTTGACGAACTGGACCGGCAACGGCTGGTCCAAACCCATGACAGACCGAATATGAGCCACCTGCTCGGGGGTGGCGTCTGGCCCGGCAACCACTGAGGCCGGGTCGCCGGGAGTCATGCGGACGAGTCCGAATGCGATCACGGCGACCAAAAACAGCAGTGGTATCAACGTGAGTAACCTGCGACTCAGGTAGCGGGCCAAGAGACGACCTCCCCCGACAGGCTCGTGCCGAACTGCTTCCTGGACTCTAGCTGAGCCAGACGTTCCAGAGCATCAGGTCCTGGCGACCGGTGAAGTTCTGGACGTTCTTCCGCGTCGCTCTCAGTGTGTACATTTCACCGAACTGAATGTACGGGACCTCTTCGTAGAAGCCCTTCTGCAGATCCTCCCACAGCGTCTTCCGCTTGTTGGCGTCGGTCTCGGTCACCAGCGCCGCGATCGGCTTTGGAGATGATCGGCGACGTCGTCCACCCCGGCCAGTCTGCCGTGTAGGCGCCGGTTCCGAGCGGGTCGCCCTCGAAGCCGATACCGGTGCTGAAGATGTCGTAGACGTCCGGCTTGCTGCGATTCGAAACGACCGTCGGCCAGTCGGAGACGATGAGCTCGACGTTGATCCCGGCTTTCTGCCACTCCTTCGACGCCACCAGGGCGCTGCGGTACATGTAGTCGTAGTCCTTGGTGGTGATCCAGCGGAGCTTCTCACCTTTGTAGCCCGACTGGGTCAGGAGTTGCTTGGCCTTGTCGATGTTGTTCTGGTTGTAGAGATCCTTGTCGACATCGGTGTACCAGAAGCCCCACTCCGGTCCGGCCAGCGAGGCGAAGGTGGCGTAGAAGTTCTGGTTGTCGACCGTTCCTGCCATGACCTCGACCGGGTTGGTCGCGGCCAATGCCGCCTGGCGCAGCACCATATCCGTGCACAGCCCAGACTTCTTGTTGAAGACGGCGACGGCTTTCGATCCAGGCTTGATGACCACCGGGACCAGGTTGGGATCGGATTTGATCTGGTCGTACTGGGCCGGTGGCGAGGTGTACGAGATGTGGAACTCGCCCGAGATCAGGCCGTTGAGCAGTGTCGTCGGGTCCTGCACCGGGGTGAAGACGATCTGATCGACGTACGCATAGCGCCTTCCCGCCACGACCGTCGGACGGTTCGGTTCGCGCCGCGTAGTTCTCATTGCGCACCATCGTGATCGAGCTGTCCCGCACCCATTCCTTGAGCTTGTAGGGGCCCGTGCCGATGGCGTCCGCGTCCTTGATCTCTTTGTCTTGTTTCGCGGTGGCGTCATAGTACTTGTCGACGATGTCCTTCGGGAAGACCACCGCGAGGCCGCCGTATTGACCGAGGCCGAACAGGAGTCCACCGTTTGGCTTGGTGAAGACCATCTTGACCGTGTAATCATCCGGCGCGGTAAGGCTGCCGAGATTAGCGGCGATCGTCTTGCCGCGAGACGTCATGCGCCGCCAGCGCTCGAGCGAGGCGACTGCGTCTTTCGACGTGAAGTCCGCGCCGTTGTGGAACTTGACGCCCTTGCGCAGCGGGATGGTGAACGTCATTCCGTCGGCGGAAATGTCCATATCCGTCGCCGCGAGGCTCGGGATGTAGGTGTTCTTTTCACTCATGGTGTAGAGATACTCGTAAACGTGACCCATGACGTCGCGGTTGATGTTGGGAGTACCCCACATCATGTCGACGGAGGCGAGGTCACTGTTGATCGCAACCTTCAGCGTTCCGCCACGTTTGCCTGCTCCCGCGGCCGCCTGAGTCGCGGTGGCCGTCGCGGCTGCCTTGGTGGCTGCGGGCGAGGCCGCGCCGCTCGCTGACGGAGTCGCGCCCGTCGATCCGCCACTTGCCGTCGTCGCGGCGGAGGTCGCGGTCGACGCGCTCGAGGCGGTCGTCGTGGTCGCCTTGGAGCTACTTCCACCGCAGGCGGCCAGGAACGCGGCCACTGCCGGGGCCGTAAATCCGATGGCGGTCAGCCGCTTTACAAAGTCGCGGCGACTGTACTCGCCCGTCATCAAACGCTGCATCGCTTCTGAAACGTCACGTGATGAAGGCACTTATCCCACCTCTCCTCACCTATGGTCGTTGCGGCAGTCCAAACCCCCTGTTTCGCTGCCACCCACCGAAACGCGGAAACCGCTAGGATACTGCCATCATAGCGACCGAATCAGCCTGTGTCAATTGTGATTGTGAAGGATTCCTGTGATGTGTGGTATAACGATGACGGATCAAGCCATCGCCAAGGAGTTTTGCCATGCCGATTCCGGGAGTTGACGAAGTCGATCGTCGATTGATTCGGTGCATGCTCGACAATCCGCGTGCATCCTATGCGGAACTCGCCAGGGCCACTGGGGTCGGCGAAACCACCGCGCGCCGGAGAGTTGAAGCGTTGATCGCCATGAAGGTGATAACACCGGCCGTGATTCCGGACGTGCGCCAACTCGGGTTCAGTGCCATGGCCATCGTCGGCATCAACGTCGATCTGAATCACCTCTATGAAGTCGCCGAGACGATTCGCGGGTTCAAAGAGGTCACGTCGCTGCACCTGACGATGGGGCGCTACGATCTCATGGCTACCGTCGCCGAGGCCAGCCTCGAGGATCTGACGCGTTTTCTCGTGGAGAAGATCGCGCCACTTCCCGGGATTCGTGACACTGAACCTTTCGTCTCGACCCGTGCGTTGAAGATCCTGCGCGATTGGCGGCTTCCACCCGAACACGAAATCGATCTCGAGGTCATGAACGGGCATCGCGAAACCTAGCGCCAAATCCAGTGATTCTGCTGAGTGTCAAGACCGAACGTGGATTGACCAGTCGTTTGAAGAGAGGAGCAGGAAGACCATGACCGGAGGTGGTCCGTTCGACACGATCGTGAAAGGTGGGCGCGTCGTCGACCCGTCCAGCGGCGTCGACGGCATCAACGACGTCGGCATATCGGGCGGCAAGGTTGCGGCGATCGCGCCAAATCTCGACACCACGGGAGCCCGAGCCGTATTCGATGCCACGGGTCAGATCGTCTCTCCGGGACTGGTCGATCTCCACACGCACATCTATTGGGGCGCGACCTACTGGGGTATTGAAGCAGACCCAGTCGCGGCGCGAACGGGTGTGACCACCTGGCTCGACGTGGGCAGTTCTGGCTCGTTCAGCTTCCCCGGATTCCGACGCTATATTTGCGAGACCAGCAAGGTCCGCGTCTTCGCGCTGCTCAATCTTTCCAGCATCGGCCTCATCGCGCGCTCCGGTGAGTTCGCCAACCTCGACTACTGTGATGTCGATCTTGCTCGTCAGATGGTGGAGACTAATCGCGATCTGATCCTCGGTATCAAGGCTCGCATCGACAAAAACACGACCCGAGGCAACGGCATTCGCCCGCTGCAGTTGGCCCGGCAGCTCGCCGACCAGGTTGAACTGCCGCTCATGGTCCACATCGGGAGCGGACCGCCGGCGCTGGAAGAGATCGTGACGTTGTTGCGGCCCGGCGACATTCTGACGCATTGTTTCACCGGTGGAGACCACCGCATCCTCGGTAGCGATCGGCTCGTCCGGAGCGAGATCAAGGATCTACACGACCGCGGATTGATTCTCGATATCGGACACGGCACCGGGTCCTTCAACTACGACGTGGCCGAGGCCATGCTCGAGCAGGGGTTCATGCCGGACGTGATAAGCAGTGACATTCACCAACTCGCGGTTCAAGGCCCGATGTTCGACATGCCGACGACGCTCTCGAAGTTCCTGAATCTGGGGATGAGCCTTCCCGATGTGATCGAGCGCTCCACCTCGCGTCCGGCTGCCGCCATGCGGCGTCCCGAACTGGGCACGCTGAAGATCGGAAGTCAGGCCGACATCGCGGTCTTCCGGCTTGAGTCAGGCGACTACACCTTCCACGATTCACAGATGAACGCACGGCATGGGCAGACGCGACTTGTCAGCACGATGACCATGGTCGACGGCGTCCCGCTGCCGCGGATTCCTGAACGGGCACCGATCTTCTGGGCGGAGTTGCCGGAGCATCAGCGGAGCGTCCTCCGACCCGCGGACGGCAACTGACTTCCGTCCGAACGATCTTCCCGAGAGGAGGCGCGATGGGAATCTACGAGCAGTTCGGAGTGCGGCCGGTCATCAATGCCGCGGGACCGGTCACCCGTCTGAGCGGGGCGCCGCTTCACCAAGAGGTGGCGGAAGCCATGGCCGAGGCGGCGCAGACGTGCGTTCGGATCGATGAGCTTCAGGAAGCGGCCGGTCGCTACCTGGCCGAGGTCAGCGGAGCTGAGGCGGGGTACGTCACCGCCGGGGCCGCCGCCGGCCTCGCCCTCGCGTCGGCCGCGTGCCTGGCACGTTTCGATGTGGCCACGATGGATCGGTTGCCCGATACCAGCGGGATGCCCAACGAGATCGTCATCCAGCGAGCGCACGTGACAGCGTACAGTCACGCCCTTCGCCTGCCGGGAGCCAGATTAGTCGAGGTCGGTTATCTCGGTTATCCGGGGCAAGGGATTAGCTGGCCCTGGCAAATGGAATCGGCGATCAATGACCGCACGGTCGCGCTCGCTTACTCGATTGGCCGCGCGCCGGGCGTCGTCCCTCTGGCTGACGTCGTCACCATCGCACATCGCCACGATCTCCCGGTCATCGTGGACGCCGCCGCGGCCCTCCCGCCACGGGAGAACCTGCGCCGTTTCATAGAAGAAGGGGCGGATCTGGTCGCGTTCAGTGGCGGCAAAGCCATCGGTGGCCCTCAAGCGTCAGGAATATTGATCGGCCGGCAGGCGCTGATCGAGTCGGTGGCGCTGCAACAGCAGGACATGGACGTCTACCCTGAAACCTGGCCGTGGCGACACCGTTATCTCGAGTCTGGTCGCCTTCCTGGACCGCCGCACCACGGAATCGGCCGCCCGATGAAGGTCGGCAAAGAGGAGGTTGTCGGGCTCCTGGTTGCCCTGCGGCGCTTTCTCGCCCGCGACCTCGATGCCGAGCGACGCATTCAGGAAGAGGAACTCATGGCGATCCTCCGAGGATTGTCCGGCGTTCCTGGGATCGAGCCGACGTTATTGAACGATGCCAACGCGCCACGCGCTTATCCAACCTTGATGATTCGGCTGCACGAGGAGAGAGTGGAGCTATCCGCCACGGGTCTGGTAAACGACCTGGCGGAAGGCGAACCGCCGATCGCGGTCTCTCAGAATTTCCTCGATCAAGGAGCCATAGGAATCATTGCCTCGACGCTCAAACCAGGAGAGGCGGCGGTCATCGAGCGACGGTTGAGGTCGGCTCTTCGGGCTCGCGTGATCTCGGAAGGGGAAGAATGGACATGGTCACGGACGTTTCGGTTTTTGGTCGCGGCCAGCGCGCGGAGTCAGGGAAAACGGTCCACTGGCAGGAGATGTGGCGACATGAGCTCCTTGAGGCGTTGAAGCACGACCCGGTCGTCATCGTCCCGCTCGGTTCGGTCGAACAGCACGGTCCACATTGCCCGATGGACGTCGACATCAGCCATACGCAGGCACTGGCGACTGAAACCGCATTGGCGATCGACGAGTTTCCGGTGATCGTGGCGCCGCCGGTCTGGATCGGCCTGACGCATTACAACATGGGTGAAGTTGGCACGATTACGGCCAGCGTCGAGACGTACATCGCGCTGCTGTCCGAAATCTGCCGCAGCATCTGGGCAAATGGATTCCATCGCATCATCACGGTCAACGGCCACGGCGGTAACCGTGATATCTCCCGTGTGGTGTCGACCAAGCTCGCTGAAGAGGATATCTGGGTGTTACCGATCACCTATTGGGAGATGGTGCCGGGCGTCCTACGCGACTATGCCGAGACCGATCCCGGCTTCATCGGGCACGGCGGCGAGTGGGAGACGTCAATGCAACTCTACCTGCGCCCAACCATGATCGATCGGGACAAGATGGTTCCTGACCCTGAGCGACCGGGATTCAGCGATGAGATCCGGCGCTTCACCGGCTTTCAGGAGCGACGACGCGAGCGAGAGCATGGCGTCCACGGCAATCCCATGACGGCTTCAGCCGAAAAGGGCGAGCGGCTCTTCGCCGCTGCTCGCGACATGCTCATCAAGGTCTGCCGTGAATATCACGACCTTCCGGTTCGCGGCTACCGGGAGTTCGGCTCACACTGCCCATAGCACCGAAAAGCGGCCGGTCAGCCGGCCGCCTGACATTCATTGGTGATCATTTCCCGCGCTGACGCTCGTACTCAGCGCGGGTCTTCTCGTCCGGGGGATAGACGCCGATGATGCTGGCGCCGCCCTGGATCTTGCCCAGGACGAAGGCTTCCAGCCGCTCTTGCTCGACCGCGGCCAGCGCCACCTCGTTGGCCACGGCTCGAGGGATGGCAACCACGCCGTCGGCGTCTCCGACCATCACGTCACCGGGCATGATCAGCACGTTGGCGCAGCCGACCGGCACGTTCATGTCGACTGGATGGTGCTTGGTCGAACTCGTCGTCGCGTGGACGCCTCGAGTGTAGGTTGAGATGTCGACCTTGCGGAAGGCGTTGGCGTCGCGCAGTGCTCCGTCGGTGACGATCCCCGTTCCACCGAGATTCTTGATTCTCGTCGCCAGGATGTTACCCAGGGATGCGGAATGAATCTCGTTGCGCGCATCGATCACCAGGACATCCTCGACTCCCACCGCCTCGACCGCGAGACGCTGCACGTTGGTCAGATTGTCGTAGTCGACCTCGAGATCGAGATCTTCTCGCATCGGCGCGTAGCGCAAGGTGAAGGCATATCCAACCATCCGCATGTCCGGTCTGAGCGGCATCAGCCCGCCCAGGAATGTGTTGCGAAAGCCTCTCTTCAACAGTTGACTGGTTAGTGTGGCAGTGCTGACTTCGTGCAGCGCCCTTTTCGCCGCCGCGCTCAGATAGCCGGTTGGCCGATCACCCATAGTTCCCCCTCGCTCCCGATTCCGTAATGCCCGTGTGGTCCGTCGTCAATGCAATCGCTCCGACCACGGTTGGACACAGAATCGCCGATCGGGAGAAATCTGTCAGCCCTCGGCCGCCATGGCTTCCAGGTAGAGGCCGTCGGGGTCGAGCAAAAGTATTCCGTTGCGGCTGGTGGCAATCAGCCCTTTCGCGCGCAGATCGCGTAAGACTCTCGTGACGACCGGGGGGACCGCTCCGATCGCCCCGGCCAACTCCTGTCGTGACACACGGGAGACGACGGTCTGGCCGCGTTGCTGCGTCGCGGTTTCCAGCAGGTGCCGCGCGACACGCTGCCGGGCCGAGCCGGGTTCCTCACCAGATAGCTGTTCGAGTGCGTCATAGAAACGCCGGGTGATCTCTTCCGCGAGAATCCACCCGACCGATGGCGTCGTCTTCGCGAACCGGGCCAGCTTGTCGGCATTGAACATGAGCAGCGTCGCATCGGTGAGCATGCGCACGTTGACCGGCGCGGGGCCGCCGTAGATGGCCGCGATGCCGATGACGTCACCGGAGCGAGCGTAGCGAACTGAGACGTCGCGACCATCCGGTTGGAGGACGTAGACTCGTACCAGCCCGGTAACGACCAGACTGCTGCGCGGCTCGTCATGCTCGTGGTAGAGCTCGCTGCCTGCTGGTACGTCCACTCGCAACGCGTCCGTCTCGAGCTCATTCAGCAGCCGGGCAGGGAACTGGCGAAAAAAGCTGCGACGCAGGGCCAACTCGACCGCGTCGTGGAAATTGCTGACATTCGGGCCCACGCCCATGCCGCTCGGTGTCACGTTCGTGTCCTGTGCCGTCCAACCAACAACCTGCGTTGAGATCGCTGGGGAATCCGCGGGTTGATGAATGATACTGCGAGGGATGGCCCGTACGAGGTTCAACCTGAACAATCCTGGCACGAATCAGACCTTGAATATCTCCGCTTCGACCGGCTGCCTTCGAACGAACCCCGTCTGTCATCTTGATACCGTGTGATTTGAGACTGGGGAAGTGTCGAAGGATGCGCTGTGCCGGACTGTCGTGCCGTCGGCGACGAACAACTCCGCGGCTCTCGTCGCGGTGTAATCGGCATCGAACCGCAACGCTCTCTCGACACCGGACACGGTTGACACCTCAGCCCGTTCGTCGCGTCTGTTGGTGCTGACAGCGGGCCGCTTTGGGTGTACCGTGAGGACATCGGTGAGATGATAGTCCAGTGGCATTGCCTGCACGAATCGAGTAGACGCCAGTGGCCGTTCGATTGACCACGGCCCGAACCGGAAGGATGCGTCGATGACGACTGAAGTCCGTGACGTCGTTACTGAAAATCGTTATTCCGAATCCCGGCGCTTATTTGAGGAAGCTCAGCAGTATCTCGCCGGGGGTAACTCGCGTCTGACGGTCTACTACAAGCCACATCCGGTCTACGTCGAGCGTGGTGCGGGGGCCTTCCTCTATGACGTGGACGGTAATCGTTACCTCGACGTGATCAACAACTACACGTCGTTGATTCATGGACACGCTCATCCCGATATCGAAGCGGAAGCCATTTCGGCGATGCACACTGGTACCGCCTTTGCCGCGCCGACGCCGCACGAGCTCAAGCTAGCAAAGCTGCTCTGCGAACGGTTGCCGGCGGTCGATCGTATCCGGTTCGTCAACTCCGGCACGGAAGCCGTGATGATGGCGGTTAAGGCCGCCCGCGCGTATACCGGCAAGCCGGCCATCGCCAAATTCGAGGGCGCCTACCACGGCGCGTATGACTACGTCGAGGTCAGCCTGGCGTCGGCACCCGAAAACTGGGGCGATGCCGCGGAGCCAGCGGCCACCGGCTACTCCGCGGGCGTGCCACGGAGCGTGCTCGACGAGGTTGTCGTCCTCCCGTTCAATCACATCGACGAGACTCGACATCTACTGCGGCGGCACCGGGACCGGCTCGCGGCGGTCATCATCGACGTAATGCCGTCGCGCGTCGGCTTGGTCCCAGCATCGCGCGAATTTGTGATGGCCCTGCAGGAGGAATGTCGCCAGCTCGGGATTCTCATTATTTCCGACGAGGTCATCTCCTTCCGTATTGACTATCGCGGCGCGCAAGGAGCGTTCGGCTTTGAGCCCGATCTCACCACGCTTGGGAAGATCATCGGCGGTGGGTTTCCGGTGGGCGCGGTGGGAGGTCGTCGCGACGTGATGTCGGTCTTTGATGCGAGTGAGCACAGCCCGCTTGTTCCGCATGGCGGGACGTTCAACGCAAATCCGGTCACGATGGCGGCGGGTCTCAAAGCGATGGAGATGCTCACGAACAATGCGTTCGACCGTCTGAACGAGCAGGGTGAGCGGTTACGGACCGAGTTGAGCGAGATCGTGCGTCTGCTCGAAGTCGATTGGCAGGTGACCGGAGCGGGATCCCTCTTCAGGCTGGTTCCGACGCGCGAGCCGTTGACCGATTACCGGTCGGCTCATCCGACTTCCGATCAGTCGGATCGTGCGTCGAAACTCCACTGGGAGTTGATGAATCGCGGCGTCTTCATCGGGTCGGGCGGATTCGGATGCCTTTCGACGCCAATGACCGGCGACGATATCGCGGAGGTCGTGCGCGCGACGGAGGGAGCGTTACGCGACGTCGAACGCTGAACGTGAACTGGCGTCTTTTCAGTGGTTATGCAGAAAGATCGCGCTTGCCTCGCTTCAGGTTGCCCAATGCTATAACCTTGTGTGCCGGTCCGGAGCTTTCCGGCCGGTTGTGCGCGAGATTCAGCGGAGGGGTACATGGCGGCGAGTGAGGGCCCATATCTGTTGATGGCAGTGCTGTGCGAGAACGCGCAGCAGGACCAGTACGGTGCGTTCAGCGTCATCAACGTCCTCGAACAACTCGTCGCCGGAACCAACGACCCTGACGCGCCGGAGGAGATGCCGACATTCCGCTTTCAAGGACACCTTGCCGTCCAGTTTGCGGCTGGGAACGGATCCGGATCTCACACGTTGTCGATCATTCCGATACAGCCTTCCGGTGAGCGCCTCGACCCGGTCACCCAGAAAATTCATTTCAAAGGCGTCGATCACCGAGCCACCTTCATCTCTAACGTCTCAATGGACATCGAGGAGGAAGGGGTCTACTGGTTCAATGTGGCCCTTGATGACCGTGTGGTGACGCGAATTCCGCTTCGTGTCCGCTATGAACGCCAATATATCGAGCCCTGGTCGAAATTCGTGCTCGAGCACTGACGAGCGTCGTCGTACTATCATTTGTTCGTTGAATCTCAGGTGACGTTTGAGCCAGAGCCTGGGTTTCTCGAAGACTGAGGAGCAAGACGATGCCGGTTCGGGCGGGTATTTTCACCAGAACGCAACTCAATGACCGTGGAGAAGTCATCAACGACCCTGCCCAGCAGGAAGAGACGTGTCGGCGCCATGCGAACAAGCAAGGCTACGTGGTGACGCAGGTCTATCGGGATGAGAGCGTAAGCTCTGAGGCGGAACGGCCGGAACTGCGCCGCCTGCGTACCTCGATCTGGACGCGCCACCTGGACGTCGTAATTGCTACGACTCCCGATCGCCTCTACGTCGATACGAACAGGCTGGCGCGATTTGCCAAAGAAGCAGACATCATGAGCGTTCGCCTTGAGTTCGTGAATGAGCCGCTGGATAGAGACTACCTTTTTCGCGACTAGCTGCCAGGCGGTCGATGTCCGGTCGCATCGTTCCTGGTTCAGATCGGGTGCGTGCGGCCGACAAGTCACGGGCGTGGTTCACCACGGCCCATTCGCGCGACCAGCAATGATCCAAGGCTGAGAAGGATCGATCCGTGCGTGCCAAGCCCGACGTCCTGTTGGACCACGTCCGAGCGTCGTTGCACCGTGCCCAGTTGGGTCCACGTGACCACCTCATCGTCGGGCTTTCGGGCGGGGTCGACTCGCAGACACTGACCCACGCGCTGGCGACCCTGCGTGCGTTGGGAGAAGGGCCTGAGATTCTGGCGGTTCACGTCAACCACCGGCTGCGACCCGAGTCCGATCAGGACGCGTTCGATTGCAGGCGGGCCGCCGAACGCATCGGGGTGCCGTTCCACACGCTGACCGTCGACGTCGACCAGTGGGGCCGCAAAAGAGGCATTGAGGCAGCCGCTCGTCAAGCGCGCTATGCGGCGCTCGCGAGCGTGGCGCTCCGGTCCGGCACCGCCTGGATCGGCCTGGGGCACACGCTCGACGATCAGGTCGAGACCATCCTGTTGCGACTGGCACGTGGCACCAGCCTCGACGGGCTGGCGGCCATGCGTGAGATCTCGGATCGTACCGTTCCCTTCAGCCCGTCTGGACAGGTGACCTCAACCATGCACCTGCTGAGGCCGATGCTCTCCCTGCGGCGTGCCGGGATCGAGGCGTATGCCCACGAACACGGAATCGTCGCCGTGGTCGACACGTCAAATGCAGACACGCGGTACCGCCGCAACGCGATGCGTCACCGGGTCCTTCCGCTGCTGGAGCAGATCGTTCCGGCGGCCGCGTCATCGCTAGCGCGTAGCGGGAAACTGCTCGCTGACGACGCCGATCTCCTGACCTCGCTTGCGTCAACGGTGTTCGATGACTCATTCCGGCGCCTCGGGCCCTGCATTCAGCTAGATCGAGAAGCATTCCGAATTGCGGCCGTTCCCTTGCAGCGCCGGGTGATCGTGATGGCCGTGCACGCGCTCGCCGGTGAGTTGGAGCTTTCGAGCGAGCGCGTTGAAGCTCTGCGCGAAGCCGCTCTCTCGGGCGCGGTGTCACGCGTCATCGAGGTCGGTGACGGAGTCGCTGCCCTCGTCGACTACGACCGGCTTGTCCTTGGCCCGGCGGAAACAATCGAACCGACGTTGCGCCAGAATTCCGGGTTGCCGCTGTTCGACCCCCAAACGGTCAGGAGGATCGACCGATCGCAGCGAATCCAGCTAAGTGGAGGCTGGGCCCTCGAAATTCAGCTTCAGGGAACCGTGCGCGACTGGGAGTTGCGCAGCCGCCGTCCAGGAGATCGCCTGGCCGTCGACGGCACGCGGCCCACACGGTTGCAGGATTGGTATGTGAACGCGAAGGTGCCGGCGTATATTCGCGACAACGTGCCACTCCTGGTTCACCGCGGAATCGTGCGCTGGATTGCCGGGTTTTCCTCGCCGGTATTCGAAGATGTAGACTCACAGCTGGTCGCGCGACTCGCGAAACTGGTGCTGGACGAACGGTAGGAAGATGAGCACGCTGCAGGATATCCGTCTACATAGGGGGCTGGAACGTATTCTTATCGATGAGGTGACGCTCCAGACGCGAATTGACGACCTTGGACAGGAAATAGGCGAGTTTTACCGAGACGATGAACCGCTATTGATCGGCGTTCTCACCGGCGGATTCATGTTCATGTCTGATTTGACGCGCGCACTCCGCGTTCCGCTCAAGGTCGATTTCATGGCGGTCTCGAGCTACGGCGATGCATCCAGCACGTCCGGAGTCGTTCGCATCATCAAGGATCTCGACCGTCCGATCGAAGGTCGACGCGTGCTGATCGTCGAAGACATCATCGACAGCGGCCTGACGCTCAGCTATTTGATCGACGTCCTTGGGCGACGACAACCGATAGACATTCGACTCGTTGCACTCCTTAAGAAGGATCGGCCCCGCGCGGTCGAGGTCAACGTCGATTGGGTCGGGTTCGAGATCCCGGATGAGTTCGTCGTCGGATATGGTCTGGATTACGCGGGGAAGTTCCGCAATCTTCCGTTCATCGCCATCTGCGAGCCCGAGGCATTCGCGAAATCCCAGCGTCCGAGTTGACGAAACTGTCTGCTATAATTTGGCCACTCCTGTCGAGCCCGCGCGAATGTGGTTCTCTTGCAGGGAGCATGCAATCCGCACACGCGGTCGGAGGGTAATGGATGACTGACAATAAGTGGTTACGCAACGGCTTCGTGTGGATTGTCCTCATCATCGCGGTCGTCGCCATCTGGTTCACGTGGCTAGGGGGCAGCAGTAGCTCTCAGAGCGTGGACTTCTCCGCCGTTGCGGCCGATGTTAAAGCCGGTAAAGTGCAACGGCTCGATACCAAAGAAGGCTCCAACGACATCACCGTCCACTATATTGGGACGGATCAAACCAAGTCGACGCGCCTCCCACCCGGGAACGTCAACGTCTGGCAAGCATTGAGCTATTTTGGGATCCAGCCCGACGCGGTCGAGATCAAAGCGAACGCCGGTAGCTCGTGGGGAAGCTGGATAAGTGCGTTAAGCATTCTCATACCTATGGTGCTTGTTGTCGGCATATTTGTGTTCATGATGAGGCAGGCGCAAGGCTCGAATAACCAGGCAATGTCCTTTGGGAAGAGCCGTGCCCGTATGTTCACCGGCAGCAAGCCGACCGTCACGTTTGACGACGTCGCTGGGGTTGAAGAAGCCAAAGAAGAACTGGCCGAGGTCGTCGAGTTTCTCAAGTTTCCAGACAAGTTCGCGTCCCTTGGCGCGCGCATTCCGCGAGGGGTGCTGTTGGTTGGTCCGCCTGGTACCGGTAAGACGCTGCTCTCGCGTGCAGTCGCCGGCGAAGCGGGCGTTCCATTCTTCAGCATCAGCGGCTCCGAGTTCGTGGAAATGTTCGTCGGTGTCGGTGCCAGCCGCGTGCGTGACCTGTTCGATCAGGCCAAGCGCAACGCTCCCTGCATCGTCTTCATCGACGAGATTGACGCGGTCGGGCGCCAGCGCGGCGCCGGTCTGGGTGGAAGCCACGACGAGCGCGAGCAGACACTCAATCAGATTCTGGTCGAGATGGACGGCTTTGACAGCACGACCAACGTCATCATCATTGCCGCGACCAACCGGCCCGACGTTCTCGATCCGGCACTGCTGCGTCCTGGTCGCTTCGATCGCCAGGTCGTGCTCGACCGCCCAGACATTGCGGGACGGCTCGCGATCCTCACGGTTCACTCTCGTGGCAAACCGCTCGAGTCCAGCGTTGAGCTGAGCGTTTTGGCGCGCCAGACGCCCGGTTTTTCGGGCGCCGATCTCGAGAACCTGGTCAACGAGGCCGCCATCCTCGCTGCTCGCCGCAACAAGAAGACAATCGGTAATCGAGAGCTAACCGAGGCCATCGATCGAGTGATCGCTGGACCGGAGCGCAAGAGCCGGGTCATCAGCGAGCGCGAACGACTCATGACCGCTTACCACGAAGCCGGCCACGCTCTGGTCGCTCGTATGCTGCCGTACTCCGACCCAGTCCATAAGGTTTCGATCGTCGCGCGCGGCATGATGGGCGGCTATACCCGCGTTCTTCCCGAAGAGGACCGTTTCTTCTGGACGAAGAAGCAGTTCGAAGATCAGCTTGCGGTCTTCATGGGCGGACACGTCGCCGAAGAGTTGATCTTCCAGGAGATCTCGACCGGCGCCGCCAACGACATCGAGCGCATGACGAATCTCGCTCGCCGCATGGTCACCGAGTACGGCATGAGCAAGAAGCTTGGCCCGCTGGCGTTCGGCCGCAAGGAGGAACTCATCTTCCTCGGGCGCGAGATCAGCGAGCAGCGCAACTACAGCGATCCGGTCGCGTACGAGATCGACAAAGAGATCCACGACCTCATCGACGACGCCTACTCGAGGGCTAAGGAAGTCTTGACCACCAACATGGATAAGCTCGAGGCGATTGCCATGCTGCTCATCGAGAACGAGACGATCGACGGACCTGAGATCGAGGCGCTCTTCGACCAGCCTCGGCCGAAGCCGATGCTGCATGGACCGTCGGCGATGCTGAAACCCCGGGTCGAACCGGCGGCGTCTCAGCCAGTCGGTGAGCAAGAGGGCGAGGCGCGACCCGAGCAGTCGTCGCCACCCTGGATGCGCCCGCAACCCGCATCGTAGTCGGTCGAAACAGAGGAACATGACAAATGCCCTGGTGCAAAACCAGGGCATTTTGCTGTTGGATGCGGATGTGACGGGTGAACGGCGATGGATCGACGACCGTGAGCGACCTCTAAGCGATCTCTCCCGCGACCATGTCAGACTCGGTCGGAACTGAGAGCGGGCACTCGAGCCCGGTGGCTTCGATCTCACTGCGCCACAACCCGTCGAGAACCGAGTTGTAGGCGTACTGTCGCATCAACTTCTGAGCGTCTCGTGTCGTAACGCGGATCAGCTTCGCGCCGCAAGCGGGACGGATGAAATGACGACCTTTGCGATCGCGAAAGAGCAGCGTGTCGCGACGATCAGCCCGTCTTCCAATGAGCTGGTACTTTGGCTTATCCATGGGGTGTTCCCTTTCCAGCGTGCCGGATTCGGCGAAACGCCTGATAGGATTCGAGATGCTCCGAGCCGTGACGGCCCGGGGACCGAGGAGCGTGAACGACCTTACGTGCCGATAAGTGAGCTGATATGAATGATCGAGACTCGTCGATGCTACGGGCGTAGCAAGTCTGACTTCAGAATAGCCGTGGTGGAGGCAGGGGGATTCGAACCCCCGACCTCTACAGTGCGATTGTAGCGCTCTCCCAGCTGAGCTATGCCCCCACAGTTATTGAGGAAGGCCTGCAGCTGCGGACGCCAAAACTCTGCCCGGCCAATTCCTGCGCTGAGTATAGCCATATCTGCCATCTCAGTCAACTCAACGGTCTGCCCGCTGCCCTAGAGACAACCTATAATTCCCCATAAATATTCCAGCTCCGCAAACTGAACATAGGACGAGAATGCGAGGAATCAGGAGTGGCGGCCCGCACCAGATTCACGCCCGAACTCAGCGGATCGCATTGATGGCGCGGAACGTCGGCGAACAGCTGCTTCCACCGCCCGCGCCGATCAGGCTGCCCGATTTCTGGTCACGGGCTGCGACTCTCGCCCGGACCGACGTGCTTTGCGGAGCACTACTTTGCGTGGGAATCGCGCTCTACACCGTCGCCTATTCGTCGCTTTCGATCGCCACCTATCGGGCGGGCCGATCGTTGTTCGACCTGGCGGCTTTCGAGCAAAGTTTCTGGAACGCGGCCCACGGCAGGCTGTTCCTCACCAGCCTCGAGGTGACCCGGCCAGATGTCGTAGCCGAGATGTGCCACTTTGGACGGCATTTCTCGCCGATTTTCGTGCTGCTGCTCCCGATCTACATGCTTCACCAGGATGCGACCACGCTTCTGGTGGTGCAAAGCCTCGCGCTTGGCTCGGCGGCGCTCCCGTTGTATTTGTTTGGCCGCGCTCGTTTGAAATCCAACGCCGCGGCCCTGGTGATCGCACTGCTGTATCTGGCGAACCCGGCTATCCACGACGTCAACACCGTGAACGAATTTCACGAGCTGGCGTTCGTGGTTCCGCTCATCTTTCTGGCGTTCTATGCGCTTGAAACCGAACGAACACTGCTTTATGGGCTGGCTGTCGCCGGGATGCTGTTCGTCAAGGAGGACGTGGCACTCACGGTGTGCGCGCTGGGAATCTACGTCGCTCTCTGCACCGGTCGTCGTCGCCTGGGCGTTGTCACCTTCGTTGCTGGTGCCACCTGGTTCATCGGTGTCGTGCTGCTCGTTATTCCGGCCTTTCGTGGTCCCAATGGGCCGATCCCATACCTTGGCTACGATTACCTCGGCACTGGCGTCGCTGGGATCATCCGTGGGATGGTGTTGCGGCCGCTATCGTTGTGGCACGTCGTCACGGCCGCCGCAAAGCTCCGCTACATCTTCTGGCTGCTGATGCCGGTCTCGTTCGTCGTCGTGCTGGCGCCCGAGGTTCTTTTTGTCGCGCTGCCGGCCCTGGTGATCATCCTGGCATCGACGTTTCCGCTCACCTATGCTCTGTTCGCCCACTATGTCGCTCCGATCGTGCCCGTCATCTTCATCGCGCTTGTCATCTCGATCGGTCGACTTCAGTGTTTCGGATGGAGCGCGCGCCGCGACCGCATGCTGAGCAGCATTTACGCGGTGACGGTGTTGCTCGTACTCATCGGTGGAACTGCCTACGCTCAGGTTCGATTGCGCAAGCTACCGACCGACGTTGTCGCACGTATCGATCCCGATCCTCGCGCGGCGGCAGGCATCGCGCTGGTCGACGCGATCCCAGAGCGAGCATCGCTGGTCGTGGAGGACCACCGTTGGCTCGCCCACGCTGCGAATCGCCGTCTTCTGTATTTCTTGTTTGGTCGATCGCCGCAAGCGGATTACGTGGTGATCAACCCGAGCACTTACCCGCCGATCACGAACGTCCATCAGGAGGATCGCCAGGCTGCGGTGCAGCGAATTGTCATGAGTGGCGACTACCTCCAATTTCAGTGTTCACAAGGATTCTCGCTGTATATTCGTAAAAGTGCCTATGCCCGGGATGAGCCTGCATTGGCCTGCACCTTGATTCCGTCCCGGGCTGAGCCCAGCTAAGGAGACTCGTCCCGCGAAACCTTCGCAAACCGAACACGTTTCCGAGCCGATGCGTGATGGCGGACGCCGTTAGCCGCGATCGAGATCCTGCAATACTCCTGCGAGTTGTTGCATGGCTTCAGGCACGTTTGGACGAAGCATGATCTGCAGGTGTGTGATGCCCTCGCGCGCGAACTGCCGGATAGTCTCGGCGATCTCTTCCGTGCTTCCGGTGAGCGACTCTTTGCCTTGTTGGGGGTCCTGGGTGCCTTTGAGATCGATCTGCACGGAGGCAGTTCGTTCGAGGGTTCCTGGGGCACGGCCCTCCGCGCGACAGGCGTCGTCCACCTTCTGTCGTGCTTCTGGGATCTGGTCTGGATGACTTCGTCCGTAAACCAGCCAGCGATTCCAGGAGTCTGCGTAGCGGGCGGTCAGCCGTAGCATACGTTCTCCGGAGGACCCAATCATGATCGGAAGGCTGCCTGCTCGCGGTCCACGCGGGCGCATTTCGCAGTCACGCGCCTCGTAGTAGGTGCCTTTGAAGTCGACATACCCATCGTGAATCAATCCATGGATGATCGTCAGAGCCTCCTCGAAGCGGCTGACCCGATGGTCGTACGGGTAGCCGAAGGCGCGATATTCATACTCATTCCATCCGGCGCCGATACCGAGGATAACGCGCCCGCCGCTGATCTCGTCTGCCGTGGCGGCGATCTTGGCCATCAGCGCGGGATTGCGAAAGCCAGTGCACGTGACGAGCGTACCCAGTTCGACGTTTTGCGTCGTTGCCGCCAGGGCCGGGAGAACCGTCCAGCTATCCCAGAACCCCTGAACCTTGTCCTCACCACGATACCGGTACGGAACGAGAAAATGATCGACCAACCAGAGCGAGTCAAACCCGATATCTTCAGCAAGGCGTGCCATCTCGGTGATATCCGCCCAGCCGGGAGTCTTCCCGCTCATGCCGGCTTCCCAATGCGGCAGGATCAGTCCGACCTTGAGGGGACGCTTGCGAATCTGAACACCTGACGTCTGTTCGACCAAGGCTGGCGCTCCTTCCCGGGACTAGCTCTTCAATTCTTGCGTCGATTTCGGCAGGCTTTCGCGGTTGATGCCTGCCGTTCGCGTTTGCGGTTGATACCGTTGATCCTGATGCCACGATCATACGGCATTAACCGCGTGCTCGATGTCCGTCGATGGACATGAGCGGTCGAGACATTGGGATGAACCGCGTCCTTCAGAGTGAATTAAGGTCCCGCGACGACAATGTCGCGAGCGGACGCGAAGTTGTAACGAAATCACGACTGTTTAGCGTCTCGTTTGGACGTATTCTGCGCGGGGACGACTGATTTCTCAGTCGCTACTGCGTGTCGTTCCGCTTGTTAGCTGACGAACTGGAGGATCAGGTCCATGCGCGTATTCCCCTCGACCACCGGAATGGTCAGCGCCAGCGCGCGCCACCCCTGGCGTGTGCTCGGCATCTGGGCCGTCGCCCTGGTCCTGGCCGCGGTTTTAACCGCCACCAGCCTTTCGAAAACGCTCACAACGGATGTCTCCTTCACCAATAACCCGGAATCGCTTCAGGGATCGAGGCTGCTAGCGGACCGTCTACGAGGCGCATCTCCCGTCACCGAAACCGTCGTCGTGCATTCCGACTCGCTGACGATCAACGATCCGCAATTCCAGGCCGTGGTCGAGCAGACGACGCAGAAGCTCGCGAGCATGACCGGCGTGGTCAGCAGCGCCGCTAACTACTACGAGGCCAGGGCCCTCAACTCACCGAAAGCCCAAGCGCTCGTATCGGCCGACGGGCATTCGACGATCATCCCGGTCACCCTGGTCGGCTCGTTGAACCAGGCCAAGAACTACGGTGCACAATTCGTGTCGGCCGTCGAGCAGAACAGCCAGGGGAACATTCAGGTCACCACCGTGGGGCAGGTGAGCATCGACAATGCGTTCACGCAAATCTCGTCGACCGACTTGCGCAAAGCGGAGTACTTCGGCTTGCCGGCGGCGGTGATCGTCCTGGTTTTGGTCTTTGGCGCGCTCGTCGCCGCTGGAATACCGCTCGCTCTGGCAGGATTCTCGATCGTCGTTGCGCTCGGGCTGACGACATTGCTGGGGCGCGTTACCGATCTCTCCTTCTACGTCGTCAATATGATCACAATGATCGGCCTGGCGGTCGGAATCGACTATGCGCTCTTTCTCATCTCGAGATTTCGTGAGGAGCGCGGAATCGGGAAGTCCGTTCAAGAGGCGATTGCCGTGACCGGCGGCACTGCCGGGAAAGCCGTGCTCTTTTCCGGCGCGACGGTCGCTCTGGCGCTTTCCGGCATCATCTTCATGCCGACGACGATCTTTCGCAGTTTGGGCGCGGGCGCCGTTATGGTGGTGCTGGTGGCGATGTTCGCGATCATCACGCTGGTTCCGGTCGCCCTGAGATTGATCGGCAACTGGATCAACTGGCCGCGACGGACACAATCTCACCCGGTTCAGCACGCTGATCCAAGCGTACGCTGGAGCGACGACGAGCTCTATTCCGGCTTTTGGGGCCGTGCCTCACGCGCGATCATGACCCATCCGGTCGTCAGCCTGGTGCTGGCAGCCACGCTTCTGGTCACCCTGGCGACCCCGTTGTTTCAGCTAAAACGCGGCATGGAAGGCGTCTCGACTCTTCCCCCTGGCACCGTTCGTACCGCCTTCAACATCCTGAACCGTGATTTCGCGGCCGGCTTGCTCGCTCCGGTTGAGATCGTGGTCGACGCGCCGCGCAACGACCAGACTCTGCAGGCCATCACGAAACTCAATACAACGCTGGCGAACGATCCCCAGTTCGTGCCGACACCAAGCGTCGAATGGAACAGCAGCGGAGACCTTGCGCTCGTGAGCATTCCATTGAAGACTGACCCGAACAGCCCATCGGCGTACGCCACGGTGAAGCAGTTGCGTAGCTCGTTCATTCCGGCGGCATTTGCAGGGACAAACGCCCGTGTCTATGTGACGGGCCAGACCGCCCTCAACGTCGACTTCGTCAGTCTCGTCGACAGCTACACACCCTGGATCTTCGCCTACGTCCTGAGCCTGAGCTTCGTTCTCCTGACGCTGGCGTTCCGCTCGATCGTGGTGCCGGCAAAGGCGATCTTGATGAACCTCTTGTCGGTGGGCGCGGCATACGGGTTGATGGTGCTCGTGTTTCAGAAGGGTTATCTCCACAACCTCTTCCATTTCGAGAAGACACCGACCATCGAAGCCTGGGTGCCAATCTTCCTGTTCACGGTGCTCTTCGGTCTCAGCATGGACTATCAGGTATTCCTGTTGAGCCGTATCCGCGAGCATTTTGACCAGACGCATGACAACCGGGAGTCGGTCGCGGTTGGATTGAAAACGACCGGCCGGCTCATCACGGGAGCGGCGTCGATCATGGTGGTCGTCTTTGCCTCGTTCGCGAGCGGACGTCTGGTCGTCTTCGAGCAATTGGGATTTGGCCTGGCGGTGGCAATCGCGCTCGACGCGACTGTTGTTCGCCTCGTGCTCGTGCCGGCCGCGATGACGCTGCTTGGCGACATCAACTGGTACCTGCCCAAGTGGCTCGAATGGCTGCCGGACCTTCGCGTCGAAGGCGACGTCGCCAGGTCCGAAACGCCAGAGCGCGAGCTCGTCGGAGTTGGCGGGCGCGACGACGCGCGCGCTCTCTGACCCATTTCGTCGTGGCACTGAAGAACGTCAACGCCGCGGATCGCGCGATCCGCGGCGTTCATTGATACGGCTGGAAGGCCACCGCATGCGGTGGCAAACCGTGCGGACGGCTGGAATTGATTCTGCGTTGAGTCTGTGCCAACGCCACGCGCGGCGCTAAGCGTCAATCGTCACCGAGGTGAGAGTCGATGATTAAACGGCCGTTCGATATCGAGATCGCCCTCGAACGGATCGAGCAAGCGGTCAAGCCCTACCCGATGGCGATGCTGTTCGCGCTCGCTTCCGATGGCTTCGATTCTCCATTTGAACAGCTGGTTGCCTGTATGATCTCGATCCGGACACGAGACGAGGTGAGTTTGGTGCTCGCTCGTCGCCTCTTTGAGCGCGCACACACTCCCGAGGCGATGCTCGGCCTATCCGTCGACGAAATCGACGAACTGATCCACCAATGCTCGTTTCACCAGGTGAAAGCGAGTCAGATCCTGACGATTGCGCGGGAAGCCATCAAACACCACGACGGAGCCATCCCCTGTGATCAGGAAGCGCTAATGTCACACAGAGGCGTCGGGCTGAAGTGCGCAAACCTGGTGCTCGGAATCGCTTGCGGTATGCCACGTGTCGCGGTCGACGTTCACGTCCATCGTATAGCGAACCGGTGGGGATACGTGCGGACGAAGACGGCGAACGCAACGAGCATCGCGCTCGAGGAGATCGCTCCGCGCGAAAAGTGGATCGACCTCAACCGCTTGCTCGTCCCGTTTGGCAAGCACATTTGCACCGGGCGCCTGCCTCGCTGCTCATCCTGCCCGGTGGCCGATATGTGCGCCAGGGCCGGCGTGGACGAGCATCGCTAGCCTCTTCCAGGCAAATCCTCCGTCATCATGTCGTGTGTTCCGGCGGGATGACGTCCAAGGGTCGCCACGCGGACGCCGTGTGTCACCCGCATGACCGGCGGGCGTTCGCTATCAAGAAGTACCCCCTCGAAGCCATGACCAATGGGCCATCAAGATCGCTTCCGAATGCGACTAACTTTGTTGTCGTACAACGTTGTTTTACCCGGAGGGATCGCTCTTGTTCGATCTGGTACGACGGCGTCTGAAAAAAGCGAAGTCATCGCGCGGACAGATCATTATCATGGTTGCCGCGTTCGCGGTGGCATTGACAGCCATGGTGGGTCTGTCGATCGACCTGGGCTATGCCTTCGCCCAGCGCCGCACCGTTCAAAACGCGGCGGACGCCGCGGCTATCGCCGGCGCTCAGATCGTGGCGGAATGGAGCACGAGCAACCCAACACTGGCCGCGAAACCTGATGTGGCCAAAGTCGTGAATCTGAACAAAATGGGCGCGACAACGACGCAGACATTCAGCTGCTATTACGTTGATGATCTCGACGTCAATCTCGGCGGCTGTTCGCTTCCGGTGCCCGCGACCGCGACGGGGATACACATCGAGGTTCGCGAAACACACCCCACCTTCTTCATCCGTGTCGTGCCCGGCGCGCCCCAGACCGCGTCAACGTCCGCCAGTGCCACCGCCCACGTGGAGGGAGTGAACGCCGGTGCCGACAGCCCGTTTCTGGTCTGCGGAATAGACACCTTCCTGTCGAGTGGCGGCACGATGTCGCTGCTCATCCCGGCAACGGCGGACGTGATGCCCGGTGAGCCTCCGACCGCTCAGTTGCTCGCCTACTCGGTCCCGTCGGGCTCGACGCACCCGATTGTACTGGCGTCAAACTCAAAGAATTCGACGCCGACACCAACGCCCACTCCAACCCCCGGGACAACACCAACTCCCGGCCCGACGCCGACTCCAGGTGGAAGTGTGGGGGGCGGGAGTTCCAATTACATGATCAACCCGGCCGCGATCGGCCAGCGGTTCACGCTGCACGCGCCGCACGTGGCTGACTGTGGTCTCGGCAACCAGAGCTTCAAGGGCGTGGCCAGCCAGGACACCAATCTCAATAGCACTATTCCGGGGTGGTTCAACGTGGAGAACGGCGTCAAGGCGGGGCCAACTCGTTCACGCGTCAACGGTATCAACGGATGCCAGGCAGGCCAGAATCCGGACAATTGCATCCTGATCGTGCCGATCGCCGTCGACTATCCACCGCCGTCGGGCGGCCAGTTCTATGTGGTGAACTCGGCTGCGTTTCAGGTCTATAGCTGTGGCGCGAATTGTCATGAAGGTGTGCTGCTCGGGAGCTACCAGATCCTGACTCCGACCGGATTGGGCCCCTGGACTGGTTCGAATGGCTGGAAGCCCGGACGGGGTGGTGTCGTCAGCGAACGCCTGACGCGATAGCGCTCGTGCTTGATAGCCCGTCATCTGTGCAAGGAACTCTTCAAGATCTCCGTCGTACTGGCATTCTTCACCAAGTCACACCCGTAGTGAGACGCGCCTGGATCAAGGTATCCAGTCCAAATTCGTTAGTCAGAGATACATGTCCGACGCTGCTTTACGCATCCGAGGCGTTATCTGCGCACCACGTCTCGAATTGCGTGGCCGGTTGCTGTAGGCCCGCATTGAACGCTTCGGAGCGATCATATGTTTCCATTGTCTGTCTCCGCATCGGTCAACGGCTGGCGATTGACGCGGTCGGCCTCTCCCTTCCCCCTCGTATGCTTTTCAGAATGGGGCGATCTCATCGGCTTAATGGGCTACCTCGTCACCCGGCCGTCGCGCTCCCCACGCTTCAACCTCGCATCGGCGGGGCTGTCCTAATGGGCTTGGGCCTGCCTCGACGGGCAATCTACTCTTCTGCGTGAGCACAGTTCGGCCATTGACCCGGCCGACTCCACCGATTTGTGCTCTTCGTTCTCCAATCGGATTCTTGGGCTGGCGGTTTCCGTGCCACGTTGATTCGCTCGTTCATCCGACGTTACCGGAAGGCGCGGAGCTTTCCATCGTCCGAGCCGACGTAGACCATGCCATTGACCACTACCGGCGACGAGTTCACCGCGCCCTGAGTTGCGTAGGTCCACTTGATTTCGCCGGTACCTGCGTCCAGCGCGTAAAGGTTCATATCCGTTGAACCGACGTAAACGACGCCGTTCGCGACGGCTGGAGAAGACGTCACGGTATTCCCTGTCGTCGTCTTCCACAGAACAGCACCGGTCGTTGCATCGACCGAGTAAATGCCCTTGTCATCCGAGCCGACGTAGATCACGCCATTCGCCACTGCGGGAGACGAGTTTATCGCTCCTCCGAGCGTCGTGTACCAGAGTATCTGCCCGGTCACGGCGTTCAAAGCGTACAGGTTGGCATTGTCCGCGCCGATGTACACGACCCCACCGACCACGGCCGGCGACGAGTGAACCGCGGCTCCGATGATGTTTTTCCAGCTGATCTGGCCCGTGGCGGCGTTCAGCGCGTAGACGTTGCCGTCATTCGAACCAATGTAGAGACTGTCGTCAACGACGGTTGGCGAGGATTCCACCGGGCCGCTGGTAGTTGTCTCCCAGACGATTGCACCCGTCGTGGAGTCGATCGTGTAAATCTTGCCGTCGTCCGATCCAACGTACACCAATCCATTCACCACGGTCGGCGATGAATGAACCGGGCCACCTGTCATCGTCTTCCAACGTATCTGGCCCGTGGACGCGTCCAAGCTGTACACCCAGCCGTCGTCCGATCCAACATAGACGATGCCGTTCGCGACTGCGGGCGACGATTGCACTGGTCCTCCGGTGGCGGTCATCCACTTCACCGCTCCGGTGCTCGCGTCCAGGGCGTACAGGTGTCCGTCGTCTCGATCCGATGTAAGCAACCTGGTCGACCACGGCAAAAGAAGAGAAAACCGCGCCGCTGGTAGCAGACGACCACAGGGCGGCAATCGTACTCACGTTCGAACTGCTCAGCCGGGACTCGGTCGAATTGAACCCGGTACGTTGTGCGTTGAGGTGAAACTGGGTCCAGTCGACACAGTTCACCGTGAAGGTAGCCGAGGCTCGTCGCAACACAACGGGAAGTCCAAGAACAGGGCTGGATTCGGCGGTGATGACGTGCCGCCCACAGCTTGCGTCAAACGGAACCTGGATGGGCACGTTCGCGAAACCGACCGTTCGACGGTCGGGCTGGACGGTGGCTACCGTCGTCTGATCGAAGCTTGATCGTGACAACCGCGCGGGGAAGGAATCCGGACCCGCTCACTATCACGGACTGGCCGGCCGTCCCGGACGACGGTGTGACGCTAAGCTGCGGAAATGGCGATCGTGCGAGACCCGGCAACGAGCCAAGCAGGAGCGGCAGCACCGCGACGAACGCCACCATGTTCCAACGTGGAGTGACGTTGGTTCGCGCGCAGGTCGCGCGAGACACGGTGCTCTGTGCTCGGCGGGACCACCTGGGGTGCCCTCCCGATTTCCTGAAGTCGCGCATGGTCGAACCCCCGGTATGCTGAGTTTCCAATCGTGAGAGCCCAAATAATAGCATCAAACGGTCGCATTGGTCATGCATATTGCCGAGCCGTCGCTCAGACTCTGGGGGCTCCGGTCAACCTACCCAGCAGGTGATCACCCTGCGGGAAGAACAGTTGTAGCCGGAAACGTGTCCGACTAGCCTGTCCTTGAACCGTTGTGGCAACAAAAAGCCGGCCCATCAAGAGCCGGTTTCCGTGAACTGACGCGGATTGGAGCGGGTGATGGGACTCGAACCCACGACATTCTGCTTGGGAAGCAGACACTCTACCAACTGAGTTACACCCGCATCGTGCACTGCCGGTCAGTATAGCAGTGGGTCAGCACGCAGTCCAGATCATGGTCGTGCGGTCGCGCCCTTCCCATTGATCTCCTTCCGCTCCGATAGCCCGCATGCGAACAGATCGTCCAACAATTGGGCTACAATGCGGTCTGGCGCGCGCGACCGGCCACGCTGACGGAGGAGAAAAACAGGAGTTGCGGTGTACAGCTATCTGACCCACCTCGAGTGCACGAATTGTGGGGAGACCTACCCCACGGATCAGCTCATCACCACCTGCCCAGCCTGCGGCAAGGTGCTCTACGCCCGCTACGATCTCGCCGCGGCGGCCAGGCAGATGACCAAGGAGGCGCTGCTCACGCGTCCCGTGGAACCTGTGGCGCTACCACGAGATCATGCCGGTGCAGGATCCGGTGCATGCGCTCACCCTGGGTGAAGGTGGCACCGCGATCCTCGATGCGCCACGCCTGGGGAGCGCCTATGGGTTCGAACAGCTCAAGGTCAAGGATGAGGGACGCAATCCCACCGGCAGCTTCAAATCGCGTGGTCTGGCGGCGGCCGTCTCGCGCGCCAGGGAGTTGGGCGCGGCGGCGGTCTCGATCCCGTCGGCCGGCAACGCGGCGGCGGCCATGGCGGCCTATGCCGCCAATGGCGGGCTGGATGCCTACGTCTTCATGCCGGAGGACGCGCCGTCGGTGATGAAGGCGGAATGCACCGCCTATGGCGCCAAGGTCTTTCTGGTCAAGGGGCTGATCAACGACGCGGGCAAGATCGGCAAGATCGGCTGCGACGCCCGTGGCTGGTTCGACGTGTCCACGCTGAAGGAGCCATACCGGGCCGAGGGCAAGAAAACGATGGGGCTGGAGCTGGCCGAGCAGCTGGGCTGGCGCGTGCCGGACGCGATCATCTATCCGACCGGAGGCGGCACCGGCATCGTCGGCATGTGGAAAGCCTTCGACGAGTTGGAGCAGATGGGCTTGATCGGCTCGAAACGCCCCAAGATGATCGTGGTGCAGGCCGAGGGCTGCGCCCCCATCGTGCGTGCCTTCGAGCAGGGCGTGCGCCATGCCGAGCTGTGGCAGGGGGCGAGCACCGTGGCGCCGGGCATTCGCGTTCCGGTGGCGATCGGCGACTATCTCATTCTGGATGCGGTGCGGGAGAGCGGCGGCACCTGCATCGCGGTGAGCGATGACGAGATCCTGGAGGGCGTGCGGGATCTGGCCGCGAAGGAGGGACTGTACGCTTCGCCGGAGGTTGGCGCGGTCGTTGCCGCCGCCAAGCAGCTACGCGCGCGTGGGTTCCTGAACGCGGCGGACGAGACGATTCTGTTCTCGACCGGCGCCGGCATCAAGCACACCGAACTGATCGAGGCCGAGTATCCGGTGCTCGATCCGGCGGATCCGAACGTGCTCAGTGTGATCGACCAGGCCTACCGCTAACGAGGCGACGGCTGGCACCTGGGACAGAACCGGGTGCCACGCTGTCCTACCACGATGCGCAGGATCTCGGTGCCGCAACGCGGGCAGGGATCACCTTCCTGCAATTGGTAGATCTGGAGATAGTGCTGATTGCCGCCCGCTTCGCCCAGTCCGTTGCGGTAGTCGCGGATGGTCGTGCCGCCGCGATCGAGCGCGCTCTGAAGCGCGTCACGGATCGCGGTCAGCAGTCTGGCCGCCTCTTTCCGCGACAGGGAGTTGGCAGCGCGCAAGGGGTGAATGCGAGCGGCGTAGAGCGCTTCGTCCGCATAGATGTTCCCGACGCCAGCCAGAAATCCCTGATCCATGATCAGCGTCTTCACCGCGCGGCTCCGGCTTTGAAGCATCTCGTAGAACGCGTCGCCAGTCAGGCTGGAATCAAGTGGCTCAGGTCCGATTTTCGCGTCGAGCTCCGCAAATTCAACGGGTGCCAGAATGCGGAGACGTCCAAACTTACGGGTGTCCGCGAACCGGAGCTCGCGACCGTCCTTCAGGCTGATGGTAACGTGATGATGCTTATCGCTTGGCTCTTCGGGACGCACGACCTGCAGGTCACCCGTCATGCGCAGGTGAATCGTCATGACGTCTCCCGAATCCAGATTGATCAGCAGGTTCTTGCCACGCCGGCCCGTGCCGACGATACGTCGTCCCCGTGCGCGGTCAATGAACTCTGCCGGCGAGGGATGTTCGATGCAGCGGGTAAAATCTCCGAGAACGACGTCTCGGATAACTGCTCCGGTGAGTAGTAGCTCCAGGTTCCGGCGGACCGTTTCAACTTCTGGGAGTTCTGGCATCAACCCTACCCTTTGTCGACCGCGAGTATACTCCGATGTTCTTGTGCGAAAGGATGAATGGTGGCGTCTGACTGCATCTTTTGTCGAATCGTTGCGGGAGAAGCCCCGGCCAACGTCGTGTATTCCGATGACGAGATCTCAGCCTTTTACGACATCTATCCCCAGGCGAAAATTCACCTTCTCGTCATTCCGAATCGTCATTTCGTCTCCCTCAACGACGCCACGGATGCCGATCCTGATCTGCCGGGGCGTCTGGTACGGGTGGCGGTCGCCGTCGCGAGGCAAGTTGGGATTGACCAGAGCGGGTACCGGGTGGTCACGAATACCGGCGTGGACGCGCGCCAGTCGGTCGATCATCTCCACTTCCATGTTCTCGGCGGAGAGAAGATGAGCCCTCGTCTGGCATAGCCGATCCGCTCGAGCGCTCATCGCCGGAGGCGTGCCTTCCGAGTACACTTAGGCAAGCGTCGGCATCTCCGACTTACCGCGTGTCTGATTAGCTGGTAGGAAAATGCTTTACAGATTTCTTTCCGGTGACTTCCCGCTCACGATCATGTTCCTGATCATACTCGGCGTGTTTGCTCGCGGGCACTGGTCGGGCGTGCGCGACTATTGGACGGAACGAAATCCGTTCTGGCGTGTCGTCGGGCGCACGACGTTGTTGCTCACCGTGATTCTGCCGATCTGGATCGCGGTATTCGACAACTGGCGGCAGTTGCTGGGTTACAGTCTCAGCGCGAAGTCACGGTACAAATCCGACGTGTTCGATACGTCGATGACCCCGGATGTGCTCCGCTGGATCACGCTGGTGATGATCGCCGTCTCGCTCGTCTGCGTGGCGCTGATTTACGCCCGAAAACAGCACGGGCTGGGTATGCTGGCGGTGATCTTCATCTTTGCGGCGGCCTATTTCTACTTCTTCAACGGCCTGCGTATGAGAGCGGACGTCTTTCTGGCGACAACGAAAGACAGTCTCGAGCCATCCGTCAATCGTTGACCTCGGGTTCATTTTGTTCTGGTCGATTGGGATGTACGCGGTCGTCTGTTCAGTGATCGCGGCGGCGTATGCCTGGCTGTTTTCGGTCCTCGCCATCCCGCTGCATATCATCTACGGCATCGCGACGCGCAACCGGGCGGCGGTCGATCCCGAGTCGCTGATCATCTACCGCAAGCTCGCGCCGCTCGCGGCGGATCAGAAGCGCCCGGATCGTCACGACGATCACGAAGGTTCCCCTCCAATCGACTCCAAGAGCGTGGCCCACTAAGCTCAAGACTCGAAGATCGCGGCGCTTGTGGATAGGCGAAGCGTGACTTGGCTCTTGCTGGTCTGGGACCGGTCAGCTCCGAACTCGCCGCGAGTTCCCCGACGAAAACGGCGGAGCACCCAAATGGGGCTCCGCCGCCTGCGTTCCAGTCCCTGCGGATGATTAGCCGATCAACGGCAGTGGTGACTCACCAACCAGCCGGTTGAAGCGAGCGAGTTCGTTCTCGATCAGTTTGTGAAGCGCATCGAGCTGCGCGTTCGCACGCGCCGAAAGCACCTCAAACACCTCTTTTTCCTGCTTCGTCGGGGCGGCATCGGCGCTCGCCACGTTGCTCGCCAGTGCCGTAAGCTGGTTGTTGAGCTTCAACGGAAAGTGAAGCGGGTCCTTCGACACCTGCAAGCGGCTCTCGATCATTTCATCCTCGATGTCGGTCAGAGACTTCTTGATCGCCTCGGCCGCTTCATGAATCGGAACCGCGTCATCGCGGTCGGCGGTTCGCTTCTCCCAACTCTCGACCTGCTGCCGGAGGTCGCGAATCTGGTTCACGCCGCCATGGGTTGCCGACACCGTGTCTTGGATCTTGCGCAGAAGTTGGAATTGAGCGTCGAAGTCCTTCTGTGTGGCAGGGACGCGCGGATCCTTGACGATCTCGAATGACTGGCTCAGCGCCTCCTCGCCCACCTTGAGCGTGACGCTGTACTGACCGGGAGGTGCGATCGGACCAGCGATCCCGCCGGTGCGGAACAGTGCTCCTTCGACGTTGACGGCATCGGGGTAGCGCATGTCCCAGACGAAGCGGTTGACGCCTGCCCTCGCCGGCAACGGTCTTCTTGTCGGGCTTGCCGTTCTTCGCCCCATCGCCGGCTTTGCTGGAGTAGGTGCGGATCTCTTTGCCGCTCGCGTCCTGGAACGTCAGCGTTACCTCGCCCTCCGGAGGCTCTGGCAGGAAGTAGTGCACCATCACGCCGTCCGCCGGGTTTTCTCCGGCATCCATCAGCTTCTGTGTCTTGTCGCCGTTCTTCCCGTCCACCATTTTGAAGGTCACGAGCGAGGCCGCGACACCCTGATAGTTGTTCCCTTTGCCGGCTCCGCCGCCGAAGCCCCTGATGGTTGAGTAACGGACCGTCGTGCGCGGTGGGTAAAGGGTGGCGCCGCTTGCGCCGCTGGCGCGCGCCTGACGCAGCGGGGTGACGTCGTCGAGCACCCAGAAGGAGCGACCGTGGGTCGCCAGGATCAGGTCGGAATCTTTCACGACCAGGTCGTGAATTGGAACTACCGGCAGATTCCCGTGAAAGCGCTGCCAGTTCGAGCCATCGTCGAACGAAACATAAAGGCCGGTCTCGGTGCCGGCGTAGAGAAGACCCTTCCGCTCGGGATCCTCTCGGATGGCGCGCGTGAAATCGTTCTCCGGTATGCCGGCCACGATTTTGGTCCAGGTGCTGCCGAAATCGTTGGTCCTGTACAGATAGGGCTCGAAATCGTCCGACTTGTAGCGCGTGGCCGCGACGTACGCGGTTGCCGGCGTCGTGTGGCGAGGCCTCGATGATGGAGATGAGTGCCCACTCGGGCAGATCCGGTGGAGTCACGTTTTGCCAGGATTCGCCGCCATTTTGCGAGACGTGAACGAGCCCGTCGTCGGAACCGGCCCAGAGGACGCCCTGCTGCACGGGCGACTCGGTGAAGGCAAAGATCGTTCCGTAATACTCGGCGCCGGTGTTGTCGCGCGTCACGACGCCCCCGGATGGCTCCATCTTGGTCACGTCATTCCGCGTCAGATCCGGGCTGACGTTCTCCCAACTGTTACCTTCGTCTCGTGTCCGGTGGACGATGTTGGACGTGATGTAGAGCGTATCGGGATCGTGAGGTGACAGCGTGATCGGGTACGTCCACTGGAACCGGTACTTCACGTCCTTGGCGCCATGCCCGGTCATCGCCTCGGGCCAGACGTTGATGGACCGTCGCTGCCCGGTACGGTGATCGTAGCGGGTAATCACGCCGCCGTAACTTCCGGCGAAAATGATGTTGGGATCGTCCGGGCGGACGGCGATATAACCGCTCTCGCCACCGCCGACCTCGGTCCAGTCTGCCTGGGTGATGGCCGCGTAGTTCGAGCGGCTCGAGACGCTGATGGTCGTGTTATCCTGCTGGGCGCCGTAGATGCGGTACGGAGTCTGCATGTCGGTCGTCACATGATAGAACTCGACCGTCGGCTGGTTCAGGATATCTGACCACGTTTCGCCGCCGTTGAGCGAGACGCTGGCGCCGCCGTCGTGCCCGATGATGATGCGGCGCGGATTGTTCGGGTCGATCCAGAGATCATGATTGTCGGCGTGCGGCGTGGGCATCTGATCGAAGGTCTTGCCACCATCTGTCGACTTCCAGGTGTAGAAGTTCAGCACCCACAGTGTGTCGCTATCGGTCGGGTCGGCAAAGATGTGATTGAAATACCAGGGACGCTGGCGCAACTCGCGGCTCTCGTTCATGCGTTGCCAGGTGTCGCCGCGATCGGTCGACTTGAACACGGCACCGTCCTCGGCCTCGATGAGCGCATAGACGCAACCCGCCTGGGCGGGTGAGGCAGACACCCCGATCTTGCCGAGCAGACCGGCCGGGAGACCGGGGTTCCGAGTGATGTCGGTCCAGGTGTCCCCACCATCGAGACTGCGCCAGATCCCGCATTCCTCGCCGCCGCTTTCGAGCGAGTAGGGTGTGCGTTTCGCTTGCCAGAACGCGGCATAGATGACACGCGGGTTGTGCGCGTCGATGGTGAGATCGATGGCGCCCGTCTGCTCACTGCGGAAGAGGACCTGCTCCCAGGTCTTGCCGCCATCTTTGGAGCGGAAGACGCCCCGTTCGCGATTGGGTCCGTGCGCGTGTCCCAACACCGCCACGTAGAGGACGTCAGGATTGGTGGGATGAACGCGGACGCGGCCAATGTTGCGCGTTTCCGATAGCCCGACGTTGGCCCAGGTCGCCCCTCCGTCGGTCGACTTGTACACGCCGTCACCGTGTGACACGTTGCCGCGAATCGTGCCCTCACCCATCCCGGCATAGATCACGTTGGGGTCTGACTCGGACACGGCGATGCCACCGACCGAGGCCCGCTTGAAAAATCCATCAGAGATATTGCTCCAGGTTCGTCCGACGTCCGTCGTTTTCCAGACTCCGCCACCGGTCGATCCGAAATAGAATGTCGCCTGATCGACCGGATGACCGGCGACCGCGACCACTCGTCCGGCCCGAAACGGACCTACCAATCTCCATTTGAGGTCGCCCCAACCCGAGGGGTCGGTTGGAGCGAGCCGCTGCGTTGTGTCAGTTGCCATTCACTGAACTCCCTGATTGCTCTCGGTCGAAATTCTGCCTCAGCACGATCGTCCACCGGGCGACCGTTCCACCGCATAGTACCGTAGATCGGGAGTTTGAGAAGAGTGGAAATCAGCGGCCCGGGCGCATCGATGAGGCGAAGAGTCGAGTCCGGTGAGTCGCCGGAACGTGATTGGCCAGTTCGGGGCTCGGTCTTACTCGGCTTCGTCATCGAGACGGAAGAGGGTCGTCAGGAGTCGAGGCGCGAGAAGCTCCGCCCTTGGTGACGCTGGCCGACAGCTCGGAGATGCGTATCTCGGCTCGGTCGAGCAGATCGTTGCATTGACCCACCAGGGCGACCCCGCGCTCGTAGGCGGCAAGCGCCTCCTCGAGCGGAAGATCACCTCGTTCGAGCAGCGCGAGCACCTCGTCAAGCTGCTTCGAAAGAGCCTCGAACGTTGGCACGGTGTCGCTATTCTGAACCATGTCGCTCCTCCGCCTCCGTTGTCGCGTTCTGCGATCGCTGATCTATTTCGGTGACGATCGCAGCCGCCGCCCCATCGTGAAACTTGAGCAGTACGTCCTGGTTCGGATGGAGGGCCGACACCGCTTGAGCGCGTGCGCCGGTTGCCCGATCGATGACCATCGCGTAGCCTCGCTCCATGATCTGCTGCGGGTGGAGCAGCGCCAGCTCTCGTGTCGTGGCGCTGATCTTGCCGCGTTCGAATACGACCCGCCCGGACGTCCGCTGCCGCATCGTCTCCAACAACTGATCGAGCCGCTGCCGTTCATGGCGAACCGCGGATTCGGGACTGACGCGGCTCATGCGAAACCAGTATCGATCCACGTCAGCCCGAGCGCTTCTGGCAGCCGCGACAACGGCATCATGGGCCCGACCGTGCAACTCGACGATTTCCTGCGCCATCTCGCGCACGTGCGGAGCGACCAGCTCAGCCGCGGCTGATGGGGTCGGTGCCCTGAGATCAGCGACGAAATCAGCAATGGTGAAATCGGTCTCGTGGCCCACGGCAGATATGACCGGCACCGAGGCGGCGAAGATGGCACGCGCCAGCTTTTCATCGTTGAAGCAGCTCAGATCCTCGGCCGAGCCACCGCCGCGCCCGACGATAATCACTTCGGCCCGTCCGTCCTCTTGCAGTGCCGCGAGCGCCACGATGATCGACGCCGCGGCATCGGCTCCCTGAACTTGCGCCGGGCACAATATCAGCTCACAGAGTGGATACCGGCGCGACAGCACCGTCTGAATGTCGTGCCAGACTGCGCCAGTGGAGGAGGTGACCACGCCGATACAGCGGGGATAGCGCGGCAAGGGACGCTTGCGAGCGACATCGAACAAACCTTCGCGCTCCAGCCGCTGGCGGAGCTCTTCGAACTGCAGCTGAAGAAGTCCGGTGCCTTCGGGTTGAATCAAATCGACATAAAGCTGATACTGCCCGGCGACTTCGTAGATCGACACATTGCCGTGGGCGAGGATGGCGTCACCATTCGCCGGGCTGAAGTTGAGGAAGCGAGCATTACCCCGGAAGAGGACACAGCGGAGCTGCGAGCTATCCGATTTGAGCGTGAAATAGATGTGTCCCGCAGTCGATCGCGTGAAGTTTGAGATCTCACCGCGCACCCATACATCCGACAGGATCGGGTCTGTCTGGAGCAGATCCTTGAGGTAGGCGGTGAGCTCGGAGACTCCGAGTACGTGCATCTTGCGCTCGCCGAGGGCCACTAGGTGAGTCGCATCAGCCGGTGTCCATATTCGACCGGCTCGCCGTTTCTGACGAAGATCTCAGACACCGTTCCCGACCGCTCAGACACGATCTCGTTCATGATCTTCATGGCTTCGATGATCGCGACGGTTTGTCCCGTCTCGACCTGGTCACCAACCTCGACGAACGGCCGTTCATTGGGGCCGGACGCGGAGTAATACGTCCCGATCATCGGCGAGGTGACGACGTGTCCTACCTCGGCCAGCTCCGCTGTGGGCTCAACTTCGGTCGTCGTCATGAAAGCAACCGGCTCTCGACGTACCTTTTCCGCTTCGATGAAACCGGACGACTTGAGCGAGATACGTAGATCACCCTGACGAACCTCGAGTTGGCCAATTCCGCCGTCGTGCATGACTTTCACCAACTCCCGCACGGTGTTCGTGAGCTCGCCGTACGGTTGCGCCAAGCTGTCATCCTCCGAGGAACCGGTTGATGCGAATGTCGACGTCGTCGTCACGCTCATTCCCACCTAACTCACGCGCTCGAGGTATTCGCCGGTCCGCGTGTCGACCTTGACGACATCCCCGATGTTGACGAAGAGCGGCACGTTGACCGTTACGCCGGTTTGGAGTGTGGCCGGCTTGGTTCCGCCGGTGGCCGTATCACCTTTGAATCCGGGATCGGTTTGGGTAACTTCCAGGTTCACGGTGATCGGCGCTTCGACGTCAACCGGTTGGTCCTGATACGTCAGCAGGTCGATGACCTCGTTCTCGACAAGGTAGTTGACCGTGTCGCCGAGCGTCCCCTCATTGAGCGGAAACTGCTCGAAGGTGTCAACGTCCATGAAATGGTATTGATTGTCCTCAGTGTAGAGGTATTGAATCCGGCGTCGCTCGAGCCGCGCCGTCTGAAATTTCGACCCTGCCTGAAACGTCTGCGACGTCGTCGAACCGGTCCGCAGGTTGCGAAGCGTCAGCCGCACGAAGGCGCTACCACGGCCCTGTTTCACATGCTGGTAATCGACGACTTTGACCAACTCGCCCTCAAAGTCGAGCGTCAATCCCTTGCGTAATCCGCCCGTATCAATCATCGGCTCTCCATTCCTTGTGCTAGTCTAATTGAACCTTCGGTGCCCTCGTCAGAATGCGAATGCCGTCCTCTTCGACGACGGCAACATCTTCGATACGGACACCACCCTTGCCGGGAAGGTAGATCCCCGGTTCGATCGTAATGATATGACCTGGGATAAGCGGTTGGTCGGCACGTGGCGAGAGGTTCGGGCTTTCGTGGACTCGCACACCCAGGCCGTGTCCCAGCGAATGCGGGAAGTAGTCGCCGTAGCCCGCGGCGGCGATCACCTCACGGGCGATTCCATCGCCCTCACGACCCGACATTCCCGCACGCAATTCTGCTTCCGCCTCAGCGAGCGCGCGCTGGACCACGGGATAGATGGCGCGGATCGTCTCATCCGGTTCTCCAACCCACACCGTGCGGGTCAGATCGGCGCAATACCCGTCGACGGCAGCCCCCATGTCGATGACGATCGGTTCGCCCGCGGAGATGGTCCGCTCGCTCGGATCATGGTGTGGTCGCGCCGCGTTCGGCCCTGACGCGACAATGGTCGGAAACGCTGGTCCGCTCGCTCCGAGTTCGCGCATGGCCGTGTCGAGGCGCAACGCAATCGCGCGCTCGCTGTCGCCTTCCTTGATACCGGCGGCGACCGTCTGGAACGCTTCGTCAGTGATGTGAATGGCTCGCTCGATGATGGCGATCTCATCCGGTGTCTTGATCGCGCGGATGTCATTGATCATCTCGCCAACCGGTACGAGCTCCACGTCACTATTCAGGTCATCACGCAGCGTAACATAATCCTGATAGACGATGGCGTCGGCTTCAAACCCGACACGCTTGACGCCCATCTCCTTGAGAACGGCCGCGTCGGCGCGTGCAAGTGGACGCATCCGGTCGAAAACCTCGAATCCGGCTGCCTGCTCCTGCGCGCGTTGCGCTTCGAGCGGGCTGGTGACCAGGACCGCCCGATCCTGGCTCACGACCACATGTCCAGATGACTCGTTCGGCGGAGTGTCGTCGCCTTCAAAGCCGGTGAGGTAGCGGCGATTCGTCGGATGGGTGATGACCACCGCGTCCAGGCTGTTTGTCTGTAACTGCTCGCGGAGACGCGCGATTCTCGCCTTCAATGCCGCTCTTCTCTAAGCTTCCGCCTGGTCGATCAAATACCGGAGCGCCAGCAAATAGCCGTCCGCTCCGAGACCGGCGATCTGACCGGTGACGACCGGAGCGATGACCGACTGGTGGCGAAAAGGCTCGCGTGCGTAAACATTGCTCAGATGGACTTCAACAGCGGGGGCCTGCGCCGCGGCCAGTGCGTCACGCAGGGCGATACTGTAGTGCGTAAACGCCCCCGGGTTGACGATGATACCACAGGCCACCGAACCGTACCGTTGGATTTGATCGATCAGCGCGCCCTCGTAGTTCGATTGCACGATGACCAGCTCGTATCCCTCCCGGTCAGCATCGGACCGCAACCGCTCGTCGATCTCATCGAGGGTGACGCGCCCGTAGATATGCGGTTCGCGCTGGCCCAGCATATTCAGGTTTGGGCCGTGCAGCACGAGGACGAGCTTTTGCGCGACCGGAGACGGCTCGCTCACTGAATCCATCCTTTCGCGCGTACGGCATTTGTTCCGAGAAGCCCGAGCAGAACCTCGTACGGGGTGCCCGCATTCTCTGGATGATACTCGAATCGCGCGCGCTCGAAATACTGAATCGTCAGCCCGGTCGACGGATCGACGAACGGCTCGCTGATGGGATAACCAAACAGGGCAAGTGATTCACGATAGCGTGATGCCCGGATCGCCAAACGAGAGCCCGTGGGTGCTCCAATAGGTGAGGAAGGAACCGCAGGCGGTGTGGCCGGTCGTCGCGAAATACTGGCATCCATTGGCAAGCTTCGTCGTGGACGGCAGCGGCGAGAATGCCGCGTTCCCGGTAAGCCCGCGCTGCTGAGCGTCGGCGACTCCGAGTCGTCCGAGCAACACCTCATACGGCGTCCCCCGGTTCTCGGGATGGTACTCGAACCGCTGGCGTTCGAAGTATTGGACGGTGTACGTCTGTCCGGTATCCGGGTTGACCTCGCTGAACTCTTCAGTGATTGGATAGCCGAATACCGGCAGCCCTCCGCTGTTCTCCCAGAAGTTCTTGAAGCCGAAGGCGAGGGAATGGCCGGTTTCGACAAAGTAGAGTTTGCCGGTCCCCTGGGTCTGGAAAGGCGGAATACGGGTGGCCGGGGTGTTCAGCGTATTCACCACATTCCAGACGGCCGGATCTTCCTGCCCGAGACGCCAGACGCCAAATCCGCCCAATTGATCGGTGAGCATCAGCTGAATCTTCGCCTGGAAGCTCTGCGCGTTCTCGTACCAGAGCTCATGCTGGTGCTGCTGCGTCGTCGGTGTATTTGATCCAGGGAGCCTGATCGGTTGTGTCGTAGCCGCTGGTCGCACCCGGCTGGGAGAGGTAGGTGATCGCCTGATCGTAGCGTGCCGAGGTCGCCGTCGTCTTCGCCGTCGTGTCCCAGTTGTAGCCGTAGAGCCCTATGCCGAGGAGGATACGCGATGCCGGAAATTTGCTCGTGACGTAGGCCAGCGACATCCTCGATCCAGCCGATCGGCGCGATGGGTCCCGCGCTTCCACCCGCATAGTGGTCGTCATAGGCCATGATCAGCATGTAGTCGTCATACTTCGCCAGCGCCGCATAGTCGTACGCACCGCCCCAGGTCGAGGGAGTATCGGAGACGCGCGCGATCACCGCCTGAGTCACGAGTTTGCCCAACGGCCTGAACCGCGCTGAAATCCGCGACACCAAGTCGGTCATCAGCGGTGCGTCGGCTGCGTTGACTGCTTCGAAATCGATGTTGATGCCGTCGTAGTTGTTCTGGACGACGAGGTCGGTCAGCCGCTGAGCGATCGCGTCGCGTTGCGATCGGTCGCGATGGTGGTGTGAAAGTCATTCCAGGTCGAGACGTTCTTGATCATCGGCACGATCTTGACGTGTGCGTTCCGCATGACGGTCAGGGCGTCCGGCTGGACGTAATCGCTGTTGACGGTCCCGTCGGCCTGCAGGTTGGTAGAAGTACGGCGCCACGATGTCGAGCTGCCCGACGTGTTGTTTGAGGCTGGTCAGCGAGGTGCTGTCGTAAGTGACGTAGTATCCCCAGCGTACGTTGGTCGTCATGGCGCGGGCTTTCTGGAGGGATAAGCGGCGCAACGATCGTGAGGCACAGGAGCAGCACCAACGCTCCGCGCGTCAGGCGCGATTCGACCGACATCACGTCTTCCTTCCCTTACGGAGTGGTCCGGTAGCTCGTATCAGGTGGGCGGTAGCCGCCGAGCGGTCGAACCCCGGGATAGCCCCACAGAATCTCCCGGCCGGGGCGGATCTATCCCCGAGGCGCCGCCTGGGCGCCGGCCGCTGCGACGTAGATCTTGATCGGAATGGGAGCGCTTGCTCCGGCGACGGTCGCCTGTCCCTCAAACACAACGAGCGGGACCAGATACTGTTTCGTTTCCGGAGCACCCGCCGTCGTGTAGGCAATCGACGATGATGTAATCGTCGCCTGGCCGGGCAGCGACCCCGAGCCAGCCGGAAGCAAGGTGTCGTCGATCTCGATGTACCCAAGCCCCTTGCTGGCATCGGCCCACAGGTCGGCGGCTGATCGTAAGCCGTAGGCCGATCGCGGCATTGATGCCGGCCAGCGCACATATGCCTCGAGCACATTCCCGGCGCCGTCGAGGGTCACGTTTGCCGATGGAATTGCTGCGAGTAGCTGACTCGGCTCGACCGGTTTGACCTGTACCTGTGCAACGCCCTGTTTCTCGTCGCGGTTGGTGACCGAACCCGGACCAATCGCCGCTCCGAGTAGATCTTGCTGGATCAGCCAACCTCGGGCGGTCTGAACGAGCGCGTCATTCGCTGGAAGGGGCTGGCTGGCTGTCGGGGTGCCAGTCGCGCTCTCCGCGCGAGACGCGACGTACTGGACCAGGCTATTCGAAATGTAGAGGTCGCCGTTGCCCGATGCTCGAAAGCTACCGCTGCCTTGATCTGTAACGGCTCCGGTGATCCCGAGCGATTTTGCGAGTTTCTGGGCATCCGCCAGGGTCCACGTGCGCGGCTGCAACTGGTAGACGTCTGCTTGCTGAGGGATCTGCTGCAAGCTCATGTTCAGGTGGTACGTGAGCTGCAACCGGCTTGATCCTGGTGTTCCGGACGGAATGTCGGCTGACGGCAATTCGCCATAGTCGCCGACGAGGGGGGTGGGCGTGGGAGCGAGTGTCGGCGTCGGCTTGGCAACCGGCGTCTTGGGCGGGGTTGCCTTCGGGGTGACGATCGCAGTGGCTGTTGCCGTGGACGCGGCCGTCGGAACGGCTGTGGCTGTTTGACTGGTGATCGCTGCGGGTGAGGCCGCGATGGCGACGGGCGAAGTCGTTGGCACCGGTGTGGCGTTTCCCGCACCTTTGTAGCCGAAAATGAGCCAGCCGACGATCGCCGCGACCACGATCAGCAGTGTAGCTGCGACGATGATCGGAATCGGAGAGTTGGTCCGACCGTTGTTCCGAGTTCGGTTGCCTCGCTGAGCCATAGTTCAGCCGTCTCTTTCATGTTCATGCCAGACGCGGCCACGGCACAGGCCGACCACCATGGTCCTACACGGCAGGACCTCGGCGGCTCGGTTGTTCCAACGGCTTACATGACCTCTTGGATGCGCCGGAGCTCGATGATCTGGTCGCGTATGAGCGCGGCTCGTTCGAACTCGAGGAGTTTGGAGGCTTCCTTCATCTGGCGTTCAAGATCCTTTATCAACTTTGCCATCTCGTCAGGCGGAATCTGAGCAATTACTCCCGGTTTCGACTCCGCATGATACTGGCTTTGTTCCTCCGCGACCGCTCGCACGCGATCAGTGATATCACGAATCTGTTTGACGATGCCGCGCGGCGTGATTCCATGTTCCTCGTTGTAGGCAACCTGAATCGTGCGCCGGCGGTACGTCTCGTCGATGGCTCGTCGCATCGAGTCCGTGATCGACGTCCGCGTACATGATCACCAGTCCATCAACGTGGCGTGATGCCCGCCCGACAGTCTGGATCAACGCACTGGTGGAACGCAGATAGCCCTCTTTGTCGGCATCCAGAATCGCGATCAGCGACACTTCGGGCAGGTCGAGTCCCTCTCGCAACAGGTTGATGCCCACGACCACGTCGTAGACACCTAGACGCAGATCGCGCAGGATCTCCACCCGCTCCAGCGTTTCGATGTCGCTGTGCAGGTAATGGGTGCGGATACCCACTTCCTTGAGGTAGTCGGAGAGATCTTCGGCCATCTTCTTGGTGAGGGTGGTAATCAGCGCCCGCTCACCGCGGGAGACGCGGCGATTCGATCTCGTCCAGCAGATCGTCGATCTGGCGTTTGGTCGGCCGCACGCTGATTTCGGGATCGATCAGGCCCGTTGGCCGGATCACCTGCTCCACGACCTGATCGCTGTGCTCCAGCTCATAGGGGCCCGGAGTCGCCGAAACGTAAACGGCCTGACGCAGGTGTCGATCGAACTCATCGAAGGTCAACGGCCGGTTGTCCCGCGCCGAGGGCAAGCCGGAAACCGAAGTCGACCAGTACGTCCTTGCGCGACCGGTCGCCCGCGAACATGCCGCGCACCTGCGGAATCGACATGTGCGATTCGTCGATGAACATGACGAAGTCGTCCGGAAAGTAGTCCAGCAGCGTCCACGGCGGGTCGCCAGGGCCGCGCCGCGACAGATGACGCGAGTAGTTCTCGATGCCGGAGCAGTAACCCGCTTCCTGGAGCATCTCAAGGTCGTACATCGGTGCGCTGCTTGAGCCGCGCCGCTTCGAGGATCTTGCCTTCGCCCTCGAGTTCTTTGAGCCGCTCGCTCAGTTCGTCCTCGATATCCTTCACCGCGAGTTGCGAGCTTTTCCTGGGTCGTGACGAAGTGCTTGGCCGGATAGATGTCGACCTCGTTTCGCTCGGCCAGTATCTCGCCCGTGAGCGGGTCGATCTCGATGATGCGTTCGATCTCGTCGCCCCAGAACTCGATCCGAACGGCGATCTCCTCGTACGCCGGGTAAGACATCGACCGTGTCGCCGCGCACCCGGAAGGTACCGCGCACGAGCGTCAGGTCGTTGCGGTCGTACTGAATGTCGATCAGATGGCGCAGAATACGGTCACGACGTACCGACGTTCCTCGTCGCAGTGAGACCACGGTCTTGCCGTATTCCTCTGGCGAGCCGAGACCGTAGATGCAGGAGACGCTGGCGACGATGATGACGTCGCGCCGGGTCAGCAGCGCGCGCGTCGCGGCGTGACGCAGCTTGTCGATCTCTTCGTTGATCTGGGCGTCTTTCTCGATGTACGTGTCTGTGCGTGGAACGTAGGCTTCGGGCTGGTAGTAGTCGTAGTAGCTGACGAAGTACTCGACGGCGTTGTTCGGAAAGAACTCCTTGAACTCGCTGTAGAGCTGTGCGGCCAGCGTCTTGTTCGGCGCCAGCACGAGCGCTGGCCGTTGGACGCGCTGGATGACGTTCGCCATGGTGAAGGTCTTGCCGGAGCCGGTGACACCCAGAAGTGTCTGATGTCGCACGCTCGACTCGAGGCCGGCGACAAGCTGTTCGATCGCTTTGGGCTGGTCACCGGTCGGTTGAAGGTCGCTTGTCAGCTGAAATTCCGGCACGGTGTGCCCCCGTCTTCGCTCAGATGCTGGTGCCCGAATCACAACCTCTGAATTATACCCAACGGGTCCAAATTCGACCTATCAATCGGACCACTTCAGCGGCCTGAATCGCGCCATTCGTGGTTTGTCGGGATTTTCCGTTGAAGCGTCTGGCTGGGCTGAACAGCTTGGGAGGGCGGAATCACATCGCGTCCATAACGACGGAGCAAAATGCATTGACCGTGATGATGTTGATCCCACGCGTTGCCGCGACGAAGCCCGAGATCCGGTACGTCCTAGGTCAATGCGTAGAAATCAGCCTCGTCGCCACCGACGCCGATGACGTCGAAGATATGGCGAACGGCCCATCGCTGACCCGACCAGGGAAGACGGGCAACCGTCTCTTCGAGATCGCACCAGGCGTAATCGCTGTATTCGTGAGAGACGCGGACTTTGTCGCGGGTGTCGATCATAGCCGCGAATGCCGGAGCCAGCACGATGGTGTCGCTCGCGTGGTCATAGAACTGGTTGATGTAGTCAGCTGAATAGAGCTTGTTCGGTACGAACCCGGTACGCTCCTCGACCTCACGCATGGCGGCCTCGACCGCTCGCTCACCCGGCTCGATCTTGCCGTGTATCGACTGCCAGGTGTCTCCCAACACGACGTCCGGCCGTCTGCGGAGCAGTAAAAACTGGATTTGATTTCGGACATGCCGAAACACGTAAACGTCGACGATGTCGCTAACAATACGCGGCATGGCGATTTTCCGGTTGATGCTGACGCCGCAGCGCTCTCCACACTCCGTGCCCCCTGGCGCACGCAATGAATCCAGAATAGCACACGCAGTGCGACATCAGCCACATGAAGACGGGAATTGCCTTCTGGTTCAGATTCGAACCATATTAATCGGACCGATTGAAGAAGTTGCGGGATAGACCTCAACCGGCAGGCGTCACCACCGCGGTCCTTGATCGCGGTTACGCATCTCCCAGATCCGGTGACGGATCTTTCCGACGATTCCGACCTGTGGTGGGGGAAGATTCATCGGCCTTCCGCGCCATTCTTGCGACGGGCGATGGAGACCGGTGTCTTTTCGTGACATCACCAGTGGGCTCAGGAAGACGAGAATGCAGACGATGGCAAGGATGATTGCGAGCAGATGTGACCAGCCAGATACCAGTATTGCCGCCAATGCTATCCCGAACGTCGCCACCAGCCACGTCAGCCCGCTGGCGGAGCCCACGCGACGCGGCATGGAAAAGCGAAAATGGGGTAGGCGAAGACGCCAGCGCCTGCGGGTGACACGTCGCCAGGCCGGCTCACGGTCTTTCGCATCCAGGATCTGGATGATCTCTTCTTCGACTTTGGTGTAGCGTTTCTTCGCCATGTGTGGCCTCGGTTCAAGAAAGTCTGAGTGCGGCGCGCGCCAATTCAGATACCGCGAATACGGCCTGATCGATTTCGTCGGACGTCGTATAGAAGCCAGGGCTGAATCGAACGGTCCCATACGGGAACCCGCCGAGCGCAACGCACGCCTCCGGTGCACAGTGCAACCCGGTACGACAGGCGATCTCGAAATTGCTGTCGAGCGCGGCCCCGATATCGGCTGGTTCCCACCCATCGATCGTGAATGACACCACGGCCGCGCGCCGGTCGGCGTCGTCCGGCGAGAGAACGCGAACGCCCGGGATCTCGGCGAGACCGTCGATGAGGCGCGTCGTGATTTCGCGCTCGCGCCGGTAGATCGACTCGATCCCTTCCGCGGAAACCACGTCGAGCGCCGCTCCGAGCGCGGCGATACCGACCGTGTTCAACGTGCCCGCCTCGTAGCGGGTTGGCAATTCGTGGGGCTGTATGTCCTCTTCGGAATTGCCACCTGTGCCACCCTCGCGCACCGTCGAGAGGTCATCCGTGCTCACCCGTGGCCCGAGGATCAACCCGCCGGTGCCCGGTGGTCCCATCAGGCCCTTGTGGCCGGGAAACGCCAGCAGATCCGCGCCGATCTCGTCCATGGTGAACGGCACGGCGCCCACCGTTTGCGCAGCGTCGATCAGGACCAGGACACCGCGCTCTCGGGCAATGCGCGCCACCTCGGCGACGGGCTGAATGGCCCCGTTCACGTTGGATGCGTGGGTCATGGCGATCAAGCGGGTGCCCGGCTGAAGCGCCCTTTCGATATCCTCGGGCGAGACAAAGCCTTCCTTGTCGGCCCGGACTTTCGTGACTTCCACGCCAATGGACTGAAGTGCACGGAGCGGGCGCCGTACCGAGTTGTGCTCCATCACCGTCGTGACAACGTGATCGCCCGGATTGAGGATGCCCTTGATCGCCAGGTTGAGCGCGTCGGTCGCATTTGAGGCGAAGATCACCCGTTTCGGGTCGGGCGCGCCGAGAAGACGCGCGATCTTGGCGCGCGTGTCGTTGATTGCGGCGGCCGCCCGGTTGGCCATCACGTGGCTTCCGCGGCTCGGGTTCGCTCCGGCGGTTCTCAGGAAGTTCGCGAGGGTCTCGTACACAATTTCAGGCTTGGGCCAACTCGTCGCGCCGTTGTCCAGATAGATCATTGAGCCCTCACATGCCGATGTAGCGGGCGTAGACCGATCGCGCCACAGATGGATCGGTCGTTCCTTTGATGATCGCCCGGCCATCGGGAAACACCGTTATCTCGAATTCGTCGACTTCACAGCGCAGCAGGTAATCGTTGAACCCGACCTTGCCGACCGATTTCAGCCGTTCCGCCAGCGTTGGCAGTGAAAGCTTGGCCGGTGGGTGAACCGAAACTTGAACGGCGTCGCGCCCGCAGAGATCGGTCGTCTGGCTCGGCGCGGTCTGTTCCAGGAACGTGTATTCATGATGACCACAGGTTGGGCAATCCTCGCTTGGCGCGCCAAGCGGAATCTGATCGATGCTTACGTCCCAGACGTCGATGGCGAGCAGATCACGATTGAGCGCGTCGACCGCGCCAACCGCCAGTTTCAGCACCTCGGCCGACTGCATGCCAGCCACGACATTGACGACAGGCCCGATGACTCCAGCTGTGTCGCAGGTGGGTGCCTCGCCTGGGGCAGGGGCTTCCGGGAAGACGCAACGCAGGCACGGGGTCTTGCCTGGCCGGATCGTCATCGTCATGCCGTAGCTGCCAATGACGCCGCCGTAAACCCACGACTTATTCAGTTTGACGCAGACGTCGTTGATCAGATACCGAATTTCGAAGTTGTCGCTGCCATCCACAACGAAGTCGACATCGGAGACCAATGGTTCAATGTTCGTTGAGTTGACGTCGAGGACGCGCGGCTCGATGACCACGTCACTGTTGACCGCGTTGAGTCGTCTGCTGGCGGCTATCGCCTTCGGGATACCGTCGATGACGTCCTGCTCATCAAACAGCGACTGCCGCTGCAGGTTGCTTTGGACCGGAATGTCTCGATCAACGAGCCGGAGGAACCCGACCCCTGCCCGTACGAGCGTGTCGGCGATATGTGTTCCGAGCGCGCCACATCCGATCAGACAGACGCGGCTCGATCGGAGCCGATTCTGTCCGGACTCGCCAATTGCCGGGAAGATGGTCTGGCGCGCATAGCGCTCCGAGACCAGTATCGAACCTGTCAACGCCATGGCAGTCGTGCTCCTGAAAGTTCAGACAGAACCGGGGTCGAGCTATGGTAAAGTTTTCCCGTTATGGACCCGCGTCGTCGCCGTCTCCCGCTCATTACTTCGTTTCCAGCGTTTCGTACGTGCAGTGTCCACGGCTCTCGGTTGGTTCGACGTCCGGGCGCCGGTTCCATGTTGCCACGAAATTCCACGATTTGAAGGGGTTAGCGCGCGTGAATGTCATTCGTTTTACCATCGTCGATGAGCGCGGAACATCGAGTTTCGTCGGACCGTGCCACGCGATCAAGATGCTCGTCGCCGCGTGCAGTCGTCACCCGCACGGTAGCAGCCAACTTCTCCACTATACTCGCCCGTACGATGAAGCGTTCGCTCGCTCGGTTGAGAGCGGCCTCGCGGTTTTCGATGAACATAACACGCGAGAGAATTATGCAGCATTTCACCGGCTTATGGAATCCACGGCACCCGCCGATCTGCCGCCGTTTCGCGTCGTGGACGAGCGTACTCGCCAGCTAAGCCTCAGGCCGGTCGCGACCGGGCTTATCCTCTTTAACCTCAAAGAGCGCCGGATCATCCAGGTGCAAAACAGCTATGCCGAGGTTCAACGCGCTGATCGCGGCCGAGTACGCGAGAACGGCCGGCCGACTCGCATGCTCTATTACTACTCGCTGCCCGAGGAATGGAACATCGTTCCGTAGCTCGGGGATCTACTTTCTTCCGGAACGAGTCGCCCCTGATTTGCTGTCGCGCCCCTCGCGGCCGGTTCGTGGCTTGCGCCGGAACAGGCTGCCGAAGAACATTTGCTGAACCTGATCGCTTACGCTCATCGTGCTGAGCTCACCTTCGGTGTCTTGAATGGAGCCGCCGCCCTGTCGCTCCGAGGTGATCCATTCAGCCCGAGCGTCTCGCGCCTCGTTGAAGATCTGCTCCAGTGTTTCCAGCGTCTCATCGCTGCCCGTGTTGACGAGGTCACGCATGTGCTGGAGCTCGCTGACGGTCGAATCCAGCCAGCGGACGATGTTCACACGGTTGGTCTCGCAGATTCCGCGGTACATTTCCGGGCTGCCGGAAGCCAGCCTTGACGCGTCGCGGAACCCGCTGGAGCTCAGCTTTCGCATGTCGCGCCAGAGCGAGTCTTTGCTGACGACGTGCGTCATCGCGACCGACAACATGAACGGAAGATGACTGATGCCGCCAACGTATCCGTCGTGCTCGTGCGGATCGACAAAAAGCGGTTCGGCTTCAACGGCGGAAATCAGACCGAGGACCGTCTGCACCGCGTCATCACCAGCATTGACCGTCGGGCAAACACACCATGTCGCATTCTTGAACATGTCGGCTGTCGCGCCTTCGACGCCCCGTGTGTCACCGGCCATGGGATGCCCACCGACGAAATGGACGTGGTCCGGCAAAATATCGCGGGCCCACCCCAGCACCTCGGACTTTGTGCTACAGGTATCGGTGACAACCACGCCTTGCTTGGCCTGATCGGCTATGACCTCGAACACCTCTTTGACCGCCGAGACCGGAGTGGCGATCACGATGACATCGGCCTTGGCGATGGCGTTCACCATGTTCCATTCGGTGTGATCGACGGCCTTCAGCTTCTTCGCGTAATTCTGAATGTCGAGGCTGATGTCGAACCCCGAGATCTCCAGCACTGATTGGCGCTTACCATCTTTCGTTGCCCAGCGTTTCAGCCCCAGACCGATCGATGAGCCGATCAGCCCAAGGCCGATGATCGAGACTCTCTGCATGCTACGTCCTTCGCTAGATTGAAAATGAGTTCGAAGCCCTGATTAGGCCAAGTATATCAAAGCGATTTTTGTGGTCCGCGTATCAGGGAACGATCGGATCGACGTCTACGTTGCGCACCCAGCCCTCAGTCCCATCCTGAAGCTGAAACCGCATCCAGGTGACGCCGCTCGTCTGTTGCTGCTGCCCGATGAACTTGAGCTCGGTTCCCGGCTGCAAGACGTCCACAACGTCGGAGACGGTTGACGGACCGGCACGAAAATTCACCCGTTCACCGGCGACGATCTTGTGGGTTGCCTCCCACACCGCGGTGGGCGTTGCACTGGTTGCCGACGAGGCGCGCGGAGTAGGCGTTGTGATCGCGACACCCGCGATTGGTGTTCCAGAGCCCGGGGTCGCGGCACCACCAAGGAGAGACGAGACCGGCGTGATGGCGCTCGATTTCGCTGGGATGAAATCGCTGAAGATCGGACCAACGCGCACGTAGATCCAGATAAAGCCAACGATGCAGATCCCGATGGCAATTGCCATGCTGAGCCCAACGAGCATTCCTGAACGCCGTGAATGCTGGCGGAGTCTCGAGGTTAGCCCTGGTTCGACCATGATCCTCCGATTTCAAGCAGCGCTGGTTCGTACGCTCACGTAAGTGACGGTAACGGGCGCGATTATACTACGCACCCGCCGAGCCACGATTGTGCTTGTTCCGTCACCGGCCGCAGCTCCGATTCCTTTACGAGTGACCCAGAACGCGTACATGATCGGGCCACGGCGTCGATTCGACCACGGACGCTGTACGTCGCGGCCCACGCAAGGCATGATGATGACGGATCAATTCGGTAAATCATGCGTGACGCTGGATGGCGGCGCTCAGCGTGAATTGCGCCACGAGATAGGGAGAAAGATGAGCGATCGAACGACGAATTACGAACTGATGCGTGAATTGATGGAGATCCCCGCTCCAACCGGTCAGGAAAAGCGGGTGATGAACTGGTTGCGCGACCGCTGGACTGGAAGGGCCAGTCGCATTTGGACTGCCAAGGGCGGAAATCTCTTCGCGCACGTCGGGGGGAATGGACCACGCCTGCTGATTGAGGGTCATGCCGACGAAATCGGTTTCGTTGTTCGCAGTATCGATCCCGATGGGTTCATCTGGTTGGCGAGCGGGCAGGTCCCACGCAGCGACATCAGCAAACGATACCCAGTTGGTCAGCCTGCCTTGATTGTCGGACGCGACAGCCTGACGGAAGGGATTTTCGCGAGCACGACCGGGCACATCCTTTCCGAGCGACAGCGCAGCAAGGATCAACTTGACTATTACGATCTCTTTGTCGACATCGGGGCCTCTTCTCGCGATGACGTACTCGAGCGCGGCATAACGCCCGGAGCTGGCGTCATCTGGAATCCCGTCACCAGGCGGATCGGTGATCGCGTCATCGGAAAGGCGGTCGATGACCGTTTTGCCCTGGCGATCATGACGCTGCTCCTCGATGAGCTCGATCCGTCTAACCTGCCGTACGATTTGTACTTCGCTGCCACGATTCAAGAAGAAATCGGACTGATCGGTGCGAGCTCACTGCGCAGCGAGGTCGACGCCGATCTCGCGATCGCGCTGGACAACGGCCCGGTCGGCGACATTCCGACAGTCGATCGCCGTGACCTGCCCACGCGGCTGGGCGGGGGACCGGCACTGGTTCATAAGGATGGCAGGACTCACTACAACGAGGACGTAACGTGGCGGATCGCCGACGTGGCTGAACGCGCCGGAATTCCGATCCAGCACTGTGTCTGGGAGTTCTTCGGCAGTGACGGCGACGCGCTGATCCAGCAGGGAATCCCAACCGGGTTGATCGGCCTGTCGACTCGCTACACGCATTCACCGTTCGAAATGTACGACCTGCGGGACTTCGACCTCGCGCTCGATCTCGTTCGAGCGTTTGTCACGACGCGACCGGCGGCGCCGTAGGCGAAACTGGCGAGCGACGATTCACGACGAGTGAGCCCGCTGCTACACTCGCGATGCATGCACCGGCGCCGAACAGGCGTGGCCGGCCGTCATTTCTGGTGGCTGGCTGAGTGAAGGGACTCCGAGATGGCTGATTTCAAGAACTACATTGACGGCAGGTGGGTCGAGGCGAGGTCGGGCCAGGAGTTCGAGCGTCACAACCCGGCCACCGGCGAACTTGTCGGCACCTTCGCCAGGAGCGATATCGGTGATGTAAATGCCGCGGTTGCGTCGGCCAAGGCGGCGTTCGACACGTGGCGTCTCTATCCGGCGCCAAAGCGCGGCGAGATTCTCTACAAAATCGGTCAGCTCCTGATGGACAACAAGGATCGCATCGCCCGTGAGATGACCGAGGAGATGGGCAAGGTCCTCACCGAGGCACGTGGCGACGTGCAGGAGGGGATCGACATGGCCTTCTACATGGCGGGCGAGGGTCGCCGCATGTGGGGGCAAACCACGCCCTCGGAGCTTCCCAACAAGTGGAACATGTCGACGCGGAAGCCACTCGGCGTCGTCGGTATCATCACTCCCTGGAACTTCCCGATGGCGATCCCGACCTGGAAGATGATGCCCGCGCTGGTCACGGGCAACACGGTCGTGTTCAAGCCGGCCAGCTTCAGCCCACGTACCGCCGTCCGCCTGGTCGAGTTGTTCGAAGAAGCAGGGTTGCCGCCCGGCGTGCTCAATCTGGTCCTCGGTGGCGGTGAGCAGGTGGGCGAGGCAATTCTGAAGCACCCTGATGTGGCGATGATCTCCTTCACCGGGTCGACCGATGTCGGCCGCGAGGTCGCGATCGAGTGCGCCCGGCAGATGAAACGCGTGTCTCTCGAGATGGGCGGCAAGAATGCCGTCATGGTGATGGATGACGCCGATCTCGATCTCGCCGTCGACGGCATTCTCTGGAGCGCCTTCGGCACCTCCGGCCAGCGCTGCACGGCCGCGAGCCGCGTGATCGCTCATCGCGGTATCCACCGTGAGTTGGTCGATCGACTCGCCAGTCGTGCCGGAAGCATGCGTCTGGGCTACGGCCTGGACGAGACGACCGATGTCGGCCCGGTGGTCAGTGGCGGTCAGCTCGAGCGGGTCCATTCCTACGTCGAGATCGGCTCGAACGAAGGTGCGTCGCTGGTCGTGGGCGGCGCGATCGCGCGCGAAGGCGTGCTTAACAAGGGCTTCTTCCACCAGCCGACGATTTTCGACAACGTCCTTCCGAACATGCGAATCGCCCAGGAAGAGATTTTCGGTCCGGTGATGTCGGTCATTCCGGTCGACAGCCTCGACGAGGCAATCCACGTGTCGAATAGCGTCCAGTACGGCCTGTCCGCATCGATCTTCACGCAGGACGTGAATAAGGCGTTTCGGGCTATGCAGGACATTTTCACCGGCATTATCTACATCAACGCCGGGACGATTGGCGCCGAAATCCACCTTCCGTTTGGCGGTACCAAGGCGACCGGCAATGGGCACCGTGAGGCCGGACAGGCGGGGCTCGACGTCTTTACCGAATGGCAGAGCATCTACGTCGACTACAGCGGCAAGCTGCAGCGAGCGCAAATCGACTGATCATCGTCGTCATAGCGGTTTCGCGCGCCGGGGCAACGTCGTCCCGGCGCGTTTGTTTGCCGGCGAGCCGGCTTTGGGCAAGATTGGCGGCGACTCGCAATTTACGCTCCGGCTTCGGTTCTGGAACAGGTGGGCGTCGTCTGAGACGGCTCGACGCGCCGGTACTACCGGGATCGAACCGAAACGTCGCCGTTTCGCTGGCGTGCCGTGGCCAGGAATTGAGTGACCTGATCCTGCTCGATCGGGGGTGACAGGTGGAACCCCTGTACGATGTCGCATCCGACCCGGCGCAAGCACTCGAGCTGCTCCGGCGATTCGATTCCCTCTCCGACGATCATCATGTCCATGCCATGACCCAGCTGAACCATGCTTGCGATGAGCAATGATTCCGATTGCTGATATCGCAAACCGTCGACAAACGTGCGATCCATCTTGAGGAAGTCGAACGGAAAGCGCGTGAGATGGGCCAGTGATGAATAGCCGGTGCCGAAATCGTCGATCGCGAGCTTCACGCCGAGGTCGTGCAGGCGATTCAGCACGAGCCGGGCTTGCCGCGGGTCATCCATGATCGCGGATTCGGTCATTTCGAGCGTGAGATGTCGTGGCGGCAGCTCGGTCTCAGCCAGCAAGCGAATGACATCCTCGATCACGGCCGGATCGCGGAACTGGCGCGCCGACAGGTTCACGGCGATCGAGATGTCATCATCCAGGAGACCGCGATCAAGCCAGTATTTCGCCTGTGAACAGGCTTCCTGCAGCACCCATTGCCCGAGCGTCACGATCAAACCGGTTTCCTCGGCGACGCCGATGAACTCATCGGGCGGGATCAGCCCCTTTTCCGGATGTTGCCAGCGCACAAGCGCCTCGAGCCCGCTGATCTCATGTGTCGCGAGGCGAAACTGCGGCTGGTAATGGAGCCTGAGACCACCGTTCTCAATGGCCTGTCGCAAATCCTGTTCGATCTCTAGCCTGCGCAGCGTGTCACGGTGCATCTCGGGGTCGAAGACCGCAAATTGGGCGCGTCCATTTCGCTTGGCGCGATACATCGCGGTATCCGCGTCGCGAATGATCTCCTCAGGCTGTGAATCTTCCGGACGGCTGAGGGCGACACCAATCGACGCGGAAACGTGGACGAGTCGACCCGCCAGCGCGAACGGCTCCGCGAGCAAGGACTCGATCTTCCTGGCGACGTCAATGGCTCCGCTCACGTCGCCCACGTCTTCGACCAGCACGATGAATTCGTCGCCTCCAAGACGCGTCAGCGTATCACCCTTGCGGAGTCCTTCGCTCAATCGCTGGGCGACTCCGATTATGAGCGCATCACCCTGACCATGTCCGAGCGAATCATTGATCACCTTCAGGTTGTCGAGATCAAAAAACAACACTGCCAGCGGAGATCGATTACGGACAGCCCGGTCGAGTGCGTGCTCTAGCCGGTCGCGCAACAGCGTTCGGTTGGGCAGTCCGGTCAGCGAGTCGTGCAGCGCCTGGTGAATCAGCTGCCGCTCGAGCTCCTTGCGGTCGGTGATGTCGTGGTTGACCACCACGGCCCCGGCAATCCGACCGTCGGGTCGGCGAGTCGGAACGGACGAATGAAGGATGGTTTTCCGCTTGCCGTCGAAGGACTCGATCTCAATCTCTTCGTTGATCGAGGTCTCGCCGCGACGAATCGCTCTCGCCATTCCCCAGTCGTCGCTGCTGAGGCGGATGCCGGTGTCGTTCCACCAACCTTTGTACTCGTCGTAGCGATCCGTGCCGACGAACTTCGCGCCTCCCCAGATGCTTTCACCGGCCGAGTTGACCATGGTGATCTGCCCGTTGGCGTCGGCGAACCAGACACCAACCGGAAGTGTGTCGAGGACGAGGCGCATCAGGCTCTCGTTTTCACGGCGATCTTCGTCGGAGCGATGCCTGTGAATCGCAAGATGGACAAGGCTGGTTGCTTCGGACAGGATTCGCGCCTCGTCGGGTTCAGGGAATCGGGGGTTGGCGAACAGGACAGCCAGAACGCCAAACAATTCCCGGGTCCTGGTGCTGACGATGGGGACCGACCAGCACTGTCGCATGCACGATCCGTCGGAGGTGCAACCCAGCCGAATTTCACTGACCTGCACACCGGCATGTGCGGACCGGTCGTCCGTCCCGATGACCGCGCTCAGCACGAGGTCATGTGCGGCGAGGAACGTGCTCAACTGCCCGGTTCGCGATGAGGCGTGAGCCACCGGCTCATGATCCACGGGGTCGGCCAACAACACGGACGCCACAGCGCCTTCGATCTGCATTTCAACGCCGGCGCCAACGGCGTCGAGAATCTCGACGAGCGGTCGTCCGTCTACCAGAAGCCGCAGGAAGTTGTTCTGCAACTCAAGCGCCTGATTCACGCGGTGGCGCTCGGTCGCATCGCGTGAGTTCATGACGATTCCGGCTACGGATGGATCGTCGAGCAGATTACGAGCCGTGCTCTCGATCCATCGCACGCGGCCGGATCGATCTCGAATTCGATATTCAAGCTCGATTGAACCGGCCGGAGTGGCGGACAACGTCTGCAACGCCGTTGCCACACACGACGTGTCGGACGGGTGCACGACCGACGTGTGCGGGGCGCCAACCATCTCATCCGGCGCGAAGCCGAGAATCGCTTCTGAGGACGGACTCTGATACATGGTGCGCCCGCTCGAATCAAGAATCGTCACGATGTCGGTCGACTTCTCGACGAGCCGCCGGAAGCGCGATTCGCTGCGCCGCATGCCCTCCTCAGCCAGCGATCGGTCGGTAACATCCCGCAGGAAGGCCTGTATCCCGACGTTCAGTCCGTTCTCGCGGATGACGCTCGCGTTGACTTCCATGTAGAGGGTGGTTTTGGCACGGGTGATGACCCGGAGCGTGACGTTCCGATCCTGCGGATCGCCGTCGAGACGGCGTCTGATCATGTCGCGCACGGTCGCGCGGTCCTCGGGATGGGTGATATCGGCCATGGCACGCGTCAGCGCTTCATCAAGGCTGTAGCCGCACAACTCCACGAATTTCTTGTTGACGAAGGTAAAGCGACCAAGCGTGTCACACACGACGATGACGTCGTTCGCGTTGTCGATCAGGCGCTGGTAGCGCTCCGTCAGGCGCCGCAGCTCTTCTTCGGCGCGAAATTGCTCGGTGACGTCCTGTATCTGCCCCAGCACGTACACATTCTGGTCACCGAATACACGAGTCGCCGACAGGTTGACGAGTCCCCAGACAATGCTCCCATCGCGGCGCAGGTAGCGCCGCGGGTATCTCGACGATCGAACGACGCCGTCGATGACGTTGCGACGTTGAGTCGTCGAGTCGCTGCGATCATCAGGATGGGTCAAAAGCGAAATGTCCGTCCCGAGCAGTTCGTTCTCGTCGTAGCCCATCATGCTGCAGAATGGCTGGTTGACCCTCACGATTGCGCCGCTCGGTTCGGCGATCGCCATTGGGATAGCGGCGTCGACGAAGGCACTGCGAAACTCCTGTTCGCTGTGCCGAAGCGCCTCCTCAGCTCGCTTTTGCTCGGTGATGTCGACTATGAACCCTTGCCAATAGCGACGATGACCGTTATGAAAGACGGCATCGTTTCGTACCCAGACGTGCGACCCATCGGGCCGGACATACCGATATTCGACGCTGATCGGCTTCATCGTGACCCTGTGAGCCAAGAAGACGTCGCGAATTCGGTGACGGTCGTCAGGGTGCGTGATGCTGATTCCAAAATCTTGATCTGCCTGCCACCACTCAGCCGGATACCCGGTGATCTGGGTGATCTGCGGGCTCATGGAAGTCGATGATCTAAGGTCAGTGTCGAGCGTGAGCGTGTAGGTCGCGGCAGGGAGCGTCTCGACGAGAGCGCGGTAACGGTCACGCGTTTGCTGTAACTCCGTTTCCACCGCAAACACGACCGCGGCATCGAAGACGCTGAACACGAACTCGGTCACGACGTGGTCAGGGTTGTGTATGGGAATTACGGAGACGTGGCCCAGAAATGTCGACCCATCCTTGCGCGTTAGGTTGGCATAGGTCGGACAATCTCCGCGGAGGTGCTGCGCGTCAAGCCATCGTGGGATGGCTGCGTCTTCGGGTGCGGTGGTGATGAGATCACGGATGTCGCGGCCGATGGCGTCATCAGCCGTCCAGCCGAAGAGTCTGACGGCAGCTTCGTTCCAGCACACGGCCGTGCCCGAGGAATCAGTGACGATCAAGGCGTGATTCAGCGATGCTGTTTTCCCGGCACCTGGCTTTGGGATAAACGACGTCATCATCGAGCCCAGTCGGCGCCTCGTTCCGAAGCCCAGTGGCCAGAAGAGTCCACGTGATGTCGCCGTCAGCGCGCGGCGGCTGTTCGGCGCTGACGAGAATCGTATCGCGCGACTGCGCGGTGGCTGTATGACTTTGGTCATCATTTGGTATGTGTTCGCGGGACGAATCGGTACGGTGGTCGCGGGCGGGGTGCGCGTGGAGGGCGAGAAGCACCGGAATCCGTGTGGGTGAGGTAACGACCAAAAAAGGCTCCCGGCAAAAAACCGGAAGCCAGTCGGGCGGGAAGGCAGGGATTCGAACCCTGGGAGGACTTATATCGCCCTCAACCGCTTAGCAGGCGGCCCCATTCGACCACTCTGGCACCTTCCCAATGGTCACGTGTGGCGGAGAGGGAGGGATTCGAACCCCCGGACCTTTCGCTCAACTGTTTTCAAGACAGCCGCCTTAAACCGCTCGGCCACCTCTCCGCGTGTGGCCCGTTGTTTTCGCGTCCCAAAGCGGATTTGACCGCTACGGTTCTCGCGTGAGCTCGAGTCCTGGATGCGGAAGACAGGTAAGCTAAACCAGTAGTTTCCGCCGCGAGCGCGAGGACGATTGTATCGTGCGTGGGGTCGCAGGTCAATGCGCGTATGCATGGGACGAGTGTCCGTGCCGGGTTCGGATTGCCCCACGTGGGATGCGCGAACAATCGTCGTGAGAGCCAGATCGGCTCTCACGACGACGCGTCGTGTTCGGACGTTACGGAGCGAATGTCGTCAAGCTCGTGATTGTTGGATAGAGCTCAACCTTCGTAGGAACTCCGGTCGCCGTAATGCGTACCTCGGCCGCCGATTGGGCGTTGGCCGGCACGAAATCGAGATAGGTGTAGCCGCCACCAATGATGTCGCCTGCATCGTTGTAGGCGATCGCCGAAACGCGAATGTTCTCGAGCGTTTTGTCAGTCAAGTTCTTCACCACGCCGGTAATCTTCGGAGAGTACTGGTCGGCGACATACTTGACGCTTTCTGTTGAAAAGAGCTGAGTGACGGTGAGCTTGCTGAGGTTTCCCTTGAGGACCTGGACCTCGATTCGAGCCGTTGTCTTTCCGTCGGGCAGTGAGAAGTTGCCGCCGAAACCAAGCTTTTCGCTCGCCACCAGCAGATTGATATACCCGTCCGCCGTACCGATCACGGTTCCACCTTCGTCGTACGCCGCGACCTGATACAGGGAATCTTCAAAGGTCTGGCTCGTGTTCGGGTTCTCGACCACAAATGCCCATCCCACCTGACCAAGGGTGCTCGATTGCCCGAACCCCTGCTTCGAGACTGCGAGTGGCTGTCCCGTGTCGGGTGCGGACGTTCCGGCGGCCAGCGTCGTCAGGCCGGAGATCGACGCGTAGAGCTCGACATGATCAGGATCGGCAGACGACGTCACGGACATCGACACCCCGGTCGATCCCGCCGGCTGGGATGAAGTTGAGGATAGGTGTAGCCGCTGCCGATGATTTTGTTGCTCGCGTCGAAGGCGACGGCTGAGAGACGGATGTCTTGCAGCGTCTTGGCATATGTGCTGGTGACGATTGCCGGTGACGATCGGCCGGTACTTGTCCGCGAAGTAGGTGACTTTGTCCGTCGTGAACTTTGCATTGACGTCGAGTGAAGCCATGTCACCCTGACTGAAGGTGACGTCCATCTTCGACGCCTTCGCGCCCTCGGGCAGGATCGCCAGACCCGATATCGCGGTCTTTTCCGACGGCATCAATAGTTCGATGTACCCGGAGTCTGTCTCGATGATCGTCCCGCTGTCGTCCGAGAACGCGATCTGGTACTTGCTCGACTCAACCGCGAGTCCCGGGTTTGGATTCTCGACCATGAAGGCCCAGCCGACCTGCCGTCCGTCCGGGTCCTGACCGAATCCTTGCGAAACGATTGTGACCGCCTGCGGTTTGGCGGTTGGAGACGGCGCCACCGTGGGCTGTGCCGCCTGAGAGGGCACCGGAGTCGCTATCGCGGTCGGTTGTTGGGCAGTTGCGCCGCCAGTCGTCGCCGTGGGTGCCGTGGTTGTTGCCGTCGGGCGAGATTCCGTGGTTCCGGTCGTCGTGGAAACACTGGTACCGCCGCCGCCACCGCACGCGACTGCGCCGATGACGAGTAGCGAAAACGCGAGCGTGCGGATAGTTCGACGCATTTGGTGCCCTCCCTTATCTGGACTGGACTCTGTCGTCCAATCTCACGCTACAGGTGCCGTAATCTCGCGCGTGTGAACTTATGGACACGAACGTTACAAGCGCGAAACCGCGCGATTGACGATTCATCTGAGCGTGTCTTTCCACCCGATGGCGTGCTGAAGCGCAGCACCGCACCCTGCGGGTCAGACGCGCATGTGATCAGATCAAGTCGTTGGAACGCGGAGCTCATGACGGGTGTTGCCATGCGATTCGCTCAGTGGCAGGAGAGGAGCCGTAATGCGTGATGGGTCTGCATCGCGTGCCGGCCGGGAAGACCGTTGACGAGCCAGCAAGCGTCCTCAGCGGCACAGAGGATTCTGATTTGGGGTGGTCCAATGGTTCTGACGCGCCGGGTCACGCCGCGTTTCAGCAGCTATCCGGCAGTCGACAGAACGTTGCGTCGGGGCGAGCGCTGTTACGCGTGAAGCAGACGGACGCGGTGACGGCATCGAGCCGACTTGGGCGCCCTTCGTTCGCCGCACCGCGTCCGTCACCAACACCGGCCGCGAGAGCCAGCGGCCGACGGTATTCGTCTGCGGCGCTGTGCGGCTCCCTACTCTTGTTGCAGGCCGATGATTTCTTGACCGCTCATATACGGGCGCAGAACCTCCGGAACGACGATCGTGCCGTCTTCCTGCTGGTAGTTCTCCATAATCGCGATCAATGTTCGCGGCAGAGCCAGCCCCGAACCGTTGAGCGTGTGCGGGTATTGCGGCCGCGCGCCTTCGGACGGACGGAAGCGAATGTTGGCCCGGCGTGCCTGGAAATCGCGGAAATTCGAGCAGGACGAGACCTCGAGCCACTCCTCCGACCCCGGCGCCCACAGCTCCAGATCGATCTTGCGCGCCGCCACGAAGGAGAGATCACCGGCGCAGATTTCCACCACCCGATAAGGGATGTCCAGCCGTTGCAGGAGATCCTCGGCATCGGCCACCAGGCGAACGAGTTCGTCGTCCGACGTGGCGGGCTCGACGAACTTCACCATCTCGACCTTCTCGAACTGATGTACGCGCTTGATGCCACGTACATCACGCCCGGCGGACGTCTGCTCGCGGCGAAAACAGGTGGAGTGCGCCACTCGGTAGATCGGCAGCATTCCTGGGTCGATGATCTCGTCACGGTACAGGTTCGTCACCGAGACCTCTGCCGTCGGAATGAGCCAGAGATCGGATTCATCGTCGTGATACAAAGCCTCGCCGAATTTGGGCAGGTTACCGGTTCCGGTCATGGCGTCACGCCGCACGAGATAGGGAGGATAGACCTCGAAATAGCCGTGCTGTTTGACGTGCATGTCGATCATCCACGTGATGAGGGCGCGCTGCAGTCGAGCCATGTCTCCACGTAGGAAGTAAAAGCGCGAGCCCGAGACCTTGACCCCGCGCGCGAAGTCGATCAGCCGCATCTCTTCGGCGACCTCCCAGTGCGGTCGCACCGGATAGTCGAACTCTTTCGGCGTGCCCCAGGTTCGGGTCACGACGTTACCAGTCTCATCTACTCCATCGGGAACGCCAGGGTCAGGCAGATTCGGCACTTCGAGAAGCAACGCGTTCAGCTTCTCATCGACGGTCGTCACTTCAGCGTCGAGTGCCTGGATTTCGTCACCCAGCGCTCGCATCGCGCCGATGCGCTCATCTCGCTCGGGCCCAGCCTTGAGTCTGCTGATCTCTTTCGACCCGGCGTTGCGGTTTGCCTTGAGCTCCTCCACTTTGCCGAGGAGGTCGCGCCGCGCCGCGTCCAGCTCAAGAATCTCGTCGATCGGCGCATCCGTGTGCAGGCGGGCTATGCCGTGCCGTACGAGTTCGGGCTGCTCGCGTATCAGTCGGATGTCGATCATGGCCCTTCCTTTTCACTCATCTTGAGGCAACGCGCAGTCCTCGGCGCACGCGCGCCAACGCAGCCGGACAGGCGACCCGACCGGTCGCCGGAATGCTAACTGAGCCCGTTGGGGAAAGAGTCGAATCCCGGGATGAACTTCAACCAAGCCTCATCGACTGTTGAGTTTATCGCACGCTGGATGGAGTAGTACCGTCCGGCGCGCGGCTCGGCGGGATCGCAGGGCAGTCTCAAGCGCGCCTCGGTCAGGGTCTTGCCGCCTTTTCGGTGGTTGCAGGAGCGGCAAGCGCTCACCAGGTTCTCCCACGAGTGCACGCCGCCCCGCGATCGAGGAATGATGTGATCGATGGTTAGATCGCGCGTGCGTTCCCCGCAGTACTGGCAGGTGAAGTTGTCGCGGATGAAGATCTCGCGGCGGCACAGTTTCACACGCGGATGCGGGCGGCGAATCATATACGCCAGCCGGATCACCGATGGCGCGTCGTAACGCTCGCGCGCGGTTGGCACGCCGACCTCGTACGCCTCGAGGATCTCGGCTTTCCCGGTTATCACCAGGATGATCGCTCGCCGTATGTTGCAAACGTTGAGCGGCTCGTAGTTGTGGTTCAGAACGAGAACCGGATGATGACCGTTGAGGTGCTGATGACCATTGCTGAATTGAGCAGGTTCGGCGTCGTCCAAGCTGGGCCTCTGTCCGCGAATGAATGATATCCCTGTCGCCCACGTTTGCCAGAAAATCATAGCAATCGACGCGCTCGGCAACAACGACCGGACAGGTTGACGTGGGTACTCTCTTGAGTTCGTGTGCTTCATGCCGCGATGCGGGCCGGCGAGTTCGCTGGCCGCGCTTGCCGAAGGCTATCCTGCGCCCATCCGGTTGATCACGACTCTGCCCGTGACGTCCTCGTGCGGTCGACTGTGTCACGGCGCATCTACGATGGTGAAGAACCGCAACAGTTGGCGCTATCATGACGAACAATCACTTAACGCAGCGCGAAATCACCGATTTCAGGATAGTTATCCGAACGATTTCGCCTGGCTTGCCTGAACGACCGCGCGGCCAGTCGACCGACAATCCGATGCGCGGCCTTGCGCGTCGCTCGGTTCGTGCATTGACGTGCGAGGGGGTGTGTCGATGGACCCGCACTCGATTTCAACGACGCTGCAAACTATCTGGTCACACGGGACAGCGGCGGCTGGGTGGCTCACCGGAACGTGTGCCACGTGTGCCTGCAGCAGCGAGCACTGTGCCGGTTCAGGGACGCTTGGCGCAGGCTCGGCTGGCGCCGGGACGGCGGCCGGTGGAGGTGTCGGACCGCGCAAGGTGCTCCCGCTTCCCGGAGGCGGCTGGTTAGGTACCGATGGACGGGTTCACTACGGGGCGAGCGGCAGCGTCGGACCAGTCAGTGGCACCCTGTCGACGGACGCTCGTCTGGCTCGTGCCGATCTTTGTTCTCGGACAGGTTTCGCTCGATCACATGGTCACCAACTACGTCGGTAACATCGGGCGTGACACCGTGCCGTGGTTCATCGATGCAGCGCGCCGGTTGCTCCTGCAAGATCGACTCCCGGCAGCGCTGCTCGTCATCGGGATTTTCGTGACCGTGGTTCTCGAGCAATGGATACTTCACTGGGCGAGCTCTCGTGATCGCTTCTTCCCGTTCAGACCGATTCAGAGCATCGTGGCGATGGTCACCCAGTCGCCGAGCGCGATCGCCCTTCTTTCCGCACGGGAATACGTGCGCGACCGTCGTGCGACTCATTACGCTGCCTGGACTTGGCACTTGGGGTCTGCACCGGCGGGCGAGATTGCCGACGGCATGGCACGTGTCGTGTACTCGTACGGGATTATGGCAGGTGCGTCAGCGGGCGCGGCTCTTCGGATGAATCCGTTCGGCGACGGAGGCACGGCCGAGCCTGCTCCCGCCGAAGGGTGAGCCTGACGGAAGGCTGGACTTCCGTGGGGTGAACCGAAGCTAATTGGGCGGCCACCAGCTGCCGTCAATGGGTACGACGGCATCACGGCACGTGCCCTGGTCCGTTACTCGATTAGCTCTGGTTGGTCGAACCAAACTGGTCCGCGGTTGGCTCCGCTCAACAGAACCAGGATTCGGTGAGCCGCGGAGGCCGCCGCCACGTTCGGGCCGCCGTGGCAGTGGTCGACGGCGGTTCGAGACCGGCCACGTCCCAGGCCAATTGTTTGAGGCGCAGGAACGTTTCGGCTGCGTCGCGACCTTCGCGCTCGGCTTGCTCCACCTCACGCGAGATGGCCGCGTTCAGCTCATCCACTTTCGGGTCGGGGTTCACCCAGCGATAGGTGAACGCCGCATCGTCCAGCGGGCCGAGCCATGCGGCGCTTTCCGGCCGATCCAGCAACGCCGAGCCCGGTGGCACCAGCAACCGGATCGAAAGGTGGACCGGGTCGACGTTTTCGACCAGGTCGTGTTCTTCGATGAAGGTGAGTAGCTCCAGGTAATCGTCGAGCGTCGTCCAGGGCGTGAAGGGGAGGAGCGATGGGCGCATCGCGATTCCGGCGTCGTCCAGGACTAGCAGCGCTTCGATAACGTCTTCTTTCGTGTGCCCCTTGTCAATCTGTTCGAGCACCGATTCGCTGACCGATTCCACTGCCGAGACGACGAATACGCAGCCGAGGGACGCGAACTCGGGCATCAGGTCGCGGTGCTGCAGGATGTGCTCGATACGCGTCGTCATGTCGAAGGTCACCTGCGGGAATTCGGCATGCAGATCGCGGCAGATGCGCAGCGAATGGGTTGGCCCATTGAGAAAATCCGGATCGCCGAACGTGATGTGCCCGGCGCCCTGATTCACCTGCTGGCGAATGTCTTCGAGGACGATCGACCGAGGAATGGCGAAGAAACGACCGCGATAGATCGGGACGACCGGGCAATGCAGGCAGGTGTGATGGCAGCCGCGCGTTGCTTCGGTGTAGCCGGCGCGGATTGCCGTGCCGTCACGGAGCAGGTGTGCGTAACTCTGGAGATCGGGCAGCGTCTCGCGATCCGGCATCGGGAACGCGATGCGATCGATTGACGGGTCGGCGCGGTGCCGCGAGCTGCTGACTCCCGCGATGGGTGATCCCTGCTCGCCGCGCTCGATGGCGGCACAGAGTTCTGCCAGCGGCTGTTCATATTCGCCGCCGATCACGAAGTCAGCATGATCCCCGAGGAGATAGTCGGCGTTCAACCACGCGTAAAGACCATAGAAACAGATGGTCAGGTCCGGGTTGACCAGCCGCGCTCGTTCGGCGATCTGGGTTCCCAGACGCAGTGCCGTATGCATCGGGACGGAGATGGCGATCAGCACGGCCGCGCGGACGGCATCATCATCGAGTGTATCGACCGCGGTATCGATCGCGATGGGTGCGTAGCCGGCTCGACGGAGGTACGCGAGCGGAAACGCGAGGCTGAGAGGCTGGTGCCCCAGCTCATAGCACGAGAGGAGCAGGATAGCACCGGGATTTCGCAGGTCGTCTGCTCGCCTCTTGTTGTCGGTTGTCGATCCGGTTGTGACGATCGCCACGAGTCCTCCGAACGAATGCCGCGCACCTTAGTCCCAAGCCTAACCGACGCATCCGCCTGGAACAACCACAGTTCCTGACCAGTCATCCTAGTAGGTGACCACAATGGATGTGCCAGGTGTCATTCTGCGGCCGCAGTCGAAGAATCTCTTCCTGGCACGGATGACGAAGAGATCCTTCGCTTCGTCAAGACGACCGACTCACGGTGGTCGACTACTTAGGCCCGGAGACCAAATCTCGAAACTCGCCTGACCGCAACTTGGTGACCTCCCAATCGAACAGTTCAGCCGAGACGGAATCGACGTCGATTCGGGTCTTCCCATCCGTTGATGTCGTCCATGATTGATCCAACGCGCTGTCAAAGCTGTTAGCTCGATGGGACGGGCTTATGCGTTCTGAACTTGATCGCGCGGGAGCGATCCGATTTCGTCATTCTGAGCAGCGGAGCGACGAAGAATCTCTCCATCGTCGCATCATTGGCGCTCAACCGGATGGGGAGATTCCTCACTGCGTTCGGAATGATGAGATGGAGCCACAAGATCGCCGACCTGAAGACGAGAACGCACATGCCCTGACCTCGATGGGACGGGCATTGAAGGGTGCCTGCAACTGAAGTATATTGACAGTCAATGTATTTCAAGGAGAGGCTGACGCCGGTCGGTCTCGCGACCTTTCTTGGGGGGCTATGCTGTCGACCTGGGCCACGCGGCTAGAGGAGTGGGCTCCGGCGGGAGACCTGCGACGCTTGGTGGCCGTGCGCGGCCTGCGCAGTGTGGTCCAGGGCTATGTCATGGTCGTCTTCACGATCTATCTGAGCCAGATCGGATTTCCCGCCTGGCTGATTGGCCTGACGCTGACCATCGTCGGAGTGGTCAGTTCGGTGCTCACGCTGGTCGTCGGGGTCGGCAGCGACCGTTTCGGCCGGCGGCCCTTTCTCCTCGTCTACAGCTTTCTCCTGTTCGTCTCGGGGATCATTTTTAGCGTGACAACGCTGCCGTGGATATTGATCGGCATTAGCGCACTTGGCGGTCTTGGGCGTGGTGGAGGTGGCGGCGGGCAGGCCGGCGCGTTCGCGCCGGCCGAGCAGGCCATGATCGCTGAGAAAGCCTCGGGCGACACACGGCGCAAGGTGTTCGCCGCGAATAGTGTCGTGGGCACGTCTCTGGCTGCCGTCGGCGCCTTGCTGGCCGGAGTCCCGGAATGGCTGCGGTCGATCGATCACCTGTCGATGATTGCCTCGTACCGGCCGCTGTTCCTCGGTGTTGCACTCGCCGGCCTGGCGTCGGTCTTCATGCTCTGGCCGGTCACCGACGAGCAACGCGTGCGCGCGCCGGCACGACAGACCGCGGAGGGACGCGCCCAGCGACGCCAGACTCGGCAGCGAATCAGTCAGATTGCGCTGGCAGGGGCGATCAACGGGTTCGGCATGGGGTTCATCGCCAGTCTCGTACCGTACTGGATGCACATCCGTTACGGCGTGTCTCCAGGCGCGATCGGACCGGTGATGAGCATCAGTTCGGCGGTCACGGCCGTCGGCTCCCTCTACGCCGTACGACTGGCGGCGCGCTTCGGCGACATCATGGTCATCACTGGCTCGCGGTTGGTCGGTGTGGTCCTGACGCTGGTGCTTCCTTTCTCACCGGCTTACCCGCTGGCAGCAATCCTGTACGGCGCCCGTATGATCAGCGCGCAGATGGCGATGCCGGTGCGCCAGTCCTACACCATGGGGATCATCGACGCCGGTTCTCGGGGCAGTGCGGCCGGCATCAGCGGGGTTGCGCGGAGGCTTCCGGCATCGGTTTCACCGACGATTTCGGGTTACTGGTTCGGAGTCGGGCGAGCTCGAACTACCGTTCATCGCGACCTCGGCCTGCCTCCTGATCAATGCCGGCTTGTATTTCTGGTGGTTCCATGAGATTCGCCCAGATGACGAGCATGTGCCGGAGGCGCGTGGCGCGACGGCAGCCATCACCGGACGGGAGACTGCGTCCCATGCCACGTCGGATGTCCGATCAGACTGAGTCAGGTATGTTGGGCGCTCGCGCCGCCTGATCTGAACGAGCGTCGGCCATACGTCGCCGGAACGAGCACGCTTGATTGTCCGCCCGTTCACACGCGTCGTTCGCTCGAGCGTCGATGCTTGTGGAAAACCTGCCTATTCGTCGGTAGCGCTGATGCTGTGCAGTCTGCCTGATCTGAAGCGCTCGGGGCGGTACGGTGCGAGTTCCGGCGGCTGGGCGCCGATGAGATCGTCGGTTACCAGCAAACCCATCGCTGCCGAGAGTGTAATTCCACTGTGCATCACGAGCTCATACAGCCCAGTGACCTCGGGTTCGAACCCGACGATCGGGTGGCCATCCTTCGGCATGGGACGAACGCCAAGCCGGGTCCCTTCCGCGCGAATCCCCTTGAGACCGGGCAAAATCGCTGTCGCGTTGATGACCGCCTGCCGGCAGAGCGGATCCTCGATGTCGACCGGCTCCTCGGATTCGGCGCGCTCGTCATAGTCATCACGATGGAGCAGCAGGCGCGCTCCGCCATCGGCATGAACGAAGCTCTCGGGCGCGTGAACGACTGCCTTCAGCGACACCGGAGCCGGTTCGGTCGCGATGAGAAACCCCGGCTGGCGCCGTATTGGGAGATCGACTCCGGCCAATGCCGCGATCCTGGCGGCGTCTGGCCCGGCGGCGTTGATGACCACGTCGGCTGGCAAGGAGCCGCCGCCCGCCAGCCTCACGGTGTCGATTGCTCCGGTGGGGCCGTCCAGCCCAACGACTTCGTCGTGCACGAGCCGCGCGGAATATTGGCGGACGGCCGCGCTGCTGGCGCCGTGCGCCAGCCCGACCCCGTTGACCCAGCCTTCATACGGTGTGTAGAAGACCTCCTCGACTCGATCTGGATCGATGAAGAGATCCGGCTCGAGATCGCGCATCACCCGTTCTGGCGTGAGTGTTTCGACTCGATAGCCCCAGGCCCGTAGCCGGCTGACGGTCTCGCGCAGGTGACGCGAGCGATCGGGGTCGTCCGCGTGCGCCCATTGCAGTCCGCCGTCGAAGTGAAACCAGTCGCCGTTGAGCTCGCGCATGAGGTCCTGGTGGTCGCGGATCGAGCGAGAGTTCAGGCGGTGATAATCGCGTGGTGTTTTGCCGAACGAGTTGGTCCAGGCGAAGGAGTTGCCGGTGGTGCCCGAGCCAGGATAGCGGCGCTCGACAATGGTGACGGCGGCGCCGGCTTGCGACAGCCGGTAGGCGGTCACCGAACCGACCGCGCCCGCGCCGATCACCACCACCCGCGCGCCGCGCAGGAATTCCGACTCCACGCTCAATTCGGATTCTCCTTCGGATTCTGACGCAGGCTAGGACGTTCGCTAGTCCGCCGCCACGGCCATTTCGGGAAGGATTGCACGTAACGCGAGCCCTGTGTAGGAGCTATCGACCAGCGCGACCTGCTCCGGTGTTCCCGTCGCGATCACGCGCCCTCCGGCGTCGCCTCCTTCGGGACCGAGGTCGATCAGCCAGTCGGCCGATTTGATGACGTCCAGGTTGTGCTCGATCACCAGCACCGTGTTGCCCGCGTCGGTGAGCCGCTGCAGCACACCCAACAGGCGGTCGATGTCGGCGAAGTGCAGACCGGTCGTCGGCTCGTCCAGGATGTAGAGAGTCTTCCCGGTGGCCCGCCGGCTCAGCTCAGCGCTGAGCTTGATGCGTTGCGCCTCGCCACCTGAGAGCGTCGTCGCGGGCTGCCCAAGATGGACGTATCCGAGGCCAACGTCGTAGAGCGTCTGCATCTTGTTGCGAATCGCCGGGATGTTCTCGAAAAACGACAGCGCCTCTTCTACGGTCAGGTCGAGCACGTCCGCGATGGTCTTGCCGCGATACTGGATCTCGAGCGCCTCTCGATTGTAACGCTTGCCGTGGCAGACCTCGCAGGGAACGTAAACGTCGGGCAGGAATTGCATTTCGATGGCGATGATTCCTTCACCCTGGCACGCCTCACAGCGGCCGCCCTTGACGTTGAACGAGAAGCGACCCGCCTTGTATCCCCGCGCCCGAGCCTCAGGCATTGAGGCAAACAGCTCGCGAATGGGGGTGAACGCGCCGGTATAGGTTGCCGGGTTTGAGCGCGGCGTGCGCCCGATCGGACTCTGGTCGATCTCGATCACTTTGTCGAGGTGCTCGATCCCGTCGATTCCGTCGTGACGCCCGGCGCGCGCCTTGGCGCGATGCAGGATTTGAGCGAGACGTGGATGCAGCGTGTCCGTGACGAGCGAGCTCTTGCCCGAGCCGGATACGCCCGTTACGCAGATGAACGTGCCAAGTGGAATCTCCACGTCGACGTTCTTCAGGTTGTTCTCGCGCGCTCCTCGCACGACCAACTGGTGGCCGTTGCCGCGACGTCGCTGCGACGGAGTCACGATTTGCCGCGTACCGCTCAAGAACTGTCCGGTTATCGATTCGGGCACCGCTTCGATCGTCTCGATGGTCCCTTCAGCGACGACGTAGCCGCCGTGTTCTCCGGCGCCGGGACCGATGTCGATGAGCCAATCGGCCGCGCGCATCGTTTCCTCATCATGTTCGACCACGATAAGCGTGTTACCGAGCTCGCGCAGACGTTCGAGCGTGTGGATCAGCCGCTCATTGTCCCGGTGGTGCAGACCGATACTTGGTTCGTCGAGGATATACAGCACTCCCATGAGCCTGCTGCCGATTTGCGTCGCGAGTCTGATGCGTTGTGCCTCGCCGCCGGAAAGGGTGGCGGCACCTCGATCGAGCGTCAGGTAGTCCAGCCCAACATCGACCAGGAAGCTCAATCGCTCGCGTATCTCTTTGAGGATCTGGCGCGCGATCAGGAACTCTCGCTCGGTCAGCAGCGCCTCTCCCTCAGCCTCGTTCGAGAGCTCGAGCGCGAAGCGCAGCGCGTCGGAGATCGAGCGATTGGTCACGTCCACGATGGAGCGTCCGCCGACCGTGACCGCCCGGCTCTCGGGCTTGAGCCGCGCTCCGCCGCACGCGGGACACGGCCGTTCCGCCATGTATTGCTCGATCTCGTTGCGGACATAGTCCGACGAGGTGCTCTCGTAGCGCCGGTGCAGATTGGCGATCACGCCCTCGTACGCGACCTCGTAAGAGCGGACCCGACCCTGGCGCGAGCGATACTCGACACGGACCTTTTCCTTACTGCCCCGTTTTGCACCAGTGTTGAGAACGTAGTCGAGCACGTCGTCCGGTAGCTCGCGTACCGGCACGTTGACCGAGAATTCTCGTTTCTTCGACAATGCCAGCAGCAAGGCGTCATACCAGGCGGTGCTGTCGCGTCCGGCCTTCGACCAGGGAGCGATCGCGCCTTCGGCCAGCGATCGATCCTTGTCCGGAATGATCAGATCCGGATCGAGCTCCATGCGCATGCCGAGCCCATCGCACTCCGGGCAGGCTCCGTGGGGGCTGTTGAAGGAGAAGCTGCGAGGCTCGAGCTCGCTGAAGCTGATGCCGCAATGAGCGCAGGCGAAATTCTCGGAGAAGATCATCTCTTCGCCGTCGACAATCGCGGCGGTCGCCACGCCGCCGCCGAGCTTCAAGGCTGTTTCGAGCGAGTCGATCAGGCGAATACGTGTGGCGTGCATCTCGTCTGGATCGTCGTGGTGGATCACCACGCGGTCGACCACCGCCTCGACGGTGTGCCGCTTGTAGCGCGCCATGGCTATCGATTCTTCGATGTCGTGGATCTCACCGTCGACCCGCACGCGGGAGAACCCGGCGCGCCGGATCTCGTCCAACACCGACTGGTGCTCACCTTTGCGATCCTTGATGAGCGCGCCCAGGATCATCAGTCGTGTCCCGTCTGGGAGACCTTGTAGTATTTCCGCGATCAGCTGCACGGATTGCTGGGTAATGGGCCGGCCACACTGTGGGCAGTGCGGGTGTCCTACCCGGGCATAGAGCAGGCGAAGGTGATCGTAGATCTCCGTGACGGTGCCGACGGTCGAGCGCGGATTGCGACTGGCGCTCTTCTGGTCGATCGAGATGGCGGGCGACAGTCCGTCAATCTGATCGACGTCCGGCTTTTCCATCAGGCCCAGGAATTGACGAGCGTAGGCCGAGAGGGACTCGACGTAGCGGCGCTGGCCCTCGGCGTAGATCGTGTCAAACGCAAGGCTGGATTTTCCGGAACCGGATAGCCCGGTAATGATGACCAATTTGTCTCGCGGGATCTCTACGTCGATGTCTTTGAGGTTGTGCTCGCGTGCACCGCGAATGACGATCTTGTCGCTTGCCATACCGTCCCGTGCCTACGCCGCTGCGAAATGCGAACATACGATCGTAAGATCCTATTGTACGGCGCTTTAGGCGAAGATGCACTCGCGTCGACGACGAATCTTCGAATGCTCACCTTAACGCAGAAGCCCGGATCGCGGGACGGACGAAGGCGTTCCTCAGATGGCGACGAACGATTTGGAGCGTGCTGGGTTGACGGTCTCATGGCGGCGGTCCGCGGGTGCGCTACGCGTCAAACGGAGACTCGTGAGAGCGAAGTCGATTCCAGGCGACATTCAGCAACTCCCCGGCATGGCCCGTGGACCAGCGCCGGCCGGGGAGCCGAATCGCCCAGATTGTTCCGATGAGCATACCCGTCAGCGCCCCAAGCAGGTGCGCGATGTTCGCCGAAAGACCAGGAGTCGGCAGCAACGTGACCAGGACGGCGAATAACGCAGTTAACGATGCAAGCCGCAATCGTCCGGGAAGAAAGACCATAGCCGCGGCGAGCGCGCCGAGCGCCGCTGCCGACGATCCGGTGTCAGGTCGATAGAGTACGGCATAGGCCTTGTGCAGACCCAGATGGGCAAGAGGCCAGGCGACGAGAATGGTCAGCGGCGCGCTGATCCAGTCCGACAAGAAAAACGTCAGCGCGGCTCGAGCGCTTCCCGCAAATGTATTCGATCAACGCCAGACTGACGGCAATCAGGATCGCCAGATGGCTGCCAATGCCGGGGCTGGATTGAATGACGGTCGACGCCGGCAACGTCCAGAGTTGCCAGTTCATGACTTTATCCAGATCGAGCCCGACGTGATCGATGAGTATTCGATGGTCAGCGTGGCTCGTTCCAGCGGTGATGTAGGCAATGAGCAGGATCAACGACATGATCGCAATGGTTGCCGGGAATGTGGTGAAGAACCAGCGTAAGAATCTGACTGCGTCCGAGGTGATCCGGCTCATGATTCGACCGTTCAATAGTGCGTCACGTACCCGGCGGGGAATCCTGTCGACCGCGATCCTGTTCACAACTCGTCATCGCTCCAGTCTCCCCACCTGAAGTATTGCGCGTTCAGGTAAACCCTACGTAAACGCGCGCGATCGATGCAACGTACCCCATTTTTCTCATCGCGGTCAGGACTTCAGGTGGAGATCGACTTGATACAATCCGGGAACGAGCCTGATAGCGTTCGTTCTCGTAGGCCTTCGCGCCGAAAGGCATGCGGTTTGGCCCCAGGATCCGATACATTGGAGCGCGATGGCGCTTCGGAGGTTGACATCGTTCTCAGCCTGATCATTCCGTGCTACAACGAAGAATCGCGCCTCCCGTCTACGCTGGACGCCGTTCTGGGTTTCCTTTCGACGCGTGACTACGACTGGGAGCTCATCCTGGCAGACGACGGGAGCGAGGACCGCACCGCCGAAATCGCGCGGACGGCTGCCACACACGCGAACGTACGCTATCTGAGCCTGCCTCATCGGGGCAAAGCGGCGGCGGTGCGTGCCGGAGTGAATGCATCTCGTGGCCGGTTCGTCGTCTTCACCGATGCCGACCTGTCAACCCCGGTCGAGTACCTGGATGACGTGGTGAAGCTTTTGTCTGCGGACTGGGATCTGGTGATCGGAACCCGCGAAGGAACAGGCGCCCGGCGGCTCAATGAGCCGGCCTACCGGCATCTGATGGGGCGGTTGTTCAACTACCTGGTGCAGATCCTTGCCGTGCGCGGCGTGCAGGACACCCAGTGCGGCTTCAAGGCATTTCGGACCGACGTCGCTCGCGATCTGTTTGCCTGCTCGCTCTTGTATCGAGATCCGGCGGCAGCCGTTCGAGGTCCACTGGTCACCGGCTTTGACGTGGAGCTCCTGTTTCTCTCACGTAAGCGCGGTTACCGGCTGTTCCAGCTTCCGGTGACCTGGCGCCACGTTAATGGCAGTAAGGTTCGGCCGGGAATCGATAGCCTGCTCATGGTGCGCGACATCATGTGGGTGCGCCTCAACGACCTGCGCCACCGGTACGATCACGCGCCGGCCGCCGAGATGGTGTCGCACCTCGGCTCCGGTGAGCCGTAGCCTCAGACACTCAGCGACGTCAATTCTTCGACCACTCGACCCACCATCCGATTTGCCAGAATAGTCGGAAGCCCCGCGGACAGAGCCACCGTCCGCTTCATTTCACCGTCGAATCCCATGCAATCCATGACGATCAACTGTGCTCCACGCTCGCGCAGTTCCGCCGCGCATCCGGCGAGCTCGTCGCTCGTTGTATATGGGGATACGACAACACCCGCGAACGTACGCGATGAGGAGGTCCATTTTTGGCGCATTGTCTCCATCTGCCCCTCATGTGGGAGCATGACGCCCACGATCCCGTTCGGCAGCACGGCTTCGACGGTGTGGGCCAGTACACGATCCGGGTAGATCGTCGGCACCGGAATGGACAGCTGGGTGAACTCGCCCGTGCAGAGGATCACCGCCAGCGTCGCACCGGCGGCGACCGCGTCGTCGACTGCCGCCTGCATGAACGGCATCAATCGTTCTTTGGAGATGACGACCTCGGCGCCTCCACGGATGCGACTGACCAGCGGATGTTCGCCGCCACGCGGTTCGAGCCCCTGGATTTCGTCACGACTCAGGTTGTCCAGCGCTCCGCGCTCGATGAGTGGAGCGGGACGATGGCTCCCAAACATGGACATAATGATATCGGGTCGTGGCGACTGTCCGATGGTGATAAGGGCGATGCTTTGCATCAGAACCTCCGTATGTTCGCGGGTAAACGGGTATACGTACACCTAGGCTATCTGGTAAAGTAGTATCGTGCTATACTGGAGCGGTTGCAGTCTGATTTTGCTCCGCTTCACAGTTTTCTCGTAAGGTGCATTAGACCGGAACGCGAAAACTGCAATCATCCTTCGCTGATAGGAGCATACATTGTCAGGCACCGGGCCTGAAGCGCTCGACGACATCGTCTCAGGTATCTATGACGATATCGCTTCGTTGGAGGAGCGGTTGGGCGTGACTGCCGATCAGCTCAACTCCATGCTGTCCGTTGTCGGTAGTGCACGAGCATCGATTCAGGGTACGATCGAGGAGCATACCCTCGAACGTATGCTGGCACAACCCGACGACGTTCCCGTGCCCGGCGACGACGAAGACGAGGAGCTCCGTGCCCGCGATGAGGAACTCGCGTCCTTGTATTCGCGCGTGTCCGCGATTTATCAGCAACTGAATGGGTTCGTGCATGTGTTGACGGCGAGCCGCCAGCAGTTCCGGAGCAACGAGGAGCTGCCGGAAATCAATGACGCTCAGCGACTCACGATGCGCCAGTCTTCCATTCAGGCACAAGAGGATGAGCGCCGACGTCTGGCGCGCGAGATCCACGATGGTCCGGCGCAAGTGCTGGCAAACGCGATTATCGGCTTGGAGTTCGTGGGGCGATCGCTGAGTAGTCCCGATCCAGGACGACGCAGCAGCGCTGAAGAGATCGACCGGGTCAAATCGGCTATGCGGGAAGGGCTCACTGAGATCCGCCGCTTCATCTTTGATTTGCGCCCGACGATGCTTGGTCAGCGCGGTCTCGCGGCCACGACGGAGCACTACATTCAGACCTACCGGCATTTATTCCCTGGCGATATCGACGTGAGCGTGGCTGACGATCTGCCTCACCTCACGCCCGATCAGGAGATGACTGCCTTCCGTGTTATTCAGGAATCGCTGCAAAATGTCCACCGACATTCACGCGCGTCTAGGACTTGGGTATCAATTCTTGCGTCTGACGTTGGTTTAGAGGTTGGGATACGGGACAATGGCGTTGGATTTCGGCCGAGCGCGGCCGTATCGGACGCGATGAGCGGGTTTGGCCTAGTCGGAATGCGCGAGCGCGCCGAGGTGATAGGCGCGGAGCTCACGGTTTTGAGCGAGCTCGGATCCGGAACTGACGTCAGGTTGACGATTCCAGTGAACACCCGGGCTATCGGGAGATCACGTGAGCGGCGTGATAACCGTCACAATACGGGCGCGAGGAGGCGGAAGTGAACCAGGTTGAGATCCTCGTCATAGACGATCATCCTCTCTTTCGACGAGGAATTCGCTGGAGTTTGGAAGAAGAATCCGATCTGCTGGTGGTCGGGGAAGCCGCTTCCGGGCAAGAAGCAATCCGGCTGTCGGACGTGCATGTCCCGGATGTGGTTCTGCTCGATCTGAACCTGCCGGACATGAGCGGGCTCGAAGTGGCCCGGATACTCAAGCGCCGTCACCCTCAGGCGGGTGTCATCGTGCTCACGATGCACGAGGACGACGAGCAGCTCTTCAGCGCGATTCGCGCCGGAGCTAACGCCTATTCCACCAAAGACATCGATCCGGCGAGACCTGATCTCGTTGATCCGCCGTGTCGCACGGGGTGAATATTTGATCAATGAAAACGTGTTATCTCGCCCGTTCGTTGCGTCGAAGGTCCTGGACCAGTTCCGAGAGCTTGCGCAGATCGACGAAGTCTCGAGCGCCGTCTTCTCGCCGTTGACTCCACGCGAGGTCGAGATTCTCGATAGCGTGGCGCACGGAAACAGCAACAAGGAGATCGCTCGGCTCCTCAACATCAGCGACCAGACCGTCAAGAATCACATCACGTCGATCCTGCGAAAGCTGGCCGTGAACGATCGGACGCAGGCCGTCATTTACGCTCTGCGGCACGGGTGGATCAAACTGGGGGACGAAGCGCAGCGCGAGTCGTCTAATTCCACCGCCGAGGCGCAATCACCGAACTAGCCGTCCGTCCTCCACGATGACATGGTGGGGGGCTGACAGCCATGACATCAGGCGATGATTCGACCCACGCGTGGCGCCCGCTCGACATCGACTCCGCGGCCGTCAAAAACAGTGTGTTGATTTTGATCACCGGCGCGGCGAAAAGTCCGCGCCGACCGCTTGTCTGACACCGTGACTGTAGCGACACGAGCGTTGAATCGGTGGTTCCCTTGATAGGCCCCAACTGAGCACGACCCCTACGTGCGGCGGCACGCCTGCCATTTCTCAGCCACTCTGAGTGTCCGGACACAATGAACGGACAGGTTCTCGAACGTGTCCCTCACGCTTCGAGTGACGCAGGCGCTGCGGTGTCGTGTGACGAAGAGTCGAATATTGACCAGGAATCGGCGCGGTTGCCCCTGCATCAACTGCCGGTAGCGGTTCAGCGACGCGAGAACTGGCGTTCGAGCTCATCCTGGCTGAGGTGCAGAATAGTGGGCCGGCCATGAGCGCAGGCGCGCGGCGCGGTGCAGCCTTCAAGTTGCGTCAACAGCTCGCGCATTTCACCAAGCGAGAGGCTCTGGCCGGCCCGAATGGCGGAATGGCAGGCGGTGCTCATCGCGACCGACTCGAATTTCGAGCGTCCGTTTCCGCCACGAGAAATTTCGTCCAGGATCGTGATTAGCGTGCGACCCGGATCACGTGCGCGCCATTATCGCGGGAACGGCACGCAGCGCGATTGACCCCGTGCCGAACCCGTCGATCTCGAAACCGAGCTCGCGCAGCTCTGTCGGCTGCATCCGTGGCGGCTCCCAGTTGCTCCGGTGAGAGCTCGACGACCAGGGGCTCGAGCATCCGCTGTGATTCCGGCGCGTGACGCTCAGACTGGAGGAGGAGCTTCTCGAGCAGGATCCGCTCATGCGCGGCATGCTGGTCGACCAGATACATGCCGTCCGGCCCCTCCGCGATGATGTAGGTGCCACTGACCTGCCCCAGCACGCGCAGAATCGGCACCTCCGGCTCGAGTGGCTGTGAAGCGGGCACCCGCTCGTCGTCGCGCAATTGCTCCGCCGTCGGCTCGATTGGGGCGCGGAGTGGTTGATGCGCACGTTCCGGATTGGCCAGCGTCATGCGGCGTTGCACGCTGTGGGCGGACAGCGGGCTCTCGATCACCTGCGGAATCGACTGGGCCGGAGTGTGGTGCATCAACGTGCCGCGCACGGACCGCTGCACGGCGGAGAAGACCAGCCGCTCATCGCTGAATCGAACCTCGCGTTTAGTCGGGTGGACGTTCACGTCGACTCGGTCCGACGGCACCGTGATATTCACGACGGCGATCGGATAGCGGCCCACCATGATCAATGTGTGGAAGCTCTGCTCGATCGCGAACGAAAGTGAGCGATGCTCGATCCAGCGACGATTGATCAACAGTACCATCTGCTGCCGGTTGCCGCGAGTGATGGTCGGCAACCCGATCAGCCCGCTGACCGTGACCTGGGGCCGGTCCGCGTCCTCGGCGGCGCCATCGTCAGGCGCCGCCTCGATGGCCACCAACTGACCGGCGATGTCCGATCCCAGCACGCCGACGGCCGCGCTGAACAGATCACCCGAGCCGTCCGTTGCCAGCACCGGTTTGTCGTCGATGTTGAGCTCGAACCTGACTTCCGGAAAGGCGAGGGCGTAGGCGGCCACCACGCGCTGAATGTAACCGCTCTCGGTCGCGTCCTGCTTAAGGAATTTCCGGCGTGCCGGAACATTTGCGAACAGATCGCGCACGACGATGGTCGTTCCAACGGCCGACGCGGCTTGGGATGGCGAAGCATGGCGACCGAACGTTGTTCGGAGCGACCAGCCCGCGCGGCTCTGCGGCTGACGGCTCAGAATCTGCAGGTCAGAAACCGACGATATACTGGCCAGCGCTTCGCCGCGGAATCCAAATGAGGCGAGATGATCCAGATCCTCGAAGGCTCGTAACTTGGAGGTGGTGTGTCGTTCGACTGCCAGCAGCAGGTCATCCGGATCGATCCCATCGCCGTCGTCGCGAACGCGGATCAGGTCTTTGCCGCCGCAGGCGATGTCGATCAGCACTGAACGCGCATGAGCATCGAGCGCGTTCTCGACCAGCTCCTTGACCACCGAAGCCGGTCGCTCGATCACCTCGCCCGCGGCGATTTTTCCGATGGTCGCGTCGTCAAGAATGGCAATTGGCATCACGGTCTCCTGCCTCATGAGTATAGCAGTGAGCCCCGTTCGCCGATGGCTCGACCGGCAGCACCGTTAGCCAAAGCGCTTCGACAGGGAAGGGTGCCCGTCGATTCCAAACCGCCACGCGACGTCGGTACGCGCGTGTGACGCCGATGCGCGGACCGGCGACCACGCGCGCGATGTCGCTCGCCGGGCTGGATCCAGATTGGGTTGATTTGCAGCGGATGACCGTTGTTGGTCAGGTCGATCCCAAGGGCGCGACCGGCCAATCCTGGTCCACTGGCAACCCGCGAATTTTCCGGTCGACCAGCTCGAACTGCCAACGTATTCACGCCGTGCGCCGGGCTGAGCGCTCGCACCAGGACTGCCGCTGGTCGTGCGCCGGGGCCGGCCACGACGTTGAAGCAGGGATACATCCCGTAGGCGCGGTATACGTAGAGGGATCCGCGTGGTCCCCACATGGCCCGAACCACGCCATTACGACGGAAAGAAGAATGACACGCCGGATCCTCTTCGCCATCGTACGCCTCGGTCTCGACGATAACTCCGGCCACGGTGGCGCCTCCCGCCGTCGAGACGATCAAACACCCGAGGAGATCGCGAGCGACGTCAACCACGTCGCGTTCGTACCATTCCGCGGGGATTGACCGTGAAGGATCGAGATCATCCTTTACGACGAGACTCCGTTCGTCCGCAACGTCACGTTGGGCGTCTTTGCCCATCACCCGTCGATTTCGTCGAGTCTGGCCTGAAGCAACGCCAGGCGTTCCCGCGAGGACGTCAGCCGTTCTCGTTGTTTGTTGACCACGTCGGCGGGAGCACGGTTGGTGAACTGCTCGTTCGCCAGCAATTGACCGATGCGAGCGATCTCCGCTGAAACCTGCTCGATTTCCTTTCCGAGCCGCTCGCGCTCCGCGTCGAGATCCACCATCCCTGCAAGCGGCAGGTAGATCACGGCATCGTCGATCACAAGTGTTACCACCGCCTTGGTTGCCTCGAGCGGTGCCTCGCGATATTCGAGACGATCCTTCCCAACCCGTGCCAGGAACGAAAAGACCTCCTCCAGGCTCTTGAATGTCTCGTGGTGCGTGCCGGGATAAATCGTGGCGGCGATCCAGACGGAGGCTTCGACGCCGGTCTCGGCCCGTGCGTTGCGCACCGCGCGCACCGCCTCGATCATGAACGCGTAGGCTCCGACCGCCTCGTCGTCAATGTAACTCTGCTCCGCCAGCGGCCAGGGCGCGACCATGATGCTGTCACCGGTATGCGGCAGATGCTGCCAGAGTTCTTCGGTCACGAACGGCATGAACGGATGGAGCAGGCGCAGCGATCGCTCCAGCACGTAGACGAGTGTCTGGCGCGCGGCTTCCTTCGATGGGCTGTCTTCGCCGTTGAGGACCACTTTGGTCGATTCGATATACCAGTCACAGTACTCCGACCATAGGAACTCGTAGATGCGTCGTCCGGCCTCTCCGAGTTGATAATTGATGAGCAGATCCTGCACGTCGGCGGTGAGTTGCTGCAACCGGCTGACGATCCAGCGGTCGGCCAGTGTCATCCTGTCTCGGTCCGGCGCGAGCGGCGAGCCGTCCGCGTGTCGTTTGATCTCCGCCGATTCGATCGAACGCAGCACGTAGCGCGTCGCGTTCCAGATCTTCGTGCCGAAGTTGCGGTTCGATTCGACGCGTTGATCGCTGAGCTTCATGTCGGCGCCGGGTGCGCCTGCCGTGATAAGGGTGAAGCGAAGCGCGTCGCTGCCGAACTCCTTCGTGAGATCGGTCGGATCGATGACGTTCCCCTTCGTCTTGCTCATCCGCTGGCCCTGCTCGTCGCGCACCGTGCCGTGCAGGTAGACGGTGTGAAACGGAACCTCGCCCATGAACTCAATGCCGAAGAAGATCATGCGCGCGACCCAGAAGAAGAGGATGTCGTAGCCGGTCTCCATCACCGAGCCGGGGTAGAAATAGCGCAGGTCCTCGGTGTCATCCGGCCAGCCGAGCGTGCTGAATGGCCACAGCCCGGAGCTGAACCAGGTGTCGAGTACGTCGGGATCCTGGTCAGATTGATGCCGCCGCAGTGCGGACAACGCTCCACCGTTTCCTGGTCGGTCACGACAATCTCTCCGCAGTCGCAGTACCAGACCGGAATACGATGACCCCACCAGAGCTGGCGCGAGATGCACCAGTCGTGGATGTTCTCCATCCAGTGCAGGTAGATTCCCTTGAAGCGCTCCGGCACGAAAGCGCACCGTGCCGTCCTTGGCAACCTCGATGGCAGGATCGGCCAGTGGCTTCATTTCGACGAACCATTGTTTGCTGATCATCGGCTCGACCACCGTATCGCAGCGCTGGCAGCGGCCCACCGCGTGCGTGTGTTCGTTGACCTCGACCAGGAAGCCCTCTTCATCCAGGCGTGCCACGACATTGCGACGGGCCTCCATCGTCGTCTGGCCGTCGAATGGTCCGGCATTGTCGTTCATGGTGCCGTCGAGGTTCATCACGTTGATCGTCGGCAAGTTGTGCCGCCGGCCGATTTCGAAGTCGTTCGGGTCGTGTGCCGGGGTCACCTTGACCGCGCCGGTGCCAAACGCAGGATCGACCGCGTCGTCCGCGATGATCGGAAGCTGCCGGCCGATGATCGGCAATGTCACGCTCTGGCCGATCAGGTGCCGGTAGCGCTCGTCGTCTGGATGAACCGCGACCGCGGTGTCGCCCAGCATCGTCTCGGGCCGAGTCGTAGCGACCTCAATGAATTCATCACTGCCGAGAATTGGATAGCGCAGCGTCCAGATCGAGGACTGAACCTCTTCGTGATTCACCTCGAGGTCCGAGAGGGCGGTCATACACCGGGGGCACCAGTTGATCAGCCGCTCGCCGCGATAGATGAGACCCTTGTCGTACAGCTGCTTGAATGCGGTTCTCACGGCGCGCGATGGCTCCGGATCCATGGTGAAGTGAAAGCGAGTCCAGTCACACGATGCGCCGAGCGTCCTCAGTTGGCTCAAGATGCGGCTGCGATAACGGTCCATCCACTCCCAGACCCGGTCGAGGAATTGCTCGCGTCCGAGATCATGGCGGGTCAGACCCTTCTCGGCGAGCTCGCGTTCGACCACCCACTGCCCGGCGATTCCGGCATGATCGGCCCCGGGAAGCCACAGCGTCGGCGTGCCCTGCATCCGGTGCCAGCGAGAAAGGATGTCCTCAACCGCGACGAACAGGGCGTGCCCCATGTGCAGCTCGCCGGTGACGTTCGGCGGCGGCATGATGATGACGAACGGTTTCTGATCGGCTTCGATCGTTGGCGTGAAATAGCCGTTGTCGAACCAACGGTCGTACCAGGGACCTTCAATCTTTGTCGGGTCGTAATTTTTGGCAAGTTCACCCGGTTTGGCTGTTGACGTCACTTCGTGTTCCTCCTGAGTCGCCGTTCCAGCGGCCGCCGGCCCTGTTTCACGAGTAACAAAAAACCGCCCTGCAACGCAAGGACGGCTGAACACCGCGGTACCACCTTGATTCGGCCCGGCGGCTACGACGCCGGGACCGCTCTTTGTCGCTGTAACGGGCGAACCCGCGACGATCTACTCCACCTCAGTGTTTCGAACGCCGACCTCACGGGCGACTTCGGCCGTCATCTCCAGACGGGACTTTCAGTCGGCGATCCCGTCTCCCTGCTGGCTTGTGATTGGCCTACTACTCCCGATCACGGGCTGTCATGTCATCTCTCAGCCTATCATCCTGAGCAAACCGAGTCAACGGACGTGCTCCCTCAGGTGAATTGTTACCGAAGCGGCAACGGTTCCCTCAAATCCGGATGTTACTGGGGGAGAGACGATGGCGGCCGACGACGAGATGACCATTCCATTTGACGGAACACTGGCTCATCCACCCTGCTCGGTACCATTGTGATTTGATTTGACACGCGGAGGCGACGACACATTTACCCTGAGAAAACACCACCGAACCGGCCATGGTCGGATTCGACCTTGCCGATCCCGGCAATGTAGGACCAGTCGATGCCCGAAGCAGCGGCGGCCTTCTGGTAGGCGTCGAAGGCGACCTGCGGGATGTCGGCCACCGTCACGGTGGAGGTCACCCCCACCGTTTGGGTGTCCGGGCCGCACGCCTGGGCGGCGGCGGAGATGCCGCCGGAAGCGCCACCGACCATGGAGACGAGGCCGCAGATCATGACGGCGGTCAGGAACACCGCCGCGACCAGGACGATCGCGATCACCCCGACAGTCCCGACCTTGGACTCCGATGCCTTCTTGGCGCCCTTCTTGGCGGCCTGCTTGATGGCCTAGGCCGTTCTGCA
>CAVSAD010000020.1:0-376695 GCA_963725815.1 uncultured Chloroflexia bacterium
AAAAACGTCTGACGAACTCATGCTGTATCGCACGCAGCACGATCACGTTTCGCCCCCAAACGCTCAAAGGTTGATCGGGCGGCTTGTAATAACTCTTCGGCCCGATCTGGAACAGAAGTCCGTAAAGCCCGACTCCATTCCAACTGGGTGCGCGCCACTTCGTAGACATCAGTCTCGACTAAGGTGAGGCTGTGCGTGAAGGCGTCGTTGGCGCGATCAGATCTGGCCTCTGGCACTGAAGATTTGCCCTAACACACGCCAACCCATGCCTTCATCCACCTTCAATTCCAGTTCGTGACACAGGCGGATCACCATCTCGGCCATCGATTGCGCCGCAGTGATTTGCCCACGCGCCAGATCGATCAACGCTCGGCCGCGATGCAACTCCGGCAGTTGATCTCGGGCTTCCATGTCCAAGGCCAGCGGTTCAGCCTCGTCAATATCGTTCAGCGACGTCCCATTCCTCATGCCGGACTTGCAGATCAGACAGGCTGGACAAGCCAGCGATCCCGTGCTCGGTAAGGTTACATTCGCGCGCCCGACGGATGCAGCGCCAGATGCGCTTCGGCCGCATCATCGTGGCCCAGTTTGGTCTGGAATGAACGCCAAAGGTCAGTTCGAACGTGACCTGCCAGCGCACCAGCCCCCAACCGATTGGCCAGTTCCAGCGCCGGCTGAAATTTATCGGCGGCTTGCGCCCAGTCGCCGGCCTGCATCAATTCAAATCCCAGATCGAGGCGGGTCGGCACGATGCCCCAGTAATCGTCAACTTGCTGGTAAATATTTAACGCCTGTTGATAGTGTTCAGTCGCGTGTGCGACTCGCCGCGTTGGAATGGATAATGCCCAGATTCATCAACGCCACCGCCCGCCAGTGATCAGGCCGGGCGGGTAGCAGCTCAGGCCGTGTTCAGTTTCACGTTGAGCTTCAACGAGGTTGCCCATGCCCAAGTGTACACTGCCGATCCGAATGCGCAGGGTCGCTTCCTCATACGGGTCGACCCCGTCACCAGCGCAAGTCCACGCTGCAGCCAGCCAAAGCGCTTCTTGCGGAGTTTCGTACTCCAGCAACGCCCCCCACCCGCGATGCGCGTGCGCGCGCGGGTGAACGCTTAGGTGACTCGTGCGCCGGAAGCGTCAGAAGTGGGCCGAACAGGATACAACTGGTCCAGGCCGGCCAACGCCGTTTCAAAAGCCTGACTCGCGGCCGCACTATTCTGCTGAAGGGTCATATGTCGCCGCGCGCCAGATTGACTTTGATCCACACGTCGCCGCTCAACTGCTAGCGCGTAAACCCGTCCAGCACTTCCCGCAATAACCGCGCTTCACCTCGGTTGATGGACGTCCAGACGTCACTCGTCGCCAGATGTGCCGCGCGCTCACATTCACCGGCCCGCTGGAAGTGTAGGGCGGCGCGCAGGAGGTCAGGCGCTTCGGTTTCGTAGTACGCGCCGGCACGGCGATGCATGTCTGCTGCTGGGGCTTTCTCAAATAGTCGTAGTAGAACTCGCGTACGACGGAAGTTCAGGGTATATTCGCGACCGGATTCACTTGCCGTCACGGTCAGTAGATTCCGCAAGCTCGAAATCGCCGAGGGTGCGCGCATGTTCGTCCCGTCCAACAGCGGTTCAATCACTTCGCGCGTAGCGCCATAGCCCAGCAAGATGGCGATCGCCGTCATCACGGCGCGCTCGTCTGTTCAGCTCGGCGTGGATCTCTTTGATGAGGAACCGTTCGATGTTAGGGTCGTCCAACAGATTATCAAGGAAACGCGCCGGATCGACCGTGCGCTTCAGGCCGTCAATCGCCAGTGTGAGCAGCAGCGCATTGCCCTCGGTACGCGCATATAAATCCGCAATGCGATCATCGGTCAGCAAGGTAGACAGATCGGCGGCGTTCAGTGCCGGGACATGGCCGGGACAGCCTAACTGATGGCGCGCCACAGCTGCCGCGTATCAGTTAAGTTCAATCCGCGCAACGGGCGATCTTCAACGGCTTCGATAAAGTCCGGGGACAGACTGCGCTGCAATGATTAGCGACAACTGGCCGGACGTGACGGCTGGCTTCAGGCTTCGCCAAAAACTCTTCCAGCAGTGCATCAGCGCTGACGCATTGCAGATTGTCCAGGCACAGCACAAAGTCATGACCGGGCAGCATATGCGCCATGTATTCAAACAAAACCGCCGGCGGCGGCGGCTGTCCGCCGGTTTGCCGGGCGCGCTGCAGCATCTGCCACAAATCGGCTTGGCCGTGATAGGCCAGAAAACCGGCTAATTTCCACAACACGCCGGCTGACACCTTCATTTTCATGAAAGGTGTGCCAGAATACTTTGGGCGACTCGCGGAGCCAGTCTGGCGGCCAGCGCCGTCTTGCCGGCACCGTGCATGCCGAAGATGACCACCAGATGCTCTTAGTCAGCTGGCTGCATAATGTCCAGCTCGGTGGAGCGTCCAACAAAATGCCGGTGATTCAGGAGGACGCGCCGGTTCGGGCGGAGCCGGGATAGCCACGGTAAAGCTGGACGGCCGGTGCACTCGCCGCTTCCTCGCTCCACAGCCGGCCCGATTTGACTCGCATGAACAACACTGGCACGGCGGCATCGGGGCGCCCGGTCGTGATCAGCGTACTGCGCGCTTCGTTGACTGCCCGATCGACCTGGCCATGCTCCAGCGAGACGTCGATAGAAGGTCGCGCTAAATTGGCGCGCACTCTTCACCGTGATCGCTTCCTGCATGGCAACAACCGCCGGCAGCCCGATCTGACCAGCTTAGGCCCCAGACCGACAAAGGCGTCGCTCGTCGATCGAGCTGCGCTCTGGCAAGCCGCCAGCACGATCAAGCGCGGCTGCACTCCCTGTCGCGCCAGCATGTTCGGCCAGATCGTCATCAATCACGCGCCGTGCCGTGCCGTCATCATTCTGCAGAGTACAAACGCGCCCTGTTCGCGCCGCGCATTATACGCTCCGTGTCCCAGCAAGTGCAACACGTGATAGCCTTTGCGCAACATCTCCTCCAGCCGCTCCAGACTGATCGGCGCGTCGAGATAATCGATCTGCACGTTTTTCGGGTCGGCCGCGATAAATGCCTCTGCAGAATCTCTTCTTCCAGCAGCACATCGGCTGCGGCAGATCAGTACTTGGTGTCCAGATCACTGGGATTGGCAATGACGATCAGGACTTTGATGGGCCGCTCGTCTGCCGTACTGCCCCAGGGTAAAGCGATCGGCAGATAACGCGAGAAGGGTGTGTCGGCGCTAGCGGACAGCCAACGTGCTTCATCTTGCAGCAATCTCCCAGGGCAGCCGTGCAGTTCAGGCGCAGCAGCATCAAGGCGGATACGGACGCGGCGCTGCGGCGCATAGCCGCGTGCTTCGGCTCCAGGCACTACGTACTTTCGCGTCGGCCATCAAGTGCTCGAAGAGACGTTGCCCATCGGCACGGAGATCGCCGCTGGCTTGCCACGGCGTTACGTCGGGCGCGAGATAGCCGCGCGGAAATTCGCGCTGGCCTCCCAGGGTGATTTCCACCGGATAGCCTTCGGGCAGTTTCTGCAAGATGCGGATTTCAAGATCGGCAAATGAATTGTCAGGCATGGATGTTGTCGGTTGCCTTTTGACAGATGATCATATCATCAGCAATGCCACTAGCGCGACGCGCGGCGAAGCGAATGCCAATACCTATGACAGACGGAGATTGATACACCACAGTGGAGGTTGAGGTGTCCGGCACATCGCCCCCGCGAATCGGACATTTCCTAGCTGAAGATGACTATAGCACTGCGCTATGGCATGGTCAATATATAAATGCCTGAATCACAATTTTCTTACCATTTTTAGACCGAGTGACTCGTTTGCCCCTCGTTTCATTTCGGCAGACAATCAACCTTGCTTCTTCAGGAACCCTATGCCCAACAACACCGACAAATCGATCGAACAATGGCTGTGGGATGCGGCTCGCTCCATTCGCGGCGTGAAGGATGCTCTGAAGTACAAGGACTTCATTCTACTGCTGGTTTTCGCCGCCGGAAAAAGGATGGATAAGATTTTGCTACTCGCCTACCCTCAAACTAAATTCCAGCCCTGAAATGGAACATCCGTTCGTGTATAATGGCACATAGAAACGAGGTGCGCTGTGGCGCAGCGCTACAGCGTGTATCCGCAGACGGTTCTGTACTGGGTCAATCATGGCTGGCTGCAGAGTATTCGGATTCCAGGCTTAGGCTATATTGTGGACGAACGCACCCTGTGGACATTTACACCACCTGTGCGCGGGAGACACACCTCGGCCTAAATGTGCCTCCTCTCGCTCGTCTAACAGTTCTTAGGAACCATTCGATGCCAAGCGTTCTGAAAGTCCGTAGTCATGTCCGAAACTACCCCACTGAGCACCTAAAGTCTTGCGCATGGAACCCGTTGATCATACAATGGCGACATGTCCCCACTAACTACAAAACAACGGCAAGAAAATGTCATCGCCTTTGGCCGAGCGATGGTCAAGCTCCTTGAAGGTGCCGACTATCTGTATCCTGAGTCGCGTCGAGTTGAGCGGCTGACCTTAAAGATCGTGCGCTGGCTCTATAGAAAACGGTTGAGGGAACTCATCGCCCTTGTGCCGGCCGATGCTGGCGCTGAGATTCTCGCGGCAAGCGATAATATTAAAGGGCCGGTGGGTGATGTGTCACTGAACTGAGGCAGGGCAAGGCTAAGAGCGGAATACAATACTTGAAGCGGCTAAAGTTGGCGGTTCCGCTTCTCTGTATGCGGCGTAATGATAACTGCCTTTTTGCGATGCGTTATGCATAGAAGTGGAAGATAGTGCTTACAGCAAGCCGGATTTCCTGAACATCAATCGAGATAACCAACTTGGCAACAATAGCGCAAGGTCATTTCTCGTTGTTAAAAGTCCAAAATAATGAAAGGTGTTTTTATGAAAATTGGTGTTATTTTTCCACAAACAGAATTCGGTAACGATCCCAGTGCGATTCGCGATTATGCTCAAACCGCCGAAGAACTGGGGTTTACCCATGTGCTGGCTTATGATCACGTGCTGGGAGCCAACCCGGAACGCCCGGGAGGCTGGTCCGGTCCATATACCTACCTGACTCCTTTTCATGAAGTCTTCGTGTTATTCGGTTATCTGGCCGGTCTTACCCAGCGCCTGGAATTGGTGACCGGGGTCGTGATCCTGCCGCAGCGGCAAACGGCTCTGGTGGCAAAACAAGCCGCCTCGTTGGACGTGCTGAGTGGTGGCCGGTTGCGGCTCGGTGTGGGGTTGGGATGGAACGAGGTTGAATATACTTCTCTCAACGAGAACTTTCACAACCGGGGCAAACGCATGGAAGAACAGGTGGCGCTCCTGCGCCGGTTGTGGACTGAGCCGTTGGTGACCTTTACAGGAAACTGGCACACCATCCCGGATGCGGGCATTAACCCGCTGCCGGTGCAGCGGCCAATCCCCGTGTGGTTTGGAGGATTCGCTGAAGCGGCCCTGCGGCGCACGGCCCGGCTGGCCGATGGCTGGATTATCCTGCAGCGCAGTGCGGCTGAAGCCAAACCCGCGCTGGAGATGCTGGATCGTTTCCTGGATGAGGCCGGACGATCGCGCCAAGATTTTGGCCTGGAGCCGCGGCTCTCTTACGAGACCGGTGATACCAAGGCCTGGGAAACGGCCTTAAGCGAGTGGCAAGCCGTAGGGGCCACTCACCTTTCGTTTAACACCATGGGCAGCGGCTTTCAAACGCCGCAGGAACATATTCAAGCCATTCAGAAATTCGCGCACGTGGCGCTCAAGTAGATAGACAGGATGGATCGTAGACTGGCGTTGGGCACAATTCAACCGCCAGCGGATTAACCGCTCCCCGTTGCAACAGATTGCGCCAGCCAAGTTTGCGCTGGCGCAATCTGCGAACCATTTGCCACCAGACAGTAAGCGGACTTAGATGTCCACCAGGTCCAGTTAGGGATTTCATGCTTATACCTTCGGCTTCCCGGTCCGGCGGTCAAGACCGATGGACTCACGTTAGTCGCCCTGCCACTTGAAGGCAGTTGAACGCGACATTTTGCCTGTCGCCAGCAAGTCTTCAGCCGAGATTGAGCCCTGACCATTACGCGCCGCATTCATTTCGATGTACTGCTGGTCCGTGATAGTCGGCTTGGAATCCGGCAAATTTTCCTTGGTCCGACCGGACTCCGACTTCGATTGAACTTGAGCCAGCGATACTTTGGCCGTGTTCAGCCGGCGGGAGTGAGATCGCACGCAGAGCGATATGGCTGCCGCCACGACTGACAGCAGGCTCGGTAGAACCTTGGCGATCACATGGACTGGATCGACTTTGCCGATGTCCAAGATAGCGTTGACCGTGATCCCCGCCGCTTTCGCGAAGACAACAATCTGATGGGAACGTCACGCTAGAAAAGGACAGTTACGGCGACGCTTCGAGGGTCTGAAAGACTGTAGAGAGGTGCTTGTGGTTGAATAGCGGTTATGGGAAGCGAGCAGGGGCCGTTTGACCGCGGTTGTCTACCACGATGAACGATCATAGATTAGGAGACGTGTGGTCGGCCAGAGGATAAGCGTCTATCAACAAACACTTCGACATCGGTGAGATTCCAGGAAAATTACGGAGCGCAATTCCGACTGGGGCTGTGCACTCCCAAGCGGCAAGAGAATCAGAAAAGCGGAAACAGTCAGATCGGCAGAAAGAGCCTGCGACAGGCATGAACCGGGCGGGAACAAGCCTCCCTCTACAAATTCGTGCATTTTCGGACAATTTGGAAGCAGTTGCTATGGCAGCTTGCTGCCAGACTATTCGTTGAAGTTGTACTCCAGAGACACCACGCTGTAGACGGTATGCCCATGAGACCAAGGCGCAGTCGCTGCCGGAGACTTTAGCCGCTCTCTGGGTCAGAAAGGACAAACATGTGCGCTGTCGTTTCGGGACCGATGGTAACAGCGGTTTTCGGGGTCGAGGAAGAAGTGTGGCGGGGCGACGCGCTGATTCATACTGCAAGGGAGGCGCTATGACGGACAGTGATCGGTTGAAGGACCGACAATTCTACACGGGGGATCCGGTGTTGTTATTCCTGCGCCACAAGTTGCACCTCGAAGACGGCTGGATCATCGCGGGTTCGGCTCTGTTGGCAGGCCTGGCACTTTTCGGTGTACCAGCCCTGTTAGGCCTCGCAGTTAACTTGAATGCCTTCGTCATCGACATGCTCGAAACGCTGGTGGTGATCCCGCTCGGCCTGCTCCTGTACCTCTCGCTGCCGAATCTCTTTGATGACCTCTTCAATACGCTGGCGGATAATGGTGTCATCGGGCCGCGCCGCGAAGAGGTGACCGGACCGGCCTCGTATTCTGCCTTTCTGCAAGACCTAATCTTTCAGGCGAATCGCCGCATCTGGGTTGTGGGGGCGCTGGTCCTGCCCGCCGCGTATTGGATTTACCGGCTGAGTGGTTACGTCGCAGGCGATGCCACCTGCCGTGGGCACGGCACAGACGCAACTGCTGCTGCGCCTGGCCGTGCTCGTGGCTTACACGCTGTCCTTGTATGGCGTTTTCTTCTCGATTGTCCGCTTGCTGATCTTGCTCGTCTTCAGTGTGCGCCTGTTCCGCATGTTCCACCTGCAAGTTAATCCGCTGCATCCCGATGGTTCCGGCGGGTTCGCCATCGTGGGACGCTTACTGACGGCCAGTGTGCTGATCGCGACGATCATCGGTGCGGCCGCCGTGGTCATGAGTTTGTTGTTTCTCGAACGCGGGGCCAATCCGCTGTGGCGGATCGAGACGCTGCTCCTGGGCGCGATTTATCTGCTGCTTACGCCGTTACTCCTCTACGGCTGGCTGTGGACACCCCATCGGGGCATGTTGGAAGCGCGTGATCAGGTGCTCCGTCCCCTGGCCGACGAGTTCCAGCAGGCGATTCAACGCTCCATGCCGACGGCGCAAGACGATGCCGTCAGTGTCAAGGCTGGCACCGAAAGATTAGGCGAGATCAAGCAGCGCTATGAGTTACTGCACGAGGCCTTTCCGACGTTTCCAGTTCGAACCTTTGTATCAAGCAGCCTGATCGTGACGTCCGTCTTGCCGGCCCTGTCGGCACTGTTGTCCAGCCTGGTGCCGAGCGTGCAGGAAGCGTTACTGCGCCTGTTCAAAGTGAGGCTGAAACGGTTCCCAGCATTCTCGCTGTGAATGAGGGTAGCGATAGAGGAATCATTGACCAGCGATCGATATCCACACCTGGTCATGCTCAAGAGTACCCTTAACGGCAGCACATAGCAGACGGGTTCAGTCCGATGGGTGTTCTGTCCCGCGGAACGGGGGTCTGACTGCTAGGCACTCCCACCAGGGTGATCGCGATCTGTCCGTTTCATCAAATCATTCTTGCTGACTCTGCTCCATTTCACAAGGCGTATTAATTGCCGTGCGATGACATTGATCGCCCCGTGGTCTTTCTGCAACACCCCCTGTAAGGCGGCGCGATGACGACGTTAGCCATGCGATCGGAATCCTCGCTGGCCACGAAGTCCCTGCACTTTACTTGACGATGAGTGGCAGGAACAAGCCATAGGGCAGCACCAGCCGTGCCGAACGTCTAATGACGGCGCCCGCGCCATCGTCGATGGTGACGGTATTGGTAATCTGTCCGCTGACCGCGATCACCTGCACACTGAACTGCAACTTGATCGTTTGTACTGGCGCGATCGGCCCAGTCCATTTGATTTGATTGGATGTCGTGGCATAGAGCTCGATCGGCACACCATTGATCGTGCTGCTGCCTGCTCGATACCTGACGCCGATCGGCAACGGATCGGTGATCGTGGCGGAGGCGCTGAGCGTGCCAGAGTTCATGATCTGCACCGTGTAAGTGGCGATACCCCCGCCAGCCAGATCGACGGGCGTGACGGCCTTGTTGGTCGCGTTCAATAGATTCGGCCTGTCGCCCAGCCACGTATACCAAGCCTGCGTATTGTTGCTCAGATCTGGGTCTTGCGTTGGGATGTTAATACTCGCCGTGGTAGTCAAAAGCGTACCAATCGATCCGGCAGGCGCGCTGACGGTCACAGTCAAGGTACGGGTCGCGTCGACCGTCAACGGATTGATCGGCCAGGTAACGGCGTTCAGCGTCGAGCTAAACACACCGCCGGGTGAAGCAGCGAGGTAGGTGACACCGTTCGGCAGTGCCTCAGTAACGACGATGTTTTCTTCGGTGTCGTTGGGACCATGATTGCCGATGAGCAACGTGTACGTTAAGGGAGCGCTCGGTGCTACCGCGCCAGGACCGCTCAGTCGAGATAGAGATCGGCGGGCTTATAAACGGTGATCGTCGCGGTGGGTTGATACACAAGGCCTGCGACGACATCCGTCAACAGCGCCGTGTTCACGAACGTCTGGCCGTGTGTCACGTTGCAATTGACGTACACGCCATACTGGATGGTCGCCGAACTATGCGCCGGCACCGTGCCTGTCCAATCAATACCGTGGCTGTATTCGTGCCCTAGTCCATACGGATAACTTAAGCTGCTCCACCAGAAGTAGATATACGGTTCCTGGAGCACGTGATCGGTCAATTGCACGAGCCCGTCTACCGGACCGGTGTTGTTGACGTGAACTTGATACAGGATGCTGTCACAAGGCTGGACTTGTGCGCGGTCTACCGTTTTATAAGAGGTTGAGAAATCGGGTGCGCCATACAGCGTCACGGCCTCGCGCGTGAGAGTTTGCCCAAGCGAACTGGTGATCGTGGCCGTATTCGTGATCGGCGTACGATCGGGCAGCACCATCTCCGGCGTCACCGCGAACGTCACCTCCGCAAAGTTGGCCGTGTAGGTGATCGACTGCTGCGGCGGTACGTAGAGAATCGCCAAGCGATCTGAAATGGCCGGTTCGTTATAAGAGTACTGCATCCCCAACTCGGGCGAGTCTTGAATGCCCACCGTCGCGCTCGCGCCGTGATCGAACGCGCTATTGCCAAAGTCGACGTCTTTGTATTGCATCAAGATCGCGTTGCTCTCTTCATAGACGATCATCTCAAACGTGCCGGTGTCGCCGGGCTGCGTCGCGCCAGCGCGGCGCGAGACGTGCGCAAACTCGTAAACGACTTGACGGTGCGGTGCTTCGCCAAAAATCTGATAGTAGATCCAGCCCGGCGGCAGATACAGATCGTCCCAGAACGGCGCCATGAAACGCCCGAAGGAATAGCCGAGGTACGAGTTGGTGCCGGGAATTGGCGCATTATCAGGCGACATGGGATACAGCACGCCATTGTAGTAGGGCGGAAAATACAGCGTGCCATTGGTCGAAATGCCCGCTTTGGTGTAGACGTCGGTGTAATACGTGAAGTCGAACGGAAACGCGGTGTGATAGCAGCCATCATTATCGACGTTGTTAAAGGCAAAGGGACGGCCCGTGTTTTCAATCTCGATCCAATCGTATTTCACGCCGGGCACTCGGCCGTTGCCACGACTATCACCCCATTGATAAGCATTGGTGGTATTGGCATACACACCCGTGTGCGGCGTCAAGTGGCCGGTCCACGAAATCACGCCGTTCGCATAAGCGGCTGTGCCGCTGGTCGCGCTGAGGCTATCGGTCACGTATCGCGTGTGGGCGGGCAGTGGATCGCGCAGCATGACCGTGCCGCTGGCCGGCGAAGTCGTCTGCACATGTAGCGAGTAGGTGATTACGTCGCCCAGCACGGCCGAGGCCCGATTGACTTCTTTGCGCGAAGAAGAGAGATCGAAGCCTTCATACCACGTACCCACGGAGCGGGTGATGACATTCAAGCCGTTATGAATGCTAACGGTGTTGGTGATCAAGCGGCTGCTGATCCAACCAGTGTTGTTGACCGCGACTCGGAACGTGATCGTGATCGGAGCGGGATTGGCCGCGAGTGGTCCGTTCCATTCAATTTGATTCGCGCCGGTATTGAAAGTGGCCGTGACCGGGTTGCTGATAAAGCCGTCGAAGGTCGTGCCACTCGGAATGGGATCGAGCAGAATGACATTGGGCAGCGGCGTGATTTCGCCGTGCAGCTCGATCGTGTAGGTGAGGTGATCGCCAGCCGCGACCGCCTCCGGCGCCGCTTGCACGCTCGATTCGCACAGGCTATCCGCCACGCGCAGCGATTCGACGACGTTGCTGAAGCGAGTGTAATTGGGATGAGCTATACGGTGTTCCCTCGCCACCGATGAGGAAGACGCGCCCCGCCGCATACGTACCGCTTGATAAACCGTGATTGTAGCCGTCGTTGATCTCGACGTCGGTATCTAGATACCTCCACGTATCTGCGGCAGGATCATAACGCTGCGCCGTGGTCCAGCCATTATCGTGATCGTGTGAGCCGCCTAACGCGTAGAGAAAACCATCGGGCGCTTTGACCAGCGAAAAGCCGTAGAAACTTTCACCGAGCGCATGGGCGGTCCGCCACAGGCGAGTGGTGGGATTGTAAATATCGTGACGCGCGGTGCCATACAACGTCCCCGCCGTGCCGCCGACGACGTGAATCTCGCCGTTGAGTTCCGCCGCCCCCGCCATCGAGCGCGGGCCGCCGGGCATGGTACTGTGCAACTGCCAGCGATCACGCGTCGGATCATACTCGTACACGGTGTTGACGTCGCCAACGCCAGGCCCGCGCGCGTCGAAGCCGCCGAAAGCGTACAGCTTCACCGTTCGCCACGGCCACCGCCACGCCGCCCAGCGCCTGTGGCAGAGCGGCGGCGGCGCTCCACCAGTTGTGCGCCGGATCAAACACCCAAGTGGTGCTTTGCACGTCAAACGTACCGGAGATGATGTGATCGATGCCGCCCACGATATAGAGGTGGCCATTGAGCTCGGCGGCTTGCATGTAGCCGCGCGGTGCGGGCAGTGGCGCGAGAGTTTCCCACGTATTGGCGCAAGCGTTGAAACGTTCATTGACGGCTAACGCTTCAGTCCAACTTTGCAGGCCGCCGATTGCGTACACAGCGGACAGACCGTTGGGTGCGATCAAGGCCAAGGCAAAGCGCGCCGTGGGCATGGGGGCGTTGAGTGTCCAGTGCTGCGGCGGTGTATAGCTCGGGCCGAGGTAGATGCAGGCCGCGACGTTCGGGGCGGTTGAAGAACGATCGGATTGTGGGAGTGCGACGGTAGACGCCGAAGATGCAAGCGCCAACAACAACAGGGCGGCACAGGCCGTCATCAGTCTGCGGATCATTTTGCCTCCATCTGCTTCCCCCGCTGACTCGATGTGACGTACTTATAGCATACACCCAAAGTTGGAATTTGGTTTGAGCAACTTTTGCAGACGGCGGCCGGAAAACGAAAGCCCATCGGAAGTCCGGCTGAGCCATGAGTTCAAAAAGCCGGCTCGTGCGATTCGTGTTGAAGCTGAATCTACAGGATACAGATGGACTTCGCCAGCCCATTGACACTCGACCAACGCGCCTCCGCCGCTATGCGGCGGGCAAGGCGTGCACCCGCTTCCACTCCGCTACGCTTTGCAGCATCAGGTCGGGGCATCTATCGGAGCGGGGTTTCAACGCGCGTGGGAGGTGTTCGACCAGCAGACAGGCAAAGCGCAAAGTTTCTAATCCTTGAGATATGGGATGGTGGCCGTCGTACAGCGCGATCTAAGTTAATGTCCATGTGCTGAGACTGCCTGACTCTTAAGTGGGTGGGACAGTTTATTTTCCTCACGGTTTGTAACGAAGTTGCAAGCAAAACGCAATGCCATTGTTGTCGCTTACGGAGTACAATACCCAAAAGAATCTAAAGTCAGGCGACCAGGTGTATTAGATGTGTGGTGGCGCGACTACAGAACAAATGTTTCCTTAACGTATCACCGAATGTGGTGTATTCAAGTAACGATTACGTTGCGTTTCGGCATCAATAATGGCATATGACGTTTCCGTTTCGAATAAGTATTTTCCACAATAGACAAAGATACATTTTTTGTTCTACAATGTCATGGTGTTTGAACCATAGCCTATCTTGCTGGCGGCGAACGAGAATTGCCATGCGCCAGTATCTGAGTTAGAGCCCTCATCTTGACTGATCCACTCTGATATTCTCAAACCCAACACCATTCTCCGCGGGCCGATCTTCCCTGAGCCGGTTCAGGTGCTCGTCGTCATTCCGATGGGCACGTCGGTCAAGCTGATCGGCAAGGGGCTGCGCACCGGCCAGGTGCACGAGCCGATCCTGTCGCTCGACCAGATCGCGTCACTGGAAATCACGCCGGAGACGGAGCCGTTCGACGGCGACGCTGCCCGCTTCCGCCTGGGCGTCGAGGCCGTGCGGCTGGGCCTGGCCTACGAGTACGATCCCTACTTCTCGCTCTCCATCGCCCGCGTCGATCCGCTGCCGCACCAGCTCGAGGCGGTCTACGACTACTTCCTGAAGTTGCCGCGCATCCGCTTCCTGCTGGCCGACGATCCCGGCGCCGGCAAGACGATCATGGCCGGCCTGCTGATCAAGGAACTGAAGATCCGCGGGCTGATCAAGCGCACGCTGATCGTCACGCCGGCCAACCTGTCCTTCCAGTGGCAGCGCGAAATGAAGGACAAGTTCCGCGAGAACTTCGAGGTCATTCGCGGCGACGTGCTGCGCGCCAACTACGGCTCGAACCCTGGCAGGAAAGAACCAGGTCATCACCTCGGTCTCGTGGGTGTCGCGCGATCGAGGATGCCAACGAGAGCCTGCTCCGCAGCCACTGGGACCTGATCATCGTGGACGAGGCGCACAAGATGAGCGCCTACAGCGCCGACAAGAAGACGCTGGCCTATCAGCTGGGCGAGGCGCTGTCGGAGATGACCGATCACTACCTGCTGATGACGGCCACGCCGCACAAGGGCGACCCCAAGAACTTCTGCCTGTTCCTGGCGCTGCTCGACCGGGATGTTTACGGCGACGTGAAGAGCCTGGAAGAGGCGATGCGGCGCAACGAAGCGCCCTTCTACCTGCGGCGCGTCAAGGAAGCCCTGGTCACCTTCCCCGACCCGGACACGGGCGAGGTCAAGAACGCTCTTCACCAAGCGCAACGTCCAGACGACCGAGTTCCAGATCGACGACGACGAGTGGGACTTCTACGACGCCCTGACCCACTACGTCGAGGACCAGTCGATCAAGGCGGCCGCCGACGACTCGGCGCGCGGGCCGCGCGCTGGGCTTCACGATGGCCATGCTGCAGCGCCGCTTCGCCTCCAGCGTCTATGCCGTGCGGCGCAGCCTGGAGCGGATGCGCGACAAGCGGCAGAAGATTCTCGACGATCCGCGAGGCCTACCGCCAGGAGCAGATCGCCAAGCAAGCTGCCCGAGGATTTCGACGATCTGCCCGAAGAAGAGCAGCAGGAGATCATCGACGCGCTGGAAGAGGTGGTCGCCTCGGTCGACCCGACGCGCTCTGCGCGACGAGATCGTCCAACTGAACCGCCTGATCGACCAGGCGCAGGCGCTGGAAGCAGCGCGAGGTCGAGTCCAAGCTGGTCAAGCTGCGGGAGGTGCTGACGGAGCAGGGCATCTTCGACGATCCCGAAGATGAAGCTGCTGATCTTCACCGAGCACAAGGACACGCTCGACTACCTGGCGGTGACGGCAAGACTGCCGGCCGCTGGGAAGCTCGCAGTGGGCCTGGTCACGCAGATTCACGGCGGGATGAAGATCGGCGACCGGGACACGCCCGGCACGCGCATCTACGCCGAGCGCGAGTTCCGCGACGACTGCCAGGTGCTGGTGGCCACCGAGGCCGCCGGCGAAGGCATCAACCTGCAGTTCTGCTGGTTCATGATCAACTACGACATCCCCTGGAACCCGGTGCGGCTGGAGCAGCGCATGGGCCGCATCCACCGCTACGGCCAGGAGAAGGACTGCCTGATCTTCAACTTCGTCTCGACCAACACCCGCGAAGGCCGCGTGCTTGCAGAAGCTGTTCGAGCGGCTGCGCGCAGATCGAGGACGACCTCGACCCGAAGCACACCGGCAAGGTCTTCAACGTGCTGGGCGACATCTTCCCGGCCAACCAGCTGGAGCGCATGCTCCGCGAGATGTATGCCCGCAACCTGACCGAGGAGGTCATCAAGAGCCGCATCGTCGAGGAGGTGGACACCGAGCGATTCCGCCAGATCACCCACTCGACGCTGGAAGGACTGGCCAAGCGCGAGTTGAATCTCTCGGCCATTGTCGGCAAGTCGGCCGAGGCCAAGGAGCGGCGGCTGGTGCCGGAGGTGATCGAGGATTTCTTCTTGCAGGCGGCGCCGCTGGCCGGGCATCAACCCAAGCGCAGACCGGCACGCCGAAGCGACGCACCATGTCTACCGCATCGGCCGGGTGCCGCGCACCTTGTGGCCGATCGGCGAACGGCTGGAGCCGCGCTTCGGCAAGCTGGGCCGCGAGTACAAGCAGATCGTCTTCGACAAGAAGCTGCTGACCGACGATCCGACGCTGGAATGGGTGACGCCCGGCCATCCGCTGTTCGAAGTGGTGCGCGAAGACGTCGCCGAGCGCGTGCAGGACGACCTGCAGCACGGCGCGGTGTTCTACGACCTGCACCGGGCGCAGCCGGCCCGGCTGGATGTGTTCTCGGCGGCGATCCGGGATGGCCGCGGCAACGTGCTGCACCGCCGCCTGTTCGTCGTCGAGGCGCAGATGCGATGGCGCGCTTGACCGTCCGCCAGCCGACGATCTTCCTCGATCTGCTGCCCGCGCCGAGCGGCATCGCCTGTCGCCCGATGGAGCGAGCTGCCCGATCGGACGCAGGTGGAACAGCGCGCTGGTCGAGCAGGCGCTGCAGCCGTTCTTGACCGAGATCAGCGCGCAGCGCACGCAGGAAGTCGAGACGATCGCGCGCCACATGGAGATCAGCCTGAACGCGCTGATCGACCGGCAGAACGTGCGGATGATCGCAGCTGCTGGAGAGTCAGCAGGCGGGCGACACCAGTCCGCTGCTGGCCGCGAACATGAAGACGACGGAAGATCGCCTCGACGAGCTGAACGGCCGGCTGGAGCGCCGCCGCGCGGAGTTGGCAGCAGGAGCGGCACTGCACGATTGCCGACATTCAGCCGATCGGGCGGGCGTGGGTGCTGCCGCATCCCGAGCGGACGACGCCCGGGCATCGCGCCGATGGTGCGCGACGAGGAGATCGAGCGCATCGCCGTGGAGGCGGTCATCGCCTACGAAGCGGCGCGCGGCTGGCAGGTGGAGAGCGTGGAGAGCGAGAATCGCGGCTTCGATCTGATCTCGCGCCGGCCGCATCCCGAAGACCCGCAGACGGCGATTGAGGTGCGCTTCATCGAGGTGAAGGAGATTTACCATGGCATACCCGTATCGCGTGGTACTACCGAGGAGCATCGAGCCGAATTGCGCGGTCTCGTCAGTTCGGGGGCTGCCCCCACCCGGATGCTGACCCGCGCCCGCATCCTGCTCAAAGCTGATCACGGCCAGGGTGGCCCCGGCTGGTCGAATGCGGCCCTGGCCGGCGCGCTGGAGGTCTACCTGAGTGCGGTCCAGCGTATCCGGCGTCGGTTTGTCCAGGTGGGACAGACGACGTGTGGCCCGCCAGTCGTGAATTGCTGATCGCGTTACCCGCTGCTATGCTCGCCGCGTGGTAGGGATGGACGCGGGAAGGAGTGGCGACATGTCGAGCGATCTCGCGGCGGCGATTGCGGCGATGCCGCTGAGTGACACCCACGAACATCTCCGCACCGAGCAGCAATACGTCGAGGAAGGCCCGGACGTCCTTCAGGCGATCTTCGACAATTATCTGCTTGCCGACCTTGTCGTCGCCGGGGCATCGACCGAGGCGGTGGCGCGCTTGGTCGACGCTGGCGACCCCGATATCCGTGCGCGTTTCGCGGGCGTGCGCGACGCCTGGGAGACCTGCCAGCATACCGGCTACGGCGAGGCGGTGCGCCTGATCGCGCGCCTGGTCTACGACCTGGAGGAGATCACGCCGGACGGGCTGGAGGGGGCGACGGCGCGCCACGCCGCCCTGCGCCGGCCGGGCGAGCGCCTGCGCCTCCTGCGCGAGGTCGCGGGGCTCGATCATGTGCAGATCGACGACTCCGAGTGGGCCTGCCAGCCAGATCCCGCCGGCCCGGACTTCTTCCTCTACGATCTCTCCTGGGCCAACTTCTGCGATGGTCGCCTCGAAGCTGCAACAGCTCCACGACGAGACCGGGATCGTCGTCGCGACGCTCGCCGACCTGCGCGCGGCCTTCGCCGCTCTCTTCGCGCACTACGGCCCGCTCGCGATCGCGGTGAAGGCGCAGCACGCCTACAAGCGCACCCTGTACTGGCGGGAGCGTACCGATGCCGAGGTCGCACCTGTCCTCAAGATGGTGCTGGCCGGGCAAGAACTGTCGGAAGATGAGCGCCTCTGCCTCGGCGACTGGTGCTGGGCGCGCGGCGTCGAGCTCGCGATCGAACACAACCTGCCATTCAAGCTGCACACCGGCTATTACGCAGGCTATGGCCGGATGCCGATCGATCGTATCCGCGCGGGCCATCTCTGCGGCCTCTTCGCGCGCTATCCACGGGCGCGTTTCGTCCTGATGCACATCGCCTACCCGTACAGCGACGAGCTGGTGGCCCTGGCGAAGCACTACCCGAATGTCTACGTCGATCTCTGCTGGGCCTGGAGCATCGACCCGTGGACGACGCGCGATTTCGTGCGGCGGATGATCCACGCCGTGCCGATCAACAAGCTCTTCGCCTTCGGCGGCGACACGTTCGGGCCCGCCGCGTCGGTCGCCTATGCGGCGCAGGCGCGCGCGTGGCTGGCGCGCGCCTTGCAGGCCGAGGTGGACGATCGGCTGCTGACCGAGCGCCAGGCGATCGCCATCGCCACGCGGCTGATGCAGACCAATCAGCGCGATTGCTTCGATATCGACGGCACGCGCGCCAGCGATTCGCCGGGAACTCGCGGGGCGAGCATCACTCGGTCGGTAGCCGAATGCGGGGTGGCCGACAGCCAATAGAGGAAGGACCGCCCCGTTGCGATTGCCCGAGTGTGTTCGGCGTTCTCGTCGGCACCGGCCATCGCCGCAGCCATCTGCACGGCGGTGCATCGGGTATCGCCATCTCGACCTCCGCCCCCACGACCCCGCGCCCCATCGTCTTCCTGGACAAGACCAGCAGGCAGGTGCTCGCGGCCTGGGTCGCCGCGCGCACGCTCGACTGGCGCTTCACCACCGAGAACGCCCGCATAACGCTCAAGCGCCTCTACCGCGCACATGATGACTGACGGGCCACTAGGTCGATACCTCGGTCATCGTGTTTAGCGGAAACGAGCGCGGATCGCCCCCGAGTCTCTCTCGTCATCGCGCCACCGGACTGTTTCTGACGGGTTGTTCACGTTTCTGATCTCGCTGAGACAGAGCAACGACACGCTCCCATGGTGCAATCGAGTTGCCGATTCATCTCGGGGCGATCCGACCTGCCGACCCGTCGAATACAGAACGAGTCAGGCAATGCACCAAACAGAGCGCGCGCCGGACATTGAGCAGATGACGAACCAATCCTGCAAAACAGGAAAAAGACCTTGGGTCGCCAAGACATCGCTCAGTCCAGGGAACAATACTCAGTCGCTGGGTTCCGATCGGGTCTGCGGCCTACGACGCCCACCCGAGCTGGCGCTGTGGTCGAAATTGCGGCTCTTGCTGGCTATGGCTATCGTGGGAGTGTCTCTTTCTCCGGTCGGTCCGGTCGCAGCCAGCCAGACAACGTGCGTTCAGAGTGGTCCTGAATCGCTTGCATATGAAATGCATATCTGCCTGACGAATCCCCCGGCATCGGTGACGCTCTCCGGCATCGTGACGGTAACCAGCGAAGCCACCGTCGTGGGACCCGACCCTGGTACGAGGCGCGTCGTCTTCTATCTCGACGGAACCTACATCCTCACCGACTACCAGACTCCCTATACCTTCAGCCTCGACACCCGGCGTTATTCCGACGGCCCGCACGTGATCGAGGCTGAGCAGGTGATGCGCGATGCATTTGTATCGTCGCGCGCGACAGAGTCCGTCGACTTCGACAACTCCGCGGACGGTGCCACCCCGTTCCCAGCGACGTTCACTCCCTCGACCGGACGCCCGGCGTCACAGGGCGAACCCTTTATCGTTGCCGCGGTGGGTGATGGCGCTGGCGGGGAAAAGAACGAAACGTCAGTGACCGACATGATCTCCACGTGGGAGCCAAATCTGGTCCTCTATCTCGGCGACGTCTACGATCGCGGTTCGCCGGCGGAGTTCGATAACTGGTATGGGGCTCAGAATTCCCTGTTTGGACGCTTCCGCGCCATCACCGACCCGGTGGTCGGCAATCACGAGTATCAGACCGCTGATGCGTCAGGTTATTTCGGTTTTTGGAACGACGTCCCCCACTATTACAGTTTGGATGCTGGTGGGTGGCACTTTGTCGCGCTCGATTCGACAACGGAGTTTGACCAGACATCTCCCGGATCCGCCCAGTTTACGTGGCTACAACAGGATCTAGCGGCCAACAGATCCGTTTGCACGCTCGTGTTTCTGCATCACCCGTTCGTAAGCGTGGGCGAACACGGGAACAGCCCGCAGCTTACGGACATCTGGCCATTGCTCGTTTCCAGTGGAGTCGACCTCGTGCTCTCGGGACACGATCACTCCTATCAGCGCTGGCAGCCGCTTGACGCAAACGGCAGCCCGGACGCCAAGGGCACGACCCAGTTCGTGGTCGGTACTGGTGGCCATTCCGTGCGCAACGACGTTCGCGAGGACCCGAACCTGGCGCTCCATGTCGATACCCCGTCCGCCGCATACGGCGCCTTGCGGCTGTCGCTCACGCCAAGTGCCGCAAGCTATGACTTCATCAACAGCAAGGGGGACACGCTCGATAGCGGCTCCGTCAACTGCACCACGCCAAACGCCCGCAACAGTGCGGCGGCTGCGAGTCCCGCTTCCCCAGCGGGTGCGACCGACTCCGTAAACGGGACACGCAGTCAACCTTCCGAGGCGAGCAAGTATTCCGGCATTGGCGTTGAGGTGGCCCACATACATCTGATACCCGCGGTCCTGATTCTGGTACTGCTCGCAGCAGGGGTCGCGCTGGGATTCGTGCTTCGCGTGACAACCGAGGACTCCGACTCTTCGTGAACGGGGACCAGCGTTGGGAGGGTGTCGTCCTGAGCCGAGTTACGGACGACTCAGGACCATTCACCTGGGTGCACAGTGTTGACCGAGCGCCGCAAACAGAACGAACGGTGAGGGCTCAGGCGCGAGATCTTCACCGCCAGGCGACCTGCATGGACGCCAAAGACGTAGTGGATTTGGCTCAACGGGATGGGGTGAACGCATGACGCAGCAGACGTTTTCGATGAAAAGAACGCTCGAAAACTGGATACCACGGATCGCGAAAGTCTGCGTGATGATCCTCGTGCTCGCGTCGAGCGTTCCATCCATAGCCCCCGCTCGTGCGGCGAGCACCTGCCGGACAACGTCTCCGGGAACGCAGAGCTACACCATCACGCTCTGCCTCGTCGATCCCACCAGCGGCTCGACCGTCTCCAGCAACGTCACGGTCAACGCAACCGTGTCTGTTAGCGTGACGAACCCACGAGTAAGCAAGCTCGTCTTCTACGTCGACAATCAGTATTTGATCACCGACTATCAGACGCCTTTTACCTTTCAATTGCCGACGACCCGCTGGGTGGACGGCAGCCATGGCTTGTCGGTCGAAGCGCTCCTCAGCAATGGGCTTGTTTCGTCGCGAACGTCCATCACCGTCGCATTCAACAATGGAATCTCACAGGTTCCACCGAATACCAACACCTTCACTCCCCGGCAAGGCACGACCCCGGTTCCCGGCCAGCCGTTTGTCGTGGCCGCAGCTGGAGACGGCGCTGGCGGAGAGGCCAACGCGGTTGGCGTAACCAACCTGATCTCGTCGTGGAACCCAAATCTGTTCCTCTATCTGGGTGACGTCTATGAAAAGGGATCGTCAACCGAATATGTGAACTGGTATGGAGGCGATGACCAGTTTTACGGACAATTCCGAACCATCACCGACCCGACCATCGGTAACCACGAATACGAAGGCGGTGTCGCACCCGGTTACTTCGATTACTGGGATAACCCCCCGAATTACTACAGCGTCAACGCCGGTGGATGGCACCTCATCAGCCTGAACTCCAACACCGAGCTTCCGGAATTTTCACCCGGAACGGGCCAATACGCCTGGCTGCAAAGCGACTTGCAGGCCAACGCGGGTACCTGCACGATCGTCTACTTCCATCATCCCGTCTTCAGCGTCGGGCCGCAGGGTGACACTCCTCGCATGGATCAAATTTGGAGCCTGCTGGCCCAATACAACGTCACGATGGTTCTGACCGGCCACGAGCATAGCTATCAACGCTGGGTGCCTCTGGACGGACAGGGTAATCCGAGCCCAACCGGCGTCACCCAATTTGTCGTCGGCAGCGGCGGACACGGAATCCAGGGATTCGTCCGGTCCGACAGCCGCCTTGCGTTTGGCGCGAGCACACCGGCGAATAGCTATGGCGCGTTGAAGCTGTCGCTCAACACCGGTGGCGCTGGTTATGAGTTTGTCAACCAGCAAGGTACCCTCCTCGATTCAGGCTCCGTCGTCTGCGGTGGCCAGGACGACACGGCCCCTCCGTCGGTTCCGGCAAACTTCACGGCGACGCCGCGGGCAAGCGGTACCGATGTCGACCTGTCCTGGACGGCGTCAACCGATAACGTCGGCGTGGTCGGGTACGATATTTACCGCGATGGTTCGTTCCTCGCGAGCAGCGGGCTCAATCTTGCCTACTCCGACCTGACTGCCGAGGCGGAGACAACCTACACCTACGCCGTTCTCGCTCGTGACGCCGCCGGCAACGCCTCTCCACTCACTCCACCAATACAGGTGACGACCCCGCCATTGGGACCGATATTCAGCGATGATTTCGAATTGGGTGATTTCTCGCAGTGGACGTCGGTCACTGGGCTTGTCGTCCAGCAAGCCGAAGTCTTTGGAGGGAACAACGCGGCGCGAGCTACGAGTACCGGTACAGCGGCGTATTCCTATAAGCAGCTGAGCGCTGAGCAGAGCGAGCTTTACTACCGGATACGTTTCAAGCTCATCAACGTCGCCAACAACACGGTCTACCTGATGCGCTTCCGCACCTCCGCCGGGATCTCGCTAGAGGGTCTCTTCATCAACAGCAACGGCACGCTCGGGATTCGAAACGACGTGGCCGGACAGAGCACGTCCAGCTCAACCCAGGTCAGCACGGGAGCCTGGCATGAAGTTCAGGTGCATGTGAATGTGGCTGGTGCATCCGGCCAGACGGATGTCTGGTTTGATGGCCAGCAGATCAGCACGCTGAGCGCGCCAGGGAATTTCGGTTCGACTCCGATAGGACGAATTCAGCTCGGCGAGAATGCGTCCGGCCGGACGTTCGACGTCGCGTTTGACGATATCGGGGTCGGGCCGGTCTTGCTGACCAGTGCCGACACGACGGCGCCCGATACGGCGATCGATTCCGGACCGCCCGCGACGACGTCAAGCACCTCAGCCAGTTTCACCTTCTCATCGAACGACCCCGGGAGCGTCTTCACATGCAGTCTGGATGCTGGTGCATTCTCGGCCTGCACAATCCCGATCGAATTCAATGGTCTGGCGGACGGCTCCCATACGTTCCAGGTCTCCGCCACTGACACGGCCGGTAACACGGACCCGTCGCCTGCCAGTCAGACCTGGACGATCGATTCGACGGCGCCAACCGTGCCCGCCAACTTGACGGCGACTTCACCGTCCGGCACGGAGGTCGATCTCACATGGGAGGCATCGACAGACAATCAAAGCGTCACTGGGTACTCCATTTACCGTGACGGAACGCTTGTCACGACTGTCGCCGGAAGCGTCAACGCCTACCAGGACGCATCGGTTACGCCAAGTACCTCCTACGCCTATACCATCGATGCGTTCGATGCGGCGGGCAACCACTCGAACCCAACAAGCGCCACTAACGTGACAACGCTCGCCCCACCGTCAACGTCCACCATACCCGCGAGCGCCGATGCCTGGGTCTACGCGAATCTGCCAAACAACAACTACGGGACGTCGACTCAGCTTCGCGTCGACGCGTCGCCCGATACCCTCAGCTATCTGATTTTCGACATCCCAGCTCTGGCCGGCCCCGTTACGCGGGCAACGTTGAGACTTTACGCCAACACCGCACAGTCCACGGGCTACGACGTTCACGCTGTGAGCAGTACCACGTGGGGCGAGCAGACGCTAACCTACAACAACGCGCCGAGCTTTGACCCGGCCGTGGCCGGGAGCTCCGGGCCGGTCGCGGCCGGCACCTGGACTCAGGTCGACATCACATCGTTGATCAGCGGCCCGGGACCGGTGAGCATCGCGCTCACGACCACCAGCTCCACCGCGCTCAGTCTCGTCAGTCTTGACTCCGGTGGCGCCGACGTTCCGCAACTGATCCTGGATACGGCGCCAGTTGCGGACTCGCAGCCACCGTCGATGCCGACGAATCCACAGGCCAACGCCGTAAGTGGCACGCAGGTTGACCTTTCCTGGATTGCTTCAAGCGACAATGTGGGAGTCAACGGATATGGCATCTACCGCGACGGAACGTTGCTCGACAGCGTCGGCGGGTCGACGACGACCTATCAGGACGCCGCGGTGACCCCTGGTACCTCCTACAGCTACACCGTCGATGCGGTCGACGCCGCTGGAAATCGCTCAGCCCTGTCCGTCGTCGCCGGGGTAACCACGCCGTCAACTCCGGATACGACACCGCCTTCGACGCCGTCCAACCTGGCAGCCACCCCTCCGAGCAACTCACAGGTGGATCTCTCCTGGAACGCATCCATCGACGATACCGGCGTGACCGGGTACACCATCTATCGCGATGGGGCGCAGCTGGCCACGGTCGACGGGTCGACGACCAGCTATCAGGACAACACTGTGGTCGCCAGCACCGGTTACAGCTACACGGTCGATGCCTATGACGGCGCGGGCAATCACTCCGCGCAGTCGACGGCCGCCGATGTGACCACACCGGCAGTGCCCTCGTCCGCCACCATCCAGCCGGTCGCCGACACCTGGGTCTCCGCCACACTTCCCTCTGCGAACAACGGCGCGTCAACCCAACTGCGGATGGACGCGTCTCCCGACATCCGCAGCTACCTGAAGTTCGACATCCCGGCTCTTTCCGGGCCGGTCACCAAGGCGACGTTGCGGATCTACGCGAATACGGGTCAATTGACCGGCTATGACATCCACCAAACAGGCGATTCGTCCTGGGATCAGATGGCCGTGACCTACAACAACGCGCCGAGCTTTGACCCGGCCGTGGTCGGGAGCTCCGGGCCGGTCACGGCCGGCACCTGGACTCAGGTCGACGTCACACCGCTCATCACTGGTCCCGGCCCGGTGAGCATCGCGCTCACGACCACCAACTCCTCCGCGCTCAGCCTGGCCAGCCTCGAAGCCGGTGGCGCGCTGATCCCACAACTGGTGCTCGACACCGCACCGCTGCCAGATGCGCAGCCACCTTCCGTACCCGCGAATCTTGCAGCCAACCCGCCGAGCAGCGCCGAAGTAGACCTGTCGTGGACCGCGTCTAGCGACAACGTTGGTGTCAGTGGGTACACCATCTATCGCAACGGGACGCTGCTGACCACCGTCGGTGACACAACAACCAGCTACCAGGACACAACGGTGTCTGCCAGCACAGCGTACTCCTACACCGTGGATGCCTTCGACGCGGCTGGCAATCGCTCCAGCTCAGTCCACGGCAGCGAACGCAACGACTCCGGCCGCCCCGGACGTCGCGTCCCCAAGCGTGCCGGGGAACGTGGTGGCGAGCGCACTCAATGAAACCGAGGTCGATCTAAGCTGGACTGCCTCCACCGACAACACCGGCGTGACCGGGTACACCATCTATCGCGATGGGGCGCAGCTGGCCACGGTCGACGGGTCGACGACCAGCTATCACGACGCCACGGTCGCCGCCAGCACCGGTTACAGCTACACAGTCGATGCCTATGACGGCGCGGGCAATCACTCCGCGCAGTCGACGGCCGCCGACGTGACCACACCGGCAGTGCCCTCGTCCGCCACCATCCAGCCGGTCGCCGACGCCTGGGTTTATGCCTTTTACCCGAACAACAATTACGGGTCGTCAACCCAGCTTCGGTTGGATGGCTCACCAATCATCGTCAGCTACCTGAAATTTGATGTTCCGGCCCTCTCGGGAGCGATCACACACGCCACGCTCCGCCTCTATGCCAACTCCGCGCAATCCACCGGCTACGACGTCCACGCGGTGAGCGACACCACGTGGAATCCGGCAACGATGACGTACAACAACGCTCCCGCGTATGACGCCGCTATCATCGGAAGCTCCGGGCCTGTTGCAGGTAGCACCTGGACCGAGGTCGACATTTCGTCGTTCGTCACGAGTCCAGGGACGATCAGTGTCGCCCTCGTGACGACGAGCAATACGGCGCTGAGCCTGGCCAGCATGGAGGCTGGGAGTACCCTCGCTCCGCAACTGGTGCTCTCAACGTCGTAGGTCGATATCCGGGTCGAATTCAACCCTTCGCCAGCGTGTGCATTGTTGCCCCATCTGGATCTGAACCGAGCAGCGAGCCAGGGCCCTGACTGAGTCAGGACCCTGGCTCGCTGCGTGCTTTGTTGGGGAGCCGCTGTCGGTCGATACGCTCTTGATCAACCGCCGAAGAACTGTCGGAGGTCTCCATTGGTACAGCTGCCTTGAAGACATCCGACGCCGAATGCTTCCTCGATCGTGCGCAGCAACGTGTAATGGTTGGCGGCGCTCGCCGACGTGAAGCCCTGCGGCGTGTGCTTGGATATGACGATCGTCGGAATGTGGCCGCCGCCGCCACTGCCGCTGCTGCCCTCATCCCAGGTGATGATGATGGCGCTGTTGGTCTGATTCCAGGTCTGGGTGCTCAGGATCTTGCTCGTCAACCAGCTTTGCAGCCACGCGTCGCCGGTTGCCACGCTGCAGTCATGCATGTCATGGCAGAGGTTCGGCACGATCAAGTTGAAGCCGGCCGCCGCCGGGTTGAAGTGACTGAAGTCCGTCAGATGCTGAGCACAGCGTTGCGTGTTGCCGCTGACGCTGGTGAAACTGATGGCGGGGTTGTGCTTCCGCGCGTAGGTACCCGCCCCGTCCGGGCCGCCCGAAGCGGTGCTCCCGGTGTAACAGGAAGATCCACCGGTGGAAACGGGATAATTCTCGGAGTAGACCATCCAGCTCTTTCCGGCGGCTTCGAGCTGGTCCGCAATGGTTACACCGTTCAGGTTGTAGGTGCCGTCATCCGTAATGCCGTAGGTCGAACCGGCCCACATGGCGATGTAATTCGGCTCTGAAGGGTGCGACACACCGGTGTAGTTCGTGGCCAAGCCATTCTGCTGAATCAGTTGATTCAGATACGGCGCGCTCGAACTACCGACGACCGAACCGTATTCCTTGTTCTCCATCACAATGACGTAGACGTGATCAAAGCCGGGCACTCCAGAACCGGACGGGGGCGGAGTGGTCGGCGTAGGCGTTGGCGTGGGAGTTGGCGCCTGGGTCGGCGCAGGTGTCGGTGTCGGTGTCGGCGCTTGCGTCGGAGCCGGGGTCGGCGTGGGAGTCGGAGTTCCGGTACTACCTGATGTGCCGTTGTTGTGGAGAACATCGAGATACGCGCCATAGCCTGACGCGGATGCCCATTCCTTGGCAGACTCCACCGCGGTGCCTTCACCCCATTCGTTGAATGTGGTGATCAGTTGCCACGGCTCGCCCGATGCCACCATGTTCTGGACGTTTTGCGTCCAGCGGTTGAGATCTCTGGTCAGGCGAGGCTGCGATTCCTGCGCATGCCAGAACCCCGGCGAGATGGAGTACGAGTATCCCTTCTGACGATCCGCCGCGGTTGCCGGACCATATTGGTGCCAGCTGTCGGGCTGTGCGGCACACCCCCGGTATCCGGTGAAGACCTTGAGAACGATGTAGGCGTCTACCGTATTCGCCTGTTTCCACCGGTCAGCCACGGCGCAGCTCGTGTCATCGGCGTTGAAGACGAAGACAACGAACTTTCCGTTCACTCGAAGGTAGTTCGCGTTCCCCGCGTAGTTATCCCGGATGTAGGTGAGATCCGACTGGAGCTGGGCAACAGAAGGGTTACCCTGCCCCTCCGGCTCATAGTAAATCGACCACTTGAAACCAGTGCCGTCCGCTGCCGCGAGATCGACCGCGAAGTTCTTGTCGGTTGTCTGGCCTTGACCCCACCAGGACGCAATGCCGGCCTGGATGTTGCCGTACTGCATCGCGGCAATCTGCGTCTGCACGGTCGCCACGTCACTCGAGCTGTAATAGCCGAGCGATGGCTGATAGTGCGTGAACGGGGAAATGCCCGACTGATTCCAGGCACCCGGGAACCACGGATAGTAGAAGGCCGCCCGGATCGGGAAGCTGGGCTGGCCCCCGCCAGACGGCGCGGGAGTCGGCGTGGACGTGGTCGTTGCGAGTGGAGTCGGAGTCGGGGTAGGAGTCGACGTTGGCATCGTCGTCGGATCGGTGGTCGCTGTCGGCGCGGGCGTCGAACCCGTACCAATCATCTCAAGTACGAGTTGAGGCGCGTTCGCGCCGCCCTCGCGGCTCGTCATTTTGAGCTGCGTCGAGTCCTGCGTCGTCAGAGCGACCGTGTAGATCCCCTGGTCGGTCACGAGCGAGCTGACGTCGACGCTTGTCCACGTCCCACCCGATATTCCCCCCGATGACCCAATGACGGCGGGATCAGGAGCCGGTGCATTACCGTAGTTGACGGTGCTCTCGTCCCACGTGTTGTCGTGGACTGCGTGCACCTCGTATCCCAGTGGCTGCGACGATTCCGCGTAGATGCGGAGCGTCGCTTTGGCGATGGGAGCCGAAAGCCCGCTCACGTCGAACCGAAGGTACGACGACATCACGGGTGAGCCATCGACGCGAAGTGCAGTCGAAGTTCCGAAGTTCTTATCTGGCTGTGCCGAATACACGAATGCGTCCGCGACCGGATGGAAAGTGACTTGTGGTCCGCTGCTCGAGACGGGACCTTGAACGAGAAGAAACGCTCCCAGAGAGGCGAGTACCGCTACAGTGATGACAACGTGTGTCACCAACTTGCGACTCATAATGATTCCCTTTCGCCGTGCCCCCTCTTGACACCCGCCGGCGAAACAGGCGCCCAATCCCGTGAATCACGACGACGGCCTTCCCACCGCCATTCCGCGTGATCCTTACAATTCCCCAACAAGGGGGTAGTCTACAATTACCCCGTGTGACTATTCCACCCGAACATTGGTACTAGAGCGATTTAGTACCTCGAAAATTCACGAACTGATGGGGTCGAAGAGAGCGGTTTCACGCGGGATCGTGCGACTCCAATTTCCATCGTGAAGGCGGTTCTGCTTCCAAACCGAACACTCGTCGATTGGTGCGCCACGAACCAGCCGGTCGAGATACGCGCGATGTCGACAGGACAGACTCGTACCATCGCATAATGAAGTTATGGTGCCGAATCTGCTTGAGTAAATGTGACAGACACGCCCGCCGACACCCCTAGATCTTCTGGTTAACTCGCGGCATTGTCCGTTTGGAGGAACCGGCGATGGAACTCTCCAATGAGGCCAGAATGGTTTCGATCTACGTCACCGAAAGCGAGCGCTACCACGGACAGCCGCTCTACTCGGCGATCATCGATTACCTGCGCCAGAACGGCGCGACCGGGGCGACCATTTTTCGCGGCGTTGAGGGGTTCGGAGTTCACCAGCAGATTCACACGACGAAGATCGAGATGCTGATGTATGACCTCCCGATCCTCATCGAATGGATCGATTCAGAGGAACAGGTCGATCGGATCCTCCCGAGTATTTCCGCGATGCTCACCGAAGGGCTCATCACCGTCCAGCCGGTTCGGATCTTCAAACACGCCGTCCGCGATTTGCGACCGATCTCGCGCTCACTGACCGTGGCCGACGTCATGACCCGCGACCCAATCAGCGTCAAACCAGACTCGCCGCTCTCCGACGTCGTCGAGCTGCTCATTCGGCAACTCTATCGCGCGCTCCCCGTCATCGACGGCGAACGACGTGTGGTGGGTATCGTCACCAATGGCGATCTCGTCGAGCGCGGTGGGCTCAGGTTGCGCACCGAATTGCTGCATCTCGTCGACCCAGTCATGATTGAACATGAACTTGCCCGTCTATCCGAACGCGGTGGTACCGCGGCTGACGTCATGACACCGAACGTCACCACGATCGACGCCTCAGCGCATCTCAATGAAGCCGCTCACCTGATGGCGACGCGTGTACTGAAGCGTTTGCCGGTGATCGACGACGATCAACGATTGGTCGGAATCATCTCGCGCGTCGATGTGCTACGCACAGTGACGCTGCATAGTGTGTCTGAGGGCGATGGCCCAGCATTGACCCCGCATATCACACCCTCCAGCACGGTCGCCGATATCATGAGGCGTCAGGTACCGACCGTCCATGCCAACTCCACGTTGCCCGAGGTGCTGGAGGCGGTCGTTTCCACCCGGCTCAATCGCGCCGTGGTCGTCGACGACCACGCGCGGCCGCTCGGTGTCGTCACCGACGCCGAGCTCATGCGGCGACTCGATCCGCAACATCAATCGAGCATCGTCGGCGTTCTGATGCGACACATTCCGTTCGTGGGACTGTCAGCTGAAGAGCGCGAAGAACTGCATTTCCTATCGGGGACACGGGCCGCTGATCTCATGATCAGCCCAGCTTTAACCGTTACGCAAACGACGCCGGTCGTCGACGCCGCGCGGCGCATGCTCGAACGCCGCTACAAGATCCTGCCGGTCGTCGACGAGGCTGGTCAAATCGTCGGGCTCATTGACCGGGCAGATCTGTTACGCGCGGTTGCCACGATGTGATGTATTCGGCTCATTCCGGTGGGGGCCATTGGTCAAACAACCTGGCAAGCCGGAGCAACAAGCGCGCGAGATCGTCGACGATCGGATCCAACGTGTCTCGGAGAACTGGATCGACCTCACCGTAACCACCCAGCCGGGTGGTGCGAATCTCTTCAACACCGGACCAGGCTGCCGTGCACTCCGCACGAGCGATCCGCGCGCCGGCGTCCATGTTGGCCGATCTTTGTCTTGGACATTTGCGCGCTCTTCTCAGTCTGAACAATACTGGCGCGCGCTGGCGGGATAGCATGGTCGGTTTGGAGCGATTGTCAGCCGATCTCGACCGCTTCACTTCCAGCTTCGACTATCGGTTTCAGGGAACGCTGAATGAACGTCAGCGTCGAAGCTGGCACGCGGTCCTCGCCCGGTTCGCAGGAGAGACGCCTGGAGCCAATCTCCACGCAGCGGCCCGAGGCCGACCTCGCGGTGTTGCCAGGCGCCTCATTGGCGCAGGGGGTGTACGATGACGGCGCACGGAGATTCACCCGATCAAGCGTCGTTCGAGCCGGAATCCTTCGAACGCAAGTTGATCGAGGGTTTGTGGAACCCGCTGCCGGACCTGTGCACCGTCATCAGCGAGCGGACCGATCTGGACGCGGTTCGAGCGGCGGCGATTCGTGCGTTGGGAGAGATCGGGGATCTCGACGCGCTTCCCGCGCTCATGGCAGTCGCACGCAATGCTCATGTCGCCGTGCGCCTCGCAGCGATCGAAACGCTGGAGCGTCTTGATCTCGATTCATCCGTAACCAAGGATATTGGAGAAATCATTCGCGCCGAGCCCAGCGCTCGTCTTCGCGCCAGAGCGGAAGAGATGCTTCGCAGGATGAACCACACCCACAACGTGGAGGATAACGATGCAAACTGAATCACCAACGGCTGAAGTTGTTGACCAATCCGCCGTGGAATCGGTGCGGGAGGCGACCGATCGGATTCGCGCACAGGTGGAGCGGGTGATCGTCGGCAAGCGGGCGGTGATCGACCGGCTGCTGGTGGGGATGCTGGCCGAGGGCCACGTCCTGATCGAGGACGTGCCCGGCATCGGCAAGACCACGCTGGCCCGGGCCCTCAGCCTGGCGGTCGGCGGCTCCTTCCAGCGCATCCAGTTCACGCCCGACCTGCTGCCCTCGGACGTCAGCGGCTCACTCGTCTTCAGCCAGCGCAGCGGGGAGTTCGAGTTCCACCCTGGTCCGGTCTTCGCCAACGTGGTGCTGGCCGACGAGATCAACCGGGCCACGACCGCGCACCCAGTCCTCGCTGCTGGAGGCCATGGAGGAGCGCCAGGTCACGGTCGAACGGGAGACGCATCCCCTGCCCCGGCCCTTCCTGGTGATCGCCACCCAGAACCCGGTCGAGCTCGAGGGCACCTTCCCCTTGCCCGAGGCGCAGCTCGACCGCTTCTTCCTGAGCACCGCTGTGGGCTATCCGGAGCGGGAGGATGAGCGGGCCATGCTGCAGCGCTTCCGTGGGATCGACCCGCTGCAGGATTTGACCCCGGCGGTGGAACCGGGTGAGGTGGCCCGGCTGATCGCGACGGTGCGGCAGGTCTACGTCGGCGGCGCGGTCGAGGACTACCTGCTCGACATCGTGCGGGGCACGCGTGGTCACGCCGAGATCGAGCTGGGGGCCAGTCCACGCGCGGCTCTGGCGCTGGCGCGGGGCGCGCAGGCACTGGCGGCGATGCAGGGTCGCGGCTTCACCATCCCGGACGACGTGCGCGCCATGGCGCTGCCGGTCCTGGCCCACCGCATCATCCCGGCGGCGCGGGTCGAGCTGCGTGGCCGCCGCAAGATCGACATCCTCCACGACCTGCTCGCCCAGATCCCGGTGCCGGTCGAGGTCGCCGAGGACGAGCACTGACATGGACGGAACTGGAGTCGGCTGGGTTCTCAAAGGGGAGCGAGGCGAGCGCCTCGGACAGTGGACGGCCATCGCCGCGGTCATCACGGCTTTCATGCTGGTTTTCAGGCAACCCCTTCTGGCGCTGCTGGCCTTCGCCGTGACCCTGGCGCTCGGCAGCGCGCTGATCTGGCGCCGCTACGGTCTGCGGCAGGTCAGCTACGGTCGCTCGTTCTCACAGACACGTGCGTTTCCTGGGGACGAGGTTATCGTGGAAATCGTGCTGGAAAATGCCAAGGTGCTGCCCTTGCCCTGGCTTGAGGTGGAGGACGAATTCCCGAACGATCTGAAGTACCCGACACTTGAGCTTGAACCCGCTTCGAAACCCAAAGTCGGCATTTTTCGCACCCTGTTCTCTGTCCGGCCCTATGAGCGGATCCGCCGCCGGTACACGATCACCTGCACCCGCCGCGGCCGGCACCGATTTGGCCCGGCGACGCTGACGACCGGTGACGTATTCGGGTTCACCGGCCACCATATCGAAATCGACGAGCCGGATTACCTGATCATCTATCCACAGGTGCGGCCGGTAACCGCGTTCGGCTTGCCCGCCCGGCAGCCCTTCGGCGATCACAAACCATTGAACACGTTAGTTGAGGATCCGCTGCGCTTCAGCGGGGTGAGGCCGTACGTTCCCGGCGATGCGCCCAAGCGGGTTCACTGGCGAGCCTCCGCTCGATCCAGCGAACTGCAATCCAAGCAGTACGAGCCAAGCGCGACACCGATGCTGGCGATCTTTCTCGACGTCAACACCTTCGAGCACTTCTGGGAGGGGCTCAACACCGATCTGCTCGAACTGGCAATCTCGGCCGCTGCCTCCGTTGCCGCTCACGGGCTCGACGAGCGCCGTCAGGTTGGGCTCTACGTCAATGCCCCGCTGCACGGTGGCGAGCGCTTCGCGCGCATCGCGCCGAGCAGGCACCCGGACCAGCTGGGGAGGATACTCGAAGCACTCGCCGTGTTGATCCCACACACCGGCAATCGCATCGAGAACATCATTACGTCGGAATCGGGGCGCATCCCACGTGACGCGACGCTCGTCGTGGTCACCGGCAACGTCACGGCCGGGCTGGAAGAGACATTGGCCCGGATGTTCCGGTCAGGGCACGCGATTACCCTTCTGGCGTTTGGCGACCGCGTGATCGATCTCCCGAGCCGTCCCGGTCTCGCGGTTTACTCGTTCGCGAAGGACAACGTTGATGACCCGCTCGCTGCGTTCCAACTGGCTTGATCTCGCACTGTCGCTCCTGGTCACGGTGGCCGAGGCGGCCATGGTCGCCCCCTGGTTGTACCTGATCGCCGGCCTGAGCGGACACGCATCGTCACCTGTCCCCTCCCCGCTTGGATTGGCGTTCGTCGGGTTCGTCTCCTACTGGGGAACGCGCTACTACCTGCACGGAGGCTGGGATCTCAGCGCCGCCCGCGCGCTGAGTCTGGTGACCTGGCTGGTTCTGATGATCGTCTGGTACGGAGTCAGCTCCGGCCACTATTTGAGCGCACCGTGGCACTTCCTCGATCAGCTGTTTCGACTGAACGGCGGGCTCATCGTCATGCTCATCATTGGCGGCGTGGCGTGGTGGCGAGCGATCTCCATCGGTTCCGAGCCGAACCCGTTTACCCCGGAGTTCGCGCGGCGCCTGATCTGGCGCGGGGTGTTCGTGGCAGCGAGCGCGGTCGTCGTATCGTTGCTCGCAGGCGGACCGACCGCGACGCGCGTCTCGGACTCGGCCGTCTTTGCCTTTCCTCTCCTCATCATCGCGAGCTTGCTCGCGGCGGGGGCCGCGCAAGCCGCTGCCGCGCGCGCTCAGGTCCGCTCGGGCGCGGACCCGGTTCGGGTCGGCCTCGGAACCGCGGGTGGGCTGACGTTCGCGGTGATCGTGCTGGCAGTCGCGATCACCGGACTGGCCGGACGGCAGTTCTGGTCGCAGCTGGCCCGGCCGCTCCATGTCGTGCAGCGGGGACTCGAACTGGCCCTCTACGGCGTGCTGCTCGCCTTTTCGTACCTGCTGTTCTTGCTGTTGACCCCGGTCTTCTGGCTCCTGCACCTCTTGATCGGGAAGCAGGCACCCAAACAGCCTCAGGCGCAGCAGCAGGCCGATCAGGTGAAGCAGGTCGCCCAGAGCGCCCACGGTGCGCTGCCGCCATTCGTCACGACGGTGCTCGAAATTCTGGTGGTGGCTCTGGTCGTGGCGCTTGTCTTCTGGCTCATTCTGCGCTCGCTGCGACGGTATCGTGCCGCTCAGGAAGAGCCGGGTGTCGATGAGATCCATGAGAGCGTCTGGTCGAGCGATCTGGCGCTCAACCAGCTGCGGTCGTGGCTGCAAGGGCTCGGATCGCGACGCCCGGGCCAGCATCGCCAGCACACCTTCGATCTCGATGCCGAGCCGGTCGACGTTCGTGATGCCTACCGGCACGTACTGGCGCTCGGTGATCGAGAAGGTCAGGCGCGCCAATCCAGCGAATCCGCGAACGATTACGTCGAGCGTCTTCGCGTGGCCTGGGCCGGCGCCGGGGAACCGCTCGACGACCTCACGTTGCGCTACCTCGCCGCGCGCTATGCCGAGCAGAGTTCGGAGCGCGACGCGGAGCAAGCCCGTCAGGATTGGCGCCGCATTCGTGGGTTGTTCAGTCGCGATTGACGCCACGTTGCGGTTCGCCAGACGCGGAACGATTGGTCCCGAGGATCCAGCGACTTCCGGCATGCCAGCGTGAAGGGGGCTCCGACCCCGGCTCGGCTTCCGGCGAGCATCTTTACGAATATCGTATTGATTGATTCTTGTACCTGCGCCGAAGATCTGCTAACGTGCGAATGTAACGCAACACGTATCCGGCGATGGAGTCCGCCGGGGCGGAACCCCCGCTAAAACTGCAATCATGCTGATGACTCCTGACGGTGCCGGGCACGGTCAGGAGCATTTGTGCTCCGTGTCGACCGTGATTACCGCCCTGCCGGTAGCACGAGGAGCATCCCCATGCATCGATCCTCGACCCCAACGACCGATCGTGAAGCCGCCGCGAAATCCGCCGCCTTGCGTTTCGTGATCATGATTGGCTTCGTCGGCTTGTTCGCTGATATGACCTATGAGGGCTCGCGCAGCATCACCGGCCCGTACCTGGCCACGTTAGGAGCGAGCGGGTTCATTGTTGGATTCGTCGCGGGCTTCGGGGAACTGCTCGGCTACGGACTGCGTCTGGTCTCAGGCCGGATCAGCGATCGGTCCGGTGAATACTGGCCGGTTACGCTGATCGGCTATTTCATCCAGATGCCGGCCGTGCCGTTGCTGGCTTTAGCCGGGAGCTGGCAGCTGGCCGCCGTCCTGATCATCGTCGAGCGGATCGGCAAGGCGATCCGTAACCCACCGCGCGACGTCATGCTGTCGCACGCAGCCTCAAAAATCGGGCGCGGCTGGGGGTTTGGCGTGCACGAAGCATTGGACCAGAGCGGTGCGCTGATCGGTCCGCTCATCGCGGCCGCGGTCTACGCGGAACGCGGCGAATATCGACCGGCCTTCGCGCTGCTGTTGATTCCGGCGATACTGGCCCTCATCATGATCGTCACTGCGCGCGTCATCTATCCTCGACCGGACGAGATGGAGGCGACTCCTCCAGACGTCGAAACGACCGGCCTCCCGCGGGTCTTCTGGCTGTACTTGATCGGCGCTGTCCTCGTCGCCGCCGGCTTTACCGACTTTTCCCTGGCGGCCTACCACTTCGAGAAGGCCGGAACCATTCCCGGATCCTGGATCCCGATCTTCTACTCGATTGCCATGGGATGTGCGGGACTGGGCTCCCTTGGGTTCGGCCGGCTCTTCGATCGGGTCGGCGTTGTGGTACTGGTACCGCTCACTCTGGCCACGGCGCTGTTCGCTCCGCTCGTCTTCTTCGGTGGATTCGCCCCGGCATTGATCGGCATGGCGCTCTGGGGGTTAGGCATCGGCGTTCACGAGTCGATCATGGCCGCGACCGTCGCCGAGATGGTGCCGCCGCAGCGACGCGCCTCGGCCGTATGGTTTGTTCACCATGGGCTACGGAGTTTTCTGGTTTCTGGGAAGCGCGCTGATGGGGCTCCTCGACGACTTCTCGATCCCGGCGCTCGTGGTCTTTTCGGTGGCAGTTGAATTCGCCGCACTACCATTCTTCATCGTGGTCAGCCGCCGCGAGTTGAGTCCCAGGACGTGACAGTTTCGACCGCCGATGGGACCCAATCACGCGGGCGGAACGAAGTGGTCGCTATCGTCAACGCCGACCTGTCCACCTGACCGCATCCTTCGTGTCCCAACACGTGGTGATTTGAGCCACACGAAGGCGGCGGTCGACCGGCGCCCCGGACGTTAGAGACCATTTGGCTAGAGGAGTACAATGTGTGAAACGCCAGACCGGTGGAAGACGTTCGGCATCGATTACCAGTGGTAGGAGAAACCAGCATGATTGAAGGTCTGTTCCAACCCATACATCTCGTTCTCATTCTCGCGATCATCATGATTGTCTTCGGCGCGGGAAAGCTCCCCGAAATGGGCGGCGCGGTCGGTCGCGGGATTCGTGAGTTCCGGAAGGAAGTCCAAGACGCGACGGGTTCCGACCCCGAGCCCGCACGAACCGGAACGATCACGTCGACCGCCGTAGCGGAGAAGTCACCGTCGTTCGCCTTCTGCACGAGCTGCGGCGAGCGGATGCCGGCGAGCGCCAGGTTCTGCCCGAGCTGTGGATCCTCGGTTACGGTTGAGGCGCCGTTCACCGGAACGATCACTTCCGAGATCGACGCTGAGCCAGTTCGTCAGGAGCCGTCAGCCGTCTAGCGTGACGAGTCGTCGCGTTGTCGCGATTCTGGTTAGCACCCGGCCGAACGGGCAGACGGCGGTTTGTCCGGTAGGCCGCGTCCAATCTGATCCACACAGGAAGACATGAGCTTCTTCACGCACGCGGCGGCCGCGCAGCGGTACGCAGCCGCGCGCCCTACTTTCACCCCGCTGTGCACGAGCGCATCGTCCACCGTGTTGGCGCCGGTCGGCCGTTCGAGCACGCGCTGGACGTCGCCTGTGGCACGGGCCAGTCGACGCAGATCCTCGTCGATCTAGCTCATCTCGTCGTCGGGTCGGATCTGTCGGCGAGCATGCTGGCGGCAGCGCCCACCCTGCCTCGCATCTGCTACGTCCAATCGAGCGCCGAGAATCTACCGTTTACCGACGTTTCCTTCGGCCTGATCACCGTAGCTCTCGCGTTCCACTGGTTCGAGCGTGACAGGTTCCTGGCCGAAGCCAGACGGCTGCTGCGTCCCGGCGGATGGCTTATCATTTATGACAACTCGTTTCGTGCCGAACTGCGGGGGAATCCGGCGTTTCAGGGCTGGTTTCTGGGCCGCTATCTCGCACGGTATCCCTCGCCGCCACGTGATCGCACGCCGCTCACCGATGAGGAAGTCGGTTCGTTCGGACTCGAGCTCGTCGCTCGTGAAACCTACGAGAACGAGATCGAGTTCAGCCGCGATCAACTGGTTGCCTATCTCATGACGCAATCAAACGTGATCGCCGCCATTGAGGAAGGGACGGAGTCCGAAGAGTCGGTTCGAAACTGGTTGTCAGGTGAGATTCGACAGTTTGCGGGCGACGTCCGGAGCGTGTTCCTCTTCGGCGGTCCAATCGACTTCCTGCGCAAGTTGAGATAGCCGCCGGTCCGCATGGTACGCACGGCCGAGAGTCCTCGAGACAACGAGGCTACGGCCCGCCGCTTCGCGAATGCTCATCACCAAGCGGCGGGTCGGCCCCGGCTGAGTTCTGGAGCATGGCCGCCGTTCGCTAGAACTGCCCCGGGGCAACCGGCGGCATAGGGGGTTGGCCAGCGGTGGCTGGACGTCGTTGGCGCAGAAAGAAGACGACCAGCGTCAGCACGATCGCGATAATTGAAGTGCCGCAGAAGACCCCGATACTTCCGAGGATCGTGGCAATTCCGCCCACGAGATCCTTGGCAAAGCCATGCCCGATCGCAAGCACCACCTCCGGCCCGGGTGTGCCGCTCGAGTAGGCGGTCGTGACCTCATAGGCTCCGGGAGTGTCGATGTTGAAGCTCATCACCGACACTCCGGCATGCGAGCCGATCGAATATGAACTGCTGCTCCCGCTGGAACGTACCTCTACCGGATTGCCGGTCTGCGCCGACTTGATCGAGACCGTCAGGCTGGGAGGAGTCTCAGCCGTCGAATACGTTTGGCCGTCGACCTGACTCTGATACTCGTAGAAGATCGTGTAGGTGCCGGTCTTCGTCAACTGCACCGTCGCCGTGCCCGGAGCCACCACCCGCGTGAACGAGTGCGTCAAATTGTTGAAGTGACGGATCGAGAGAACGACCAGAATGATCGCCACGACCACACCAACAAAGAAGATGACGAACGACAGCAGATAGAGCCAGCGCCCTGGGCCACGACGTTGTTCAATCATCACGTCCACCTAACGCGGAGATCAACAGGAATTCAGTTCGCCGGTCTGGGCATGCGTGCCGATATTGAATCCGATAAACGACCGGGTGTCGATAGCGCGGATGGCCCGTCATCCCCGTTCTCACCGTCCGATCCCACCTGTTTCTCGCCCAAGCCGCGGCGCAAGATCACTGCGCCAGGCCCAAGGCTGCGCTAGACTGACCCGAACGCGACGCCGCGGCCCCATTTGACGTGAATGCCGGCCGAAATCGCCGGCGCGATCACAGTTGAGGATGGTCGTCCGATGAGTGAAGATCGCCGGTTACGCCGTCTTGAACGCCAGATTTGGGAACTGCTGGCGTGGCGCAACATCTCGACCACGAATCTGGAACCGTGGACGGTGACCGGCGCGGGCCAGGTCTCCCGTCAGCTTCGACTGGGGGATCGTTGGGACGTACTCGGCTCGCCGGTTCGAATGCAGATCGCACTTACATCTGCCGCTCCACCCGGTGCCCGACTCGAGATCTTCCTTGAAGGGGATGGGCTGGTCTTTCTCGACGGGACACTCGCCGGAGCGGTAAGCCCGTTCGAGCGAGAGGTGGCGCTGGACGGTGCTCGCCAGATCGAAATCGATATCTCTCCGAACGATTCCTTCGGGGTGGTGGGGCGTCAGGCGCGTCTCGTCACCGCCCGGTTGGCTCACCCCAATGAAGAGGTTCGGAGTCTGTTCCAGGCGCTGTTGCTGGCCTGGGAAACGTGCGCTCAGATGCCGCGGCACACGGTGACTCCGTACCTGCTCGAGCGATTCAGGCGTCGCTCTCGTTGGTCAGATCTCCCGTCCAGCTCCACGACGGCGCCGACGCGGCTGCGAATATTGCGCGAAGAACTGACGAGGAATCTCGAACCAGCCCGCTCGCTCGACCAGCATTATCATTACGTCACTCCGCTACGTGCGATCCAACATCTCCTCAGCGAAACCCAGCATTTCGAATCGCACACCTTCGAGCCGGAGCAGTGGTCTGATTCGGCGCTACCCGCTGGGGCGCGAGAAGCGCTGGATCACCTGTCGACGGAAATCTCGGCGCTGGCCCGCCGTTTTCCGCCGGTTGGCCGGCTGGCCGCGACGTCACACGCGCACCTGGACGTCGCGTGGCTCTGGCCACTCTCCGAGACGCGCCGAAAAGTGCGCCATACCTTCGCGAACGTCCTGGTGCTGATGCAGCGTTATCCCGATTTCTACTTCACCGCAAGCAGCGCGCAGCTTTACGAGTATGTGCGGCAAGACGACCCGGAACTGTTCGAACGCGTGCGAGCCCGCATCGTTGACGGTCGCTGGGAGCCTATCGGCGGCATGTGGCTCGAACCGGACTGCAATCTCACCTCGGGCGAATCGCTGGCCCGGCACCTCCTCTACGGGCAGCGCTACTTCGAACGGGAATTCGGTCGACGTAGCCCTGTCGCCTGGCTTCCGGACACATTTGGCTTGACCGCCAACCTGCCGCAGATCCTGGCTGGTGGCGGAATGCACTTCTTCTTCACCCAGAAGCTGAGCTGGAATGACACCAACAAATTTCCTCACGATTTGTGGCTCTGGGAAGGGCTCGATGGGACGCGTCTTACAGCCCACTCATTCCTCAATCCAGTGGGCGGCTATAACGGGCAGGTCACCCCGGAATCACTGGAGGCGACCTGGAACAATTTTGGCGGCAGGGCCCTTCACCCTGAGAGCCTCTTCACCTTCGGCATGGGGGATGGCGGCCGCGGCCCAACCTCAGAGATGCTGGAGCGCCTCGGACTGCTCAAGGAGTACCCGGCCCTACCGGAGGTGCGTCACGCGACCGCCGAAGATTTCTTCGCGGGCATCGACGCCTCCCATCTGCCGGTGTGGTCCGGCGAGCTCTACCTGGAGTTTCACCGTGGCACCTACACCACCCAGTCCAGGCTGAAACGACTGAATCGAATGGCCGAGCACCGGCTGCAGGAGGCCGAAACCGCCGCGACGCTGGCCAGCCTGACGGGCGCCGGTTACCCGAGCAACGAGCTCGACGACGGCGTGGACCACCTTGCTGCGCAACCAGTTCCACGACATCCTGCCCGGCTCCTCAATACGGGACGTCAACGAGCAGGCGGAGCGGGAGCTCGGCGCTGCCGTCCAACACGCGATTGAGATTCGCGACCGTGCAATCCAGAGCCTGGGCGGCAGCAACGGGGGTGAACCGGGCCCAACCACCACGCGCATTCGGGTTTTCAACCCGCAAGGATTTGAGCGCCGGCTGTCGTGCGTAATGCCGCGACCGGCCGGTTGCGAACGTCTTGCCCTTACCACTACCGACGGAACAGCGATTCCCTGGCAGGCGACCGCGGATGGCAACGTCCTGCTCCATCACCCTCACTCGACCGTGCCGGGCACAGGCTACGTCGATCTCATAGGCGCCGGTGCGCGAGAGACGGAGTCGACGGCGGAAGTCACTGTCAACGGGCAGATCATCGAAAACGATCTGTTGAAAGTCACCATCGGCAGCGACGGTGCGATCGCGTCGCTCTTCGATAAACGTGCCGGGCGGGAAGTGTTCGATGGATCCGGCAATCAGCTGCGTGTGTTTCACGATCTGCCCTCAGCCTGGGAAGCCTGGAACATGACTGATACGTCGAGGCTCGAAGGAGAATCCGTATCGGAAATTGAGCTCCTGCAGGTCATCGAGGCCGGACCGTTGCGAGCCGCCATCGAAGTCAGAAGCAGGTTCGGATCCTCACGCATCACGCAACGTTATCTACTGCGCGCCGGATCCGCTCGGCTCGATATCCATACGGTGATCGAGTGGCAGGAACGTCGCAAGTTGCTGCGAGCCTTGTTTCCGTTGACGGTGCGATCAGCCAGGGCGACCTTCGAGACGAGCTTCGGAGCGGTGGAGCGACCGACACATCGCAACACCAGTTGGGAAACGGCCAAGTTCGAGGTGCCGGCACAGCGCTGGGCCGATCTGTCGGAACCTGGCTACGGCGTGAGCCTGCTGAACAACGGCCGCTACGGTCATTCCGCGCTCGGCGGCACAATGGGCATCTCGCTGCTGCGATCGCCCATGGATCCCGATCCGCTTGCCGATCTCGGACGGCACGAGTTCACCTACTCGGTCTATCCGCACCTCGGCGAATGGCATGAAGGTGGCACCGTCAACGAGGCGATCGACATCAACAGCCCGTTGATCGGCTGCCTGCTCGAAAACTCGATAGGCCAGGCAGACCAGCACTGGTTCGAGATCGAGGGATTGACGCTGGCCGCACTCAAGCGAGCCGAGGGCTCGAGCGATCTCATCCTGCGCCTGTACGACCCGTACGGCCGGCACGGTGTCGCACGCGTGACGCCGCGTATTCCATTCGAACGAGCCGCGTTGACCAACCTACTCGAAGACGAGATTGAACCTGTCACCCAGGAACAGGGCGGTGCTTTGCGAGTGGCGTACCGGCCATTCCAGATCGTGACTCTGCGACTAACACCCGCCGCCCATTAACGACCGGGAAGAGTGTCTGGAGGGCAAACGACGGCATGCCCGGTGATGGACGCGACATCTCGAACGGGTTCATTTGATCTCACTGCGCCGGGCGCCCAACGAGTGCTGGAGTCGACCGCGGCCGCCAGCGGCATTTCAGCGCCTCGACGCTCGAATAAGCGTCGTGGCAATCTCATCGCTGTTGTCGGAGATCGCGACCCGTGTTTTGATATCAGAAGCCACCTTTTGTCATTTCGCTAGAGGAGAGAACCGTGCCCGACCCGGCGACGAGCGGCTCCGACTTGGACGCGGCTAAGTTCCAGGATCTCCCGGTCGATCGGGCATATCTCGTCGATACTCTGTGCCGCCTCGCGCGTGTCCCGACCGATGTTCCACTCGGTTACGAGACGTTCATCGAGCCCGACGATCCCAAACTCGTCCACTATGTTCAGAACGTCATTCGCCCGGAGCTCATGCGGCTCGGCATCTATGACCTGGTCGACGCGCCGCGCAATAACCTGATCGCCCGTCTCGGCAGTGGACGCTCGGGGAATTCAATGCTGATCATGAACTACACTCCCTCGCAGCATCACAATCTGATGGACGACCCCTTTTCAGGCAAAGTCGGCAGCGCGCGCATCTTTGGCTACGACGAACCGGCCATCTTCGGCCAGGGCGTCAGCCAGAACAAGGCGCACCAGGCCACGATGCTGGCCGTCCTCAAGCTGCTGCGCGAGTCGGGAACAGAGCTCCGCGGGCGTCTCTACTGGGCCATCAACAACGAGGGCCGCAGCAGCCACGCCTGTTCCGACGCGATCATCGACGCTCTCGACGATACGCCCGGCTTCGGCATTATCCAGATAGGGACCGGTCTCAAGCTCTCGCTCGGAAATCGCGGGCGAGTCGACGTGCTGGTTCACGTGCGCGGCCAGGCTACCCACTCCAGCGAGCCACGGTTAGGGCTCAGCGCGATCGACGGCGCGAACGAGGTGATCAATCGCCTCAAGGACCTCGGTTGGGCAGACCGTCATCCGATTCTCGGAGGGCGACACGCCGTCGTCTACAAGGTTCGCTATGAGCCGTTGGCGCCACATACGTTGCCGTCGGACGCCTATCTCAGCATCGACCGTCGCCTGCTGCCTGGCGACAACCCACGCGCGGCTGCCGACGAAATTCGCGACGTGATCGGCGAACTGAGTCCGTATCAGGTCACCGTCCAACCCGACGTCTACATGCTGCCGGCGCTGGTCGACCCGCACCACGCGGGAGTCCGCCAGATGCTCAGCTCTCACACGACGGTGCTGGGCGAACCGCCGGAACTGATCTACGGTCAAGGAACCTTCGACGCTGGTGGGCCATGCGCTCGTAACATCCCGACCGTCATGTATGGCGCGTCAGGCGGCGTCGGTCTGCTCGGGCCGGACTTCGTCCCGATATCGGCGGTCGAAGCAGAAGCCCGTGTGCTCACGGACATGATCGTTAATTATCTCGGATAAGGATAGGCGATGCCCTCCAACACAAATTTGACGCGCCCGCTCAGCTTCGGCGTGAGTCTTCCCAACCGCGCAGTCCTGTTCGGCATGCCGGTCGACCGGTTGTTCGAGACGGCCGAGCAGGTGGAAGCCGCCGGAGTGTTCGATTCACTGTGGGTTGGCGACAACTTCCTCTCGAAACCACGGCTCGAAGCGGTGACGACGTTAGCGGCGCTCGCAGCCCGCACCAGCCGACTGAAGCTTGGGACGGTCTGCCTGGCCAGCTTTCCACTGCGGCACCCACTGAGCTTCGCGATCGAATGGGCCAGCCTCGACGTCATCTCCCACGGGCGCACGATTCTCGTCGTGTGTCTCGGTGGCTCCGACAGTATGGGACCTAAATTCGCGGCCGAGTTACGGGCCATGGGCGTCTCCTCGAGCGAGCGCATCGGGAGGATGACCGAGGGGATCGGGTTGCTGCGCCGTTTCTGGGGCCCTGAGCCGGTGACCTATGATGGTGACATCTACCAGTTCCAGGATGTTGACGCGTTACCGAAGCCAGTACAGGCACGAATTCCGATCATGATCGCCTCGAACCCTGCCTGGGACGGTGATCCAGCGGTCGAAGCGCGAGCGCTCAAGCGCGTGGCCCGTCTGGCCGACGGCTGGCAGACGGATGGTCTTCCCATCGACCTCTTCCGCCGCCGCTGGAGTCAGATCCGAGCCTACGCGCAGGAGTACGGCAGGTCGGACGAGGTGACCGACGCCAGCCTGCACGTGATGGTCAACATCAATGACGACGCCGGTGAAGCACAACGCGAGTCGATCGCGTTCCTCGAGCACTACTACGGACAAGGCGTCATCTCCGACGAGAAACTTGACTCATGGCTGGCATTCGGGTCGCCAGACGCGGTCTGCGACAAGATCGGCGCCTTTATCGAGGCCGGCTGCACCACGCCGATCCTGCGGTTTACGTCGCTGGACCAGCGCGGCCAGGTCGATCGCTGCGCGCGCGAGGTCGTGCCAGAGCTACTGCGACGTTACGGCGGCTGATTTCGGTTGACGGTCGTGCCCAGTCTTTTCGCGAGTCCAGCCGCGTCACGGAGAGAAGATGACGGCCAGCACCAGCAGAGAGTCGATTAAACAGTCCGGCATTGCCCTCGCCCGTCTGTACAACCAGCGGATCGTCGGGAGCGCGCTCCGCGATCCGGTAGACGTTGTCCGCTGGCACGGGGCGATGCAGGCGCAGGACTTCAGCGGAGCGAAATGGGCCATCGGACTCAGACTGCCGGGTGTCACCGATGCTCTCATCGAAGAAGCCTGCAGCGAAGGGCGCATCCTGCGTACCCACGTACTGCGTCCAACATGGCACTTCGTAACCCCGGAGGACATTCGCTGGATGCTCGAACTCACGGCGCCGCACGTCAACCGCGCCCTCGGCACGCAATACCGGCGCATGGGACTCGACGACGATGTCATCTGTCGCAGCCAGCGCGTTCTGAGCCGCGAGCTTCGCGGGGGCACGCATCGTACGCGGAACGAGCTCATTGTGGCGCTCAAGCTGGAGGGAATCGTCACTGAGAGTCCTGGCTATCTCATTCTGCTGCTGCGCGCGGAGCTCGACGGTCTCATCTGCAGCGGACCGCTTCGTGGCAAGCAACTCACGTACGGACTTCTCGATGAACGGGTGCCGAGCGCCAGCCGGCACAGCCGCGACCAAGCACTTGCCAATTTGACGGAGCGTTATTTCACCAGCCATGGTCCGGCGACGGTCAAGGATTTCGCCTGGTGGTCCGGTCTGACCATCCGGGACATACGGCTTGGACTCAACCTGGTTGCTGACAGTCTCGGGCACGACGAGATCGCTGGGGCTGAATACTGGTTCGCCGCCGGGTCCGGTGTCGTGACGGAGCCGTGCGGGGCTCACATGCTACCGAATTACGACGAGTACATCGTTGGCTACCGTGATCGCAGCGCGTACTGGGATGACTCAGAGGTGACGGCGCAAATGTCGCGGTCCAATCCGCTCTTCAACAACACGATCGTGATCGATGGCCGGATCGCGGGCACCTGGTCGCGGACCGTCAAACTTCGGGAGGTCGAGGTGCATGTCAGGCTGTTCACGACGCTCACTCACGACGAGACGAATGATCTCGAGAAAACGCTCGAACGGTACGGCGACTTCGTGGGATTGCCGGTACGACGCGCGTGAGCGAGTCGCTACGGGCAAATCGCTCTGAGAGAAGACGCAGATCCGCGGGAGGATGACATGGCGCGAGAGGTTGTTCCAGCGAATGTTGACGACATCACGCTCGACGAGATCCTGGCGATCAAGCATCCCGATCCGGCACGCTGGTCTCCTGATGGCGCCTGGATCGCCTGGCGCTGGGATGATGGTGGCCTGGTTCAACTCTGGGTTTGCCGCGCGGACGGAAGCCAGCAGGCGCGGATATCGACTGGGGATACGAGTGCAGGCGCGTTCGACTGGGCGCCGGACGGACGACTCGCGTATTCGCAAGGCGGACACATCTGGATCGCACGACCGGGCGCTGAGCTTCCGAGAGCGCTGACGCGTGGCCAAACCGCCGATTCGTCACCCCGCTGGTCACCGGCCGGCAATCGACTCGCCTTCGTCCGCGACGGGTCACTGCTCGTCTATGACTTCGGCGAGCACTGCCTCACCTCGCTGTCGCTGCCAGGTCGTATCGCTGCCGGCTACGCCGACACCGTCAGTGTGCGCTGGTCGCCGGACGGCGCTTACCTCGCCGCTGGCATCGTCGCTGGAGGCCAGCGTGATCTGGCGGTCGTGACGCTCACGGGAGATCTCACCTGGCGCAGCGACACGCCGGACAACGAAGCGGCGTTCGCCTGGGTCAACGAGCACCTGCTGCACTTCACTCAGGTCGACCCGACGACTCGCTTTCGCGTGCACAAGATGGTCCACGTTCAAACAGGGGAAGAACGAGAGCTGGTTCGTGAGGAGAGCGAGCGAGGTCTGAAGGGTGAACTGTCGCCGGTGGTTCGTCCCGGTGGTGGCGGCATCGCGTACGTCCTCACGCCCGGCAACTGGCCGCACATCTTCTACTATGACCTCGCCAGCGACAGCCTGCGCCAACTCTCTGATGGCGATTCCGATGACACCGGTCACGCAGGCGACGGGCTGCAATTCTCACCGAGCGGTGATCGCCTCATCTTCAGCAGCAACCGGGAGACCGATCTCAACCAGAGGCGGCTGTGGTCGGTTGATCTTGAGTCAGGCAATCTCACCCGGCTGACATCCGCACCCGGGACAGATTCCTGCGCCGCCTGGTCGCCGGATGGACGGCACGTGACCTATCTCCACTGCGGACCGGATCAGAGTCCTGATTTATGGCTTCTCGATCTGGCTGAACTCGATGCTCAGCGGCAGATCACACACTCGATGCCGGCTACGCTGACGCCGGACAAGACAATCCTGCCGCGCCATCTCACCTTTCCCAGCAACGACGGGCTGCAGGTGCACGCCGATCTCTTCCTGCCCAAAGGTTTTGACCCCGACAATCGCTATCCGGCGGTCGTCTGGGTACATGGCGGGATGTCACGCCAGATGCGCTACGGCTGGCACCCCATGCACTCATACTCGCTCTTCTACAGCTTCAACCAGTACCTGCTTCACCGCGGCTTCGTGCTGTTGTCGGTCGATTACCGCGGCAGCATCGGATACGGACGCGAATATGAGGAGGGAACCTATCTCTCCATGTGCCAGGGAGATCTGGCGGACGTGGTGGCTGGCTCGACCTATCTGCGCACGCTACCCTACATCGACCACGACTCGATCGGTGTCTATGGGTTGAGCTACGGCGGATACATGACGCTGGGCGCCATGACGAAGCATCCTGACGCATTTGCTGTCGGCATCAACATCGCCGGTATCTGGGACTGGCCACAGTACGAGCGCTGGCGTGAAGCAACGTACCCCGGCAGTCGCTGGCAAGGGTCCCATCGCGTCGGCGGACTGCCCGGCAGCGACAACGCGGACGCCTGGCAGCAAGCCTCACCGAAGCACTTCGTCTCAGGCTTGCGCAACCCACTGCTGAATCTGATGGGAACTGAAGACGAGCGGGTCGATTTCGGACAGATGCACGCGATTATTCGCGATTGCGTCGCCAATGAAAAGGATTTCGCGGTAATCTACTATCCCGGCGAAACGCACACCTTCACCTGGCGGCGTACCTGGAAGGACGCCTTCCCGCGGATTGAACGGGCGTTCAAGCGCTATCTCGCGACGTCGTCCGAGCAACGACCGCCCGCCATGCTGTGAACTCAGTCGTGCAAGCCCGATCAACGGCGAATTTCAGCGTTTCTGTGGGCTGGGATGACAACTGGATGCTTGCCATCGTTGGCGCAGTCGGTTCGCGCCGGAACGATCTACTGTCGCGACGGTGCAATGCCGACGCACTTTTCGCTGATGCCCCTGATATGGCATCGGTTTCAGGATGCAAGCCGCGGATAACGGGGCCGCGTCCGAGGTGCCGGCGTATCAACAGTTCGCGGGAGTGACCGTGCGTCGCTGGGCTGACCGCCAGATTTCCCACAAACCTGGCTTCATTTCGAGGGGGCTCACATGTCTGCCATCAGCTGGGCAAGAAGGAGTTCAACCCGTGCGCTGACCAGGTCGAGCGTGGATGCTCGCGCGGTCACGCTCGCCTTGGCCGCGCTGGCGACCACGGTCATGCTCCAGGCAATGCGCGTCCTCCTCTCCTATCTCGTCGTGGTGGTCGGCCAGGCAAATCGAAGTGCGCTGGTGCGCGACACCCTGGCGGTCTTCATCGCTATCGCCCTCGCTCCCCTGTTGATCTGGCTCATCGGCCTGAGAGCGACGGCGATCATCACCGGATTCGCGATGGCCGTCATTCGGGTCGTGCTCCAATTCTGGACCCTGCCGGACGCCCGGCTCCTCATGGCGGCCGCGATCGTGATCCTCTGGGGCTGGCTGACGATCTCCCTGCTCGGACATAACCGGCATGCGGTCGCGCTGGGGCTAATCGCCGGGCTCGTGCTGGACGTCGCTGTGCGCGTCGCGTTCTTGACTCTCGATCTCCCCTGGAACAGCGGCTTCGCGTCAGGCGTCGTGACGGTGGCGTTGTCGGGGCTGTTGCTGGCGGCTGTCATCGTTTTTGCACCGCTGAACAGGCACCGCTACTCGCTTCAGGGGTCTAGCCTTTCCTTGGTCGCGGTCGGACCCGGACTGGCGATGTTCCATTTGATCGGCGGCAACCTCGGTCTGGCACAAACCAAGACAGGTCTCGGGTTCGCCGCTTCGATGGCCATACTGGGTTCCGGATTGGTCGCGGGCGTTGTTGGCTCGGTGCTTGTCGAACGGCAAAGCAGACGACGTGCGCCATGGCTGCAACTCCTCGAACGCGCATTTGTGATCGCTATTGGTGCGGTTGCGCTGTGGCTCTTCTGGAACAATAAGGGGATAGCCCCGTTCACCCTTCCGCTCGTGGTCGCGGCCAACTTGATGCTGATCGGCGGGGCAGTCGCGTCGGGAGCAGAGCCGGCGAGAAGCACTCGGCCGATCGTCCCGGCCCTCTGGTTCACGCTCGGCATGTTGCTGCAAGTTGGGATACTTTTCTACTACTACGATTCGTCGGGGCGTCCGATGTTCATGGTGCTCGCGGCCATCATGCTGGCGGCAGGGGCCGTCGTTCGCGGCGTAACGACCGGAGGATCGGAGGCCGTGCCGGTCGTTTCGCGACAGGTAACTGCGGTACTGGTGGCGCCCTTGGTGCTTCTTGCGTTCGCATGCGGTTGGCAGTTCATCGGCATGTCCGGCCCCACAAAGGGGCCGGCACTGCCCGCAACCTTCACGGTGATGACTTACAACCTGCAGGATGGATTCGCCGCCGACAACTCATTCGACCTGGAAGCGCAAGCGGAAACGGTCGCTGCCGCCCATCCGGACGTGGTCGTGCTGCAGGAGGTGAGCCGTGGCTGGCTGGTGACTTCAGGCGCCGACGAGGCGCTCTGGCTCAGTCACCGGCTCAAAATGCCCATCTATTTCGGCGGCAACTCGGATGACGGGCTGTGGGGCAACGCGATCCTGACCCGCGCTCCGGTGTCCGACGTGAAGCAACTACGTTTTACCGTTACGAAAAACCTGAAACGCGGCGCAGTCGAAATCCGCATGGCGACCGTCAGCGGTGAATTCTGGGTTGTCGGAACCCATCTGGATAACCCGAAAGCGGCCGACGCGATCCGTGTCGAACAGGCGCGGCAGCTCATCGCGAGTCTGAAGACGCGACATCCAGCACTCGTGCTGGGCGACTTCAACGCAGATCCCGGCACCGCAGTGCTCGACACCTTCGACGCCGCTGGTTTGACGGACCCAGGAACGACCCTGCTGGGAAGTGTCACCACCACAACCGACGCACGTCGCCTGGATTACGTACTCGTCTCGAGCGGTCTGCGCGTCGACTCGATGCAGGCAATCGACAGCCCCGCATCCGACCACAAACCAGTTGTTGCCACGCTGACACTCAGTCCACAGTAGAAGCAGCGTTCACCGCGGAGTACGGGAGGTCCTCGTCTGGCCGGGCCCAGGCGAAGATTCTTGTGCTAGGGTTCTAGCGGTAGGAACGGGGCAAGGCTGTGGTGTAACGCGAGAATGGCTATGGGGGAGATGAACGTGTCCGAGCTCTCAAAAGTCGGCATTTTTACGAACGAATATCCGCCGAATGTCTACGGCGGTGCCGGGGTGCACGTCGAATATCTCAGCCGCGCCTTGTCTCAACTCGTTGCGGTCGAGGTTCGTTCGTTCGGCTCCCAGGACGTCTCCCAACCGAACCTGCGCGTGCGTGGGTATCTCGGATGGGACGAGATGCGCCGTGACACCGATCCCCGTTTCACGGGGGCGCTCGACGCCCTCTCGCGCAGTCTGGCCATGGCAAAAGACACCTTCGATGCCGGTATCGTGCACTGCCACACCTGGTACACCGACCTGGCGGGATTCCTTGCAAAACAGCTTTGGTCGGTCCCGCTGGTCGTGACGATCCATTCACTTGAGCCGCTGCGGCCCTGGAAGGTTGAGCAGCTTGGCAACGCCTATCACCTCAGCTCCTGGATGGAACGCACCGGCATCGAGCAGGCAGACGCCGTCATCGCCGTCTCGTCTGAGACGCGCCAGGACGTCCTCAACCACTTCGACATAGCGCCTGATCGTGTCCACGTGATCCATAACGGCATCGATCTGCACGAATACCGCAAGGCAGCCAAGCGAGACGCGCTACAACGTCATGGCGTCGACCCGGATCGTCCCTACGTCCTCTTCGTTGGCCGCATCACGCGTCAAAAAGGGATCATCCACCTCGTCAACGCCATTCCGGAGATCGATTCATCGCTGCAGATCGTGCTGCTGGCCGGTGCTCCCGACACGCCGGAGATCGGACGCGAGATGACCGAGGGCGTGGCTGACGCGAGCCGGAACCGGAGCGGGGTCATCTGGATTCCCGAGATGCTGCCGCGCGATGAAGTGATCCAGTTCTACTCCCACGCTTCGGTCTTCGTCTGCCCTTCGGTGTATGAGCCGTTCGGGATCATCAATCTCGAAGCGATGGCCTGCGAGACTGCGGTCGTCGCATCGGCTGTGGGAGGTATCCCCGAGGTCGTCGTCCCGGGCGAAACCGGCCTGCTGGTCGAGCCGAACCTGACACCCGGAACGTTCGAGCCAGCCGACCCGGCGGCCTTCTCGCACGGGTTGGCCGAAGCGATCAATCGCGTCGCGCTCGATCCAGCCACCGCGCGACGTTTCGGCGAGGCCGGTCGACGGCGCGCGGAACAGCATTTCAGCTGGACCGCCATCGCCGAGCGGACCCTCGCACTCTATCGCGACCTGATCGCACAATCTTGACGAAAGCGAACGACTGACGGATCGTGTCCCCAACGTGGCTCTCTGGCGGAACTGCTCGAGGATGACGACGCTCTATGTGACGAGCGGCGTGAAAGGAACGCGGGTCTCATGGCGTTTGACAGACCGGTCTGGCCGAACGGTGCGCGCTGCGCCGTAACACTCACCTTCGACAACTTCGGCGAGTCGTACGATCTGCTCCGCTACGGCCACGCGGGGGGAGCTAATGCCGACGGCGTTTACGCGCCGCGCCGTGGCGTGGAGCGCATCCTCGACCTGCTCGCCAAATACTCCATCCCCGGCACCTTCTTCCTTGAAGGGTGGAACGTGGAAAAGTACGCGCCGCTGGCGCGGGAGATCGTCGCGCAAGGACATGAGATCGGCGCTCACGGCTGGATGCATGAGCAGTGGAGCGCGCTCGCCGGCGAACGCGAGCGCGAGCTGATGTGGCGCACGACCGAAACGCTGTCGACCGTCGTGGGCAGTCCTCCGGCCGGCTGGCGCTCTCCCGCCGGATTGACGACCCTCAACACGCTCTCCAACCTGCGCGAGGCGGGCTACCAATACGACAGCTCGTTTGGGGACGACGATGTTCCATATCTACTGCAAACCAGTACCGGTGGAGATCAGGAGATCGTAGAGCTTCCCTGGTCCTGGTCGCTCGACGACGCAGTGTTTTACGCGCACCCGGGCACGATCCGGCGCCCAAGCGATGTGGTTCAACTCTGGATCGAGGAGTTTGACGCGGCCTACGAGATGACCGGAAACTTCATGCTGGTCTGCCACCCTCGCTACAGCGGCCGGCCGGCCCGCGTTCGCGCGTTGGAGGCCCTCATCCAGCACATCACGTCACACGACGGCATCTGGTTTGCGCGCTGTGACGAAGCCGCCAGAGCCGCACGCGCGTGGAACGCTATTCCACACCATCCGTTTCCGGCGCGGATGTCGGATGAGAGCTAGACCAGCCGATATGGGTGCAAACCCATCTACTGGCCTTCTGGGAGTGTCGGGGCCAGGCTGTCCCAGGGCAACGTACCGCGTCTGTTGATTTTCACGGGCCTTCTGGACGCCATTCAATGGTGAGGCGCGTGTTCTTGTCGAGGGGCGGGGTATGAACCGTGCGCCATATCATGAGGATGTCGCCGGTCATTGGCTCGATTTCACCCGTCACGGTCTTGACCGCGCGCTCGCCGTTCCACAGTTCCCAACCGATGTGCTGATAGAAGCTGATTCGTTCGGTCGACAGGCAGCCGATATCGTAGCCGCGGATCTCCTCGCTGATCCGACGAACGACAGCCGAGCCGATTCCGCGGCCCTGGTCACTCGGAAGCGTCGCAACGGCGTCGAGGTAGGCCGTCTTGAGCTCCGTTCCATCTGCAAGCCACACCCTGCGCGTGCTCCACACCCCGTGGCCGACCACCCGTCCATCGAGCCGCGCCAGCACGTGCATCGGATCGGTGGAACCCTCCACCAACTGGAATAGCACGTTGAAACCTTCCTGGTTGAAGGCGGCGTTACAGAGATCGATGATTTCAGTCCTGGTTTGCTCATCGAGATCCCTGGTCGGCGACACGGTGATCTCGATCTGTTCAGGCACGACATCCGGATTTCTATTCATGATCCGTCCAAGTCATTCGGCTCATCCATCATGACCAAGCAGCGCAAAACGTCGCGGCGACTGTTGAGCGATGGCGACGAGCAGGCTGGCGAGCAGCACCTGACGCGGCACGACGCTGCTGAGCAGGATGTACTCAGCCGGGCCGTGGTCGAGACCGCCGATCGGTCCCAGGCCGTCGAGTCCCGGCGTGCCACCCCTCGCGGCAAAGCTGATGTCTGATGCTCCTCCGGTGGCGGCGCCGCGTAAATCAAATCCCAGTCCCTCCGCGATCTCGATAGCCATCCGCTCCAGGTCAGCTACCCCCGTCGTGCGGGGCATGGCCGGACAATCGGAGCCGGGCTCGAGGCTCACGTTCAGCGTCACGCCTGGGACAAAATCGCGGGTTCCGAGCGAGCGGAACGCCGCTTCCAAGTCATCGAGCTCGACGTCGGTCCACGCCCGCAGATCGAAGCGCGCGCGGGCCCGGTCCGCCACCACGCTCGGCGAGCCTCCGCCGCTGACGGCTCCGGTATTCACCGTCATGCCGGGCTTCATATCGTTGAGCCTGGCTGCCGCCACGATGAAGCCGGCCAGCGCCAGCGTAGCGCTGCTGCCCTTCTCAGGCTCGACTCCGGCATGGGCGGAGCGCCCGATCGCTTCGACGGTGAACCAGCGTACGCCCTTCCTCGCGGTGACGATGTCGCCGTTCTCTCGCGCCGCTTCCAGCGTCAGGACCGCGTCGTGAGTGGCTCCTTCTCGCTCGATCAGCGACAGTGATGCGCGCTCGGCTGTCTCTTCGTCCGAGACGATCAGAAAGCTGATCTGCCCGAAGCGATCCCAACCCGCCGACCGCAATGCCTCGAAGACATGGATGCCGGAGAGGAGACCGGCCTTCATGTCACAGGTGCCGGGACCCAGCACCCGGTCGCCATCGACGCGCAGTGGCCGCTCGGCGGCGGTGCCGCGTTGGAAGACCGTATCCGCGTGCCCCAGCAAGAGGATCCTGGCCCCTCCCGAGCCACGCAGGCGCGCGATCAGATTATCGCCGAGCCGGGGCTGCCGATCCCGCTCAACGACGCAACCGATTCCCCGGAATCGCGTCTCCAGCCAGTCCACGACGCCATCGACACCGGCCTTGTCGTCGCTGCCGGAGTCGATTCCAGCCAGCAGTCGCAGATCCGCCATATAGTCGTCGAGATGCGCGTCGAGATATTGGGTGACGTCTGCGTTCACGAGTTGCTCCAGGATCGCGCTCCAACGATCAGGACGGTTCAGGATGAGAGAGACGCCAGCAACGAGCGTAACCGGAGCAGACCCTCGCTGAGGCGCTCTCGGTCAGTCGCGAAGGCAACGCGCACATAGCCGTCGCCGGATGGACCGTACTCGGTCCCGGCGCGCACCGCGACTCCCATATCATGGGCCGTCTCGACGACCTCAAGTGGAGAGGTCGCACCTTCATACTTGATGAACGCATAGAAGGCGCCGTCCGGCGGTCGAATGCTGACTCCGGGAACGTCGGCCATAAGCTTCATCACCAACGCGCGGCGCTCCTCGTACTCGGCTCGCATCCGCTCGGGCCAATCGCTCTCGGTCGTGACCGCCGCCAGTGCCGCGCGTTGCACCGCGGAGTTCATGGGGCCAACCAGTGTGCGATGGATACGTGAAGCGGCCGTCGCGATCGCGGCAGGGGCGACCAGATAGCCAACGCGCCAGCCGGTCATGGCGTACGTCTTGGAGAAGGTCTGGCAGTACATTAGCCGGTCACGCAATTCGTCGATGGCCAGCGTCGAGGTGAATGGGTGTCCGCCGAAGACGATGTGGTCATAGGCCTCGTCGGACAGCACGAGAAAGTCATATTTCGACGCGAGACGACCGAGCGCCTGTAACTCCTCGTTCTGGTAGATGACGCCGGTCGGATTGCACGGATGACACAGCACGAGCAGGCTGGCGCCCTTCGTCGCTTCAGCTTCGATGGCGTCAAGGTCGAGGTGAAAATCAGCGGTCTGCGGGATGAAGATGGGCTCGGCGCCGATCATCCGCGTCAGATCCGCGTACAGCGAGTAGGTTGGCTCCGGAATGAGCACCCGGTCGCCAGGATTGACTGTTGCGACGATTGCCGCCGTTAGCGCGGCACTGCCGCCATGAGTCACGAGCACCTGAGTGGGCCGAATCTCTGCACCAGCAACGATCGAGGCGTTCGCGGCCAGCGCGGCGCGCAGTTCGGGGTCGCCTTGTCCGTCCGCGTAATGGGAATAGCCGGCCGAAATGGCATCGATCAGTGCTTGCCGGATGTAGTCGGGCGTCTGAAAATCGGGATCACCCGACGCCAGAGAGATGACGCCTTTTCCCGGACGTCGCGATGGTCGCTGGCTGGTCGCCTCGATGCGCTGCACCGCGAGAGATGGCTCGAACACGGTTGGGTCCTCTCCACTGTAGCCGGTTCCGGACGGACACGAAGAACGCCTCGCCTGCGGATCGTGTCGGGTCGCCGCAAGAATGTCAACAGCCAACCGCAGGCATGCCCGACGTCGTTACGTCTGTCAGTCTGTCGCGCTTGCCCACCGCTATTTGCTCGAGTGTTGCGAATCTGTAACAGTGATCCATTGTTTCCCACACCGGCGCGACACGCCCAAGGCTACATTTATCGCAGATGTCAGGCGCAATCGACCGGCATCCACCGGCACCCTCCGAAGTTGGAGACCAGATTGCGGCAAGGGTGCATGCGTTTGAGAGAGGGGGGTCAGGCGAGCGGCGGTCACGGTGGTACAGCAGGTACACACTCGAACCATCAGCCCGGCCTGACGCGATACACGGAACGGACGGCACATGAACGCGAAGCCACCGGTCAGGGATCGAGATCGTCGACCCGGCAGTGAGAAAGAACCACCTGGCTCCCCGGGTTTCAATCGCTACAGCTGGTTGGGCTGGGTGATCCTGACGGCGATTATCGTCGTCGCGATTTACGTCTTCTCGTCCTATCCGCGTGGCGCGGCACCGCTCGATATCTCGTACTCTGGATTTCTGAGCCAGGTGCGTTCCGACCAGGTCGCGTCCGTGACGATCAAGGGACAGCAGCTCAACGGTTCATTCGTCGTTGAGAAACGGCTCGCCGGAGACCAGATCCTCGATACAAACCAGCCAATTCCGGATACCGTCGCCGCCGACGACATCAGCACCGGCAGAACGTTTCGGACCACGATGCCGAACGGTGTCGAAGCGGACGTCGTCAATCTGCTGGACGAGCACAACGTCCCGATCACCGCGCAAACGACGTCCAGCTCGATCTGGTCACTACTGCTCACATTTGGATTGCCGGTTCTTCTCCTCGGCGGCTTCTTTCTCCTGATCATGCGCAGCTCCGGAATGAACAAAGGGCGCCAGGAGATGTTTGGTTTCTCTCGCTCCAAGGCACGCCTGTATGACGAGAAACGACCGCTCGTCACGTTCGCCGACGTTGCCGGCGAGGACGAGGCCAAAGCCGAACTGTCGGAGGTCGTCGACTTCCTGGTCAATCCCGCCAAATATCACGAGATCGGCGCCAGATTGCCGCGGGGCATCCTGCTGGTCGGCCCTCCAGGCACCGGCAAAACCCTGCTGGCGAAGGCGGTCGCCGGTCAGGCGCAAGTTCCGTTCTTTACGGTCAGCGCCTCCGAGTTCGTTGAGATGTTCGTCGGCGTCGGCGCGGGGCGTGTGCGTGATCTGTTCGAGCGGGCGAAGGAAGCGGCCCCCTCGATCATCTTCGTCGATGAGCTCGACGCTGTCGGGCGGCAGCGGTTCGCCGGAATCGGCGGCGGCAACGACGAGCGAGAGCAGACGCTAAATCAGCTTTTGGTTGAGATGGATGGCTTTGAAGCGCATCAGGACGTGATCGTCATTGCCGCCACCAACCGCCCTGACGTCCTTGACCCGGCACTGCTGCGACCCGGACGCTTCGATCGTCAGGTCGCACTCGGGCTGCCGGATAGACGGGGGCGCTCCGCAATTCTCAGCATCCACCGCAAGGGGATTGTGGTCGCACCAGGAGTAGAGCTCGATCAGATCGCCGCTGTCACCTCCGGATTCTCCGGCGCCGACCTGGCGAACCTGGTCAATGAGGCCGCTCTTATCGCGGCACGTCGCGGCAAGCCGTCAGTCGACCGCGGCGACTTCGATGCCGCACTCGACAAAATCCTGCTCGGGGTAGAGCGACCGCTGCTGATGAGCGATCAGGAGAAACGGATCGTTGCCTTCCACGAAGCCGGACACGCCTTGGTCGCGCACCTTACTCCGGGGGCTGACCCGTTACGCAAGATCAGCATCATCCCGCGCGGGCAATCACTCGGCATCACCGTGCAGACGCCCGTTGATGATCGTTTCAACTATTCGCGCGAGTACCTCATCGGCAGACTCGCCATCCTGATGGGTGGCCGGGCCGCTGAGCAACTCGTCGCACATGAGACCACGACCGGAGCTCAGAACGACTTGAAGGAGGCGACGAGTCTCGCTCGTCGCATGGTCGGACTGTGGGGCATGAGCGACGAGGTCGGTCCGTTCTTCCTCGGCACCGGCGAAGAACACGTCTTCCTCGGACGGGAGATCACACAGGATCAGAACCTCAGCGAGGAGATGCTGAACCGCTCGGAGGCTGCCATCCAGCGCCTGCTGCGCGAGGCGGAAGAAAAGTCGGGAACGACTCTCGCCGAGCATCGCAGCGAACTGAACCACCTGGCGGAGGTGCTCATCAGCGAAGAGACGCTCGATCAGGAACGAATCAATGAGATCCTCGGCCAGCCGGTTCCGGAATTCACGCCGCGGGCGTTCTCCGAGGCGCTGGCCGTTTAGAGGACCACACCGAACCGACGGACCGCGAATTATGGACCTGCGGAGCGGATCGTGTAACCTTCGAGCAATGAAAACTTGGACCTGAGGAAGAGTGGATTCCAGACATGAAGCGAATCGCCGTCTTGACGAGCGGGGGTGACGCGGCTGGAATGAACGCCGCGATTCGCGCGGTCACCCGTTCCGGGATCGACCGGGACTGGGAGGTCGTCGGCTTCCGGCGCGGATACTCCGGACTGATCGCGGGCGATTTCATGATTCTCGGAGCCCGCGATGTCGGAGGGATCATCCAGCGAGGCGGTACGATACTGGGCAGCGCCCGCAGCGACGAGTTCAGAACCGAGGAAGGACGTCGCGCCGCGCTGAACTCGCTCGAGCGCATCGGCGTTGACGGATTGGTCATCATCGGCGGCAACGGGACGCAGACCGGCGCTCACGCGCTCTGGAAAATGGGCTTTCCCGTCGTGGGCATTGCCTCCACCATCGACAACGACCTGGCCGGCTCCGAAATCACGATTGGCGTGGATACGGCCCTCAACATCGCACTCGAAGCGATCGACCGGCTGAAGGTAACCGCGTCGTCTCACCGTCGTGCCTTCCTGGTCGAGACGATGGGGCGGCATTGTGGCTACATCGCGCTGGCCGCGGGGATCGCGGGCGGCGCCGAAGCGGTCGTGATCCCGGAATTCGAGCTCAACCCCGAAGAATTGGCCGAGATCGTGCACCGCGCCTACGAACGCGGCAAGGCGCACGCCATCGTCGTCGTCGCCGAGGGAGCATCCTACAACGCGGCTCGACTCGCGGAGTATTTCGCTCAACATCGCGCACGACTCGGCTTCGAGTTCCGCGCGACCATCCTGGGACACGTCCAGCGTGGCGGCGCACCAGGCGCTTTCGACCGCCTGCTCGGAACTCGCTTCGGGGCGGGAGCGGTCGAACGCCTGGCAGGCGGCGATTACGGCAATCTCGTCGGTCTCCGCGACGGACAGGTGACCGCGACCCCGCTCGACGAGGTCGTCGGCCGCTCGAACCCGCTCGACCCGCAGCTGGTCGAACTGGCGCGAGTGCTGGCGAAATACTGAGCACGAGCCCTCACCCCGGCTCGCTGTGCTGATTTCCCTCTCCCGAACTCGGGAGAGGGGCCAGGGGTGAGGGCTGTCGGCTCAGGGCAGTGACCCTAAACGCGCTAGTCGATCGTCGCCCGGTCCGGCTTTCCCTCGATGCGAAGCCAGGAGAAGATTCGGCGGCGGATGCCGTCGCGATCTTCCTCATTGAGCTGTTTACCGACCGATGCCCAGTTCCCGGCATCCGTCTGATAGATCGTCGAAGCGCCGTCAACCATGAAGAACGCCACGTAGTCGGGACTCTCGATGGCGAACCAGTTGTAGGTCATCCCCTTGGTGAGGGCGCCAGTCATCAAGTAGATCGGGTGGAACGTGCCCTCGAATTGCACCTCGTCGACGAAGATCTCGCGCAGGGCAATCAGACCCGGATTCTCGATGATCGCGCTCGCCACGGCATGGTAGATATCCGGATACTTCACGGCGCGCTCATGCCAGCAACCGGCGTGCTCGCCCGGCAAAAGCCCGACCTGCGGAACCTGTTCCAGCAGCTTTGCGACCGCCTGGTCCGGGTCCTCGCGCAACAGCGCGCCGAGCGGAAGCGTGTTCCCTTCCGGAGAGATGAAAATCGGAGCGTCTTCGCCCGTCAGCATGAGCGTGCCGAACGAGTCCGCCGATTCCTGCGCGCAGAAATTGCAGCTTACGCGCCGGGTCAGAAGAATTCGATCCCAGCCGTTTTCAGGATGGCAGATCGGCAACGCATCGACGCCCGAGTCGCGATACCGGTTGGCCACAATCACGTCGGCCAGAACCCAGCCGAGCGAAAAGGCCAGCGGATCGGGAATGATCGTCGCGGCAGCTTCCGGTGAGACATCCTGCGGCACTTCAGTCGGCTCGAGATCCTTATAGTTGCGTACTGCGGTTGCAACAACGTCAGCGATACTCATCGTGCGAAAATCTTCCCCCTCTTCGAGTCCAGTCGCCATCAGGTCTTGCCAGGTACGTCGGAGTAATTCCGCGCCCAGCCAATTTTACGCGACGTTGGAGATGCTGTTCTCCGAGCATTCCGCGTCAGCGTGCCTGCCAGCGCACAGGCAACGGCTCACGTTCGAGAAACGCCAGAATCAGGTCGACGCAGTGTACCAGATCCTGTTCGGTCACCATTTCGTTGGGCGAGTGCGTGTACCGGGTAGGGAACGTGAGCAGGACGGTCTCGATGCCACGACGGATCAACTCGGCGCCGTCACTGCCGTAATTCTGAAAGACCGCTTGCTGGGTGGGAATGCCCGCCGCTTGTCCGGCGTCGACGAGCGCCATCGACATGCGATGCGAGTAGTGAACCGACGAGTCCTGATGCACGATGATCGGGCCGGCGCCGAGCTTCGAAGGATGACTCTCGGTCTTGGTTCCCGGCACATCGCCGCACAGTCCGACGTCCAGGGCGATCGCGGCGTTGAACGGGTGGATCTCCGGAATGCTCGAGGCCCCCAGCAGGCCATTTTCTTCTTGAACGGATGAGCCGATCCAGAGCTGATACCGGAGCGCGGCGGCGTTTGCACGTTCACCGACCGACGTCGCGATCGCCAGAGCGGCGCGGTTATCCATCGCTTTGCCGACAATGGTGTCGCCCAGGCGACGCGTCGGTGGATTGACGCACAGCCTCGTGCCGGGGTGGATGCCGAGGCTCTCGACCTTCTCGCGGCTCGAGTAGCCAAGGTCGACAAACCAGTCATCCCAGGTGAAGAAGTCTTTGTCGGCCGTGCTTCCGATCACGTGACCGCTGGCGTAGCAGAGCTGGCCGTCGATCGGGCCCGTTTCGGACAGGACCGCGACCGGCTGATTGACCGGGCTGTACCAATGCGGCGGCTTGCCACGGGTGTCTCGAAATGCGGGCCAGACGCGGAGTAGGCCGTTGTCCGAGATCGACTTCACCATCAACGCCAACTCGTCACCGTGAGCTAACACGATTAGACTCGGGCCCTCGCCGCCGACGCGGGCCACGACGTTCCCGACCGGCGTGACTTCAACGTGCTCCGCGAACCCGGACCAATGGTTCGCGCACCATTCGTGCACTTCGTCTTCTTGTCCAATCGGTCCCGGGATCTCGGTCAGCGTCTTCACCAGATCGAACATTGGTGTCGGCATCAGAGTCCGTCATTCCTTTCTTCAGCTCGTGCCCGCTCCTACAGCCGCGGGCATGATACTCTGTTCGGTCGAATTCGAGCGTTGTGATGTTCGGGTGCGGCGAGCCGCGTACATGCTCCCCCCTGCGTCGAATATCCCGTACACTGGCGGAAACGACCGAGCAAGCATCAAAACGAAGATCGCTGTTCACGAGGGGGCGAGATGAGCGATAGCGCGGGTATGAACGGAACACATCGGAGCGGCGTGAACTGGTCCGGCAACACCGTCGTGATTGGCGCGGGCATCGTCGGACTGGCCGCTGCTCGCGAGATCCTCCGGCGTCATCCCAACGAGCGTATCGTCGTCCTTGACAAAGAGAGCCACATCGCCGATCACCAGACCGGCCACAACAGCGGGGTCATCCATTCCGGCATCTATTACGCTCCCGGTTCCCTCAAGGCCCGGGCCTGTGTGGCAGGCGCCGCCAGAATGCTGGAGTACTGCGACGAGCATGAGATCCCATTCAAGCTTTGCGGCAAAGTGATCGTCGCCACGGATGAATCGGAACTACCCCGGCTGCAGGCGCTGTTCGAACGTGGGCAAACCAATGGCGTGCCCGGGCTCAGAATGATCGACGCCGCTGAGTTGCGCGAGATCGAGCCACACGTCACCGGCGTGCGCGCGATTCTGTCGCCAAAGACGGGAATCGTCGATTACCGTACCGTCGCCGCGTCGTACGCGGATGACGTGCGGAACTTCGGCGGCCAGATCCTGACCGGTCACGAAGTCGTGAGCATCGTCCGCGGGGCGACCCGAACGCTGGTCTGCACGACCCAGGGTGATTTCGAGACGCAACGCGTCATCACCTGCGCGGGAGTCTATGCCGACCGCGTCGCGGCGATGACGGGCGCCCCGCTCGAGCCACGCATCGTTCCGTTTCGCGGCGACTACTTCATCCTGCGGCCGGAACGACGAAACCTGGTGCGCGGCAATATCTATCCGGTTCCCGACCCTCGCTTCCCATTTCTCGGCGTCCACTTCACCCCGCGCATGAATGGCGATCTCTGGCTCGGCCCGAATGCCGTGCTGGCGTTCTCGCGCGAAGGGTACCGATTCGGGACGATCCAGATGAATGATTTAGGCGACATGGCGCGCTTCGGCGGCTTTCGCAACTTCGCGCGCAAGCACTGGCGCACCGGCCTCGACGAGATGGCACGTGACCTCAGCAAATCCCGCTTCCTGGCCTCGCTGCAGAAGTACGTTCCGGAACTGGAGATGGGGGACCTGTTGCCTGGGCCGTCCGGCGTACGCGCTCAAGCGCTCAGTGAGGACGGCAATCTCGTCGACGACTTCGTCGTCGATCGCGAGAAGCGCGTGCTCCACGTGCGCAACGCGCCATCGCCGGCCGCCACCTCCTCGCTCGTCATCGGCGACATGATCGCCGACGCCTTCGATGAGATGGACTGAATCGAACATGTGCGCCGCGTCCGCCCAGCGGATGCCGGAGTTGCCTGCCTGATATTTGGAAGGATGCCCGATGTATCTGACCCGACACCTGACGTCCGACGGAGCGCGTTGGGCCCGCGACGGCGAGTTTCTGCCCCGGTCGTTTTCGCTCAGCGGCTGGTTGGAGCTCTCCGCTCCGGCCGCGATCGACATCCTGGCGCGGCTCCCCGCGGCAGGCGAGGTGCCGGAAACGTTGCTGCCGCCCATCGATCCGCACCTGGAGGTGTGGGCCAGCGGCGTCACGTACCTGCGAAGCCGGGACGCGCGCATGGCCGAATCGACCGTGAACGACATCTACCAGAAGGTCTACGATGCCGAACGGGCCGAGGTCTTCTTCAAGGCCCCGGGGTGGCGAGTCGCCGGTCATGAGGAATCAATTCGCGTACGGCGGGATAGCACCTGGAGTGTGCCGGAACCGGAACTGGTGCTGATCTTCAATCGCGATCTCGACATCATCGGCTACTGCGCCGGCAACGACGCCTCGTCCCGTTCGATCGAGGGGGAGAACCCACTCTACCTGCCGCAAGCCAAATGCTATGACGGGGCATGTTCGTTGGGACCCGGAATCGTCATTTGCGGCGCCGATGCCATGCGTGAGCTGCCGATCCAGATGAGGATCTTCCGTGAGGGGTCAGAGATATTCCGGGGCGAGACGAACACCTCCATGATGAAGCGATCGTTTGAGGACCTGGTGCGTTACACCGGCGTCGAGCTGTCATTTCCGAACGGCGGGTTCCTCATGACCGGCACCGGCATCGTTCCGCCCGACGAGTTCTCGTTACGGGCCGGTGACGACGTCGACATCTCGGTCGGGGATCTGCAGTTGCGCAACAGCGTGAGATCATAGGCCCTCGCCGCGAGGATTTTTCGGAGGATTGTTCATGCCGACCACGATAACGGGATTGACGGTGCGCGATGTCCGGTTTCCGACGTCGCGCGAGCTCGACGGCTCCGACGCCATGAACCCCGACCCCGACTACTCGGCGACCTACGTGACGCTCGAGACCGACCACCCGGACGGACTCGAAGGAAACGGCCTGACCTTCACCATCGGGCGCGGCAACGAGATCTGCGTGACCGCAGTGCACGCATTGAAGCCGCTGGTGCTGAACAAAACACTTGAATCCTTCACGGCTGACATGGGCCGGTTCTGGTCAATGATCACTGGCGATAGCCAGCTTCGCTGGATCGGGCCGGACAAAGGGGCCATCCACCTGGCCACCGCGGCCATCGTTAACGCTGTCTGGGATCTCTGGGCCAAACGCGAGGGCAAACCACTCTGGAAACTGCTGGTCGACATGGAGCCGGACGAGATCGTTCGTTGCGTTCCGTTCCGCTACATCACCGATGCCATCACGCCCGCCGAAGCGCTGCAGATCCTCCAGCGGCCAGGCGGCAGGCAAACCGGAGCGCGAAGCGCACATCCGCGACGTGGGCTATCCGGCCTACACGACGTCGGCTGGTTGGCTCGGCTACGATGACGAAAAACTGCGACGTTTGTGCCGGGAGGCGATCGCCAGCGGCTGGGACGTCTTCAAGATGAAGGTCGGCGCCGATATTGACGACGATGTTCGCCGGGCGGCGATCGTGCGCGAGGAGATCGGCCCGGCTCGCAAACTCATGGTGGACGCAAACCAGCACTGGGACGTCAACGAAGCTATCGCAGCCATGGAGCGATTGAAAGCCTTTAACCCCTGGTGGATCGAAGAGCCGACGCATCCGGACGACGTGCTCGGCCACGCCGCCGTCGCGCGAGCCGTGGCGCCAGTCGGTGTCGCCACGGGCGAGCACTGCGCCAACCGCGTCATGTTCAAGCAATTACTTCAGAGCCACGCGATCTCGTTCTGCCAGATCGACAGCTGCCGGCTGGGCGGAGTGAACGAAGTGCTGGCGGTTCTGCTCATGGCCGCCAAATTCGGCGTGCCGGTCTGCCCGCATGCCGGGGGAGTCGGACTGTGTGAATACGTCCAGCACCTGTCAATCTTCGACTACGTGGCCGTCAGCGCCTCCCTCGAAAACCGGGTGATCGAATACGTCGATCATCTTCATGAGCATTTCGTCGATCCAGTCCTGATCCGCGATGGGCGCTACGTGCCGCCGGCCGCCCCAGGCTACAGCATCACCATGAAACCAGCGTCCCTGGCGCGATATGAGTTCCCCAGCGGTCCAGCCTGGTCGGGGGTGGGCACCTAATCGCGCGGAGGAACCAACTCCCCGTCGTGCTCGTCACGTCGTGACCGAAGATCGTGAGTCGCTATCGGATTCACGGTCCAGGTGCTGGAGTCGATCACGACACCGTAGTCGAGTTTGGCGCGCGCGAGTGATACGAGTCCGTTACGAACGTCGGCTAATACCAGCGCTGGATCGCGCTCGAACGGATTGCCGTATCCGCCGCCGCCGGCTTGAAAGTGATCCAGCGTGTCGCCCCGCCTGATCCACTCCGTGAATTTTGACGGCATGTCACGTTCAGTGCCCGCACGCACGAGAAGATTGTGAGTCGCGGCGCCCGGTCGACCGCCATCGAGCCCGTATGGCCGGTGCCGCATTCGATCGCTGCGCACCTGCAGCACCGCCTCTGCTTCGAGGAAGGTAATGCGCTTGCGGATACCCATGCCGCCACGAAATTTCCCCGGCCCGCCCGAATCCGGAATCAGTTCGTAGGCGTCAATCCGCAGTGGATGCTCGGCCTCGATCACCTCGACAGGATTGTTCGACAGGTCCGAAAAGACGTTGGTGACGCCGTCGATACCGTCCTGACCCGCTCTCGCTCCCCAGCACCCGCAGACGAATTCCACGTAAATGAACGGGCGCCGATCTCGATCGTAACCGCCGATCGAAATCCCGCTGTTGCCCCCTTCACCGGCCGCTATGGCGCGATCAGGAACTACCTGAGCCAGGGCGCCAAGAAGAGCGTCACCCATGCGGAAGGCGGTCAGGCCCCTCGCCGCGACAGCGGCGGGTGGCACGGCATGAACGATCGTCCCGGGTGGTGCGGTGACCGCAATCGCGCGAAACAGGCCCGCATTGTTCGGGATTTCACCCGGCAGCACGCAGCGGACGGCCGCGTAGGCCATGGACTTGGTGACGGAAAAGGTCGAGTTGATGGCCCCTTTGACCTGAGGCGAGGTTCCAGTGAAGTCGACCAGCATCGCATCGCCGTCGATCGTCAGCGCCACCTTGATCACGATCGGGTCCGCATTGATGCCGTCATCGTCTATGTAATCGACGAACTCGAAGCGACCGTCGGGCATCCGCTCGATCTCGGAACGCACGAGTCGTTCGGTGTAGTCAAGGAGTTCCTCGAGATAACGGTCAAATCGATCGCGACCGTGACGTTGGGTCATTTCGAGTAGTCGCTGCGCGCCGATGCGGCAGGCGGCAAGCTGGGCGCGCAGGTCGCCCATTACCTTGTCGGGTACCCGCACATTCGTGAGGAACAGCTTGAAGAAGGTCTCGTTCGGCTTACCCCGCCGGTACATGCGTAGCGGCGGAATCCGCACGCCTTCCTGATAGATTTCGGTTGAGTCAGAGGCGTTCCCGCCCGCTACGCGGCCGCCGATGTCGGTCTGGTGCGCGATCGTGACCGCGAATCCACACAGTTCGCCGCCGGCCGCGACGATCGGCTTCACCACGAAGACATCGGGCAGGTGCATGCCGCCCGAGAATGGGTCGTTCATGATCCAGACGTCGCCCTCGGCGATATCGTCGCCGAATTCGCGAATGAACGATTCCATGGCGTCCGGCACTGATCCGAGGTGCAGCGGGATCGTCAACCCCTGGGCAACGAGGTTCCCGTGACGGTCACACAGGGCAGTCGAGAAGTCCATGTTGTCGCGCACGACGTTGGAGTACGCGGTGCGCACAATAGTCAGCGCCATGTCATCGACGATCGAACTGAGTCCATTGTGGATCAATTCGAACTCGATCGGGTCGATCGCGAAATCGTCGCTCATCGGTCCCGGACTCCGAGCTCGATCCGTACGTTGCTCCACTGATCGAGCGATGCCCACCACCCTGGCGGGACCACGATTGTCGTGTCCGGCTCCTCAATCGCAAGCGGACCATCCAGGACTTCAACAAGTGCGGCTCGCTGAACGACCGGAGTCTCGATCAACCCGTCGTCGCGCTGGAAGAGCATCCTTCGTGATGGTCTCTGTTCCGCGTGATCGACACTCAGCGCAACGTAATTCGGCCAGACGGTACTGGTGTCGATTGAAGCCCGCAGCCGAATGTTAACGATCTCGACTGGGTCCCCGTCGGCCCGGTGCCCATAGGTGCGCTGGTGCTGCGCGCCGAACTCTTTCACCGCGCCTTCCAGTGCGGTCGCGGGGTCCGAGATCGTGTCGCCCAGATCGACCGTCAGGTTGAATGCTTGCCCGACGTAGCGCAAGTCAGCCGATGTCTCGAACCTGACTTCACCGGGCGGATAGTTCAGCCTTTGCAGCTGCTGCCCTGCCTCTCGTTCCAGGTCGGCGCACGCCTCCCGAAACTCCCGGGCTGGCAGCGTGTCGATTCTGCGCCGGAAGGTACGCACGAAATGGTGCCCGGCATGTGCCAGGCTCAAGCCGATCGCGCTGAACACACCGGCCAACGGCGGGATCAACAGTCGCTTGATTCCAAGCTCAGCGGCGAGGCTCGCAGCGTGGATCGGCCCGCTACCGCCAAAGGCCAGGAGTGTGAAGTCGCGCACGTCGAGTCCTCGTTCGACCGTAACCGCGCGGATCGGACGGCTCATGCGCGCGTTACCGACGACGTGGACCGCCAATGCCGTATCCAGTGTCGTCATGCCCAGCTTTTCGGCCAGACGTTGAAGAGCCCGCCATGCGAGATCGGGGTCGATCGCAGCCGTTTTCCCGGCGAATTGCCCCGGATCGATGTAGCCGAGCACCACATTCGCGTCGGTGATCGTTGCTTCCTCACCGCCCAGCCCGTAGCAGGCCGGACCGGGAGCAGCTCCAGCACTGTGCGGCCCGACCTGGAGCCGCCCCCCGGCATCGACCCAGGCAACGGACCCACCGCCGGCACCCACTTCGGCCAGATCGACGGCCGGGATACGCAACAGGTAGCCGTCGCCCTTCATCAACCGGGTTCCGACGGTGATCCCGGCGCCAACCTCATACTCATCGGTCAGTCCTACCCGGCCGTGTTCGATCAAGGCAGCCTTGGCGGTTGTGCCTCCCATGTCGAAGGTAATGAGATTCGGTTCGGCGACGCGTTCGGCCAGCGCCCGTCCCGCAATGACTCCCGCGGCTGGCCCCGACTCGATCAGGAAACAGGGATGGTCTCGGGCAGCGTCGACACTCATCACCGCCCCGTTCGATTGCATCACCAGCAACCGTGAGTCGATCCCGTCCCTACTCAGGCTCGATTCGAGCGACGACAGGTATTCATCAACCACCGGCTTGACGTACGCATCGATGACGGCGGTGCTGGTGCGCTCGAACTCTTTCAGTTCCCGGGTGATGTCGGATGAGACGCTCAGGCGCACGTTCGGCAACTGATCTCGGAGGATCGCAGCCACGCGTTGCTCATGCGTGGGATCCACGTATGCGTTGATCAGGCAGATCGCGACCGCTTCGACTGCCTCGCGACGAAGCGCCTCAACGATGTCGCACACCATTGCCTCGTCGAGCGGCACCAGCACGTCGCCGTTCGAGTCGATGCGCTCGTTCACCTCGAACCGCAGATAGCGCGGCACCAGTGGCTCTGGTTTCGCCCACTGGATGTTATAGAGCTGTGGCATGCGCACGCGTCGAATCTCGAGCACATCACGAAATCCCGCGGTCGTGATCAACGCTGTGCGGGCGCCGCGCTTCTCGAGAATCGCGTTCGTCGCGACCGTCGTCCCGTGCACAAGCTCTTCGATCTGCTGCGCGCCAACGGACGCTCGCCGGACGAGCCGGCCCAGACCGTCGATGACCGCCCTGCTATAGTCGTCGGGCGTCGACAGGACTTTTATGGGCGAGATCGAGCCGTCGGGAGCCACGATCACGATGTCGGTGAACGTGCCGCCGATGTCGATCCCAACTCGATAGCGGCGCGAGTTCGCATCGTTGCTCAATCGCGGGACGTCCTTTCATGACGAGCGCGTCCATTTCCGCGGACACCCAGCGCCGAGTGACCTCTCAAACGTCGATCGCGGTCGCGGCCCCGCCCCATCCTAGTGCGGCTCCGGCCCCGCGACAACCCGACCGCCACGTGATCGTGTCGTCGTGCTGATCTTCAGCTAATGCGATATGTCGCCCCAGCCCTCACCGATCCACGAACGCGCTCGGAGCTTCCGTATACTGGTGACGACCCGCCTGGCGTCACGCTCTCGCGGAGGGGGAACGACGTGCTCGATCGTGATCAGTTCAAAGAAGTGGTTTCGAAGTTCGCGTCGGGCGTCACCGTCGTGACGACCGCCGACGAACGCGGTTTCCACGGTGTGACCGTCTCGTCGTTCTGTTCCGTGTCGCTCGAGCCGCCGCTGGTGCTGGTCTGCATCGATAAATCCATCCAGAGCCACGATCTGATCACGTCGGCGACCGCCTTCGCGGTCAACATCCTGTCGCGAGAGCAGACGTTCCTGGCCGAGCAGTTCTCCGGTCAGACGCCGCTGGCTGACCCGCGCTTCAGTCGCGTTCCGCACCGGCTGAGCGAGTCGGGGCTGCCGCTTATTGACCGCTCAGTGGCATTCATCGAGTGTGACGCGTGGGGCTCCTATGACGGCGGTGACCACACTATCTTCGTCGGCAAGGCACGTCGTGGTGAACTTGGAGGTACGGACGACCCGCTCGTCTACTTCGATCGCGGCTTCACCGAGCTTGGCTGGGGTTGAGTGACTTCTCAGATACCATCTTGCAGCAACCGTGAGGCGCTCACCGCGTTGAAATGCACGAAGTGAACGAACCTGTCGATGGCCTCACCATCCCCCAGCGCTGGCGCGGACGTCCCTGGCTGGCCGGGCTCATGTCCAGGTCGCGCCCTATCGTGCTGGTGTGCGCTTTTCTGATCTTCACGGTCGCGATGATGTGGCCACTCCCGTTGCACGCGGGGAGCGCGGTGCAGGATCTCGGTGATCCACTCTATGAGATCTGGACCATGCGCTGGGTCCAGCACCAACTTGTTACCGACCCGGCGCATCTCTGGGACGGCAACACCGGCTATCCATTCGCCGACTCGTTACTCTTTTCCGAGCCACGAATCAGCACCAGCGTGATCGCCTGGCCGATTCAGATCGTGAGTGGAAACGACGTCCTCTCCTACAACCTGATGCTCATGGGAAGCTATTTTCTGGTGGGCATCGGTGTGGCGCTCCTCATCCAGGAACTGACTGGCGAGACGGGCGCCGCCGTCCTTGCCGGGTTCGTCTCCGCTTTCGTGCCCTATCGCTTCGGGCATCTGAGTCACCTGAATTTGCTGAGCTACGGCTGGGGGCTGATGGCGCTCTGGTCACTGGCGCGGTTTGCGCGGCGCAGGCGTCCGCTCGACGCCATCTTGAGCGCCGTCTTCCTTGCAATCCAGGTCCTCGCTTCCGACACCCTGGGGGTAATGGCCGGATTGATCGTCGGCTGCGCGATCGTCGTGCTCCTCTGGCAAGAGCGCAGACGTCTCTCGCTCGGGCTCTTCGCTGGACTGGCAGCCGTCGTGGCGCTTCCGGCCCTGGCGGAACTGCCCGCGGCGCTGGCGCGCCTGCGCGTCGATCGCGAGTACGGCTTCAGCCGCAGCCTGGCGACCGTGAGCGAGATGTCGGCGACGCTGCAATCGTACGGCTCAATTAGCCCCGGAAGCCCCTTCTGGCGGGCAGTTCAGATCCTGCCATCCGCCTATCCGAACCCACTCTTTCCCGGAGTGATCGCGAGCCTGGCCGCGATCGCGGGCCTGGGGCTCGGCATGCGGTTCTGGCCGCGCTGGACGATCTACGCGGCGGTGATCGCGCTCGCCGGGTTCGTGCTGTCGCTCGGTCCGTATACGGTCACTGGTGGTCAGCGCTATCGCCTGCCGTATTACTTCTTGTACGTCTACCTACCGGGATTCGACGCAATGCGCGACGTGGCCCGGTTCGGCATGGTCACGCTCATCGGCGTCGAGATCCTGGCCGGACTGGGGCTGGCCGCGCTCTGGAAACTGCTCCGCAACCGCCTGCCGGAGCGGCGGGTGCTGCTGGTGGGAACCGCTCTCGTCGCGGTCTTGTTGATCGGCGCGGCAGTTGAGCTCAGGGTCACCGTCAGGACCGTCACGGTACCGAAGGACACAAACTCCACCGCGGTCTACGACTGGTTGGCGACTCAGCCAAGGGCTCCGGTCATGGAGTTTCCAGCCAACGGCTTGTGGACCAACATCGGCTGGTCGATTCGCGAGATTTACTTCTCGACCCGGCATTGGGATCCGATCGTGGCTGCCTACACCAGCTTCATTCCGCAGCGAGACATCGAGATGCTGGTCGCCATCCACGGGGGCACAACCACGCCGTCTCTCGTCAACGCGACGAACGTCGGAATGCTGCAAGACCTCGGCATTCATTACGTCGTGATCCATCGTTGGCCGGGATACGATTGGACATCGGCGCTCGACCAGGCAGCGACGTTGCCGCAGCTCACTCGTGTGGGTGACTTCGGCGACGCGACCGTCTTCACCCTGGCGCGAGGCAGCCGTCTGCCGGTCGTCCAGCGGATCGTCGCGCCACAAAGTGCCGAGGCAGGGCGACCGGTCGTGGTCGACGTCGTCACGCGCAACGACAACCCGACGCCCGCGATTAACTGGCTCAAACTCGACCCCTCTGTCACGATTACCTGGAAATCGTCCACGGGCAGTACCGTAGCGTCCGTTCGGCTACCGATCCATCTCAACGTCAGCGCTGCCCCGGGCTTGACCATCGATCCCTTGACGCTGACGGCACCGGTCGAGGCCGGTGCGTATCAATTGACGATCGACTGTCCAGGATTGGCGGCTGCAGTGAGCCAAACGGTATCAGTGTCCGCCCCGCGGCCGGCCGTAAACACGGGCTCGGAACCCGAGCTGACTCTGCGGCGCCTGTCGCTTCCTCCGGGGCCCTATCGCCCCGGCGACTGGATGGAGATTACGGCTGAATGGGTGGTGCGCCGCCAACCGCAGAAGGATCTGACCGCTACGATTCAGCTCATCGACGACCAGAATCGGCCGTTCAGCCAGTGGGATGGACAACCGTTCGGAATGGCGCTTCCGACGAGCCAGTGGAGGACCGGGTCCGTCATTTCTCAGCCCTTGCTGGTCCGGATTCCCCCCAATACCAGGGCCACCCAATTCCGCGCGATGATTGCGCTCTATGATTATTCGAGCCCAAGTCTGGAGCGGGCAATGATCGAGGGACCGGACGGAACGACGGCACCGCAGTTCATCACGGGCGTGATGAACATCTCGCCTTCTCATTGATGAACTCGTTGAGAGACGCACGACTCCCGCCCAATGATCAACCCAGGAACGGTCTCCGGTCCGCCGTGTGGAGATTCGCGTGATCGCTGAAGCGACGGAGCACGAAGGACAAGCTGGAAGTCTCCGGTCACGGCTGGCTCGAGCAACGAAACGTGCCGCGGGCTGGACGCGACGCCCGATGGCCGTCGACGTAGCGTTGACCTTCGCGTTGACGAAAGTTCTCTTCTACGGCGCGGTGCTGATCGCGTTCGCCGCTGTCCCAGAATACGCGGGCAGCCAATATCAGATCTGGCATCCGCCCGTTTCCCCCATCATCGGGGCAAGCTGGCGCTGGGATTCGGGCTGGTATGCCACCGTCGTTCAGCACGGCTATACGGTGAACCCAGGGGAGAACAGCGTTGCCTTTTTCCCACTCTTCCCCATGCTGGTCAGGCTGGCGATCGGCCCCTTCTCGCTGCGTTGGATGTACCTGGCGGGCGTGATCGTGGCGAATCTGGCGCTCGTGTTCGCGCTGGTGGCAATCTGGCTGTACGCCGAGAGCTACGGCGGGAGGTCCCTCGCGCGCCGTACCCTCTATCTCCTAGCCATCTTCCCGGCATCGTTCTTCTTTTCCGTTGCGTACAGCGAATCGGTCTTCTTGCTCGTCACCGCCTGGACGCTGCTCTTTCTTCGCAAAGGTCGCTTCGCGGCGGCCGGCGCTGCCGGGTTCTTTGCCGCACTTGCACGCCCACCTGGTGTCTACGTCGGGATTCCGTTTCTACTGGAAGCATGGCAACAACGGTCATCACGCGGGATCGATCTGCCGCGCAAACTGGCCTGGATCCTTCTTATCCCGGCGGGCATGGGCACGTTCATGATCTATCTCTGGTGGCGCTTCGGTGACCCGTTCCTGTTCCTCGCCGCTCAGGGTGCCTGGAATCATTCGCGCGCGTTTCCGCTCTTCTCGCTCGTCGAATCCATCCAGCAGATCGTCGCCAGGGACGGAACGCGAATCGCCCAGCTCATGAACGTGATCAACACCGGGGCGGCGATCTTGGCGCTGCTGCTCGGGGTCGCGCTGCTGCGCCGCAACCTGAGCGGCGCACTCTTCGTGCTGGCAGGCGCGCTGGCCCCGCTGACGTTCCCGATCGAAGGCGCTCCCTCGGTCAGTCTCGCCCGCTACGTGGTCGTGCTTTTCCCGATGTTCATTCCGCTGGCGCGCTGGGCGTCGCGCCGGCCGGTCATGATCCTGCTAACCCTGCTCTTCCTGCCGCTGCAAGTGCTACTGGCCGCCCTCTTTGTCCGCTGGTACTGGGTCATCTGAGGGACAGCGCCCCCTCGACTCATCATGAGCGGAAGCCTGCGCGACGCTATAATGCCGGCGTATCTTCGACAGGCTGCAGACCGGTCACGCATCCTCACGACCGGACGAATTTCGGGAGGCACATGAGCGCATCCTCGTCCGTGTTCCCCATGAGAGGGCGCGAGCAACCGAGCCGGGCCGAGGTGCTGACATCTGATCAGGTGACTATCCTGCAGCACCCACTTACGAGCAACCTCGTGACGTCACTTCGGAATATCGGCACGCCGGCCGCCCAGTTCGAGTCGGCCATCCACGAGCTGACGCGCCAACTCCTGTGGAGCGCCACCGAACACGAACCGCTGCAATCGCTCGACGTCCCGAGCTTCTCCGGTCAGACCGCAACCGGCACCTGCTTTGCCCGTCGCCTGGTCGCCCTCGTCATCCTGCGCGCCGGACTGAGCATGCTGCCGCCGTTTCGCGTACTGGTGCCGGACTCACCCATTTACCAGGTTGGGATCAAGCGCGATGAGGCGACGCTCGAGCCACGACTCTACTACGCCAACCTGCCGGAGAGCTTTGCCGGCGTCGATCACGTCCTGATTCTGGACCCAATGCTCGCCACGGGCGGTTCCGCGCAATTAGCACTCGAGCGCGTGCGCGCCTTCTTTGATGGGGATATCTCGTTCCTCGGTCTGATCGGCGCACCGGTCGGGGTCCGGGCATTGCTTCGCGCTGATCACAGCGTCCGTCTGTTCCTCGCGTCGCTCGACGAACGCCTCAACGATCGGGGTTACATCGTCCCAGGTCTCGGCGACGCCGGTGACCGTCTCTTTGGTACAAATTGACCGGATGCAGCGGCGCTGGTTGACACGCAATTGTGGTCCCCGCACGTTGACTTTCAGGCGCCGGATGCTAGGCTTTGACAGACGGGGTACGATTCTGCGGATGCGCAAGCGTGGGCAGATGAACTGTCCCTTCGATTTGGCGACTCTTGCGTAGTGGTTTGCGACGTACCTGGTCGGTTTCGCCGAATCAAGCAGTCTTTGTGGCAATCCTGATACTAAGAGAGGGCAGATTTTTTGCCTGTCTGGAGTCAGTTCGTAAGTCTGATCGAATTCGGCCTACGCTACCTGGCCGACTTCTTCGGCAGCGCGGGTCTTTCGGTCATCATCTTCACGGTCCTGTTCAAGACGCTGCTGTTGCCGCTGACGATCAAGTCGGTGCGGTCGATGTCGTCGATGCAGGAGCTTCAGCCGAAGATTAAGGACCTGCAAAAGCGCTACGCCAAGGATCGGCAGAAGCTTTCGGCCGAGACGATGAAGCTGTATCAGGAGCATGGCGTCAACCCGGCGTCCGGGTGTCTGCCGATGATCATGCAGATTCCGATCTTCTTCGGCCTCTATTTCGCGATTCGGCACCTTTCGCAATCCGGCGTTGGCATCTGGGGCCAGGGATTCCTCTGGCTGCCCAGCCTGGCCAAGCCCGATCCATTCAAGATCCTGCCGATCCTGGCAGGCGCATTCCAGTTCGTCCAGACCAAGATGGCGCGGCCGGCGAATCAGCCCAAAGCGGTCGACCCGCAGCAGCAGATGATGAACACCATGATGATGTTCATGCCGGCCATGGTCGTCCTCTTCGGCTGGAGATTCGCCTCCGGCCCAGTCATCTACTGGGCGGTGTCGGCCATCTACAGCGCGGTTCAGCAATGGTTCATCACGGGCTGGGGCTCGATGCTCGATTGGATGCCGTTCCTGCCTGATCTGCCCGAGCATCGTCGACTCGGCTATGAGGCGCCGGAGAAGCGCGCCGCCCGGCGCGAGCAGGCGGGCGAACCCAAAGGGCTCTTCGGAATGCTCAACCGGCAGATCCAGGGTCAGGTGCAGAAGGTTGACGCGCAGCGCTCTTCCGAGGATGGGCAGGAGGCAACGCCCACCGCGCAGAATGAGCGCAAACCGCAGAACGGCCGTCCGACGCGCACAGTGTCGCGAAGAACGCCGCCGAGTCCCGATCTGGTGCCGCGCCGGAGACGGTCCAGCAAGGACAACGGCTCACAACAGGAGAGCTGAGTTCCGGTCTCGATCACCTGTGTCACGAAATGAGGGCGTTGCACGAGTCGTGCAACGCCCTCATCAGCAGTTGGTGAGCTCGTGCCGCCGAAAGCCTGAACCAATCACGCTCTCATCCCTTACCACGACCGGGATCCACACGCGTGCTGGTCAAGACACTACCCACGCACCATCGCCAGGGCACCAGTCTGGGTACGATTTTGCGCTTCTTCTCCGGACGGCACGACTCTTGCATAGTCACATGGCGTGACAAACCGTATTTGGTATCGGAGGTATGAGAACTTGGCCGTATACGAACGAAATAACCCGCCAATGCCGGAGGACTACGAAGATCCCACGCGAACGATGCGACAGGTCGATCGGGAGGTCATCGTGGACCGGACGGTCGAGCCCGATGGCTACGACTACGGGCACACGCGACGCATTATCGTCTATCGCCGGGTCGCGGCGGTCGTCTGGACGATTACCGGATTTCTCGAAATACTCGTCGGTCTTCGCATCCTGTTCAAATTGATGGCCGCGAATGCGGGCAATGGGTTCGTCAGTTTCATCTACAACCTCAGCGGCGTCTTCGTGGATCCCTTCCAGGGGATGGTCCGCGACGTGTCATCGGGCTCGTCGGTGCTTGAGATCAACTCACTTATCGCGATGCTGCTCTTCGCGCTGCTGGCGTGGGGCATCGTGAAGCTGGTCTGGCTGCTCCTATCGGTCACCGAACCGACCAACGCGTAGCATCGAGGATGATGTCGGTCTGGCGTCATCGACACGAGAGTCATATACGAAGAGAGGGCGTCCCGGCAGTACCCGGACGCCCTCTTTTGGCTGTGTGTTCGAACCAGGGGCGGCTGAGCCCTGTTACGGCAGCAGCTGCGTTGGATCTTCGGGCGCCGGGCCAACCGGCGGCTCACCGTAGCGCCAGCGATAGTAGTGCTGGCCGACGTTACCCATCTCGACCTTCCAGCCGTCCGGGTTCGATGGCGTGTAGGTGAGGCAGCGCCGTTCAAAACACTGGATCAACACGTCCTTCACCGTTCCGCCCACCTTTACTCGTGACCAATATGGCTCCGTGATCGGATAACCGGTCTCATAGAAGGTCGGCGTGTACAGCGCGCCGTTGACGTCCTGCCCGTTCTGGTAGATCGTGCCGGTGCTGTTGAGGAAATCTCGGAAGACGCTCGCGATGCGATGCTGAGTTTCCGGCACGAAGGCGATGTCGGTGACACCGTACGCCGCCAGATCGGCATTGGATCCGACGCTCCCGTCGCGGGCCAGGGTTTGGGTCACGACGCTTCCATCCGGCAACGGAGTGGCACCAACCAGCGAGGTGAAGGTGGAGTACATCGGCCCGGACGTGTCGTCAGGATCACCTGCTACCGGGATCTGAGCCGGTGGCTTCGGGTCGAAAGTATTGTCGCCGACCTGGACGCGCCCCACGATCATGTCGGACGCGAGCAACCCGTTCGTGACGTACCAGGTAGCACTCTTATCACCGTACGGGTTTGAGATCTCCATGCGGGTCTTGTCGAAGTAGACGACGAGACGCTGACCTTCCTGGGATTGCGCATACGGTTCCGTCGTCACCGCGAATGCGCTCGGGCCCCAGTTCCAGGTTCGCTGCACCGCGCCCGTTTTCACCGGTTGGTCCAGCGGCGCCCAAACAGCAGTGAAGTGCGGCAGCAGAACGCGCCGGAGCGCGGCACCCGCGTCGAGCAGGCCGGCACCACCACCCTGATAGGAGATAAAGGATTTCTTCGCTGTCTCAGTCAGAATGGTTCGAATCTGTTCGACCGTCAGTGATGGGTCGACCGAACGCATCAGCGCCGCCGTTCCCGCGACCATCGGAGTCGAGAACGAGGTTCCAGATCCGACGGCCCAATCGTTGCCGGTCGATTGCTGCCAATAGGTGGTGAGAATGTCAACTCCAGGCGCAGCCAGATCAACACGGCTTACCCGAGACGAGAATCCGGCGACATCGTCTCCGACGTTCGTCGCCGCGCCCACGGAAATGGTCTGCGGATAGCTTGCCGGAAACGCCGCCTGCGCAGGTTTGTTCCCCGCGGCAGCCACGACCACGACGTTATGGTCGTAGGCGTACTTGATAGCGTCTTCGAGGGTTGAGCTCGGCGTATCCGCTCCCAGGCTCAGGTTGATGACAGAGGCGCCATTATCGACCGCGTAGTACATGCCCTGAGCGATGACGCTGACCGGCGCGCCATCGGCATTGCCAACCTTCACCGGCAGAATCTTGACGTTCCAGGCCACGCCTGCGATGCCCACCCCGTCATTGCCACCCGCGGCAATGACTCCGGCGACGCCGGTACCGTGACCCACGGTGTCGGTTGTGTTGGTGCTGCTGTCAAAGAAGTCATAGCCTGGGAGGACCCTGCCGGCCAGATCGGGATGATCCGCCCGTACGCCCGAGTCGAGCACCGCGACGATGGTCGTGGGCTGGCCGGTCGCGATTGACCAGGCGTCCGGCAGATCGTCGGTCGCCGCCCACGTCTCTTGCGAGTAAAGGGTGTCGTTCGGCACGAATTCCCAGTGATACTCAATGTCCGGCTCGACGTACGCCGCCGAAGGAAGCTGAAGCAATCGCAAGACGACGTCAGACGGCTTCGTCTTGGGATCGAGGCGAACGGTGAAGGCGTTTGATTGGCTCGACACACGGGTCACCGATGAATCGACTGCAACCTGTTGCACGAGCGACTGCGCATCGGGCCGGCTCGTATGAAAGCCGACGATCCAGTTCTGAGTCGGGTTCGCCGCGGCCACGGGCTTTCGACCCGCGGCGCCAACGGTTCCGGCCGGCATCATCACCACCAGCGCGATGATGAGCGCGGTCAGGCAGAGAATGCTTTTCCGGTCAAGCTTCAGTCCTGCCAAAATAGATCCCCCAAAGAATTGACGGAGTCCTGTTCACGCGATAATCAAGCGGCGTGAACGACAATAGGCCGCGCGGCCGCTCTGCCACGCAGCGGGTCTCGTGAGCGGTTCATGCGGTCCCTACTTGTGGGCGCTGCAGCCCACGAATAGGATTCGGGTATGGAAAAAGACGAATGGATCAAGTCTTCCTGGTTTCGACAGCATTGTGATCAGCGACGGCCGGCCATAACCTATAACGTCAGACCCGAGTCGCGGTTCCCTTCCCTCGTACCACGGGTGCCGACCAAGCTGTGGCGCATGATATCGCTCGCCGCGTTCCGGTGCCAGTCCGAAACCGGATTAACAGACCGATCGGCCCCGAATTTCGCCATTCGGCGCGATCCATCGCTCCCGAGTCGTCTCGCTTGGCCCCGATGTCTTCACGGACGAATGGTGGCGACGACGCTCGGGAGACTGATGGTCGCCAGAGGGAAATCGTGACGCGGTCCATGAAGGTGACATCACTGGCGGCGAGCAGAGCCCGGATACTTGTCGTGGCGGTCTCTGTGGTGGTGACCGTCACCAGCTGCTCGTCCTTGTCGACCGCGCGTTCGACCCTGGCGCCGACGGCAATTGCCCCGGCTCCGGTGGCCACCGTGCCGGCAGAGCGACCAGCGACTCCTGCGATTATCCCATCCCCCACGCCGGTTGCGAGCCCAACTCCACTCCCACCGACGGCGACGGCGATTCCGACGCCCACTCCGGTCGCGACTCTTACACCGGAAACGTCGCCAGCCGGGCAAGCAGTCGACCTGCCCAACGTCGACACACACTATAGCCTCGATATCACCAGTCTCAATCTCGGCGGTGGCACGGCCAACGTCGACGAACGTGTCGACGTCGTCAGCCACCAGGGAATGATCCCCCGTCTCTATTTCACGGTCACCACCGCCAAATGGGGCTACTTCACGCTCGATAGCGCACGGATCGACGGCACTGCAGTTACTCCGGCCTCGTTGAACGGCGGCTTCACCATGGCCATCGATCCGCCGACCGGCGACCACTGGAGCATCGAATTCATCTATCATCTCGCGCTCACGCAGGTGCCGCGAGACTGGTATGGGAGTGGCCTGGACGGAAACATCGTACGCCTTGGTTACTGGTTTCCGATGTTGTCGACGGACTTCCCGTATCCGTCTACGGCCGATCCAGCCTACTCACGTGTCGCCAGTTTCGACGTCTCGCTCCCCCTGCCGAACCATATGCCGTTCGTCTCAACCGGGGTGGAGGTCGGCCAGGACGTGATCGATACCGACCACCTGCGCGTCCATCTGCACGCCGACAACGTGCGGGACTTCGCCATGGTCATCGCGCCCGGTGCCCACATCGACGAGGTGGAGACAACGAACGGGATTACCATTCGGCTCCTGAGCTATGCCGACAGCACGGCGGCCTCCCGCACGACTCAGCTTGCCGCCGCCAAGAAAGCGATCGAGACACTCTCGCGCTTGATCGGGCCATATCCGTATCCAGTTTTCAGCATGGCCGACGCCGGTCCGTCGCTGCCGGGTGGGATCGAGTTCCCCATGCTCATCGATCTGAATCCGGCGATCACGCCGCTCGACCGCCTGGTCTACCACGAGACGGCACACCAGTGGCTCTACGGAATCATCGGCACACGGCCACAGCAAGACATCTGGATCGATGAGGGCGGCGCCCAGTTTCTGGAAGGATTTCTTGACACCGGTTCGGCGCTGCCTGACGCCCCAAGCGGGGGATACCCGTATCCGCTCGATTCGAGCGACAGCGAGCTCCCCCAGGGACCTGGGATTCCGGGATATCAATCGATCTATTACCAGGGCCAGCGCTTCTATCAGGCGGTGTTGGATACGATGGGATCAGACGTGTTCTGGGCTGCGATGCAGCAGCTTTACCAGCAACACAAATTTGGCATCGTCAGCCCTTGGGACGTACTTTCGACCTGGCAAGCGCACAGCCCAACCGATCTTCGACCGCTCTTCCGGTCAACGTTCCGCTATGTTTGGATCGATCGTTTGCCGGGCCCCGGTGGATAGCCGCGGTATCGCTTCCATTGAGGCGGGACCTCCACTACACTGACGGCAGCGCTGCCGCTGCTCAAGCGACACTCAACCAAGCTCGCGGCTGCCAGGCGTTCAAGTCCATCGTAGGGAGCAATAGATGCAGGTAACGATCATCGGCGCGGGAGCCATTGGTGGATCCATCGGTGCATTCGCCACGAAGGCCGGTCACGATATCACGCTCGTCGATATCGTCCCGGAGCATGTCAAGATCATGAACGAGCAAGGGCTCCTCATCACCGGTGCTCTCGGCGATGAGCGCTATCCGGTCAAGGCGAAACTCGCCAGCGAATTGACCGGGCCACTCGGTGTGGTCTTCCTCTGCGTCAAGGGACATTTCACGGAAGGTGCCATCCAACAGATAGCGCCGCTGCTCGCGCCCGACGGCTACGTCGTCTCGATTCAAAACGGCTTGAACGAGGAAATCATCGCCAAGTACATCGGTAAAGAGCGAACGGTCGGCTGCTTTGTTCATTTCAGCGCGGATTACATCGAGCCCGGAGTCATCCAGTACTCCAACTCTCATGACCTGCGCATCGGTGAACTGGACGGCAGCGTTACCCCGCGCCTCCACGACATCAAGTCAGTCCTCGACAGCGTCATGCCGACCAACATCACCACGAACATCTGGGGCTATCTCTGGGGCAAGCTGGTTTACGCGGCGATGGCCTTCGCCGTGTCGACGGTCGATGCCACCGTCTACGAGGTTCTGTCCGACCAGCGCGGCAGACTCATCGGCCTCGAAGCCGCGGCCGAGGCAGCCGCCGTCGCGGCGGCTCAAGGCTTCTCGTTGGAGATGATCGGCAGCTTCGATCCGAACGCATTCATGCGAAAGTCAGGTTGGGAAGACGGAGCCAACCGGGTACTCGACACGATCGGCGTGGAGATGCAGGCATCGCTCAAGAGCCACATGGGTATCTGGATGGACCTGAAGATCAAACGGCGTAAGACGGAAGTCGACATGCAGGTGGTGCCCGTCGTGGAGGCGGCCAGGCGGCTCGGCATTCCGGCGCCCGTCAACGAGAAGGTCGTGCAGGTCGTTCACGAGATCGAGCGCGGTGAGCGAGGCATGGGATGGGACAATCTCGATGTGATCGCATCGGCCTTACCGGCATCGTCACGTTGACGCGATCAGCTAAAATCTGATAGAACGTACGCGGGATAACCCGATTACGGCGCAATACCCGCGTGCCGCTCCGATCGTGGGCGAATCGTCGATCACATGCGCGGCCCGTTGATGCGGGGAAGTGGTCGCCGGCCAAACCACGATCGGACAGATCACGTCGCGACGAAGACCCGTCGTGTAACCGCTGCTCCACCCGCCGTATGTCCGGCGGTCGCTCAGATAGCGGGAGGCCCCAGTGGCCGTCAACCCCGGCGATATCACCAGTCTTGCGCGCGACATCGGCCCGCGACTACCGGGAACCGGCAAAGAGCGGCGCGCCGCCCAATATGTCATGGACCGGCTGCGAGAGACCGGCGTTGCCGCTGGACTGCTGCCCGTGAAGACGCCGCCAAGCTTCATCCCCATCTACGTCACGATCTTTGCGATCATCGCGGTCGCGGTTCCCGCCGTGGCCTTTTCTCGATACCTGGGTCTCCTCATCAGCCTGTTCGGTTCCGGCTTGCTCGTGCTCGAACTGATCAATCGCCCGCTTATATCCGATCTGTTTGCCACGCGCAAAAGCCATAACGTCCTGGGTATCATCCCGGCCGAGATAAACGATGACGTCGGCGAGCCCGCCCGCCGCGTCATCCTGTCGGCGCATCTCGACACCGGTCGAGCCGGTCTACTCTGGCATCGCTGGTTGGTACGCTCTTTTCGCCTGTTCGTGCTCGCAATTCTTGGCTGCGCGATTCTGGTGCCGCTTCTCCTCCTCGCCAACGCCATCCATCAGTCGACGGCACTATGGATCGCATCCTGGATCGCGATGGCTATCCTGCTGGCCGCCGCGATCCTGATGGTCGAGTCCGAGTGGCGCGGCGTTCCACTTCCCGGGGCCAATGACAACGCGTCCGGGGTGGCCGTTACCCTGGCCGTCGCGTCAGCGTTGCACGAGTCGCGCCTGACTCATGCCGAGATCTGGTTTCTGTTCACGACCGGCGAGGAAGCCGGATTGATCGGGATGAACCGATTCCTGGACGAGAATAGCTTCAATCCGGACACCACCTACTTCATCAATGTCGATCACGTCGGATCGGGCAGGATCCACTTTACGCGTGAAGAGGGCCTCCTGCGTTCACTGCGGTCGTCAGCGCCGCTCACACGGCTAGTGTCGGACATCTCGTCGCACCATCCCGAGTGGAACGTCACCGGTGAAGCACACCGTCTGCTCCCGACCGACCAGTACGCCGCGTTGCGGCGCGGGTATCAAGCGGTGACGATCTTCGCGCTCGACGATGACGCGATGTTGCCGCACTGGCACCAGACGACCGATACCCAGGACGCCGTGGATCTCGAAGCGGTGCAGACCGCCGCCGATCTGACGCTGGCGCTGGTGCGCCGGTTGGATATGGAAGTCCGGGACCGCGCAGGCCAGCAGGTCGCGGTCGACCAGCCACGGAAGATCCGTTAGCCGCACGCGTCGTCCGACGCATCAGGTTCGACCCTCATCGCCCCAACGTCGCTACCAGCACGCGAATTCTTCCCCATTTCGGGTCTCGCCGTCTGGATGTGCCAGCGCGTCAAAGACGGTGGCACGTGTCTTGCCTTTTCTCTGGTGAGCTGAATTGACGCGGCTCAACCATTGACATTCGTTATGTCAAATGGTACAAATACAGTACCGGGAACGGCCGCAAGGCGTATCTCGGAACCCAATCCCTTCCCTTCCCTTGACGCGGAGCGCTGTGTCCCCCCAGTGCTCCGCGTCGCCTCGTCTCGCATCACCAATTCTTGGACATCACGCGAATCTTTCGGCGTTCCGCGCTGTCGGACGCAGCCGCACTCTGAAACTCACTGCTTGCCTGAATGAAGGTTCGTCCGTACGCGACACGTTGTAGTCTGGCTGCTGGCATCCAGATTGCCACGACGTCAGGAGAACGTCACAGCGGAAAGGAGACATCGATGCCGTACGCCAAGAAAACAGATCTCCCGGAATCCGTGCGACACGCTCTTCCATCGCACGCTCAGGACATCTACAAACAGGCGTTCAACGCCGCCTGGGACGAATATGGGCACGACGAATCACGCGCACACCGCGTGGCTTGGGGCGCGGTGGAACGTTCGTACCGCAAGAACTCCGATGGCACCTGGGTCAAAGGCGCTACACGCGATTAAGCCTCACGTCGCGGTCAGATCGTCCAGGAGTGTTGCCGCCGGGTCGTCCGACCGGCGAAGCACGAACCACGTACCGGCCGAGCCCAGAAGGCACAAAATGGTCAGAACCAGACCAAGCCCGGTCACTCCGGCCCATTTGATACCGATGGAGCCCAGCGCGATCCCTGTCAACGCTCCGGCAGCCGCGCTCAACTCGTTCAACGACATCGCGGCTCCTCGCGAATCGCCACTCAGGTGAAGCACCGCCAGCGTCGACGCATTCTCTTGAATCGAGAGACCGAACATCACGAAAAAGATCAGTCCAATCGTCACGGCGACACCAGGGTTGAGGGCCAACCCCGCAAAGATCAAGACGGCCAGGATCAACCCTCCGTCGATCAAGACGAGGCGATAACGCCCTGAATGCATCAAATATCCGCTCAGCACGCTCCCACTGAAGGACATCGCGCCAACCGCCGCGAAGATCACGCCAACGCTGGATACCGAGAGGCCAAAGCGGGTGATCAGCGCCGAACTGAGGAAGGTGACCATTGCTCCGTAGAGCGCGAATCTCATTAACGCGGCGCCGAGCATAATCAGCAGTTGACGGTTCTCCAGGAACTGCCTGTAGCCTCTCCGCAGATCCGCGGCGCTGACCGCGTGGTGGACCGACGAGCGACCCGGAGCCACAGAGAGGGCCAACAACAAGCCCACCACCAGCAAGACCGACGTCAGCAGGAATCCGGCACGCCAGCCGTAACGGTCGGCGACGGTACCCGCGAGTGGCAGAAACAGAATCTCCGTCAACGAGAAACCGGCGATCATGAACCCCATCGCGCGGGTGAGTTGCCGGCCGCGCAGATAGTCGCCGGGAATCGACAGGGCGGTGCTGACGCACAGCATGACCGCCGTGCCGTTGAGCACTAAGTAGATGCCGACACCCAACGTGGTGGGGAACTTCCAGAGTATCAAGGACGCGGCGATTGCAGAGCAGAAACCGATCGACAAGGGCAAGCGACGTGGGTATCGATCGACGCGCGGAGCGATCAGGACCGCGACGACGATCGTGGCGGCATTTTCGAGCGTCCTGAGCCCGCCCATTCCGGCGATTGACATGCCCGTGTTGGCTGCCACGCGCGTCAGTAGCAGCCCGAAGGTCTGCGTGTTCAGCGTTGCCGCGAAGCAGAAAAAGACGCAGGCAAACAGCAAACGGTCGGAAAAGCCGCCCGCTTGTTCGCCCATGGTGCTCAACTCTGACCGACCGCTGCTCCGTCAAAATCCTCGTCGCGCACGACGCGGCGCATGAAGTCGAGGTATTCAGCCTTTGTCATTCGCGGCTTGTCCCGCTCGAGGATCTCGGACGCCAGCGCCGCATTGTTCGCAAGAAGGTCGACGACGGTCATCGCCATCAACTTGGCTGGCAGGATGTACGCCAGGTATTGATCGTCGATGTTCCAATCGGCTCCATGTCCGGCGCCTGAAAAACCGCCCACATAGGGATGAAGCGCCGGCATGATGTGGGCCACGTCACCCATGTCGGTCGATCCCGTGCGGTGGCCAATCTCTTCCCACTCGGACTCCGCATAGAAGTGGCGGAAGTTCCCTTTGAACAGGTCGGCCATGTGCCGGTTGTTGAACAACGGCATGTAGCCCGGCAGGGTTTGTATCTCGACCTTGGATCCGAGCGCAACGGCACCGGCGCGCAGCGCGCGGTCGACCTTGAGCGAGGCAGACTCGATCGCCTCCGTGGTCTTGCCACGCACGTAGGTCTCGAGCCGGACGTCATTGGGAATGACGTTCACCAGATCGCCGCCGCGCGTCAGGATCGGATGAACCCGGATGGCATCCTCGTCGCGAAACGTCTCGCGCTGCGCGTTGATCGACGACAGGGCGATCTGCGCCGCGTAGAGTGCGTTGATGCCGCGGTCGGGCGCTCCGCCGGCATGGGCAGCCTTGCCGACGAACCGTGCCTGCTTGCCGATGAACCCGTTGTTTGACGCCGACACACCGGCGATCGCCGTCATGTTCTGGCTGCTTGCCGCGTGAACCATCATCGCCATGTCGATGTCATCGAATTCGCCTTTGGCGATCAACTCCCCTTTGCCGCCAAGGAACTCGACCTTGCCCTCCCGGCGCAGCGAATTGCGATAATCGATCTCGACATACTCTTCAGCGGGCACCGCGAAGAATGAGATCCGGCCGGAGAGCTCCGGCAGCACACCCGAGCCAAGAATGCCCATGGCCGTGCCGAGCATCGTCGCGATCTGAGCGTTGTGCCCGCAGCAATGCGCGGCCCCCGTTTCGGGATTGCAGGACGGATGGCCCGCCACCAGAACCGAGTCGAGTTCGCCAAGCACCGCGACCGTCGGTCCTGGACTCCCAGCTTCAACCATGCTCTTCACGCCGGTGATCGCCAAACCCTCGCGAGTCTGCAGATCCAGCCAATTCATTACGTCTTTGACGATCGCCGCGGTGCGAAACTCCTTGAACCCAAGCTCAGGGTCACGAAAGATCTGTTCACCAATCTCGATGATCCGCTGAGCATTTCGATCGATTTCCTCACACACGCGTGCTTTAAGCTCGTCAACCGTCACGAATCACTCCAATCGCGCCATGCCGGCCGCAGAGTCGGCTTTGTTCTCCATTCCAGGTGTCCCGAGCCTCAAGCGTGGCTTCCAGCACGGGAAGGCCATTCTAACCCAGGTCCTGGCCGGAGAACGCGCGGTGTCTCCGACGCTTTGGATCAGACCACACGTTCATTCGGTACAATTCGACACGGCGGAGGCGGCTGGCGTCGACGTTTCAGCGATGGCAACGCAGTTCAGATGGGCGCACCCAGGGAGTGAAACGATGAGCACAGTTCCGCAACATGAGCAGATCGAAACCAGCACCCTCTCGGGTCGAGTCCTCATTTGTGGCACCGGGTTCCTGGTGGCGGCGGGGATGTGGGCGATCCTCGGGTTCTTTCGCTATGAAGGTGGATTGACCACAGCAGCGTTCATCGACCTGGTATTGACGCCCGTGCATGTGGCCGTCGGCGTTCTCGTTTATCGACGCACACAGTCCATCTGGTACGTCGGCCTTGCACTGTGTGGCATCGCCATGGCCGCAACGCTGCCCAACCACTACTATCTACCGCTTGCCACGAACGGCATACTCGGTGTGCTGCTGTATCTGTCGCGTCGTGATTTTCCCGATGCGCAACTGACGGACCAGGCGCGTTAGCCCCGAACCAAGACGGCCCGTTCAGTATCTTTGCGGTTGCCGGTGACAAGTCATGATGGGACGACGAGAACCGGAGTATCGCCTCGTTGCAGCACGTCGTCAGTGACGCTACCGAACGCCCAGCGACGGATTCCGCCACGACCATGCGTGGACATCACGATCAAATCCGCTGCGGTCGTCTCCGCCGCGCGAATGATCTCGTCCGCCGGCCGCCCGAGCCGGACTTCCCAGGTTACCCGTACGCCCTGAGAGCGAATCTGCTTCACGACATCGTCCAGATACGATAGCGCCAGATCGCGCGCCTCGCCCTCGAGGCTTTCCAGGAGATCCTCCTGTCGTTCGATACCCGCATACGCCGCCACCTGATTGACATCGATGACGCTGACGAGCCCGATCGTCGCGTCGGCAGTCCTGGCGAGCTTCACCGCCCAGGGAAGCGCTCGCTCCGACAAGGGTGAGCTGTCGAGCGGCACGACGATGAAATTCAGCGTCTGGCGTGGAAAACGCATCCCTTCGCGCGTTACAATGACGGGAACCGGAGACGTTCGGACAATCTGGTCTGATACGCTTCCAAAGACGGTTCGTGACAACCCGGCTCGCCCGCGCGATGGGATGACGAGCACGCTTCTGGGCTCCCGCCGCACGCGTTCCAGGGTCTGCTCGACGGGATCGCCATGATCGACGATGATGTGTACGTCCAGGTCCGCTGGGAACGATGCGCGGGCCCGTTCGAGAAACGACGTAGGGTCGTACGGAGCATGACCGTCGACATCCGCGAATCGAGACGGAACGACGACGTGCGTCAACTCCACCGTCGCACCGAGCGCTCGCGCGAGAACCGCGGTGAGTGAGAGGGTATTCGGAGCCAAGTCGGTTCCGTCAAGCGGAACGACCAGCGTCTTCATCATCAACCTTTCCCTCGCGAGCAATGCGCACGACCGCTGTCGTGCAGGAGCGAGTCAAGCGTATCAACGCGCACCGTGAAATTCTGCAAAGGTTCTGTCGCGGGCGTTACAATGACGTGGCAATGAGTGCGGCATTGCTCGACTTCGATTAGAGTGCATCGCCGCCCATATCGCTTGAACATGACCCCCAAGAGTTCGTGGACGACAGTGGGACCAGGAGTAGCTGATGCGGAAGCAGATGGTTCTCGTAGCGGATGATGACGCTCCAATCCTGCGGCTCGTTCGCGCCAAGCTGCAGGCCGATGGCTTTACCGTCTTGACGGCCATGAACGGCGAGGAAGCAGTTCAAATCTTCGAGCAGGAGCGGCCCGATATCGTCGTGCTCGATCTTATGATGCCAGTCATGGACGGCTTCGAGGCCATGCAACGAATCCGCCAGTCCTCCAACGCCCCGGTGATTCTCTTGACGGCGCGTTCGGGCGCTCAGGACAAGATTCGTGGGCTCGACCTCGGGGCCGACGACTATATTACTAAGCCGTTCAATCCTGATGAGCTGTCGGCACGGGTCGCCGCGGTGCTGCGACGTGCCAGTGGAACCGCCGCTCCAACAGCGCAGACGCTCGTCTACGATAACGTCACGATCGACCTGGCGAACCGGCAGGTGATGGTGCGCGACAAGGAAGTTCGGCTCAGCCGCACGGAGTGGGAGCTTCTCTACCAGCTGGCCAGTAATGCCGGGCGAGTGATGTTGCATGGCGAGTTGTTGTCGCGCATTTGGGGGCCGGAGTTTCGCGATGAAACCTATTATCTCCGGACCTGGGTGAGCCGCCTGCGTGCCAAGCTCGAAGATGACCGTGATAATCCCGAACTGATCACCACCTTCCCCGGGATGGGTTATCGCCTGGAGCCGCCCAAAGAGGTTGCGTGAGATGCCGGGGAGTGCCCATTCTCCCGCACTCAGTGCGCTGGCCAGTGCCTTTGGTGTAAAGGTCGAATCAACCTACGCGGTGTCCGACGAGGTTCGCGACGCGGCTCAGCTCGCAGCGGTTACCCCCTTCGAAAGTCGTCCCATCCTCGTCGGCGCCCATCGATATCTTTGCTGTCGATGTGAGGCTCCCCGGATCAGCATCGTCTTTGGACCCTATCGCCTTTCGTCCGATGACGATTCAGACGCACCGGCCCTAACCGACGACGTGGTGGCGCGAGCGTCTCAGGCGCTCGAATATGCTACCCGCGCCTATTGCGAGCTCGATCAGGTGCGGCATGAGCGGCTGGAGCTCGCGAGCCAGCTTGAGCTCGTCGGAAGCGCCGTCATCGCCGTCACTGGCCAACTGGGGATCGACACGGTGCTCCGCCGCATCGTTGATCTAGCGCGCGAGCTCGCTGGGGCGCGGTACGCCGCCCTGGGTGTGCCGAATTCACACGGGGAGCTCGAGAATTTCATCACCTCCGGCATCAGTGCCGAGCAGGAACGCGCCATTGGATCCGCTCCCAAGGGCCTCGGCATTCTTGGCCTGCTGTTGCGAGAGCCAAAGGTCATTCGCCTGGCCGATCTCAAGCAACATCCGGACGCGGTCGGCTTTCCGCCCAACCATCCGCCGATGAGCAGCTTTCTCGGCGTCCCGATAATCACCCATAGTCAGGTTGTGGGGAACCTGTACCTGACTGAAAAGCGGACCGGGACGGAATTCACCGACGAGGACGCGCGCCTGGTCGAGATGCTGGCACGACATGCGGCGGTGGCGATTGAGAACGCTCAGCTCTACCGCAGGCTGGAGCTCGATCGCCGCCGGCTGAATCTCCTTGTCGATCAGCTTCCCGAAGCAGTGATCGTCATCGAGCCCGATCCCGAGCAAGTCACCATCGTCAATCAACAAACGTCACGTCTGTTGGGATGGGACATCCAGACGCCCGTATCGCTCACCGATTTTCTCGCGATGAATCCACGGTTCGATCTCGATGGTCACCCGATGGAGGCCGTCGACATCCCGCTCGTCCGCGCGTTTCGTCGTGGTGAGGCACTTACCCGCTCCGAACTCACGGTTGAGCGGCCCAACGGCCAACGACTAACTCTCCTGGTGAACGGCGCGCCGCTGATCGACGATCGCGGCAGAATCATCGCGGCCGTCGCCGTGTTCCAGGATTACACTCAGATTCGGGACGCCGAGCAGATCAAGGACGATTTCTTGTCGCTCGTGTCGCACGAACTGCGGACACCGCTCACGACTATTCGCGGCGGAGCCTACATGATTCGAAACAATCGCGACACGCTCGATGATCTGTCGGAAGACGCGCTCCTCGCCGACATCGAGCGGGAAAGCGAACGCCTGCAGTTCATCATCGAAAACATGGTGCAATTGGCGAACATTCGAGCTGGCCGCTATACGCTCGAAACTGAACCGCTTCACGTGCGACTGGTAATCGAACGCGCCATCCAGATCGCGCACGATGCCGCGCCGGAGCGCTCCTTCACGATGTCGGTCGAACCACATCTGTTTGCCGAAGCCGACCAGACCAGCGTCGATCAGATCTTGCTCAATCTGTTGCGCAACGCGATCAAATACACGCCTTCAGGATCTCCGGTCGAAATCGATGCCCGCCGCAGCGATGAAATGGTCGAAATCACCGTTCGCGACCATGGCCCGGGAATCTCCGATGAAGACCTTCCATTCGTCTTCGAGCGCTTTCGTCGTGGAGCCGAAAGCCAGCGAAGTCGCATCGAAGGGATGGGGGTGGGGCTTTACCTCGCGAAGAATCTCGTCGAGGCACATGGCGGATCAATCTCGGCCGAACGACCAGGTGACGGCGGCACGCGCATCCGCTTTACGATTCCCGCGCTCGACGACGACTGACGCCGCGCCGCGTTTCCGGTCGTCGTCCCGTCAATTTGGCATCCGCTGTTGTTTCATCGCGGTTCGGGGCGAACGTTCTGAGTGCGGACCGGCATGCACGTGAATTGAGTCCAACTTGGCACGAACGTCACGAGGCTCATTGCGCGCCCGTGGCCCCTTCACAAATCCGAGATGCCTCGTTTACAATGCCGTGACCCGAAGAACAAACTCGATCTCACGCGAGGAGTCCGCTTAAATGGCCAGACTGATCGATGATATTGACCACGCGATCATCGCCTGCCTTCAGCGCGACAGCCGGACGCCGAGCGCTGAAATCGCGCGTCAGGTCGGGGTGGCGGAACGCACGGTACGGGCACGAATCGATCGGCTCGTTCAAGACGGAGTCGTGCGATTGGTGGCGCTGGTAAGTCCGGAGGCCCTCGGGTACACCGTGACTGCCGACGTGTTCCTCGAGGTCGAACTCGGTCGCGTGCAAGAGGTCGCCGAGCACGTATCGACCTTTCCTGAGGTGACCTACGTGGGACTGACGACAGGCGACCGTGACATCAGCCTTCAGCTCTATGCCTACTCGGTAGACTCGCTGTACTCGATCGTGACCGAGAGGCTCAACCGGATTCCGGGCGTTTTACGCGCGCGGACGTTTGTCATCCCGCGTATCATCAAGTCGATCGAGAATTGGTCGATACCTGAACGATCCGTTGACGGGATTGGCAAGAGTAAAGACAACGAGGCTCTGCTGACGAATTCTGACCGGTAGTCTGAACGTTAGCCCACGTGCTTCAGGTCGTTCGAATCGGATTCGGAGGGTGATTGAGGTGCAATCTCGTTCGACTAGCCAGGAGAAACTGCTCGACCGCGCGTCGGAGGTTCTCGGCGGGAGCTTGGGCGCCTTCCGACTACCGGCTGATCAGGCAGTCGTCGTCGCGCGGGCCCAGGGGAGCAAGGTCTACGACGTGGATGGGCGCGAGTTCGTCGATTACCTGATGGGTTCGGGCCCATTGCTCATCGGCCATGCTCATCCAGCCGTGGTCGAGGCCGTGCAACGGCAGGTCGCGCTGGGCTCGACCTACTACACACTGAACGAGCCCATCATCGAGCTTGCGGAGCGCATCGTCGAGGCAGTCCCCTGCGCTGAGGAAGTCCGCTTCGTCAGCACCGGTACCGAAGCGACGTTCCATGCCATGCGCATCGCGCGCACCTTCACCGGCAAGCCCAAGATCCTCAAGTTCGAGGGTGGTTTCCACGGCGTCAACGACTACGCCATGATGAGCGCCCACGCCACGCGCCAGACGTCGTATCCAACGCCGATTCCGGATTCGGCCGGAATCCCTCGCGAGATCGAGGCCGACGTCCTGATTTCTCGCTGGAACGATATTGAGTTGACGCGCGCGATTGTCGAAGAACACGCGAGCGAGCTGGCGGCGATCATCTGCGAACCATTGCAGCGCTCACTCAAACCGTCGCCGGGATTTTTGAACGAGCTTCGCGCGCTAACGCGCGAGCACAACATTTTGCTGATCTTCGACGAGGTCGTGACCGGCTTTCGGCTCGCCTACGGCGGCGCGCAGGAACGCTATGGTGTTGTGCCCGACATCGCCGCGTTCGGTAAGGCCATTAGCGGCGGGTACCCGATGGCCGCCGTTGCCGGATCTCACGAGATCATGGCGGTGACCGACCGTGAACGCCGCGGTGATCTGCCGGTGGCTCATCTGGGTGGGACACTCAACGGCAATCCCGTTGCCGCCGTGGCCGGATTGGCGACGCTCCAGGTTCTGCGGGGCGAGGGCACGTACGATCGGCTTTTTGGTACGACCGAACGCATCAAGGGTGGGTTGCGCGAGTTGTTGTCGGAACGCGAGATCCCGGCCGATGTCTCCGGCGACGGGCCACTCTTCCAGGTCTTCTTCACCGACGCGACCGTGACCGACTATCCGGGTGTGCTGGCGACCGACCGGGCAAAGAGTCGTCGTTTTGGGCTTCTCTGCGTTGAACGGGGCCTGCTGGTCAATCCGGGAGAGAAATTCTATGTCTCCCTGGCTCACGACACCGACGACGTCGAGCGAACGCTCGACGCGTTCGAAGATGCCCTCGACGCGCTCGACTGACACCGCTCTCCCCCGGAGTCGCTGGGTGAGGACGGCAGACGACGCGCTCGAATTCCTGCACTCGGTGGGAATGTGCCTGATTTTCGGGCAATCTCGTCCATCGAAGCGCGATCCACTTCCAACGCTATGGGATGTGGTCGATGCGCCGGAGAAGCAGCCAGGCGAGCACGGCTTCGGCCAGCGGACCGAGATCGTCTGGCGGCTGAAAAACGAATTGCCGATGACCTACCCGGATGAGATCTTCTACGGAAAGCTGCGGGGTGGCCGCGCGATGCTTTGCACCGTCACGCGCCTGCGGGAGATCTACCCGAACCAGCGTCAGCGACCTGATGACGTCAGTCGTGACGCGCGCCGCCTGCTCGACATCATCCGTCTCCGGCCGATCACCAACGGGGAACTGCGCCTCGATGCAGGTTTTCACCAGCCCGACGCCCGCTCGCGATTCGATCGCGCGCTGCAGGAGCTTCAGATCGCGTTGCTGATCGCACGCGTCGACATAGAGCCCGACACCTGGTTTCTGTTTGACGCGGTGTATCCAGATTTCGCCGGGGAAATTCGCCCCACCTGACCGCGCGGCCAGTCGGAGACGGGTAACTCCCCGTGCCGGAGCCCTTACCCCGGCAATATTGCCGGAAGCAAGACCACCAGGCGCTTCTCGCAAACTTAGCGCTGGCGTGAGCTTCGCAAGACAACCTCGATGACCTGCTGCAAAGATCGGAGGCGTTCATTGAGGGCGATTCGCTGCTCCGTCTCAACCAACGCCGGCTGGTACGCTCGCAACAACTTCGCCAGCGCGACGACCTGCTCGTGCACCTCGGCAGGTGAGGAATTACTCCATGAGGCCGAGCCGTCGATCTCCTTCAGTTCGGCTTCCGAGAAGAGGCTCCGAAACGCGGACGAGTAGTCTCCCCCACTCGATCGCTGCCTGACCCGTTGCGCCGACGCATCGATTGCGTCCCGCATGGCATTGAAGCGGCGCTCCACTTCCGGCTCATCGAGATCGACGAACGACGGATCAGCCCGTACGGCCCGCGCCAGCCGCTGGGCCGACGATTGGGGCACGTCGTTCGAGAGAATCAGCCGAGCGAGCACCGCCTGGGCGGCTCCCGGCAGGCCTTGCAACACCCGCGTCTGCTTTTCCGACAGTCGCCCGGCACGCACTTCTTGCTGAACGCTGTCGGGCAACTTCTCAGTCCCCAGGAGCTGGAAGAGACGACTGCGTCGAATACCGACCGCTTCCGCCACGTGTTCCCACGGAGCGTCGTTCATCTGGCCTTTGAGGGCGCGCAAGGCGGCTGCGCGGTCGATCGCGTTCAGATCCTCGCGAACGACGTTCTCCATCAACTGCTGAATGAGGCGCCGTTCTTCCGGTACGTCGCGAACAATTGCCGGGATCGATTCCAGCCCGGCGATACGTGCTGCCCGCCAGCGGCGCTCCCCGTGGATGATGATGTAACGGTTGCCGTCCGGTTCGTAGCGCACGGCAATCGGCTGGAGCACGCCCTCCAAGCGCATCGATTCCGCGAGCTCCTGGAGGCGTTCGTCATCGAAGCTTTGGCGCGGCTGGGCTGGGTCGGGGTGGATGCGCGCGAGCTGGATCTCCTTGGCGTTCGCAAGGTCGGTCACTCCCGCGGCGCGCGGGGTGGTGTCCGCAAACAGCGAATCGACCGTAAAGCGACGACGGCGCGTGGACTGGGTGCTTGTCTCAGACACTGGCCACGCTCCCAACACGGCGCTCGACGAACGCCGCGACGTCGCGATACGCGTCCGAAATGGACGACCGGGGCATGTAATGCAGGATCGACGAGTTTTCGGCGATCGATTCGGCGCTCTTCACCGACAGTGGGATGGATGGCAGCAACGGCAGTTCCGGGAAGCGCTCCATCAAGGTCTCCATCATATCCGCCGCCAATCGCGAGGAATGATGGACTTTCGTCGGCAGGAACCCGAGCACTTCCAGCCGTGGGTTCAGCTTGCGGACCCGGTCGACGGTCTCGAACAGCCGTCTCAGGACCATGAGCGACAGCGGATGCGGCTCGATCGGAATCACGAGCGCGGAAGAGGCCACAAGAATATTGATGCTCAGGATGTTCAACGCCGGTGGGCTGTCGATCACCACGAAATCGTATGGCAGTGGTTGAGAAGATCGCAGTTTTTCGTCCAGCCGCCGCTCGCGTTCGAGGACACTGAGGAGCTCCAACTCGGCCGCCGCAAGATCCGGATGACTCGGGACCAGATCAAGACCCTCGATGCCGGTCCGCAGGACGACGTCGGCAAGTGGCAGCGCCTCGTCGGCGAGCAGGTCGTAGACCGAGAGATCGAGCGAGGTGACGTCGACCCCCAGGGCCATGGTCAGGCTCGCCTGCGGGTCAAGATCCAGCGCCAGCACCCGGTGACCTCGTTCGACGAGAGCCGCCCCGACGTTGAGAGTGCTGGTGGTCTTGGCGGTCCCACCCTTCTGGTTGAAAAACGCGACGATCGGTGTCAAGGCCGACTCCCCGATCCAGCATGTACGTACATTATGAACGTCAAGGATAGCAGATCCCCTCCAGCGAGTCTAGTGATTTGCTGACTTTGAGTCACCGAATTCCGATCACGGCCCAAGCATATCGAGAACCCAACGGCCACGACAGGCGCAAGCTGGTGGTCTCGCTTCCGAAAGACCATGGGCGTAATACTCCGCACCGACCTGGCCCACAGTGCCGGCCGCAGGAGTCCCGAGCAAAGCAGCCTGAGCCGACCACCGACGGAACCGTTTGTGCGAGTCAACCAGTCCTCGAGGCGGTTCGCATTGGTGTGGCGGGCTGGTCGAGAATCGAATCATCTGCCTGAACCTCGCACCCCAGCGTCCCTACCATTCGACCCTGATCCGTGAAACCCGTACAATCGCTGCGGAAAACGTCGTCGACTGCCGGCGGCGCGTTCACAAGGAGGTTTTGTGTCCCTGGCCTTGCCCCACGTGCTTGCCAACCGATATCGCCTGACGTCACGCATCGGCGAAGGCAGTTTCTCCGAAACCTATCTGGCGACCGATGCCTCCCTCGAGCGACAGGTGGCCGTCAAGGTCTTGCGCGAACATTACGCGCGTGATCCACGCTTCGTTGCGCGCTTCGAGCGAGAAGCACGTGCCGCGGCGTCGGTTTCGCACCCCAACGTTGTCGACATCTTCGACTACGGTCGCGACGGGGACACGCTCTTCATCACCATGGAGTGGGTCGACGGCACGGATCTCAAACATCTGATTCGCGACCGCGCTCCGCTTCCTGTCGCGGAAGCCACGCGTCTGATTCGAGAGATCCTGCGCGGCCTGGGCGCGATTCATCGCGCAGGCATCGTTCATCGCGACGTGAAACCGCAGAACGTGCTCCTGTCGAGCGAGGGGCAAGCCAAGCTCAGCGATTTCGGTATCGCGCGAGGCAGCGTCGATTCTGGCCTTACCGACACCGGTATGGCGCTCGGGACGGCGGCCTACATGGCACCGGAGCAGGCAAGTGGTGGATCCGTTACCAACTCGGCCGACCTCTACGCGGCCGGCGTCATCTTGTTCGAAATGCTCACGGCACACCTGCCCTTCGCAGGCGACAACCCGGTTCAGGTGATGTACCAGCACGTCAATGACGTGCCACCGCGGCCACGAGAGCTCAATCCGTCCATTCCAGCACCACTGGAAATGGTCATCATGCGAGCACTGGCGAAGAATCCCGAAGATCGGTTCCAATCCGCGGAGGAGATGGAGGCCGCGCTCGACCGGGCACCGTCGGCGGACGAGTCGACCCGCATCATGGCGGCGGTCCTGCCCGGAGCAAGTGGGCGGCCGGTTCGCGCTGCCGGAGGCGCGGGCGGCGTCGTGCCACCAAGACGAGGGACGATGTCCGATGGCTCAAATCCGGCCTGGCCGCTGATCCTGGTCGCCGCGCTCCTGTTGATCCTGGGACTCGGCGCCATCGCGATTCTCTTGTCGCAAGGTGGAGGCAGCAACACGCCGACACCAACTCCGATTTCGACGATACCGGCAGTCGTGTCGTCTCCAACTCAGGCGGCAGCAACACCGACACCGGTGCCGCCCACGCCAACGCCGGTACCACCAACGCCGACGCCAGTGCCGGCGACGCCAACACCAGTACCACCCACGCCGACGCCGGTACCACCAACGCCGACGCCGGTGCCACCGACGCCAACACCGGTGCCGCCCACGCCGACACCGAAGGCGACTCCGACGTCATCCAGCGGCACTCCGCAGGCGGGAGTGCCGTTGCCGATTGATCAGTTCGGCGACATCCTCGGTGGCATGCAGACGGTTACCTTGAAAGGGACCGACTTCGCCGGCGCTCTTGGCTTGAGCAATTCCGTGCCGATTCAAGGCGCTCCCGAAGGCACCGCCGCCTTCTTCAGCCAGCAGACGGCCTTCAGCACGGGATCGGCCCGATTCGCGATCAATTCTGTAGACGCGGTTCCCCAGGTGGTTATTGAAATGACTGGATTCGACGATCCTCGCGAAGCGAAGGCCCCGATGCAGATCGAGCTCAACGGCGCGGTCGTCTGGCAGGGACCGAGCCCCTTCCCCAATGCGGACTGGGGCACCTATGGGCTGTTGCTGCGCGACATCTCGATGGTGAAGGTCGGCGAGAACGTCATTACCATCACGAACACGTCTCCGCAGGGCGGGCTGGCGCAGCCCCCCTGGTTCCTGATCCAATCGGCCACGATTCATTACCGATAACCGAGATATTCGTTCCACGTTGTATGCCCGAAATTCACTGGTGACAGTTGATCGGACCGCGATTGAAACGCGCCACGCTCGTTAAGTTGGTTATCCTGACATTGACGATGTTCCCGGTGCTCGGCACAAGCGCCGAAGCACCCGCGACCGGCGCATTTCTGACGCTCTGGCAGCGCACCGATCTGCCGGTTGCGGTCGATAACGTCCAGCGCAGTTGGCTATGGGGCGACCAGCTTTCGGCTAATCCAATGATTGAGTCGTACAAGGACTCTCCCGGCGGCGTACGCGTGGTGCAGTACTACGACAAGGGCCGCATGGAGATCACGAATCCGCAGAGCGATCCCTCATCTCCCTGGTACGTCACGAGCGGACTGCTGACACGCGAACTGATCTCCGGTCGGCTTCAGCTTGGCGACGACTCTTTCGACGACACTGGGCAACCTGCTCGAGTTCCGGTGGCGGGTGACCCAACCAACACCTTCCCAACCTATGCCGATCTGGGTTCGTGGATCGATCGCCCGGCTGCCGATCTGGCCGGCCAACCCGTGACAAACGCGTTGACGCCGCAGGGCGCAGCCACCTATCAGGGCGACGCCGCCGATCCGCAATCCGAGGCCGTCCAGTACTTTTCGTATTCCGGCGGCACCGGGCAGACGCTCGGATACAACATTCCCCGAGCGTTCTGGTCTTTCATGAACCAGGCCGGGCCAATCTATGAAAACGGTACCCTCGTGCAGGCCTCCCCGCTGTTCCAATGGGAGTTCGTGCTCGGTTATCCAATCGGTGAAGCGTTCTGGAGCCAGGTGCTTCTCGCCGGACAGCCGACCTGGGTGATGGTCCAGCCGTTCGAGCGGCGCGTCATGACCTACACTCCGTCGAACCCTGAGAACTGGCGCGTCGAAATGGGCAACATCGGACAACATTACCAAACGTGGCGTTATCACCAGATCTCGACGTCACTCGCGCCCGCCACGGTGGATCTCGGTGACTTTTACTACAGTCCAGCGACCCTGACGGTTCCCGTGGGCACCAAAGTTGTGTGGACCGTTTCCGGCCAGCGCACGAATTCGGTGACGGCTGACGACGGAAGCTGGGAAAGCGGAGATCTAAACCATGGAGATCTCTTTGCCCACGAGTTTGACAAGCCGGGTGTCTATACCTACCACAGCCGCTACTACGCCTGGATGACGGGAACGATCGTCGTCACGGCTGCGTCACCATGAAGCGCCCGACACACTCAAGGGGATACCTCGATGCGCGAGCTGTTGACACGTGGTCCACGTGGTCGTCGGGCCGTCGCGATTCACAAACAGGCACGTACCTCGCCGGACACACGATAGAAGCCCTGGCGGAGCCCTCCCGTAATCGAACGGCCGGGGCCAGACTGTGATCCGTCCCAATGGGTCCCCGCAGGTGCTGTTGATATCGTCCGACACCGTCGGGCCAAGCATGGCCGGAACCGGTATCCGCTACTGGAACCTCGCCCGCGTCGTCGCGCAATCGCTGCCAGTTACACTCGCCACGCCCGCCGGGGCCGTGCTGGAACCTCCGCCCGGCGTTATCCTTCGCAGCTACGGTGGCGCCGACGCCGACGAACGCGGTCACAACCTGGCACGCCTGGTTGAACAGCACGACGTCGTGGTAGCACAGCACATCCCGTATCTTTACACCAACGACGACGTGCTGCGGGAACGATTCCTGATCGTCGACCTCTACGCGCCCTGGATCCTCGAGAAATTGGAGCATGCCCGCATCGATCCGGAGGTTGGTGAACCGAATCGCAAGGACGATGTCGCCGTGTTGAACCGGCTGTTGCGCCTCGGCGACGCCTTCCTCTGCGCGTCGGAACGCCAGCGCGATTTCTGGCTCGGCGCGTTAGCCGCAGCGGGGCGACTCGACCTGGCGCAGGCACAGGCCAACCCGGAGATGCGACGACTCATCGATGTCGTTCCGTTCGGACTCCCGTCGTCGCGTCCCATGATCGACGGTCCCGGACCTCGACAGGCGCTCCGCGGAATCGACCAGGATGCCATCGTGATCCTGTGGAACGGTGGACTCTGGAACTGGCTCGATCCCTTCACCGCAATCCGTGCCATGCCGAAGGTAGTCGAGCGCGAGCCCCGCGTGAAGCTCATCTTCATGGGGGTAAGGAGTCCGGTTGCCGAAATCGCCAAAATGCGCGTCGTCGAGGATGCCCGGCAGTTGGCGCGCCAACTCGGATTACTGGACACCAGCGTCTTCTTCAACGACTGGGTGCCCTACGACGAACGACAGAATTGGCTACTTCAAGCCGATGTGGCGTTGTCGTTGCACGAGTATTCGCTTGAGTCGCGCTTTGCCTACCGCACGCGCATGCTTGACAACATCTGGTGCCGGCTTCCACTTGTCGCAACAACCGGAGACGTGCTTGCCGACGTCATTCAGGACGCGAACATCGGGCTCACTGTTCCGCCGGGCAATCCCGACGCCGCCGCTCGCGCGTTGCTGATGGCGATCGACCCTGAGAAACAGAAGACGTTTCGGGCGAATCTGGCGACTCTGGCTGAACGACACACCTGGGAGGTCGTGGCGAAACCACTCGTCGAGTGGTGCCGCAACCCGGTCAAAATCGGTGATAAGGGCGACGACCCGCGCGATCGTTACGTTCACGACCTCGAACGCATCTACAGTGAGACAGCGGAATACGCGCGTCGCTTAGAGAAGGTGATCGGCGAAAAGAACCAGGAGATTCAATCCCTGCAGATCACGGCGGGAAAGATCGCCACGCTCGCGCTGCGGCGCTTGCAACGAATTGTTCCCGGGCGAAAAGGCTGAGGATTCGAACTATGCGCGAACTTCCGGTGGCTCGATGTCGAGCACCACGACACTTTCCTGCTCGTTGGGGTCCGTGCGCGCCAAAACCGCGACACAGGGCTCGGTGTCGCTCAGGTTCGCCGGCAGGTGCGGCATGCCGGCCGGGATATAGAGGAATTCCCCCGGCTTCATCGTCAGGTACTGCTTCAGACCCTCGCCATACCACATGCCCGCTTCTCCCGAGATGACGTAAATGGCGGTCTCGTGCGCTTCGTGCAGGTGCGGTTTGGCTCGACCACCTGGGGGGATCGTCAGCATATGCATACAGATACCGGTCGCTCCCGCTGTCTCGCTCGAGATTCCCGTGAAATACGAGAATCCCTGCTTGCCGGAAAAGGTCGAGCTGGGGCGTATGACGACGCAGTCAGGCTTCGTTTCCATATCGCGGTTCCTCCAGAGCGCGACTAACCAGACTCGCCATCGTAGCGCTTGAACACGGCCACGGCGTTTTGTCCACCGAAGCCGAACGCGTTCGCGATGGCCGTATCCACGGTCATCTTGCGCGGTTGGTGCGGGACGTAATCGAGATCGCACTCCGGGTCAGGGTTGTCCAGGTTGATCGTCGGCGGCACGATGCCGTTCTGGATGGCATTGATGCAGACGACACCGGACACCGCTCCGGCCGCGCCAACCAGGTGGCCGATCATACTCTTGGGAGAACTGATCGCAACTTTGTAGGCAGCCTCGCCGAACACCGACTTGATCGCCTCAGTCTCGGAGGCGTCGTTGAGCGGAGTGCTCGTGCCGTGGGCGCAGATATAGTCCAGATCCGACGGTCGGATCTCAGCCAGGTCGAGGGCTTGCCTCATGGCCCGCGCCGCGCCGAGCCCACCCGGCAGCGGAGCGCTTATGTGAAAGGCATCCGCGGTAACCGATCCGCTCAATAACTCGCCATAGATGCGAGCCCCTCGCTTCTGCGCGTGCTCTTCGGTCTCCAGCACGAGAACCGCGCTGCCCTCTCCGAACACGAACCCGTCTCGATCGCGGTCGAACGGACGGCTCGCCCTGGTCGGCTCATCGTTGCGCTTGGAGAGCGCCCCCATATTCCCGAACGCCGCTACTGCCACGGGATCGAGTCCGGCCTCGGTGCCGCCGGTAATCATGACGTCTATTTCGCCCAGGCGCAGCATGCGCCAGGCGTCAACGAAGGCCTGTGCACCGGCCGCGCAGGCCGCGACCGACGCCATCACCGGCCCCTGGATGCCGTACGTGATCGAGACCTGGCACGCGGCCATATTCGGGGCGAACATCGGGATGAAGAACGGGCTGACCCGCCGGGGGCCCTTACCGTAGTGAACCAGGACCTCGCGGGTGAGCGTCTGTATTCCGCCGCCGCCGGTATTGAGCATGACACCGACCCGATAGGTGTTCTCGTGATCGATCGTCAGGCAGGCATCTCTAATCGCCTCTCCCGCCGCCGCCACGGCCAACTGCGAGTAGCGGTCCATGCGGCGGGAAGCCTTGAAATCCATGTAGTCTTTGGGATCGAAATCTTTGACCTCGGCGGCGATTTGCACTTCGAGATTCGACGGATCGAACGATTGAATCCGATCGATGCCGGAAACGCCCGCCAGCAGGTTGTCCCAGAACTCAGAGACGCTTTTGCCGATCGGAGTCACGGCTCCCATGCCGGTCACCACGACACGCTGCACGATCTACCCTCCACCTATCCCAGCGCGGTATTAGCCACTGAGGCCAAAATCTTTGACCGTGACTACCTCGACATCGCTTCGAATGCGCCGAATGAGCCCGCCGAGCACGTTCCCGGGGCCAACCTCGAGAAATGTGCTCACGCCGCTATTGACCATCTCGCGCACCGAACCGGTCCACTGCACCGGACGCACCACGTGCTGGGCGATCTCTTTGCGAATGTCTTCCGCCGTTACCACCATCTGCCCGGTGATATTGGCGATGATCGGAACGTTCGGCTCATAAAAGTGAATCCGCGACGCAAGCTCGGCGAACTGCTGGCCGGCACGTTCCATCAACGGCGAGTGAGAAGCGATCGAGATGCCGAGCCGCACGACCTTACGGGCGCCATGCTCCTTCGCCAGCACCATCGCGCGCTCGAGCGCCACATTCTCGCCGGAGATCACCGACTGCCCAGGGCAGTTGTCGTTCGCGAGGACGACGATCCCGATGGTGCCCGCTTCTTCACAGACTGCTTCGAGTGCTTCGCGCTCGAGGCCGATGACGGCGGCCATCCCACCCGGGAAGAGGTCGCCACTCTCTTTCATCAGCCGGCCACGTTCTCGCACCAGACGAAGCGCATCCGCGAAATCGATGGCCCCCGCGGCCACCAGGGCCGTGAACTCACCGAGGCTGTGACCAGCCACGGCGACCGGAGCGACCGTGGAACCCAGGGCGTGCCAGCGTTCTCTCAGGGCCGCGAGATAGGCCAGGCTGACCGTAAGGATCGCTGGTTGGGCGTTGATGGTGTCGTTCAGTTCCTCGTCAGGGCCATTGAAGCACAACGATGAGAGCGAGAACCCCATGATCTCGTCAGCCTGGTGAAAGATATTCCGAGCAGCCGCTGACATGTCATAGAGGCCCTTCCCCATGCCAACATACTGGCTGCCCTGTCCAGGAAACACGAACGCGATCTTACGAGAGATCACGTCGCCGAGACCCATGGTCGTGCCCCTTTCTCGTACAACGAATCACCACACGGCGACATGCTGATCAGGCGGATTGCCACGCGCAAACGGATCGGCTCAACGCAGGAGCCCGGCGGAATAATACCATGCCAAGCTTGAGGTACAGTTCGACATCGTGCGGTGCGGATCGCGCATTAACTCAAGCGCATGGGCGAAAAATCGGTCGATGTGTCAAAGGTATCGACGCCTTCGGTGCGCTTGAGGAAATTGACGACGAAGTACGTGAGCGGCGTCACGAGCGCTTCGTAGGCCGTTTTGACCAGCCACGCGGTGATCATCGTCCGAACCAGCTGATGTCCCGACACGGTCCCGGCAAAGGCGATGCTCACGAAGATCAGTGAGTCAATCCCCTCGCCGACAATCGTCGATCCGATCGTGCGGCTCCAGAGCCAGCGCCCCTGTGTCATCACCTTCATACGCGCCAGCACGAACGCGTTGGCGAATTCGCCAACGAGGTAAGCCGCGAACGATCCGAGGAGAAGCCGCGGCGCATATCCCAGGATACGCTCATACGCCGGTTGGCCATCCCAAAAGCCCGGTGCCGGCAAGATCTGCGTCAGGTAAATCGCGGCGACGGCGATGACGTTGCAGGCAAACCCGAGCCAGATGACCTGGCGGGCGCGCCGGTACCCATAAACCTCAGTGAGAACGTCGCCGATGATGTAGCTGATCGGGAAGAGCGTGATCGTCCCGGCCGGGACGACGATGCCACCGACATCCACGAGCTTGACGGCGACGATGTTGGCCGTGATGAGGCAGGTGACGAAGAGCGCGACGATGCCCACGAACCAGGGACTGAGTGTCTCCCCGTCGTGTTCGATCTTCACCGGCATACACCGGCCCGTACGCCGAATTGACGCCTGTCTAACCTCATGCACCTGTCCGTCATGGAAAGCGGCTCCGAACCACGGTGATCCGGAGCCGCATTGACTTCTCGCGTTTTACCGGCCGATGCTGATGCGGACCGTCTTAATCGCCATCTCCGTCGCTTCCACCCACCGGGGCTGCCGAAGGCACGGCCGGTACGCCGAGAATCTCGGCGATACGTTCCGCATCGACCGTTTCGTCGGTGATGAGCGCCTGGGCGAGCTCATCCAGCTTCTGGCGATGATCGGTCAAAATCTGGTTGGCGGTGCCCATCGCTTCCTCAATGAATCCCTGAATCGCCCGATCGGCTCGATCCAGAAGGTCATCGCTGATCTCACGCTCCTGGCCCATTTCCCGGCCGAGGAAGACATGTTCTTCGCCCGTTCCGAGATAGATCACGCCGACTTCTGGGCTCATGCCCCACAGCCCGACCATGCGACGGGCCAGCGAAGTCGACTCTTTCAGGTCGTTCTGAGCGCCTGTTGTCATCTCCTGAAACACGATCTGCTCGGCAGCGCGTCCGCCCATCATGACGGCCAGGCGACCCTTCAGATAGTGACGGCTGTAGTTGAAGCGATCCTCGCTCGGTGATTGCATCGTGACCCCCAGAGCGCGGCCGCGCGGGACGATGCTCACCTTACGGAGTGGATCGGCCCCTTCGGAGAAGTAGGCCACGATGGCGTGTCCCCCCTCGTGGTAGGCCACCACCTGTTTGTCGTGTTCGTTCATCACGAACGCGCGCTCGGTTCCGAGCACGATCTTGTCGATCGCGTCGTCGAAGTCCACCCGCTCAACGATCTTCTTGTCTTTGCGCGCGGCGAGAAGCGCAGCCTCGTTGACGAGATTGGCCAGGTCAGCACCGGAGAAACCGGGCGTGGCTGCGGCAATCAAGTCGAGATCGACGCTCGATGAGACCGGGATACCGCGACTGTGGATCTTGAGTATCGCTTCGCGGCCGCGCCGGTCGGGTAGGCCGACCGTCACCTGGCGATCGAAGCGCCCTGGGCGAAGCAGAGCTGGGTCCAGCACGTCGGGACGGTTGGTCGCGGCAATGACGATCACGTTCTGAGTGACGTCAAAGCCGTCCATCTCGACCAGCAGCTGGTTGAGCGTCTGCTCACGTTCGTCGTTTCCACCGCCAACTCCGGCGAAGCGCTGCCGTCCGACGGCGTCAAGCTCATCCACGAAGACGATCGACGGAGAAGCCGCCTTGGCGCGCTCGAACAGATCGCGCACTCGGCTCGCGCCGACGCCGACGAACATCTCTACGAATTCAGATGCGCTGACGCTGAAGAACGGCGCACCGGCCTCACCGGCGACGGCTCGCGCGAGCAACGTCTTACCGGTGCCCGGCGGACCGATCAGCAAGATACCGCGAGGGAGCCGAGCGCCGATGCTGTGGTATTTCGCCGGATTTCGCAGAAAATCGACAACCTCGGTCAGCTCGTGCTTGGCTTCTTCTTCACCTGCGACGTCAGCAAAGGTCACTCTCGGACGCTCGGCGTCGTACATCTTGGCTTTGCTACGACCGAAGCTGAAGATGTTTTGCTGCCCGCGGGACATATTGCGCCCGAAGAACCACATCACACCAACGAAAAAGAGAATCGGCAGGCCGAAAATCAGCAAGCTCGGCCAGATCGAACCCTGCGCGACCTTCACGTCGATCGCGACATTGTGCTGTTGCAGCAACGTCGTGAGGTCCGATTGCGTATTCTCGGGTATCGTCGTCTGGAAATCAGTCCCGGTTGAGATATTGCTGCTGGACACGTTCGATGGCGCGGGCTGGTTGGCCGGCAGCAGTTGGCTCCCGGCGAGCTGCATCGCCTGGTTAAATGTGCCATCGACCGTTTGACCCTCGATCGTCACCGACTTCACGTTGTTCGTCTGAACTTCGGCAACGAACGAGGAATAGGGAACGTTCAAACGAGTCGTCGCGTGCGGCCAGAGAAACACGTACGCGTAATACAGCGCAAAGCCGCCAAGAACGACCCAGATGATCCAGGCTGGAAAGCGTGAACGAGCAGTGGGTGGCTGCGGGCCGGTCGGCCGGTCGGGCCGCTGGCGACCCGATGGATCTCTCATGGATACAGAGCACCTTCCTAAAGACAGCTCCGTGAAGGGAAGGGGGAGCCGGCGATCGGTGTAAACCGGGCCGACCTTCGGATGACCTTTCGCACCTGCGATGCCATCCCACGGATGATGACCACAATTGTATCCGGTCGGGTATCAGAATTCCTAATTTGCCGCTTGGAATCGTCAAACAGGGTGATCGGCGTCCGGCCGGCGGCTCCTCGAACAGGACCGCCCATCGTGCCTCCCGGCTAAAACCTGCGCCAAACCGCACGAGGCAGCCGCTGGTGGACGGCTGCCCCGCACGTGAGGAGGAGATGAGTCTGGAAATCTATGTTTTGGGGGCCGATCAAGATCGTCGTGACCGGCCGTCACGTCTATTGTCTCCGTTTCCGGCTCGTTTGTCTAGGCTGAATGCAAACGTTCTTGTTGAGATTTGATGGTACCTTTGTTTCCACCCAGCCGCCACTCTCAGTAGCATTTTTAGCGCCATCAGGTGAGAATATCGGTGCGGGAATGTCCACGAGGTGAGCGCCGTGTCGTTTAAACGGAGCAATCGAGGAGAGCCTGATGGTCCTGGGAGAAGCGTTTCACCGGCAGATCACCAATCGTCTTGCCGAACAGTTGGAAGCAGACGGCAAGCACGCGGCCCTCATCTTCAAGCCCGAGAACATTCGCTACGTGACCGGATTCTCATTCGCTTTCAGCGATCGACCGATTGCGGCCTGCGTCTGGAGCGATCGTCGCGTAGCGCTCTTCGTTCCCCAAATCGAGGCGGAGTACGCGGCGACGGGGTCGATTCGAGACGTGAGGTGGTACGCCGAATTTCCTGCTGAGACGTCCCCGACACTGTGGATGGCTCGCGAAGCGGGCGGGCCATTGGTAGTCGACGACATGCCGATCGGCGACTGGGACAGCGTCAAAGCGGAAATAGAAGAGAGCGTAGTTCGCGACTACCTCAGCGATATGCGCATGATCAAGAGCCAGCCGGAGCTCGACATGATCCAGCGCGCCGCCGATTTTGCCGACCTCGCGCTCGAGCGCCTCTTCGCCCGCCTGACGAGCGGATCTCCGGAGCGAGACGCCATTCACGAGGTGATCGCCGTGGTCGACACGATCATGCGCTCCGAACTCGGTGAGCTTTACGACCCGCTCTCTCGACCAATCACAGGGGCTATCCGCAGCGGCACCCGTGCCGCCTTCCCACACGCCCCGACTAGCTCTCGACGCCTTGCCCGCGGCGACACCGTGATCGTCGAGTTCACCGCCAGCGTAGCCGGCTACCACGCCCAGGCAGGGTCGACCTTCTTCGTCGGTGACCCATTGCGCGACGTCGTGCGCTGGATCGAGGCGACGATTCAGGCCCAGGACGCGGCACGCGAAGCGATGATCCCCGGCGCGACCGCCGAATCGGTCGACATCGCCGCGCGCAAGGTGATCGAACGGTTGGGCTTCGGCAATATGCTCCGACATCGCACCGGCCACGGCATCGGGCTCTTGCCGAGCGAAGCGCCATGGCTTGTTCGCTCACAACAGACAAAGCTCGAGCAGGGCATGGTGCTGGTCAATCACCCAGGAGTCTATGTCACCGGGCGAACTGGCGGACGAAACAGCGAAACAGTCGTCATCGAGGAGGAGGGCGCGCGGGTCCTCAACCCTCGCATCGACCGCTGGCGACAGACCGAAGCGCGGCTCAAGGAGTTCTAATTCCGGACCGGGTAGCGTTCGCCGCGAGTCGTATGATAAGAACTGACGATCGGGACCTGGCTGGTCCCGTTTTCAGCGATTTCTCGTTGCCGGCTGTAGCCTGAATCGTCCTCAATCCCGGAGCGTGGAAACGCCGGACAATCGAACAAGCGGATGAGCGAGGGAAATCTTGAGCACCGGAGCGAGTGGAAAACGCTACTACATCACGACGTCCATCCCCTACGTCAACGCGCGGCCGCACATCGGGCATGCGCTCGAATTCGTGCAGACCGACGCCTTCGCGCGTTTCCACCGACTGATGGGCGATGACACTCGCTTTCTCACCGGCACCGACGAAAACAGCCTGACGAACGTCCTCGCCGCCGAGCGAGAGGGAATCCCGACCGCCGATCTGGTCGATCGCAACGCCGCTACGTTCATCGGGTTGACCGAGATCCTCGACATCTCCAATGACGATTTCATTCGCACCTCGGTGGAAGAGCGACACATCGAGGGAGCGCGCAAACTCTGGCAGGCCTGCGCTCGCAGTGGGGACATCTACAAGCGACACTACAGTGGGCTCTATTGTGTGCGCTGCGAGCAGTTCTATACGGAAGACGAGCTCGACAACGGACTCTGCCCGGAGCACCACATTCCACCAGAGCTCGTCGAAGAGGAAAACTACTTCTTCCGTTTGTCGCGATATGGCGACAAGCTCCTCGCGCTGATCGACTCCGGAGAGTTGCGCATCATTCCCGAAACACGACGGAACGAGGTACGCTCCTTCGTTGCCCGAGGTCTCGAAGACTTCAGCCTATCCCGCTCACGAGCACGAGCCCGTGGCTGGGGCGTGGAGGTGCCGGATGATCCTGACCAGGTGATGTATGTCTGGTTCGACGCGCTCGCCAACTACATCACCGCGTTGAACTACGGGCTCGACCAGGAGCTCTATCGCAGCTACTGGGTCGACAACCCTGAGCGGGTTCACGTCATCGGCAAGGGAATCTTGCGCTTTCATGCTGTCTACTGGCCGGGAATGCTCCTCTCGGCTGGCGAACCGTTGCCGTCGACTGTCTTCGTGCACGGCTACCTGACGATCGACGGCGAGAAGATGAGCAAATCGCTGGGTAACGTCGTCGATCCGGCCGAACTGGTCGAGCGCTACGGTTCCGAGGCGGTCCGCTACTGGATGCTCCGGGAGGTACCGCCGACGGGCGACGCCGATTACACCGACGAGAAGCTGGAACGCCGCTACAATGCCGATCTTGCCAACGACCTCGGCAACCTGCTGAATCGCACGGTGTCGATGATTCATCGCTATCGTGGCGGGCAGATTCCCGCGCCGGCCGGCACGGGTGATTCGCTCGGCATCGCACAGATCGCCGGCCAGCTTCAGGGATCGATGGCGCAGGACTATGATCCACAGCAGGCGCTTGCGGGCATCTGGGAATCGATCGTTCGAGCGAATCGCTACGTCGAGGAGTCGTCCCCGTGGGTGCTGGCCAAGGCCGAGCGCGCCGGAGATGACGAGGCGCGCCAGAAGCTCGATACCGCTCTCTATTCGCTCGCTGAGACCCTGCGCGTGGTCGCGGCCGCGCTCAGACCGTTTCTGCCCCGTACGTCCCTCCGCATGGCCGAACAACTGGGCGTGACGCACGGCAAGGGCGCCTGGAGCGACGAGCTGCGCTGGGGACAGATCGAGCCGGGAACGACGGTCCGCAAGCCGGAACCGATCTTCCCCAAACTCGAAGCCCCCGTCGCCGAGCGTTGAGCACCGCATTGCCTGAGCGGCGATGACCTCGGTCGTCCACGTGATCGAGTGGGTACGCGCTGGAGCCCCGGCAAGACTGCTCGTGGCTGGCAACGATTGGCTCGTTGCCGGGCTTGAGCGCGAGCTGCTCGGCGTCAAAGCGCCACTCGATACAGACGAACGCTGCACCACGTTGGTCGCCGAGCGCGGTTGTCTCCACATGACCTCGGACGAACAGCTGAGACAGATCGATGAGCTCATCCTGGTCGATCCCGAGGACCGCGAGCGCTGGCGGTTGATGAACATCAAAGCCGGCCGATCGTTGGCGCGAGTGAGCACGCTGCCGTCGCAAGCGGCGATGGGCGCGGCCGAGCACGCCATGCTGTTGATCCTCGCGCTGACACGAACGCTGTTGCCGGATTACTCGGCGCTTGTCGGCGGAAACTGGACCAGCGTCGCGTCTGGACCGGTGCTGCAGGGGAAGACGCTCGGAATCATCGGACTTGGCCGGAGCGGCCAGGCGCTTGCGCAGCGAGCCATCGGCTTCGGAATGCGGGTGATCTTCAACGATATCGTCGCGAAAGACGAAGCGCAGGCCCGCTTGCGTATCGAGTCGAGGCGCTTCGATCAGATCCTACGCGAATCGGACGTGATCAGCCTGCACCTTCCGGCCAATGCCGACACCTTCCGCCTGATCGACGCCCCAGAGCTGGCGGCGATGAAAGCGTCGTCGGTATTGATCAACGTTTCTGACGGGCGGCTGATCGACGAGGGATCGCTCATCAAGACGCTGCGACGCGGCGACATCGCCGGAGCCGGTCTCGACACGTTCGCCTACCAGCCGCTTCCCGCGGACAGCCCACTCATCGGTTTCGAGACCGTGGTGCTCACTCCACGAACCGCGTGGATGAGCGAGGCGGACGAGCGAACGAACTGGATCCACGACATCGCGCACCGCCTCTCCGGCGCGCCCTGAACCGCCGAGTAGAGATTGGGGCACGGGAACCCTGCGGCCGGATCAATCGGAAAGGCGCTTTTCGAGCGCTCGCAGATCGTAGTAGCTGCGCTGCTCCACGACCAAGCCGTCATGCACCGTGTAGAAGGCGGCCATGGGCTGAATCAGCGAGACCCCATGTTCCGACGCTACGGTCGTCAATTCCGCCGCAACACGATCACCGTTCCCCATGATCGACTCAATTGACGTCCAGGTATCGGGCCAGCGAACCTCCGAAAACTCGAGCAGCTCGCGCAGCTCGTCTTTTCCGGTAATGTTCTGCCCAGTCAGATCCGGACCCGGTGCCCACAGAACGATCTCGTCGGCACACAGGCTCAGCGCCTGCTCGATGTCGCCCCGGTTGAGGGCGGCCACCAGCATCTTCACAATGTCGACGGGGTCGTTCATCAGCGATTCCAGCCGGCCGGGTCCATTCCGGACCGATCGCGAGTCCGCTCCTCTTTGAAGGCATCATGCTACCATCCGAAGGCTCGGCGTTGCTGTGCGATTGAATGAACGGAGCGATCTACCATGAACCAGCAAGAAGCCGCGATCTACCTGGACTACAACGCGACCACGCCCATCGCGCCTGGCGTTCAGGAGGCGATGCTGCCGTTCATCGAAACCCATTTCGGAAACCCGTCAAGTGATCATGTCTTTGGACAAACCGCTGCCTCCGCCGTCAGCAGGGCGCGGTCGCAGGTAGCGCAACTGCTGGGCTGCCACCCCGAGGAGATCGTATTCACCGGTAGCGGCAGTGAGAGCGACAACATGGCTTTGCTCGGTCGAGTGTGGGCTGCAGACGTGAGCGATCCGCACATCGTCACCAGTGTCATCGAGCACCCCGCGATCCTGACGACCTGCCGGTTTCTCGAGTGTCACGGGGTCGACGTCACCTACGTGCCTGTGGATGCCTTCGGGATTGTCGATCCGGCAGCAGTGCAGGCCGCGCTCCGGACGCAGACGGTGGTCGTCTCGATCATGCACGCCAACAACGAGACCGGCACGCTGCAGCCGATTCGCGAGATTGGAGAGATCTGCCGCTCGGCCGGCATACCGCTCCACACGGATGCATCACAGAGTGTGGGCAAGATTCCGACTGCGGTCGATGAACTCCGGGTCGACATGCTGACTATCGCCGGCCACAAGATCTACGCACCGAAGGGGATCGGCGCGCTGTACATTCGCCATGGACTGCCGGTCGAACCGCTGATTCACGGCGCTGGACACGAAGGTGGTCGTCGAGCCGGGACCGAGAACGTGCCCTATATCGTCGCGCTGGGTGCCGCCGCGGAACTGGCGAGCATATCGCTCCCCAGCGAGGAATCACGACAGCGGGCACTGCGCGATCGTCTCGTTGAAAGGCTCCGCGCGAGCCCCGGACAGGTGACATTAACCGGGCATCCAACTCAACGGTTGCCGAACACGCTCAACGTCAGATTCAGCGGCCTCGACGGAAATCAACTCCTGGCAGCGACGCCCGCGATCGCGGCGTCGACCGGCTCCGCCTGTCACGCCGGGTTATCAGAGCCCTCACCGGTACTGCTCGCAATGGGGATCGATCCACTGGACGCCATCGGTGCCGTTCGGCTCAGCCTGGGACGTCCGACAACGAGTGAGGAGATCGAGCGAGGCGCACAGGCACTGGCTGCGAGCGCCCAGGAACTCAGGACGTCCTCGAAGACTCGGGCTACGAGTTGAGCGTCAGAACCATCTCACCCGGCCGGAGCGCGACCGAGTTCACCTGAACGCCGGCTTGCGCCACCGCCGACGCGATCTCGCGGTTGAACGCGGACTCGACCTGACTGGTCGGCACGAACCAACCCAACATTCCGGTGATATGCCCGCCCGTTACGACCGGTTCGCCGTTCTGCATTTCGACGTGCCCCTGGTATTTGCCAGTCATCCCGTAGGCGCTGAAGTTGACGATGAACTGACCGTCGGTGATCTGCACCGCCACGCTGCTCAATGGCCCGTACGATCCAGCGTTCTTGGCGATCTCGTCGTTGATTTGCTGTTGAGTGATCACCAGTTGGTTGGCGCCTGGGTTCGCCGTCGTCGACGATGTAACTGGAGTGACTTTGGGAACACTGGCGCCGATCTGTCCTTGCAGGTCATTGTTGACCGTGCGACCGACATACGGCTTGATCACCGACGAGGAGAAAACGGCCGCGAGCGCGATGACGCCGATGACGACCAACAGCAGCACCGCCATCCACGCCAGCACCGATCGGCCGGCTCCGGATTCACGTTCATAGCGACGGGCGGCCGCGACGGGCGACCCACCGGAAGCGACGCGACGGCTAGCGGGTCGCTTCGCTGCTTCGCGTCTGGTGAAGGGGGCACCGCAGTTCGCACACCGGGCCGATCCCAGTGGCTGCCGAGCCCCACAACGAGGACACAACATCTTGCAAGAACCTCCGATGACTGCGACGGACGATCGTGAAGCGCTCGTCGAATTGGGATCCATCGCACATCTGGCGTGTAGCCAGGACGCGTCGTTGATCGCACCGGTCACGCTCGACAGTTGAATCTTACGCCACGACACAACCAAGCCTGCCACAGATCGTGTCACGAGATCCGGCGCGGCACGCCGAACGCGCCCCGCCGATCTGAGTGCATAGGCAATCACTGTGCCGAGATCGACGGGCGAGACGCGCTGGACTATGATCGTGCCGGCGAGTCGAGCCACGTAGCGAGGAGGACCATGCACGGCCGTGTGACCGCTGTAAGTCAGAGTCCAACCCACACGTTCAGCAAACCGAATGACCGAGAGATTCGTCTGATCGCGGGCCTCGGGGTGGATGGGGACGCGCACGCCGGTACGACCGTGAAGCATCGGTCGAGGGTAGCTCAGAACCCGAATCAGCCCAATCTGCGCCAGGTGCACCTGATTCACAGCGAGCTTCACGACGAGCTTCGCCGGGCAGGTTTCAACGTTTTCGCCGGTGAGATGGGCGAGAACATCACCACCTCGGGTATCGATCTGCTCGGTCTGCCAACCGGCGCACTGCTCCGCATCGGCGACCAGGCGGTGGTTCAGATCACCGGACTGCGAAATCCTTGCGCGCAGCTCGAATCGCTCCAGAAAGGTCTGATGAAGGCTGTTCTGGATCGAGACGCGTCCGGAAATCTCGTGCGCAAGGCCGGGGTGATGGGAGTCGTCATCGCGAGCGGCGCGGTCCACCCACAGGATCAGATCAGTGTCGAGCTTCCCGACGAGCCACACCTGCCGCTCCAGCCAGTCTAGACGGTCACCAGCTTCTGCCGCCGGACCGGCTTGCTGGCATGTGACGAACTCGTCGAGAAAAGGGTGATCGATCCGATCAAGCATGCCCAGGCATTGGCACGTTCCGGCGACGAGGGCCTCATTGGATATCTGAGGCACGGCGCCGGATCAAACGCGGCGCCTGTTCCCGATTGACGAATTGGCTCGGTCGATTGCCCGCGCCCTCAATCCAGGCCGCCACGATCATGTGGTGTGCGACAGATCAGCAATCCGTCCGCCGCGGGCCATCCTCTCTCCACGTTGAGATGTCCATCTGCGTCGTTGTCCCTTGCCGTATCGCTCGCGACACGCTAGTGTACGCGCCGGGATGGCTGGTTCACGCGATCGCTCGGACACAAATACTCATCCAGAATCTCAGCGCCCGCTCAAGAGACGGAACTCATTGGCAACATGAAGCCCGCACATCTGATTCAGCTACTCGTTCTCGGCCTCCTATGGGGCTCGTCTTACCTCTTCATCAAAGTCGCGGTCGACGGCGTCGACCCAGTCACGCTGGTCGAGGGCCGGTTGGCCATCGGATCGCTCTTTCTCTATGCGATGATGCGCGCCCGCGGCTTCGGGCTCAGCCGAGACCGGCGCATCTGGGGTCATATCCTGGCCATGTCGCTCTTCGGCATTATCGGGCCGCAAATCTTGATCGCATGGAGCGAGCAGCACGTCACGTCGAGTGTCGCGTCGATCCTGAACGCGACCACTCCGTTTTTCACGCTCATCTTCGCGGCCGGCGTCTTCCAGACCGAGCGTTTCTCCGCGGCCAAAGTGGTTGGCTTGCTCGTGGGATTTGCGGGTATCGCCGTACTTACCGGCAGCGAGATTCTGAAAATCGCGTCCAGTTCGGCGCAGGGCGAGATCGCCCTCGTCGTCTCCTCGCTCGGCTACGGAGTTGCCTTTGCCTACGCCCGCCGCTTCCTGAGAGGCCAGCCGCTGGTACTCGCCTCCGGCCAGATGATGCTGTCGGCCCTGCTCCTGATCCCGGGCGTCGTCCTCTTCGGACATCCGGGCCAGATGCATCTGACCACCAGTCGCCTGGTGTGCTGGATCGCTCTGGGAACGCTCAGCTCGGGCGTCGCCTACATCCTCTATTACAAGCTGATCGCCGAGATTGGCGCAACCTCTGCGTCGTTCGGCACGTACCTCATTCCGATCGTGGGTATCTTCTGGGGCTGGCTGCTACTTGGCGAGTCGATCGGACTACGGACCGTCGCTGGCGTCGCCCTGATCCTCGCCGGGCTGGGGATCGCGACCGGCATTCGCCGCCGGGCAGCACGCGCGACCGAGCCGGTGATCCTGCCGGAAGTCCCCCGAGGTTCGCTGCCGGTCGAAGACTAGCCCGGACGGGGGTGCTTCCCGCGCCCGGTACTCCGGGGTTGGAATTCGGCTGGATGCAGCAAGGTGCCGTACCGCGGCTGAGCACGCGAACCTTACGTCCACCCGATCCACAGCGCGACGACCAGGAAAATGGCGCGGTTGCCCGCGCCACACGCCTGCACGTCGTAACGGTGAACGGCGATTTAGGGGAACCTCGTCAGCACTTCCGGGCCATCGTCGGTGATCGCCACCGTGTGCTCGAACTGTGCTGCCCAGGAGCCATCGAGCGTCACCACGGTCCAATCATCCTTGAGGGTCTTGGTTGCGGGTTTACCGGCCGCGATCATGGGCTCGATGGTCAAGACCATCCCTGAGCGCAGAACCGGGCCATGCCCCGGCGGGCCGTAGTGCGGCAGCATCGGCTCTTCGTGCAGCGCGCGTCCGATACCGTGACCATAGAGATCCCGCACGACGCTAAAGCCTTCGGCCTCGACGTAGTCCTGAATCACTGACGATATATCGGTAAGGCGCCGTCCGACCTGAGCCGCCTCGATACCCACATCGAGGGATTCACGGCAGACTCGAATCAGGCGCTCCGCCTCGGGGCTGATCTGGCCGACCGCGACGGTGATGGTTGCATCGCCGTGATACCCGCGATAGCGAGCGCCGGTGTCGAGGCTGATGATGTCTCCATCGCGGAGCATCTTCGGCCCGGGAATGCCGTGAACGACTTCTTCATTAACCGCCACACAGATCGAGGCCGGGAACCCACGATAGTGTTTGAAGGAGGGCACGGCCCCGTAGCGCCGGATGTTCTTCTCGGCAATCTGATCAAGATCGGCGGTCGTGATGCCCGCCCTCACGGACTCTCGCATGATCTCGAGCGTCTCGGCGACGATCCTGCCGGCATCTCGCATCTTCTGCAGCTGGTCTGGTTGCTTGAGCTGAATACTCACCCTGGTTCCTCACGTGTCGAATGGTCACCGCTCCTCTGGCGGGACGGCCAGGCAAATTGCGACGAATCTCGATACCTGCCTAACAGCCTAGTTTACCACGGTGTCCGGCGGGTTCTGCGCCAATTGGAGCTTCCAAAAGGGCGCGAAGTCGCGGAAGATTGGCGCGTACCTCGACACGTCAGATGAGATGGGATGACGCCGAAACGGCACGTCGCGTGCGACAGAAGAGGACATCGGGGGCGAGCCAGATCATGACGAGCGCGGGCTACTCGCGTACAATCAGGAGGCTGGCGGAACGCGCTCAATTTCAGCGCGGTGCGAATCGGAGGGGTCGAAAGAATGCAAGTCTTCTGGCGCAAGCAGAAGTGGTCGCCTGTTCAACCCAAGCGAGACGCTCCGCGGATGTCACGAGCGCACCTCTTCACCCTGCGTTCAGTCCCGCATCACTTCGACGGCGTCAAGGCGGCCATTGAATCGACCGGCGACGCGCGTGTCTACTTCGGCGAGCCACTGGCGTATATCCGGGGGCAAGGGGTTTCGCTCTTCCGCGTCGAGGCCACCGGGTTCTCGTTTTTGAAGCGTCTCTACGAGTGGTGGGCCGAGGCGGAGCGCGAAGAAGCGGCGGGGTTCGACATCCGGCTTTTCGAACGCAACAAGGAGTTTGTCGCCAGTCTCCATGGTCTGACATCCGAGCAGGCGGAAGCGCTGATCCGCGCTCACTCCACCGTGAATGAGCAGGCCCCAGCGACCACGAGCTGATGCCTGTCACCCACAGTCAATGGCCAGACCGTGGCGAGCGACTCGTCCAGCGCTCTTTCCGTTTGAGCTCTACACCAACCCGCCGAGATGTGGCACAAGTAGCTGTTCCCAACGCTGCGCCACGTCATCGCGCAACCGTTCACTCGCGACGATTCGAATGACGCGCCGGTGCTCCTCATACCGTTTCAGGTCGTCATCGCCGAGCCCCACCACGTCGAGCCAGGGCATCAGGTGATGAAATCCGACCGGCGGCCGGTCGAACACCACCCAGACATCGGTCCGCCAGCGTTCCGGTTTGGGGATGTCAATCAACACCTCGTGCGGACCGATCTCGACTCCCAGGTCTGAAGCAAGCTGTCGCGTCATTTCTTCTTCCACTCGTCGCCGGCCGGCGGGGTCGGCGTAGAGAGCGTTGAGATGCGCGAAGATCTCCCCGGCCCGGGCGCTGATCTCAACGGCACGCTTGTGCAGCCGCCGATACCGCAGCGCGTCGATCAGCTCACGCGTGGTTCCAGGCATCGACGCGCGGCCGAGCGTCTCCAGCAAGGAGATATCGTCGTGGTGTGTGAGGTCGGTCGCGGTGACGGCGCCGGCCAGGAGCGCGTCCTGGACCGCGCGCAGCAGCATGACCATGCAGGCGCGATTGGTGTGATGCCAGTAGACATTGTCGAACATCTCCTGGCGCGCGTTGATCAACGAGTAGAGCGGGCTGATTCCCTTTTCGGTCACGACGATCCGACGCTGCCCCTCGACCTCAGCCACGCGCAAGGCATCGAGCAAACGCGGGGTATCGACACCACCGTATGGAACGTTACAACTGCGCGCGTCGCGCGGAAGATAGTCGAGCTTGTCGACGTCGAGCGCTCCGCTCAGAAGTCCGCGCAGCAACTGGTCTTCCTCCGGCAGCGGTTCCCGCGGATTGATGAAACTGGCAACCCGGCTGGGGTCGACGGACCAGACCTCTTCCAGGATACGTGCTACCTCGCCGTGCTCGATGATGAGCCGTCCAGCGTGCTCGTGCGAAAGCACCGGCGGGCCCAATTCCTCAATGGCATGGCTGAACGGGTAGTGACCGATATCGTGGAGCAGCGCTGCCGCTCCGGCGGTTCGCCTGGCGACATCGCTCACCCAACCGGTGCCATAGACGCGGTCCAGAGCCGCCAGCGCCTGGCGCATCAGGTGGTAAACACCGAGCGAGTGCTCAAAGCGCGTGTGCTTCGCCCCCGGCCAGACCTTGCTGACGAAGCCAAGTTGCTGAATGCGATCCAGCCGTAAATATTCCGGCGTTTCGATGAGCGCGACATCCGCTGCGGTGAGCGGAATACGGTCATGCAGGCTGTCGCGTATGGTGGTGACCGATCGATCCATCACGATGAGCCGCTCCCTGATCCTGGACCAACTGTCCATCCCAATTGTATCCGAACATCAGTTCGAATTGAATCGTCTGAAGACCGACTCTCGGCTGAGCGAACGGCCCATGCTACACTCACGAACGGTGCGCCGATTTCGACGGAAAGGCTTGTGCGTTCATCGATGCTACGTTCGGTAATGCTTCGACTCGCCGGAAGCAAACGAGTCGCGGAATTCGTCAGCCGAAATAACGTCGCGAAGAGACTCTCGTTGCGTTTTGTGGCGGGTGACACCTTCGACGACGCCGCTCACAGTCGTGCGCGAGCTCAACGCGCAGGGGCTGGTTGCCACGCTGGACGCCCTCGGCGAAAACGTCGGAGGCGAGGCCGAGGCGGCCGCGGCGCGTGATCAATACCTCTCGCTCCTCGACGGCATCGTCGCTGCCGGGATCAACAGCACCGTCTCACTCAAGCTGACGATGCTCGGTCTCGACATCTCCGACGAGGTATGCCGCACCAATTTGCGGCCGGTACTCGAGCGAGCCCGATCGCTCGACACCTTCGTGCGAATCGACATGGAGGGCTCCCGCTACACCAGGAGTACGCTCGGCCTGTTCTACGAACAACTGGCCGAGTTTGGCGACCACGTCGGCATTGTGTTGCAGTCGAGCCTCTATCGAACCGATCGTGACGTGGCCGCCGCGATCGAGAAGAAGGCACGTGTTCGGCTGGTGAAAGGCGCCTACGCCGAACCGCCGGCGATTGCCTACCCGCGCAAACAGTCGGTCGATGGCGCATTTCGCCGCCAGATGGAGGCGCTGCTCGACGGCGAGGTCCACCTCGCTATCGCGACGCACGACGAAGCCATCATCGACGCAGCCAAGCGCTACGCGATAAGCAAGCAGATCCCAAACGGGCGCTTCGAATTCCAGATGCTTTATGGGATTCGAAAAGATCTTCAAGAACAGCTACGGCGTGAGGGTTACACGGTGCGAGTCTACGTGCCGTTTGGGCGGCATTGGTATCCGTACTTCATGCGCCGCATGGCCGAGCGCCCGGCGAATCTCCTCTTCGTGCTGCGCAATATCGCGCGAGGCTGATCACCCGGCTACTGCCCCGCTCGTTCTTTGGGCACCATGTAGATGCGCACACCCGCCTTGATCAGCCGGTTGAGCATGTAGACGCGAGTTTCAAAACCGATGCGCCCGATTGGGACAATCATATTGACGCCTGAAATCTCGGCTTTGGCCTTGATCCACTCCCGAAACTGCCGATCGGTCATCTGGGCCACGGTCAGGTTGAGCGTGCCCGGCCCGTCATCGCGCGGCACCAGAATGTAAACGCGATTGAGATCCGCGATGGTGAGCTCCTGATGTTGGTCCATCCTGTCAGTAATCCTCCACTGTCGACACCTCAGGCGTTGGGTTCGGCACGATGACTCTTGACGTCGCTTTGACCATTGCGATTGCGGCGCCAGCGGAGCAGGTTCGGCACCAGCACGATGACGACTCCCACGACAGACAGCCCAACCATCAGCGGCAGTGTCGCGCGCTCTCCGACCGCATTGGAAACGAGGTGATCGTCCGCGATCATCCGCGCAGCCGTGACCGCCAGCACGCCGGAACCGAAGAGCATGAGCCACGGGTATCGATTGAGCAGCCGGGCCAGATAGTTGCTGCCGAGCAGGATGAACGGCATCGACAACCCAAGGCCGAAGAGCAGGAGTTCGATACTGCCGCCGGACGCTCCGCCGATCGCCAGCATATTGTCGAGGCTCATGACGACGTCAGCCACGATGATCGTGCGCACGGCTGAGATCAACGACTCGCCGGCCTTCACGTCATGCACGTTCGACTCGTCGTTCATGAGCTTGTACGCGATCCAGATCAGAACGACTCCGCCGACTGCCTCGAGAAGCGGGACTTTGAGAAAGAATGCCGCGACCGCAGTGAAAACTACGCGCAAGCCGATGGCACCTGCCCCGCCCAGGATGATCGCCATACGGCGCTGGCGCGGTGGCAAGGTTCGCGACGCCATCCCGATCACCAGGGCGTTGTCGCCGCTCAGCACGAAGTTGATGATGATGATCGAGACGATTTTGGTTAGAAGTGCGACTGTCATTCCAGACCCGTCAGCCGATCCCGGTTGCACTCAGGGAGGCGCGAGAAGAACGATATCGAGCGCGAATCCGTGATCCGCCGCGCCAACGTACGCGGTCCATCCTACCACGCACCATTCCTCGAACGATGCCAGAATATCTCCGAGCGCGCGCCGGTTCGTCCGGACGGTCAGAAGCCTTCTGCTATCATGCCCGCGGAGGGTCTGACACTCTGAAACGACCAAGGAAGGATCACGAATTGAGCGTCATCGAGCAGGTTCGGGTGACAGCCGAACTCGACGCCTGGTTGCGCGAAACCCGACGCTATCTTCATATGAATCCGGAACTCTCCCTCGAGGAGAGCAACACCGCCCGGCTTGTTTCTGGGCATCTCAAGGAACTCGGAATCGAACATCGAACCCGCGTCGGTGGCGACGGGCGGCCGTTGATGGTCGATCCCGCCAAGCTCGAGGCAGCCGGTCTCAAACTCAAGGCGACGACCGGTGGCACGGGCGTACTGGGTACGATCCACGGCCGCAAACCGGGCAAGACGCTGCTGATCCGGGCCGACATGGACGCCTTGCCACTGGAGGAACTGAACGAAACAACCTATCAATCCACCAAGCACGGCGTCATGCACGCGTGCGGTCACGACGCGCACACCACGATCCTGATGGGTGTGGCCGAGGTCCTGAACGAGCTACGCGACCAGTTCGACGGTACCGTCAAACTCATGTTTCAGCCCGGTGAAGAGGGCTTCGCCGGAGCGCTGGCGATGGCGCACGACGGCATCCTCGACAACCCGAACGTTGACGCGGCGCTGGCGCTGCATGTCGACAATCAGATCGAGGCCGGCGAAGTGAGCGTCGCTGGTGGCCCAATTTGCGCCAGTGGCGACATCGTCAACATCACGGTTCGAGGTGTCGGCGGGCACGCCGCCTACCCACATCTGGCCTCCGACTCGATCCTCGTCGCCGCCCACATCCTCGTCGCGTTGCAGGATATCGTCAGTCGCGAGATAGATCCATTCCAGTCGGCGGTCGTGACGTTTGGCGCGATCGACTCCGGAACGCAAGGCAACATCATTCCGGCCAGCGCCGAACTGCGCGGCACGGTGCGCATCTTCCGGCCGGAGGTGCAAGACCTCGTCGAGCGTCGCATCGGCGAGATTGCCACAGGCATCGCGCGATCGATGCGCGCCGAGGCTGAGGTCAACTACCTCCGCTGGTATCCGCCGCTGATCAACGACGATGCCCTCAGCGAAATCGTCCGCTCGGCGATGATCGAAACGGTCGGTGACGAAAAGGTGCGCGAGACCGAGCCGACATTCGGCGGGGAAGATTTCGCCTTCATCGCGCAGCGCGTGCCGACCTGCATGTTTCGGCTCGGCATCGCCAATCCGGAGCGGGGTATCACCTATTCGATGCATCACCCGCGCTTCGACATCGATGAAGACGCTCTCGCCGTCGGCGTGCGTGTGATGGCAACGGCGGCCCTGCGCTATTTGACTCAGTAGAAAGACCGGCCTGATGTGATCATCAGACGAGAGAGCGGCAGATTCGAATCGAGAAGGGATATCAAATGTCAGGAACGCTATCGATCACTGAAGCGGCGAAGGTGACGCCGGAACTCGATGCCTGGATGCGCGAGACGCGCCGGTACCTCCACATGAACCCAGAACTCTCGCTGGACGAGAACAACACGTCACGTTTCGTTTCGGGACATCTCAGAGAACTTGGCGTCACGCACAAGACTGGCGTGGGCGGTGACGGCCGATCGCTCTTCATGGACGCGACCGCGCTCAAGGCGGCCGGCATCACGCCCGGACCTACCACGGGCGGAACCGGCATCCTTGCCATTATCGAGGGCCGCAAACCGGGCAAGACGGTGCTGCTGCGTGCCGACATGGATGCGTTGCCGATCGACGAACAGAATGACGTGCCCTACAAATCCACCAAACCGGGGGTGATGCACGCCTGCGGACACGACGTCCACACCACCGTGCTGATGGGCGTGGCTGAGGTCTTGAACGGGCTGCGCGATCAGTTCGACGGCACGGTCAAGCTGATGTTCCAACCGGCCGAAGAGGGTCCAGGCGGCGCGGTCGCCATGCTCAATGACAAGATTCTCGAGAACCCCAAGGTCGACGCCGCGCTGGCGCTGCACGTTGGCGTCGGCATGCGGGCTGGACAGATCGCCGTTCGCTCGGGCGCGGCTCACGCGGCAGCGGACACCGTTAAAATCATCGTCAACGGTGTCGGCGGTCACGCCGCCCGACCGCACGCGGCCGTCGACACCATGCTCGTGTCCGCTCACATTCTGATTGCGCTGCAGACGATCGTCGCCCGCGAGGTCGATCCTTTCGAACCGGCCGTCGTCACCTTCGGCACGTTGCACGGCGGCACGGCCAACAACATCATCCCGGCCCGGGCCGAGATGACCGGCACCGTTCGCACGCATTCACCGGCCGTGCGCGATCTGATTGAGAAGCGGATCGGAGAGATCGCCTCCGGTGTCGCCGCGGCGCTGCGTGCCGAAGCTGAGGTGATCTACCTGCGCGGTTATCCCTCGATGCGTAACGATGAAGCTTTGACTGAACTGGTGCGTGAAGCCGCCACGGAAGTAATTGGGGCGAACAACGTGCTCGAACGGGAGCCATCGATGGCGGGCGAGGATCTGGCGTTCGTCGCCGAGCGCGTCCCCACATGCATGTTCGGGCTGGGTGTCTCCGATCCATCGCGCGGCATCATCTATCCGCCACACCATCCGCGCTTCGACGCCGATGAGGACGCGCTGGCGACCGGCGTCAAGGTGATGGTCGCGGCAGCGTTGAAATATCTCGCCGAATGAGCCAGCGGGTCGTCCCATGGCCCTGTTAGATATTGAATGGAGTCAACGTTGTCGACCAAGATTCACGTCGAGGTAAGCCCAGAGCTCGATAGCTGGATGCGCGAAACGCGTCGCTATCTGCATATGAATCCCGAACTCTCGCTCCAAGAGACGAACACCTCCCGGCTGGTTTCTGGGCATCTGAAGGAGCTCGGTATCGAGCACAAAACCGGCGTGGGCGGGGATGGACGTTCGCTGTTCATGGATCGCGACGCGCTCAAAGCGGCCGGCATCACGCCCGGGCCAGCCACCGGCGGCACCGGCATCCTGGGAACGATACAGGGTCGCGGACCGGGCAAGACGTTGCTCATCCGCGCGGACATGGATGCATTGCCGATCGATGAGCAGAACGACGTTCCCTACAAATCGACGAAACCGGGCGTGATGCACGCCTGCGGGCACGACGCGCACACTACGATCCTGATGGGTGTAGCCGAGATGCTCAACAGCCGCAAAGACGAGTTCGACGGCACCGTCAAGCTCATGTTTCAGCCGGCCGAAGAGGGTCCGGGCGGCGCCGTGGCAATGATCAACGACAAAATCCTGGAAGATCCAACGGTCGATGCGGCGCTGGCGCTGCACGTAAGCCCGCTCTGGCGCGCGGGGCAGATCGGTGTCTCGGCCGGCTTCTCGAGCGCCGCGTCCGACCGGCTGTCGATCAAGGTCAAGGGCGTCGGCGGTCACGCCGCACGCCCCCACATGAGCGTCGACTCGACGCTCGTTGCCGCGCAGGTGCTGGTGCTCCTCCAGACGCTCGTCAGCCGCGAGATCGACCCGTTCGAGCAAGCCGTGGTGACGATCGGCACGTCACATGCCGGATCGGCGCCCAATGTCATCCCAGACAGCGCCATCCTTCAAGGCACGGTCCGCACCTACTCACCCGACGTCCGCGATCACATCGAGAAGCGCATTCGCGAGATTGCGGAGGGCATCGGCATCGCGATGCGCGCCGAGATTCAGGTGGTCTACCTACGCGGCTATCCGGCACTCAGAAACGACGAGCGCATGGCCGCGATCGTCCGCGAGGCGGCCGGCGACGTGCTGGGTTCCGACAACGTCTTCGACCGTAAACCCGGGATGGGCGGTGAAGACATGGCGTTTGTCGCCGAGCGCGTTCCGACCTGTATGTTCAATCTGGGCATCGCCAATCCCGAGATGGGTTTCAGCTTCGCTCCACACCATCCGCGCTTCGATATCGATGAGGATGCCCTCTCGGCCGGCGTCAAGGTGATGACCGCTGCTGCGTTGAAGTACTTGCAGGGCTAACCGGAAGCCCTGAATTGAACGACCGCACCGGCGGCCGCGCGCAATGCACCACCCGCCGGTGCAACACGATGACATGACTCGACCGGGCCAGACATTCCAGATGACAAATGACCGTCTCTCCGGCATCATGGTGGCGTTGCAAACCGTCGTGCCGCTGGCGGTTCACACGGTGCTAGCTGTGCCGGGGGCGAGCGCTCATATTGAAAGGAGCATGTCACGTGGTTGCCGAATTGCACGGCATCATCCCACCGATGGTCACTCCTTTCACCTCGAGCGGGGATGTCGATGAGGAAGGGCTGCGTTCCGAGGTACAGGTGCTCATCGGCTCGGGCGTCCACGCTCTGGCCGTGTGCGGGAGCACCGGAGAGGGCCACACGCTGTCGCCGGAAGAGACGCACGACGTCACGCGAATCGTGATCGATGAGGTGGGCGGACGCGTGCCGATCATCACCGGCATCATTCAGGATTCGACACGCGGCGTCATCCGCTACGCCGAGCCTTTGCGCGATCTTGGCGTCGCCGCTCTGCAGATCACACCGGTCCACTACCTCTTTTCGCCCGGTGACGAAGGGCACCTCGACTTCTACCGCGAGATCGGACGTGCGATTGACCTGCCGATGATCATCTATAACGTCGTCCCCTGGAACACGCTCAGCCCATCCACGCTGATGAAACTGGCCGAGATCCCGAACGTCATCGGGGTCAAACAGAGTGGCGGCGATATGCATGCGCTGGCCCAGTTGATCGCCATGAACGATCGCGGTCTCAAGATTTTTACGGCGGTCGACGACCTCCTCTATCCCTCTTTCGCGCTTGGGGCCGACGGCGCCATCGCCGCCATCCTGACCGTCCTGCCCGATCTGTGTGTTCGTCTCTGGGAGGCGACGAGAGACGGGAATCACGTGACGGCACGCGACATCCACGAGCGGATCCTGCCGATCTGGCAGGCACTCGGACACCCCGATATGACCTCACGGGTGAAAGCCGCCATCGAGCTCCGTGGTAGGCGGGTCGGCGAGGCACGTCATCCGTTCCGGCCCGTGTCATCGTCGGTTCGTGCCGAGATCGATACGGCGCTCCGCTACGCGGGCGTCATCTGACCGCTCCACCACCTGATCGGATCGCCACGAACAACGAGGCGTGATTTCGCGTTTGAATGCGCTACACTCCGGCGTCGATGCGTTCCCCGTGAAACTGGAGGAGATCACGCGTGCAGTCGCTGGCCATCGGACTGGTCCTGCTCTCAGCCGTCTTTCATTCCATCTGGAATTTGCTGGCGAAACGCAGTCAGGATCCGCTGGCCTTCATCTTCTCGTTCCACCTGGTGAGCATCGTCGTCTACTTCGCACCGGCCGTAATCGCGTTACGGCAGCATCCGATTCCCACGGCCGGCTGGCCGTTCATCCTCGCCTCCACGGTCTTCGAGATGGCGTATTACCTCTCACTGGCTGAAGCATACCGGCATGGCGCCCTCGCCCTGACCTACCCGCTGGCGCGGGGAACCGGGCTGCTGCTCGTCGCTCTACTTGCGGTCCCGATCTATGGCGAGCATCCGAGCGTCACCGGCGCCGTCGGCATCGCGGCGATCTTCTCGGCGCTGGCGATCATCGGGGTCGACAGCCTGCGGTTTCAGCGTGCCAGCGGGCAAGCGGCCAGCCGTCGTGGAATCCTGTTTGCCGTAGCGGCCGGTTGCGCGATTGCCTCTTACTCGCTGAACGACAAAGCAGGCGTCAGACACGTATATCCCTTGGTTTATGTCTACATAATTTTCCTGTTCGGTGCCGTGGGGCTGGCTCCGCTGGTGCTGCTGCGCCATCGGCTCGCGTTCGTCAACGAGTGGAGCTGCAACCGGCGCTCGGTCTTACTCGGCGGCGTACTTCCGCTCGGCGTCTATTTCATCGTCCTGGCCGCGTTGCGACTCAGCAACGTGAGCTACGTCATCCCGCTGCGCGAGGTCAGCATCCTCTTCGGCACGCTGCTCGGTGTGGTGGTGCTTCACGAGCGTCTGCGACGCTGGCAGGCGATCGCGTCCATGTTGATCGTGGCCGGAGTCCTGGCGATTGCCTTCGGTGGGTGAGCCATCGACTGGAACGGACTCTATCCGCTCGGGCATCATTGAACCGGCGGGTTGTGGGCGACTGTCCGGGCTTGACGATCGCGACGGCTCGCCCGTCGGTGGATTCAGGAGTTGAACCAAGATGACCGAATCTGAGGCCATCGCGGATTTCTGGGCAGAGTTCCTGTCCGCGAATTCTTCGACTGACCTGCCGCCGGACATGACCTACTACGAATCGTTCACGTTCGGCAGCCGGCCTGAGACCGCGACTCGACTTGCCCAGCTTGTGCTCAATGGCGTCAAGACGGCAACCTCCGGGGCGATGCGCGACTATGAGGAGTCCGGACGGCGGCCGCCCCAGCCTGGGGATTTCAGCATCGTGCTGGACGGATCGGGCGCGCCGGTCTGTATCATCGAGACACTCGAGGCGAAACCCATCCCGTTCAATCAGGTGGATGCGTCATTCGCCTACGACTATGGAGAAGGCGCCCGGACATTGGCGTGGTGGCTCGAAAATCTCTGGGAATCCTATGTCGAGGAGGGTGAAGAGAAGGGCTGGACGCCCTATCCGGGCATGCCACTCCTCTGCGAGCGTTTTCGCGTCGTCTATCCCCCATCGATACATGCGGAAACTCCCGATGAAGCTTGAAGACATCCTCAACCGCCGGGTGCCGCCGGAGCCCTGGGAAGAAGGGGACAAGATCCCCTGGGACGATTCGGACTTCAGCCGGAGGATGCTCGTCGAGCACCTGTCGCAGTCCCACGATCGGGCCAGCCGTCGCGGATCAGTCATCGATCAGCACGTCGCCTGGATCCACGACTCGCTGCTACGGGGGAAACGCAGTCGCATCCTGGACCTCGGCTGTGGCCCGGGACTCTACACCACACGTTTCGCGTCGCTCGGTCACGAATGCTCCGGGATCGACTTCTCACCGTCTTCGATCGACTACGCGCGGGAACAGTCGGTCCGGCAGCTACGCGCCTGCGACTATCGGCAGGCAGACCTGCGCGCGGTGGATTATGGCGCCGGCTTCGATCTCGTCATGCTCATCTTCGGCGAGTTCAACATGTTCTCGCGTCAGGACGCGCTCACGATACTTCGCAAAGCCCGGCAGTCGCTGGTGCCATCGGGGCTGCTGTTGATCGAGGCGCACACGTTCGACTTCGTCGAAGCCATGGGGCAAGCGGTGCCGTCCTGGCGCTCAGTTCCGGCCGGGCTCTTTTCTGGTCGCCCGCATCTGGTGCTCACCGAGCACTTCTGGCACGAGCGGCGACGCGTTGCCACTCAGCGCACGTTCGTGATCGATGCGGGCACGTCCAACGTTGATCGATATGTCGAGACGACGCAGGCGTATACCGTCGAAGACTACTCCTCCGCATTGACGGAGAGCGGTTTTAGCCTGCGGCAGACCTATCCGGCCTTACCGGGTTCTCCGGAACCGGGTGAATTCGTGGTGTTGGTCGCTGGACCCACATGATTCCACCATGCCCGATCAGGGTGCGATGAGGTTGTAAATGTCGCGCTCACGATGCTCCAGCAACGGCACCGCGCCCCCGAGCACCAACTCCTTGAAATAGTCAGTCTGGGTGTGCGCAGTGAACCCGGCCTCGTCGTGATATTGCTCGTAGAGGAGGAAAGATCGCGGGTTCTCGACCGACTGATTGATCGCATAGAGGACGCAACCGGGTTCGACGTCGGAGTTCGACAGTTCCGCCATCCTGGATAGATACTCGGCGACCTTGCCTTCTTCTCCTTCTTTCGTCAGGTAGCGCGCGGCAATCACATACATGCTCTCTCCCAACACATGCGAACGACTTGTTTTTCCGGCAGACAGCCGGCCAGCGTCAACGATGGTAGCACCCTTTCGCCCGCGCGAGCGCAGACCAAGCGGTGGCACAGCAGTTGCTGTTGTGACCTATCGACTCGGTTTGCGCTTGCTGAGTGCTCACGCGGCGAAACCGGCAGGAATGGACGCTCATTTCTGTGGGGTTGACCATGGAGGTCGTGCAGGTGACGGAAGAATCGCGCAATAGGGAAGAACTGGCGCCGGTTCGTTTACCCACGGTGATATTGGCGCAGATTGAGCAGTTGTCCGACGAGCGCAGGCAGCTACTGCGAAAGCTGACTCGATTCGATGATGGACGCTACGCGCGAAGCCGTCTCGGTGAGATCGAAGAGCAGCTCACACGGCTGTGGGAGGTCCGACGACACGAGCTCCGCTGACAACCGTGCCGTGTCGCATCATCCGCCCATCACCGTCCGTGCTGACACACCAGTTCACGACGCACTATGCTCGAACAGTTGGTCCGCTCGGTCCGGCACAGCGAAATCTTCATACTCCCTTAATGTTTGTCTGGCTATCATTTCATTCGATGCGTTTGACCATGATCGCGGGTTGCGATCCGCCGATCGGGGTTCGGCTGGTGTCGGACGCTTCGTACAGGGTACGCATAATGGGGTTTGAGCGGTTGGGCGCGGTAACGGCTCGCCGATACCGTGGCAATTGCAGAAGTGCCGGCACCAGAACGCCGTTTTTCAGCGCAGGCACTGCCACGTACGCCCAGCCTTCCCCGGTCCGGTTCCAGGGGAGCGTGCTTCACTGATGGAAGTTGCGTTCGCCATTATCTGGGACAATGAGCCCTGTGTTTGCGTGATGGGCGTAAGATCCACGATGACGTGGGTTCAACCAGCCAGGCTGGTACGCGCATCTTGAGGAGCATACATGCCCCATTTTGATCTCGTGGCGTTCATCAAGGCGGTGGGATACGTCGGTGTCGCCGGAATGGTCTTTGCCGAAAGTGGCCTTCTCGTCGGTTTCTTTCTTCCCGGCGATAGTCTTCTTTTCACTGCCGGGTTCCTCGCATCCCAGGGATTCCTTTCCATCTGGATACTCGCGCCACTGGCATTCCTCGCGGCCGTCCTGGGTGACGCGGTGGGCTACAGTTTCGGACGACGAATGGGTCGGAAATTGTTCCGGCGCGCGGAGTCAACCTTTTTCAAACCTGAGCACTTGGAACGAGCCGAAGCATTTTTCGAGAGACATGGCGGCAAGGCCATTGTCCTCGCGAGATTCTTGCCGGTTGTCCGCACCTTCACGCCCATCGTGGCGGGCGCGGGCAACATGCGCTACCCACGTTTCGCGCTCTTCAACATCGCTGGTGGACTCTTGTGGGCGGTCGGAATATCGCTCGCGGGCTACTTTCTCGGGAGCACGATTCCCAACGTCGATCACTACTTGCTACCGATCATTCTCGGGATCATCATCGTCTCGATCGCACCTACCGCCGTTCATATCTGGCGACAGAACAGGAGCGAGATAAGCTTGATGCTACGTAAACGGTTCGGCCGATCGCTACCGCCTCGTTGATATGATAAAAGAAACCCGCATTCGTACGGGCGATTGTCAGGCTGTGGAGCGACCCGGCATGGTATCTGCGCTTGGACAGCGGGCTGAATCTGGATGCGAGACGCCCACGGAGACCGAGTCTGTGACAATTGTGAGCGTATTGCAGCATGAGAGGACCGGGAGTCAGCGCCATCGACCCCAACGCAACGCTGAAACGCTGACACCGGTTGATGGCTCTCCGAGCCATGTTCGAAGGGACGTGTTCGAATTGGTCGAAATGCGTGAACGGCAGAGAAGCCTGAACGCCCGGGCGGTTGCCGTTCTCCCAACTTACAACGAACGAGACAATCTGACGGAGCTCATTCCGATCATCCTGGAGGACCCGCGTTTCGACGTTCTCGTCGTCGATGACAATTCACCCGACGGAACGGCTGACGCTGTCGAGGCGCTGAAGAGCGATTTTCCGGGTCGGGTCAATCTGATCCGGCGTGCCGGAAAGCTCGGGCTCGGTACCGCCTATCTCGAAGGATTTCGCTGGGCTCTGGCACGCGAATTCGATCTCATCTGCGAAATGGACGCCGACTTCTCGCACGATCCCCACGTGCTGCCGCGTCTGGCGGATGCAACTGGAAACGCGGACCTGGTGCTGGGTTCTCGCTATATTCCCGGCGGCAAAACGGTGAACTGGTCAACGGCGCGCCGCGTGCTCAGTCGCGGCGGTTCTACCTACGCGCGCACGGTCCTGGGCCTCGATTATCGTGATCTGACGGGTGGTTTCAAATGCTTCCGCCGTCAGGTGCTCGAGTCGATCGACCTGGATTCTGTCGATTCCACCGGTTACGCATTTCAGATTGAGATGACATACCGGGCGCATTTGGCAGGTTTCCGAGTCATCGAGGTTCCGATCACGTTTCATGAACGGCGAGCAGGCTGCTCGAAAATGAGCTCCTCCATTGTGACGGAGGCGCTCTTCCGTGTCTGGCTGATGCGGCTCCCTCGTCGTGAATCGATTCCGTTCGTCAAGAGCCACGCTTCGCGCTCTGCCTGATAGCAGTGACGCGGCTCCTCACTCCCCGCACCATGACGTAACTTCGGCACTGGGCCGGCTGTGTGCCGGCCCAGCCACTCCGTCTCAGGAACGCCTCACGGCTTGGTACCCGGGAACCGTGCCCGAAACATGAATCAGAGCCACACGCGGCGTCGAGGCAGACTACCGCCAGCACAGTGAGCATGCGCGCTACAATGAGGCTCGGACGATTGCAACGGAGGTCAGGTGGGAATAGAGGCACGGCTTCGCTGGGCGATCTTTACGACGTCGGTCGTCTCGGCAATTGACAACCCCGACGCACTGCTGTGGCGAGCGCTCGGCACGAGATTGCACCAGATGGGGCATCAAGCGATCTTCTATGAACCCCGCGGCAACGAGGCACTGCGCGCGCTGCTGCTCCGATCTGGGGCGTCCGCACTGCTCCAGTTCCGCGCCAGCTTTCCAGACATCGAGTACCGCACGTTCGAGACACGAACGGGAGCGGATCTGGTCGAGTGGATGACCCGCACGTTGGCCACAGCCGACGTGGCCCTGATTCAAGCCGGATCCTCGCCGGATCTCGTTACCTGGCTTGGCGAACTGACGCGGCCCCATCTGCAGACCTTCTACATCGACGCCGGCTGGAGCGAACGAAAGCGCGAAGGCGATCGGGCCGCGCAGCAACTCACGGGATTCACATCAGTCGTTGTTGGCGAAGCTCAGCGTGCCGACGAGCCGGTCGAATTCGCGTCCGGCGTTCGCGTTCTGTCATTTGGCCCACTGCCGCGGATTCAGCAACTCGACGATTTCGCCGCGACGAACCCTGAACTGGGCGACGCATGCCAGCGGCTGATCGACGTGGTTATCGCGGCGCACCGAAAAGCCACCGCCGAGCGGCGAGCGCCGCACAGTCCGAACGGACATCGTCTTTGATTGCCGTTCGATTGCGCCAAAACCTCAGGCGATAGGGTGGATTCCGCAGGCGCGCGGCTCTGCGTGGCTGAGGCGCAGAAGCTCCTCGTATTCCGAGTCGCTCAGGGTGAACATCTCGTTACAGTCGGGACATCGCACCACAATGACGCAGTCGTTCCGCATCTCGCACCACTCGGTGACGTCACCGTAGAGCTCTTTCGAGCAGAGATGAGCGAAGATGTGGTCAACGATGGAAAACTCCTGGCGAAGCATGATGCCCTCCGGTGCGATCGGGCCTGAACTGTTCGTCGTGCAACATCCATGTTACTCCCGAAACCGCTATGCCGCAACCCGCTCTCCGCGATTCTGCGATTTGCGTCGTGAAAACGATTCGTTGCTACTCACTGGAAACCACGTCCGCTGACCAGTTTGAACGCACCGGGGTCCGCCCGCACCGGTCGACCGTGTCTGCACTGCTTCAGACCAGGGCGTGAGATACACTGCAAGGGCCCCGTCCTCCAGCGTGACGGCGGCGCGTGACTGTGTGGATTCATCAGAAATGGTTCACAAGGATTTGAGATTGCCTGGAGAGATTCAATCCGGCCCTGAGTCGGATATCCCGGTTCCGCGCGATCTGGAATTGAGCGAGCTCATGCGCCAGCGGCGCTCAGTGCGGCGCCTGCGATCCGACCCGATCCCCCGCAAGATCGTTCGACAAATTCTCGAGGCGGGGCGCTGGGCGCCTTCACCACACGGCACTCAGCCCTGGCGCTTCGCCGTGTTAGAGGATCGGGCGCTACGGGAAACGCTTGCCGACGCGATGGCCGATACGTGGAAGCACAACCTCTCGATGGACGGGCAGGATCCTGAGATCGTATCCAGACGACTCGACGGTTCGCGACGCCGGATGCTCGAAGCCCCCGTGCTGATCCTCGTATCCCTCGTCACCGATGATCTGGATCGCTATCCCGATGACGAACGGCAGGAATCCGAGACGACGATGGCCGTGCAGAGCCTGGGAGCATGTGTCCAGAACATGCTGCTGACTGCCTACCAGCTCGGCGTCGATGCCGGTTGGATGTGCGCGCCGCTATTCTGCCCGGAGGTTGTGCGCGACGCGCTCGACCTGCCGGAATCGCACGTTCCTCAGGCACTGATCCCGGTTGGTTACGTCGCCGCCGAGCCGAAACGACGGGAGCGCCGGTCGTTGGACGAGTTGATCACCCGTTGGGAGTGAACGCTCGACGGCATCGAACCCGCGCCGTGCGGCCCGTCCTTGCCCATACGACATCCTGACGTAGGCACATGTCATGCGCGTCGTGATGTTATAGGCCAGAATAATGGCAACAGGATTTGTCGGGCTCGTTCTCTTTCCGCGACGTTGCGTTCAATCGTCCGGGTCAAGTCGTCTCCGTCGAGCCGTTCACGGTGGTGGGAGTGCGGAATGCTCGTACTGAAATCACGAATCCTCATTCGGCTTGCAGCCTTGACGCTGGCTTCACTGGTCATCGCGAACTGTGGGTCGACTGCCGTGCCCACGCCAATCACTACCAGGAGCGGAACGGCGAACGCGACGGCGGCGGGGGGAACGCCGGGAGCCGGGCTCATCGGGCTGGCCGCCAAGGGTGAGCAGTTGTTCGCCCAATACAAGTGCAGTGAGTGCCACAGCGTGGCCGGCGAGCGGATTGTCGGACCACCACTGAACGGGCTCTATGGGAGTACGGTGTCGCTCAGCAATGGGCAGACCGTGGTCGCCGACGACGCCTATCTCAAGCTCGCGCTGATCCAGCCGGACTCGCAGATCGTGAATGGCTACCCGTCCGGGGTGATGTCCGGCCACATCCAGCAGTTCGAGTCGCAGATCGACGCACCGGACACTCTCGACGCCCTGCTGGCCTACTTGAAGAGCCTGAAATAGCGAGCAGCCAGATCTCGCCTGGGCTGAGCGTGCGGCTACATCGGTATCCCGGCGTCCTTGACTTCGTCGAGCCGCGCATCTCCGCCCGAGTAGCCCATCGGGGCGCCGTCGGCGCGCCAGCAGGCTCCCCCGTGGAAGAGGCCGGTCTCCGGGTCGACGAGGATGCCATTCATGCCACCGGCGACCTTCAACGGCGTCTCCACCATATGACCGCGACGTTCCAGCTCGGCTTTCAGCTCAGGCAGATTGGCGAAGCCCGTCTCGAGCTCCAGTGACGGACCCCGATCCCACAGGCGTGGCGCTTCCACTGCCTGTTGCAGGCTCATACCATGGTCGATGACGTTGATGATCGCCTGCATCACCGAGCCGAAGATCCGCACGCCGCCCGGCGTCCCGATCGCCATGAACGGCTTGCCGTCGCGCAGGACGATCGTCGGCGACATCGAGGAGAGAATGCGCTTGTTTGGCGCGATGGAGTTGGTTCGTCCAGGGTTCGGATCCATCAGATGCATGCAATTGTTCAGCAGCATGCCAGTGCCCGGAACCGTCACCTTCGACCCGAACCCGGCGTTGAGCGTTTGCGTGGTGGAGACGACGTTCCCATCGGCGTCCATGGCGCAGCAATGCGTCGTCGATCGTCCTTCACCATCGGAAGCTACCGCGGCGCTGTACTGTCGAGCCCGGCTCAGGCTAATCTCCTGGCGGCGCGAGGCCGCGTAATTCTTCGACGTCAGCCATGTCGACCGGCACGTCGGTCGTCTCGGGGTCTGCCATGTAACGGAATCGATCGGCAAATGCGATCTTCATCGATTCGGCGATGACGTGCACCGTGTCGGGAGAGCCGAATCCCATCTCACCCAGGTCAAACCCTTCGAGAATATTGAGCATCTGGATGATATGCGTTCCGCCGGAGGACGCCGGTGCCATCGAAACGATCTCGTATCCGCGATAGTTTCCGCGCACTGGCTCCCGCTCGAAGACACGATAGCGATCGAGATCTTCCAGGGTGACGAGGCCGCCATTGCGGGTTATGTCGGCAACGACGGTCTCTCCGAGTGGCCCGCGATAGAGCCAATCAGGCCCTTCGAGGCTGATTCGCTCGAGGGTGGCGGCATAGTCGGTTCGCTTCAGCGTCGATCCGATCGCCGGGATCTTGCCGTTCGGCAGGAAGACCGCAGCGCTGGCGGGGAAACGCGCCAGGGAATCGTGAGACATCTCGACAATGCTTTGCAGATAGGGGCTAACCCGGAATCCGGCGCTGGCGAAGCGAATCGCGGGCGCCATGACCTGCGCCAGTGAAAGCCGGCCGAAGCGCTCCACCGCGGTAGCCCACCCGAGCATGGTACCCGGCGTCGCCACAGCCTGATAGCCGACATCGTTAAGGGCTCCCTCAACGTCGTTGTCAAGTGAGCCCGGAATCGGCACGAACATTGACTCATGCGCGGCGGCTGGAATCGTGGCGTAGTTGTCGATGGTCGTCGCGGTGCCGTCCGCCAGGCGGATCGTCAGAAACCCGGCGCCGAAGATGGATGTCATCATCGGCTCGACCACCGAGAGGGCGAACATGGTCGCTACCGCCGCATCGATCGCATTGCCGCCCTGCACCAGCATCTCGGTGCCCGCAAGTGACGCGAGCGGATGGTTCGATGTCACCATACCGCGATTGGCGACCGCCTCCTGCTTATAGGTCGAATTCGGCGTACTCGACGCTGAACTGGACCGGGCGACCTGCATATTAGTCACGTTGATCTCCCTTGTCGGCGTATTTCGTCACACGACAGTCGAATCGCGTCGTACAAGCCAGGTCCGCGAACGCTGAGCAGAGGGACGGTGGTGAGGGTTGTTGCGATCAGCATTCACCAACACGATAGCGTTGAACACGGGGAGGGGCAATACCGCTTGTCCCATGGACTCGCATCGATCAATGCGATTTGGGAGCCGATGGCGGGGCGGCGAATAGGTCGACCTGAACCACGTGAAGGAGCCCCGACGAAAGCCGGGGCTCCTGAGAGAGGGTCGGGAACTTCAACACTCTGGGCTGGACCTCCGGCTCAGTGTGACGAACAACACGACCGGGCATCGCAACCATCGCGGTGGTGACGACGTGATCGGCGGGTTCAGCCGCTTTCCGGCTCGACCGGTCGCGATACGTACCGCCGCTTCCAGCCCCTGGGTGCAGCGTAGCTGAAGCGGCGTCTCAGGAACGTCGTTCAAGCTGGATGCCGTGTTGCAATTCTGTGACAGTCAGGCGACGGGACCTGTTCGCGGGCTCGCTGCAATCATGGCATTCCCTGGCATCGGCATCCGCCGAACGACCGGCCCGTGCGCGTGACTCGGTAGCAAGGTACCGAAAACGGGTATGCTACCAACAGGCTGCGCGAAGGCGCCAGTACTGCAAGAGACGCGGATCAGCGCGCGTAGAGCGGGAGATATGCGGTGAACAATGTCGAGCTTGGGCCCTCGCGACGAGGTCAATCGCTCCAGGCATCGCCGATCCGGCGCCTGGCTCCGCTTGCCGCAACCGCCGAACAACGCGGGCGTCGCGTCCACTATCTCAACATTGGACAGCCCGACCTCGCGCCACCACCGGCCGTCGTTCAGGCGCTGGAGGAAGCAACCGAGATTCGTCTGGCCTACGCCCCGTCCCGTGGCGTGCCCGGCACAGTCAACGCCTGGCTCGGCTACTACCGGAACTATGGTGTCGAACTCGAGTATGCCGACGTGCTGGTGACCGCGGGTGCGAGCGAGGCACTTTCGCTGGCCTTCTTGCTGACGTGCGATCCCGGTGACGACGTGCTGGTGCCGGAGCCATTCTATGCCCCGTACCGGGGTGTCGCGGCGATCAACGGTGTAGGTATCGTGCCGGTCCCGCTGGGTGACGGGTTCGGTCCGCCCTCGGTTGAGTCTCTACGGAGCGCAATCACCCCGCGTACGCGCGCCGTCCTGATCAGCAGCCCCAACAACCCGACCGGCACTGTCTACCCGCGCGAGGCGCTGATCGAGATTGGCGGTTTCGCGCACGACAATGGTCTCTTCTTGCTATCGGACGAAACCTATCGCGAAATCGTCTTCGCCGGACCAGCCGCGCCGAGCGCACTGACGATTCCGGGTCTCGAAGCCACTGTGATCGTGATCGACAGCCTGTCGAAACGCTTCAATATGTGTGGTGCACGAATCGGCAGCCTTGTCAGCCGCAACCAGCGAATCATGGCCACAGCGTTGGAACTGGCTGAGCTCCGGCTGTCAGTGCCCGCGGTGGAGCAACACATCGCGGCCGCCGCGTTGGGCACGCCACGTCACTACCTCCACGATCTTGCGCAAACATACAAGCGACGAGTGAGCGTCGTGACTGAAGGACTGGCGCGGATCGATGGTGTCACCGTCAGTCGCCCGGACGGCGCATTTTACGTCGTCGCCGGACTTCCGGTCGACGACGCGGAGCGTTTCGCCGCCTGGCTACTGTCCGAGTTTTCGCTGGACGGCGAGACGGTGATGGTCACACCGATGAGCGACTTTTACGCGACACCCGGGCGCGGATCGAACGAGATCCGCATCGCCTGCATCGTCAGCGACGCTGAGCTCGCCCGGGCTATCGAGATCCTTGGAGCGGGACTGAATCGCTACAGCGCTTGACCTTATCACGCGAGGCGCGCGTTCCGATGGCTTGCCAGAAACCCCATAAGGCGCTATACCGTTCGTGAGAGTTGACGTGCCTGAACGACGAAAGGCCAAATCGATCATGACCAGCCACGAAGGCAAAGATCCCATCGGACGCGGCGAGCAGGTTCAGATGATGGAGCGGATCGGCACCGGCATCCTCGGCGTCGGAATCATCATCATGATGATCTCCGTTCCCGTGCTCGTTGCCGGCCTGCTGGTTTATCTCTGGGTCAGATAACCCGGCGACCCTTCTCCAGAACCCGGGCCCTCATTCAGTCACTGCGGTATTCCGCGACACACGCAGCTTTTACGCCGCAATTTAACGATTTTGTAACAGGACCCTCTCGCTTGTCGCAACATCGCCATCCCGCAGACCGTAATCTCTACCCAACAAGTTGCCGCGATTCTCCATCCGCATTGCATGGTGCGTCACCGGGATGCCACGCGTCGGATGCACTGGCAGGTGTCAAATCCACCAGCAGGATGCGGCAAGGGCGGGAGGCGAGCGAATCGATGGCTAGACTGGAGAGGAAACACACGCAACGGCGAGTCATCCCTGAAGCGACCAGTCGCGGAATTCTGTCGGACGGGTCGCTGGTAGCCGATTACTACACGGCTGAGCCTTCACCGGGTAAATGGGTGGCGGTCGGCACGGTGATGTTCTGGCCCGCTCGCCACGACGATGGATTCCCGCGCTGGATGCTGGTCGGATCGGGCTGCTCCGAGCAACGAGCAGTGGCCAACCTGCGGGACCGGATGAAGGACGCGAATCCGCCGCGATGGAAGATCAAGTGCGAACCGAGCACGACTGCGACCGCCCGACCGCACCAAGCCGCTGAGGCACACATCGCCGGCAGGTTCGTCGTCCCGTGGGAAATCGAGATAGACGACGCGAATATTCTCGCCGAAACGGCCGGGTCAGAGGTCGCGATCAATTGATCGTGATCGACTCGTGTCATTCCGGCTGGTAGCCCCAGCTGGTGAGCAGACACCGCTTAAACGCAAAGCCGGTCCACGTATGGACCGGCTAGAGTTTTCTCGACTGAGTCTAGGCTAAATGCTGTTGCCCAGGAGCCGGCACAGGAAATAATAGGCCGACGCGACGGCGCAGGCGACGATCTCGGGAACCGGCAGGCCAAACCCGCTGCGCGCAGACGTCCTCATTATTGAACACCCCTTCCTCACATGAACAACTCGACAGCTAGTACTGTAGCCCGAACGTACTACGCTGTCAACAGATCAACGGCCAAGCAGGACCGTGTTCCTACCCACATTCATCAGCCGCGTCACGCAAATCGCAAAATGGGGGCACGCGCCGGCCGGACTACTGGACGTTCATCGCCGCACACGGCGCCGTCTCCAGCAAGCGAGCCGTCCCGGCCGTGTGCGCAATATGCCGTGAAACGGCCATGGCGATACGGGGTTTCGGGCCGGACCGCGCCATTCGCCTAGGCGCGGGCCGCGGCCGGTTGGCGGGTGTCCTTGAACATGTCGAAGAGCAGGAGGCCCTCGATCTCATAGAATTCGTACATGCGCATCATCTGGCGGAACTCCGCGTCCGTATGCAGGTAGAGCCCTTCCATCAGCCCTTGTGCGATCACCGGTTCGAACATCTTTGAGAACTTATTGTTTTGAACCGCGATGAACAGCTTGTACAGGTCGACAAGCTCGACTGGAGTAATCGGCGTGTGCAGGTCGCTCATGATGATCTTCCCGGCTGCCATACGCACCTTGAGCCGGTTCTCGATCGCGAAGCGGTTGAGCTGGTGCTCGAATTCGAGTGCGACCCTGGCCCGGTCAAACAAGCACAGCTTCAAGTAGATTGACTCCACCGCCAGATTGAAGAGCTCGACGACCTTTTGCTTGTTCGGGGGTACCGCCTCGATATAGCCGCCCTTCACGAGCTCGAACAGCGCCTTGGCCGTCTGGAACTGCGTATATCCGAGGTGACGAGAAATAGCCGAGACATCGCGCTTTGCGTCGACGAGGTCAAGCGCGATCTGGAGATCCTCGCGCGGAGATTGAGCCGGTCGATCTCGGCGCCAGCGGAAGATCATGTATATCGATGGCACAACCGGGCTCAGTTCGATCCACTCATCAACGCGGCGCGTGCCTTCGATGATGGCCTGCATACTGTCTATCTCGACCGCGACCCCACCGTCGTGCACGATCTCACCGGCCTTGAAGGTAAAGTAGCAGTTGCGCCACAGGAACAAGGTGTAGATCGACATCTCGAGCATCTGCTCGCGGCACGTTTGGAGATCCTCAGCCAAAATGACGCCGCTCTCGCGAAGCTTCTCCAGCATAGCGGTCTCGCTACGCGCACCCGAGGCTCGCAGCGCCTCCATCTGATCGCGGCTCACCTTCCCCAGACGGTGGAGCAGTTCGACGACCGACGGCAGCCGGCTCCCGGCGGCGACGTAGCTGACGCGGCCATCTTCGAACGTGATCGTCCGCGAGTTCCAGCCTTGAATGAGCGTGACGGTCCCGGTCTTTTGCGTGAAACTCAACATTTGAAACAGATCCGACAGAGAAAAGATGCTCAGCTTGCCCTGGAGGTCGACGTCCGGATCGACTCTGGCTATCCCCGACTGAGATGACATCATGGATATCAACCTCCTCCTTGCGATCGCGGGAGTGTGACAGTGACATCGGTGGTCGTGACGTGTCCCGCGAGGTCAGTCGCGTGCACGCTCAACGTGACCTGATCGGTGGTGGACTGAGTGCCGTCCCACAACCCGACATACTCGTTGAGCTGGGGCTCGTAGATCAGCGATGACACCTCTGCGCCATTGACCCAGAGCTGAACGTCGCTGACTCCGACATTGTCCGTGACGCTGGCGCTCACGGTCGGAATCATGCGGCTCAGCTGGCCGCTGGCGGGCTTCGTGATCTTCACGACCGGTGGCGACTGATCGAGACCGGACGCCTGCCAGACCAGCTTGGCAATCTCGGCATGCCCGTCGTTGTTGGGATGGACGTCGAGCGGATACCAGGTCCATTCCTGGATATGGCCGCGGAACGCCTGCTCGAGATCCGCGACCTTTAGCCCATGCTGCTGGGCGGTAGACCGTATCACGTCGTTGAACTGGGCGACCCACCACGCGTCGCTGTTCTTCTGCTGGGGATCGCCACCGGTCAGGTCGTAATAGGTCGTGACCACGATGATCGGTTTCAGATCCCCCAGGGCTCGTTCGACATCATCGATCGCGGCCGGGTAGCTCGAACGAAACCGATCGAGCCCGGCCTGGCGGTCAGCGTCACTCTTATTCTGGAGCTGAAGGATGTCGTTGCCGCCCAGCGTCACCGTAACGAGCTGAAGATCGGCACCGCGAGATTTAACCGATGCTATTTCATCCTGGAAGGTTTTGAGCTGATTGTTCGCGACGAAGCTTTCGTCCGTTTCGCCGGGCACGGCCAGATTGACTGGTTTGAGGGCGGTCGGCTCGGGCGCTGAGGCATCGAGCTTTTCAAGCAGATTCGACACCAGAGCCGGATATCCTCTATCCCTGGGCAGGCTGGTGACGAGGCCCGCGGCAATCGAATCACCCAGTGCGATGTATTCGTGTTGGGATGCCGCGACGGTCGTGGATTGCACCAGCGCCGCGATGCTGACCGAAACCAGCACCAGCACCGGAATGATGGCAATTGGGCGGCGCAGCGACGCCCGCATCACGACGTCACCCCAGATGTCAAGCCCAGGCGTTCCATCGCGACCCGAATGAGATCACGATCATTTTCGAAATCCGCTGTCCTGAGCGCGGCGGCGGGATCGTACAGGAGCGTGTCGCCCCCCAGGTGTCGAGAAAATGTCGGGCCCGGTTCGGCGGTCGCGACAAAATACGCGATCAGCCGGTCTTCACCGCCGTAGCTGAGCGCGACACTTCCGCCCCATCCCGTTATCTCGGCGCGAAGGCCCATCTCCTCGTCGACTTCTCGCACCGCCGTCTTCCAGGCAGCTTCGTCCGGCTCGACATGGCCCTTGGGAAGCACCATGCTCCCGTCTTTCGCCCGTCTCAGCGCGATCTTCCCCTCCGTTGGAACGTAGACGACCGCTCCCGCTTGCGGAACCAAATCGTTCTCAGCTGCTTTGCCGAGCATCGATAGTTCGAGCTCGGCCCGCAGTTTCGCATAGGTAACCGGGATTAGCTCCGGCATCACCATCGTGTTTGCCAGGATGGGCATGAAGTTTGCGTCACCCTCCCATCGCGGGACGATGTGAATGTGCAGATGTTCCGCGACACCCGCGCCCGCCACACCACCGAGGTTGAGGCCGATGTTGAACCCCGAGCAACGCAGCGCTCGCTTCTGCGCGGCAGTCACCCAGGGGAGCAGCCCGGTCAATCCGTGGAGCTCATCCATCGACAGCTGCGAAAGATCGGCCGCGTGGGCATTCGGAACCAGCATGACGTGGCCCGTGTTGTACGGGTAGAGATTCATGATGACGAACGCGTCGGCGCCTCGATACAGGATCAGCTGTGCGACATCGTCTTCGGACGCCGGTTTTTCGCAGAAGATGCACGCGGTTTCGCGAGTCTCTCCACCAACGTAGCGCATGCGCCAGGGGGTCCAGAGTCGTTGCATTGCGGATCCTTGGGTGCGGCTGAGTGCACGTCAGGAAGATCTTAGCATAGCGGCAACGACCGTCCGTGGCCTGAAAGTCCCAGGCTTGACATGACCTGTGGACTACCGTCGTCGCCCGCCGGAGGGTGGAACGGACAGCCTTTGCTATACTACTTCACCAGACTGGGTCGCTGACCGCTACCAGTCGAAGGGGGACAACGAACAGAGTGGCGTCGTCGACGAGACAAGAGTCCATCGCGAACACGTCGACTGAGCGTCGGGTTCGGCACCGGACAGCGCTTCAGCGTCATCGCTGGGTTGGCCCGGTCTTCAGCGCCGCGACCGACGCCGCTTTGGTTTGGTTTTCCTTTGTCATCGCCTACTGGCTTCGCTACCGGTTCGAGATCGGCGGGAGCGTGCTTCCCGGTTTCGCTCAGCCGTTCGATTTCTTCGTCAGTAAGGCTCTCATCCTCGTCTTCATCGCCATCGCGATCTTCCGGATACGAGGGCTCTACAACCTCCCTCGCTGGACCAGCTTTCTCGACGAGTCGTCGACCATTTTGAGCGGCGCGACGACGGCCATGGCGGTCGTGATCCTCTTCAGCTTCCTGCAGCGGTTCTACCCATCCCGCCTCATCTTCATCTACGCCTGGCTCGTCATGATCGGACTCCTGCTGGCCAAGCGTCTCGTCACTCGCACCGGGCGCGGCATGCTCTGGTCACGCGGCATAGGGGTCGACCGCGTACTTGTCGTGGGGTCCGGCCCGGCCGGTCGCCGCTACATGGAGCACATTCTCAACAGCCCGCACATCGGCCATCAGTTGATCGGTTTCGTAGATTCGACGCCGGCGGAGGAAAGCTGGGCGGTCGCGACCGAACGAAAAGTGGTACGGCCAGATTACCTCGGCCATCTCGCGGCGATCCCAATCGTCGTCAATGAACACAACATCGACGAGGTGGTCATCGCACTCCCGCCTACCGCCCATGAGCAGGTGCTTCCGATCATCGAACAATGCCGTGAGCACGACGTCTCGTTTACGCTGGTGCCAGATCTCTTTGAGCTCGCGATTGACCGGGTCATCACCTATGAGGTCGGTGGGCTCCCACTCATCCGGCTGAAAGAATCGCGCATTCGCGGAGCGAACTACGCCACCAAGCGAGCGATGGATATCCTCATCGCGTCGACCGTGCTGTTCGTCACCTCTCCGCTTATGGTGGTGATCGCGATTGCCATCAAGCTCGACTCTCATGGGCCGATCCTGTTCCCGCAAGAACGTGTGGGGAAGAACTGGAAGCGCTTCACCCTGTTCAAGTTCCGGACGATGGACCAGGATGCTGAAGAGCACAAAGCGGAGTTGCAGGCCGCCTATAACGTTGGTGACCTGCTGTTCAAACTCAAGGACGACCCGCGCCGCACGCGCGTCGGCCGGGTGCTGCGCCGGACCAGCCTCGACGAGCTGCCCCAGTTCTTCAACATTCTGCTCGGAGAGATGAGCGTGGTCGGCCCACGTCCACAGGTTCCGGCGGAAGTCGAGAATTATGAGGAATGGCATTGCCGCAGGCTCGACGTGACCCCTGGATTGACCGGCCTGTGGCAGGTCAATGGTCGCAGCGATCTCACATTTGACGAAATGGTCAGGCTCGACGTCTACTATGCCGAGCACTGGTCGCCCTGGCTCGATATCAAGTTGATCTTGCGCACGATTCCGGCAGTGCTCCTCGCCCGTGGAGCGTACTGAGCGAGACGTCGTTTAGCAGAGGATCGTCAACGATGCCGTCGTGCATCACCTTTCGTCCGCTCGAGCCACGCGATTTCCCATTGATGCAGCGCTGGCTGAACACACCGCACGTCCTCAAATGGTGGGATAAGCCCGGCCCGACGCTGCAACAGGTTGAGGCCGAGTACCTGCCGCGCATCCTCGGTCAGGAGCCGACTGACTGTTATCTCTTCCTCGAAGACGAGCGCGAGATCGGCTACGTGCAGACGTACGTCATCGCCGATCACCCCGAGTACCACACGGTGGTCGACGTTCCAGAGCGAGCGCGCCGGGCTCGACGTCTTCATTGGTGAGCCGGATCGCGTGCACCGTGGGCTCGGCCCTCACGTCTTGCGGGAGTTTCATGCGAACCGTCGTCTTCGCCAGGCTCGACGTAGAGTCCTGCATCATCGGCCCAGCCATGTCAAACGCGAGCGCCATTCGTGCCTACGAGAAGGCCGGGTTCACCTATCTGAAGACGATCGTCGTCCCAGACGAAGAGGAGCCGGAGCGACTGCTACGGATCTGGCGTTCGGAAATTCTGGGATAGGGCGGCTCAGGAACCCTGCACGCGGAACCCGCTCAATAGATGCCGATCATCGTGAGCGTCCGCACAACCGACGCTCACGTGACGTGCGCGCCGCGGAATGATCCAGTCCCCGCCATGCCTCGCGAATGGACCCGCGTCGTTGCCCTGCCAGCGGCACGTGCTTCCCGCCGCCACGGGCGACCCGGGCGAGCAGAGACCGTTCTCCAACTCGCCCGGACAGCCAACTGCGTCGTCTATGATTACGTGCCGCTGGGCGGCCAGTTCTCGTGCGCGGCTTTGGCGCTTGCCAGCAGATCGTCGTCAGTCAGCAAATCAAACGCCGTCAACGCCATGGCCTTCGACACCTTGATGAGCTGGTCGTAGCCGAACTCCGAGCCGGAGGCGTCCACCACCTGCTGTGAGTGACCCGGAATGGGTTCGTGGCTGATGGCGAAGCTGCCCGTGGCGGCCGGCATCAGGTAGCTCACGTTGCCGAAATCGGTCGAGTACATGCCGCGTCCCGACGGACGCTGGTTGATCTCCAGTCCGACCGCCTTCATGTTGCTCAAGTACTGCCTGCCGACCTCATAGCTGGGGCGCATGTCGTAGCAGGTCTCTTGCTGGGTGATCTTCAGCTCGCAACCCGTCATCAGGGCGGCACCACGAGCGATGTTGCTCACCTTTTCCACCAACTCCGCGAGGTAGTCGCGCGACCCGGCACGTACGAAGAACTGTGCAGCCGCGTATTTCGGAACGACATTGGCGGCGTCTCCCCCGTGCGTGATGATTCCGTGGATACGGCTTTCCATCAGCACGTGCTGGCGAAGCGCGTCGATGCCGGTGAAGAGTTTGATCACGGCGTTGACGGCATTCACGCCGTTGTACGGATCGCCGGCCGCGTGGGCCGGCTTGCCGAAGAACTCAAAGTCGACTGTCGTCACCGCCAGGTTGGTGCCGTCCGGGTAGTCCGTCGCGACACCGGTGCGATCGCCCGCGTGGTGCACCATCAGCGCGGCGTCGACGTCGGCGAAGATTCCGGCGTCTGCAAGTGTGATCTTCCCACCTCCCGCCTCTTCGGCCGGAGTGCCGATCACCTCGAACATCCCGTTGACGTGGTCCATCACGGCGCTGAGTCCGATCGCGGCGGCGTAGCCCGACCCGGCAATGAGGTTGTGCCCGCAGCCGTGGCCGATACCCGGAAGCGCGTCGTACTCAGCCAGCACCGCCACGATCGGCCCGTCGCCACGCCCATGCTTCGAGGCGCGAAACGCGGTCTCAAGTCCGCCCGCTTCACGTTCGACCTCGAACCCGAGCTCACCGATGCGGGAGGCCAGAAGCGCTGACGCCTCCCGCTCCTGAAAGGCGATCTCCGGATTCAGGCGAATCGTCTCGGCTACCTCAATAATGGCATCTCGATTCTTGTCGATCGAGTCGATAATGGCCTGTCGCAATAGTTCTCTGTCCACGTCTGCTCCGCCTCCCAATCGTGCGTCGATACTTCCAGACCATTGTTCACCGCTTCCATGATGACGGCAACTCACCGTCGGCGCAAAGTCGGACCCGCGGTCGAATGAGCCCCTGGCAGGTTGGATGCACCGATTGCCGCATGCTGAAGACGGCGGCATGGCATCCCGCACGTCGAGTGTGTATCCTTACCGGGTGTTTGATCGAGGCATCCGGACAAACCGAGGATCAGCCGAAATGTCCCAGGCGCGTATCGCGCTGGTACACGACTATCTCAATCAGTACGGCGGCGCCGAACGAGTGCTGGAGGTGTTCCACGGGCTCTACCCGAATGCGCCGGTCTACACGTCGATGTACGCGCCGGAACTGATGCCACCCGAGTATCGCGACTGGCGCATCGAAGTCTCCTTCATGCAGCGGTTACCTCTCATCCACCGGCATCATCAACCGTATTTGCTGCTGTACCCCAGAGCCTTCGATCGACTGCGCCTCGATGGGTTCGATCTGGTGCTGAGCTCGAGCAGCGCCTTCGCCAAAGGCGTTCGTGCCCCGGTCGGGGTGCCGCACATTTGCTATTGCCATAGCCCGATGCGCTTCGTCTGGGATTTTGAGCGCTACGCCGAGCGCGAACGCATGAATGAGATCGCCCGAAGGCTGCTTCCGATCGTGCTCGGGCGTCTGCGACAATGGGACCTGAGGACATCCTTGCGTGTCGATCAGTTCATCGCGAACTCGTCGACCGTCGCCCGTCGCATCAGGCAGTTCTGGAATCGTGACTCGACGATCATCTATCCGCCGGTCGAGACGGAGCGAGTTCATCCTGCCCCAGCGGAGGACGTTCAAGACTATTTCATGCTCGATTTCCAGACTCGTACCATATAAGCGATTTGATATTGCCATCGAGGCTTTCAACCGGCTGGGCCTGCCGCTGAAAATCGTGGGAAACGGCCGTGCTCGCGCCGATCTCGAACGCCGGGCAGGGCCGAATATTGAGTTTCTCGGAAACGTGTCCGACGAAGAGAAACATCATCTCTTCTGCTCACTGCCGGGCCGCGATCTTTCCGGCGGAGGATGATTTCGGCATTGCTCAGGTTGAAGTGCAAGCGGCTGGGCGACCAGTGATCGCGCTGGCGGCGGGAGGGGCGCTCGACACCGTCGTCGACGGCGTGAACGGCGTTCTCTTCCAGCCGCAGACTGCGGACGCCGTCATTGCCGCGGTTCGCAGATTCGAATCGATCGAGTTCTCGGGGGCCCAGATTGCCGAGCGGGCGGCGCGGTTCAGCCGCAGCCGCTTCGAGCGAGAAATCAGCGAGTTTGTGGAGAGGTTCGTTGTGGAGCGACAGAGCCCGGTCGACGACCGGTTGGTAGGGACAGCGACGTCGTGGAACTGAAAGCATATCTCGCCACGCTGTGGCGCCGGTGGTACATCGTCGTTCTGGTTCCGGTGATCGTCCTTGCTGGGGTCGTCTATCAGTCGCGGCGGGTCAAACCGAGCTACACCGCCACGGCCAAGATGTCCGTCGTTCGCTCATCCGAGCAGCCCAGCAACCCCAACTTCCAGTACGACGGCTATTACCAGTATCTGGCCAGTGAGTACGCGCTGGATGATCTGGTTCAGGTCGTTCAGGGCAACGTGTTCGCCAACGACGTGGCGGCACGCATCAAGGCCGATACCGGAGCCGGCATCTCGGCGGGTGAAGTCCAGGGGGCGATTCAGTCCTCCCGGGTCAACCGGATTCTGACGATCTCCGCGACGTCATCCACGCCCGATCGGGCGGTGACGATCGCGTCAGAGGCAGCCAAAACGCTGGAAGACAAAGGAACCGCGTATTTCAAGACGACGCCGGACGTGACGGCATCGATCCAGACTATTCAGCAGCCGCTCGGCGCGGGCGAGAATACGAGCAAGCAGCTCCTCCTCTACCTCATGCAGATTGCCGTCGCCGTCTTCGCCGGGGTCCTGATCGCCCTATTCATCGACTATCTCGATGACACGCTGCGCACGCCGGAAGCCGTATCGACCGCGCTCGGCCTGCCGGTAATCGGTGTTATCCCCAATGAACGGCAAGCGCGATGAGGCCGGAAGAGTACCTCCTTATTGTCATTCGGCGCTGGTGGCTGGTCGTGATCGCCCTTGGTGTCGCGGCCGTGGTGGCCTATGTCTATACCAGCGCCCAGCCCACCACCTACCAGACCAGTACCCAGCTCATGGCGGTGGCCCAACCGCCCGACTACTGGCTCGATCTGTATGCCAAGAACCGGCTTGTCTCCTACATGGACCAAATCAACAACTGGAGCTTCGTCGCGGACGCATTGAAACGGGCGAACCTGAACATCGACCCCAGCCAGGTAATGGGAAAGCTGACCGTTGGGCACAATCCTGATGCCAACACCGTCCAGATCGTCATGACCGACACCGATCCGAAGCGTGCGGCGGAGGTGGTCAACGCCCTCGGCGATGCCTTCGTGGCTCAGTCCGCGACGGACGCCGCGCAGATCGTCAAGACCTACACCTCCAGCACCGACAACACGCCGCACGGGACTGTCCAGATTCTCAAGCTCGATACACCCGGTCCGCCCCAGACACCGATCGGTCCACGCGTCAAGCTCAACACGGTCGCCGCGGCACTCCTCGGGGCGGTGTTCGGAGTGCTGCTGACTTTTGTCGTCGAGTATTTTGACGACACTCTCAGGTCTGAAGATGACGTCGACCGCTATCTCGAGATCCCGACATTGGTCGGAATTCCACGAGCCTGAAAGCTCGAACCAGGAATGTATTGGATTTGCAGGAAGAAGGAATGAACGTGAGCCAGTCGCAGGATCGAACGAGCGCTCGGGACAAGCGTGTGCCGGCATCGTCGAATTTGACGATAATGTCGGATCCGGCGTCACCCGCGGCTGAGGCGTATCGTTCCCTGCGGGCAAGCGTAAGATTCGCGGACGTACAGCCCGCGATTCACTCGGTCCTGGTTGCCGCGACAAGCTCCGGTGACCAGCACAGCGCCATTGCCGCCAACCTGGCGGCCGCTCTCGCCCTCGCGGGCGACACGGTCATCGCGGTCGACGCGAACCTCAGGAACCCGCAGCTTCACCAGTTCTTCGGCGCGCGCGACGACACGGGCCTGGCCGACTGGCTGGCAAACGGCGACGCTGACGCCGCCGCGCCGCTCCAGCCGACCTCGATCGAGGGGCTGCGGCTTCTACCGGCTGGATCCGCAGTCAAGCTCGGACGATCCGGGTCGACGCCTGCCGATCATCTGGGAAGCGAGATCTTCGTCACGTTGATCGAGCGCCTGCGCGCTGAGGCGGAGTTTCTTGTCTTCGACGCGCCGTCACTCTCGGAGGTCGGCGATTCCCTCGCGATCGCTGCACGACTCGATTCCGTGTTGCTCGTCGTTCGTTCAGGTCGAACGAAGCGCGCAACGGCCCAGCGAGCCAAGGAATCGCTGGATCGAATCGGCGCGCACGTTCTCGGCGCCGTGCTGACTGATTCGGGTGGACGGTTCCGGCTGCGAGGTTAGCCACCACGTTGGGCGAGTCAGATGATCGCCCTGTTCCCGCTGGCTACATACGGACAATTGTTCCTCATGGGGAAGGCGTTGATCGCTCAGATCGCGATGGCGTGACGGCCGAACTCATCGGGCACTTCGTCCGGCTCGTCCTCGATCTCCCGTCGCGAGATGAGATCCAGGGTGCTGAGAGATATGAGCGCGGCACGAAGATCGGGCGCCGGCAGCCCGGTGGTCTTCGCGAGGTCATGAGAGGTGCGTGCTCCGTTGAGGACCGCCAGCAGCACGCTCCGTTCCGACTCGCTCATTCGATCGAACAGCCGTGGATTGAAGGTCGTATTCTCCAGCTCGATCATCTCATCAGGGGTATTGGAAGCGAGCCATTCATCGGCCATGCGAACGGCATTCAAGATCATCAGCTCAATCGACGTGTCTTGAATGAACGGATCGACCTTGATGTTCTCCTCCGGCTCGAACTCGAGGGTTCCGTTGGGGTACAGCAGCACCCGAAAGAGCGAGGCCTCGAATTGACCGGAAACGGCCTGACCGATCTGCTGCCGGGTCACGAATCCCAGGGCAACGAGCACGTCGCCGATCCGCGTGGCGCGATCGGTCACGTCCTGCAGTGCGAGCGCCTGCTCGAGCTGCGCTTCAGTCAGGTAGCCTTGCTCGACCAGCAAGCGGCCGATGCGCAGGTTATCGTCATCGGTGATGACCGAAGCGATTCGACCTTGATCGAACAGGAGAACGAACTCGTTGGCGGCCGTGCGCAACGTCAGCCGGCCCGACCGTCTTCGGGTCGACAGCAGGTAGAGAATGTCTTGCAGAGGAAGATCGTCGAGATCTCCTGAAAATCCCATTACCGCACCGGTCTCATATTGCGCGCGATCACCTGCGCGTTCGGCACGTCACGGCACGCCCCGATGACGAACTCCAACTGCTGCTGGTCAACCTGACAGGTGGTCGTCACGCTCAAGCGGATCTCGGTCGACGACAACGAAACCACTTGAGCGGCGATGCAGCCCGGCAGCCGGGACAATCGTTCTCGCACGGCCGACACCGTCGGAAGTCGCTCGATCCCATGCAGAATCACCCACCAGGCCCTCTTCTGATCCGTCCCGTTGCTCGGTGGCATCACAATCGTGGTGCCGTTGGGCTTGCCGTTCCCGTTTGTCGCGGGTTTCTCTATGCGCGCAAGATATTCACGCAAGGCGAGGAACTCGCGTTGCACTGCTTCGTCGACATCGGGAAACGATTCCGTCCTGGTTCGCCCAATTGGCAACGATACTCTCCTGATCCCCGCGCTCACGCCGAGCCACACCGGACTTGCGTCACTAGGCTAACGATCAGGCGCGACGCGCGTCAAGCGTCAGAGGTACTAACGGGTCAGGACCATCGTATCTGGCGCATGGCCGTTCAGGACCTGCCGTTGCGCGATCCCTTTCCGGTCCTCGCTGTCCCGCACTCCTCGCAAAAGGTGACCGCGCCAAATCCGGTTGGTGACGAGATGATTGACGACGACGGCGCATCTGCTGTGATGTCACAAGCGTGATCCCAATTTCCGAAAAATACAGCGTTCGTTCTTGCGTACACGACGAAACGGCGCGGGTTGCTTCCGTGACAGTGGGGGGCTGTATGGATCAACGACGATTCGACGATCTTGCGCGTAGCCTCGGTGCGCAGAACTCGCGCCGGGCGGTTCTCAAAGGGTTGCTGGCCGGGGCGGCCGGCGGAGTCGTGGGGCTCCTCGGCGGTGGAGGCGCGCTCGCCGCCAACGGCGGCGGAGGCCCAAAGAAGTCCGATTGTTGCCCAGATTCGGCCCCTCGGCTCTGTGGCACCCAGTGCGTCAATTTCAGCACGGACCCGAATAACTGCAACGGTTGCGGCCTTGTCTGCCCCACGGGAGCGACCTGCCAGAACGGCGCCTGCGTGTGCCCGGGCGAAACGACACTTTGCGGCAACGCGTGCGTCGACACGTCTACCGATGCGGCCAACTGCGGTGGGTGCGGCACTGCTTGCACCGTGACCGAGACATGCGTCAACGGTTCATGCCAGCCGACTAACTGTGATGACGGCGATCCGTGCACCGTCGATACCGTCGACTCATCGACCGGCGCGTGCGCGCACACGCCGGTGCCCGACGGCACGACGTGCGTCTCAGACACGGGAAATGGCACGTGTATCGACGGCACGTGCGTTGCATCCGCGGTTTGCACTCCCGGCTTGACACAGAATTGCTATACGTTTGCCGCTGGCGCTCCCGGAGTAGGCATTTGCCAGTCTGGAACGCAAACGTGTCAATCGGACGGTACCTGGGGAGCGTGCGTCGGAGAAGTCGGGCCACAACCCGAAACATGCAACGGCCTGGACGACGACTGTGACGGACAAGTCGACAACGGCGCGACATGCCCATCGGGCACGGTCTGCCAGGGCGGAAGTTGCGTGGCGTGCCCGGCAGGCGAGACCGAGTGCGGTGGCGCCTGTATCGATACGTCCTCTGATCCCAATAACTGCGGCTCGTGTGGGAACGCCTGTCCGACCGGCGAAACCTGCCAGAACAGCGCCTGCGTCGCCACCTGCCCGGCCGGTGAAACCTTCTGCAACGGTGTTTGCGTGAACACGGCGACTGACCCGAACAACTGCGGCGCGTGCGGACACGCCTGCTCCTCAGGTGAACAATGCGTTCAGGGACTGTGCGAGGCTGTCAGCTGTACTGGGGACTCCGATTGTGTGGCTGGCTTCTACTGCGCAGCCGGCACCTGCGTGCCGAAGCTGCCCAGCGGCGCAACGTGCACTGCGTCAAATCAGTGCAGCTCGGGCAACTGCAGCGGCGGTTTCTGCGCCTGATAGGCTACGACGCGGCGACCAGGAAGTTACGCAATCCTGGTCGCCGTGCGTGTCCCCCGACCTGGGGTCGGTTCCGGGCCGCCGCGTCGGCCGTGGTCCGCGATTTCGTTGGGGCCGGACTTCACTACGCGACGTTTCGTTGAATTGGAGACGCGCGCATCAATACAGTTCACCCGGCTCGTACTTCTCCCGCCAGAGGTGTTCGAGCGTCGCCAGGTCGGCGCGCACCTGCGCGTCGGTCATTTCCGGCGTCACCTCGAGCACTTCGAGGATTTCCAACGTGAACGCCTCGCCGCCGTATTTCAGCAAATCGCTTTTCAGCTTATAGCCAAGGACACCCGGCGAGTTCGTGGACCTGGCGAACTCCATCTTGCTGCGCACGCTATCGAGATTGAGGCTGGAGCCAAGCAGCGCCTTGCCGGTCTGCCCGTTCACGATGCGATAGATTCCAGCCTCGCGCCGGGTCTGTTTGTAATTCGACGTAAGCTCCTTGCGCCGGTTCCGATCGACCATCGACGTCTTCCGTTCTCGCGCGTTTCCCACCCAACAACCCGTGCGGCCACGCCGCAAGCCACCATTCTACGAAAATATCGGACCGGTCCGGGGCCATGCTATACTCGCGCGGCAGTATCACGTACGTACCGCACAACGCGCGAAATGATCAACATAGCTGAATTCGAGGAGGGCCGCGTGCTCGCGACGGTTCTGACCTGCGCCGTGATCGGACTGGACGGCGCGCTGGTTGAGGTCGAGGTCGATAGCGCCCAGGGGACGCCGGGCTTGACCATCGTCGGCCTACCGGATGCCGCCGTGCAGGAATCGCGCGAGCGGGTGCGCTCGGCCATCCGCAACTCCGGCGCGCGCTTTCCGCTGGGGCGGATCACCGTCAACCTCGCCCCCGCCGACATCCGCAAAGAGGGACCGGCCTACGACCTGCCGATCGCGCTCGGCATCCTCATCGCCTCCGGACAGCTCGCGGCCGATATCGGCGACGCACTGGTCATCGGCGAGCTCTCGCTGGATGGCAGCCTGCGTCATACCACCGGCATCCTCCCCATGGTTGGGCTGGCACAGGAGCACGGCCTGACGCGCGCCTTTGTTCCCGCCGTCGACGCCGCCGAGGCGGCGCTGGTCGATGGAGTCGAGATTTTCCCGGTCGAGTCCCTCGCCGATCTGGTACGCCACCTGACGATGGAAGCGCCGATCACACGTGTTCACGGAAGCACCGGACAGTCGCGACGACGACGAACCGTTGAGCCTGGTCGACTTCAAGGACATCCGGGGGCAGGAGCACGTCAAGCGCGGGCTGGAGGTCGCCGCGGCTGGCGGCCACAACCTGCTGATGGCAGGCCCGCCCGGCTCCGGCAAGACGCTGCTGGCGCGCGCCGTGCCCGGCATCATGCCGGCGCTGACGCGGGAAGAGGCGCTCGACGTCTCTCGCATCTATTCGGTGACCGGGCTGTTGCCATCCGATCGCCCGCTCTTGCAGCAACGACCATTTCGCGCGCCGCACCACACCATCAGCTATGCCGGGCTGGTTGGCGGCGGCACCTGGCCGCGCCCAGGCGAGATCACTCTGGCGCATCGCGGCGTTTTGTTTCTCGACGAGCTGCCGGAATTTGGACAGCGCGTGCTCGAAGTGCTGCGCCAGCCGCTGGAGGACCGCATCGTCACCATCTCGCGCGCCACCGGCGCCATTACCTTTCCAGCGAACTTCATTCTGATCGGCGCCATGAACCCGTGCCCGTGCGGCTTTGCCGGGGACCCGGTCAAACCCTGCACCTGTACACCGCAGTCGATCACGCGCTATCAGAAGCGCATCTCCGGTCCGTTGATGGACCGCATCGACATCCATCTTGAGGTGCCGCGTATCGAGTACGAGAAACTGGCCGACCGCCGCCCCGGCGAGCCTTCGTCAGCCGTCCGCTGCGCGCGTCGGTCAGGCCCGTGCGGTGCAAGCCACCCGCTTCGCCGGTCGCTCCACGCGCCTCAACAGCGACATGGGACCGGCTGAGGTGCGCGAGTTTTGCAGCCTCGACGCGACGGGCGAGCAGTTGATGCGCGCCGCCATGCGCCAACTGCAGCTCTCGGCACGCGCCTATCACCGCGTGCTCAAGCTGGCCCGCACCATCGCCGACCTGGCCGCCGAGCGCGAGATCACGCCACCGCACCTGGCGGAAGCGCTGCAATACCGGCCAAGGGAGACTTCATAGGTGTCGATGCGGTATCGTATAGATCGTTATCCGACCGAATGTTTCCGGGAATCGCATTCGATAGCGCCATAATCTGAATCGTCGGAACTCCTCGATGCTCCGCTCGAATCGCTCTCGTACGTCATTTTTGTGTCCCGGTATCCATCCCGACTCAACTGATCCGTTGGACTGTCGAAGATCGAAGCCACGAGAGACACCGCCGCAGTTGTGTCATCTTTACGGCTCAAGGCGAGCGGACATGCAAAGCGAGACCAGGTACGCGCAAAGTGGCGGCGTCAACATCGCCTATCAGGTCGCCGGGGATGGGCCCACCGATCTGGTGTTCGTCATGGGGTGGATCTCGAACATCGAGTATTTCTGGCAGGAACCCCAGTTTGCCCGTTTTCTGGAACGCCTGGCCTCTTTTTCACGTGTGATTCTGTTCGATAAGCGCGGTATGGGGCTGTCCGATCGGGTGGTGGGAGTGCCCGGACTCGAGCAGCGCATGGACGACTTGCGGGCCGTGATGGACGCGGCGGGGTCCAGGCGAGCAACGTTGCTGGGCGTATCCGAGGCTGGTGCCATGTGCATGCTCTTCGCGGCCACCTACCCAGAGCGCACCTCACGACTTGTGCTGTTGGGGTGCGTGCCGCGACGGATGTGGTCGCCGGATTTCCCCTGGGGCGCGAAGGTTGACGATCGCGAACGTCGCATCGCCGAGATCGAGCGAGTCTGGGGCAGTTTGGAGGCGGCAGGTCAAGATCTGGAACGCCGTGCCCCCAGCGTCGCACACGATCCGTGGGTCAGACAGTGGTGGTCGACCTATCTGCGTATGAGCGCGAGCCCGAGTTCAGCGGCAGCGGTAATCCAGATGAACAACGAGATCGACGTCCGTCCGATCTTATCTTCGATTCATGCTCCCACGCTCGTCATTCACAGGTCTCAGGATCGGACGGTCGACGTCGAAATCGGCCGCTACATGGCGGAGCGAATCCCGGACACCACCTACGTGGAGCTTCCCGGCGAGGACCATCTGCCATTTTTCGGCGACCAGGACGCCATCCTTGCGGAGGTTGAACGGTTTGTCACGGGGACCGCGTCCAATTCCCCGGAGGATCGTCGTCTATTAACGCTCCTTGTTGTCGACGTGATTGGCCACCACGAATCGTTTACTCAGATGGACGACCAAACGCGACAAGAAGCCATCGACACAGCGAGCCGCATCGTGCGCGCGCATGCGACCCGGTTCCAGGGGCGTCTGGTCGGAACCGGCGGTGGGCGCTTCACGGTGGGCTTTGACGGGCCGGCACGGGCGATCAGATGCGGTTGCGCTGTGGTCGACGCGATCACTTCACTGAGCATCGACGTGCGCGCCGGAGTGCACGCGGGCGAGTGCCAGATCGTGGCAGGGAGAGTGGTCGGTCCTGCTTTGCAGGCCGCCAGCCAGATCGCGGCATATGCCCTGACGGGTGACGTTGCGGTGTCAAACACGGTCAAGGATCTCGTCGCTGGATCAGATTTGTTTTTTGAGGGCCACAACGTTCCAGTTCAACTGGGGACGTCGGTCGAGACGCGCATCTGGCGCGTCGCGCGAGGGACTTCGTCACTTGCGACCCAGGCAACGTCCTCCACAAACGCTGAAATGAAACGCGCCTCGCGCGGGTCGGGCCAACTCTCCCGGCGAGAGCGAGAGGTGGCGATGTTGATCACCCACGGGTTGACCAATCGCCAGATCGGTGAAGAGCTATCGATCGCCACATCGACGGCTGAACGACACGTCATCAATATTCTGAACAAGCTGGGGTATCACTCCCGCACCCAGATCGCCGCGTGGGCCATCCTGCACGGGTCGGCCGACGAGCACAAATCCTGAAGCAGCGAAATTCAATCTGATAATTACAGGCTCCTGTACAGGTGTTCAAGGACGTTACCAGACGGGCTGCGTCCTAAACTGAAGACAGATCCAGAGTCGACGTCAGCCCAAACGGGGCATTCGGTGGGACGTTCCGCGTCGACTGCACCGACGAGTGACCGCCTGAGACTCGCACAATGTCAGCGGTCGCGGCCCGAGGCGAAGACGCGCGGAGACAGCGCGTTTATTCGAGGAAATTCGAGAAAGGAACTTTCACAATGCCACTCGTGACAATCAAACTGATTGAAGGAGTCTTCACCGATCAGCAGAAGCAGCAAATGATCGATCGGGTAACGGACGCCATGATCTCCATTGAGGGTGAGAATATGCGACCCGTGACCTGGGTTCTCATCGATGACAACGTCAAGAGCGGGGATTGGGGTATTGGCGGGCATGGCGTCACGGTCGACGTCGTCCACGCCATCCAGCAAGGTAAGGCGACCGCTCCAAGCATCGGCTAGCGACACTCACTCGCGTGTCTCCGCGCGGCGCACCCACCGATGGCTCACGGCCATGACGTCGTCTTTCGTTCGAGATCGGTCGGATCGTTCTGGATATGGAGAAGAGGGATGAGGAGAGAGGTCATCTTCACCTCCGAAGGGGCAAACCTCAGCGGATGGTTCTACGCACCAGATTGCGATCCGCCATGGCCGTTGGTAATCATGGCTCATGGATTTTCTGCGACCCGCGGTATGATCGCAGACGAGTACGCCAAGGTTCTGCACGGCGCTGGGCTCGCCGTTCTGCTCTACGATCACCGGGGTTTCGGAGCAAGCGGCGGCCAGCCCAGACTGCAGGTCAATCCCTGGATCCAGGCGCGCGGGTACCGCGATGCCATCTCCTACGCAGCCGGAACCGATGGAGTGGACCCATACCGAATCGCCCTATGGGGAGACAGTCTCAGTGGCGGAGTCGCCCTGGCGGTGGCTGGCGTCGATCAACGAGTCGCCGCCCTGGCGGTGCAGGTGCCGTCAATCGGCACCCATCCTCCTCCTGAGGATCCCGACGGCGCGATGTACCGAGAGTTCAGAGAGACGATACTGACGGGCAACGTCGACCCTGGTCCGGACGAGATTCAAGGGCCGATGCCAGTGGTGTCGGACGATTGGGTTCGGCGTCCGTCCGCCCTGCAACCACTGACGGCGTACCGCTGGTTCATCGAACACGGCGGACGTCTCGGTTCGGAGTGGGTGAACAACGTAACGCGGGCGGCTTCCCGGACGCCGATCCCGTGGAACCCGGGGCTGGTTGCACGCCACGTTACATGTCCATCCCTTTTTGTCGTGGCCCCAGAGGACGAGATGCCGGGTTCCACCCCATCCGCCTCGCGAGCAGTGTTTGAGACACTCCACGGGCCAAAGGAATGGCTCGACGTTGATGGCGGCCATTTCGGACTGCTGTATGTTCCGAGTCCCGCATTCGACCGAGCATCTGCAACCCAGGCGCGCTTCTTCGTCGCGCAACTAGGGGGCCGGAACGGCCGGCTTGCCGTCGATCGATCACGGCCTGCACCGAGCTCGGCGCAATGAGCGGCGCCGGACTCCCAATACCGGTCCATCCGGCGAATTGGAACACGCGAAACGTTCCTGGGGACAGGACTATCGTCGGCACGAGCACAGGCGCGACGTGCGGAGCGTTTTCCAATCACGACTCGGGCGATGACCGAGGTGAAACGCCATTCATCTTGAGGTGCCGCGTATCGAGTGCGAGAAACTGGCCGACCTGACCGGCGAGCACGAGATCACGCCGCCCCACCTGGCGAAGGCCGTACAGTACCCGCCGCGGGAGACGGGGTGAGGGTGAGTAACTGCTGTATCGACCCAAACCCTGGGGCGGATGTCCCGCAGGCTGGGGCCGGAGCGATGCGTGCGTACGGCGCTATTACGAACGGCTCACGGAACGGTCGCCTCGACCAAATGGACCCACGACGCACCCAACCGGCGCGTTCCGTTGACGAGCCGCCGGTCCGCGCTCCAGAACTCCGCACCGATCTCTTCGGCCAATGCGAGGTAGAACCCGTCGTAGGCGCGCCGCTGCCCCAGGCGATCTGCCCATTCGAATGCCACTCGAGTCTGGGCCGGCGTCATCGGCAGTGAATCGACTTCAAGCGCGAGGACGTCCTCTAACGCGCGGTGTCCCTCGTCGATCGAAATGGAGCCGGACTGAACGACGCCCCGGATCGCCGACGCGCACTCAGCGAGCCACAGCATCGGCGTGACGAGCCGGATATCCGCGAGCCGCCACTGGGCGATGAGATCCAGCGTATCCACCGCGGAGACGATCGGGAGCACCGCCCAGATTGCCAGACTGGCGTCGATCACGATCGCGCTAGACGTCCTTGACGTTGCCGGCATCCTGCTCCTCGCGTAGCTCGGCGAGCAACTTCACCACGTCTGTGTCCAGGAGTTCCCCGCCACGCCGCGTCGCGATGGCTTCACGGTGACGACGAATCTGCTCCAGAGCTGTCAGTCGTCGTTGCCTGGCTGACTCCTCCGCAAGGGTGCGCCGCGCAAGCTGGTCTCTGATCATCTCGCGAACCAGGTCGGATATGCTCCGACCCTCCCGCTTCGCAATCTCGGCCAGAGCACGCTGCTGCGCCGGCTCAACCAGAATCTGGGTACGGTACATACGCTCGGTCATAGCTTCACCTCTTTGTAGAGAGTATACATCTCCATCTACATCACAGTGCACCATCACGTCGCGTACTTCGGTTGAGGTATCCGATCAAAAGCTCTCTCGCATCATCGCCGACCTGACCGGCGAGCACGAGATCACGCCATCACACCTGGCGGAGGCCGTACGGTACCCGCCGCGGGAGACGGGGTGAGATGTGCTCGACTCCGGAAGATGCTGGCGAGCTGTCCATCGACCATTCGAAATAAACAACATTCTGGTCATCATCACCACAGTCGCGTGCTTTGAGGACCGCTCGTTTGCGCGACTCAGGTAGAAGTCCTCTCCAAATACAGACGTTCGACCCTTCGGTCATCCCGTATGTCCCATGCTACTCTGTGTCAAATACCGCAAATTGTCGTCGCTCCAGCCGCTGGCGCATCTCTTGCCGGGATTGGATAATCGCGTATCGATCACCAAATCTGGGCCAGGTCGAATGGTCGGGTCAACCGGCGCCGAGAGGGGGGTTTGGGACATGGAAGAAATACGTACGGGGTGGTGGACGTCTCGCACGGGACGGACGATTCTCGCGATCGCCATGCTCCTGGTCGGAGCCGGGATCGGCACGAGCGCCATGGTACTGGCCGATAACGGGCCGGCGACATATTACGCCTGCGTGAACGACAGCAGTGGCGCCATCCACATGGCCAGAGCGAGCGCCGCGTGCGGTAACCACGAAAGCAAGATCTCGTGGGACCAACAGGGGCCGAAGGGGCTCACCTGGCGCGGCCCGTGGAGTGCAACGGCCAGCTACGCCAGCGACGATGCGGTCTCCTACAACGGCAACTCCTTCATCGCCGTCGCGGCGAATGCCAATGAAGCGCCGGGCAGCGGCAGCAGCTGGAACCTGCTGGCCGCTAAGGGCGACAAGGGTGATACCGGCGCGACCGGGCAGACGGGGGCCGCGGGGCAAAACGGTGCCGACGGCAAGACGATTCTCTCGGGCATCGGTGCTCCCGGCGGCGCCGTCGGCCAGGATGGTGATTTCTACCTCGACACTCAGGCTGAAACCCTGTACGGGCCAAAGGCGAATGGCGCCTGGCCCGCCACCGGCACGAACCTCATCGGCCCGGCAGGACAGTTCGTGTCGGGGAGCTGCGCCACCGGTAGCGTGGTGACCGGGGTGGCGAGCGACGGCACGCTGCAATGCACCGATCCCGCTTCGCTCCCGCAGCAATGCTCGGTGGCGGATGCGCACCCTGGCGCAAACCTCGCCGCGTGTGACTTCCGCATGGCCGACCTGAACGGCGCTAATCTGGCCGGCGCGAACCTGGCGGTCTCCAACCTGCTGGGAGCCCAGCTGCTGAACGCCGTCCTGCGCGGAGCGAACCTGAACGGCGCCAACCTGACCGGCGCGGACCTGACGCACGCCGATCTATTCTCCGCGAACCTGAGCAACGCGATCCTGAGTGGCGCAAACTTCACCTTTACGAACCTCACGGGAGCCAACCTGACCGGCGCCAATCTGAGCGGGGTCATCTGGCAGTTCACCACCTGCCCGGATGGCTTCACCATCGGCGCGTTGGGCACGTGCGTCGGGCATTTCTAGCGCGGAGGCCGTGACCGCGACTGACGACCTGAGCGGACGCGCAGTTACTCGGTGACGCTGCAGCACGAAGAGGGGATCAGTGAGCCTGATCCCCTTGTTCAACTCCCACGATCTGACAATGAGTGACTCATTCGACGGCGAGCGTTTCAGCGCATGGTTCGCCGAAACTCAAACCGGCCAATCATCCGCATTGAGGCTCTGACGAGCCTGGATGTCGACTGTTGGAGACGATGCGGTGGTGGTTGCGACGCTCCCTGCGCCGTCTTCGAGATCGGTGGGTTGATCAGGCTAGCGCCGCTCGACTCCCACACGTGAGGCCCGTCCCATATTCCCTCGCCTTCGAACCGCGACCGGACATGCTGTTCCGCGTTTTTCGACACGAGGTCCTTGGGCCGGAATCACGCGTCGTGTCGTTTTTGCGTCCAATTGAGATGCATTATCAACAGAATACAATGAATTCACCCGCAGATGACTCTTTCTCGCGTTGCTGCCCAACCCGTGCCGGAGCGTAGGGCTCAGCGCGATCATGTCCCGTCAAGTGTGTAAATCGCGTGGTTCTCGATTCAACGCTCCTTAGTCCGCAGCAAGTTCAGCGACCGGCTGGATGTCCGGTTTGGCGACCAATGTGGCGAGCGATTCTGGACTGAGATAGCGGCGCGTCACCTGCCACTCGTCGTGCTGCTCGGCCAGCACCATGCCCACCAGCTGCGTCACCGCCGCGGCATTCGGGAAGATGCCGACGACGTCACTGCGTCGCTTGACCTCCTTGTTCAGACGCTCGAGTGGGTTGGTCGACCAGACCTGGCGCCAGTGGGCCTGCGGGACGCTGAGATAGGCGAGAACCTCATCTTCCGCCCCGTCCATCAGGTCCGCCAGGCGCGGAAATCGCGCCCGAAAGCCGTCGGCCACTTTCCGCCACTGCTCACGACCACTCGCCGTATCTGGCTGGGCAAAGACTGTCCGGATGCTGGCGGCCGCCAATTCGGCGGCGCTTTTCGGGACCAGCGCCAGGGCGTTCCGGACGAAGTGGACGCGACAGCGCTGCCAACTGGCCCCACGCAGGACCGCCGCGATGGCGGCCTTCAGCCCTTCATGGGCATCGCTGGTGACCAGGCGAACCCCGCTCAGACCCCGCGCCACCAGATCTTCGGAGGAACCGTAGCCAGAAGGCCCCGTCTTCACTTGGCCCCACGTCCAGACCCAACACTTCCCGCTGGCCGTTGGCGTTGACTCCCACGGCGATCACGACGGCCATGGAGACGACCCGGTGGTCCTCCCGCACCTTGAGATAGGTGGCATCCAGCCAGACGTAGGGATAGGCACCGGTCAGCGGCCGGGTCCGAAAGCGTCGCACCTCCTCGTCGAGCCCCTGACACATCCGGCTCACCTCGCTCTTACTGATCCCGGTGATCCCCAAGGCCTGCACCAGATCGTCGACTCGACGGGTCGAGACGCCATGGATGTAGGCCTCCTGCACCACCGCGACCAACGCCCGTTCGGCCCGTTTCCGTGGCTCCAGCAACGCCGGGATGAAGCCGCCGGCTCGGACCCGGGGAACCTGCAACTCAATGCTCCCGACCCGCGTGTCCCAGCGTCGCTCCCGGTAGCCGTTCCGCTGCCCGGTCCGCTCCGGCGTGCGCTCATGCCGGTCGGCACCCAGTTGCTGGCGGAGTTGAAGCTCCATCAGCGCCTGGCTCAAGACCCGCACTCCCTCTCGCAGGATGTCGACATCTCCCTCGAGCTCGACCTTGCGCAGCAACTCCTCCAATGCGATGCTCAGGCTATCGGCCATGGCGGTGGTCTCCTTTCGGTCTCTGATGACTCAACCGATGAGAACCACGCCTTGGCCGTTCTCGTCAACAGCTTCTGCCTATCTACACACTCCCTGGGACTCTAACCTCAGCGCGAAGCCTGAGTCAGGTCCACCATCGTCGAACCGATTGTCTTCTCGATGATCACCGCGTTAGGGAAGGGGCCAGCATGGCAGACTAGTCCATTCCTGTACCTGGTCACATGCGCATGAGGCCCGAACGTTTGTCAGCCAACGCCGCAACGCTCATCTCGTTCGTCCCGGATACCGGGGGTTGTTCAGGTGACCGCCGACGGCTTCGAGCTGCGACACGCCGCCACCTCAACTCTTCAGCACGGAGGAATTGCAACTACTCTGCCCGGTAATCCTCGATACACGCGCATCGAAGTTGAGCTGATACCGCCCGGGACGAACGTACCCGTTGTCACGAAAGTGTTCAGACGATCAGATATCTTCACGAACGACGACTAGACGCCCCTCAAGTTCGTCGTCACCTCGGACCTGGCCGGAGGCACCTGGACCTGCTTCTTCGTGAATGTGGGCCAGTCGGATGTCGTCTGCGCCGGGAGCGTCGATTTTGTGGACGACTATGTCTCCACTCCGACCCCCTGGCTGTCGAACGCACTCGCTCCCGTCTTCCACGACTACGATGATCATTCGCCGGATGACAGGAGACCGACCGAGATCGAGTCATTCTTGCCGGGATTGCCCGTGGGATCACCCACGCCGTTGCTGGCGCTCTGTCACGGCAACCGCAATGGCGACCACATCCATTACATGGATTGGGGAAACAGCATTAGCGCCGCGCAACAGCGAGCTGGATGCAGCGCTTCTGAGCCGGCTCGCTCGGGCCGGTGTCCACTTCGCATGCCAAAGCCCGGCCCAGAACATGCTCATCCGCTCGAAAGCGCGTGACTTCACGGATTACGCGACCGGCCAGTTACGTTGTGAATGAGAGAACGTCGAGAGAAAGGACAGAGTAGACATGGATGCATTCGAAGCGGTGCGCACGCTATTGGCCGTGCGGAGTTATCAGGACAAACCAGTTCCTTCCGAGGTGGTAAAGAGGGTGGTTGAGTCAGCCCACCTCACCGCCAGCTCACAGAACCGTCAACCGTGGCACTTCGTCGTGGTCGAGGACCGAGCGGCTCTGGCGAAGCTGGGCGAACTCGCGAAGACCGGCCCGTACACCGCGCAGGCGGCGTTCGCCATCGTCGTGCTGGTACAGAAGGACTCGCGATTCGGCGTGTCGGATGGCAGCCGGGCCATCCAGTCGATGATGCTGACCGCCTGGTCTGAAGGAGTGGGATCGAACTGGGTCGGGTTCCGCGGCCTCGAGCCGGTCAAAGAGATGCTCGCAGTCCCCGATGAGCTCGATATTCTGGCCATCGTGCCGTTTGGTTATCCGTCCGAAGAGATCGGGCATGGTAAGAAGAAGCGCAAGCCGCTGACGGAAGTCGTCAGCCGCGAGCGATTCGGTCGACCGTTCGCCTAGACCCCCGCGACTAACACATACCGGGGGACGGCAGAGTTCGGCGACTGACTCAGGTCGTCGCTTTACTGCACCGGTACCCGGGGGCTATAAGTGGACACGGCCAATCGCGTAACGAGACCGGAGGGGTCAATGACACACACGCCCGACATCGAACGTCCCGCCAAAGAGGTGATCGAGCGGCTCCAGGGGATTGGCAGCGCGACGGCGACCGGGGTGCTGAACAAATTGGGCATTCGCGACTCGTTTCTTGAAGGCCCAGTCACCTTCACTCGCGGGAAGTCGGTCGTCGGACCGGCATTGACGCTGCAGTTCATGCCGCTGCGTGAGGACGTCTACGGCGCCGATGAGTATGGCGATCCGGAGCTGCAGCTTCACCGTCACGTCCTCTACCACACCCAGCCGGGTGATGTGGTGGTGGTCGACGCACGCGCTGATATGAGCAGTGGCGTGTTCGGCGAGATGATGCTGACTTACTTCAAGGGCCGCGGAGGCACGGGCGTGATCATCGACGGTTGCATTCGCGACTTTCCCAAGGCACGGGATCTCGGTCTCGGATTCTGGCTCCGTGGCGTTACACCCAATTTCCACACCCAGGTGCGCATCTTCCCCTACGCCGTGAACGTCCCGATCGCCTGCGGTGGCCGCCTGGTGATGCCCGGGGACGTCATCATCGCTGATGACGATGGGGCAGTGGTCATCCCGAAGTCCATGGCGGCTGATGTGGCGGCCGTCGCGAATGAGCACGCCGAGTGGGAAGAATTCTCGCGCCTGCGGCTGTCACAGGGTGGCGACCTGCGCACGTACTATCCACTCTCCGATGCGGCGCGCCCGGAATACGACGAGTGGCGCAAGCACCAGGGCCGGTAGCTCGGGTGACGACGGTGCGAACAACATCAACAGCCGGTGGGTTTGCAGAGCCATCCGGTTGGACGGCCAGCCTCGTCGTCACAGGTAGCTATTTGAGATCGTAGGTGACCGTCACGTCGACCTCGATGTCCTGCTGTCCGGCCTCGACGACCGCTCCACTACCAGCTCCGGCAACAGTCGTTTTGTTGGTCACCGGCGACACCAGCGTGCCTTCGGAAATTGAGATCGGCAATCCCACCTGCATGCCCGCCGCCTGCGCGAACTGCTGCGCGCGCAGCAACGCGTCGCTGATCGCATTGTCGCGAGCCTTTTGCTTCGCGCTACTCGGGTCGGCTGTGGTGAAGCTGATGTCGTAGATCTGGTTGGCGCCCGCGTCGACCGCCGCGCTGATGATGACACCGGCTTTGTCCGTTGGGCTGGCGCTGAACCGAACCATGTGCGTCACGGTGTACCCCGTGACCGTGTTTCGCCCAGAGCTGTAGTCGTATTGGGCCATGACGCTGAACGTGCTCGTCTGAATGTCTTTGTCGGCGATACCGTTGCTGTGAAGAACGTTGATGATGGCGGTCATCCGCTGATCGACGTCGTTCAATGCCGTCGTGACGGACGCGTTGGTAATGGTCGCGCCGAGCTGAATCTTGACCGTATCCGGCACGACCGTGACGATTCCGACACCACCGACCGTGATCGTGCGTTGCGTCGTCGCCGTGGCCGGGCCGGTCGAACCCGGCACGGTGGTCGATGTGACCACCGTCGACGTTGGGGTATTGCTTGCGGCCGCGCTCCCAGCGGTGGTGCCGTCGTTGGTGGGACCGCACGACATGACTCCGACTCCGAGAAGCAGCAGGGCAATCACGCTGACAACAGGGCCCAGACGCCTCACACCAAACATCACGCGCCTCCCTCACCGATTACTCCGAGCAGACGATTCGCGACGGTGCGGTTCCCATCAGACCAAGATTACGGCGATCCGAGTGTCACCGGCATCAGAACCGAAGCCGGCAACGTTACAGCAGCACATCAACGTGTGGTTGGAAGATTCCAGGCAATCCAGTCAATTACGTCATGCTTCGAATGTCACCCCCGACGCGTGGTGTCACGATTTAACTCGGTGGCCACGCGGGGGCCACCCGGCCTTGCGACACCGCCACCCGTCACGGGATATCGTTGACCTCACGCCGATCACTGGAGGAATTCATGAGCATCTTCAACCGGAACGAGATCAACGACCGAAATGACCAACTTCTCGGACGATTCAGCACCGTTGAGGGAAACGGTCAGCCGCACGTCGTTCCCGTCGTGTTCCGTCGCAATCCGGCGAGAGACGCGATCGATATCGGCGGCCACGCGCTCGAGAAGACCGCGAAGTTTCGTTACGTCCAGGGACATCCGCGGGCCGCGATCGTGGTCGACGACCTGGCCAGCACCGACCCCCGGCGCCCTCGTGGCATCGAGATCCGCGAAATCATCGAGACCCATCGCGACGGTGGCGAACGAATCGTGCCCGGTTTCGTTGATGCCTGGATGCGGCTCATCCCGACACGCAGTGTGGCTTGGGGACTCGCCCACGATCCCGCGCTTCCGTCAAAGCGATCGGTCAATCGATCCTCAGACTGATCATGTCATTCCCGCCGCGCACACTCCGAATATTGGATAATTCGGCCCGATCAGCGCCCAACTGACGGGACCAGATGAGCCACGAGCCGCGGCAAGAAGCAGGAGATGGACCGCAGTTACCGGCACCAGCCGGTAGTCGCTCGCGACTCGCTGTCCTGAAATACCGCGACTTCCGACTTCTCTGGGGTGGCGAGCTTCTCTCGATGACCGGCACGCAGATGCAGCTCTTCGCCGTCAACTGGCAGGTGCTGCAGCTCCTGCGCGGGCAGTCCTACGCGCTTTCGATCGCTGGACGGCAGATCTCCCTGCAGGAGGACGCGCTGGGCCTGGGTGCTCTGGGACTGGTGCGTGTACTGCCGGTCCTGCTGCTCGCGATGTTTGGCGGAGCGCTCGCCGACGCACATGACCGCCGGAAAGTCATCACCATCGCACAGACGGCAGCGGCGGCGAACGCGGCGCTGCTGGCCCTGGTCACGTTCAGCGGCCACGCTGGAATCGCCACTCTGTACGGGTTATCGGCCGCCGGTATCGCCGCTTCGGTCTTCGCTCAACCGGCTCAGCAGGCACTCGTCCCGCCGCTCGTCGGGCGCGAGCATCTTGCGAACGCATATAGCCTCTACGCGCTGATCTGGCAGGTTGGAACCCTGGTTGGCCCGCCGCTGGCAGGCCTCGTGATCGCTCAAGCCGGTTTCGGGGTGATCTACGCGATCGACGCCGCCTCGTTCATCGCCATCGTCCTCTCGGTACGCGCCATTCGCTATCGCCCTGCGACGACTGAGCGACGCGACGTGACGTACTGGGCAGCGATGCGTGAAGGCTGGCGCTTCGCGCGCGGTTCGCCTCTCATCTGGCAGACGTTGCTGATTGATCTCTACGCCACCTTCTTCGCCTCGGCCCGCGCCATGGTGCCGCTGATCGCGGCCAATGTCCTGCACGTCGGCGTGCGCGGCTACGGATTCCTTGCGTCGGCGCAGCCGGTCGGCGCCTTCGTTGCGGGCGCGATCCTTACTCTCACGCGCGACATCAAGCGCCAGGGGATAGCGGTCTTCGCCAGTGTCGCGGCGTTCGGGCTGGCCTGGGCACTTTTCGGTGTGACCAACGTCTTCGCTCTCGCATACGTGTTCTATGGCCTCACCGGCGCGACCGACACCGTCTCGTACGTCATTCGCACGACGCTGCGGCAGTCGCTGACACCAGATGCCATTCGGGGCCGAGTCGCCGGAATCCACATGACGCTGGGTGATGCCGGACCGGCACTTGGCGAGCTGGAGTCGGGTCTGCTCGCATCAGTCTTCGGCGCGCCTGTGGCGATCGTGTCCGGCGGGCTGGCAACGGTCGGGCTCACCGTCCTGGCGGCATTCCGCTGGCGCGAGCTGCGCGAGTATCGGCATGCCGTCGACGATCAGGGAGCGGTCCGCGGACGAAGTTGAGGTTATCGCCGGTGGACGCTGAGCCGCCGCGCGGCACAACCGCGACATACGGGTCCTGTCACCTGACGGAAACTCCCACGTCCGAGCTCCGCTGAATATCGTCCGCAAACGAATCGAGTGACTCGGTACGGCGTCGTTATTCGGGGCCTACCGTGTGGAGCCGGCTGATCCAAGCTCGCGATACCAGTCGATCGTGCGCCGCAGTCCGTCCAGAAAGCTAATCTGTGGCTCAAAGCCGAACTCCGTCGCCGCGCGCGACGTGTCGACGTTGCGTCGTGGTTGACCGTCCGGCTTCGTGTGATCCCAGATCACCTGTCCGTCATAGCCGATCTCCCGGACAATCAGGTCGACCAGTTCGCGTATGCTGATCTCCTGGGCAGACCCAAGATTGACCGGCGCGGCGCCGTCATATCGTTCCGTGGCCATGACGATACCGCGCGCGGCATCCTCGACGTACAGGAACTCGCGCGTCGCCGAGCCGGTTCCCCACACGTTGACGATCGGGTCCCCTACGCGCCGAGCGTCATGGAATTTCTTGATCAGGGCGGGGATGACGTGGGATCGCGACGGGTCGACACTGTCGCCGGGACCGTACAGGTTCACGGGGAGCAGGTAGATGGCGTTGAACCCGTACTGTTGCCGGTACGCCTGTGCCTGTACCAGCATCATCCTCTTGGCGAGCCCGTACGGCGCGTTCGTCTCCTCGGGATACCCGTTCCAAAGATCGTCTTCGTGAAACGGCACCGGCGTATGTTTGGGATAGGCGCAAACCGTACCGACGGCGACGAACTTACCCACACCCGCGATGCGAGCCTCTTCCATCAGCTGGATTCCCATGACGGCGTTGTCGTAAAAGAGTTCTCCGGGCCGGTCCCGGTTGAATCCAATTCCGCCCACGCGCGCCGCCAGGTGGATCACCACCTCGGCGTCAACCATCACCTGACGTGCCGCGTCACGCTCGCGCAGGTCGTACTCACGGGCCATCGGCGCGAATACGTTGTGGTATCCGCGGTTCTCAAGTAGCGAAACCACGTGCCTGCCGAGAAACCCTGCTCCGCCAGTGACGAGAATTCTGGAGTTCAAATCCATGGTGAGCCCGTCCCCTCGTCGGCTCGCGGAATTGGCAATTGGACGCTCGAACCAAAGTGACATCAACTGCCGCGAGCTGTTTCGGTCTGGTGCCGTGAGCCGTCAATTCAGTCGTCGCGTACGTTCATGCAAACCGAACGTAATTTCGCCCAACCCAATTCCTCCACTCATCCGCAACTTGCCAGTCGCCCTCGCTTGACAACCCCTTCGGATCGCGTGATAATCGTTGTCCTTCATGAGCAGAGATTGGCAATTCAGCGAAGTTGAACCGGAGCACTCCCGATGAGTCCGAAGCCGCCGCGACGCATCATCATTGTCGGAAGCTCCAATTCCGGCAAGAGCACCCTGGGCCAGCACCTGGCCACCCGGATGAACGTCCCCTTCATCGAACTCGATGCGCTGTACTGGGAACCGGGCTGGGTCGAGCCCGACACCGACGTTTTTCGAGAGCGCGTCCGCCAGGCGATTCAGTTGGGTTCGTGGGTCGTTGCCGGCAACTACTCTCAGCAGGTCGACGTCAGCTGGCCCGAAGCCGACACGGTTGTCTGGCTCGATCTGCCCCTACCGACCGTTCTGCGACGCTGCATCGTTCGCACCTGGCAGCGCTATCGCAGTCAGGAACTCCTGTGGGGCACGAACAGAGAGCGATTCTGGGCGCATCTGATGCTCTGGAGCCCGAAGAAATCGCTCATCAGCTACACCATCGCACGGCATCGTGCGCGCCGTCGCCGGTACGAAGAGCAGATGTGTGATTCTCGCTGGTCGCACATCGCCTTCGTGCGGCTGACGTCGGCAAAAGACGTCGAGAAGTGGGTCGCGGAGCTTCCCATCTCGGCAACTTGACAGCAGATCGGCCGCGTGCCATGTTGTCGATTAGGCAGGAACGCGACGGCACGTTTTCCCCGAATGGAGAAGTGCCATGCCAATGTTTATCGTTCTCGGTCACATCAGTGACGAGGGCGCGAAGAACATGAACAGTTTTCTCTCCGGGCTCGAGCAGAACATGACCCGTGCTGAGTCGTTGGGGATCAAGATGCACGGCTGGTATATGACGCAAGGAAAGTATGATTTCGTCGTGGTCGCCGAAGCACCAGATGATGAGACCATGTTGCGACAAGCGTTTGGCGTCGCTGGAACCGGCAGGGCGCGAACCGTGACGATGCGCGCGTACACGGTGGACGAAATCCGGCAGCTTCTTCCCAGGTAAAACCATCTCACCCGGCGTATTCACCGCTGCGTTCCTGCCTCCTCCTGCGCAGTGCCGGTTGGCGGACAAATGAGCGAGTCAACACGAGAGTTCCGCCAAGCACGTCGCCGGCCATCGGAGAGTACAGGCCATGACAATTTCACAGTGGAAACAGGGCGAGGCGCCGATTGGCGCCCCGCCCGTGGCAACTACTTCATAGCCGCGAGGACGTGCTTGGGCACCGGCGGCTTGAGGCCTTCCGCCAGCGGGGTCTTGTAGGGTCGTCCCCCGGTTCGCTGGGTCAGCTCGGCCTTCGCCTGATCGATCAGCGAGTGATCGGTATACAGGCTCACGGCCGTCAGCGCCATCGCCTTGGCCGCCAGCATCATCCCCTTGTGGCCGATCGACATCCCGGCCGTGGCAGTGATGCCCCAGCTGTGGCCGGGAATGGCGGTCGGATGACAGACCGTATGAACCTGCACGGTCGGCGTGATATAGCTGACGTCCCCGACGTCGGTCGAACCGCCCGAGACGTGTCCCTCGTCGTAGATCGGGTGGATTTCGCCGTGGAGCGGTGTTTCGAGCAGGCTCTCCGGCATCCCACGTGTTCGCAGGTTCAGTTCGCAGGTTCCGGGCGCAAAGCCCGCCATGACGGCGCCGGCGAACGACTGCTCCTCCTCGGTGAATTCGATTGGCCCAATCTCTTCCATGAGCGAGTGTGAGAGGTCCGACAAGACGTAATTGGGCAGCACGTCGAAGCAGCCGCCCTGCATATCCTCTTCCAGCGTCGTCTCGGTCATCAGCGCCGCGCCTTGCGCAATCTTGCGCACGCGCGCGGTCAGCTCGTCGACCTGAGATCGCTGCGGAGCTCGGACGTAGTACCAGACCTCGGCTTCGGCCGGCACGACGTTCGGCGCGCCGCCGCCATTTGAGATCACGTAATGGATGCGCGCCTCCTGGATCACGTGCTCGCGCATGTAATTGACGCCGGTGTTCATCAGCTCAACGGCATCGAGGGCCGACCGGCCCTGCTCCGGATTTCCGCCCGCGTGCGCGGTCTTGCCATGGAAGCGAAACTTGATGTTGTCCATGGCGTTACAGCTGCTCTTCACGCCACTATTGAAGTCCGATGGGTGCCAGGTAATGGCGGCGTCGAGGTCATCGAAGACTCCCTCGCGCGCCATGTAGACCTTGCCGATCAACGTCTCTTCAGCCGGGCAGCCGTAGTAACGGACCGTCCCCTCGCCGCCGGTCTCCTCCAGCCATGCCTTTAGCGCCATCGTGGCCGCCAGGGCGCCGGTTCCAAGCAGATTATGTCCACAGCCGTGTCCAGGACCACCCTCGACCTCGGGGTCCTGCTTCGACTGGAGCTTCTGAGAGAGCCCCGGCAATGCATCGTATTCGCCGAGGAACCCAATAATGGGCGATCCGCTACCCCACTCGGCCATGAAGGCGGTCGGCATGCCGCCGATATTCGAGGTGATGCGAAAGCCCTCTTTTTCCATCTCGGCTGTATGAATCGCGCACGCCTCGGTCTCGCCGAGACCCAGTTGCGGCTTGCGCCAGATCTCGTCAGCGACTGCGACGAAGCGACCTTCACGCTCCTCGAGCCACTCGAGAATCTCTTCCTTCGTTGCCACGGTTTCCTCCTATTTCAGGGATTGATCACACGTCGCTCACCATAGCACAGGCGGGCGAGTGCGCAATCTCCCGCGCGGGGCGATGTCGTCACGGGACCGATCGTGAAGAGCGGCCGAATTCGTACTAAGATGTCTCCAACCGAGCCTGTTTGCAGCGACGCCGTGCCATTTGCACTGCCCGGCCAGTCCCAGATTCTCAATCACCGCGCATCTCTCGGGCTGGCATGAAGCGCGCCCGCGCCGATGCCTTGGATTATCGCGTGGAAAGGAACTGATGGTGGAGACAGATCGCCAGTTCGACTACGTCATCGTCGGAGCTGGATCGTCCGGGGCAGTACTGGCGGCGCGATTGAGTGAAGACCCGTCAACGACGGTGCTCTTGCTGGAGTCCGGCCCTGACTACCGCGCGCACGACGCTCCCGCGGCGATGCACAGCGTCAACCCGCTCGGCATCAACTCCCCGGAAATCTACGCGGACTATCAATGGCCGCAACTCCGCGCGCGTCGCACGTCAGTTCAGGAGCCACGCCGCTACGATCGGGGCCGCGGACTTGGTGGCAGCTCGACCATCAACTATATGATCGCCCACCGTGCCATGCTCGAGGACTACGACGGCTGGGCCGAACAGGGCTGTGAAGGCTGGTCGGGAGAAGAGCTGCTGCCGGCCATGAACCGCTTGGAAAACGACCTCGACTACGGCGATGCGCCCTACCACGGAAACAACGGGCCCATCACGATCTATCGCCCAACGCTGGCGCAGTGGGGCAAGGTCGATCTGGCCCTGCTCGAAGCGGGGCTGGAGCATGGCTATCCCTGGCATCACGACCTGAATGCACCAGTGTCGAGCGGCATTTGCTCGATGCCGGTGAACCGTACATCTGATGGACGTGTCTCGACCAACGACGGCTATCTCGAACCAGCCCGTCATCGCCCAAATCTCACCATTCTCGGTAATGCCCACGTCGATCGCGTGCTGTTCGACGGTCGCCGGGCCACCGGCGTTCGTGTGCACCTGCCGGGCGGCCCGGCGCAAGTCCACGGCCGTGAGGTCATCCTGTCGGCAGGCGCCGCGTTTTCGCCGGGCGTGCTGATGCGCTCGGGAATCGGTCCGGCCGAAGATCTGCAGGCGTTGGGCATTCCCGTACTGCACAACCTGCCGGTTGGCCGGAATCTCCTCGATCACTCAGCCGTCGGCGTCAGGCTCGATCTGAAGCCCGAAGCCCGAGCCACGCACTGGGACAATCGACTGATGTGCTGCTACATCCGCTACAGTTCGGGCCTCGCCGGTGCCGCCGCAAACGACATGGTCATCAGCAGTCGCAATCTGGGAGGCTACGACGAAAACAGTCTCACGAGCGGTGGCCTCAACGTCCTCACCTGGCAGAATTTCTCGCGCGGAACGCTGAAGCTGACCGACGCCGATCCCCACTCCTTGCCCGAGCTCGACCAGAACCTGTTGAGTGACGAACGGGATCTGGTCCGTTTGCGGGACGGCGCGCGCCGCCTCTTCTCCCTGGCCCAGCACCGCGCCGTCCGGGCCATCGCCGACAAGGTGACGCTGGTGACCTACGCGCCGGAATCGCCGTTCCGGACGATCGAAGATGTGCAGTCCGCAGGTGCGCTCGACGAGTGGCTCCTCACGTCCGCGCGTGACACCTGGCACATTTCGGGCACCTGCCGCATGGGAGCAATCGACGACCCCCGCACCGTCGTCGATCCCGACTGCCGGGTGTTGGGTGTCGCGAACCTGCGGGTGATCGACGGCTCGATCATGCCGGAGGTGACGCGAGCGAACACCAATCTGACCTGCATGACCATCGCGGAGCACATGGCTGCGCGATTACGAAAAACCGCACCCTCTTCCCGAATTGGGAGAGGGCCGGGGTGAGGGCCATTCGGAACGGGTTTAAACGACCGCCACCCCGCTGATCTGCTCCGTCGCTGGAGAGCAGGGCGGGGCGGCGGCACTCCGGAGGACTAGTTGGCTGGTTTGATGTTCTGGTTCAGACTGAAGACGTTGGTCGGATCGTAGCGGCGCTTCACTTCAGCCAGCCGAGCATAGGTCTGCCCGGGATAGGCGTCGTGAACGCGCTTCTCTCCTTCGTCGCCGACAAAGTTGAACGTAGACGCCGGACGTCATTGGCTCCAGCGTCTGCCACAGATCTTCCACCCACGTACGCGCCTGTTCCATCGGTCCCATATTGATGAGCGCGACGAACATCGACTTGTCGCGGTGGGCGAACGCGGTCGCGTCGTCCGAAACGCGGGCGAGCTGGCCGCCAAGCGCGCGCAGCTGGGTCATCGCGGCCGGAGCAGGATTGTTCCGGTTGTGATCGAGAATCGCCTCGATCGCCGCATCCGACAGGCCGTCCATGAATCCGGAGCGGACGGCGGCGGCATGGGGTTTGGCCGCTTCCGCGGTGAACTCATACAGCGCCGGGTAGGGCATCGGCGCGACGATCTCCGCGATTGGCTCGGCCAGCGCTCGGAGCGGCGCGACGGCACGCTGCCCGTCCTCGAAATCGCCCGCGTAGCAGAACATCACGATGAAGGCGAGCTTGCCGTGCGCGTCCGCGGGGATGACCGGCAGCGGCGGAGCGGCCATCACCGATGCGATCGTGGTCAGCTCGTCTCGCGCCTGAATTGCGTAGTCGGCGTACCCGCGTAGCACCTCGGCGGTGGCGGGCAACACGATCGCGCCACCCAGAATCATGCCAACCTGCTGCAGCTCGAACTCGAAACCGGTCACGATACCGAAATTACCGCCGCCACCGCGAACCGCCCAGAAAAGATCCGGGTTCTGCTCGGCGCTGGCGACGATCAGTCGTCCGTCCGCCGTCACGATCTCGGCCGAGAGCAAGCTGTCAATGGTGAGGCCGTGCTTGCGCACCAGCCAGCCGATCCCACCGCCGGTGACGAGTCCACCGAGGCCGACCGTCGACGTGTCGCCCGTTGAGAGAGCCAGCCCGTGCGGCTGCGCCGCGGCAACGAGATCAGCGGTCGTCGCGCCAGCCTGTACCCAGGCGGTCCGGTTGACTGGATCGACGCTCACGCTCTTCATACCCGACAGATCGATCACCAGGCCGCCATCGGCCGATCCGAAACCGGCCACGCTGTGACCGCCGCTGCGAACCGCGATCCGCAGGTCGTTGTCACGAGCGAACTCGATTGCGCGAATCACATCCGCGGCGTCGGCTGCGCGCACGATCAGTGTGGGGAACCTGTCGTAACCAAGGTTAGGGAGGCGCCGCGCGTCATCGTAGTCGACGTCGGTCGAACGCACGACCGAGCCGAGCAGCCGGGCCTCGAGGGCCTGAATAACGATTGGGTCGATTACGTCGACTCGTGTTGCTTGCGATACAATCACGCCCGGGTCCTTTCGGTGGTTAGTGCCAAATGACGATCCCGAATCCATTCGATTCGCCGCACCAGATCGGTGCTTGATGTCATCAGTATCGTGATCTGGCTGCGGATCGAGACCGGGAATTCTCAGGGATTGCTGACTGTGGAAGCGGACGGGAGCGCGACCTGCCGCAACGGTCAGGTAGGCATGTCCACGCGGCCTTGATTGGGACAGGGCGTGCCTGGCCGCGAGCCCGGCACCCGCAACTGGTGAGCACCACGATGAACGACACGGCACGGACACAGGATCCGCATCGTTCCGCTGAACCAGGCGAGAACGCAGGCGATTCAGGCAGCGACTCGGTCCATGTCCACGGGGACAGGTCCGACCCTCGTCAGCCGTATCGCGACATATTTGAAGCAGCCAGTGATGGACTGATCGTGAACGACCTCGACACCGGGCTCGTTCTCGAGGCCAACCCCGCCGCCTGCCGCATGCACGGGTACGATGACATGACCGGAATGCATCCATCGGTCTTCATTCACCCTGACAGCCACCCCCTTTTCGCCGAGTACGTCGCCGCACTTAGAACCGGGTGCGAATATCGTTGCCGCGCGCAGGATGTTCGCAAGGACGGCACTGTTTTCGACGTGGAGGTCCTCGGCCGGCGTATCAGCTACGGCGACAAGCAGGCCATGCTCGGAGTCATTCGCGACATCTCCGATCAGGTACAGGCCTACCAGACGCTGGAGGAGCGAGTCGCCGAGCGAACGAGAGAGATCCAGCGGCGCCGCCGGGTTGCCGAAGGGATGCGCGAGCTTATCGCGGTGGTCAATTCACGCCAGGCGCTCGATGAGATTCTGAACCATCTGGTCGAGCAGGCACGTGTGTTGTTGGAGAGTGATGCCAGCGCGGTCTTCCTGCCGGTCCCTGGTCGCGAGAACGAGGTTCTCGGTGTCCGCGCGGCGTCCGGATTACCACCCGAGCACCCCTACGTCCGCATGCCGGTCGGCATCTCATCAACTGGACTCGCGTTCAGCCGGCGCAAGCCCGTCCTCGTGACCAACCTGCAGGCAGCGCTGCCACCACGGGACGCGCCGGTGAATGAACTGCGACTTGACGAGTGCGACACCTACATTCAGGTGATGGGGCTGCCGTCCTTCCTGGAGGTCCCGGAAATCGAGCGCGGAGCGAACCCGACGTTCGGGATGCGCGCATTCGCATCGGTTTACGGCGCGTTCTTGTCGGTGCCGCTGGCCTCAGCCGACGCAGCCTACGGGACGCTCTCGCTCTACTATCACGATCCACGCGAGTTCAGCGAGGACGACATTTCACTGGCAAATGCCTTCGCCAGGCAGGGAGCGCTGGCGATCGAAAACGCGCGTCTTCGCGAGCAGGCGGGCCTGGCGGCAGCGTTGGAGGAGCGGCAGCGACTGGCACGCGAGCTTCATGACGCCGTCACCCAGACGCTCTTCTCGGCCAGCCTCATCTCCGAGATCATTCCCGATCTATGGGAGACCGATCCAGAGGCGGCGAAACGCCGGTTGGAACAGCTACGGCGGTTGACTCGGAGCGCGCTTGCCGAAATGCGCATCCTTTTGCTCGAGTTGCGGCCGAGCGCGCTGACCGACATGCCGCTGACCGATCTCCTGAGCCAGCTCGTCGAAGCCTCAAGCGGCGCTATGCACGCTAAAATCGACCTGCAGGTCGACGGAGACTGCCACGCCAAGCTCCCACCAGACGCGCAGATCGCCCTCTACCGCATTGCCCAGGAAGCGTTGAACAACGTCGCCAAACACGCGCAGGCCCAGCGTGTGAACGTGTCACTGCACTGCCACTCGGGAGAACGGGTCGACCTAGTCATTTGCGACGACGGGCTCGGTTTTGACCTGTCACAGGTTCCGGCCGGGCACCTCGGCGTCAGCTTCATGGGTGAGCGAGCCCAAACGATCGGTGCCAAAATCAAGGTCCGTAGCGCTGCCGGTGCCGGAACCCGAGTTGAAGTCCATTGGAGAGCCAGGAAAGGCGTGAAGGGATGACCCCGACCGGCGGAGGCGCCAGGCAGATTCGCGTTCTGATCGTCGATGACCACGAGATGGTCCGCAGCGGGCTCATCGCGTTCATGCAGGGTGTAGGCGACCTCGTGCCGGTGGGCGAAGCCGCCAATGGCGAAGAGGCGATCCGGCTGTGCGAGCAGTTCGAACCGGACGTCGTGCTGATGGATATGCGCATGCCGGGCATCGGTGGAGTCGAGGCCACCCGTGCCATTCGCGAGCGTTGCCCGAAAACGCGCGTCATCGCGCTGACAAGCTTTCCTGAAGAGGATCTCGTGAGTCAGGCGCTACAAGCCGGTGCGCTGAGCTACCTCCTGAAGAACGTCGCCTCGTCCGATCTGGCATGCGCCATTCGTGATGCCGTCGCCGGACGACCAACCTTAGCTCCGGAAGCAACACAAGCGCTCATCCGCAAGACGGTCAAACCGGCGCCGCCCGGTCATGACCTGAGTCCGCGCGAGCGCGAGGTTCTGGCGCTGATGAAGCAAGGACTGAGCAACCGCGTCATCGCGGACCAGCTGATGATCAGCCGCTCGACGGTCGACTTTCACGTCAGCAACATCCTCGGCAAGCTCGGCGTCAGCAGCCGCACCGAAGCCGTCGCCCTCGCCATCCAACAGCAACTGATCGACTAGAACACTCGCCGCCCGATCCTGCGCCTCGCCGCATCGACGACGCCGGCCATCGGCGCGCGTCCTGTCCGCTGCGTCGTCGTACGCTATTGCCCAACTGTTGGGAGACATGCTCTACTGCCACGAAAGCTGCTCGATGTCCACCAGCTTCAGCAAGCGGGAGGGGAAAAGATGCCACTCGACGACATCCTGCGTGAGGTTTCCGCCGACAATGCCTGGGAGAGCGTCCTCCACATCACCGGCGACATCCCTTCTCGTCTGGCCGGTTCGTCGAACGCACGCCGCATGGCGGAGTTCGCCCACCAGAAGCTGACGGATGCCGGTCTCTCGTCCCAGCTTCACGAGTTCATGGGGCTTGTCTCCTTCCCCGAACCGGCCACGGTCGCGCGTCCTCGCACCCGAAGACGTTCACCATCGAGGGCTACACGCTGGCGCAATCGGCATCGGTCGAGGGATTCGAAGGTGATCTGGTCGATATCGGTGCCGGAGCCGAAGCCGACTACGAGGGCCGCGACATGCGCGGCAAGATCGGTCTCTCCGGCTTCCCCTACGCCCCCGCCCGGCACGAAAAGGCGCTGATCGCCTGGAAGCACGGCTCGGCCGGGCAGATCATGATGAACTTCGGCGACGAGCAGTGCGAAGCCTACGCCTTCGGCTCGGTGAAGTCTGCCTGGGGTAACCCGACCCCCGAAGCGCTCGAACACGAGTCGCCCGATCTCCCCTGTGTTTCGATCTCGCGCGTCGACGGCCTTCGGCTCCTGGAGCTGTGCCGGCGCGGACCGGTCCGGGTGCGGATCAGCTGCAAAGCGGCAAACGGCTGGCACACGCTGACGATGACCAGCGGTCGAGTTCGGCACGTCACCCGAACGCGAGTTCCTGCTGCTCGGCGGCCATATGGATTCCTGGTTCGGCCCGCAGGCGACCGACAACGCCACGGGCGACGCCTGCATTCTGGAGCTGGCGCGCGTCTTCAAACGGCACGAGGGAGAGCTGCGACGCGGTTTGGTCACGGCCCTCTGGATGGGTCACGAGACGGGCACCATGATCTCCTCCACCCGCTTCGCCGACCTCAACTGGGACCGCCTGCGCCGGAGCTGCGTCGCCTACCTGCAGGTCGATCAGCCGGCCATCGCCAACAGTGGCCGCTGGCATACGGCGTCCACCGAGGACATCCAGTCCTACTCGATGCGCATCGCCAACGAGACGATCACGAACATGCCGGTGCACTGGGGACGTCAGCGCAAGAATGGCGACTCCTCCTTCTTCGGTGTCGGGATCGCGGCGCTTGCCGGTGAGATGATGATGAGCGAGGAGGAGACCCAGCGCACGGCATTGGCCAACCTCGGCTGGTTCCACCACTCGGCCCACAACACGCTCGACAAGGTCGATCGCAGCCTGCTTGCCCCGCACCTGGAGGTCTACGCGCGCTGGATGTGGGGACTCCTCACGCTGCCGATCCTGCCGCACGAGTACGAGCCGCTCGGCCGCGCCTTCGTCGACCGCCTGACCGAACTGAGCGGCTATGACGTGCCCGGCATCGACATGCAGCGGCGCGCTGGAGCAAGCGCGCGACTTTCACCAGCTGGCGACGAAGCTCGATCAGCAATCGGCCGCGTGGAGCCGGCGCATCGAATCCGGTAGTGCCGATGGCGATGACGTCGGCCGAGCCGGATCAACCAGGCCAAGCTGCGCGTCTCGCGCGTTCTGGTGCCGATCGCCTCGACCGTCGTCGGCGCCTACGGCCAGGACCGCTACGGACACGCCTGGCAGTCGCAGATGATCCCCTCGCTCGCGGCCTACCCGAAACTGGCGAGCTATCCGCGCGACTCCGAGGAGTTCCAGACCTGGTGGGTCTCGATGGTCCGCGCCCGCAACCGCGCCGTCGACGCGCTCGACCTCGCGAGCGAGATCGTGAGCGGTACGCTGGCGGATCTGGAGTGATCGCAGTGAAATCCTTACAAACCAGAAGGTAAGGAGTCTGCAGAGTAAGGTGGAACTGTGTCATGGCAATCGCCAAGATGACATCAAAGGGCCAGTTGACCGTGCCTCGGCAAGTGAGAGAACGACTAGGCGTGGGCCGGGAGATTCGCTGGAGTTCAGCTTTGAGGATGACCACGTCGTGGTCACACCGGTACGACAACGCCGACTTGAGGATTTCCGCGGTCTGTTCCGGTCGATCATGCGCTCGACTTCGATGAAGAGCGATCTAGGGCTTGGTCAGAGCAGACGCGTCGATTGACTGAGACGAGACCGCGCGGCGGTGAATGAAGCGATCCTCGACGCCAACGTCCTTCTTCGCTTCCTGACGGACGAGCCGCGCGATCTCGCTGACCGCGCTGCCGCGATTTTGGACCTCGCTCGATCTCGTCGCGCGACCTTGCTGGTGACGTCCCTGACCCTAGCCGAAGTTGTGTACGTACTGGATTCGGTGTACGGCTGAGGACGTGCAACCATCGCTGAACGCTTGATCGAACTCATTTCAGCGGACGTGTTCTGGTTTCCGAGGCGGAGATTCTCCGTCAAGCACTTGCCTGGTATCGGGATGTTTCTCGCGTACATTTCGCAGACGCCTACGTCGCGGCAACCGCCATGACACGTAGCGATCGAGTCGTGATCTCGTTCGATCAAGGGCTGAAGCGCATCTCGGGATCGACCATCGTTCATGATGTCGAAGATCTGGGATAATCATCGGCCATGGCTGATGCGGCGCCTCTGCATTGGCTAAGTCACGATGTACCGCCGCCGCGTTCGCTTAGGTACGCAGACACCCAGATCCCACAGATCGAAAGACGACGACGCCAGCGGCGAACTGTGGTGCTGACTGCACCAGAATCGCATCGACCGTCGTGGGCGCCTACGGCCAGGACCGCTACGGCCACGCCTGGCAGTCGCAGATGATCCCATCCCTCGCGGCGTACCCGAAGCTGGCGAGCTACCGCGCGATTCCGAGGAGTTCCAGGACCTGGTGGGTCGCGATGGTCCGCGCACGCAACCGCGCCGTCGACGCCCTCAACCTCGCGAGCGAGATCGTGAGCAATGCGCTGGCGGAGGTGGGGTAAGAGGGCTGGTTCGCCGTGGATCAGACCTCACGTGCACGGTACATCACGCTTTGTACGCGCGAGAAGCGCGACGCTCGTGGGTCCGGCTATGCCTCCGGCGGCTCCTTGATCTTGTATCCCTCGGGCGGCTCGACGCCGATCAGGTTGCGCACGAAGAAGTCCCAGCGCTTGCGGATGAAGTAGGTGTTGCCGCGCGCCCAGGGTGACTCGAACGCCTTCAGACCGCGGCGCAGGTCGAACAATGCCGTGGTTCGTGTTCGGCATGATCAGCATCTCGAAGTCTTTGTTGGCGGCGATCAGCGCGTCGACCATGCGCATCGTCAGCGACGGGTGCACGTTGTCGTCCATCTCGCCGTGGATCAGCAGCAGCTTCCCTTTCAGGTTCGCCGGCCAGCCGGATGTTGTCCTGGTGCGCGTAGATTTCGGCGTCGTACAGCCCGACCCACGCCTCGCCCCACAGCGCGACGTAGCCGAGATTGTCGTGATTGCCCGCCGATGAGACCGCCGCCTTGTAGAAATCGGGGAAGAGGAGCATGGCGCGGGTCGAGGCGTAACCACCGCCCGAGTGCCCGTAGATGCCGACACGGTCCAGATCGAGCGACGGATCCCGCTCGCTCAGCTGCGTGATCCCGGCTACGTGATCTTCGAGCCCGCCCGCCTCGCCGAAACCGGCGCCGGTGGCCACGTCGATCATCTGGCGCGAGCGAAAGGGCGTTCCAAGTCCGTCGATGGTGATCACGATGAAGCCCAGCTCGGCCAGCGCCTGATCCTGCCAGAACGCATTCTCGGCACCAGGGAAGGCTTTGGGCGTCCTGATGATCTGCGGGCCGGGGTAGATCGCGTCGAGCACCGGGTATTTGCGGCTCGGATCGTAGTTGCTCGGGCGGATGATCATGCCGTAGATGTCGGTCACGCCGTCGCGGGCCTTCACCGGAAGCGCTCCGGATAGCGCCAGCCCCGCTCCAGCAGACGGCTGACGTCGGCCTTCTTCCAGCTGGGCGATCAGGCGCCCGTCGGCGGCAGCGCAGCAGCGTCTGTCTGCGGCTGATCGATGCGCGAGAAGGTGTCGAGGAAGACGGTGCCGCCGGCGAGAAGGTGATCTCGTGCTCGGCATCTTCGGGAGTCAGCAGTTCGAGCTGCCTGCCGTCGAAGTCGCAGCGATAGAGGTGGTGATAGTACGGGATCGCGGCCGGACTCGCGCCCGCTGGCCGTGAAGTAGATCCAGCGACCGGTCTCGTCGACGCGCACCACCTCGCGCACGTTCCAGGCGCCCGAGGTGAGCTGGCAACGCGTCTCGCCTCTGGGCGACATCGATGAGGTAGAGGTGGCCCCAGCCGGTCCGGCTCGAGAACCAGGTCAACAGACTCACCGTCGCCGATCTCACGCACGTTCTCCACCTTCGTCTCGACCGGAATATGCGCCGGGTAGACCGGGGTGGACCCCTTCTCCGCATGCAAGGTGCGCTTTTCACCCGATTTCGCGTCGACCTGAGACAGCGTCACCTCACGCCGGTCGCGCGAGCCGCGGATCACGAAGTAGCTCTCGCCGTTCTTGCTCCACCAGAGCAGGTTCTGGTCGATCGAATCGTGCAGCACGCTGATGATCGGCTCACCCTTCGCTGGAACCTGCTGCCCGCTGGCAACGTCGATGACCAGCGGTGAAGCGATCTCGACGTGCTCGTCACCGGGAAGCGGATAGCGGTAGGAGTGCAGGACCGGCCGCACCTGGCCCGGCGGCAACGCCGTCTGCAGCAGGTACATCGGCTCGATCTTGCGTTCGTCGAGCCGGTAGGTGAGCAGGCGGGTCGAATCGGGCGACCAGGCGACGCCCGGCTTGAGCGGCTTTCCGAGCAGTTTGTCGGTCACCTCCGACTGGCGGCCGCCCGGAAGCGTGCCGTAGCCGTAATAGGGCTCGGCATCGTTCGTCAGCTGGCGCTCAGCGCCTGAATCGAGCTCGCGCACGAAGAGGTTGCCTTCGCGCAGGAACACCGCCTGCTTTCCGTCGGGGGAGCGCACCTCGTCCGTGCGCTTCTCCTCCGGCGCTGCCCGGCGCGTGCAGGCATAGCTCTCCAGATCGCACGACCAGGCCACGCCATCGACCACGAATTCGACGCTGCCGGCGTCGTCCTCACCGGCGGACGGCGTAATCTCGGTGAAGGGAAGCTGGTTGTGCGTGCAGTACGTGCCGGAGGCCTGCGACAGCGAAGCCGCCAGCCGCTGGTGGTCGAATGCAGGCTGTCGCGAACCACTCGCCGGGTCGACCACGACGAACTCGGCCCCTTCCGGGCTCGTTCGCCGGTACCAGAAGCGATCGCTCTCGTCCGATCCAGTGCGGCGTGACGCTGGTGTTGAAGATCAGCTTCGCGACGTTCCAGGGCAGGTAGCTCTCGGCTCGGGCATAATCGTCTCGGACTCACGCTGGCGCGGGAGTTTGAGTTGCCTGTCGTTCGGTCGATCACGCTTTCCTCCGGTTCAAGTGCGTCGAGTCTAAGTGGCCGCGATGCGCGGTCGGGTCATGACGCTCGTGTCAATCGCCCGGCGGCCCCGACGCGCATGACAAACCGGAGCACAGCGTCGGTCAGCCTATCGAGGCTGTCAAGCCGGGACCGGACCGTCCGGCTCTCGGAGTTCGTTGACAGGCAGGGACAGATTCCGACATAGGGTGTCATGATGACATGAATACGATCGCACTCACGGTGATCGGAGCCACGCATGAGCGCCCAGCAGCGAGACCGCTACAATTTGCCGCTCTCGACCGTTCGGACGTCGCCGCTCACGACTACGTGCAGGGAATCGACCTGACCCTTTCGGGGAACGTCGGGGCAGCCGAGCTTATCACGCGTGCGATCGACGCCGATGAGGGCTTTGCGCTGGCTCATGCGGCGCTGGCGTCGATCGACCTGCGCTGGAGACGCTTCGATTCAGCCAGGGCCCATGCCGAGGCGGCGAAATCGCTCAGCGCCGGGATAACCAGGCGCGAACAGCAGCACGTCGAGGTTATCTCGCAGATGGTGGCCGGCAATGGCGGGCGGGCGCTGGAGCTGGCGCGCGAGCACCTTGACGATTTCCCGAGCGACGGCTACATCCTCAGCCAATACATCGGGCTGCGTCGCGGTCCAGGCTGCCGCGAGATGAGCGCGGCGATACTCGACACCATCGTGGCGCTCGAACCAGCCTATGGCGACGACTGGTTCTATACCGGAACCCGCTCCTTCCAGCTCCACGAGCTGAATCGCTTCGAAGAGTCGCGCCAGTATGCCGAGCGCTCGCTGGCCGGAAATCCGCGCAACGGCAACGCCGCGCACAACCTGGCCCACTGCTTCTACGAGACAGCCGATTATGGCGGCGGGCTCGACTTCCTGAACGAATGGATCGTCGAATACCACCCCGACGCGCCGCACTACTCGCATCTCAACTGGCACAAGGCATTGTTCGATCTGACTCAAGGGCGTTACCAGAGCTCGTACGACGTCTACCGCGAGTCGATTCGGCCCAGCGTGCTCAAGCAGGATATGGGGGCGCTCGGACCGCCGGTCGCCGACGCCACCTCGCTCTTCTGGCGCTACCGGCTCTACGGCTCACCGCTGGGGCGTGGCCGGGATTGGGGCGAGATCGACGAGTTTGCCCAGGTCGTCGCTTCGGGCCCGCGTTCCGCTTTCTACGACGCACATTGTGCGCTCGCCTTCGCCGCCACCGGCAACGACGATGCGATGACATCGTTGCTAGACGGACTTCGCGAGGCAGCCGACAGCGGGCATGCACTGACGGCGGAGGTCACGTTGCCGCTCGTGCGCGGGATTGAGGCGTTCGGCCGGGAGGCATACGCCGAGACGGTGGCACACCTCGAGCCGATCCTCGATGACCTGGTCCGCATCAACGGCAGCCAGGCGCAGCGGCTGGTCTTCGAGGAGACGCTGCTTCGCGCCTACATGCTGACGGGACACTACGAGAAGGCCGAAGGGATGCTCCGCGCCCGGCTTGAGCACAAGCACTCCGGTCGCGATTTCTTCTGGCTGGCCGAGGCTGACTCGAGCCAGGGGCTACTCGACGCCGCCGGTCAAAGCCTGGCAACGGCGCGCCGCATGTGGACGAACGCCGACTCCAGCGCCCCGGAACTGTCGCGGCTTCACCCCTAGCGTCCACGTCGTTCGACTTGGAGCGAACCCCTCTCTCGAATATCGGGAGAGGATCCGAGGTGACGGCACACCAGTTCCCAAACGTGCGTTACCATCTGCACATGCGGCCGCGGCGACCGAACCGCACCAAAGAGGTCGCCTCTGGTCCGTCGTTTAAACGTCAGTGATTCACAGAGACTCACAGGAGGGAGATGCCCGTGTCGATATCGAACTGGAAGGACGAACCAACCGAGAGGACCATCGTGGGCGACATCTCGATCGACGAGCCGTGGGGCTTGATCGAGAAGTTCAGCACCTTGACCCGTCTATCGGGGAGCGACGATGAGGCGAAGGCCGTCAAGTACATCACCGACAAGCTGAGCGCCTGGGGTGTGCCCCACACCGTCCATCACCCAACGTGTCTCATCAGCCTGCCGGGACCGTCGACGTTGCGCACGCTCGGGCCAGGCGGCCGCGCGTTCACCGTCAAGACGTCGTCCTTCTCGCCGTCGACCGGCGGCCGCGAGGTCGAAGCCGAACTGGCTTACGTGCCGGGCGCACAGGCCGCCGACATCGGCGATTTGCTCGGCGCATCGCGTCCGATCGAGGCAGGTGGTCTGAAGGGTAAGGTCGTCATCACCGAGGGCCTGGGCATCGCCGCACGCGGCATGGATTTCGCCGGATCAGGAGCGATTGCCGCGATCTTCATCAACCCGGGCGAGCGCATTCACGAGGGCATCACGACCACTTCCTGGGGCTCGCCGGATCTCGAGTCTCTGGGGCGCGTGCCGGAGATCCCGATCCTGGCGGTCAACAAGCCGGACGGTGAGGTGCTGAAGAGGTTGGTTCAGAGCGGTCCGGTCAGGGTGGCCTTCTCGAATCAGGTCGATACCGGCTGGCGACAGATTCCGGTCACGGTCGCCGAGATCAGAGGGTCCGTAGCGCCGGATGAGTTCATCCTGCTGCACGGCCATCTCGATTCCTGGCATGTCGGCATCAGCGACAACGCCACCGGCGATTCGACGCTGCTGGAGATCGCGCGGGTCTTCTGGAAACATCGTGACAAGTTGGCGCGCACGCAGCGGATTGCCTGGTGGTCGGGGCACTCCCACGGCCGGTATGCCGGGTCCACCTGGTATGCCCAGAATTTCGCGCAGGACCTGGCTGCGAACTGTGTGGCGCATGTCAACTGCGATTCGCCGGGGTGTCGCTTCGCGACCGAGTTCCGCGACGTCGCCTGGACCGCCGAAGCTGCCGCGCTGGCGCAGCTGGCCATCAAGGACGTCAGCGGTCAGGAGTCGACCGGCGATCGCCCGCTGCGCGCGGGTGACTGCTCGTTCGGGAATCTCGGGATCTCGAGCTACTTCATGGGGCTATCGGAGATGCCCAAAGAGGTCGCACGGGCGAAGGGCTATCACTCGGTCGGAGGATCGGGCGGCAACATCGAGTGGCACACCGAGGCCGACACCATTGAGCTCGCCGATCGCGACATCTTGCTGCAGGACATCAAAATCTACGCGACGGCGCTACTGCGTGGTTTGAACGCCCCGATCGTCCCGCTCGATTATCGCGCCGCGGTGGACGAGTTGATCGGCCATCTGCAGGGATATCAGAAGGCAGCCGGAGACAAGTTCGATCTGGGTCCATCGCTGACGGCGGCGCGGGATCTACGAGACGCCATCGACCGCTTCTACACCGATTCCGAGTCGCTCAGCGGCAAGCCCGCCTCTGACTCAGCGGTGCGGCGGATCAACGCGCTGCAGCGCATGCTCGCCCGCTCGCTGGTCACGCTCAGCTACAGCCAGGATGGACGATTCCGGCAGGATCCGGCGCGCGGTATTCCTCCCGTGCCGGAACTGGCGCCGGCGCTCGACCTCGCCAAGGTCGAATCAGGCAGCGACCGCCATCATGTGCTGCGAACCGATCTGGCGCGCGGTCAGAACAACGTCGTCTGGACGCTGACCCAGGCCGCTCGACGCCTCGAAGGCAACCCGCTGTAGCTTTGGAATGCGGTGTCTTGGCGCCGCATCCATTCTCAGAAGACTCCGTACGTACGGGCGACGCGCGCGCGTCGCCCACCGCATTCAAATCTTGAGCGCTTTTGGCTGATACGCCCGTCGAGCCGTTTCGCGTCGCGATGGGCCGGATCGCCGAACCTCGCGGGCAGGCACGCAGGTTGGCGTATCGGTTGCGCGCATAACGGGACCTAGAGAGCTACATCCGTGCGGGACGAATTCCCACCCCACCAGGCGAAGATCCCGACCAATCCTCCAGCATAGATGGCAAGGCAAACACCGAAGAAATCGATCGTGATTGGCGACAAATAGTGAAAGTACCCGAGCCCCTGCTGGATGATCGGCAGCGGCAGGCCAACGAGCAGCGCGATGATCAGGCCCAGGATCAGAGCTTCGCCTTCCGACAACTCTAGGTTGCTGCCGGCCCAGTAGCCACCGACCATCGGTGCGAATACCGGCGCGGCGACGTGGAACACAAAGAGCGGCGCGACGCTCAGCATCGTAACGCCGCTGGCCATGCTGGTCGCCTTCGTCATCCGCAGCACGCGCCCCATACATCCATTCTCCTTTCGCACCGCGGCGCAGCGTGAGTTCGGCCGGTTGCCGGTCGCGCGCGCTCGAATCACATCGTAAATGCTCCATTCGTGCAATAGAATCGTAGTTCTCCCGAAATATTGAACGAATCTCGTCAGGAATCCCCGCAATTCAACCCACGTTCTCGCCAACGCCGTTGCGCCGTGCCCTGGGGGTTAGCCCCACTTGAAAATTTCCGGTCCGCCCCGTGTCGGCATGGCAGACCCGAGCCTAGGATGAGATCAACGTGGTTTGATTTGTCATGGACGACGCTCGTCCAGCACTGTGGAAGGACTCCATCAGATGCCCGCCGTCGAAGGATTGCAGCCCATGTCCGTTCCCACGATTCGCGACGCCTCGAATAGCGGCCGGAGTTCGCTCCAAAATCCGTTCCGACTGCTATTCTCACCGGAACCCTGGCTCGCGCTGATCTTCATGCTGCTCAGCTTCGTGCTGGGCGTCTTCTGGTTCACGGTGCTCGTGACGCTGCTGAGCACCGGTGTCGGACTGGCGATCACGCTGGTCGGCCTGCCGATCCTGGCCGGCACGTTGCTCTTCTGGACGTACGGCGCCCGGTTCGAGCGGAAGCGCGTGGGCGCCCTCCTTGGCCGTCGCATCGCGAATCCATATCGAGATCTCCCTGAAGGCCCGGCCATGGAGCGTCTGCGCGCACATGTGCGTGACCCACATGTATGGCTCGATCTCCTCTACCTGTTTCTACTCTTTCCCATCGGCATCGCCGAGTTCGTCATCGCGGTGACGACAGTTTCGGTCTCAATCGGTGCGCTCGCCATGCCGGCGTACTACCGGATCGGGAGCGGCCCGGAGATCTTCAACAACTATCATGTCGACACGCTGCCCAAGGCGCTGGTCGTCTCCCTGATGGGGCTCGCGTTCCTTCTCGTGACGCCCTACATCCTGGTCGGCATCGGCCGCGGACACGCCTGGCTCGCCCAGAACCTGCTTGGATCGAATCGCGAGGCGGAGCTCGAAGCCCGGGTCGACCATCTGACCGCCAGTCGCTCGCGGGCCATGGATGCCGCGCTGGTTGAGCTCCAGCGAATCGAGCGTGATTTGCACGACGGCGCACAGCAGCGACTGGTGAAGCTGGCCATGGACCTTGGCATGGCCAAGGAGAAGATCAAGACCGATCCTGCCGCCGCGGAAGTGCTGATCACCGAAGCGCACGATGAAGCCAAGCGAGCCATGGCCGAGATCCGCGACCTCGCGCGCGGCATTCTCCCGGCGGTGTTGACCGATCGCGGGCTCGACCCGGCAATCTCGGCCCTGGCCGGCCGGTCACCGGTTCCGGTCACAGTCGACGTCTGTCTCGCGGACCGACTGCCGGTCGCGGTCGAGACGACCGCTTATTTCACGGTCGCCGAGGCCCTCACCAACGTCGCACGGCACAGCCAGGCGACTGAAGCGCACGTGGTCATCAAACAAGACGTCGACCGGCTGCACATCGACGTCGTCGATAATGGAGTTGGAGGCGCCGACGAGAGCACGGGTACCGGGCTATCCGGTCTGCGTGATCGTCTCGCTTCAGTCGACGGAACGCTCAGCGTCTCCAGCCCGGCGGGCGGCCCAACCCGATTGCATGCGGAGATTCCATGCGCATAGTCATCGCCGAAGACGCCGTCCTGCTGCGCGAGGGATTGGCACGACTCCTGACCGACGCCGGACACGAGGTTGTCCGGCGTGTGGACAACGGCCCCGACCTGGTGCAAGCCATCGTCGACGATCGACCCGACATCTCGATCGTCGACGTCCGCATGCCGCCGTCATTTCGAGACGAGGGCCTGCGTGCCGCCATCGAAGCGCGTGAGCGTGTTTCGGGAACGGCGATCCTCGTCTTCTCGCAATATGTCGAAGAGCGCTATGCCAGCGAGTTGCTGGCGACTGGGGCCGAGGGGATCGGTTATCTACTGAAGGACCGGGTCGCCGACGTGGGAGATTTCCTCAAGTCGATCGACCAGGTGGCTGGTGGCGGCACGGTGCTGGATCCGGAAGTGATCGCGCAGATCCTGTCGCGGCGGCGACGCGACGATCGCCTCGTGGAACTGACGTCGCGTGAGCGGGAAGTCCTGTCGCTGATGGCCGAAGGACGTTCCAACAGCGCCATCGCCGAACACCTCTCGATCGGCGACGGTACGGTCGAAAAGCACATCAGCAGCATCTTCAGCAAGCTTGGGCTCGAAGAGTCGACCAGCCAGCACCGTCGCGTTCTTGCGGTGCTGGCCTACCTGCGCGCCTGAAGACCCACTCCACCGTCGGAGTCACCTGCTTGTCGCTGCCCCGAGCCTCGCGGTCAGCGCCGCGACTTGCGCGATGAATGTGCCGGACGATTGACAGCCGCGCAGCCCGCCTCTATCGTCAGTCTCAGCATCATCAACGTAAAGTTTCCCGGTGATGGCCCACGGGCCGATTGGTTTGTCGTCACTGACGTGTAGGAGTCGAGATCATGGCGGCACTTTCTTACGCCCACGGGACCTCGATGGTCCCGCTGCTCGGCGAGACGATCGGCGAAAATCTCAGGCGAACTGTCGAGCGCTCCGGCGAGCAGGAAGCCCTGGTCGTGCCGCACCAGCGCTATCGAGCGACCTACCGTCAATTCTGGGAGCAGACCGGCCTGGCGGCTCGCGGGCTGATGGCCCGCGGGGTGAAGGCTGGAGATCGAGTCGGCATCTGGTCGCCGAATCGCTTCGAGTGGGTCGTTATCCAATACGCCACGGCGCGCATCGGCGCGATCCTGGTGAACATCAACCCGGCCTATAAGACGACCGAGCTCGCGTACTCGTTGCGCCAGTCCGGCGTCAGCCTGCTGATGCTGTCGCGCGGCTTTCGCACGACCAATTACGTAGCGACGCTCGACGAGGTGCGCTCCGAACTGCCCGATCTGCGCCAGATTCTCGTTCTTGACGACGATTGGAACTCGCTTCTGGCCGACGCCGATCACGTCAGCGAAGAAGCGCTGGCCGAGCGTGAAGCCGGTCTGCAGTTCGACGATGCCATCAACATCCAGTACACGTCGGGCACCACCGGTTTCCCGAAAGGGGCTACCCTCTCACATCACAACATCCTGAACAACGGCTTCTTCATCGGCGAAACGCTGCGTTACAGCGACAGCGACCGCGTCTGCATCCCGGTCCCGTTCTATCATTGCTTCGGCATGGTGCTGGGCAACCTCGCCTGCACGACCCACGGCGCCTGCATGGTGATCCCGGGCGAAGCCTATGATCCGATCGCGGTACTCGAGACGGTTCAAGCGGAGAAGTGCACGGCTCTGTACGGAGTGCCGACCATGTTCATCGGTGAGCTCGACCACCCGCGCATCGGCGAGTTCGATCTGACCACGTTACGCACTGGGATCATGGCCGGCTCCCCGTGCCCGATCGAGGTAATGAAGAAGGTGCAGTCCACGATGCACCTGGAAGAGATGACGATCTGCTACGGCATGACCGAAACCTCGCCCGTCTCAACCCAGAGCGCAACTGACGATCCGCTCGACAAACGCGTCGAGACGGTTGGTCGCGTCCATCCCCATCTCGAGGTCAAGATCGTCGATGCAGAGGGCCGCGTCGTGCCGCGTGGTGAATCCGGCGAACTCTGCACGCGCGGCTACAGCGTCATGCTCGGCTACTGGAACAACGCGGCCGCCACGCGCGAGGCGATCGACCAAGGGCGCTGGATGCACACCGGTGATCTGGCGACGATGGACGATGAAGGCTATGTGAACATCGTCGGTCGTATCAAGGACATGATCATTCGCGGAGGTGAGAACGTCTATCCGCGCGAGGTCGAGGAGTTCCTCTACCGGCACCCGGACGTGAGCGACGTGCAGGTCATCGGCGTTCCGAGCGCCCGCTACGGCGAAGAGGTGATGGCCTGGGTACGACTGCGAGAAGGCGCCACGACCACTGAGGAGGAACTGGTCAGCTACTGTCGTGGCAAGATCTCGACATTCAAGATTCCGCGCTACTGGAAGTTCGTCAACGATTTCCCGATGACCGTGACCGGCAAGGTCCAGAAGTTCCGCATGCGCGAAGACTCCATCCAGGAGCTGGGACTGCAGCAGGTCGCCCAGGCGCCGACCGCGTAGCCCCACGCGGGAATCTTCGTCCGTTCGTGGCTACGAGCGCGCGGATGCCTCCGCGCGCTTACGGGCCTTGACGCGCTCGTCCTGCGTCAACAGTTGTTTGCGAAGACGCAGGTTCTTCGGCGTTACCTCCAGCAACTCGTCGTCAGCCAGGAAATCGAGCGCTTGTTCGAGGCTCAGTATCATCGCGGGCGTCAATCGCACCATGATGTCCTCGGTGCTCGACCGCATGTTCGTCAGTTTTTTCGCCCGGCAGACGTTGACCGGCAGATCCCCCTGTCGCGGGTGCTGTCCGACGATCATGCCTTCGTAGATTTCGGCACCCGGCTCAATGAAGGTCATGCCGCGCTCTTGCGCATTCGACAGTCCGTGCGTGAGCGCGATGCCGCCTTCGGTAGCCACCAGCGCACCGGCGCGATTCGACGAGATCGACCCATGCCACGGCTCGTAGCCGATGAACCGCGAGCCCATCGAGCCGTTCCCTTTGGTTGCCGTCAGCAGCCCGTTGCGCAAGCCGATCAACCCTCGAGTCGGGATGGCGAACTCCAGTCGCACGCCGCCGTGACCATCATTGACCATGTCGAGCATGCGCGCACGCCGGGCGCCGACCAACTCGGTGACCGTCCCAATGAAGTCCTCGTGGGAATCGATGATCAGGTGCTCGACCGGTTCCATCAGATGGCCATTGATCTCTTCGGTGATGACCTCCGGGCGCGACACCTGGAACTCGTAACCCTCGCGTCGCATCGTTTCGATCAGAATCGACAGGTGAAGCTCTCCGCGTCCGGAGACGGCAAAGACGTCAGGCTGTTCGGTCGTCTCGACCCGCAGCGAGAGATTCGTTTCCAGTTCCCGGAAGAGCCGCTCGCGCAGCTGCCGTGACGTCGAGAACTTCCCTTCCCGGCCGGAAAGCGGTGAGGTATTCACACCAAAAGTCAGCTTGAGCGTCGGCTGCTCGATCTCCATTGCCGGAAGGGGCTCGGGAGCCTCGGGATCGGTCAGGGTCGCGCCGATCTTCGCGTTGGAGACACCTGCCAGGGCGATGATATCCCCGGCGGAAGCCTCGCTCGCGGCACGTTGTCCCAATCCTTCGAACGTCGCGAGGTAGCTAACACGCTGTTCGGTCTGCTCGCCATCTGGTTCGAGCTGTAGCACGGTGTCACCGGAGTGAACTCGACCGCGCTGAATGCGTCCGATGACGATCCGGCCACGATGCGGATCGTAGTCGAGCGAGGCCACGAGCATCTGAAACGGTGCGTCGGGGTTCCCCGACGGCGCCGGCACGTCTTTGATAATCGTGTCCATCAATGGACGCAGATCAGAAGCGAGATGGTCGGGGTCAAATCCGGCTCGGCCCTCGCGGGCAATGGTGTAGATAACGGGAAAGTCGAGCTGGCTTGCGTCGGTCGCCAGATCCAGAAACAGATCCTGAGTGCGTGAGACGACCTCGGCCGGTCGAGCCGCGGGACGATCGATCTTATTGACCACCACAACGGGGCGCAGGCCGAGCGCGAGCGCCTGTGCCAGTACCGTCCGTGTCTGAGGCATAGGGCCCTCGACCGCGTCGACGACGAGCAGGCAGCCGTCGGCCATGTTGAGCACGCGTTCGACTTCTCCCCCGAAATCGGCATGTCCCGGCGTGTCGACGATGTTGATTTGCACGTCGCCATAACGGATCGAGGCGTTCTTAGCGAGGATGGTGATGCCGCGCTCGCGTTCGAGGTCGTTGACGTCGAGGATCAACTCGCCGGCGGCGTCTGGATCGCGAAAAATATTGGATTGTTTCAGCATTCCATCGACCAGGGTAGTCTTCCCGTGATCGACATGGGCGATGATGGCGATGTTCCGCAGGTCGTGCCGCACGCTGTCTCCTCAGAGTTGACTGCAAGGTCTTCGCTGCTGCGCTGAACGCAACATCTAACTATACCAGTGATGGGGTAACGATTGACGTGAAGGGCCCCGAGCCGGAAGAGTTCGATCAACAGTACCGATACGGGCCACGTCAGCAACTTGACCCAACCCCAGGTCCTATTGCAATTTCGGAAAGTGCCCCTTAGTATGGCACGTACGAACGGGACCCTGGCGCATCGGCCTATAGCGCACGACACCGCGGCGAACAGCCTTTGTCGTTTTAGAAACGTTCCAAAGTCGACGCGTCTTTGGAATGGAAGGACACCACATGAGTTCTGAATTTGACGAGGTCGCCAAAGCGATTGCCAAGAACATGCCGCGACGAAAGATTCTGAAGCTCTTCGCGGGCGGCGTTGCCGCGGCCGTTGGCTCGGCCTTAGTTGGCTCGACGGCTTCGGCGCAACCGTATGGGGGCCAATACTGCGAGCCACAGTTCAACCAGACCGGCTTCAACGGCAATTTCTATTACCCTGACGAGGAGTGCGGTCAGATCGTTTCACCAATCTCCTCCCGGCATTTCAACCGGTTCCAAAACGGCAATTGGATCTTTTTCAACGGATCCTGGTAGACATCTTTGTTCGGGTTCAGTAACAAACCCGAACGTAACCGAGACGCGATACGACGCGGTAGCTTGTGCCACGAATGGGCCAGGCTACCGCGTCTGCCGTCCGCTACAATAACCCCCTGGCGGCACGAACGTCATGGAAACGTCTAGAGATCTGCGAACGGATCGATTGACATGATCGGACACGGCGTCGAGGCGCGCTCATGACGCGCCCAAACCGGCGCGCCGAACGCCTCCTTTTTGCCGCCGTCGCCACGGGCCTCACGGGCCTGTCGGCGGGACTGGCGACCCTGCTGTTTCAGCTAACAAAGCGACATGGTGAGATGCTGCTGGAGCTCGAATCGCTCCGAGATGCACCTGGCCAGACTTCATCCCCACGCACCCAGGATATGCGAGAGTACCTATTCGAACACGGGGCTCCGCCCGGTTCGGTGGCGATGAACTTCGAGCTACGCGGCGTGGATGGCGAACAATACACCTTCACGCGGCTGAAGCGAGATCGAACGATGCTGATCTTCATCGCGCCAGATTGCGAGCGAAGTCGCGGGCTCCTCGATTCGCTGGCGCGCCTGCCGATCGATCTCGATCAACCGCACTTTCGCATCGCCCTCATTTCAACTGGAACCATGGCTGAAAACGAGTCCCTCGCCCGCAGCTTCAATCTTCACGTGCCGTTGCTGGTGCAGGAGCGTGATGAAGTCGACGATCTCTACTACGTTACGGGCACACCGATGGCCTATGTCTTCGGGCCGAACAGCGTTACGGAATCAGACAGGCTGGCGGGCTCACGGGCGATCCTTGGCGCTGCCATCGCGGCGCTCAGTGATGCAAGTCAGCCACCAGACGACGTCGTCCGGCCGTTACCGCCACCGCAGAGCCTCGAGCCAACCGCGCTTCGTGCGGGCGATGAGCTTCCAGCATTTCGTGTCGAGCGACTTTGCGGTGGCACGGTTGGTCGGGCCGATTTTCTCGGGCAGCGAACGCTGCTGGTGATGTTCGACCCGCTGTGCGGCCCCTGCCTCGATCTGCTGCCCGATCTGGATCGCATGCACGCCGACCGCGCGCAGCCCAGCGTGATCATGATCACGAGGCGCGACGCGGGATTAACGCAGGACCTCCTCGGCCAGCGCGAGGTGTCCTACCCGGTCGGTCGCCAGGACAACTGGGAGATTTCCCGCCTGCTCGGTGTACTCGCGGTACCGGCGGCGTGCATCGTCGATCAGGACGGATTTCTCGAGTCCAATATCGCGACCGGCAGGCAGGCTGTCGTTTCCCTCGCGCGTCAAGCCGTAACTGGACCTCCGCTGCGCCGGTTGGTGGCGCTGACGTCGTGGTTGCGAGGCAGGTAATGGTAGTGAGCAATGGCTGACGACGGTCAATACAGCATGCCGCTCGTCTCAGTAGTCCTCACGACGAGGGACCGGCCGCGCTTCCTCGCGATCGCGCTGCGCTGCTATGACGAGCAGACCTACCCAAATCGTGAACTCATCGTCGTCGACGACGGGTCGGACTATCCCGTCGACGAGACGCTGATCCGCAAGTTTGGCGGCCGTTTGCTCCGGACACCGGCTGGCACGTCGATCGGCGCCAAACTGAACACTGGGATCGAGAACGCCCGCGGCCCGCTGTGTCAGAAGATGGACGACGACGACTGGTACAGCCCACGATTTCTGGACGTGATGATCGCGCGGCGCGCTGAAGCAATGAGTGATGTGTGCGCGCCAACATTGACCTTCGTCATGCCGTTCCTCTTCTTCGAGCTCAAACCCTGGGAGATCCGGCGCTCGGTCCCTTACAACGCGCCCGGTGCGACGCTCATGTTCGATCGTGATGACTGGCGCGAGCGGCCCTTCCGAGATCTTCCTCAAGACGAAGACGTCTGGTTCTTTCGCGACCACCGGCGCCTGGGCCGCGAGTCCACTCCGGTCACCGATGCAGAGATCTTTCTTGCCATTCGTCACCACGGTGTGGCGGGTGATCGTGGACATACCTGGACGAATCAGCATGGAAACCGGACGCTCGAGGAGTATCTGCAGACCAGGCCGCTTCACGAGCGGCAAGCGACGGACATTCTTCCCGAATGGGCTGTCGCGGCCTACCGAGAGATTCGGGCCGACATGATGGTTGCCGAGGCGACGTCGCCCGACGCGAAACGACCAGAGGGTGGGTCCGGGTGACCCTCACGCCCGAGCCTCCTTCTGCTCGCCCGGATGGGATTGGCGCCCACCAGGCCGACCTGCAGGCGATGGCATTGCTCAGGGGCACGATCGACGTCACCGAGGTGGCCGATGCCGCGCGAAATCAGATCGTCGGCTTCGAGTGCTGGACGCCGCCGGCCGCCGGTGCAGGCTTGCTGGTCAGCGCGCTGGCTGCCGTTCGGCCGGATGCGATCGTGCCCGCGCTGGGCGAAGCATTGGGCACGGTTATCGCGCGCGCCGATGTCAGCCGTACCTGGCAGCCCGAAGTCGACGAAGCGTTTGCCTTGCTGGCGCTGCTCATTCCCACCCCTGCCAGCGAGGTTGTGTTGCAGGTTGCCGTCGCGGTTCTCCGGACGGCGGAGCTTCATCATCGGTGGTTCGACCGTGCAACAGGTCTGCTGACGCGCCTCAACGATCTCGATCCCAACAGCGTCAATCCGTCCACGCTCCTCGACGTGGCCAGTCTCCGATCTGACGACGAGCGCGCTGTTCTCCTGCAGGCAGTTCTTACGCCGCTTATGCTGGCCAATCCCAGCAATATCAGCGTCGCCACCTTGCAGAGGGTCGTCGAACTGCAAGGCGAGCCACGACGGGCTCGCTATCTGTTGGCCGCGATCGCCAACCACGCGGCCGCGGCGGCTGAAGTGCGTCAATTCGCCCGGGAAACGAGCGCTGGTTGGTTTCCGTTACGCGATTCCTGGCGACGCGCTCTGGCAACGTCATCACCCCGGATTCTCTGCGTTCAGAACATCGCCGACGGCCAGGGAGACGAGATCATCCGCGTCGTACCTTTACTTCAGGCGCTGCTCGACGGGTTTCCGGCGTCGCGCCTGACGCTTGTAACCGACCGCGGATATCTCTACCGGCACGCTCGCGTCGAGACGATCTCCTTCGACGAAACGGGTCGAATCGGCCAGGCGTTGGACCGCGACCACGACATCCTGATCGAGTTTGCCGACTCCGGGCAACCGCACTTGAATCACGACCCAGACCTGGTCGGGGCAATCGAGCGTTACCGGGCATCTCATCGGCCCGTCGTCGATGTGGGCGCCCCAAAGGGCTGGAACCGGTTCGTGTTTGATCGCGTCATGATCGGGGGGTTCGACTGGGCCAGCGCGCTCGAGGTGCATCGATCTCTCGAAGCGAACGTCTACGACCCGGTGTTGCGGCTGATCGCGGAGCTCGGGTTGCCGCTTCGTGTCGGAGAGCAACCGCCAGCGGGCGAATCGGTGCTGGCGGGAGGGCCGTCGTCCAGTGGCGACGCCGCCTGGGACCGCGCGTCGAGCGCGAACGTTGAAAGACGGCCGGTCGCCTTGCTGAACCCGTTCGGCGGCAGCGCGGCCTTGAAGGGCTTCACTTCGCGAAAGTTCGACGATCTCGTCTCGGTGATCGCGCGATTGATCGCCGAGGGCTATTTCGTGCTCGTTTGTCCCAACGGGCAACCATGGGGATCGATCGACGCCGTGCGTGAGGTCATCGACCGCTTGCAGCCCGAGGCTCGCCGGCACGTTGGCATGGTGCCGGAACCGCCGGGGGCCGGAAACGCCGCGACAGGGCGGCGCGACGACGGCCAACCCCAGACGGCGGGCGAGCTCGTCCAATGGCTGATCTGGTTCATCGACCGGGCGAATCTCGTCGTGACCATCGAGGGCTGGATGATGCACGCTGCCTATCTCGCGGGACGACCGTATCGGTTGCTAACCCTGCCGGCAAGCGACGCGGACTCGTGGCAGCCCTGGGGCCGTGGCGCGGATCAGCGTCCTCGAGTGTTCGTCGGGGACCCGAAGCTCGATACTATCCCATTGCCGGAGCAGCCGCGAAAGAATGCCTGGATTGAGCTCATACGACGCATCCACGACGACGTGTGGATGCCATACCTCGAGCAGATCGCGATAACAGAGGACTCCGACATTCGCGGGGCGGTGGTGCGAACGATCGGAGGAATCGGTGGTCCGCAAATGAATGCCTGGTTGTCGGAACGTCTGAATGATCGATCGCGCATCGTGCGCGCCGCGGCGGCCACCGCGCTCCTCGATCATCATCGCGCGGCGGTTGGCACCGATCCGATACCCGGCGCGCGCGTGCTCGAGGTCCATCGCCTGCTTGGGGCCGCTCCAGTGCCCTGGGACCGGGTAGCGGCGTTGGGAGAAGCCGCGTTGCCGGCGCTCGACGTGGCGCTGCACGGCGATGATCCCGTGATCCGGCGAGAATCAGCGCTCTGCGTCGAACACATCCGGCGTGGTATACGCCAGGCGCCGCAACCCGGTCTCGATCGACGTGAGTCGCTTGGGGCTGAGCGCACGCCCGAGACCAGTCCACGAAAGACCCGGTGATGATCATCCAGACGCTGGCGAGGCTCCGCGGTCACCGCGCTGGCGAGACTACGGACGAACGGCCGCAGATCCTCATCCTGACGCCGCTCAAGGACGCGGCTGCGTCCATCGACACCTATCGCACGCTGCTCGAATCGTTGACCTACCCTCACGATCACATCTCGATTGGATTGCTGGAGAGCGACAGCGACGACGGAACCTACGACCGCGCGCGACGAGCAGTTTCGTTCCTGGCGCGTTCATTCGCGGCGGTCCGGCTGTGGAAGCACGACTTTCACTATGTGATCCCTCCCGGCGTTCATCGGGGCAATCCACAGATCCAGCGTGAACGGCGAACGGTACTGGCGCGCAGCCGCAACCATCTCCTCTCACATGCACTTGAAGAGCAGGACTGGGTTCTCTGGATTGACGTCGATCTCATTGCCTACCCGCCCGACATCATCGAACGGTTGCTCCAGACGGGTAAGTCGATCGTTCAGCCGCATTGCGTTCTGGAATACAGCGGACCGACCTTCGATCAGAACGGATGGGTCGATCGTGGTCGCTATCATCTTGATGATTTCCGGGGGCAGGGACCGCTGGTACCGCTCGATGCTGTCGGCGGCACGATGCTCCTCGTCCGCGCCGATCTGCATCGTGACGGCTTGATCTTCCCAGCGATTCCCTATCGATCCGGCCATCCGAAAGCGCGTGGAAAAGAGGGTGAGCTTGAAACGGAAGGTCTCGGACTTCTGGCGTTCGACATGGGAGAGACCTGTTGGGGAATCCCTGACCTCGAGATTCTCCACTCACGCTCCTGAGCGGGACGGCGACGAGATCGCGCGCCAGCAACGCCTCCTCATGGAACGAGTCAGGACCCTCTCATCGCAATCGCCGGTCGATTTCGACGGTAGAGGCATCGTTCTGGCGGCCGGCGGATCGTGCGTCGTCAGCGCATGGGTCACGCTTTGGATTCTCAGGCATGTCCACGGCTGCAGACTCCCGATCGAGATCTGGTATCTCGGGGAAGACGATCTCCCGGCAAATCTACGGCTCCTATTCGAGCGCTTCGACGTCACCTTCGCTAACGCAGGCACGCGTCAGGACCAGCCGGGTTGGCACCCCCGATCTGGGTGGGAACTGAAGTCTTACGCGCTCGCGAACAGTCGCTTCGCCGAGGTGCTCCTGCTTGATGCCGACAATGTGCCGCTAATGGACCCGGCAGGACTCTTCGACGATCCTCTTTACCGTGATCGCGGTGCCGTCTTCTGGCCGGACGTGCGCGTGGTCAATCCGTTCAATCCCATCTGGGCCATCACCGGAATCACGCCACCCAAGGGTCAGGAGTTCGAGTCCGGCCAGTTACTGGTCGACAAACGGCGCCACTGGCCCGGAATTCAACTGGCATTACATTTCAACGAACACGCTGACTTCTACTATCGCTACGTGATGGGCGATAAGGAAACGTTTCACCTGGCCTGGCGCATGCTCCAGTCACGCTACGCGCTTTCCAGTCGCGTGCCTGAGCGCGCGTTCGGTCGTCGTCCTGGGGAACCGAGCGGCAGACGACATACTTGTCGGTCTGTGGCAGCACGACTTCGAAGGAAACCGGATCTTCCTGCATCGCACGGATATGCCGTTTGTCGCCTGGGGGCGCGATCCCGTCTGCGATGAATTCGAGCTCGCAGAAGCCGCAACGCAAGCGCTTGACGAGCTACGGCGGGAATGGAACGGCCATGTGGTAGCGAGACCGATTCCATGCACCGTTGCGCGCACGACCGCCGAAATCACCGCGCAGCGTTCCTTCTTCTATACTCGGCTGGGCCTCGACCAGCGAATCATGGAATTACGTCCCGACGGCCGGATCGGAGCCGGAGCCGCCGAGGCGGAATGCTTCTGGCGCCTCGACGAGGATGCTGGCGGGTCTCGCCTAACCCTGTCGAGCCGCTCCAGCGACACCTGTCGTTTGCGCATAGAACAGGATGGTTCGTGGTCGGGTGAGTGGCTACGTTTCGAGCAATCCCCGGTCGAACTTATTCCAATTTCGCCGCAGCAGCTCAGCGTTCCGTCCGAATCTGACGGCCGGCGCCCGCGCCTGCTCTTCATCACCCCGGTCATGCCCAACGATTACGGCAACGGACTGGCCATGCGCGCGGGAAGCGTCCTGCGGGAATTCACCCAGACGCATCGCGTCTCACTCCTTATCGTGCCGCTGTATGCGTCCGGCGCGGCGAAGAGGATGCCGCAGTGGGTTTACGCAGCCTGCGATCAGGTGCGCGCCGTCCGGCCTCCTGAGCCGAGCGACGAATACGTTGACCAACGGCTGCGCGAACAAGCCTGGATCGACGAAGCCGGACGGGCCTATTTCGGCGATAGGTTCGACACCATTCACGTGTTCCGGCTGGCGGCGGTTCGTTTCGCGATGCCCTATCTCCGGCGCCCATTTCTCGCGTCCAGCAGATGGCACCTCGATCTAGACGACGTCGAGTCGAGGTCCGGCCGCCGATTGGCGGAGCTTTACGCGCGCAACGGTCGTGACGACGACGAACGTGCCGCGAACCGGTCCGCACAGGATGCGGACGAGGCCGAACGCGAGGTGTTGACGACCTGGGATCGCGTCTATGTCTGTTCACAAGACGACAAAGCGTATCTCTCGCAACAGCTGCCGAACGGTCGGGCCGAGATCGCGATCTTGCCGAATCGCGTAACGCTGCCGCTCGATCCGCCGCCCGCGCGTCGATCCGCACCCTTCACCTTCCTCTACGTCGGAACGATGAGCTATTTCCCCAACCTCGACGGAGTCATCTGGTTCTGCCTCGAGGTCTTGCCGGTGATGCGCGAGTTGAGTGCGGCCCGATTCCGAATTCTCCTCGTCGGAACCGGAGCGCCGCCGGAGATCCGAGCGCTGGCGCATGTTCCGGGGGTCGAGTTCGTCGGCGAAGTCGATGCCATCGACCCGTGGTACGAGCGGGCGGATGCCGTCGTCGTGCCGGTGAGAGCGGGCGGCGGCACGCGCATCAAACTGCTCGAGGCACTGGCACATCGCAGACCGGTCGTCGCAACGTCGTTGGCCGCCGAAGGACTCGATCTCATCGACGGAGAACATGTCTTGCTCGCGAACCGACCATTGCCGTTTGCCCGCCACTGCCTGCGGCTCGTGGAAGATGAGCGCTTCGCCGAGCGGCTCGCGGTTCAGGGACGACGAGCGGTCGAGCAACGCTACGGGCTGTCGACAAGCAACCCAAACCCCGCGATCAGGAGTTGAGCAACAGCTCCTGAAGAATATCGAGCAGCCGGGTCGTGGCTTTCTCCCAGGTGAGATTCGCGAGGATGATCTCGCGCGCCGCGGACGGCAACGGACACGGCTCGTCGATCGCCGCTCGGATAGCCTCGATCGCGGCGTCCTGATCCGGCTCCCACCAATCAGCCCCCGCGAACCTGGCCTGCAGTGTCCGATCGCCCTTGAAGCGAGCAGGTGTCAAGCGGCTGGGGAGCAGCGTCGCGATGTCTGGATTCAGGTACGCGCGGTAGGCGCTATGGTCCGGAGCGATGAGCCTCAAACCGCTTGCGCCGGCCTCGACCATCGGGTGATCCCAGCCCTCACCATGAGAGAGGCTGATGTAGTGTGTGGCTGAAGCGTAGAGACGCGGCAAGGTGGAATCCGGCATAACGTCGAGCAGGAGCTCGACCGGCGCGGCACCGGCGAAATCGCGTCCAGCCTCACGCTCCAACTGTCGAACCTGCCGCCTCAGCAGATCGAGCCAACCTGAAGAGTATCTCCCGAGCTTGAGGATCAGGATGGCGTCGTCGCCCGAATTCGTCGCCATCAGCCATGCTCGCAACAACCCGCCAGTATTCTTGCGCGGTCCAAGCTCTGACACATTCAAGAAACGCGTGCGAAACGTGGACAACGGTCGTCCGGACTCGGTACCCAGTCGCAGAGGACTCACCGCGCGTCCCCATGCGAGCCGGGTCGATTCCCTCCGGGCAGACGCGAAGGCGATCCTCAGAGAAGCCGCTCGCGATCCAGGCTTCGCGCGACGATTCCGTCGGAACGATGACGAGGGAGTGGCGCCGGTTGCATTCAACCCACTCGGACGGAATCCGGGTCGCTTCGAACGTCGTCATGTTGACGTGCAGGGAGCGATGGTCGGTAACGACCTGGTGAGGCATGGTGAAGTGGAGCGTAATCGGTGCGTCAACCGCGGCGGCAAGGGACTCGAAAAGCGGCTCACGATCGCGTTCCGGCAGCCGCGTGCTACTCCATTCCGGAACATCGATGAGCTGCACCCGAATACCGCGACGCACAAGCTCGCGCGTCACCTCGCGGACATGGTGATCGTACCCACTCGGTCCGCGAAATGGTCCACGCACGCGGAGCGAGGTCAGCACTGCGGCACCAGTGGCCTACTGTCGGAGGTGTGGCGTCACACGAGTCATACCGTGACCATCAGGCTCGGTTGCCACGACTCGATCTGCTCAATCAGCTCCGGCAGCGGTGTAAGCTCGTTCGGATCACGCATGAGGGCGGCCGACGGTGGGAAGAGCGCGATGATCTTGTCGCGATCGAGGTAACGCTCAACGATCTTCACCTGGATGTGCGCCGCGCCCTCGTAAATGCGCAGCACGGCTGAATCCCGAAAGATGCGCGAAATTGGCATCTCGTTGACGTAGCCGGTGCCGCCGTGCAAGAGCATCGCATCCCCGGCGGCCCAAATCGCCGTTTCGCTCGCGATGAGCTTCGCCAGCGAAGCCCAGACGAACGCCAGCGGATCCTCCAGATCTTCCTGTCGAGCCGCCCGGTTGACCAGATACTGCGACAGATCCACCTGCCGCTGCATGACCGCAAGATGGTTTGCCACGGCGGGGTGCTCTTTGAGCAACCGGCCGAACTGTTCTCGCTCGGACGCATACCGTGACGCGGTGTCAAACGCGCCAAGGGCGATTCCCGAACCCTGAGCGGCTATCGAAACCCGCGAATGCTCCAGTGTGCTGTTGACGATGTCCCAACCCTCGTTCAGCTCTCCCATCATGGCGTCGCTCGGCACGAACACGTCCTCGAAGAAGACCTCGCAGAGTGTCGAGCCAGCCTGTCCGAGTTTGTCGTAGGGCTTCGGTCGGGAGAGTCCTTCTACGTGGTCGCTGAGCTCCACCAAAAACACGGTAATGCCACGGCCACGGCTCTCGGGGCTGCCGGTGCGGGTCGCCAGAACGATCAGGCCCGCGCGATCGGCGTTGGTGATCCAGCGCTTGGAGCCTTTCAACAGCCAGCCATCGCGCGAATCATCCCGTCGCGCCGTCAGGCGGATGCCCTTGGCATCGGAGCCGTTCTTCGGCTCACTCAGCCCAAAGCAAGCCAGTAGCTCGCCACGCGCCATCCGCGGCAGGTATTTTCGCTTCTGCTCATCGGTACCGAAGCTGCGGATGGGGAAGGCAGCCAGCGAGTTATGCACCAGGACCGACAGCGCGAGGCCGGCATGACCTCTGGCCAGTTCCTCAATGACAGCGGCCTGCTGCGTTGAGGATAGACCACTTCCCCCAAACTCTTCGGGGACGTCCATGCCCAGGCAACCGATTTCGACGCAGCGTCGCAGAAATTCGGTCGGAACGGCATAGGGGTCAGCTTCCGCCGCGGCGATCGCCTTCTGAAACGCCGGACCGTTGACGAACTCTCTCGTCATCTCGCGAACTTCGTCAGCCATTACACGCTCGCTTTCCGCGTCTGCCACCATGAGCCGCTCACGGGGCGAAGTATTCGACGGGGCCGATCACGACATGGTGCCGAACCAAACCTCGCGCGATCTTCGGGCGTCTCCCTCACCTGATTGTAGAGCCTCGCCCTTCACCAGCACCAGATATCTTCCGCAACGCTCGGGCCAGTATGGTTGATCTCCGGGGCATCCGCCGGCCGGATCGCCTGAACGGCGAACTCGCGGTCCGGATTTCGCGCCCTTCTGACTGTGGCCGAAGTCTCGCCCCTGTACTACGATGCCGGCACAACGAACGTGCGGCCATCAAGCGGCGAATGTGATCGGAAGGACTCGGATCATGACCTTCACGGTAGTCGGCCGGTGCAAGCGGACCGGAATGCTGGGAATCGGCACCGCCACAGCCGCCTTCGCGGTTGGCGTGCGCGTGCCGTTCATCAAGGAGCGAGTCGGTGCGGCAGCGATCATGGCGATCGCGGACGAACGCCTGGGCCCGATCGCGCTCCGCCTGCTCGAGCTCGGCTACAAGGCGCCGGGAGTGATCGAGCAGATGGCCATCGCCGATCCGTTCGTCGAATACCGACAATTTGGGGTGCTCGACGACGACGGGTTCGGTGCCGCGCGAACCGGTTCGATGAACAAGGACTGGTCAGGGCACCGCGTCGGCGATAACTTCGTCATCCTCGGCAACTATCTCACCAGCGAACGCGTCCTCGAGGCCATGGAGGACACCTTCCTGTCCGATCCGGATGAAGATCTCGAAGAGCGGCTGCTGCGGAGTGTCGAGGCGGGGCGAGACGCCGGTGGCCAGCATGGCGGTCAGCGATCGGCGGCGTTGCTCGTGTACGATAAGAAGAGCTTCTCTCGGGTGAATCTGCGCGTTGACATACACGACGAACCGGTGGCTGAGCTGCGTCGCGTCTTCGACATCTATCGACCGGCGATTCCGTACTACGACTTGCGTCAGGTCGATCCGCGCGTCATGTCGCTCGACGACTGGCTGGCACAACACCAGCACCAACCGTGACCGAGCATCGACTGTGGCACGGCTGAGAGGAGACCAGATTGTCCGTTGGCATCGATTTCAGTGACCCCGCCGTCCGCGCCAATCCATATCCCACCTATGCCCAGTTGCGCGCGGAGTCACCCGTTCTCTGGAACGGTCAGAGTTGGCTGATCAGCCGCTACGAAGACATTATCGGCCTGATGACCGACGACCGGGTCTCCTCGGCACGCGCGGAATCGATCTTCCAGGTCTTGCCCGATGACGTGCGCCAGGAACTCCAGCCGCTGCGACATATTCTCGGCAGCCGCATGCTGCTGACCGATCCGCCTACCCACACGCGGTTGCGAAATCTCGTCACCAAAGCCTTCTCCGCTCGTATGGTTCGGGAGAAGACGCCGCGCATTCAGGAGATCTGCGACGGGTTCATCGACCGCGTTGTCTCAAACGGTGAAATGGACGTGATCAGCGACCTCGCAGTCCCGCTTCCGGGATGGGTCATCGCGGACATGCTTGGTGTACCGCGTGAGGACCTGCCAAGCTTTACCCGTTGGAGTCGAGATCAGGTGCGTGTCTACGATCGCCCAGGAACGGCCGGCGAGCGAATTCCGATCATGCGCCAGGGACAGGCCAGCATGCTAGAGATGAAGGCATACCTGGAAGAGGTGATCGACGCACGCCGTCGCGATCCGCGCGATGACCTCATCACCATGCTGGTGATGGCCGAAGAACAGGGAGACCGCCTGTCGCTCGACGAGTTGGTCATCATGATCATCGCGCTTCTCGTCGGCGGCAATAACTCAACGGCGCACTTGATCGGCAACGCGGTGCTGACGCTCGCTCGACATCCGGAGGCAATTGAGCGGCTGCGGTCTGACCCCGGCCTGATCGGCACGGCGGTTGAAGAAGTCCTGCGCTTCGAGAGCCCTGTTCAGGCAACCAGTCGCGTGGCCAGAGACGCGATCGCTATCGGCGGTCATACGATCGAGCCGGGACAGAACATCAGCCTGTTGTTCGGGTCGGCTAATCGAGATGAGGCACAATTCCCCGAGCCCGATCGGCTCGACATCGCGCGGCGGCCGAATCGACACCTGACCTTTGCCCACGGGCCGCACTTCTGCCTGGGTGCCGCCATCGCGCGCACTGAAGCACAGATCGCCGTCAAGACCGTCGTGCAGCGCTGCCTCGACCTCGAGCTACGCATGGACCAGGCGGACTGGCTGGAGGGATTCTCGTTTCGTGGCTTGAAATCGCTTCCGGTGCGTTTCAAAGCCGCCTGAATCACGCGTCGTGCGGTGTGGGTCGGATGCAACTGGCCTTCGCTGAAGCGACCAAATGGAGCGGTCATGGTTGAGCGAGATCATCGAGCGTTGATCTCATCGCGCATGATTCTGGTGAACGGGCTTCGCCGGTCGCCGCAGAAAACGCTTCGTCAATTTTCTCCAAGTTTGGGTGCGTACAAACGCTGGAATTCGATAGCGTTTCACTTATGTCTTGCGTTAACAAATTGACACGTGCTCTGCGCACTGTTATGCTCTGCGCCGAAAACCTGGATATGGCAATAGATCGTCCGTGAATGACGGGGACCAGAGGTTCCGGACGGTAACTGCCGTAGACCGACCAAGGGTACGGGAAGGGAAAATTTATGGCTTGCCGCACTGGCGGGCGAGCGGATGTTCCGTCGCCTGATTCTGCTTCATCGCTCCTACCCCAGGAAACTCGCTTCGGCTGGCACAGAGATTTAGACCCGGTCACACCTGAAACACTCGAGTCGACTCCAGCCACGCAAGTCGAGTTCCACAAACTTGAGGCTCCCACTACAAGCGCCAACTTCACGCCGCCGAGCACGAGTTCGCAGTTCGGCTGGCGATCAAATAGCTCGCTAGAGCGAGCATCAATTACTACCCGCGACGCGTCGGATTCAGTAGAGGCTTCGTTGAGTCACCCGGTCATGCCGCGACCCCTTCCGACCGCGCCACAGCCGCGCTTCACGCCAGCCAGCGTGACCGCTTCACTCAAACCGGCGACACCGGTTTCCATCCAGCGCGCGTCGAGTGACAGCGAGGTCTGGTGGCCGGAAGCCTCGAACCGAACCATCTCCTTCGTGGGCCCGGCCGTCCGGTCGATCCCACAGGGGAATCTGACCCGCACGGCGATGGTCGCGGCTACGGTTGCCGCCGTCGCTTCGTCGACGGTCCTCGGACCGGCGATGGCCGGCGCGGTTGTCCGTTCCTCGTCGGACGCAACCGGTCAATTTTCAACGGTGAGTGTTCCCAGCGCGACCGGCGGTGCCGTCGCCGCGCCGGCTGCCGCGACTTCTGATGCCGCCAACAACGATGGCATGGGAGGCGGTGGGCAGGGAGTTAACTACGTCGTCAAGGCGGGCGACACGTTGCACGGGATCGCGGAAAAATACGGCATCTCGACGATGGCGATTATCCAGGCGAACGATCTGGCGAATCCCAACTTGATCTTCCCGGGAGACCACGTCAACGTCCCCACCGACAGCGGCACCCAGGACGTGACGATCAGCGTCAAGGCCGGCGACACCATCCACGCACTTGCCGCGCATTACGGTGTCAGTTCCGCGGCCATCATTGATCTGGCCGCAAACAAGATCACCAATCCCGACCTGATCATCGTCGGTCAGACGCTCATCATCCCCGGAGTGAAGGCATCGTCGGCGTCCTCCGGATCTCAGGGTGGCGCGACGACGCAGACGACGACGGCATCACTGGCGACCACAAGCACACCGCAGTCCAATCCGCAAACGAGTGCTGCGGACACCCAGCCCAAACCGGCGCCAAAAGCGACCCCGCAGGCGACGCCGAAGCCGGCACCTCAGCCAACGCAGGCCCCGCAGCAACCTGCCGCCAGTGGGTTCGTCTGGCCGGTGCAAGGCACGATCACGCAGAACTTTGGCCCCACCAGCTTTGGGCTCGAGCCGGCCTACCAGGGCTATGCGCACTTCCACCAGGGCTTGGACATTGCCAACAGCATGTACACGCCGATCAAGGCCGCTGCCGCCGGCACGGTCATTTTCGCCGGTTGGAGCAACGTCGGTTACGGTTTCTGTGTTCAGATCGACCTCGGAAATGGGCTCGTCACACTCTACGGGCACATGGCTCAACAGCCATCGGTAAGCGTCGGAGAGAAAGTGGCCGCCGGTCAACTCATTGGGAAAATGGGCAGTACGGGAGCTTCTACCGGATCGCATCTGCACTTCGCGGTTCAGAAGAACGGAACGTGGGTCAATCCGCTGAACTACCTCCCGTAGTTCCGGCGATCGCCACAAAACAGGAATGAGCCAGCCGCGCCAGGGATCACGCCGCTAACTTCGGCACCCTGGCGCGGCTTTGTCTTCAAGAATCCAGGTTGTCGACCGGGCGCTGATCGACGAGCCAGTGGACGACCTGTTCACGATACATTCGATCTCGGTACTTTGCCGCCGCTCATCCACGCCACGGAATAGTGCTAGACTGTAATCAGGTCTATCTCCACCAGGATGAATCGTTCGACGCAGTGACGTCCTGAGCACATGGGCAGGTCACCGGTGCTGGAGTCGTGTCGCCACCTCCGGCCCCCTCGCGTCGATCTCTCCAAGGTGTTACCGCATGGCGTTGCTCGAACGTGACCCCCAACTGCAAGAACTCGCGAATCACCTGCGGCAGGCTGCGGACGGCCACGGACGACTCGTCCTGATCAGTGGCGAGTCCGGGGTCGGTAAATCGGCCTTGATTGACGAGTTCTGCCAGCAATGCGACTCAATTGCCCGGGTAATGAAAGCCACCTGTGATTCTCTCTCGACACCAGGGCCTTTCGGTCCGCTGCTCGACATCGGGCCCGCCCTCGGTCTCGATCTGCAGCGGATGCTCAGACCGGATCTCCGGCGCGAAGAGCTGTTCCACTCCGTCCTCAGCACGCTGAGGACACGCGATGAGACGGTGATCATCGTGGGCGAAGATGCGCACTGGTCTGACGAGGCGTCGATCGACCTGCTGCGATTCTTGAGCCGGCGCATCGACAGTATTCGTCTGCTTTTCTTGGTCACCTATCGCGACGATGAGGTTGGCCCATTTCACCCGCTCCGACGCCTGCTGGGCGATCTTGCCACCGCGTCGAGCGTCTTTCGCTTGACTGTCCCGCCGCTTTCGGAAGCCGGGGTACGCACGCTTGCCGCTGGAACGGACCGAGATCCCGGTGAGCTCTTCCACCGTACCGGAGGAAACCCCTTCTTTGTCACCGAGGTGCTGGCCACGCGGGGTTCCGAAGTCCCGCCAACGGTAAGTGATGCGGTGCTGGCCCGCGCCGCACGCCTGTCGCTGGAGGCGCGAAGCGTGCTCGACGTATCGGCCGTAATTGGATCGAGCATCGAAGCCGGTCTTCTGATGAGCGTGGCTGGTCCGGTGGTCGAAGCGATGGACGAATGCATTTCCGGAGGGCTGCTACGCCACACCGCGGATGGACTCGCTTTCCGCCATGAACTGGCGCGCGACGCCATTCTGGCGACGATCGCCGCGCCCCGTCGCCGCTTACTTCATCACCGGGTACTCGATGCGCTGCTGGCTGAGCCTTCCTCGGCGAACGATTTCCCCCGGCTGGCGCATCATGCCGAAGCAGCCGGAGACGTTGCCGCTATTCGGAAATTCGCGACAGCGGCCGCCCTGCAGGCATCGGCGCTCCACTCGCATCGAGAGGAGGCTGCACAGTACAGCCGACTGCTGCGTGTCGCTGGCGACCTCCCCGACTTTGATCGCGCGGCGCTGCTCGCGGACTACTCCTTTGCCTGTTACCTCAGCTCCCAAGGAGACGAGTCGATCATGGCGCGCCGTGAGGCGGTCGACATCTGGCACCGGGCCGGCGACCTCCTCAGGGAGGGAGATAACCTGCGCTGGCTCTCACGTCTGCTGTGGTTCCAGGGAAGAAATGAAGAGGCGCAGCGGGCAGGCGGCCAGGCGCTCGAAATCCTGGAACGCATGCCACCGGGACCAGAACTCGCGATGGCCTACAGCAACATGTCTCAGATGGAGATGCTTCGCTGGAACGTACCCGACGCGATCGCATGGGGCGAGAAGGCGATCGCGCTGGCCGACCGCCTCGGAGAGCAGGAAACGCTGATCCATGCGCTGATCAACGTTGGTACGGCGCGAGCGACACGCGACGATCTCGAGGGCCGGAACATGCTCGAACGTGCTCATCGACTCGCGGCAGACGACGGCATGATCGACCATGCCTGCCGCGCGCTGGTGAATCTGTCCTGGCAGCAAATGCTGATGTTCCACCTGGATGAGGCTGAGCGTCAGTTCGAGGCGGCCATCACCTATGCTGAAGAGCATGACCTCGACAACTACGTCTGGTATCTGACGGCGGGACGCGCGAGCCTACGCAGTCGCAGGGGTGCCTGGGACCTGGCGTTGCAGGATGCCGATCGAGCCCTGGCTGCCCCTTCCCCTTCGCCGCTGACGCGCATCGTGGCGCTGACCGTGCGCGGCACGATCCTCGCGCGGCGCGACGACACACATTACGAAATTGCGCTCGACGAGGCGCTGGCATTGGCAGAGAAGACGGGGGAGCTCCAGCGTCTTGGGCCGGTGCGACTGGCGCGAGCTGACGCGGCCTGGCTCAACGGAGACGTGAAACGTTCGATCTCGGAGGCACGTGCGCTGCAGCCGCTCGCCGTTCGTTATGGGACTCCCTGGATCCGGGGCGAGACAGCCTACTATCTCCATCGCGCTGGTGAGCCGGTCGATTCCCTGGATGATCTGGCCGCGCCATATGCCTTGATGATCGCTGGGGAATGGCTACAGGCCGCGCGCGCTTGGGAAGAGATCGGCTGTGACTACGAACGCGCGTGCGCCCTCGCTCAATCCGGTGACGAAGCGTCTATGCGCGAGGCCATGATCACGTTTTCGTCACTGCGCGCGGCTCCGGCCGAAGCATGGGCCGCGAGACAGCTGCGGGAGATTGGCGTCCGTGCCCCGCAGCGAGGTCCACGCGCCGCCACGCGGGAAAACCCTGCAGGGCTGACCCATCGCGAGATGGACGTGCTGGAACTGCTCTCCGCTGGGTTGACCAACGCCGGAATCGCCGAACGCCTGTTCATCTCGCCCAAAACGGCCGGGCATCACGTCTCGGCCATCCTGGCGAAACTTGGCGTCGAATCACGCACCGCCGCGGCGCGACGCGCCCAGCAACTGGGCACCGGCTCGCCGCAAAAATAGGCCACACCGCAACCAAACATAGGGAATCTGCCCGATGATCGCGGGCGCGGACTCTCCTATCCTCAGATCATTCAGCTTTCGATTCGTGAATCACCAAAGGAGAGCAGCAATGGGAGCAATCACCGCAGCCGGACTGGTCGCCGACGCGAAGTCTCGCATTCAGAACCTGACCCCCACGGACGTCCATGCCGAACTGAGCCGCGAAGGCGTCGTGCTGATCGACATCCGCGAGGCGAATGAGCTTGTCGAAAGCGGCATGATTCCGGGCGCAGTTCATGCCCCTCGCGGCATGTTGGAGTTCTACGCGGATCCAACCAGCCCCTACTACCGTGCGGAGTTCGATCCGAACGGCCGCATCATCCTGACGTGTGCGTCGGGTGGGCGCTCCGCGCTCGCCGTCGACCGCCTGCGGCAGATGGGGTTCGTGAACGTCGCTCACCTCGACGGCGGTCTCAAGGCCTGGAAAGAGCACGGACTCCCGGTCAACCAGGGATAACCCCTCGCAGGGCCACGGTCCATGCAGATTCCCACATGGCTCGCGCAACTGACGAACCCGCCAGACTACTGGCGGGTTCATGGCATGGGCGTCGAGTGCGACGTTCGACCACTCAGATAGGACTGGGGACGGCCGGTTCAATGATAGATCGCCCATAATCGAGATTCCGGCCGGGGCACAGGCGCCTGTAAACCAGTTGGCTGCGTCGGATCGACCTTCTCACGAGCATGAAACCCACCTGATGGAACGAATGTCATCACTCAATCCTGAATGGAGCGCGACATGCCGTTACGAGAAAGCCACGTATCCGCCGCGCTACGACAAGTCGCCCACACGCTCGGCGTTGCAATCCTCGCCCTGTCATTCGTGGTCGTGGTGGGGCTCGTTGCGAACTGGGCGTTGCCTGTTCGAACCGACGTCGAAATTGGGCTGGGTAGCCCGTGTGCGTAGTGCACTGGCACCGCGTCCACCTATCCACCGGAGGGTTTCTGGTTGACGAATGACCAGAAGATGCTGGTGATGGACCGCTACGACCTCCGTACCGCGTCCGACATGGCGGATTAACGTCATCGGTAGGTCTCCGGTGAACGAAGTCCACCGAGCCTCGAGAGGCCACGGGTCAATGAGAACCAGATTGGACCCGCCAGCCAACCGGCGGGTCCGGTTGCGTCATGCCGGGATGCGCTCGCGGACAAACTCGGCCAGCATGTCGGCCAGCGAATCGATGTAGCGATGCCCACGTTCGGCCTGAGCCGGTCGAGCGTCGCCCAGAATCCCGTTGGCCGTCAGGGCGGTCATACCCTTCTCGAAGACCGTGCGTGACGCCGCCTCGTCAAACGTTCCGACGAATCCCTCGGCTGCCTTATCCATCAGCACCAGCTGGGGCCGTTCCGCCAGCACCATCGACGTCTCGGTCTCACCCGCATGCGCGCCGGCCACCTGCGGCGTGATGTTGTCTTCAGCCGCTTTGCGGTTCATAACGTCGATGAAGGTCATCAGGTCGGTAAAGGGCAGAAAACGCGCTCCCTCGATGCGCCCACCTGTCTCCTCGAAGAGGGAGGCCAGCGGCCCGAAATTGCCGCCGTGGCTCGGAAGAATGACCACGTTTTCGAAGCCATGCCTGGCCAGGCTCGCGACATACTGGCGCACGACCTCTTTGAACGTCGGCGTGTCGAGCGTGATCGTGCCGGGGAAGGCCATGTGGTGTTCCGACACTCCGAACGGGATCGTCGGCCCAACGATGACGCCAGTGAGCCGCGACGCCACGGCGTCGGCCAGCACGGTGCCGAGCAAGGTGTCGGTCTGAAACGGCAAGTGTGGTCCGTGCTGCTCCATCGACCCCGCCGCCGCCACGATCGTCCGGGTGCCGGAATCGAGTGCCTCTCGCACCTCCGGCCAGTGCATCTCCGCCAGTCGTCTGATCTCTGCCACCTTTGTCCTCCCATTCGGAAACGACGCGCCTGCGTCATCTGCGCCATTCTCACACAACCCGACCCTCGCGGTCGCGGCGCCGCGAGTGGCCGCGGTTGACAACGTCACCGGTGCGAGTGAGAGTGCTTTGAACAGCGGAGGATGAACCGCGCTTTCAGAGACGTGGAGAGGGAATCGGAATGCAGGACGTTTACCAGTATATCGATGACCATCGCGATGAGTACTTGAAACAGGTGCAAAATCTCTGCCGCCAGCCGAGCATTTCGGCCCAGAACATCGGCATTCAAGAGACGGCGGAGTACGTCAAGCGCATGCTCGAAGCGATTGGCGCGTCAGCCAGAATCGTGCCCATCGAAGGTGGCAACCCGGTCGTCTACGCCGAGATCGGCAGCGGCAGCCGGACACTCAGCTTCTACAACCATTACGACGTTCAGCCGCCGGAGCCACTCGAGCTGTGGGACACCGATCCGTTCGCGGCCAACATCGTCGATGGCCGCATCGTGGCCCGCGGAGTCGCCGACAACAAGGGGAACATCGCCTCCCGCATCTGTGCCATCGACGCCTACCAGAAGGTGCGCGGCTCACTGCCGTTGCGCGTCAAATTCCTGATCGAGGGTGAAGAGGAGATCGGCAGCCCACGCCTCGAGCGGTTCACCGCGGAGCATCCCGACCTGGTTCAGGCTGACGGCAATATCTGGGAGAGTGGCAGCAAGGACGTCGATGGACGTCCGATCATCTCGCTCGGCCTCAAGGGGATCTGCTACGTCGAGCTGCGCGTCCGCTCGGTCGCCCGTGATCTCCATTCGTCGCTTGGCGCGTCGGTTCCCAACGCCGCCTGGCGCCTGAACTGGGCACTCTCGACGCTCAAGGGACCCGACGAGCGCATTCGGATTCCAGGCTTCTACGATCGCGTCATCGCGCCGACAGAACACGACCTGAGTATCCTCTCCAAGCTGCCGGACACCGAGGCCAGCCGCAAAGAGCTGTACCACATCGACCAGTTCGTCACCGGGCTGCAGCGGGCGCGATCTGCAGATCAAAGAGTATTTCCAGCCGACCTGCACGATCTGCGGGCTCAACTCCGGCTACACCGGCCCGGGAACCAAGACCGTCATGCCGGCCGAAGCCATGGCCAAGGTCGATTTCCGGCTGGTCATCGACCAGGATCCGTATGAGATCCGCGATCTGCTGCGCCGCCATCTCGATGCGGAAGGCTTCTCCGACGTCGAGATCGAGCTGCTCAGCGCCGAGCACCCGGCGCGGACGTCGACCGACTCGGCGATCGTCAAGGTAGTGGAGGCGGCGCACCGCGAGGTCGACGGCGCCGAACCGGTCATCATCCCGACCAGCCTCGGCACCGGGCCGGCCTACGTCATGGCGCACCAGTTCGGCATCCCGTTCGCCTCGTCCGGCGTCGGGCACGCCGATTCACGCGCGCACTCACCCAACGAGAACATCTTCGTGGAGGACTACTTCACCGGCATCAAGCGCATCGCGCGGATTATGGACGGCTTCGCGAAGACGTAGCGCCAGTTTCGCTCAGGCGCATTGCCGAGGATGCGGCAGGTCGGGGCGGTCCCAGCTATCGCCCGGCCTGCCGATCACGATCGCGCGGCGCCCGCGGATTCTCGCTCGATCGGCATCTCTCGATCGGCGTCGCGGCGCCGGTACCAGCGAGTCAGCGTCCACCGGACCGCCAGCCAGCAGGTCAGTGCGACGACGATGCCGGCAGCGATGTCGGTCACGTAGTGTTCGCCGAGATCGACGAGGGCGAAGCTCATCGCGACAATGTAGAGCGTCCCGATCACCGCGCCGAGACGACCGCGCGTCATCAGGTAGAACGCGACGACCGATACGATTCCGATGTGCAACGATGGCATCGCGGCGACGTCGTTGGGTCCGGCCGTGTTGTCGCCCAGCTTGAAGATACCGGGCACGATATGGTTCAGCACCCTGGGCATGAGACGGGGGAAATAGGCCATGAAGCCGTGCTCCGCCGCGAGCCACGGAGGCGCGGTCGGAACGATGAAGTTGATGGCGAGGCCCACGTACAGGGTGCAGACGATCGAAAGGGCGAAGTACTGGAAGGGCGCGTGATCGAGTCCACCAGAGAAGCGCCATGGTCGCCGGAGGAATCACGAAATAGGAGATGTAGACAAGAACGAGCAGGTAGTCGATGCCTCCCAGATGAGTTGTTTGTCCGAGGTGTGATTGCAGCCATACCACCGGGTCATGACCGGCGAACAGCCAGCGATCAATGCGAACCGGGTAGCTGTACCGAATTGGGACTCCGGTGTTATCAGCGTATGAGCGCAGCCGGGCGAACACAAAGAAGGCGACGGTGAACGCCACCATACCCCAGATTGATCGCCCCTTTATCATCGTTGCGCTGCCAGTTCCTCACGAAATGTCTCCAGCGACGCCGTCTCGTTCATGCTCACGTTTGCGGTGCACGCGCTCATCCGGCAATAGCAACAGTTACGACCTGCAACTGGTCGACGATCTGGTCCTGGATCGCGCGCAAGCGGCTCTGATCGCGCACGAGAATGCGAATCTGCTCCAGATCGTCATGGCCGATCAGCCGGACACGCAGGAACTGACTCACGTACCGTTCGAGAGCGTCAATGTCTCCCAACAACACTCGCCGGGACTGATGTTCGGAGCGATCGTTCGCAGGTGGGTTCGTCGCCGCATCCGCCAGGCTTGAGCGAAGCACACGGACCTGATCCCGAATCGCGACCAGCTCCGGGGCGGTAGGCCAGGTCGAGCGAAACATCGGATCAGATCGCAGTGCTTCCAGTGTCAGACGGTTGAGCTCTCGAACGATCAGCACCCGGCGTTCTTCAGCGCTGCCGGCTCGTTCGATCTCGAACAGGCGGTACAGGTCATACTGCGCGACGTTCAAACCAGAGCCTGATCCGAACCGATTTCGTCGCCACGCGCCGGCGCGCCGCTGTAGCCACCACAGTGCAGCGACCGCCAGCATGGCCGCGCCGGACCAACGGTCGACGTTCCAGGAAAACCCGGAGAGCTTGATCTGCAGAACCGCGGCGCACATCAATACCACGAGCGCGAGCGGAGCGAGCGGCAGATGCCGTGGCAACCGCAGGTCGATCATGTGTTTATCGCTCACGTGGGTGCCCCCAAACCAGGACCGCCGTTGGACGAGTTTGAACAGGACCCAGCCCGCGAGCAGAAACGGAAGCGCCGGTATCGAAACGAGCAGGGCGAGCAGGGCGAGCGGGGCCATCACGCAGGCTCCGATAAAGAGCAGCACGAACTTGAGCACCATTACACCTCTCTCCACCGGCAACGGAGCCGATCCGGCGACCGCATTCCTCGCATCAAGAGGGCCGCCGCGAATATCGGATCGCCCAACGTCGGCGCGACTCTGATTCCTCAGCGTTTCTCTTACGGCAGGCCGCCGGTTGGACATCCGTGCGAAGATACGCCATATATCTGCCTGCGCGATGTCGATCACATCGGACCAGATCATTATGGAAGGTCGTGGACCGTGGTTCAATCACTCGTCGTCGTACCCTGCGGGCAGGCGAAGATATGGAACAAACGGCCCGGCGCTGGACCGACCCGCGCGCGCGATGCGTACACCGGCGGACCGTTCAAGCTCCATCGCGAATACGCCGAACGCTTCGCCGGCCGTTGGGTGGTGCTGAGCGCCAAATATGGTTTCATCCCGCCCGATTTCGTGATTCCGGGTCCATACAATGTGACGTTCAAGAGAAAGAACCCCGCGCCTGTCGACGTGGACACGCTCCGTGAGCAGATCGACCGGCAGCGTCTCTACGATTGCGACCCGATCATCGTGCTGGGAGGGAAGCAGTATCAACAGGCGGCCGGAGCGGCGTTCGAATCCTGGCCCGTACGGCTGCTGTCGCCGTTCGCCGGACTGCCGATCGGCAAAGCGATGCACGCCGTGAAGTGCGCGATCGCGGCCGGCGATCCGCTCCATCGAGATAGTTAGCTGTCGGGGTTGAACACGTGCCATCCGCGTCTCTTCGCGTCTACGGCCGGCTGAACGACTTCCTGCCGCCGTCGACGACGCCAGCAGCGCTTCAATCACTCGTTCAGGGGGAGACCGTCCGTCAAGGACCTCATCGAGTCGACCGGGATCCCGCACCCGGAGATCGACCTGATCCTGGTCGATGAGCACCCAGTCGATTTCTCGTACCACGTCCGCGATGGCGACCGTATCAGTGTCTACCCGCCGTTTCGTTCAATCGACATAGCGGGCCTATCGCGAGTCGGCGTGCCACACCCCCATGACCGTCGGTTCGTGCTCGACACCCATCTCGGGCGTCTCGCTCGCTATCTCCGTATGCTGGGGTTCGACTCGGTCTACCGCAACGATACTGACGACCAGACGCTGGAAGTGATCTCGGTCAATGATGAGCGGATCCTGATGACCCAGGACGTCGGGCTGCTGAAACGAGCGGCGATCACGCGCGGATACTATGTGCGGGAGTCCGATCCACGCCGGCAACTGGTCGAGGTCGCGATCGAGTTCGATCTGCTCGATTTCATGGCGCCATTCCAACGCTGCCTGCGGTGCAATGGCGTTCTCCTCGCCGTGCCCAAGTCCGAGGTCGAGGATCGTCTGCTCCCACGAACCCGGGCCACGTTCGATGAGTTCTACCGCTGCCAGGTATGCGCGACCATCTACTGGAAGGGCTCGCACTACGAGCACATGCGCCGGATCATGCGGGACCTCGAGCTCGCGCTGGGTCACCCGGCGCTGGACGAACCCCGCACGGAACCCACAAACTGACGGCCAATCGGAAACAGGCGGAGATAACTCGCCGTTCCCCTCGTTTCGCGATTTTGGTCGTGGCGCGTGACCGGTCGGTTCAGTCGGTCTCTCCGCTGGTGCCCGGGTAGCTCGGATCGTGAATGCCGAACATCCCCTTGGCGTAGCGCAACTCGCCGGTATGGCTCCAGGAGTGGCTTATCGTGTGCTGCAAGCGCTGAGCGCAGGTGGCCGGGCGATCCGGCGCATTCGGTAGCGGCGCCACTTCGCGATTGAGCTCGGCATCGTCCGCGCCGTTGAGGTACTCCTCGGTCTCGGCCAGCAGCTGCTGCTGGTACGCCTGCAGCACGCTCCGGCTGATCTTCATCTCGTCGACGTCCGCGTCAGTGTAGCCGGTCCCGATGCCCAGGCCCCGCATGCCCTTGCCATCTGGGCTATAGCCGGCCTTCTCCGTGAAGCCGCCACGATGCCAGGCGTCGCCCTGCGGCCCCTGTCCCTTGATGATCCAGTTGAGGTCGAGATCCCAGACTCGCAGCAGATGAAAATAGTTGAATGAAACTGGATTGAGCGATGGACCCGGACGCTTCCCAAATAGATCGTCCGGCGTGTCCGAAACCTGGCTGCCAACGAAATTGGAGAGCGATCTGATCTGATCAAGGTAGTCGTTCGCCATTCCCATGGGTGAAGTCCTTTCGTGCGACGTGTGCGTACGCGCTCGCCCGCGTGACGGGTGAGATCAACTGCGCGGTGCTGCCACCTGGCGGCATGTCTGATAGTCTGAGTTGGCTGCTGAATCTGGTCAAGTGTCCCGAACGGCTTCGCGGTTTGCGGGCGCGCAGGCGAGTGACCATTGACACCTCGCGACATGACCGCGTATAGAAGCGAGGTGCCCGCTCCGAGGACGCCCCGCGGGCGGTTAAGACGACGCCAGCCGAATGAAAGGACCATCCACATGAGCGCTCCACACCCCGAGATCGAAGAGATGACGCTCGATCAGATGCGACGACTGATGGAGAGCGACGAGATGACGTCACGGTCGCTCGTCAGCGCCTATCTCGACCGCATCGAGCAGCTCGATCGACGGGGGCCGGAGCTACGCTCGATCATCGAGATCAACCCGGATGCGATGTCGATCGCCGAACAACTCGACCGCGAGCGTCAGGACAAGCGATCGCGTGGACCGCTGCACGGCATCCCGATTCTCGTCAAGGACAACATCGATACGGCCGACAAGATGACGACCACGGCCGGCTCGCTGGCTCTGGAGGGCTCGCATCCGCTGCAGGACTCGACGGTCGCGGCGCGGCTGCGCACGGCGGGCGCGATCATCATTGGCAAAGCGAACATGAGCGAATGGGCCAATTTTCGCTCCACACACTCGTCGAGCGGCTGGAGTGGCCGCGGCGGTCAGGGAAAAAATCCATACGCGCTCGATCGCAATCCCTGCGGGTCGAGCTCGGGATCGGGCCAGGCAGTCTCGGCAAATCTGGTTGCCGCGGCCCTCGGAACCGAGACCGATGGGTCGATCGTGTGCCCATCCAACAGCAACGGCATCGTCGGCATCAAACCGACGGTGGGACTTACCAGCCGGGCCGGCGTTATCCCCATCTCGCACAGCCAGGACACGATCGGTCCGATGGCCCGTACCGTCGCCGACGCGGCGACTCTGCTCGGAGCGCTGGTCGGGGTTGATCCACGAGATGTGGCGACGGCGAGCAGCGCTGGCAAATACGTCTCCGATTATCGCCAGTTCCTCGACGAAGGCGGGCTCAAAGGCGCCCGCATCGGTGTGCTGCGCAAGGCCTTTGCCGGCTACAGCCCGGAAACCGACGCCGTCACTGAAGCGGCCATCGCCGCGCTCAAAGACCTCGGCGCGGTCATCATCGACCCGGCCGACATTCCGACCGCCGACGAACTGCGGTCACGTGGCGTCGAAGGTACCGTCCTGCACTACGAGTTCAAGGCGGACCTGAATGCCTACCTGACGACGCTCGGCCCCGGCGCTCCGGCCCGGACGCTGGAAGATCTCATCCGCTTCAACGAGGAGCATGCGGATCGGGAGATGCCGTACTTCGGCCAGGAACACTTCCTGGCGGCCCAGGAGAAGGGACCGCTGACCGAGCAAGAGTATCTGGACGCGCTTGCGACCAGCCACGACCTATCCCGCGGACGGGGCATCGATGCCGTGATGAATCAATACAACCTGGACGCGCTCGTCGCGGCGACCGGCGCACCGGCCTGGCCGATCGATCTGGTCAACGGCGACCACTTCCTGGGATCGAGCTCTTCCCCAGCCGCGATGGCGGGATATCCGCTGATCTCGGTCCCGGCCGGATTTACATTCGGCTTGCCGGTCGGCCTCACCTTCATGGGCAGTGCCTTTAGCGAGCCGACCTTGATCCGCCTGGCCTACGCCTTCGAGCAAGGAACGAAGGCGCGACGGGCGCCTCAGTTCTTGCCGACGTTGCCGCTCTGACGAAGTCAGGCAAAATGCCAGGTCTCATGGGCATCGACGGTTGCCGGGCCGGTTGGGTCATCGCGGGGAGCGACTCCGAGATGACGTCAATCAACTATTCGGTCGTGGAGACCGGCGCAATCGGTCAGGTCTTCGCGGATGCCGCCGCTGAAGAGCGCGTGGTCGCGATCGACATCCCGATCGGTCTGGCGGAGAGCACGCCGCGTGCCTGCGACCTCGCGGCACGCCGCTACCTGCGACAGCCTCGTTCCAGCAGCGTCTTTCCTGCCCCCTGTCGCGCAACGCTGCCGGCAACCACCTACCGTGAAGCGTGCGAGCTGAACCGGTGTGCCTGCGGCCGCGCGATATCGCTTCAGGCGTTCGGCATCCTGCCGAAGATGCGTTTCACGGATGTGGTGATGACTCCTGAACGGCAGCACCACATCCGTGAAACGCATCCTGAAGTGGTCTTCGCACGTCTGTCCTGCAGGGGTATTGGCCTATTGGAGCCGAAGAAGTCGGTTCAGGGTCGAGAGATACGTCGTAAGTTACTCGAGAAACGGTTGCCGCCGATCGACGTCGACGCGATCCGTCGGAGGCTCGGCCGCTCGAAGGTTGCCGTCGACGACCTGCTTGACGCGCTGGCATGCCTGGTCGCGGCTCAGAACGTCTCAACCGGAAACCCGATGGTCTTGCCGGGCGGTAATTTGCCTGAAGATCGCCGCGGACTGCGTATGGAGATCGTCGCCTGACCGGGATGAGCTGCTGCCGCTGTTTCGTTGCGCTTGACGATGAATCGTCTGAACGGACTACCGGAGGCCATCACTGGAATCACAAACGGACGTCGTCGTCATCGGCGGTGGCCAGGCAGGGCTGGCGACCGCCTATTATCTGCGCCGCACCAGCCTTTCGTACGAGATCCTCGACAGCGAGCCCGGGCCGGGTGGTGCCTGGCGACACGCCTGGGAATCGCTGAGACTCTTCTCGCCAGCCCGCTGGTGTTCGTTGCCCGGCTGGGTCATGCATGGCGGACCGGATACCTATCCGTCACGCGACGATCTTCTCGCCTATCTGACCGCCTATGAGGAACGTTATCGTCTCGCTGTCCGGCGACCGGTCGGGGTGAAAAGCGTGCGTCGCTCGTACGATAGGTTGATCGTCGCCACCGATGCCGGGACGTGGACGGCCCGCGCGGTCGTCAGCGCGACCGGCACCTGGAGCCATCCGTACACACCCAACTACCCCGGAATCGAGCGCTTCGCAGGAATCCAGCTTCATTCCGCCCACTATCACGACCCTGAGCCGTTCCGTGGCAAGCGTGTGCTGATAGTCGGCGGCGCGAACTCGGCGGCGCAGATCCTGGCCGAGGTGTCGCTCGTCGCGCAGACGATCTGGGTTACTCGTCACGAGCCGACTTTTCTCCCCGACGACGTGGATGGGCGGGACCTGTTCGATTGGGCCACCAGGCGTTATCTCGCCGCGCGCGCGAGGCTGAGCGCGCCGCTCGATGTCCCCGAGGGTGGGTTGGGCGACGTCGTCATGGTCGAGCCGGTACGTGAGGCACGCGCTCGCGGTATACTTCAGAGCGTCCGCCCCTTCATCCGTCTCACCCCGCGAGGTGCTGTCTGGCCGGACGGCAGCGAGCTCGCTGCCGACGCGATCATCTGGTGTACCGGGTTTCGACCAGCGCTCGACCACCTACGCGATCTGGCCGTCCTCGAAGCCAACGACTACGTCGAGGTCATCGGGACGCGCTCCCTTCGCGAGCCTCTGCTCTGGCTCGTCGGCTACGGCGAGTGGACCGGTTATGCATCCGCGACACTGATTGGGGTCGGTCGGTCGGCACGACAGACCGCCAGCGAGATCGCCACGGCCCTGGCCTGACACTGCGTGCACCTTCCGGGGCCACTCCCCTGGTGAGCCACTCGCGACGGTCACGTCCATCCGTTCTGTGAAGCGGACGATTGTCTTGGCGAGCAGATTGCGTTACCCAACTTGTGAGCGCGGTTCAAATCGCAGGCACGTCAATCGTACGACCGCGCCGTTGACGCTCTGATCCACGCTGTGAACAGTCGTGCAGTTTTGACCCGCCGCGGGAGTCCCGGTGTTGCGTGCCGGCTGCTCCACGCATCCACGTTGTATGAAGAAGACCGAAAGGGAACGAAATGCGCATTGCGATGATCGCGCCGCTCTTTGAGTCGGTGCCGCCGCCCTTGTACGGAGGATCGGAGCGTGTCGTCTCCGTGCTCACGGAAGCCCTCGTCGATCAAGGCCATGATGTAACCCTGTTCGCCAGTGCCGATTCAGTGACGAGAGCCCAGCTCTTCCCATGCTGCCAACGGGCACTGCGACTGGACGAAAACGTCAGCGATCAGCTTTCCTACACGTTTTCTCAGCTGGGCGAGGTGTATCAACGGGCCGACGATTTCGACGTCATCCACAATCACAATGACTACTTCGCCTTCCCATCCGCTCGACTCGCATCGACACCAACCGTGACGACGACTCACGGACGTCTCGATTTGCCGGACCTGCAACGGGTATTCCGCTCGTTTCCCGAGCAGCGACTGGTGTCGATCAGCAAGGCACAACGTGATCCGCTGCCGGGCGCAAACTGGGTTGGCACGGTACACAACGGGATCGACCTCGGGAACTATCGCTTTCGCGGCCAGCCGGGAGACTACCTCGTTTTTCTGGGCCGCATGAGTCCTGAAAAGCGCCCCGACCGGGCGATCGAGATCGCGCGAGATGTCGGCATGCGGCTGATCATGGCGGCTAAAGTCGATGCAATCGATCGTGACTACTTCGAACACGCGATCAAACGGCAGATCGAAAGCAGCACGCTGATTGAGTTCATTGGCGAGGTGAACGAGAAGGAGAAGGATGAGCTACTCGGTGGCGCGTACGCCTACCTCTTTCCGATCGATTGGCCCGAACCGTTCGGTTTGACGATGGTGGAAGCGATGGCGACCGGCACCCCGGTTATCGCCACGCCGGTCGGGTCCGTTGAGGAGATCGTGGTCGATGGCGTAACTGGATTCCTCCCCCGCAGTTTTCGCGACATGATCGGGGCGGTCGAGCGGGTCAACACCATTGACCGGCGCGCCTGCCGCGAACGAGCCGAGCGCTACTTCTCCGCTGATGCGATGGCGAGCGGATACGAGGCTGTCTACCGGCAAATCGCCGGCCGCGTCGTGAAACAGCCATTCACCATGGCCGGTCTTCAGGTGGAACAGGCCGATTACTGAGCCTGACGGGGCGTTTTACTGCGCCCCGGGAAGTCCCTAACCAAGGGCATCGATGGACTGTTCGAGTTCCAGCGGAATCCGGCATCCGAGCGCCTCAATCGATGCCCGGCATTCGGCGAGGAGTCGCGAGATAGCCAGAAACTCTTGCTCCTGCGCCGCGGACATGACACCGGCACGGTGCTCCTGGCGGAGCGATTCGACGCGCTCGATAATGCCCTCCCAGCGCCAGTGCCAGACGTCGCGCACCTCTGGCGGCTCGTCTTCGAGCATGACGATGAGATTCGGCAGTTGGTCCGCTTCGCAACGAATTTGATCAAGGATGTCATCGATCGAAGTCGTCTGGTCCAACATCATCACTCCTGCGACGTATCGACGAATATTTACTCGGGCGGACTGTGTGGCGGGGCGCGAACAGAGAGAAATACCGCAGGATCTGGACCAGTGCATACGACGCGGGACTTCCGAGTGGTTCATCGAGTGCGGACCGCCTGAGCTTCTGTCGTGACGTGCCCAACAGGGGTCACCACGTCACCGTGAATATCGAACCGCTCGCCACGAAACACCACGTTCGTTAAACCCGCGACTCGATCGGAGATCGGGCGAGCCTGCAGGCCGTCCGGATTGACCTGAATGCCGAGCATGACCTGCACCATCTGGACCATGCATCCGGCTGCCCAGGCTTGCGGTGAACACGCCACCGGGTAATCGACCGGGAAGGGCGTCTGGCCGCGATCATAGCCACAGAAGAGCTCGGGCAGACGCTGCAGCGCGAACCAGCGAGAGGTATCGATCAGCGCGTCGATGACGCGTTTGGCTTCTTCATCGTGTCCGTAGCGGTGCATGCCCGCCAGGATCAGCCCATTGTCATGGGGCCACACGCTGCCGTTGTGATAGCTGATCGGGCTGAAGGCCCGCATGTCCGACGACATCGTGCGGATACCCCAGCCGGAGAAGACGTCCGGCTCCATGAGCCGCTTCACGACGTGTGCGGCCTTGTCCGGGTCGGGCAATCCGGCCCAGAGCAGGTGCCCCGGATTTGACGTGATGCTGTTGACCTGTCGCTTGTGACCGTCGAGCGCCATCGCGAAGTAACCTTCGTCGGGCATCCAGAATGATTCCTGCACGGCGGCTTTCAGCCGGTTGGCCTTCTCCCGAAGCTCTCCCGCTTCCGCGGTGCGACCGAGGGTGTCGTAAATGCCGGCCATCGCCAGGCGCGCGGCGTAGACGTACCCCTGGACCTCCACGAGCGCAATCGGTGCTTCGGCTATCGTCCCGTCCACAAAGCGGACACTGTCGAAGGAATCTTTCCACCCCTGATTTACCAGGCCGCTGCTCGAGCGACGCGAATACTCGATGAACCCGTCGCCATCGAGATCCCCGTAGTGGTCGATCCAGTCCAGCGCCCGCTCAGCCGTGGGGAGCAGGTCGGCGAGCAACGCCGCGTCGTCAACCCAGCGCATGTACTCTCCGAACAGAATGAGCCAGAGGGGTGTCGAGTCAACCGATCCGTAGTATCGCGAATGCGGCAGCGTTTCGGAGAGGGCCAATTCGCCGAAGCGGATCTCATGGGCGATCTTGCCCGGTTCCGCATCACGAAAGGCATTGTTCTCGTGCGACTGATACGCCGCCAGGGTTCTCAGCGTCCCGCGCGCATGACGCTGATTGAGCACGATCGTCTGCAGGCTGGTTATGGCCGAATCACGTCCGAAGATCGCGAGGTACCAGGGCAGACCAGCGGCCGGAATTGGATAGCCGGAGTTGAGCGCGATCTCCAGAGCACCGAGGTCGCGAATCGACCTCTGGTAGCCGCGCTCAAGGTCGCTGTCATCGGAGATGAGCCCCGGTGCGTTTTCGATCCATGTCAGCACCGAGTCGTGCCCAATTTCCTCCACCACCGGAACGGGACGGTGTGATTCGAGGGGCGGCACGGTCCAGCGTACCTGAATTTCGAGCACCCACTGCTGCAACGATTCGAGCGTCAGAGAGAAGCTGACCCGGCTCGCGTCGATGTCGTCCGGCTGCTTCGAAAATTGCACGTGAGTCTGACGTTGATTCTCCCGAACTGTGTCAATGAACGTGATCTTGTCATGGGTGGTTTTCCGGCGAGTGTGCCTCGCTCTCCGTTGTCCAGAGACCGAACGCACCTCGAAAATGTCGGCAAAGTCGGCTTCAAACCAGAGTTGCAGCGGCAACTCAATCCGATTCAAACCTCGATTGGTGACCTCGATGAGTTCGGTCAGACCGGTGCGGCGCAAGTGTCGCCGCCGGACCACCTCGAGGTCCTGCGGCAGGATGCCGTCGGATCCGACGTTCGTGAGATAGACCTGACTTTCGGCAAAACCCGCCGGGCCCGAGCTCAGCAGAATGATCCCAAGATCACCGAGTTTGAGCTCGAAACGCGAGAGAAACCGAGTGTCGGCGGCAAACACGCCGTGCTGTTCGGCCGGCTGAATATTTCCCATGGCGTCGGAAACGACAAAGGTGTTTCCGGCCACGGCGGTGAGGTCTTGAACTGCCATTTTTCTTCCATCCGCTTTCGTGAGCATGTCTCGCGGCGCGTGCCTCACGAGAACACGCGACGGTGTCCTAGCCGCAATTTAGGGTCCCCAAAGGACACGCCAGACTCGCCCGCGCGCAAGAACTGCGCAAACGTAGCCTCTCAACGTAACCACGTTGCGTCGAGCAGGGACACCGATCAGGATCGGATCGCCGTCAAACCGTACGAGACAACGCGATTCACCGGACGCATAATTGCCAGGTACGAGAGGAGCCCGCATTGTCATCACCCCTTCAAGGTTTCCGGCGGCCCAGGGCAGGGAAACTGTTGTCACTCACGCTCAAAATTCCTCCATATGTCTATCACGGTCCGCTTGCCTCACTGATGAGCTCGCGCTGCATGATGATCCTGACCGCGACCGGCCGAAAATCCGGGCTGCCGCGGACCACCGGGGTCAGCTACATGTTCCTGAACGGAAGCTACATCTCGTTTTCCGGCTGGGGCGTGAGCTCGAACTGGTACCGCAACGTCGTGGCGAATCCCGAAGTCACGCTGCGTGTCGGCGGTAAGACCATCCACGCCACGACCAAGCCGATTCTCGATCCCAACCGCAGACTTGAGCTTATGCTGCGGATGCGGGAGCAATCCAAGCACTGCGGACCACCCCTGTTCATACGCCCGTTGCTGAAGCTGACCAAAGCGTTCGACTACGACGCCGAGATCGCCATGGCGGTCGAACATGCCGCCGAGCTTCCGATCGTCGAGTTCGTGCCGCACAACTGAGTCACGCGACGATACCGTGCTGCCGCCTTTTTACGGAATGTTGACCCGGCTCTCGTGGTTCGGTTCGGATTGGCGCTTCAGGCGCAGCCTTCGGTGAATCAAAATCCTCATCTTTGACAGGCGGCTCGAACCCGTCGACAATCACCCGTGGCTCATGGGACGCTGACAGCCTGCGTGTTGCTCGCTCGAGGCACCCCAGTCTCGTCTCTAACGGAGGGAGTCAACCTAGTGGACGATAAGCTGCTGCAGTCGCTCGAATGGCGACTGATCGGGCCGCATCGTGCCGGTCGCGTGGTGACCGTCGCGGGTGATCCAAACAACCGAGGAACGTTCTATTTTGGCGCCTGCGCCGGTGGAGTCTGGAAGACCACCAGTGGTGGGTCCTACTGGGAGAATGTGTCCGACGGATTCTTCAACACGTCGGCCATCGGTGCGCTCGCGGTGGCGCACTCCGATCCAAACGTCATCTATGCGGGCACCGGCGAGGCCTGCCTGCGCAGCAATATTTCTCATGGCGATGGTGTCTACAAGTCGGTCGACGGCGGGGCGAGCTGGTCTAACATGGGGCTGGCCGACACGCGCCACATCGGGCGCATCGCGGTAGACCCGACCAACCCTGACGTCGTCTTCGTGGCCGCCTTCGGTCATGCCTGGGGCCGGAATGAAGAGCGCGGCGTGTTTCGCAGCAAAGACGGCGGCAAGACCTGGCAGAAGGTCCTCTACAAGAGTGATAAGGCCGGCGCGGTCGACGTCTCGCTCGATCCGTCGAACCCACGCGTGGTCTACGCCTCCATCTGGCAGGCTCAGCGCCATCCCCATACGCTCGACAGCGGCGGCGAGGAGAGCGGCATCTGGCGCAGCCTCGACGGCGGCGACACCTGGGAAGACGTTACCCATAATTCGGGCTTGCCGACTGGGGTGCTGGGCAAGATCGGCGTGGCAGCGTCGCCGGCCCGGGCCGGCCGCGTTTGGGCGCTGGTCGAGGCCGAGGACGGCGCCCTCTTCCGTTCAGACGATTACGGCAAAACCTGGGAGCGCGTCAGCGAAGATTCACAGCTGCGCAAGCGTCCCTGGTACTACATGCACGTCTATGCCGACCCGCAAGACGCCAACACCGTCTGGGTGCTCAATCTGAGCTGCTGGAAGTCGACCGACGGCGGCAAGACGTTCGAGGCCATCCCGACGCCACACGGCGACAATCACGGGCTGTGGATCGATCCGCACGACTCGAACCGGCTCATCGAGAGCAACGACGGCGGCGCCTCCGTCAGCTACGACGGCGGCCGCTCCTGGTCGTCGATCCTGAACCAGCCGACCGCGCAGTTCTACCACGTGGCCGTTGACGACCAGTTCCCCTACCACGTCTACGGTTCGCAGCAGGACAACTATGCCATGCGCCTGCCGAGCATTGGCAACGAAGGGGCGATCACGTGGACTGATTATGTCGAACCAGGTGGAGGCGAGAGCGGTTATATCGCCATCAGCCCCAAGCCACCCCAGCGTGTCTTCGGCGGCGGCATCGGCACGGGTCCTGGTCATGGACGTCTCCTCGCCTGGAACCCGGAGACGGGCCAGAAGCGCAACGTGACCGTCTGGCCGGAGGTGCACGGCTTCGGGTCGGGCGCGAGCGAGCTGAAATACCGTTTCCAGTGGACCTTCCCGGTCGAGTTCTCGCCGCACGATCCGAACGTGCTGCACATCACGTCGAATTACGTTCACCGCTCGACCGACGAGGGCTCCAGTTGGACCACGATCAGCCCGGATCTGACGCGCAACGACCCCAAGACGTTGCAGTCGTCTGGTGGAGCGATCACGGCCGACAACAGCGGCGCCGAGATCTACGGCACCATCTTCGCCTTCGCCGAATCGAAGCACGAGAAAGGCGTCCTCTGGGCCGGCAGCGACGACGGTTTGGTCCACGTTTCGCGCGATGATGGGAAGAACTGGAAGAACGTCACGCCACCCGGCCTGCCCGAATGGTCGATGATCAGCATCATCGAACCATCACCGCACGATGCGGCGACGGTCTACGTGGCCGCCACGAAATACAAGATGGACGACCTCAAGCCGTACTTGTTCAAGACGAACGACTACGGTCAGTCCTGGACCCTGATCACCAGAGGCATCCCGGCCACCGAATTCACCCGCGTCATCCGCGAGGATCCAAATCGCCGCGGCTTGCTCTACGCCGGAACCGAAACGGGACTCTATGTTTCGTTCGACGATGGTGCGAGCTGGCAGCGGATGCAGAGCAATCTGCCGGTGGCGCCGGTCTACGACGTCGTCGTCAAGGGGACCGACCTGGTCGCCGCGACCCACGGGCGCGCGTTCTGGATCCTGGACGACCTGAGCCCACTGCACCAGATGCAGGATCAAATCGCCGGCAAGAGCGCCCATCTGTTCAAACCACGTGATACCGCGCGCGTGCGCGTCTACGGACGGGCATACGGCGACAAGAGCAAGGACCGCGTCAATTACATGATGGCCGGCCCGGTCACCGTCGCCTTGAAACCGCGCGAGACGCCGATGGGAACGCAGGTCTTTGACTATCTCGACGCGGGGAAGAACCCGCCGAACGGCGTCATCATCCACTACTACCTGAAGGAAAAGCCGGAAGGCGAGGCGACGCTCCGCATCCTGGATGCGAACGGCAACGAGATCAACTCCTTCTCCAGCAAAGGCGACGACACGCCGCGCGTGCCCCTCGCTGCCGGAGCCAACCGTTTCGTCTGGGACTTCCGCGGCGCAGGGCCAACCAAGATCGTGGACCAGATGGCCAAGGACCGGCGGGCACAAGCCGCCGAGGCGGGCCTCGGCCCGCGCGTCAACCCGGGCACCTACCGCGTAGAGCTCAAGGTCGGTGACACCACCCTGACCGAATCCTTCGCTGTCACGCGGGATCCGCGTCTCGACGCCAGCGACCAGGATCTGGCCGAGCAGTACCAGATGAAAGCTGGCATTCGAGATCGTGTGTCGCAGATTCACGAGATGGTCAATCGGATCAACCGGATCAACAAGCAGCTCGACGGCTGGATCGAGCGGATCGACGCCAGCGAGGGCAACGAATCCACTCAAGAACGACGCGACGGCAATCAAGGAGAAGCTGGATCCAATCTTGAACGGATTGATCCAGACGAACCCTGATGCGTCGCAACCCGGTGGCGCGCGCTTGAAGGACAAGCTGGCCACGCTCAGCGCCATGATCGACGAGTCTGATGATGCACCGACGCAGGGTGCGCGAGAGGTCTTCGCGGATCTCGGCAATCGCGTCGATCAACAGCAGGAAACGCTGGCTGAAATCGTGTCGTCGGACGTGGCAAACTTCAACGGCAAGGTCAGCGCGTCAGGGCTCGCCGCCGTCGGCGCCTGATTTCAAGCCTGACACCGCAACAACGCGCCTCCCCAGGCAAGTGCCTGGGGAGGCGCGTGTGGTTGTCCAGGTTGAGCGGGAGGGGCGGCGGAGTCGATGCACCTGGTCATGACCGTCAAACCCGGCGAAGCTCGTCTTCGCCCGGAGTCCCTGTCGTGCGTGACCGGACCGCCGTCTTCTCACTTGAAGAACTCACCCAGCGAGTTCGCGTCACAGGAATTCTTGAGGCAACCCAGGCCCCACGCTTCCTGTATGGTGCGCAACATCGAATAGTGATCGTGCGGCGTGCCGGAGGTGAAACCGGCCGGAGTCTGCTTCGACACGACAATCGTCGCGACGTCGCCGCCGCCGCCTTTGCTGCTACTTCCCTCGTCCCAGGTGATGAAGAGTACGCTGTTCGTGTCGCGCCATGCCGGACTATCGAGGATATGGCTCGGAAGCCAGGTCTTCAGCCAGTCGTCGCCCGTCTTGACCGGGCAATCGTGCATGTCGTTGCACATGTTCGGGATGACCAACTCGAGGTTTGCAGCGGCGGAATCGAAGTGGGTGAGATCGGTTATGTGGGCGATGCAGCGGGATGTGTCGTTGCTGACGTTGACGAAGCTGACGGCGGGCTCGTGCTTGCGGGCATAGGATCCGGGCCCATCCGGTCCGCCGCTGGCGGTGGCGCCGGTGTAACAAATCGGGTTTCCGCTCGAATCCGCGACCGGCAGGTTCTGGGCGAAGATCTTCCAGGTTTTCCCTGCCGCGTCGAGCTGATCACCGAGATGCGGCGCGTCGATACGGTGAACTCGATCGTCCGTCACACCCTGTGTTGATCCCGACCAGAGCGCAATGTAATTCGGTTCTGACGGGTGCGTCACGGCCGTGTAATTCGTGGCCAACCCGTATTGCCGGATCAGTTGATTGAGATAAGGAGCGCTGGCGCTGCCGGTGATCGCGCCTGCTTCCTTGTTCTCGAACACGATCACATAGATGTGGTCGAATGCCGGTACCGCCGTGATCAGTGGCGGCACGGGCGTCGGCGTGACGAGCGGCTGACCTCCTCCAGAGCCGGCAATAACCAGGGCCATCAACGCCGCGGCTGCCAGAACCAGTGCCGCCATCTTTCCTGCTACCGCCATGACGAGAAGCCCCAATCCACGTTGACGACGTTACGTTCCGGGACGAACCGCCCTGCCACCTGCGAACCGCTCATCACACTCGGGTTCAGGTGAGCGGGCCTTCCACGCACGGGCACAGCCGCATTGCGTGCTCCGCGTCGCACGGCAGATGTCGCAGAATTGTGACATCCCAGGCTACATCGCGACGATTACGTCTCGCCGGGGCAGATAACCTTGAAACGATCGAGCCACGGCTCATCGCGGGCGCAATCGGCAACGTCGATCGTATCCAGAACAAGACAGGACAAACATGAGCATGAGCGTGAAACGAGTCTTGACGTGGACCGCGGCCGTCGCAGGTGTGTCGATCACAACCCTGGCCGGAGCTGCCGCTGCGGGTTACAGCCGCTTCAGCCGGCAGATCGCGGGGGAAATCTCCGCGCTCACCGCCAACGTTTCCGGCGACGGTGCGATGGTCACCGAGGAGATGCTCGACGGGCTCCCCGAACCGGTGCGCCGCTACCTCTCGTACACTGGCGTGGTCGGAAGGCCGATGGTGCGGTCGGTGTACCTCCATCAAAGCGGAGCGATGCATCCGGATCCAGGGCTTCCGTGGATTCCACTTGAGGCCGACCAGTATTACTCGGTCGATCCGCCAGGATTCATCTGGGACGGAAAGGTCCATCTCGGGCCGCTGCCGCTGGCCCGTGGGCGCGATCGGTTCCACGATGGCCGTGGCAACATGCTGATCAAGCTCTTCTCCCTGTTTCCGGTGATTGACGCCACCGGGCCCGAAATGGACCAGGGGTCGATGATGCGTCACCTGAGCGAGATGATCTGGTTCCCCGCCGCGTTTCTCGCGCCGAACGTTTCGTTCGACGCCGTCGATGAGCATTCGGCCAGGGTAACCCTAACCGATCACGGACGAACGGTCAGCGCGACGATGTTTTTCGATGACGAGGGACGGGTGACAAACCTGGTCGCCGAGCGCTATCGGAGCGCTGGTTCAGCGTTCGAGCTCGCGACCTGGGAGACGCCGATTGCGGAGTATGGCGAATTCGAGGGACTGAAGTTGCCGGTTCGGGGGCAGGCGGTCTGGAAGCTCCCAGAAGGAGACTTCCCCTACATCGACGTGAAGATCACCGGCGTAAAGTACAACCAGAGTCTTCGCTCTGGGGACCCGAATCGCCGCAGCGGCGCTCCAACCGGCACTTAGTCGTGGGCAACAACGGACACCGGAAGAGCCTTGCGGGCTATGTCGGTGCCAGTCGCGATCGTCGGCAAGGTGAACTTGAAGGTGGCTCCCTTGCCGGGAGTGCTCTCCACGGAGACGCGCCCGCCGTGCGCCTCGACGATCGACGCCACAATCGATAACCCTAACCCGGTGCCGCCACGCTCTCGGGTGCGCGCGCCGTCCACTCGATAGAAGCGATCGAAGATGCGTTCCAGGTCCTGCTGGCCAATGCCGGGACCGGAATCGGCCACCGAGACGATCGCATCGCTGCCGGATCGCTCGATCTTGACTCGCACCGGCACGGTACGTTCGGTGTGCACGCGCGCATTGGCCAGCAGGTTGTCGATCACCTGCTTCAGACGGTCGGAGTCGCCGGTCACCATGACGCCGTCGGGAGTCTCGACCGTGATCGGGCGCTCGGGTTCGACCGCTTTGGCGTCGGCGACGGCATTCTCGATGATCGGCACCAGGTCAACCGGATCGCGGCGCAAGGAACGCCCCTGGTCGAGACGAGCGAGCAACAGCAGATCGTCGACGAGCTTTCCCATGCGAGTGCTCTCCGACTCGATGCGCAACATCACCCGTTGCAGCGTCTCCGGATCGGCCGCCGCGCCACTTCGAAACAGCTCAGAGTAACCACGGATCGAGGTCAAGGGCGTGCGTAGCTCGTGTGAAGCATCGGCCGCGAACTGCCGCAGCTTGCGTTCCGACTGTTCCTTCGCCAGAAACGATGACTCGACCTGGGTGAGCATCTCGTTCAGAGCCTGACCCAGTTTGCCGACTTCGTTGGTCGATATCTCGTACTCCACTCGCTGCGACAGGTCGCCGCTCGCGATCAGCCCGGCCGTGTCGATCATGGAGTCGATGGGTCGCAACCCGTGCCGCACCACGAACCAGACAACCAGCACGACCCCGGCGAGCACGGCCAGACTCGTCAGAACGATCACCAGCACCAAACTCCGGATGGTGCTCATGACGTCACTGAGCGGCGCCGCGACCGCTTGCAGGTCTCCGTCGGACCCCGACTGGATCAGCACTCGATAGCTAAGCCCGCTCGAGCCCACCGCTTTCACCGTGAATGGGCTGTTCAGATGATCTTCCATTCCACTCAGACCGAGGGATGCAATGTCGGGCAGCGGATCGGGACTGTCGTTGAACCCGGAGGGTTCGGAGCGCACGAGCGTGCCGTGCGAATCGAATGACAGTGTGGCTATGGATCGTTTGGAAGCCGGAAAGGCCGATTCGTCGGAACCGCCTCCCGGCGGTGCGGCGTGGCCACCTTTGCCCGAGGCCTCGACGAGTGTGGCGTCAACTCGGTCGATCATTTGAGCCTTCGTCGCCGTGACGGTGACCGCACCCACCGCCACGAAGGCAAGCAGTACGAGCACGCTGATGATGATGACGAGGCGGGTTTTGATCGACATTACCGTCTACCCCGGCACGAGGCGAAGCGAGTAGCCAAATCCGCGTACCGTCTGAATCAGGCGAGGTTCGTGGCTGTCGATCTTCTTACGCAGGTAGCTGATGTAGGTCTCGACGACGCTGACGTCGCCATCGAAGTCGTACTGCCAGACATGATCCAGAATCTGGTATTTCGACAGTACCCGGTCGGCATTCATCATCAGGTAACGGAGTAGCCGAAACTCGGTGGGCGACAGGTGAACAACGTCACCCGCGCGGGTCACCTGGAAACGCTCCTCGTCCAACTCGAGGTCCGCGTACTTGAGGCTGTTGGACGGACGTTCGACGCCGCTCCCCGCCCGCCGGAGAACAGCCCGGATGCGAGCCAGCAGTTCCTCGAGGCTGAAGGGTTTCACGACATAGTCGTCACCGCCATAGGTAAATCCCCGCAACTTGTCGTCGTGCTCGTCGCGCGCGGTCAGAAATATGACCGGAACGGTGTCGCCGTTCGAGCGCAAACGGCGACAGACCTCGAAGCCATCGAAGTCGGGCAGCATAACGTCCAGCACGATCAGGCTCGGTGTAAATGTGGCTGACGTCGTCAGGGCATCGCGCCCCGAACCCGCGGATTGAACCTCAAAACCAACGAACTTGAGCGCTGTCGACAAAAGCTCTGTGATCGAGGGCTCGTCATCAACGACGAGGATACGCAATCCCTGCAGATCGGCATCGTTGGGAGAGGTGATAGCCGGATGAAGATTAACCAATCGGAGTTCCTCGTTTCAGGATGCGAACACTCAAACCCACTTGCTATTGAATCACCCAATTCTGTGAGTTTGCTGAGAATGAACTGAGGATGATTTCAGCATTCGTGACGCCCGGACGTGATCGCTTATTCAGCAACCACGTCCGGGCAGCGCACACCCAGGCATCAGTGGATTCGTCCCGCAAGGGCTGAGGTTCGCGACCTGGCTACGCTCCCGCGGCCACCTCCTCCCGTTCGGTCAGCACGCTGGTCACCTCTCGCTTCCGACACTGGCGGCCAACCATCAACTTGAACACGACGGGGATCACGACCAGCGTGAGGAAGGTCGACGTCAGCAACCCACCTATCACGACCACCGCCAGGTCGGAGGCGATGATCGCTCCTCCGCTTCCACTCAACGCGAGCGGGATCAATGCAAGGATGGTCGCCATGGCCGTCGTCAGAATCGGTCGCAACCGCGTTCAACCACCCTGAATCAGCGCGTCATCCAGCGGCATGCCCTGGCGCAGCAGATCGAGGACGAGTTCGAGGAGCATGATCGCGTTCGTCACCACGATGCCGATCAGCATCAACAGGCCGATCAGGGCCGGCAAGCCCAGTGTCTTGCCGGTGAGCGTGAGCGCCACGAGAACGCCAACGATCGCGAGCTGGCTGAGCGGAATGGCCGCCGCACCCAGCGGGATCTGCCCGAGCGCGTTCACGCTCGTCAACGCGCCAGTCACCTGTTCGGTCAACTGATACGCCTTGCCATCGATCACCACATTACCGAGTTGCGTCGTGCTCAACACCTGCCGCACCGGACTGGAAATCTGCGCCGGTGTCGTACCCGCGGAGATCGCCTTGCCGGCATCCATCGCGACCACGACCTCCGTCTTGGCGTTGACCACGTCGTTCTTGACGTTCGCCACGTACTGAATGCCGGCGATCTGCATGGTGAGGTCCTGTGCCACCTGGCTCACAACGTCATAGTTGTTCCCCTGCACCGTGACCTGGATATTGTTGGTGTTCCCGCCGAAGCCGAAGATGAGGATGATCGCGAACCCGGCGCCGAGCAGCGCTTCACATACGAGGTCATTGATCGAATGCTGGATGTATTGAGATTGATCCTGAACGATGACCGGAGTGCCGTCGATGCCAGAGGCGTGCAACTGACTGGTCACGGCGCTGTTTGTTGCACACTGCCGACGCGGTATCCACTGAGTTCGCACCCTGGTTCATGTAGACGTCGAGCGCTACGCTCGGCTGACCATTCGTTTGTGTGATACCGGGCGCCGCTCCCGCGGTGATCCCAACATTGGCGACATCTCCGGCGCCGCGTTTTCGAGCGTTTGAGCGAGCGCGTCGAGCCCGAGCGACAGCGCGTCGAGATCGTCACGGCTCACCCGACGCAACGCGGCGCGAACCTGTTCCCTGCCCCCTTTTCGCATATTTCGCAATACGTCCATATCTTGCGGCGTTGGGCTCGCCAGCGTACGGCGCCGGTCCGTGACGTCTTCTTCCCGTTGCGCGAGACCTACGCGGACCAGCATATCCACCAACTGACTCGCGTTGGGCAGGCTGACAGCCAACGCAGCGGCGATCCGGCCGATCGAGCACCGGCCCTCGTCGACCACCACCACCAGCGTCTTGAGCTGTACCCTAGTCAAGTCGACATCCGTCCAAGCGGCGAGATGTCCCCGCAAGGCGCGGACTATCCGCCGCTGGAACTCAAAGACGTCCTCAATCAGATGGTCAGTCGAGCGATCCACGGCCCCCCCTTGAGCGCCAACGGGCATACTAAAACGTTTCGATAATATCTACATGGTCATTCCCACAAGACTATTCATAGAATTTCGCGTTATCGCCGTCGCGTGGAGTCCTGGGGCCGCGGGTGGCGCGTCGACCAGGGCTTATGCGTTCTCAACTTGATCGCGCGGGAGCGATCCGATTTCGTCATTCTTCGTCGCTCCGCTCCTCAGAATCTCTCCATCGTCCCATGGTTGGCGCTCAACCGGATGGGGAGATTCCTCACTGCGTTCGGAATGACGAGATGCGACCCCGAGATCGCCGACCTGAAGACGAGAACGCATAAGCCCTACGCGTCGACTTCCGTGCCTCGCCATCGACTGGTACTATCGAGCCTGGCCGGGGATAGAATGTGGTCCGAGCAGAGCCCTGCGGAGCCAATGGGGCTTCCAGTTTCGCGCACGACGGCATCGAAAGAGGAAGATTGATGACATCCACAACCAACGGGAACGGCTGGGGCGGCCAGAGCGTCGTCGACTCACTCAAGCGGGTCCTCGTCTACTCCCCGGTCGAGCCGGATCAGCATGTCTCCTGGGAGGAGTTCGGCTACTTCCGGCCGATCGACCACGACCAGGCACGGCGCGAGCACGACGCCTTCCGGCAGATTCTGGCGGACTCCGGCGCTGAGGTCGTCACCGCCGAGATTGGCGACGCGCGGCTGCAGGATGCCATCTTCCCGTTCGACCCGGTGATCGTCACCGATCAGGGCGCGATCCTGGGACGCATGGGCAAAGAACTGCGACGGCGCGAGGTCGACCTGATGCGTGAGACCTTGACCGATCTCGGCATTCCGATTGCCGGCGAGATCACCGCACCCGGGCACCTTCGAGGGAGGTGATTCCTTCTGGGTCGATGAGCAAACGTTGGCTGTCGGTCGTGGTTATCGCACTAATTCCGAGGGGATCGAACAGCTGAGCGCGATTCTCGCGCCGATGGGGGTCAAGGTCATCACCGTCGATCTGCCTCATTGGCACGGACCCGACGAGTGCCTCCATCTGCTCTCGCTGATCAGCCTGCTCGACCGGGATCTGGCCGTCGTCTATCTTCCGCTTCTTTCCGTCGAATTCGTGAAATACCTGCATGCGAAAAAGATCCAACTGGTCGAGATTCCGGACGAAGAATTCGCATCTCAGGGCTGCAATGTGCTGGCGCTCGAACCCCGTCGCTGCCTGATGCTCGAGGAAAACGTCGAGTCGATCCGGCGCCTGCGCGCGGCCGGCTGCGAGGTGCTGACGTATCAGGGCAAGGAGATCTCGCACAATCGCTCGGGTGGCCCCACCTGCCTGACGCGGCCGCTCCTCCGCGGAGCAAAGGATTCAGCGGCGCCGCGGGAGCGTCAAAGATGACGAGTGGCGAATCGCCAAACGTGCCCGCCGTGCTGGCGACAATCGACGCGCGGCGCGACGCGATCATCGGCCTGCTGCGCTCACTGGTTCAGGTCGCTTCGGTGACCGGCGATGAAGGCGCCGTGCAGGATCTGATCGAGCAGGAATTCTCAATCCGTGGACTCAAGGTCGATCGCTGGGAAGCGACACGAGACGAGATCGCCCCATACTTCGACCACGTCGGTGAACAAGCACGCTACGAGGGACGGCCCAATCTCGTGGGAACGAGGGCCGGCTTGGGCGGTGGCCGCTCGATCTTGCTCAATTCCCATATCGACACCGTTGAAAATGGCGATCCGGCCCTCTGGACGCACGATCCGCTCGCGGGAGAGGTTGTCGGAGACCTGCTCTACGGGCGAGGCTCCTGCGACATGAAAGGGGGCTTGACCAGCTTCCTCGTCGCGCTCGATGCACTCGAAGCGTGCGGCGTCCGCCTGCGCGGCGACGTCAAGGTCAATACGACTGTCGGCGAAGAGGATGGAGGGCTGGGGGCGTTGTCGACAATGCTGCGCGGCCATCGCGCCGACGCCGTCTTGATTACCGAGCCGACCCACCTGGCGCTGGTCCCGGCCCAGGGCGGCTCGCTCGTCTTCCGCCTCACGATTCCTGGCCGGGCCGCTCATGGCGCGATGCGAGATGAAGGTATTTCGGCGGTCGAGAAGTTCATCCCGGTCTTTCAGGACCTGCTGGCCTTCGAGCATGAACGGAACCAGATGCTGTCGCACCCGCTCTATGCCGGGGTGGCGAACAAGATCCCAATCAGTGTCGGGATCGTTCGCTCGGGCGTCTGGCCATCGACCGTGCCCGAATCGCTGGTCGCCGAAGGGCGCGCCGGTCTGCTGGCGGGAGAAAACGTCGAGACATTTCAGCAGGCGATGGCCGACCGCGTGCAGGCGGCCGCCCGTCGAGATCCATGGCTGAGCGAGCACCCACCGGTATTGGAGTGGTTCAGCGGCCAGTTCGCGCCGGCCGAAACGTCGCTCGACGCGCCAATCTCGCAGGCGATTCGTCGGGCGCACGAACGGGTGACAGGCGCCCCACCGGCGGTCGAGGGTGTCACCTACGGTGCCGATATGCGCTTGTTCATCATGTTCGGTCACATGCCGTGCATCATGTACGGCGCGGGGGACGTCGCCGTTGCTCATCAGGTCGACGAGCACATCAGCATCGACGAGTTGATCATCGCGACGAAAACGATTGCGTGTCTCCTCATGGACTGGTGTGGGGTGGAGACTTCGGCCGGTTGATCCGGCTATCGAAAGGAACGCACGAACCGATGACCATCGCGGAAAAGGCTGTAGGGATCACGGACTGGACGATCGACTGGGCGCACTCAACGTGTGAATTCGCGCTGCGGCATACGCTGGTATCAACGATCAAAGGCGCTTTCTTGACGGTGAGCGGCCAGGTGCATTTCGAGCCTGACGCCGTCGCGAGCTCCACGGTCCGCGCCGAGATCGATATGTCGAGTGTCGATACGCACCACCCGGGACGCGACGACATGCTGCGTGGTGAGAATCAGTTCGATGTGGAGCACTTCCCGACATCGACGTTCGTCAGCACGCGCGTCGAACCGCTGGGCGTCAACCGGTTCCTGGTGGCCGGTGACCTCACCTTCCGTGGTGTCACCAACCCGGTGACCTTCGACACCACTTTCGAGGGCACGGCCGAGCAGATGAACGGCGTCGTGCGCGCCGCCTTCATCGGACGAGCGGTGATCAAAAGAACCGATTTCGGGCTGCCGCTTGGCGGTATCATCCCAGCCGGAGTACCGTCGATCCTCGATGAGATCCAACTCGCAATGTATCTCACCTGCCATCCCCTGGAGCAGGGGTAACCGCCCACGGCCAGTCGATTCCGGGAGCACCTCGTGTGCTCCCGGCCTGTTCGCTGGACCTTCTCTACGCGCGCAGATCCTCAACGGTGCGGGCGATGCGGTCCAACGCCTCTTCAATATTCGGCAACGAGTTCGCATAGGAAAGCCGCAGGTAGCCTTCGCCAGCTTTGCCGAAGGCTGTCCCCGACAGCAGCGCAACGCCGCTTTCGTTGAGCAACAAATCCGCGACCTCGCTGGATGAGCGGCCCAACCCAGTGATATTTGGGAAGACATAGAAAGCGCCGGCCGGCTTGCGGCAGTGGATACCCGGAATCTCGTTCAGACCATTCACGATTGCGTCGCGACGACGCCGAAACTCGACCAGCATCTCATCGACGGTATCTTGAGGGCCAGTCAGCGCCGCGACGGCGGCGTGCTGTGAAAACCCAGGCGTGCAGGAATGGCAGTTGATGACGAGTCGCGTCACCTGCTCGGCCAGATACGGCGGCATGACTCCGTAGCCGAGCCGCCAGCCGGTCATCGCGTACGTCTTCGAGAAGCCATCGAGGATGATCGTGCGATCGAGCATACCCGGCAGGCTGATGATGCTTTTGGGCGACCCCTCGTAGACCATGCGCGTGTAGATCTCGTCCGACAGCACCAGGAAGTCGTGCTCGACAGCCAGACGCGCCAGCATCTCGAGCGCATCGTCTTCGATGATGCCGCCGGTCGGGTTGTGGGGAGAATTGATGATGACCAGCCTGGTGCGGTCGGTGACGAGTGATTCGAGCTCTGCCGCGTCGAACCCGAAGTCCTTTTCTTCGCGAAGATGCAAGCGGCACCGGCTTGGCGCCGGTGAAGTTGATGACCGATTCGTAGATCGGGAAGCCGGGATCAGGGTAGATCACCTCGTCGCCGGGCCCGACCAGCGCCAGAATACGTGAAGAACATGATCGGCTTGCCGCCCGGTGTGACCACGACGCGCTCGGACTCGATACCGACACCGCGTGTCTGGGAGACGTAGGTAGCGATCGCCTGGCGCAGCTCCGGTATGCCTGCCGCCGGGGTGTAGTGCGTCTCGCCGGAGCGCAGGGCCGCGACTCCCGCCTCGACGATATGCGCGGGAGTGTCGAAATCGGGCTCGCCGATCTCCAGGTGGATGACGCTTCGTCCCTGTGCTTCCAGCGCGCGGGCGCGCACCAGCACATCAAACGCGCTTTCGGTTCCCAGCCGGCTCATGCGCTCGGCGAGAGCGATCGGACTGGACGGGCTCTTGCTCCCCATGCTGACCCTCTTTTCTCGTCTTGGTGATCGCCGCCATGGCCGCGCTGGACATCGCCGAAGCAGGGGCCGTCCGGGGTGGTAATCTCAAGATAGAGGCCATCCTACGGCTGGCGACGAGCGTGACCGTTCGTGACACACAGAGAATGTCCGTGCGTCGCTGATGATACGGTAGTTCGCGCGGATCGTGCCCAGAAAAGGCCGCAACAGCCCGGCTGGTCGGGCGAGCATGCGATACTGCAGCGCAGGAGCACCGCGAGGCGGACGGCGACAAGCGCTCAATCAACTCACGATTCGTCTTGGCGACACATGAAAATCCGTTCGGAAATTCGAGGGGGTATATGGAAACAAAAGACGCCTGGATCACCACCGCCGTCGATGTGGAAGAGGCAGCCGCGCTGACGGCGTATCTCGTGTCGTTTCGCAGCTACCCCGGGCAAGAAGGCGACGTGCAACGGGCAGTGGCCGCCTGGCTCAAGGAACACGGCATCGAGACGGAGTTTCAGGAGACCGAGGATGATCGACCAAACGTGATCGCCTACGTGCGCAACGGGGACGGCCCAACCTTGATGCTGAACGGGCACGTCGACACGGTGCTGGCGGCCGAAGGCTGGAGCTGCGATCCATGGCACGGGCGGCGCGACGGCGACCGCTTCTATGGGCTCGGCGCGTGCGACATGAAGTCGGGCGTGGCCGCCGCCATGCTCACGACGAGAGAACTGAACAACCGCCGCGACCTGTGGAAGGGAACGCTCATCTTCACGTCGGTCGTCGACGAGGAGGCCTACTCGATCGGCGCACAGGCCCTGGTCAAGATGGGCATGCAGGCCGACGCCTGCGTTTGTCTCGAGTCCGCTTTTGAGCACCCGGGGCTCGGCGCGGTGGGAAAGGTGCTGGTCCGGGCCGACATCACGGGCAAAGCGGCGCATGGCTCCTGGCCGCAAGCCGGCATCAATGCCGCCGTCGAGGGGGCCAAACTGGTCGCTCGTCTCGACGATATGCCGCTGGGCCAGCATCCACGACTGACGGCCACGCAGTGCGTGCTCTCGTTCCACTCCGGCAGCGAGCAGTACGTCATCACCGTGCCGGAAAAGGCGCGCTTCACCATCAACCGACATATCGTTCCCGGCGAAAGCGGCGAGTCGGTGCTGGCCGAGATGCGCTCCCTGGCGGGCGAACTCCGTTCACCGGCCAGGTTCGAGTTCGCCATCGACCCACCCTACTATCCACCATGGGAGATTGCGCCCGATCATCCGTTCATTCAGACCTTTGCCCGCGCCTATGAGGCCGAGACCGGCAAGTCTCCGGACTATGGCTATTCGGCTGGCGTGGCCGACTCCAACTACTTCGCGGCCGACCTTGGAATCCCGACCATCGATTTCGGCCCGCACGGCGCCAACTACCACCAGTCGGACGAGTGGGTCGACGTGCCGTCGATCGCGACAACCACGCGCGTGGTCCTGCGCCTGGCGCTGGACATGTTGAACTGATCGGCCCGGCGCTTCTGCCGACGATCGCAAACGGACGATTCTCACGCCGCCGAGCGACGGCGGATTGGCGCGGATTTTGTAACGAGTCTCGTACGGTTCAACAATTGCGCCGAGTGCCGAGAATCGCAATACTCGTATCGTGACACGCGTGGGCGCGCGGACGTATTGCGCATGAGACGGAGAGACGAATGAAAAGGCGGAAACCCGAGGGATATCTCGGGGACAAACCACTCCATCCTGAGACCTTGATGATGGGCTATGGCTATCATCCCGAGTGGTCCGAGGGGGCGCTCAAGCCGCCGATTTTTCAGACATCCACCTTCGTATTTGAAAAGGCCGCAGACGGCAAGTCGTTCTTTTCAGCCGCCTATGGACTTCGCGAGCAGGGCCCGAACGAAGAGGTCGGCCTGATCTATGGGCGGATCAACAATCCGAACCTGGAGATCCTCGAGGACCGCCTGACGCTCTGGGATGAGGCCGATGCCTGCACCGTCTTCGCGAGCGGCATGGCGGCCATCACGACCACGCTGCTCACCTTCTTGCGGCCGGGAGATGTCCTGCTCCACAGCAACCCGCTCTACGGCGGCACCGATCACTTCATCCGCCACGTCCTCTCGGAGTTCGGTGTCACGCAGGTCGAGTTTGGGGGCGGAGACAGCCGGCAGACGATCGAGCAGCGACTGACGGCGGCGGGCGCGATGGGACGGCTGGCGATGATCTACATCGAGACCCCCGGCAACCCGACCAACGCGCTGATCGACATCGCCATGTGCTCCGAGCTTGCCGACGAGTATTCGACCCCCGAGCGGAAGGTTGTGCTGGCGGTCGACAACACCTTCCTTGGGCCGATCTATCAGCATCCGCTCAAGCACGGAGCCGACCTCGTTCTCTACTCCGCGACAAAGTACATCGGTGGCCACAGCGATCTCCTGGCAGGTGCCTGCCTCGGCTCCGACGACTTGCTCAAACGCGTGCGCGCCATGCGCACCTTTCTCGGGACCATGGCCGACGCCTGGACCGGCTGGCTCATCCTGCGCAGCCTCGAAACGCTCAAAATTCGTATGGCCGGCCAGATTCAGGTCGCGGCTCAGGTCGGGAAGTTCCTGGCCGAACATCCCAAAGTCGCGCGCGTGTACTATCTCGGATTCCTGAACGAGGGTGACGTGGGGTACGACGTCTATCGCAAACAATGCCTCGGGCCTGGATCGATGATCTCCTTCGACATCAAAGGTGGCGAGGCCGAGGCGTTCCGATTCCTCGACGCGCTCAAAATCGTGAAGTTGGCGGTGAGCCTCGGCGGCACCGAGTCGCTGGCGGAACATCCCTACTCGATGACGCATTGTGACGTCAGTGACAAGGACAAGCTCAGCTTCGGAATCAGCGAGTCGCTCATCCGCATGTCAGTCGGCATCGAGCACCCGGACGATCTCATCGCCGATCTCGACCAGGCGCTCGCGCTCGTTTGACATTCGCCGCGTAACCCGCGATCTTGTTCAGCCCGGAGCGAGTCGAATTTCGCTCCGGGTCATTCATTGCCAGCGCAGCGGCATGCCCTCGTGAACTCGTGGCCGGACCCTATAGTCCAAACGTCTCTTCAGCGTAGTACTCCTGTCCCTCACCTCCTAGCCCATCTGTGCTGTACCTTGGTTGCACAGACGTCAGCGCCCGGTCGATGGCCCTATCTGGACGAATGTCGAGTCCCCAGACGCCCAAACGCCGACCGGGCGCAACGTCACGATGATTCGAGAACGCCGCAGCAGCGCGAACTGAACGGCACAGCGGAAAGCTTGGGGGATAGCAGATGTCCGATAAGATTCACCAGATCGTCGTGATCGGGGCAGGGCCGTATGGCCTGGCGGCAGCCAACCGGCTCAGGATGGAAGGCTACGACGTCAAGGTCTTCGGCGAGGCGATGAGCTTCTGGGAGCGCAACATGCCCAAGGGTATGTTTCTCCGCTCATCACGCGACGCATCGAACATTGGTGAGCTTCATGGACCGCTGACTATCGATGCCTACGAGCGCGCCAAGGGGATCAGCGTTCCGAAACCCACCCCGCTGTCAGACTTCATCGACTACGGACGCTGGTTCCAGCGACAAGCGATTCCCGACCTCGACCACCGGCGCGTGATGTGTGTCTCGGCCAACCCACACGGTTTCGACCTGACGTTGGAAGACCACGAGATCATCCAGGCCACGCGCGTCATGGTCGCCACCGGACTCGACCGGTTCATTCGCCGGCCGGACGTCTTCGCCGCCGTTTCGCCGCTGCACGTGTCTCACTCTGCCGACCACGATGATCTCGGGGTGTTCGCCGGGAAGAAGGTCGCGGTGGTCGGCGGCGGTCAGAGCGCGCTCGAGTCGGCGGCCATTCTCCACGAGTCTGGAGCCGACGTGGAAGTGATCGCTCGCATGCCACAGGTCCGCTGGTTGTCACGCAGCGCCCGACTGCACGGCCTGTCGCCGCGGACCCAGCACTTGCTCTACGCGCCGACCGACGTGGGGCCTCCGGGATTGAGCTGGGTAGTGGCCAAGCCGGAGATTTTCCGCCGCCTGCCGAAGGCATGGCATGAGCCGATCGCCTACCGCTCGATTCGGCCGGCTGGTGCCGGGTGGCTGGTGCCGCGCCTGGAGCGCGTGCCCATCACCACCGGGAACGTCGTGATCAACGCGACAGAACGGGACGGTCAGGTGGAGCTCACGCTGAGTGACGGTGGACAGCGGCAGGTCGATCACGTGCTGCTCGCGACCGGGTACTCGATCAACGTCAAGTGCTATGAGTTCCTCGACCGATCGATCGTCTCGCAAATCGATCATCAAGACGGCTATCCGCAACTGCGTGACGGTTTTGAGTCGTCGGTTCCGGGCTTGCACTTTCTGGGCGCGGCGTCGGCCGTCAGCTTCGGGCCGGTCATGCGCTTCGTCTCGGGCACCTGGTACACCACCGAAGCGCTGGCAAAGCGCGTCAAACCGCGCCTCAAGGTCGTCCGATGATGCTCAGCGAGCGCGTGGATGATTCACCGGGCGACATTAGCGATTGCACGGAGGCCGGAATCGGCCGGCGTTCCGTGATCACACATGCACTGACGTCGACGACCGGCGCGCTCGTCATCGGTGGTGATTATCGCGGGCTGGGCGTCGTACGCAGCCTCGGCCGGCGCGGAATTCCCGTCTGGGTGCTCACCGACGAGCATCTGCTGGCGGCGCGATCCCGCTATTGTCGCCGCAGCTTCGCATGGCCCGAGGCCGCTGACGACCAACAAGAGGCGTATCTGATGGACCTGGCACGACGCCACCATCTCGACGGGTGGGCGCTGATTCCCACCGGTGACGAGACGGCGGCGCTGGTTGCCTCGCGACACCAGTCGCTCGCGAAAACGTATACGCTGACGACTCCGTCATGGGATGTTTTTCGTTGGTCGTATGACAAGCAGCTGACCAATGAGATGGCCGATCGCTGCGGCGTTGCCCGTCCCAAGACCTGGTATCCGTCCGGGCATGACGAGGTCGCGTCGCTGGACGTTCAGTTTCCGGTCATCCTCAAACCGGCCTTCAAAACCACGATCAACCCGTTCACTATCTCGAAAGCCTGGCGAGTCGACACGCGCGAGGAACTCATCGCCCGGTATGACGAAGCGATCGACCACACCGAACCGCATGCCATCATGGTGCAGGAGATCATTACCGGCGGTGGCGACGCCCAGCTCTCCTTCGCTGCGTTGCTCGACGAAGGCCGTGTGCTCGCCTCGATCACGGCCCGTCGCACGCGCCAATTCCCGATGGATTTTGGGCGTGCCAGTACATTCGTCGAAACCATAGAAGATCGCGAAGTCGAGGCCACCGCACGTCGCCTGCTGCGGGAGATGCGGTTGAGCGGGCTGGCTGAGGTCGAGTTCAAACGGGATTCCCGCGATCACCAGCTGAAACTGCTGGATATCAATCCACGAGTCTGGGGGTGGCATTCGATTGGACGACGCGCCGGGGTTGATTTCCCTTACCTACTGTGGCGCCAGGCGTTCGGGCTTCCCGTCGATGAGGTACGGGCCACGACCGGCATTCGCTGGGTTCGCGGGCTGACCGACTTCCCCACGGCGTTGAAGGAGATCCGAGCGCGTCGTATGCGTGTGGGGGAATATCTTCGCACGTTGCGCCCCCCGGCCGAGTGGTCCGTCGTTGCGCCCGACGATCCCCTTCCCGCGCTGCTGGAGGTACCCTACACGATCCGCATCGCGCGGCAGCGCGGCGAACTGGAAAGCGACCTCACGATGAGCACGTCCGGGAATCGAAGTCAGAGCGCGGCTGCGAATTAACCGTTCGTGGCGTAAAGTGGGACAAACATCATCGAGAACGTGGCTTCGGCTCAATCCGGGAAGGTTCTAATGCGACGAGAAATTTACGAGCGGGTGGCGAGCATTGGTGGTGGAACCGGCTCGTTCACCATGCTGTCGGAGCTCAAGAAGGTCGTGAACAACCTCTCGGCCATTGTCACGATGATGGATTCCGGCGGATCGTCACGTCGGCTGATCGACGAGTTCGGCCGGCCGCTGCCACTGGGTGATCTGCGCCAGGCACTCGTCGCCCTGTCTCGATCGCGCAAGCTGTGGGGCGACATCTTCAGCTATCGCTTCCCCGATTCTCAAAACGGCAGCATCGGTGGGCATTCGCTGGGGAACCTGATCCTGCACGCATTGCTCGATCTGAACGGCGACGATCTGATCGGCGCGCTCGACGATGCCGAGGAGATCCTGAACACGGCGGGGCACGTCATCCCGGTGACGCTGGACGAAGCGACGCTCTGCGCCGAACTACGCGACGGCACTGTGATCGAGGGCGAATCGGCCATCGATCTGCCGGGCGACCGCCAGGTGTTGCCGATCAAACGCGTGTACCTCAAGCCCGGGGCATGCGCGACGCCGCGTGCCCGCAAGGCGCTGGAGCGAGCCGATAAGGTGCTGATCGGCCCCGGCGACCTCTATACCAGCGTCATTCCCTGCCTGCTGGTGGACGGCATCGCGGATGCCATTCGCTCCTGCGATGGTGAGCTCATATACATCTGCAACGTGATGACCAAACATGGAGAGACCGACGACTTCGCCGCGTCAGATTTCGTGCGCGAGATCCACAAGTACCTTGGCCGCCGGGTCGACTCGGTGGTCGTCAACACCGGCAGCTTCCCTCCCGCCCTGCTGGAACGATACGCCGCCGAGAGGGCCTTCCCGGTCGAGCCGGACCTCGACGTGCTGCGCACGTTGGTGCCACGCGTGCTGACTGGGCCGGTCGCGACGACCGAGCGTTTGATCCGTCACGACGCCGAGCGCGTCATCCTCACCATCTGGCCCGATTTGGTCGCGTGAACACTCGACCTGGTACATAAGCCATCGGCCGGCCGTTGACGTCATGCATCGGAGAATCGTGGGCGGGCCGTTTCGGTCAGCCTGGAGGCCGCGGGTCGCGCGCTGCATTCCCGAATTGACGACTCCAAGCGATGCTGGACACGGCTGGCGTCATTCCCTCGTGATCGCCGCACGTGCAATCTCACGGGCCAAACCAATCGCGTCATCTCAGAGACAACTGGCGTCCCGCTGCCACCGCCGTCCCGGTTATGTCGGCTGCGGCGGAGGCAAACTCGTCCCACAAGCGCCGCTCATCGTCGGCATCATCACCGGTCGTCGCGTCGACGGCGCTGTCGTGGCGCAGGGAATCGGCCGCACCAAAAAGGAGCGCCGCTCGCGCCAGATCTCCCCGCATCGCGGCCACGCGCGCGATTCCCACCATGGTGTTGGCGATCTCTGCCGGGTTCCCCTGAGCGGCTCGCAGTTCGAGGCACTCCGCCAGCGCCTGGGCAGCCGCGCGCGCAGCGCCGCTCCGCACCGCGACGAGCCCGATGTTGTAGAGGGTCCAGGCAACGTGCTCGGCATCACCAAATTCGCGAAAGCGCGCCAGACCTTCAGCCAGGTACTCTGCTGCCCGCTCAAGGTCGCCCTCACGGCGTGCCAGCTCGCCCAAACTCGTGAGGGACGTCGCGATCGCGCCGGGATTCTCCGCCGCTCGTCGCAGCGCGAGCGCTTCCTCCATAAAGCCGCGGGCCGTTCCGTAGTCTCGCTGCCGCATGGCCAGCCCACCGAGGCCAGCCGTGGCATGCGCAATTCCCCACGGATCGTCAACATGGCGAAAAATATCGAGGCTACGCTGGTACGCGTGGAGCGCGGCATTGACATCGTCACGGAGCAGCACCTCGGCCAGGACGAAGGAGGCCATGGCCAAGCCCCACGGATCGTCCACCGTTTCCATGACCGCGACGGACTCAGCCAGATGTCGTTGAGCATTCGCCCGATCTCCTTGATAGAGCACGGTCAACCCGAGGTTCATGAGGGCCTGCCCCAGGCTGCGCCGGTCATCGAGAACGCGCAGACGGGCGACGCTTTCCGACAGTAACTCAGCCGAACGCGAGAAATCTCCCACGTTCCAGGCGAGGGCACCGGCGGTGTTCAGCGCGCGAGCATATCCCAGGCCATCCCGGTCGACGTTGGCTTTCGCCAGTGCCTCGCTGCTCCACGCCCACCCTTCACGATCTCGCGCCACGGCGTCCCAGAACCAATCGAGGCTCCCGACGATGCGCAAGGCACGCTCGGTCTGGTCATGATCGAGCGACCAGCGGAGCGCGGCGCGCACGTTGTTGAGCTCCTCCACGGACGCCCTCGACCAGGCTGTTCGCTCACCGCTCTGTAATCCGCGTTCCGCAAGTTCGCTGAAGGAACGCATGACGTCGGCATGGCGGTTCCGGGCCAGATCCTGCTCTCCGCTCTCGATGAGCTGTTCCTCGGCGAATTCCCGAATGGTCTCGAGCATCTGATAGCGGGCTCGACCCGTGGAACCCTCACTGGCGCGCACCAGGCTGCTGTCCACCAGCGCGCCCAGGACTTCGATGACGTCGCCCGGCTGCCCGAGAATTTCGCGGGCCAGGTCGTCCGAGGTCTGCAAGGTCCAGCCACCGACAAAGACGGAGAGCCAGCGCAGCAACCGCTGCTCGCGAGGCGAGAGGAGATCGTAGCTCCAGGCGATCGCCGAACCCAACGTCTGCTGGCGCTCCGGCAGGTCGCGCGGCCCGCCGGTCAGAAGCGGCAACCGGCGCTGCAGCCGATTGGCCAGATCGGTCACACTCAGATGCCTGCTTCGGGCAGCGGCGAGTTCGATCGCCAGCGGTAACCCGTCAAGGCGGGCGCAGATATCCGCAATGGCGGACGCGTCCCGTACGCTCAGGTCCCAACGTGGGACGATGGCTGAGCGTCGTTCCACGAAGAGCGCCACCGCCGGCACGTGGAGCACGCGTTCGATGTCGGCTGCCTCGCCGCTTCCGGCGACAGACAGAGGTGACACCGGAAATACGTGCTCGCCAGAAAGCCGGAGCACGACTCGGCTCGTCGTCAGCACCTTGAGGCCCGGGCAATCGGCGAGCAGATCACCGAAAACGGGAGCGGCCGGGAGCAGGTGCTCGAAGTTGTCGAGCAGTAGCAGCACCCGACTGGCACGCAGATGGGCCCGCAGTCGATCGAGCATGGTTCCGTCGCCTGACTCGGGCAACCCAAGCACGTTGGCTACGGTCGCCACGACCAGGTTCGGGTCGCGGAGTGTCGCCAGCGACACGAAATAGGTTCCATCCGTGAAATCGAGACGTGAATCGGCGGCGGCCCGCAGCGCCAGCCGCGTCTTGCCAACGCCACCGGGCCCAGTAAGCGTCAACAGCCGAACGTCATCCCGGTGTAGCAGGGCGCAAACCGCGCGAATATCCGCGTCGCGCCCGATCAGTGAGGTGAGCGGGTGCGGCAGATTTCCCGGTACCGCATCGGCCGTCGAGGCGCGTGAACCACGCCCGGCGTGCTGTGCGGCCGCGACCAGAAGCGCGCGATCGTCCGCAGTGAGGTTCAGCGCGTCCAGCAAAAGATCGACGGTATCGCGGTGCGGCCGCTCCCGTGCTCCGCGTTCCAGATCGCTGATTCCTCGCGCGCTCAAGCCCGATCGCTCGGCCAGCTCCTCTTGCGTGAGCCCGGCCGCGGACCGGTATTGCCGTAGGAGCGAGCCAAACGTCGGAGGGTTCTGTGCCATCCTCCAGTCCTGTCATTCGCGGTGTAGATCGTCGAAATCTGCGGGGATTATCGCACCGGCGGACTCGATCGCGTAACCGTTATCCGTGAGAACCTCCATCGTCCAGCATTCAGAACGCGTGCCTCGATGCGTGACCGCTTGCGTGGGTTGCGTATGGAGACGGTGCCGCTCTTCCGTCAGACTCGGACCAGATCGTACGGCATATCGGAATCGCGCACGTCGCTGAGCAGGAGGGAACCATGGCTACCACGGAACGGATCTCGTACGACACGTCCGGGCCGATTCTGGCTCGACCGACCCTCGACAACTCGATCTGGTACGGAAGCGGGCTCATCAGCTTCCTGGCATCGTCCGACATGACGGGCGGGCGCTACACGCTGCAGCGGATGTGGATCACGAAGGGCTTCGCGCCCCCGGCGCCGCATATGCATGGCCCCGAGGACTTCTACATCCTCCGGGGATCGGTTCGCTTCTGGGCCGGGAAAGAGGAGTTCGTCGCGCATGCCGGGGATTTCGTACGCACGGATCCCGGAGGCTGGCACACGTTCATGGCAGAGTCGGACGACGCCGAACTGTTGATGATCTTCTCCCCGGCAGGGATGGAGGGATTCTTCAAGGAGCTCGGGACACCGGCCGAATCGCTGGAATTGCCGGGTGGTCGCGTCGGACCGCCGGATCCGGCGCGGCTGCGCGAGCTCGGCCCCAAATACGGCATTACCTTCGCGCCTCCCGGCACGAGCGCTCGGGAGCTTAGCTCGTCGCATTGATCGTCGCCTGGAAAGAGAGAGGAACGCGCATGACCGCTGACGCGATCGACCTGATTGAATGCAGTTGCTTGCTCCCCGGAGAAGGCGAGGCGATCCGTATCTTCGACGAAGAGTTCAACCTGAAGATCACCGGTGATGACACGGCCGGCGCCTATGCCATTCTCAGCGGAACCGTGGCGCCGGGGGGCGGGCCGCCGTTACACGCTCATCCCGGCAACGAAACCTTCTATGTCCTGTCGGGCGAGATGATGTTCACCCAACGAACGGCGGAAGGAGTCTCGGTATTCCGGGGCGGGCCGGGGGCCATCGTGCACGCGCCGGCCCACGTGCCGCACCGCTTCGAGAACGTGAGCCCGGCGCGAAGCGCCATGCTGATGGTGGTGTCGCCCGAAGCGGTCGACTTCCTGCGCGACCTGAGCGCGGCGTTCCCGCCCGGCTCGGAGCCGGACATGGAGAAGATGCTCACGATCCATGCGAGGTACCAGGTCGAGACCTTCCACGGCGAAGACGGAAGTCGATCGGAGCCGTCGAAAGATGGCGCCGCGAGCACGAGGGCACGGGCGCTGGCCTGGGAGTTCGAACATGCGAACGACGGGCTGATCGAGACGTTGGAACGCTGCTCAGAGGAACAATGGCGGGCTGTCTGCCCTGATACCGGCTGGACGGTCGGGGTTCAAGCCCATCACGTGGCGGCCAACTATCCGATCATCGCGGGCGTGATTCGCGACATCGCGGAGGGCCATCCGCACCCGCCGATGCCGCCCGAGAAGCTGGACTCGATTAACGCCCAGCACGCCCAAGAGTTCGCTGGCACCACCAAAGCCCAGGTGTTGGCGCTGCTCAAGGCGAACGGCCCCACGACGGCGCAGGTCTATCGCCTGCTGTCGGACGAGCAACTGGCACGGTCCGCGGTCGTGACATCGGGCGCCAGGGAGCAGACCGTGGAGCGACTGTTACAGGACCTCGCCATCGGCGAAATCACGCGTCACGGCGCCGCCATCCGCCAGGCGCTGGCGAACTGAAGCCGAACCCGACGTGAACGTGTCCCGGTACCCCCGTGCCGGGACACGCTGGCCGGGAATGCCGTAAGAACCCAGTCCGAAACGGGATGAACGGTGAGACTCACAGGTTAGCATTGACTGCGCCGCGATCGCGCCAGAAGTTACGCGCGACCAATGCGATTCGAGTGTGGCCCGTGCTTTCTGTTGAGGTCTTGAATCGAGCCGTTCAGCGCCGAGTCTACGGAGATTCGCTCCGCCGTCGCTCGATGTCGCTGGTGATGGCCTCGGCGAACGATCGCTGCATGTGCGCCAGCACCGGCCTGGCCATCGACTCCATCATGCCGGCCATCGGCCCGGTGGACTCAATGACGAGCCGCAGATCGACCGCCGTCTCCTGCTCGCCCTGCTCGGTCGCGACGAACCCACCGGACCCATTGACCGGATCGGTCTCGCTCCGCAACGTGAACGAGACGCGCTCTGGCTTCGTCCAATCTGAGATGTGCACGACCATCTTCACCGTGCGTTTAAAGGGACCCAGCTTGATCTGCAATGTCCAGCGAGAATCGGTCTCGTTCAGCTGCTCGAACGATTCATAGCCGGGCATGTTCGCCGCCCAGTTGCGCATGTCACTGGTGTACGACCAGACCAGCTCGCGTGGTGCGTGAACGACAAACGATTCTTGTGAGTCGAGCGTCAACGGTTCTCCTCAGGGTATCTTCGCGGCCGGATCGCGTGCCTACTCTTCGGGGCGGCCCACGGCCGCCCGATCTACCAGTATGCCATCGCGTCCAGGAAGAGTGCGCGCAGGTCTTCCTCACTGGCCGGGCGGGGCGAGAGCTTCGTCACCCGATGCTGTGGCAAGGTGCCGGCCACCAGTTGATCGACGTCCTCTTCGTCGAACCCGATCGCGCGCAGCCCGCTCGGCATCCCGGTGCGATGCATGATGTCGATCAGCACGCCGGAAAGGACCTCGCCCGCGTCGCCAGGCGAGGCAGACGAGATGTCGGCACCGAGCAGCCGCGCCGCGTACAGGTGCCGCTCGGGATTGGCTTCGGCGGTGAAGCGGAAGACGGCTGGCGCGTTCAGGATCACCGACATGCCGTGCGGCACGATCGGATGGTCGCGCGGATAGCCCTCCGGCACGTAGTCGGTCACCATGCCCGAGACCGGATAGGACATGCCGTGCGGCAGGTGGACCCCGGCGTTGCCGAAGCCGATCCCGGCGAAGGCGGCGGCCAGGAGCATCTGCCCGCGCGCCTCGTCGTCCTCGGGGTCTTCGATCGCGCGAATCAGGTTCGCCGACAGCATCTCGATCGCCTTGGCCGACCAGATGTCGCTGATCGGGTTGGCTCCCTGGTAGGCGGGGCGCATGCGAGGGTGCTCCGGCGCCGGTCGCTGATGGTACGGCAGCGCGGTCAGCGACTCGATGGCGTGGCTGAGGACATCCAATCCCGAGCAGGCCGCGACCATCCTCGGCAGTGTGCGCGTGTTGTCCGGGTCGATGATCCCCAGCACCGGCCGCAGGGCACGATGCGCGATGCCGGTCTTCACGTGCATCTCGGTCAGGTCGAAGATCGCGACACCGGTCGTCTCACTCCCCGTCCCAGCCGTGGTGGGGATGGCGATCAGCGGCTTGAGGCGTCCCGGCACCGGCCGCGCCTGGCCGATGGGCGCGTTGACGTAGGCGAGGAACTCAGCCGGATAGGTGCTGTACAGGTTGGCGGCCTTGGCGGTATCCATGCTCGAGCCGCCGCCGACCGCGACGTAGCCGTCGACGTCATGCTCGACGGCGTACTGGATCGCCTCCTTGAACGAAATATCGGTCGGCTCGACGCGCACGCGATCGAACAGAAGTGCCTCGATGCCTTCTGACCGCAGCGATTCCAGCACGACCGCGACCGTCTCGGTCTGAGCCACGCGCTCGTCGGTCACGACCATGACCCGCTTCGCGCCCTGAGCGCTCATGTCGAAGCCCACCTCGCGCGTCGCGCCGTTCCCGTACTTGATGCTCGAGGTGTCCATGGTGAAGATGGTCTCGGATTCCATCACGTGTCCCTCCCGAGTGCCTGCCTGAATCTCCGCGGCGCGTCCGGCGTCGTCAAAGCTGCATCGTCGCGCCGCGCCGCGCGATCTCGCCTGATCCTGGACGACCCACGACCTCGTCATTCTCAAAGACGACCACGCCACGGCGCAGCGTCAGCCGCGGCCAGCCGGTGACGCTCCAGCCCTCATAGACCGAATGATCGGCGTTCGACTTCAGCATCGAGGCGTCGATGGTGCGGGTCAGGTTCGGATCGAAGAGGACGATGTCCGCCTCGCTTCCCACTGCGATCGTTCCCTTGCGTGGGAAGAGACCGAAGAGCTTGGCCTCGTTCGTCGACAGCACCTCGACCATGCGATTGAGCGAGATGCGGCCCTTCAGCACCCCTTCGGAGTGCAGCATCGGCAGCATGACCTGCAGGTTCTCAGCGCCCGGCCGCAGGTTCGCGATCGTATGGTCAGGCGCCATCTTGGCTGCCAGCGACCAGGGGGCGTGATCGGTGCAGACGGTGTTCACGGTCCCCTGCCGCAGCCCGGCCCAGATGGCGTCGACGTCGTGCTGCTCGCGCAGCGGCGGCTGTCCGACGTACTTGGGCCCGTCCTCACGCTCGAAGCGTTCGCGCGTCAGGTGCAGGTAGAAGGGGCGAGTCTCCACGTAGACCGGCACGCCACGCGCCTGCGCCTCGGCGCACACTTCGAGCGCGCGCTCCGACGACAGGTGCACCACGTAGACCGGCGCTCCGGTCAACTCGGCGAACGCGACGGCGCGCTGGGTCGCCACCACCTCGGCCACGACCGGGCGCGATTCCGGATAGTGCCGCAGCGACAGGTGACCGGCATTCACCAGCCGGTTGGTGGCGGCGGTCAGAAGCGGGTAATCCTCGCAATGAATCATCGTCAGCAGATTGTTCTCGCCGGCCAGTCGCGTCGCTTCCAGATAGCCTTCCGCCTGTGAGTCGAAGCGCGGCGTCGACATGAAGAACTTGATCGTGTTGCAGCCGTTTTCGAGTAGGAGCGGAATCTGGGCCAGCACTTCAGGCGTCGTCTCGCCGAAGACCGGGTGCAGAAATACGTCGGCCATCGCATGCTCGCCGGCCAGCTCTGCCTCGCGCTCCAGACCAGCGAGCGGGAGCTCGCCGGGCCGCAAGAAGGTCATGTTGCCAACGGTCGTCACACCACCGGCCAGCGCCGCGGCCGAACCGCTGCTGAAGTCGTCAACCCAACGATGGGGGCTATTCGATTGCCCGCCGGACATGGTGAGATGCACGTGCGCGTCGATGACTCCCGGTAAAACCAGCATGCCGCTGGCATCGATCTCTTGCGCCGCCTCGAAATCGCCACCAATCTGGACGATCGTGTCACCGGAGATAGCCAGGTCCGCATCCATCTCCGCGCCACCGGTCACGATCCGGCCGCCCCGAATGGCAATATCTGCTCGCGCCATCTCCGCTCTCTCCAATCCCGTGTCGACAAAGTCATGTTCGTTGGGCTCGTGAGTTGCGCGACCCGCCCGGGCTCGCTCATCTCGCGTCACTCTAGGGCGCCCGATGCGATCCCGTCAACTGGATGTCTGAACTGCACCGGCGCTCCGGTTCCGTCACCAATCCGGTTATGATGTGCGGGCAAACCGTCATGGATGTGAAAGGCAGGCGACCGATTGGCCACATTCTCGCTCGAACCGGTGGAGGGAACGCTGCACGGAAGCTTCTCTCCCGATTTCCCCGCGGTCCTCACCATCGACTCCGGAGACCATGTCGTCTTCCGCACGCTCGATGTCGGCTGGAACCTGGTGCCGCTCACGGCCGACCCTTCGACCCACCGCAAGTTCGAGCCGCGCGTCGCCGGTCGTGACGACGGCCACGCCGTCTGCGGTCCGGTCGAGATTCGCGGGGCCAAACCGGGCATGACGCTGGAGATCGACATCGTCGACATCCAACCCGGTGAATGGGGCTGGACCCGAGCCGGTGGGTTTCCCAGCCCGCTCAACAAGCGGTTAGGCATTCACGAGCAGGGGCAGACGTTGGTCTGGACGATTGACCGGGAGGCCAGAAGCGCGCGCAATCAGCTTGGCGTCGAGGTGCCGATCGCCCCGTTCATGGGGGTGATGGGCGTGGCGCCCGCCGAACCCGGCATCCACTCCACCGTGCCGCCGCGTGTGACCGGCGGCAATATCGACTGCAAGGAGCTCCTGCCCGGCAGCACGCTCTACCTGCCGATCGCCGTCGAGGGTGGACTCTTCTCGACCGGCGACGGGCACGCCGCGCAAGGCGATGGCGAGGTCTCGGGCACCGGGATTGAATGCCCGATCGACCGCGTCGAGCTTGGTTTCACGTTGCGCCCCGACCTCGCGATCACGGCGCCACGGGCGAACACCGCCGCTGGCTGGATCACCTTCGGTTTCGACGCCGACCTGGACGAAGCGATGGCGATGGCGCTCGACGGCATGCTCGATCTGATCGGCGAGCAGCACGGACTATCGCGCTCCGAGGCGATCGGCGTGGCGAGCGCCTGCGTCGACCTGCACGTGACACAGGTCGTTAACCGCGTTCTGGGCGTACACGCCATCCTGCCCCACGGCGTCTTGCGTCGCGTCCGGTAACCCGTCGTTCGGCGAGCGGCCGATGTTGGGACATCGGTCGCGAGACAGGAGAGACTGATGCTGCTGCGTACGTCGAACGAAGTGCTGCTCGCCATCACCCAGACGACCCACGCCTGGGTTTCCGGGCAGATGGCGCGAGCCTGGGGCAACGAACGGTTCGGCAACATCGAGCCGCGTGAGGCAGTCTGCCTGGCCGCCGAGCAGCACGACATCGGCTGGACGGCCTGGGAGCCGGAGCCTTCGTGGAATCCGGAGACCGGGTTGCCGCATAGCTTTCTCGAACTGCCGCCCGCGCTGCATCTCAGCCGCATCTGGTCTCATGCCGGCAATCTGGCCCTGCTGACCAGCCGCTATGCCGCGCTTGCTCGTCTCGCTGCACGGTTCCAATCTCTATGGTCGGTTTCGTGGCGATCCGGACGCGGCGGGCGGGCTGGCGGCGACGTTCCTCGCGGAACAGGACGCGTTTCAAGCCGGTCTCATTGAGAGCCTCCACCACGATCCGATGTATGCGGGGTTCGTGGCGAATGACGTGATCAGCCGCAATCAGCAACTCGTCGCCCTCTGGGATCGCCTGTCACTCAACCTGTGCTGGGGGTTGAACGATGCGTTGACCATCGACAACGTTCCGTTCGCGAACGATAACGGCTCGCTGACCCTTTCACCGGTTCTTGCCTCCGAGGAAACGATCACCGTCGAGCCCTGGCCCTTCACGCCATCAGAGGTCGATCTCATCTTCGATGCACGAATGTTGACGCGCCGGTACACGAGCCAGGACGACCTTTTGAGTGGCCTGAGAGAGGCGCCGTGGCGATCGATCCGCATCCGGCTGCGACAACCCTGACCGCTGGTAACATCGTGCAGGCGCGGGATCGCGCTTCCATGTCGAGAACGCGCCGTCATCCAACAGCCACCACCCGAAGATGACACGTCCTTGTCATGTTGGGGTGCGCCACGCTATCGGATCTGTCGCGCCGCCCACTCTAGACTGGTGCTGGCTGAACCGGCTGCCGGCTTACCGGTGCATGCGCGCGTACACGAGGCCGGTGCATTGGCACTCTGGTGCGCGCAGTACGGTGGGTGGAACCTGGAGATTGGTAGGCGCGACCTCAATGTTCAGGGCTTCGCGGTTCAGCGACGACGCTGGGTGGTCGAACGGAGTCTCGCTTGGCCGGTGCGGAATCGACGGTTACGGCTGGATTACGAGCGCTGACCGCAGACGCGTGAGACACTGAATGAGATGGCGTTCATGCGCCTCCTCCTGCGGCGGCTCACGAGGAGTGCTGGATGAATGACCAAACACGCTCAAAGTTCAACATGGTGAGGCAACGACGGAATCCCTTGTTCTGACCGAGGCGGTCTTCTTTGCCCCGGCGATTGTGGCGAGTGTCCCGTTCCTCCTGTCCACGCGCACGGATCGGAAACACGCAGCCCCGTATGGCGGTTGGCGGTGGAGCACCGACTGGGCTGGCTGATGCAGTGGTTCTTGGCGCCGGATATCGAATCGATGGGGCTACGGATTAGCCAAGAGCCACATCCAAGACCATCATCACCACAAACCCGACCATTGTGCCGAGCGTCGCGAGGTCGGAGTTCCCGCCGCGCTGTGATTCCGGGATGAGTTCTTCGACCACAACGAAGATCATTGCTCCAGCGGCGAAGGCCAGCGCATAGGGAAGTATCGGATGCACGATGACGACGGCACTGGCGCCGACGATGGCAGCAATCGGTTCCACGGCCGCGGAAAGCTGTCCGTACCAATAGCTCTTGATCCGCGTGACCCCCTCTCGCCGGAGCGGCATCGCGACGGCGATCCCTTCGGGAAGGTTCTGAATGGCAATACCGAGCGCGAGCGTGATCGCAGCCGCGAGCGTCGCAGTATCTCCTGTGCCGCGCAGGGCGATCCGGACGGCTCCAAAGGCGACGCCAACCGCCAGTCCTTCCGGGACGTTGTGCAGTGTGATGGCCAGGACGAGGAGGGTCGTGCGGCGCCACGTCGTCGAGATGCCTTCCGCTTCCGTGAACGGTGCCAGCGGATGCAGATGCGGCAGAACAAAGTCCGCAAGGCGCAAGCATGCCGCGCCGAGAAGGAATCCCGTCGCTGCCGGAAGCCAACTGGGGAGCTTCTGCGCAGCCGCGAGGTCGATAGAGGGCAATAGGAGGGACCAGACACTGGCGGCAACCATGACCCCGGCGGAAAAGCCGAGCATCGCGTCCAGCAGCGCGCGGGGCATATTCTTGGTGACCAACACAACAGCAGCACCGGCCGCAGTGATGAACCACGTGAATCCGCCGGCGAGTGCTGCCTGCGCCCAGGGATTGAGTGTGCGGAACCAATCAGCCACGACGGCCGCCCGGGCATACCAGATTACTCCTAGCGTTGACGAAGCATGTGGTCACGTTGCACCCGTCCATACGTCGCGTTGTCCAGACTGCTGACCGACCAGCTTGCATATTACGACAGCTACATCGGGCCGAGCCGCGATATCTTTCGACTCATAATCACTCATCCAGACGTGGACCATTTGAACGAGCTGTCCCGGCTCCGCTATCAGGATCCCCAGAAGCGCATCTTCAATTTCTGGCATACCGGGCCGCATGACTTCAACCGAGCGCATCCCCCAGAGGAGGACTGGCCCAACCCGCCCCACAACAAGCGCGACTGGGAGACTTGTGAGGTGCTCCGCTCCGGTGACGATGGCAGTCTCAGGAGCTTGCAGCACCACCAATGTGACACCCGACAGTTCGGGACTGAGGGCGGGGTCAAGATCTGGGCGCGGACGCCGGCGTTCGAACGACTCGAGGTGGACAGGGATGAACCGAATATCGTTTGCCTATTATTGAAAATCGGCTAGCTCCGCCTGCCCCATGAAGGCGTAGAACGACGCCGGGGCCACCGGGTCGGGTTGCTGGGACGGTGTGAGGTGATGCTGATACACCAGATGGTTGGCACGCCACTGACTCATGGTAGCTTCGCTGACGAAGCCATCGGCGTGGTCTTGCCATTTGTGGGTACCGGGACCACTGCGATGATCCGGCCACGCCTTCAGGCAGTCTGCGACCAAGCAACTGTGTTTGCCGCCGTATTGAAGAGCGACGAGGCCGAACGGCGATCAGGGCTGCGGCATACCATTATCCGGATCATTGATCGTATATCTGGTGGCCGATGATCTCAACCAGACGAAACTGCGCGATCACCTTCTCACAATCGTCCAGACAGTTCAGCATCGGCTCCTGCGTTGCGGTACTTCCCGGCCGCTCGATGGTTACATACTCGTACTGCACCTTTTCGGCACGTTTGATGTCGGCGTTGTGCCCGTCCCTGAAGTAGATGATCACGCCCAACGAACAACTCCTCTCGTGTTCAGGCCCACGACCAGCTTCGCGGCGTTACCAGCGGCACTGCGGATCACCGACTGGTGGGTCGGTCGACGAACCCTTCATGCTCCCTACAAGGGACCTTCGGTATCACTGTTGCCTTTCGCGTGGTCAGGCGAACCGCTTCCAGGACAATGTGCGCGAGCCGGACAAGCTCGATCTGTTACTAGGATATGAGGGACATGCTATGCTCATCAAGTTTCCAGATCGCACCCGCCCTTGTGCAAGGTACGTGATATCGGGGAGGCAGTCGTGAGATCTGCGGCGAACGGACTCAACCGTGGCCAACGTCCTCACACCGCATTTCACCCGTTCACAGCCAGCGGCACCAGATCGACCTCACTCCTGCTTGGCCTGCTCTTCGGCGCGATAGCAGCGTTCGCCGTCATCATCGGCGCCGCAATTGTCTTGCGACTGACGAACCTCTGGACCGGTGTCATCCCAGCGCTCCTGGCGTTCGCCTCCGGCACCCTGTTGGGCGCGGCGTTTCTTGGTCTGATTCCCGAGGCCGCCAAATCGCTCGCGCTTCGTTCAGTCACGTCCCTTGTGCTCGTAGGGGTCATCCTGTTCTTCCTGTTGGAGAAGTGGGTGCTGTGGCGCCATTGCCACGACCCGGACTGCCCTGTCCATGAAGTGGCCGGGTATCTGATTTTGATTGGAGATGGGATTCACAACGCGGTTGATGGGGTGATGATCGGAGCCACGTTCGTCGCCGATCAAGGGCTTGGGATAAGTGTTGGTATCGCGGTGCTGGCCCACGAAATCCCACAGGAAGTTGGAGATTTCGCACTGCTGGTGGAGAGTGGCTTATCACCAACGCGGGCACTGATCTATAACCTGCTCTCGGCGGCAACGATCTTCCCGGGCGTCGTCGCTGGCTATTTCCTCGTCGAGATGATCGCTTCTGCGGTGGGGGTGGCTCTCGCGATTGCCGCGGGCGGCTTTCTCTACATCGCGTTGGCCGACCTCGTGCCGGACCTCCATCGACGTGAGCAGACCAAGATGCTTCAGACTCAACTCCTACCCCTCCTTGCCGGCATTGCGATCATCTGGATTGTCGGCGTGGTGCTCGCCTGAGCCGCCGTCGTATTTATACCGACACTTACGCGGCGTCGTGACCGACTGACCGTCGTGCTGTCATTGATCGAAGAGAGGAGACCGTCTCATTTCATTGCGCGGCGAACGGGGCCACCGAGATACTCACTCAGTGTATTTGGATGAGCGGATGCTTTGGCCGCCAACATGGCGACGAATCCGGCTGACGGGCTCGCTCCATCACGCACCGTCTGGACACGCGGCTCGGAGTTCGGCGGCCAAAAGAGCGTCGAGCGGCTGCGCAGCAGCTGTAGCCCGGCAGTACTGAGCAACGCGAAGAACTCCGGCAGGCGAATGAAATGGGCGGCCGAATAGTAGGGGTGGCCCTCCGTCGCGCGCTGCTGGTAGCGGCGGCCCCAACTACTCTCGGACGGCACCAATCCGACGACAAGACATCCCTCCGGTTTCAGTACGCGATGGACCTCATGGAGCACGGACTGGGGATCCTCCACGAAGCAGAGGGTTACGTTGATGACCACCGCACCGAATGAATTGCTGCGAAACGGCAATGCCTCGCCGACTGCCGCAATCGTGGTTATTCCGCGATGATGGGCCAGTTTGAGCGCGAGGAAGGCAGGATCAACGCCCACGTCGATCCCGAGGGCTGCAGCGAAGCGACCGGTTCCGACGCCAACCTCTAGCCAGGGACGTGGTAATCCAGCCGTGAGCGGCTGGAGGGCATCAAACTCGGCGGCAAAGATCGCGGCTCCGCGTGGAGTGTCGAACCAGGCATCGTAGTTGGCGGCATCCTGGTTATAGATATCCCACGACCTCTTCTTCCGCGCGGGCGTTTCTGCGTCAACCATCGATCACTCTACCGGACAGGCATTCGAAACCGTGACCACGAGTACTGCATCGCCGGAGTGCGCCGCCACATCAAAAGCTGCCCGGAGGGCGGCGAAGACCTGCTCTTCCGAGCCCGCGAGCAAGCTCGACATGCGCCCGACCTCGACAGTCGCCCCGGCCGCGCGGGCGGCCGCCACTGCCTGATCAAGGACGGGCGTGAGATGTGCGCTGCGGAGCGGATACAGTGCAAACTGCGCGGTGATCATTGGCGATTCCTCCATCCGCTCCCGTCATCGAGGACCTTCCACGATCAGGCGATCCGCCGATCTAACCCATACTCAGCGAACGTCCGCATCCTCCGGTGCTTTTTTGACGACCAGGAGAAAGTCCACAACGTGCAGCCAGAAGATGCGAGCGGGAACGTGGCCGATCCCTCTTCATCGCCCACGCCGCCACGTACTTCGTCTGCGCGTACATTGGTACGTGCGCGCACTACGCCCTTCACTGAATCCGGGCGATCTAATCAGACGGCTGCTCCCAGAGGCACCGAGCACCGTGCTGCTCCATGATCTGACAGACGCGCTCCGCCTGGGCGTGCGCCATGACGACCACCAGGATTTCATTGGGTTGCAGCGAGATCTCGTACCGGTGCTCGACGTCTTCGACATGCATGATTTCAGCGGCGAGTCCCGTCACGGAACCAAGATAGGCACCCCACAAAGCGCCACCAGCGCCACCGACAATCAGTGCACCACCCAGTCCCAGAATTCCAAGCCCGGGAATGACAAGCGCCATCAAAGCCATGCCCGCAAGCGTTCCGATCGGTATCCCAGCGACCATGCCGGCCGACAGGCTCCCCCAGACTTCTCTGTCACTGTTGTCAATCAGGTGGTGGTGCTCGGGGTCCGGCACCATCACGCCAAGATCGTCGTGCCGAAAACCCAGTTGCCGAAGTTCCGCGAGCGCCGCTTCCGCGTCGGTACGGTTGCCAAAAACTGCGGGTACAACATCTCTGCGCGTTTCAACCTTCGCTTGAGCTGTCATCGTCATCCATCCTTCCAGGCTAGCCATGTTCTCTAGATGTGCTCACGAATCCATCCCGGTGGATCGCTCGCTGGAAACGATTCGAGAGACGCCTCATCGACCACGTCATACGGCACGGCGGACGCGCGATCATCTATCTGGTCGACATTGGTCGGAGTTCTCCTGCGTCGCCGGCGCGCCACCAGCACCGTCGTCACAACCGTCAGGGCGATCAAGACGATCAAGACGATCAATATGACTGAGTATGCGTATGCGTATCCGTGCTCGAATCCCCGGCTACCGATCTTCTGCATTTGCTTTCTCCACTCTCAGTCAGGTAGCCGTCCGTTCGCTTTGGGGTTCAACTCGTTCGCGTCGATCGTGCGGCGGGGCTCAGGTCGACATCTCATCATCCAGAATAAGCCCGTACCGTTGCGACATCGACGACAAATGCCCGTGCCGTATTACAACTTCATGACATGGAAGCGATGAAGGCTAGCGGAACACGTCGGCGGACTGCAATCTTGACGATCGGCACGCAAGACTCATGAGCAGGTCGATCTCATCTTCGATGCGCGCATGTTGACGCGCCGGTACACGAGCCAGGACGACCTGTTGAGTGGCCTCGAGAGAGGCGCCGTGGCGGTCGATCCGCGTCCGGCTACGACAAACCTGACCACTGGTGACACCGTGAGGGCGCGGGATCTGCGCCTCCATGTCGAGGACGCGACGACATCCAACTGCCACCACCGGAAGATGACACGTCCTTGTCATGTTGAGGTGCGACACGATATCGGATCTGTCGCGCCGCCCACTCTAGACTGGTGCTGGCTGAACCGGCTGCCGGCTTACCGGTGCATGCGCGCGTACACGAGGCCGGTGCATTGGAGATTCCCGATGGACTCACCGTCATTCACTGGAGTCGGCCGTCTCATCGTTGGCCTGCTGTTGGTCGTGCTCGGTGTGCTGCTGCTGCTCGGCCGCGTCACCGACATCGATATCTTCTCGATGGCCTGGCCGTTCTTCATCATCCTTCCCGGGCTGGTGATGCTGCTCGTAGCCGTCAGCGGGGGAGCGCGAGCGCACCCCCTGGCCATCCCGGGCAGTATCGTCACTGCCGTTGGCCTGCTGCTCTTCGTCCAGCAGGCCTTCGACCTCTACGCCAGCTGGGCATATGCCTGGGCGCTCATCGCCCCCACTGCGGTTGGCTTTGGAATCTGGTTGAACGGGAGACTCGAGCGAGACGACAAGCGACGCATGGACGGCATCCACCTGATCGAGATCGGCGCCATCCTCTTCGGAGTCGGCTTCGTCTTCTTCGAGATGTTTCTCAACCTCAATGGCATGGTCACCGACACCGTGGGCGCAATCCTGGGCGGCGTGCTGCTGATTGCCGGAGGAGGCCTGCTGATCTTCTGGAGTTACAACCGGACGAGAGGCGGGGCCAACTCTCCTTCATAAGCGCCGGAGCGAGGTGACAACGTCAGAACGTCGTCCCTCGCTGGCGCTCCAGATATTCCGATCGCCAATCGAGGCCGCCCGCTGGTCCCCTCAGCGTCACCGGGACGGTGGCAGAATCTCTGCTCCGCACCCCAGGCTGGGCTACTGGAACGGGCATTCCGGAGCGGACACCAGCGTCCAGGTACCGTCCGATTGACGCGCGAACTCCCAGACGCGTTGCACCGTCGATGGCGTGCCACCTGCGGTGCTCACGCTGAACGTCACCGTGACCTTCGCCGTGTCACCCGATATGGCGACCGAACGATTCACGAGCGTCACCGTCGTTCCCGCCGGGATGCAGTCCATCAGCTTTTGCATGTCCTGGTCGCGCATCTGCTGGCGCAGCTGATCGCCCATCAGATCGCGCAGTCGAGTCATATCGCGGCTGCGCATCGCTTGCAGAACCCCGCTTACGGCCTGCTCCAGAGCGGTCGTGTCCGTGGTCGACCTCTGGAGTCGCAATGCTGGTCGTGACCGGCGTTACCGCGGTCGCCGCCGAAGCGGTCGATGCCGCCGATACGCTTGGCACCACCCCAGCCTGTGTTGTCGACGTCGCCGCGGACGCCGTGGTTGGTGTATTGCTGGAGCTTCCGCCGCATGCGGTGAGAACCAGCGCTATCGTCAGTACGAAGGTCGCAGCGAGCATGAGTCGTTTCACGTCGTCTCCAGTTCCGGGTTTACGGTCCAGAAAGAATATGCGCGGCGCGATCTCGGTCGCGCCGCGCATTCATTGGCGAGGAGCTCACGGGAATCTAGTTGTGAATCGGTCGCCGTCCGCCGCCACCGCCGCCGCCAATGACTCCACGCCGCCGCCGCCACCGCCACCGCTGCCGGACGACGTGATGTTGACGTCGATGTAGCTCAGATTGTTGGCGGGATCCATCGCGGCGACTCCGCCCCCTTCGGCGGCGATGACCGCTTCTTCCTCAGCACTCGGAACGATCTGAGTGTTGGCGTCGAAGTAGGTGTTCAGTCCGGGGAACTCGGTATCCAGGCTGAAGGTGATCCGGTAGGAACCAGGCCCACCCGACATGCCAGGAGTCCGCATGTTCCAGTTGTAGCCGTAGACGAGCTTGCCGGACACGTTGATCTCGGCTGAGTAGTAACCAGGGCCATCGCCAGCATCGGCGACCGCGCCGTTAAAGTACGTGCCCAGAACGCCGGTGCCAGTCCACTGACCCGTGCTCGCATCCCACGTGAGGGTCTTCGTCGCATCAACCTTCTGGATGGTCAGACGAGCGGCACCGGAGTAGACCGTGGCCTGAGTGCTCGCGTACGTCTGGGTGTTCGTGCCCCACATCTCGGTTATGCCACTGCCCGAGGTTTGCTGCATCGTGAACCCGGTCATCGGCGTGGTCAGATCCTGAATGAGGGTCGTCTCGATCCGTACCTGTGATCGATCCGGCCATGCTCGCGCCTCGAGGTTGTCGCCCCAATTTACCCAGTCCACGTTGAATGTGTCGGTCGGGATAGCCGACTCTGCCTGCCAGGTATTGTTGGCGTCCTGCTGCAGGTACCACTTCACGCCCGACGCGTCCGTCACGTAGGCACCGTCGAAGACCGGAGACCCGTAGGTGCCGCGCAGAACCTTGGTCACGCCGTCGGACCAGATGACGGGAAATGACAGGTTGTTCCCGACGCTGGTTTCGCCACCACCACCGCCGCCTCCACCGCCGCCACGTCTGCCGCGATCGACCGATGGAGGCGCGCCCTCGGCGATGAGCGGCACAAGCGTGAGGGCGACTATTGCGATCACAAAGGCCCGATAGAACAACGACCTGCGAGACTTCATTACTGTTCCCCTTACTTCACGTTCCACACAACTCCGCGAGTGTAGGCTGATACTCGTCACCTCACTCCCTCTCCGCTCTGGCCGGGAATTCGCCCAGGTTTGCGTCACTGAATGAGCAACCGGGTGACGGGGAACCATCCGGAGTCGTACAACCAGGTGGCTCCGCAATCGTCTTCGGATTCGGCGTCTTGCACCTCATGAGAATCCAGTGCCCGCCAGCGAACCCGGACGAGATCAGGCGATGTCACCAGAGAGCGATCGTGCAACCGGCTTGCTGGAAAATCCTGGATGTCGATATGGACCCGGACAACCGCGCCCGTGGACAGGTATCCGAGGCCACGTAGTCCGACCCCGACGGCGCCGGCAGCTTCATCGTCCCCTTCATGCTTTCCGCTGCCGTCCTTGATGAACGCCTTGTGAACGTCCATACGAACGAGTCTCACTCCCGCGGCCTGGTAATTGACGGTGCCGGAGGGAGTTCCGTCTCGATTTGTTTGGACGGAAATCATCACCAGTGGACTCCTCGTCGATGCATTGACGACGAAGACGTAGAGGTTCGGCGTCGAGTTCTGGGTGCACTGTTCGGACTCGGCCGCCGACACCGCGGGTGCCCCGGTAGGCATCAAGAGGAATACGGCAACGGCGATAGACATCAGAAACCTCATCGGTCGTGCGATCGATGAGCTAGACATGATCTACCCCCTATCTCTCACCGCCGGGGGCGAATCCGCCCGTGGAAATCGGCGACTTGACGCCTACTCTAGGTTGTAAGCCGTGGAATAAATGTGACGATGGGAAACACGAGTGCAACAAAATCGTTAATTCACGGCGCGCTATCGACGGAGTGCTTGCATCAAGAGGACAACAGGTCAGTTCCGCATTGAGGGATGCGTCGGTCGCAATTGGAGGAACGAAGACGAATGGAGTGGCGATTCGGAGTGAGACGGGCACCCACCTCAACCTGCCGTTGCATTACTCCGTGAACCGAAGGGTCCATCGGCGCCCCGCATGTGGCGAGCCCGGTACTGAATTATTGCCACGGTTAAGCGGCTCTGGCCTCGCGCCTGCTTGTCTGCTATCTGTGCCTGTACCTGCGATACAGATCGAGTGGCTGGCGCCACAGCGTTGCCACCAGCCCGATGATCGCCGCGACGAGGAACCCCTCGAACGAGAGTGGAACGAGCTTGAGGACGCTGGCCGCCGCCGGGAGATACACGCCGATGACGAGGGTGATGAGCACGGCGGCAACCACGATCAGGAGGGTCTTACTCTGGAACACCTGGCGGCTGATGGGATCGGGATGCGCACGCTCGACCAGCACCAGCGCCATCTGCCCGAAAATGAGCGCGACCAGCGCGGCGGAGCGAGCCTCCGCGGAGTCAAACCCGCGCCCGATCTGTACCGCGTAGAGACCGAGAACGGCCGCCGTCAGGACGAAACCAGCCACGACCGCGCGGATGACGTCCTCCCTGGTGATGAGGCTGTGCTGGCGGCGCGGCGGGCGCCGCATCAGGTCCTCCCGTCCCTCGTCCGCTTCGAAGACGAGCGACGCGGTGGGATGGACGATCACCTCCAACAAGATGAGGTGAACAGGCAGGAGAAGCAGTGGCAGCCCGACCAGCGGGGCAATGAGCGCGGCCAGCAAGAGTGGGATGTGGAAGGCGATGAGGTACGCGAAGGCACGCCGGAGATTGTCGAAGATGCGGCGACCGTCGCGCACAGCCTTCACGATGGTGGCGAAGTTGTCATCGAGCAGGATGAGCTGGGCGGCTGCCCGCGCGACCTCGGTTCCGCGCTGCCCCATCGCGATGCCGATATCCGCCTCTCGCAAGGCCGGAGCGTCGTTCGTGCCGTCCCCGGTCATGGCGACCACCTCACCATCGGAGCGGAGTGCCATCGACCAGCCGGTATTTTTGTTCGGGGCGAGTGCGGGCAAAGATGTTGACCCGGCGCGTGATCTCCATCAGCTCGACGTCATCCGCGGCGTCGATATCGGCACCTGTGGCGATCCTGATATCGTCGTGTGGAAGAGCCAGGTCTTCGGCCACCGCATGCGCCGTTTCCGGATGATCGCCGGTGATCAAGATCACCCGGATACCCGCATCCTTGCAGGATTGCAGCGCCTCGCGGACGCCCGGTCGCCGCGGATCCGTGAACGCCAGCAGGCCGATAAGCTGCAACGATTTCTCGTCCTGAGAACGTTCGCCGGTTACCATCGCCGGTGCCCCCGCGGCAATCGCGATGATGCGCATTCCCCCAGCGGCCAATCGTCGGTTGGCCTCCTGGAGTTCGCTCAGGTTCGCCCCTGAGGTTCCGGTCACGCTGACGAGCCCTTCCATCGCCCCTTTGGCCGCGATCCGGAACACCCCGTCCTGGCTCCAGACATGCGTGACGTATTTCTGATTCGGGTCGAATGGATAGTCGTGGATCAGGGAACCGCTTTGCAGCGACTCCGCATTGACGCCACGCGTGCCGGCAAAACGCAGGATGGCCTGCTCCAGCGGGTCGAACGGATTCGGCTCCGAGGCAAGGACAGCGGCTTCCAGCAATTCACGGGCGGTGCTGAAATCCGGATCGTCCGCCAGGAGCACATCGTCGCCGATGGTCGCAACGGCGCCGACCTCCACCGTACCGAGGGTGAGCGTGCCGGTCTTGTCGGTGCAGATTACCGTCGTCGCTCCGAGCGTCTCGACGCCGACCAGCCGCCGCACCAGGGCGTGGTCTCGCGCCAGCCGCCAGGCACCGAGCGACAGGTAGAGGGTATAGACCATCGGGAACTCTTCCGGGATCGCGGCGATGGCCAGACTTACCGCGGCGATGATAGCCGCGGCCCAACCGTTGCCGGTCAGGAGCTCAAGACCGGCGACCAGCAGGCAGACGAGCACGGCGACGAGGGCGAGCTGGCGAATCAACTGGTTGATCAGTCGCTGGAGTGGCGTTGGCGGTGACTCGATCGTCGCAAGCAACGAGCCGATCTGACCGTACTGGGTGGCCGAACCGGTTGCACGTACTTCAGCAACGCCGCGCCCGGCAAGCACCGTCGTTCCAGCGAAAACACTGAGATCGTTTGTGCCATTCGCGGACTTGGTCACCGGATGGGACTCGCCGGTCAGCGATGATTCATCCACCGCGATGTTGACGCCCTCGACCAGAACCCCATCCGCCGGAACAACGTCCCCCTCCTGGAGGCGCCACAGATCGCCCGGGACGAGCGCCTCGGCGGGGATGACCTGCTCTTCACCGTCGCGGATGACGACTGCGGTTGGCGCGGTGAGCGCTCGAAGCTTCTCGAGGGCGCGTTCGGCGCGAACCTCCAACACGAGGCTGACAAGCATGATCGGCACGATCGCGACGAAGATGATGACGGCATCGAAATAGTCACCCAGAGCGACATAGGTAAACCCAGCGACAACGAGGAGCAGAACCATCGGATCGGTGAAGGGTCGCAGCCATCGCCATGCCCGGCTCCGTCGTCGTTCCTCACCGGCGATGCGGTTGGGACCATACCGTGCCAAACGTCGTTGGGCCTCGTCAGTCGAAAGCCCGCCGGAAACATCGGCTATGGTGGGCAATGTACGCGTGACCCCTTGAGTAGGCAGCTTCATACGGTCATTCCCTGCGAACGCCGCCGGTTCTTTTGCACTCAGCCCGGGCCGGCGCCGCGTTACACATCTCTAACAGTACCCCCGTTCCCCAAACGTCGCATGATGCGGCGCGCCGATCGTGGTGACTGGCGCTTTGTCGCATCATGATTTCAGGCACGTGGCAAAGGCATCGTAGACGTCAGATCGGGCATCGCAATCGCGTGACAATCCGCGTCCATGCCCGCGCGGGGTCATGCCGGAAGAGGCTGAACTGGCGCGGAGAACATCGGCAGGACTCGCGAGCACGGAGCAGTCGTTCCGTGGCTGCTTCTCGCGACGGACGCAAACGCGCACCGCTACCTTAGACCGGAGGTTCGGTCCGAGCCCGGCTGGCCCCGTTCTTGCATAAACGAGACGCGCGACGTCGACGCGGCCGGGCCCGACGAATGTTAGGAAGATAGGAAAGGACACGTCGATGAGTACGACCTCAAAATCGATCGAAGTTCACGTGCCAGTTCGTGTGGCGTACAACCAGTGGACCCAGTTCGAGGAATTCCCGCAGTTCATGGACGGAGTTCGCGAAGTTCACCAGATGGGTGACAAGCGGCTTCACTGGAAGGCGACCGTCGGAGGCAAAGAGCAGGAGTGGACCGCCGAGATCACCGAACAGGTGCCGGACCAGCGCATTGCGTGGCGCTCAACCGCCGGTGATGAGAACGCTGGAGTGGTCACGTTTCATCATATCGACGAGACCACGACGCGCGTGACGCTCCAGATGAGTTACGAGCCGCATGGCCTCACCGAGAAGGTCGGCGACATGGTCGGCATGATGGACCGCCAACTGCAGAACAGCCTCGATAACTTCAAGGAATTCGTCGAGCGCCATGGGACTTCGACCGGCGGCTGGCGCGGCGAGATCGAGAACCGCCCGGAATCCCACACTCCGTAACATTCACGCGACAACAGATCGAGCACACGGTCGCCCGGCTGGAGCCTCCGGCCGGGTGACGTTCCGTCAGGAATCCCGACCGGCGTGGACGTCGTGGCGAGTATCGGTCGACGCGAGGTATTACCTCATGGATGCTGTGCGTCAGCCTGGGCGACATCCAGACGCGGCACGACTCTGCCGTTCAGTCGGCCCCCTTTTTAGATTCTCATGAGATAATGCACCGCGATTCCATTGTCGCTGGTGTGCCGCGGAGAGACCGAGGAATTGCCGGCCTTTGGCGTTGCCGGCGGCCGCGTGCAGGAAGCACCTTCTGCGGCGGATCGAGTCGCTCCCACGGCTGGGACCGGCTCGGTAGATTCCAGGGAAGGGGGAGGCAACTCATGGACGACGCTGCAATCTCGCTGACCCCGCCGAACGCGATCAGGGTCGCGGCAGGGGAGGATCGGTTCGGCGAGCACCGTAGCCTGGGCATCAGCGCGATCCAGTTCAAAGTGACTTCGCAGAACGCGCAAGGCATCTTCATCATCGAGAACACATTTCACGACAAAGGTGGTCCGCCACGACACCTCCATTACGAGCAGGAGGAGTGGTTTTACGTCGCGGAAGGTGAATTCATCCTCGAGGTCGGAGACGATCGTTTCGAGATGAAACCGGGAGATTCGCTGCTGGCGCCGCGAAACGTGCCCCACGTCTGGGCATTCTCAGGAGAACATCTCGGCAGGATGCTGATCGCCTTCATGCCGGCCGGCAAGATGGAAGCGTTCTTCCGCGAGGTAACAAAGGCCAACGCGATGCCACCCCAGCAGCCGGAGTTGTGGCGTGCGCACGGCATGGAACTGCTTGGTCCACCGCTGCGAGTGTAATGCAGTGGGCGTCCATGCCCGCTGAACGGCGGGACATCAACGTTCACTGGTCCATGGAAGGAACGAAGGCATGAGGGTTGGTCTCTACATACCGAACGGTGCGGGTGGCGACTTCCCGGATTGGGACATGCGGGCGGCCTGGAACCGGACGCTCGACCTCGCGCGGCTGGCGGAGAAGCTCGGCTACGAGTCCCTCTGGGTGCCGGATCACCTGCAGAACGTCCGCGTCAATAACGATCTGCCAACCTTCGAGATCTTCCCGCACATGACGGCGCTGGCGATGGTCACCGAGCACGTCACTATCGGCTCGGCGGTCCTCTGCGCCGGCTGGCGCAATCCAGCCCTGCTGTTCAAGATGATGGCCACCCTCGATGTCGCCAGCAACGGGCGCGCCGAGATCGCGATCGGCGCCGGCTGGAACGAATGGGAATGGCGTGGCTACGGTTACGGATTCCCGTCGGGCCGCGAGCGGTTGAAGCTGCTCGAAGAGGCACTGGAGATCATCACGCGCATGCAACAGCCCGGCCGAACGACCTGGCACGGCGAGCACTGGCACGTCGACGACGTCACGAGCGAGCCCCGCAGCATCCGGCAGCCACGCATGCCGTTGATCGTCGGCGGGAACGGGCCGAAGGTTACCTGGCGGCTCGCGGCCCGGTTCGCGGATGAGCTCAACCTCGATGGCCCGAGCATCGACCAGATCGCCGAGTGGATGCCGACGATCCGGCAGCGCTGTGAAGAGATCGGCCGCGATCCCGATTCGATGCCCGTCTCGACCCTGCTCCGCTGGCGTGGCGTTACCGGGCAGGAGCGGGTGGAGGGTCTTCAGCGCCTGGAGGAGATCGGCCTGTCGCGCATCCTGACCGACCAGGTCGCCGTGCTGGGTTCCGACGAGCCGATGTACGAGTACGTCGAAGACTGCAAGGCCGCCGGGGTCGAGCTGCTGGCCTGACCGCTAATCGCGGTTCACACGACGCTGTGACGCTCGTGCGATGAGGGGCGATCGGCGTCGATCGCCCCTTTTGCGTCGCGAAACCCGGACCGCTTTGCGATCGTCGTCCGGAACTTCGCCGGCCAGTGGAGTGACCAACCCCATCGGAGAAACCCGCCTGTATCGCTCACCTGTCACGGAGATGAAATCTCTGCCCCGCTCACCTGTCACGCTTTGCATATCCGTTCGGGACTATGCTGAGCGACGAAGGCGGGACGTGTGCTGTGCGTTCGCCAGCCGACTCGCGCCACCTCGATTCTCTCGTCCACACCAAAGGGGGTTCGCCGTGGCAACGATGCAGCAACGCAAGGGAGTCACGTCACCGCGACTGCCCGCGAACGTCGTCCGCTTGTTCGCGATCCTGTTCGGCACCTTCCTCGCGGGTCACGGGCTCGTTCACGTCATGGGATTCATCGCGCAATGGAAGATCGCCACGATCGAAGGGCTCGAGTACCGCACGACGATCCTCGATGGCCACATCGATCTTGGCTCGATCGGCATCCGCATCGAAGGGCTGTTCTGGCTGCTGCCTGTCGTCGGGTTCGTGGCGGGCGCGCTCGGGTTGGTGCTCGGCCGGATCTGGTGGAAGCGCGTGGTCCTGGTCACCACTCTGATGTCGCTGGTGATCTGCGTCGCGGGCTGGCCGCAAGCGCAGGTCGGCGTTTATGTCAACATCGGAATTCTCGCGGTGCTCGGTGTCGTCTACGCCATGCATGCGAGATCGGCGTCCTGATTCGGGAGGAGTAGTAATGGCGAGCACGGCCCCTGAAAGACCTGCCGCCCGACAAGGGCGAGCGTCTGAATCGGCACGACTTCACGACACTGAGTTGACCATTATCGCCTGGCTCACCTCTCTCGTTGCGCTGGCGGCGCTGGCAGTCGCGGCCGTTGGGCTCTTCTGGAACGGTCCAAATGGCGCGACGACCTTCACCACGATTCGCGGCAAACAGATCGAGCTGTTCGGGCACGGACTTTACCGTCACGACACGCTCTTCTCCGCGGCGGGATTTCGCGGTACCGACATCGTCACGATCTTCATCGGCGTTCCATTACTCGCGGCGTCGCTCACCTGGCTTCTGCGTGGAGCGTGGCGCGGCCGGCTCCTGCTGAGCGGTATGCTCACCTACACGCTCTACGTTTACGCCAGCATGGCATTGGGCGCGGCGTTCAACGGGCTGTTCCTGGTTTATGTGGCGATCTTCTCGGCCAGTCTCTTCGCGCTTGGGCTGACACTTAGATCGATCGACATCGCGGAGCTCGAACGCAGGTTCTCGGCCAGGACGCCGCACCGGGCAACCGGAATCTTCTTGATCGCAAGCGGCATCGTCACCACGATCGTCTGGCTGCAACCGTTGCTTACCAGCATGCTGGCCGGCGATCCGCCCAAACTGCTCGACAGCTACACGACCGTCGTCACGGACGTGCTGGACCTGGGCCTGATCACGCCGTTGCTGTTTCTCTCCGGGATCATGATCCTGCGACGGGTCACGACCGGATATCTGATCGCCTTCCCGCTGATCGGGATCATCGTGGTGCTCGCGCCGGCCATCGTGGCGGCGACGATCAGCCAGCTCTCGGCCGGAGTCGACTTCAGCCCGGGCGAGGTGGTTGGTCCGATTGCCGGATTCACCATCCTCGGCGCATTCGCCATCTGGCTGCTCATCGTGCTGCTGCGCAACGTGCGATGAGTCACCGAGAGCACAGAGGAAGCCATAAACCGGGCAAAGGAGATCGCCATACTGATCAACCGGGCACCAGCGGATCGAATTCGGCGCACGTCAAACTCGAGCGCGCCTCCGAACAGCCCTTACCATCGACCTTCCCACTCTTTCCGGCCGGCGCATTCCACGTCGCCACGTCGATACATCTTCTTAGACGTCGCGACGGTACCGCTATCCTGGGCTGACGCTCACCCATCGCCTGCGGCTCTCCACCCGCGCCTGGTACGAAGTCGAAGGACGACGAAGTACTCAAGATTTCGTCTCGCGCTTGTTCGGCGCTCTTGACGGCATCGTGGATGCGTTTCTATCATGGCAAGGCTTCTAATGGCGATCGCCAGACGTCGCGGCCGCGTTGAACCCGCGCGACGGGGTGAGACTGTACTCGACGCTCTTCCGCATACGAGGGGGATTCTTGCGCCCACGCAGGCGGGGCTCCGAAATCCAGTTCACCAGTCTCGAGCGGCGTGTCTACCGGCGCAACTTCAGCTTCGGCGTCGCCAACGGCGCCATGCTCATGCTCGGCGACACCCTCATCCACCCGAGCCTCGTGCTGGCGCTGTTCGTCAGCCAGATCAGTAGCTCGAACCTGCTCGTCGGTCTGGTGCCCGCCATCAGCACCGGCATCTGGTTCCTGCCGCAACTCATCGCCGCGGCGCTGGTTCAGGGACGCGAGCGACAGCTTCCGCTGGCGGTCGGCAGCACCATCATCCGAGCCTTGTCGGTCGCGGCGCTCGGGACGGTCGGCTTCGTCGTCGGCGATCGCAACCCACACACGTTACTGGTCGCCTTCTTCATCCTCTACACCATCTACAACCTGACAGCCGGATTCGCCAACGTGCCGATCGTCGATATCTCGGCCCGCGTGGTGCCCGCCAACCGGCGTGGACTCTACTTCGGGCAACGTAGCTTCTGGGGCGGCGTGCTCGGGTTCATGGCGGGGTTCGTGATCCAGCGCATTCTCAGCGCCGGCGGTCCCTTCCCGACCAACTTTTCCATCCTCTTTTTCGCGTCCTTCTTCGTCCTGGCTCTCGGCGCCTATTCCGCGGCGATGATGGTCGAGCCGGCAATTCCTGCTCCGCGAGCGCGGGGCACATTGCTTGGGCAGTTGCGCGACGCGCCCCGATTCCTGAGCAACCTGGAGTTTCGCCACTTTCTGGTCTTCCGCTCGTTCCTGTCGATGGCGGCGATCGCCGACCCGTTCTACGTCCTGTTCGCCAGGCAAGAACTGGGCGCGCCAGTCTCGGTGGTCGGCTTCTACATCGCCGCCATCGCGATCTCGCAGTTCCTGTCAAACCTGTTCTGGAGCCCACTGGCCGATAGCCGTGGCAACCGCCTTGTTTTGCAGCTGTCGGCACTACTGCGCATGACGATACCGGTCGTCGCCCTCGCCCTGCCGCCGCTGGTGCGCTGGGGACCAGTTGCCGCGCACATCCCGGGCGGCTCGCCGACCCTCTACTACGCCTTCGGCGCCGTCTTCGCCCTCTACGGCGTCGCGCTGAGCGGGCAGAATCTGGCGAACATGACGTACGTGCTCGACATCGCGCCGGATCACGAACGCGCGGCCTACGTCGGCCTGATCAACACCATCCTGGGCGTGGTGGCGTTCATCCCGGTGATCGGTGGCACGCTCGTTGATGCCTTCGGTTTTCAGTTCCTCTTTCTGGTGGCGTTCATGATCACGCTGGCAGGCGTCCTGGCAGGCGGGGCATTGCACGAGCCTCGCGTGAGTGGCTCGGTGAATCTCTTCTCGCGCCAGTTCATGATCCCGCGCTCGCGACGTTTTCGAGGCGGATAACGGGCGGTCGATCCGTTCTACTCGATGTGGTGCCGGCGCTCGACAGCACTCGTACTCGCTTGCTTCTGCCACGGTTGAGACGGTACGCAACATAGCGGGCCAATGCGACTTCGCGCAATTTTCGTGGTCACGGGGACTGTCGTGGTCAGGGAGTGTATGTCGTCGGCGCGAACCGATCCGGTGGTGCGATTCGGGCCGGAAAGATGATGAAGGACCAGATGAACTCCTCCACTACGTCTGGGTGTCAACGCGGGTCGTCATCGACAGTCGGGGCGCTGCGCGCCGAGGGGCAACAGGAAGCTGACAGCCCGGTGAGCGGTTACCAGGTAGCGCGGCGGTCGAGCTCGACCATGAACCCGGCGAGTGCCGCGGCAGCCAGCGCAACCGGCCAGACCTGAGCCGCGGCCTGAGCCAGCCCGATGCCAAATCCAACTGCCAACGCCAGCGCGATCAGCAAGGAGACCGCGCCAACCAATCCCGCCACCAGCATTGCCGTTGTCCGCATTGTCACGCCCTTTCGAACATCTGTGCCGAACATATGTACGTACAGATTATAGAACACGTGTTCGGCTGTGTCAAGTACTCGTCGTGATTTCGGACCAACGTCGCGCTCGCGTTACGAGATAGGTCTGTTAGAATCTGCCCATACCCGTCCGTGTCTAGGAGACATCGATGCATCCGCTCGACAGGCTACGTGAAACCCGGCTCCTCCCGGTGATCGTCGGGCTCGCCATTGTGGCGTTCACGCTTTTCCTGATGCGGATCGCGAATATCCTCCCGCCGTTCATCTGGGCGGCCATTACCGCGTACATCCTCTTTCCGCTGGTCGCCCGGCTGGAGCGCTTGCTGCGACTGCCGCGTGTCCTGGTCATCACACTGGTCTATGTCGTGCTCATCGGCTTGCTGGTGTTTGTTGGTATTCAGGTGGCGCCGACGGCCATTGACCAGATTCGCTCCCTGGCCTCGTCGCTGCCACAGCTGGTCACCAACGCGCGCGAGGCGCTGGTCCGCGAGCCGCAAATTCGCTTCGGCGGTTTCGTGCTCGATACGCGCCAGATTGACTCGCGTATTGACGTGCTGGCCCAGCAAGTGGCTGAACGCTTCGGTCGCGAAGCGGTGCCGCTGGTGCTCCAAACGTTTGAGCTCCTCATCAAGGTGCTGGTCTACCTGCTGGCGACCTTTTACTTCCTGCTTCAGGGCGATGGCCTGGTCAAGCGGCTCAGCAATCTCGCGCCGCCACGCCAGCGCAAGACAGTCGACCGGGTCGTGGCGCAGGTCAACGAGACCTTCGGCGCCTACATTCGCGCTCAGGTCATCCTCTTCGCGATCATGACCATTTCGACTCTGACGGTGCTCAGCATATTGCAGGTGCAGTACGCGCTGGTGGTCGCCATCGCGACCGGTGTGCTCGAGTTGGTGCCGATCATTGGGCCGTGGGCGGCCGGCGGCATCGCGGTGTTGGTGGCCGTCTCGCAGAGCTCCGGACCGTTCGGCTGGAGCCCGACTCAACTCGCCGTCGTGGTCGGTATCTGCTACCTGATCCTGCGCTTGATCGAGGACCAGGTGATCATCCCGCAGCTCGTCGGACGGATCGTCCGAGTTCACCCGCTGATGGTGATCTTCGGGGTGCTTACGGGGGCTACCCTGGGCGGAGCGCTCGGCCTGGTCATCGCGGTTCCGGTGATGGCGGTCATCAAGATCATCACCATCGCGATCTTCGAAGAGTTGCAACATCCACCGGAACGCTATGTCCTCGCGCTCCGCGAGCCCGGCTCGCTCGATGCGTTTGAAGGGGCGATCAACGAACGTGAGCATCAGCGCGTGATTCTGCTTATCACGCCGGGAGCCGTGAAGTGGGATGATCTCCAGACCGCCCAGCGTATCGCCGCGCAAGCGCTGGTGCTGGATATTCGCCTGCAGGTCGTGACGCCTGATCAGGTCGCGTCGAGCATTGCGACGGCCGCTGGCATCGAGGTCATCACGCAAGATCGACTGAGCGAGGATGCCGGTCTACTGGCCGACTCGGCCGAATACGTCGCCACCCTGGCACCGGCCGATACGCTCGCTCCGGTTGATGATTTCGATCCCCCCGAGTCTCGTTCCCGTTTCGGCGGCGCCACGCGCGAACGTCCGGCCAACTAGCCCACGGCTCACTCTTCCGGCGGGATTCCCCGGTGAGACGACGCCACACAAGAAGGTCCCGCGGGTAGTGGCGCGGGTTGATTACATCATCCTTCGCGGTGGCGGCCACACGACGGCTGTGTCAGAGCCTCGTTCGGCGCAGACACAAAGAAGAGGCCCGACATGGTAGCGGGCCTCTTCGAATCGTGCGGGTGCGTGGTCTAATTGCCGAGCCGGTTGCCCGGCGTCGTCTTACGTGTCAGCCGTCGAGGCTGAATTACTCCGTGTCGTCTACTGGAGTGACTTGGACCGCGCGTCGTCGCGACGGATCACGCGGATCGGGCTCTTCTTCGAAGCTTACGCGCTGTCCTTCAAAGAGCTGGTCAAATCCGTTACCGGCCACCGCGGACCGGTGAAAGAAAAGGTCGTTTCTGCCATTCGAGCCGTCAGGGGACACGAAACCGAACCCCCGGTCGTCTCGAATTGTTTTGATCGTTCCCAACGCCATGCGCTGTCGTCCCTTCTGAACCCTGCACCCCGCCGAGTGGAGCATGCGATGCATGTCACTGTTGTCGTAGCTTCCGTCGGATCGTGACCGTTCCGCCTCGATTCAACGGTTGAACGAAACTACCGCATTAATTGCGCCGTGACATTCCTGAATCGACCATCATCGAGGCAATTACCCATTCCTTCTCGGTGACGAGTTCCGCCATGTGTGTCGAGAGGGTGAGATTCGACCTCCGCCGACCCAGTCCGTATGCTCATCCGTCGAGTATAACCCGTCAAACCGCCCGCCGTGACGCCGTTGGATCAGCAAGATCCCCGCCGTCACAGCGCGTAACGCAAATGCGATACCTGTGTATTCCGATCGCGAGACCATTAACGTGCCTGGAACCCGATTGACCGGCGCAATCTAGCGGGTCCCGGTCGATATGTTGGAAACCGGATTCCGCTCAGTTTCCGCATGCTGCGGCCGGTAAAGTGAGAGCAGCACGCTGACCGCCAGGACGCTGACGATGGCCCCCAGGGAGAGAGCGATCGGGATGTGATACAGATCCGCCGCGAGCATCTTCACCCCGACGAACCCAAGCACGACTGCCAGTCCGTACTTCAGCAGGTGGAAACGCCCGATGACTCCGGACAGCAAGAAGTAGAGCGAGCGCAGGCCGAGTATCGCGAAGATGTTCGACGTATAGACCAGGAACGGATCCTGAGTCACGGCAAAGACGGCCGGGATCGAATCGAGCGCGAAGACGAGGTCGGCACCCTCGATCAGCACCAGCACCACGAATAGCGGTGTCGCCCAGAGCCGGCCATCCTCCCGGATAAGAAACCGCGCTCCCCGGAAGTCGGACGTGACCGGAAGGAAGCGCCGCACCAGCCGGACCAGCACATGCTCGCCGGGCTCGATGGTCGACTCTTCGCGCCGCGTCAGCCGGATCGCGGTGATGACCAGAAACGCCCCGAACACGTAAAGGATCCAGTCGAAGCGCTCGATCAGAAACGAACCGGTCGCGATCATCAGTCCACGCATGACGAGAGCGCCCAGCACCCCAAAGAACAGGACGCGGTGCTGGTAGGCCGACGGAACGGCCAGGGCGCTGAAGATCAGCACGAAGACGAAGATGTTGTCGACCGCCAGCGACTTCTCGATGAGATACGCGCTGAAGAAGGAGAGCGCCGGGTCGCTACCGGCGTAGAGGTAGATCCCGACATTGAAGATCAGCGCCAACGCCACCCAGACGCCGCTCCAGATGGCGGCCTCGCGCACCGAAACCGCGTGTACTTTGCGATGGAACAATCCCAGGTCGAGCACGAGCAGCCCGACCACGAAGAGGTTGAAGAGCACCCAAAACCAGATCGTCGTATCCACGTGATCTCCCAAGCTTCAAAGACTCGCAGCGCAACAAAAAAGCGAGCCATACGGCACCAACGTGTCGTCATGGTCTCGCCTGAAGCTTGGTGCTTGCCGGTCAGCCGAGGGCCCCATCTGAAGCCCCGTATTGACGACTGCCGGTCCCGGTGCTCACCGCACCAGGAGGCTACTCCCCATATCGTCGATATGTATATCCGATTCCTCGTGCCCTGTCAATGGTGCCTGGCCGCGGCTCGCTGGCCGCGAATCAGCGGATCTCCGCCGCGCCGACCTGCGTGGCGTCTCCACGGAGTAGCCGGATGTCGGACTCCACCATCAGCCCGATCAGCCGCTCAAACGAGACTTTCGGTTCCCATCCGAGCACCGCGCGCGCCTTGCTGGAATCCCCCACCAGCAGGTCCACCTCGGCCGGCCGGATGAAGCGCGGGTCGATCTCGACGTAGTTCTCCCAGTTGAGATCGGCCGCCTCGAAGGCAAGCTGGCAGAGCCGCTCGACCGAGTGCGTCCGGCCGGTCGCGACGACGAAATCGTCGGGCTGGTCCTGCTGCAGCATGCGCCACATGGCCTGGACGTAGTCCCCGGCATAGCCCCAGTCGCGCTGCGCATCCAGATTACCGAGCCGCAGTTCCCGATCGAGCCCGAGCTTGATGCGCGCCACGCCGTGCGAGACCTTGCGCGTCACGAACTCGATTCCCCGGCGCGGACTCTCGTGGTTGAAGAGGATACCGGAGCAGGCGAATAGATCGTAGCTCTCGCGATAGTTGACCGTGATCCAGTGGCCATAGACCTTGCTCACGCCATACGGAGAACGCGGATAGAACGGGGTCGTCTCACGCTGCGGCACTTCCTGAACCTTGCCGAACATCTCGGAGGAGCTCGCCTGATAATAGCGGGCATCGGGCTTGATCAGCCGTATCGCTTCGAGCACGCGGGTCACGCCGAGACCCGTGAACTCCCCGGTCAGAACCGGCTGCTGCCAGGAGGTCGGCACGAACGACTGCGCCGCCAGGTTGTAGACCTCGTCCGGCTGGTACTGCTTCATCAACTCGATCAGCGAGAGCATGTCGAGCAGGTCGCCCTGCACCAGATCGATCTTGTCGATCAGATGCGCGATGCGACCGACCGTTTCGGTACTGGTCCGGCGCTGCATGCCGACCACGCGGTACCCCTGCTCCAGCAGGAACTCAGCCAGGTACGAGCCATCCTGGCCCGTTATTCCGGTGATCAGCGCTGTCTTCATGCTTCTCCACGCACTCTCACTGCCGCGTCACACGCGATCGGAGCCACCGCGACGCCGGTCGTCCTCAGCGCCACCCGATGAGAAAGTGTACCGGATCGTTCCATCCTCAGAACGATCTCGGGTTCGTCATGCGCATATCCTCACCCGTGAATCGCCGGGCGGACCTAGCGGTGTCGGCTGGACGTTTTGTCGCGCACGGTTGACCCGCAACCACGCGGCAGTTCGGGCAGCCCGCGGATACATGATAGACTCGCGGAAAACAGGCAAGCGACTGACAGGCGCGGAGGCAACCAGGTGAAGCGGCTACCCTTTTGGAAGATGAGCGGTGCCGGCAACGATTTCGTCGTGGTGGACCAGGCCGAATGCGAGGGCCTCGACCTGTCCTGGCTGGCGCGACAGGTCTGCACGCGGGCCCTTTCGCTCGGCGCCGACGGGCTCATCGTGATTACGCCGGTCGATCGCCAGTCGGTGACCATTCGCTTCTTCAACCCGGATGGCTCCGCCGCCGAGATGTGCGGCAACGGCAGCCGCTGCGCGGCCCGCTATGCCGCCGAACACGAGTACGTGGATTCGCGGCACTTTCAGCTGCTGACCGATTCCGGTGCGCTCGACGTCTCCGCCAGTGAGGCTGGATTCCGGGTCGTCATGCCACAGCCGCAAGATCTGCGGTTCGATCTGATGGAGATCGAGGAATCGGGCGAGCGTTTCAGCGTCCACAGCCTGCAGATTGGCGTGCCGCACGCGGTGGTGGTTCTGCCGGACGTCGAACGCTTCAGCGATGCCGACCTGACGCGCATCGGCCGCGCCCTGCGCCACCATCCGAACTTCCCGGCCGGGACGAACACCAACTTCGTGACGATACAGCCGGGCAACCGGGTGCGGCAGCGCACCTATGAGCGCGGAGTTGAGGCGCTCACCAAGGCTTGCGGCACCGGGTCGACCGCGTCGGCGGTCGTCTTGACCACTCGTTTTGGGCTCACCTGGCCGGTCGAGCTCGATGTCGACGGCGGCCGGCTCTCGGTCGACCAGCGTGATTCACAGCTGTGGCTCTCCGGCGACGCACGCCTGATCGCCCGTGGAGAGCTTGAACCCGAGGCGTTCTGCTGGTGACCGTCTCCATCCGATGGGTGCCCGAGCCGTGACCGGACGTGATCAACCGAAGATCTACACCCTCGACGAAGCCCGCGAGCTATTGCCGCGGCTCCGCCCGATGCTCTCCGAGATCCGCGATCTTCGTCGCGAGATCGCCACGCACACGGCCACGCTGAAAAGAATTCCGCCGGAATCCCACACGAATGGACACGCTCCGGAGGTCGCCAGGCTCGAAGGGCGCATTTCCAACTGTGTCGACACCATTCGCGGACGACTGGAGGAGATTAGCGATCTCGATATCGAAGTCAAGGACCTCGAAATTGGGCTGGTCGATTTCCTGAGCCGCCGGGAGGGGCGCATCGTCTATCTCTGCTGGGCCGTCGACGAACCCACCATCACGTACTGGCACGAACTCAATAGCGGCTTCCGTGGCCGGCAACCCCTCGACGATTGACCGCGCACCCTCAGATCGTCGGCACGCTGTACCTCCAGAGATTCACACGGCTTCCATGGCAGACAAAGCCGCCGTGGCGTCGTTTTCCTGCCAAGGACAACGATTCCGGGTAGACTGTTGGACGAACAATTTTTCGGTGACGGCACCGATGGTGCCGCACAGATCGTCGATGTAACACCGCCAAGGGAGAGGGCTGAAGATGGCTCAGTTGACGCGTGACGCAGTGCCCGAGAGCGAGCGCTGGAATCTCGGTACGTTGTTTCCCAACGTCGAAGCGTGGAATGCAGAGCGCGAGGCGCTGCAGTCCGAGCTGCCAAAGCTGGAACAGCTTCGCGGCACGTTGGGTGTGAGCGCGTCCGCCCTGCTCAACGGACTGCAAACCGCTGACAAGATTGACGAGCGGCTGGATCGGCTGTTCGCCTTTGCCATGCTGAGCCGCGACGAGGATACCCGCGATTCGGGCGCCATTCAGCGTTATGAGCAGGCGATGGGGCTGGCGGTGGCGCACGGCCGTGCCGCTTCCTGGATCGCCCCCGAGCTTCTCGGCATCCCCGACGATACGCTGCTGGGCTTCGTCGACGCCGACCCTGGCCTGGAGCCGTTCCGGCGCTCGATCGAGCGGGTCATTCGGGAGCGGCCGCATATCCGCTCGGCGGAGGTCGAAGAGGTGCTGGCCGACACCGGTGAGATGGCCCAGACCGCCAGCAACGTCTTCACCTTCCTCGACAACGCCGACTTCAGCTACGGCACCATCAAGGACACCGACGGCATCGAGGTCGAGGTCACCAAGGGGCGATACTTCCGCTTCCTCGAATCGCGCGACCGGCGGGTGCGGCGCGACGCCTATGAGGCGATCCACAGGCCGTACGAGGCGCACCGCAACTCTCTCGGCGCGCTGCTGAACGGAACGATTCAGCGCGACACCTTTGCCGCTCGCACGCGACGCTATCCCTCGACCCTGAACGCCGAACTCGATCCCGAAGCGATTCCGACCGAGGTCTACACCAATCTGATCGAGACCATGCATCGCTATCTGCCACTGCTGCACCGGTATGTAGCGCTCAAGAAGCGATCGCTCGGCATCGATGACATGCACAGCTACGATCTCTACGTCCCGCTTGTCGAGATGCCCGAACGCAGCTATGCCTTCTCCGAAGGGCGAGACGTCGTCGAGTCCGCGCTGCAGCCGTTGGGTCAGCGCTATACCGCTCCGCTGGCTAGCGGGCTCCGCTCCCGCTGGGTCGACGTTCACGAGACTCCTGGCAAGCGCTCAGGGGCATACAGTCTCGGCGTCTACGGCGCTCACCCCTTCGTGCTGCTGAACTGGAACGGGTCGCTCAACGACGTCTTCACCATCGCCCACGAATACGGGCATGCCATGCATTCATGGTTCTCGTCGAATACGCAGCCGCACCCGACCTATCAGTACACGATCTTCGTCGCCGAGGTGGCGTCGACGTTCAACGAGCAGTTGTTGACCGCCAACCTGCTGAAGCAGACGGACGACCCGCGGGAACGGGCCTACCTGATCAACGACGCGCTCGAGACGATTCGGACCACGATCTTCCGGCAGACGATGTTCGCCGAGTTCGAGCTGCTGACCCATCGCATCGTTGAAAGTGGAGAGGGACTTACCCCGGAACGCCTGACGACCGAATACGCGCGGCTCGTAGGCGAGTATTACGGGCCGGATCTGATCGTCGATGACCAGGTCTCGGTCGAGTGGAGTCGCATACCGCATTTCTATCGCGCCTATTACGTTTATCAGTACGCGACCGGGCTGATCGCCGCCATGGCGCTCGCGTCGGCCGTTCTTTCCGGCGATACTCAGGCACGAGATCGATATCTGACTTTCATCTCGTCCGGCTCGTCGAAAGACGCGCTCGACCTGCTGATCGACGCGGGAGTCGACCTGCGCACCGCCGAGCCGTACGACGCGGCCTTCAAGACGATGGAGCAGTATCTCGACACGCTGGAAGAGGCGCTCGAGGAGCTCGCCGGCTAGTTCGCACCGGGCATGGAGATCAAGGGAGACTCAGCACCATGGAAGCGACCACTCAACCGATCGACTTCGCGCTGCGCCTGCGGGAGCAGATACTCCCGCTTCGTTCGCAGATGGACGTCCGCAATAGCTGGTTGAAACAGCGCCTGGATTCGGTGATTCCGGAACTGATGGCCCGCGAAGGGCTCGACATGTGGATCGTCGCCTGTCGCGAATACAACGAGGACCCGGTGATCCTCTCGTTGCTGCCGCTACCGAACATGTCCGCGCGGCGACGCATGGTCCTCATCTTCAACCGCAAGCCTGACGGGAGTGTTGAGCGCCTGACGATTGGACGTTATGGGCTGGGCGATTTCTACACCGCGTCCTGGAATCCTGATCAGGAAACCCAGGAGGCTGCGCTGCTGCGCACCGTGCGTGAGCGGGACCCGCAAAGCATCGGCATCGACGTGGCGACGGAGTTCGCCTTCGGCGACGGCCTGTCGCACAACGAATACGAGTGGATTTCGGGCGCGCTGGGCGCATCGCTGATGGATCGCACCACGTCGGCCGAACGCATGGCGGTTGGTTGGCTGGAGCGGCGCGTTGCACCGGAACTGGCCGCCTACCCTGGCATCGTGTCGCTCGGCCACCAGATCATCGCCGAGGCCTTCTCGCGCAACGTCATCCGGCCCGGACTGACGACGACTGATGACGTGGTCTGGTGGATGCGCCAGACGATGCACGACGCCGGGCTGCAGGCATGGTTCCCACCAACGATCGACATCCAGGCCGCGGGCGAGGCGGCCAGCGGTCCCGGAATGGCCGGACCCAGCCGCAAGACCATCCTCCCCGGCGACATGCTCCACTGCGACATGGGCTTCATCTATCTCGGCCTGGCGACCGACCAGCAGCAACTGGCCTACGTCCTGAAACCGGGCGAGACTGATGTTCCGGACGGGCTCAAGGCGGGACTGGCAGCCGGAAACCGTTTCCAGGAGATTCATTTTGAGCAGATGGTCGTCGGCCGTTCGGGTAACGACGTGCTCCGCGCGGTGCTGGAGCAATCCGGAGCGGAAGGGATCAAACCATCCCTCTACACGCACCCACTCGGCTATCACGGCCACGCGGCCGGCCCGGTCATCGGCCTGTGGGATCAGCAAGGCGGGGTGCCGGGTCGAGGGGATTACGAGGTCTTCGACGACACGGCCTACTCCATCGAGTTCAACGTCCGGACTGCCGTGCCGGAATGGGACGGCCAGGAGGTCGTCTTCGCGCTCGAAGAGGACGCCGCGCTCTCGAACCGAAAGATGTGGTGGCTCGACGGCCGGCAGGAGCGCTTCCACCTCATCTGAGACCCGGACTCACTCAAACCGCAGTCGTGCGGGCGAAGGCGAGCTTCGCCCGCCTCAATCCCACACCCACACCTGCGCGGCTTTACGCTTCGCTCACGGTTTGATTCCGACATGCAACGCGACCGTTCCAAGCGCGAAACGTGTATAGCGCACATCGCTCAGCCCAGCCGCGCGCATCATGCCCGCAAGTTCCTTGGCCGGTGGGAAGGCGCGTACCGAGCGGGGCAGGTAACGGTAGGCGTCCAGATCACCGCTCAGCAGCCCACCGATGAGCGGCACGACCCGCTCGAAATACAGCCCGAAAATACGCTGCAACAGGGGCCGCTGAAGCGGGCTCATCTCGAGGATGACGACGCGTCCGCCCGGTTTCAACACTCGTGCCATCTCGGCGACGGCCGCGCCATAATCGGGCATGTTTCGCAGCCCGAACGCGACGGTCACGGCGTCGAAGGTGCCGGAAGCGAAGGGCAGATCCATGGCGTTTCCGCGCGCCAGCCGCACGCGCCGGTCGCCGGACGCTCGCAGCTTCTCGCTCGCCGCGCGCAGCATCTCGCCCGCGAAGTCGACGCCGACCACGGCGACGACGCCCTGACGCGCCAGCTCCAGCGCGAGATCTCCGGTGCCGGTCGCCAGATCGAGCACGCGCTCGGCTCCAGCCCCAATCGCGGCCCGAGCAGCCGCTCGCCGCCAGCGGATGTCCATCCCGCCGGTCATCAGGCGATTCATCGTGTCATATCGACCGACGATGCGGTCGAACATCGACTCGATGTCGGCCGGACGGCGCAGTGCTCCGGGCGACGCCTGCTGCTCTTCGGTGGCTGTATCCGCCATCGCTTCCCTGGACCTCCTCAAGCTGCCGGCAAGACCGTCACTCGACGTCGCCGTCACGAGAGAACTATGGCAGATTCCAGCGTTTGCGGCGAATGAGCCAGCTCCAGCGTGTAATCGACAATCCGTCCCGGAATGTTGACGCCAGTGGTGTCGATGCTGTTCCGGAACTCCATCGTCGCGTTCACCTCGTTGATGAGCAGACCCTGGTCCGGATCCTCGAACAGGTCGATCGCCAGCACTCCTCCGCCCACGGCGCGGGCTGCTCGCTGGCAGATACCGGCGATCTCCGGTGTCACCGGACAGTTGGATGCCTGGCCCCCCCGCGCCGTGTTGGTGATCCAATGGTCAGACGCGCGGTAGATGGCGCAGATGGTCTCGTCACCGACGACGAAGGCCCGAATGTCTCGCCCGCGCTTGGCGACGTAGCGCTGGATGTAATAGGTGCCGTGATGAAACGACCCGAGCGCCTGCTTGTGCTCCAGCAGCGCCTCGGCCGTCGCGCGACTGTTGACCCGCGCGAGCAACCGTCCCCAGGAGCCGATGGCCGGCTTCAACACCACCGGATAGCCCATCTCCTCGATCGCGTCGAGCGCGGATTCGGGGGTGAACGCGACCCGCAGTTCCGGCTGTGGCAGGCCGGCCCGCCGGAAGAGCGCCGAGGTACGCAGCTTGTCGTTGCAGACGGAGATCACGTCGGGACGGTTGAGGGTAGGGACTCCCCAGGCATCCAGAATCGACAGCAGATGCAACGTGCGCTGCTGGCTGACTCCGCGGCCGATGACCGCGTCGTAATGCCAGCGATCACCCGTTATGTCGATAGTGGACGTGCGATCGTCGATGCGTTCGACCGGGATACCGCGCCTGGCGAACTCGGCAAAGAGCAGGCGCTCTTCCGCCCTCAGGCGGTCGTGGATGATTCCGATTCGTGGGGTAGATAACATTGATCCGTTCTCTCTCGCTGTAACACACCAAGTAACGACGGCGTCAGGACCGCGCCGGTGCCACAAGGGCAACCAGCGGATCCGCCGTGTTTACTCGATGCGTAGCGAGTGGCGACGGACGGTTGGCGTCGCAGGGGAGCCAAGGAGAGACGTGCTGAACCAAGGGCGATGCGTGCTGAGCCGGTGCGCGACATTCTTTTCTCCCGTACGACGTTGCGAGATTTGACCGGTGGCGAGCGATCAACGCCCGACCGGACACCGCTCCGGGAGAAACAAAAACCGCTCGCCCCCGGTAAGGGACGAGCGGTGTCAAGCTCGTGGTACCACCCCTGTTCGTCGCGTCCTTTCGGTACGCGACCTTTTCCTGTACCGCATGAAACGGGTCACAGGGACCTGGTAACGAAGGTCATTCGTCGCCGCCTACTGTTGCACGGATCAAGTCCGCGCGGTTCGGGGCGAAGCTCCGAGGTCTTTTTCACCGGAGGGTCTGGTTCCGCTTCTCAGCTGCCGCGGTTCTCTGTACCGACTCGGCCGGTTACTCGTCCTCATCATCGCGATGAAGCTATTCATCTGTCGCAAAGCGATTTGTAGCAGATCGGCACGACAAAGTCAACGGCGTCCGTTGAATCAGCCCCGCTATTCCCCCGCCGGACTGGTTCGCGTTAGACGTATCCACCGGTGCAATCGCTCCGGATGAACGATGTCGTCCGGCGCCGCGCCTCTCGTCGCCGGGGTCCAGAGCTCGTGCAAGGTCTCTTTGAGCCACTCCCAGCTGTTCGACTGAGCCTGGTAGCCGCGCTCGGCGAGCCAGCCTTCGTACCCGGACTGCAACTCCGGCTCCGCGCTTTTCCACTCCCGGCCGCGAAACTCGGGTTCGATGGCCTTCTCGTAGACATAGTGATAGCCACCGCGCGCTTCGTCCCATGACCGGTCCAGTTCGTCGGAACGGCGCTCCCAATGACCGCGCAGGATCTGACGGGCCTCCTCCCAATCCGGACGATCGCCAGGGGCTCCGCTGTCGAAGCTCCCGCCGTGATCGCGCAAGATCGTCTGGGCCTCGTCGAGCCGGCCAGCGGCGTTCACCGCCACGATCGCGTCAAACGAATCAAACCTGGCGGCCAGGGCTCGCGCCGCATCCGCCGGAATACCGGCCAGCCCGATCAGGTGCGCCAGGTGTGAGATCGCGTCTTCTTCCTCGCTTCGAACCAGCACACCGCCCGACGCCGCATAGTCGTGGTCGCGGACCGCGACTACCACGTCGTCCTCAGAGAATCCCCACTTGAATAGCTCGCCGGCGGCCTGCTCGGCCTCCTTGCGCGCGTCGAATCCAGCCACTACGGACCGGGGCATCTCACTCATGGTGAACTCCTCCTGACGCGACTGACCCACGGCGCTCGCATCGGTCGCTTCGCGTCGTATGTTCACTTCAGATGTGCGGCAAGCGGCATGCCGCGCGCAACACCGAACGACCAGGACTGGTATCAGGAATGTGACAAAAGATCGGGTACGATAGGTTCAACGTTCACGCGAACCAGACGCAACACGTCGGAGGAGAATTCATGCCGGCCCGTAGCAAGGACTTCCAGCGGCGACTCGACGCCGCTCTTGACGATCCAAATCTGGCCACCGCGCTGCATCGTGCCCTCTCGACCTTTCGGACACGGCGCGACGCCGCCTTCGCCGACCTCGACTTCGAAGCCATGCGTGCCGACCTGCACCGGCGCAAGGTCGATGCGATCGAGCGTCTGCCGGAGCTCATCGAGCAGTTCACACGCGAGGCGGAAGCGGTCGGCACGGTCATCCACATGGCGCGCACTGCCGATGATGCCTGCCGCATCATCGGTGATCTAGCGAAAGAGCGTCGCGTCAAACTGGCGGTCAAGAGCAAGTCCATGGCGACCGAGGAGATCAGGCTCAACGATCACCTCGAGAAGCAGGGCGTGCGCGCCGTGGAGACCGATCTGGGCGAGTGGATCATCCAGCTGGCCGGCGAGCACCCCTCCCATCTGATCGCCCCGGCCATCCACAAGACGCGTGAAGAGGTCGCTGAGATTTTCTCGAAGAAGCTCAAGATCAGGCATGTTTCCGACGACCCGAAGGAACTGGTCAAGATCGCGCGCGAGCGGCTGCGCCAGTCCTTCATCGATGCGGGCATGGGCATCACCGGCGCAAATGTCGCCATCGCCGATACCGGTACGATCGCCATCGTCACCAACGAAGGCAACAGCCGGTTGGTCTCGACGCTACCGCCAATCCATGTCGCGGTGCTCGGCGTCGAAAAGATCGTGCCCTCGATCGACGACGCCGTCGCCATGCTGAAGTTGCTGCCACGCTCCGGCACGGCCCAAAAGATCACCAGCTACGTCTCGTTCATCACCGGCCCGAGCCGTTCCTCCGACATCGAGCTCATTCCGGTCATCGGTGTCCACGGCCCCAAAGAGATGCACATCGTCTTGCTCGACAACGGACGGCTGGCGGCGCGCGAAGATCCGGAACTGCTCGACACGCTCTATTGCATTCGCTGCGGCGCCTGCTCGAACGTCTGCCCGCCCTACCAGGTCGTGGGCGGGCACCTCTTCGGTCACATCTACACCGGCCCGATCGGCCTGCCGCTGACCGCCATCCATCACGGACTGGGAAACGTGGCCGATCCGCAGAGCCTTTGTGTCTCCTGCAACGCCTGCGAAACCGTCTGCCCGGCGCGGATTCCTATCCCGCGTCTGATCCTCAACGTGCGCAGTCGCGTCACCGAGGAATTCGGGCTGCAGCGCATGAAGGATGAAGCGTTCGAACGCTGGATCGAGCCTGAACAGGGTGATCGCTGGGTGCGGCGCGCCTCGCTGGCGGCGCGAACCATCAGCGGCAAGGACGGCTTCATCGAGAAGATCCCGCTGCAAGGTACGCTGACCAAGGACCGCCACCTGATCGCTCCGGCGCGCAAACCGCTGCGTGATACGGTGGATCGCATCATCCAGCAGGGCGAGCGTACCGGCTATAGCCTGCCGGAGAGTGAAGCGCAGGGGCTGAAGATCGCCTACTTCCCAGGCTGCCTCACCGACCGGGTGCTGCCGGAGATGGGCGCCGCGACCATTCGCGTGCTGCAGGCCTGCGGGTGCGAGGTGAGCTTCCCGCGCGAGCAGCACTGCTGCGGGCTGGTCAACCTGAACTCCGGCGACCGGCGTCGCGGGCGAATCATGGCCGAGCAGACGATCGCGATGCTGGAACAGGTTGAAGCCGACTGGATCGTCACGAACTCCACGAGCTGTTTCGCGGCCATGGTGCAGGATTACCCTGCTCTGTTCGCCGACTTTCCCGAATGGCGTGAGCGAGCGGCCAGTCAGGCGCGCCGATTGACCGACGTGACCACGTTTCTCGATCAGGTCGCGCGGCTCAAGCCAATGGAGTGGACCACGGCCGGCCCGCGCGTCACCTATCACGACTCGTGCCAGTCGCATAATGCGCTCGGAATCCACGACGCGCCGCGCCGGATCATCACCGAAGTGCTGGGGCTCGAGCTGACCGAGATGCACGATTCGAGCGTCTGCTGCGGCTTCGGCGGGTCCTTCTCGACCGACTACCCGGCCGCTCTCGGCCGTCATCGCCGGGCGCAAGCTCGACAACGCCGCCGCGACGACGGCCGAGGTGATCGTGGCCGACAACCCCGGCTGCCTGATGCAGATCCGCGGCGCGCTCCACGCCCGCAAGAGCCCGACGCGGGCCTTGCACCTGGTCGAGCTGATCGACGAGCGGATACGACGCGCGGGACGCGAAGAGCTGAGTTTCACGGAGTATGGCGAGAGGCGCCTGCCGTGAATCAGTCGATCAGCTGCTCGGGACGTAAACGACGATTCCGGCACAAAAAGGGACCGCCGGCACGGGGGACACGGCTGGCGGTCTCAAGAAGGAAGGGATGGGGTTGTTCTAGTACTACAGTACTGGAGAAAGATGACAACACCGCAAAGGGCCACATTCATACGTTACAAAGTTATGACAATCCAATCACCCGACCCTATTCCTTTGCGAAACGTGCAAGCTCAGCGGCGAGGAAAAGCGGTCACTCATCCAGTTAGCGTCCTCCTGCGCCGTTGACGAATCCCGTCGCGCGTTTGTTGCGAACACTCATCGAACTGCAACTCGTTCCCGACGCGCAGCGCCCTAGGGTTACGCCAGGTGGAGTCTGACCACTCTTCGCACGTGAATCGAGGAACTCCGATGTTGAGGTTGGTGATTGGCGTTGTTCTCGTGCTGCATGGTCTCGTCTATCTGCTCTACGTCGGACAGAGCGCTCGGGTATTCGAGCTGCGGGCCGGTCTGACCTGGCCGGATGACTCCCTGGCTTTCTCCAGGCTCATGGGTAATGACTTGATCAGGACCCTGGCGACCTTCGCGTTCACCGTGACCGCGATCGGATTCGTAGCCGCCGGCGTGGGAGTGCTGCTGAGCCAGTCGTGGTGGAGGCCATTGGTTGGGGCCACGGCCGTGCTGGCCATACTGTTCACCCTCGTATTCTGGGATGGTCGTGTCCACAGAATAAGTGAACAGGGCGGCATCGGGCTCCTCATCAGCGCCGCAATTCTGGTTTCGCTATTGGTGATGGACTGGCCGCAGCTGACAAGCTAGACCAGATCCGCGGTGTCTCGAGCGGTTGATCCGGCTGATCGTCTCCAATGCCAGCGACGGCCCGTTATCTTTCATCTTCTTTGGGCCTGCTTTCCTGTCCTGACAACGTCACCGTGCGGATCTGAAATATGCTGGTGATCTCCGGATTCCGATTCGGATTGACCGCGTGCCGGTCGTTGAACCGTCATGGAATGAAGCATCGGGAAGAATCCCGACCTCGATTTGTCCAAGAAGACGAGTGAAAAGGGGGCGACACGCTCCCAGGAATGCGCTATAAATGACTTCGAAGGGAGAGCTTGAGCGAACATGGACCAGTTTTTAGTATTCGTGGTCGCGGTCGCGGCCTTCGCCATCATCTGGCTCTTTTACGCCTTGGTGAATCAGAAAGCCCGTCCCGAGGGGATCGCGCTGGTCGGATATGGTGCGGTGGTGGCCAGTGTCGTCATGACGATCTTTTTTCTGGGCGTCGCGATCTACCGCTAGCCCGCCGCTGCTGCCTGTGCCTCGCGAAGATAGCTCAGCCGCGCCGTTCTTGGCGCGGCTTTCGGTGTGTGCGGGCGATGTTTCGGTTGTTCGCAACGATTTCCGCGGGCGCCGCGGATTCGCCGGCCAGGTCACGCGAGTGGCTTGAACCAGGCGTGGTTCTCGTCCAGCACCGTCATCCCGACCGATTCATACAGCGCCGAAGCGGCGGCCGCGCCGAGAAGACTGTTGACGAACGCCCTGGTGGCTCCCAATTCACGAAGCCGCCGCATCCCCTCGAACATCACCGCTTTGGTCAGTCCACGCTGCCGGTACGATGAATGGCAGCCAACCGGCTCGAAAATGCCGAAACGGTTTTGTTCATCGAACCAGACGAGACAGTACGACGCAAACGTCCCATCGGGCGCCTCCACCACCAGATCCAGGTCACGTCGGTACGTGGCGGAACGCATCACGTTACGATGTTTCTCGACCGTCATCTTGGACGGGGCGAAGGCGTCGCGATGGACGTCGACCCGCCGCTCCAGATCTTGCTCTCCCATCACGTTGCGGATGTGGAAGCCCTCGGGAAGCTCAGTCGTGGGCACGTCGTCAGTTAGCGTTCGCTGTCGAAAGCAGAGCGCCTCGTCGGTCCGTTCGTAGCCGGATCGTCGCAGCGTTTCGACACGCTCTCGATCGCCGTCGAACGACCAGGTGCGAATGCCGGAGCGCCCCTGCTTATCGACCGAGCGGGCCAGTGGCCGATCCTCCGTCCACTCAAGCATCAGCGGCTCGACGTCGCGATGATTGGGATGGACCAGCAGATCGACCTGCCCCACGCCCGGCCAGGCAATGGCGACCAGATCATCGCCATCGAACCAGAGTTGCGCGTTCTGGACGCCGTCACCGGGATTCGCGGTCCAACGCCACCAATCAAGATCGCCGACGGTGCAACCGACTGTGCAATAGACCGGCGGGTCGGAGATGGCGAAACCGTCGATCAGCAGATTCCGCATCTGTGCGTAATCGGCCTCGGACGCGAACGGTCGTGATTGAATGGCCATCCTCAACTCTTTCCGTCGGCGGTCAGCTCCCAGCGGAGCCGTCGCCAGCCGCCGCGCTTCGGCGAGATAATCGCCGTGATGACGAACAGCGTCGTCGCGACGAGCACGATGGCGCCACCGGAGGGTACGTTGAGGTAGTAGGAGAGATAGAAGCCGGCCAGCGCCGAGAGAGCGCCGAATCCCGCGCCCAGCAGCATCATGCGGCCGAAGCGATCGGTGATCAGGAACGCCGTCGCGCTGGGAGTGACGAGCATGGCGACCACGAGCACGATGCCGACCGCCTGGACCGACACCACCACCGTGACCGACAGCAGGATCAACAGGAGCATCTGCAGCAGCCCGCCCGGTAGCCCGGCAGCCTCGGCCACCACCGGATCGAAGCTGACGAATACCAGCTCTTTGTAGAGGGCGAAGATCACGGCGAGGACACCCGCGCCGAGCAGGAGGATACCGATGAGATCAGTGCGCGTGACGGCGAGAATATCTCCGAAGAGGTAGCTGAACAGGTCGACGGTGTAGGTCTTGATCCCGACGCTCATCAGCACGATGCCCAGCGCGAAGATGCCGCTGAACAGAATGCCGATCGACGTGTCGGTGGAGATGCCAATTCTGCGATGAACCGTCCCGATCGCCAGAGCCGCCAGGAGCGCCGCCACCAGGGCACCGATATAAAAGGCGAAGCCACCCAGGAATGCCACCACGATGCCGGTGAAGGCGATGTGCGATAGCGCGTCGCCGATGAAGGCCAACCCCTTCAACACCACGAAGGTGCCGATCACCGCGCAGAGTATGCCGACCAGGATGGCCGCGACCAGACCGCGCTGCAGGAAGCCATACTGGAGCGGCTCGGTCAGCCAGCTAGCAACGCTTGCCATGCGCGGCATCCTCCACCACGAAGGTACGGCCCCCAACTTCGAGCAGCAGCAGATGAGAGTGGAAGGTCTCGTTCAGCAGTTCCTGCGTCAGGACCTCCTCCGGCGGGCCGTAGGCGACGACCCGGCCGCTCAGCAGCAGCACCTGATCGAAGCGTTGCGCCACGCAGCTCAGGTCGTGCGAGGCGACCAGCGCCGTCGTTCCGCTCTGGCAAAGACGCTCGATCAGCTCGAAGATCTGGTGCTGCGTCACCGCGTCGACCCCGCTGACCGGCTCATCCAGCAGCAGGATACTCGGCTCCTGCGCCAGCGCCCGCGCGATGAAGACGCGCTGGCGCTGGCCGCCGGAAAGGTTGCCGATCTGGGCGTCACGGTATTCGAGCATCCCGACCTGCTCCAGTGCCCGGTCAACCATCTCGACGTCGTGACGTCCGGCCCGTCGCAGCAGCCCTATCCGTGGGTAACGTCCCATCATGGCCACATCGCGCACGCGCACCGGGAACGACCAGTCGACGGTCTCCGTCTGCGGCACGTAGCCGATCACGTGTCCAGGCTTGCCGCGCCGTCCCTCGACCAGTACTTCACCGGACCAGCTTCGCTGCAGCCCGAGAATCGTCTTGAAGAGAGTCGATTTACCGCCTCCGTTGGGCCCGATCACACCGACCAGCGAGCCCGGGCGAACACTCAGATCGACGTTTTGCAGGACCGGATACTCGCGATAACCGGTGGTCAGACCGCGAACTTCAATCGCGGCGGCATCGGCCAAACCGGTCGTCCTGTTCATCACGCTCGATCGATCGCGGCTCATGACAATCCCTCCACCAGTGTCGTGATATTCAGCCGCATCATCTCGATGTAGCCGTCTCCCTTGGGCGGGCTCTCGCTGTACAGCGTCAACGTCTTGATCCCTGCTTCTTTCGCCAGCGAATCGGCCAGCTTTGGATTGAATTGCGGCTCGTTGAAGATCGCCTTCACCTGCTCCGCCTTGATCTGGGTCACCAGATCGGCCAGCTCCTTGGCCGACGGTTCACGACCGGGGCTCTTCTCGATGACGCCGACCACCGTCAGGCCGAAATACTGGCCAAAATACGGAAAGGCATCGTGGAATGTCACGAGCTTACGCTGGCTGACCGGGATCTTGTCAATCTCAGACTTGGCCCAGGTATTGAAATCCTGGATCTGCCCAATATAACGCGTCGCGTTCGCCTGATACTCCGCGCTGTGCGCCGGATCCCGCTCGCTCAATCCTTGCTGGATGCGCTGGACATAGTGAATGGCATAGCTCGGGTCGAGCCAGAAGTGCGGGTTGCCCTCTTCCGTTCCGGATGCCGTCTGGACGGTCGCAGTCAGACCCTCCGAAAGGGTGTACACCGGGGCGTTCGAGCCGCTCGCCGACTTGATGAGCCCATCGAGCCAGGTTTCGAGTCCCGTGCCGTTGACGAAGATCGCCTTCGCCTGCGCCACTTCACGCACATCGCTCGGCGTCGGCTGATAGGAATGGGGATCGACACCGGCCGGAACGATCGAGTTGATCGATACGTTGCTGCCACCCACCGCTTGAACCATCGACACGAAGACCGGCAGCGTGACGACGACCGGAATCGCACCCGCGGTTGGCGTACCGGTAGCACTCGAAACCGGAGCGCTCGTGCCCGGCGTACTGGTGGATCCACAGGCCGCCAGGACCACGAGGATCGGGATAAGCAGCACGCCACTGCGCGCGCTTCTCAGAAATTTGAACATGTCGACTGATCGATCTCCCAGCTGGAACCATGCGGCTTACTGATACCGAGTATCACTTTATCAAGAGTGTCAAGCGGATCGCAACCTACGGGGAGACACGAGCGGACTAGTCGGCTTGGATCTGGCAGCGCTCGCAGGTGCCGTATAGCTCGAGCCAGTGGCTCTCGATGCGGAAGTGGGTACGCGTGGAGAGCCCGGCGACCAGATCGGCGACGTTGCAGTCCTGAAACTCGATGACGGTCCCACACGAGGAACAGATCAGGTGATGACGATGGCCGGGGCCGCCGTTCACGTAGCAGTGCGAACCGTCGGGGCGGTGCACGCGATCGAGGAGACGCATTCCGACCAGAAGATCCAGGGTACGAAAAACAGTGGCCCGTCCCACGCCAAAGTGCTTGGAGCGCAGCTCCTCGTACAGATCTTCGGCCGAAAAGGGTTCGTCACGTTGGCAGACGGCGCTCACCACATCACGACGAGGTCCGGTAATCCGGAACCCCTCATCGGCTAATCTACTGAGCATTCGTGCGTCTTCGCTCATACTGGAACCCCTCATCCGGCCCAATTATACGTGCACGTCAAGTGCTGTTCAGGCCATCGTGACGGCGGGTATGGCACCAGACTTGCATCGTCGCCAGGGTAACTTCGTACCGTGAGCTGGCCTCTGAAGCCAGCGTCCCTTCGGAAGGAGACCTTTGTGCAGATCAAGCTAGGCAGCCGGGTGATGAGCCGGAATGGTGAGCATGTTGGGAACGTCGACAGCCTGGTTGTCGACTACACCACCAAGGACGTGATGAGTATCATCGTCCGCTCGGGCGTTTTCTTTCACTCCGATCGCATCATTCCGGTCGAGTCGTTCGACCGGGTCGACGACGAAGGCACGGTCTATCTGAAGCTGACTGAGCAAGAAGCCGATCAGCACGAGGAGTTTGTCCAGCAGCGTTTCACGGCGGCTGATCCAGCCGACTACCCCTACACTGACGAGGCCTGGGTCTCCGGAACCGGACAGCCTTCAGTCTACTGGGCCTACGGCACCGCGCCGCTAGGGTATTCGAGCAACACTCCATTCTTCGCCGAAGCTCCAATCAACCCACCGGTGGTCGAAGTTCGGGACAACCTCCCCGAGCAGGCCGCGCGGATCACCACGGGCACGGATGTCGTCGGGAGTGACGGGCAGAAGATCGGCACGGTCGATGAGGTGGCCTACAGCCAGGACGGCGACGTCGACGTCATCGTGGTGAAGGCCGGCTTCCTCTTCCACCACGACCTGCGCATCCCATCCACCTGGATCGATGAGGTCACCGGCGACACCGTGACCTTGACGGTGACCTCGGATCAGGCGCAGGAGTCGGGTACCGCTGGGTAGCGATTTGAACGCTGGTCGAGAACGTGTCTGAACCGGGCATTCCGTTCGGCAAACGCGTACCCCGGGGTTATTGCGGGAGCACCGTGTGTGCTCCCGCGTTCATTCCACGCCAAGCTCCACCGGGGCCGGCGTCGCCGCCCTAAAGACCGGTAATGGCTCCCTCGACATCGACGTCTTCGCTGTCCGCGTACAAGACATCACGCAGCTCAGCGACCGGCACGATCCGGCCGCGTGCATTCTCGAAGATTACGTCGCAATCGGTGCAATAGCTGAGGTCAGCAAGGCGAACCAATGCGTGCCGATACGGACTCGGCGTCGCCCGCGGACTCAAAGCGCGCATGACTAGCAGGACGACTCCCGTGAACCACAGCACCAGCACGACCGGCAGCCACCAGAAGCTGATGGAGATCAGGCGCACCAGTCCGAAAACGACAACCGGAATGCCGACGATCGCCAGCGCAACCCCGAAGACAACGCCCGCAGTCTTTTGCATCGCGCCAATCAGCCCACCGGATGAGCGCTTGAGCTGACCAATCACCTGATCGGCGACGCGTCGACCGCCGAGGGATGCGCGCTGAACTGGCATCGAGCCCCACTCCGACTCCATGATGCGCGGATTAGACCCACGCTGCACAGCTTTCATGAGCGGCACGACGGAGCGTGATTGATGGCACTGAGGACAATGCTGCATGAGCGCCGTGGCTTTCGTTTTCGTCCATACTCCCTACTCGTCATTGTAGCACCAATATCTGAATGGCCGGATGGCGTCCTCGGTGGCTTGTCCCGACCGTTGTTGTCGGCCGACTCTGGACGGCTGTAACTGAACACGCGCCGCCTTGACATGTCATGACATTATGAGTATGATCCCGTTATATTCACGTATTCGAATGGATGTGACGCTCACCGTGATGACGCAAACCAACCAAGAACGAGGACGAGAGCTGTTCCGGCTCCAGGCGGAGATCTGCCAGATGCTGGCCGATCCGACCCGGTTGGAGATACTGCAGCTACTCGCCGCGGGCCCGTTGGCAGTGAAGGACCTGGTCGAATCGACCAATCAACGCCAGGCGAAGATCAGCCAGCATCTGGCGGTCATGCGACAGCGCGGCGTCGTCGAGGTTGAGCGAGTCGGCGTCGAGATGCACTATTCGCTGGTCGATCCGCGCATCCTCGATGCCTGTCGCGCGACCCGGGAGATGCTGCTCAACCAACTGACACGACAAGGTGATCTGGCTCGTCAGCTGACATTGGAAGGAGAGAACTAAGCGTGCCGATGTACGAGTATCGCTGCGATCGCTGCGGCGAGCATTTCGAAAAGCTGGTCCGGAGCACGAGCTCTTCAGAGGCGATCGCCTGTCCGAAGTGCGGCGCCACCGAGACCCGCAAACAGTTTTCGACCTTCGCCTCGGTCGGTGTTCGCATGGGCGCAGCGTCGGCGCCGGCCTGCGCGCCCGGAGGTGGCTGAGGCATCGGCTAGGGGGAACGGTGCGTTCCCTACAACGCAAACTTCACTGATATGATGGCATAACGTTTGGAGATCTACGAAGATGGCAACGAAGACTGACTACGGGTTCGGCGCGACGCTCGACGTCTCCTACGACGAGGCGATCGATCGCGTCAAGGAGGCTCTGAAGGGGGAAGGCTTCGGCGTACTCACCGAGATCGACGTGCGCAAGACCTTGCACGAAAAGATCGGTGAGGAGATGGAGCCCTACATCATCCTCGGTGCCTGCAATCCAAAGCTCGCCCACCGCGCGCTCACGGAAGAGCGGGAGATCGGCTTGTTGCTTCCCTGCAACGTCGTCGTGCGCTCCCAATCGGATGGAACGCGGGTGGAGATGGCGGATCCGCAGGCCATGCTCGGAATCTCCGACAGCGAAGCGCTCAAGCCGGTAGCGGCCGAGGCCAGGGAACGGCTCAAGCGAGCCCTCGATGCGCTGATCGCGCAAGGTTAGGAGACGGTTAGTGTATTTTGAGCAGATCGTTCGTCAGGACATCGGGTGTGCCTCCTATGTCGTCGGTTCGACCGACGCGGGCGAGGCGGCCGTCATCGACCCGCGTATCGACATGGTCGATGAGATTCTCGAGATCGCCTCGCGCGAGGGCCTGACTATTCGATACATCATCGAGACACACAACCATGCCGACCATGTCTCCGGACACCACCGGCTGAGCGAGCTGACCGGTGCGGAGATCGCCGTCTACAAAGATGGCGGCGCCGAATACCAGCACCTGGCATTGAATGATGGCCAGGAGCTCACGCTCGGCGAGGTTCGACTCCGAATCCTGCATACCCCCGGACACCGGCCTGAGCACATCGCGGTCGCGGCAATCGACACGACACGCGGTGAGACGCCCTGGCTGGTGCTGACTGGCGATTCGCTCTTCATCGGCGACGTGGCACGCCCCGATCTGGCAGTCGACGGCAAAGACGGCGCGACCGCGCTGTTCCAGAGCCTGCACGAGAAGCTGCTACAGCTTCCCGAGGGGACGATGGTCTACCCGGGACACGTGGCCGGCTCGCTGTGTGGACGAGTCAACAACCGGATGACCGGTACGACGATCGGCTTCGAGCGCACCTTCAACCCGGCCCTAACGATCTCGGATCAGTCCGAGTTCGTGCGCTACATGAATGAGAGCCTGCCGGAGCGCCCGCCGAATATGGCGCGCATCGTCCGCCTCAATATGTCGGACGAAGAATTGCTGCCGGTATCGCTGCACCAGCTTGCGGTTGACGACGTTGCGGCGCACCAGACCGCCGGCGCGTTCGTGCTCGACGTCCGCTCGCCCGCCGATTTCGCGGCCGGGCACATCCCAGGCGCGATCAACGTCCATCTCGACGGCGGTCAGTTCCAGAACCGCGTCGGGCTGGTCTTCCCGCCCGCCGCTCGGCTGGTGCTGGTAACCGAGTCGGACCTTGAAGCACATCGAGCTTCCGAGGCGCTGCTGGTGATCGGCTTCACCAACATCGACGGCTATGTCACCGGCGGCATGCAGCGTTGGGAGCAGACGGGCCACGACTACGTCTCGACGGCCGGCATTACGGTTCACGACCTGCATGAACGAATCAAGACCGATCCTAGCGTGACGGTGCTGGACGTGCGCGAGTTTTCGGAGTGGCAAGAGGGTCATATCGACTCGGCCGCGAACGTCCCGTTCTATAAGGTTCGGTCCGCATGCGAGAGTCTCGATCCCAGCGGATGCTGCGCCGTCATCTGCGCCGGAGGGGTTCGCAGCATGATTGCGGCCAGTGTTCTGCAGGCACAGGGATTCACGTCGATCCTCAATGTCGAGGGCGGCATGGACGCCTGGACGTCTGCACATCTACCAACGGTTCGTGAGCAAGTGGTCGCCGCGGTGGCGGCCTCCTAGCGCAAGGGAGCGCTCTCAGGTGGTATTTCGTTCAATTTTCAACCGGCCCAAGGTCGTTCAGATCGGCGCCGACGAGGCACACCAGCGGCAGACGGCCGGAGCGGTGATCGTCGACGTCCGTGAGCCGAGCGAGTGGCGAGAGGGCCACATCCCAGGTGCCGTGCACATTCCGCTGGGCCAGCTCGGCTCGCACATCGGCCGGTTCGATCGCTCGCAAGAGCTGATCATGGTCTGTCGCAGCGGCAACCGTAGCGCCGCCGCAGCCGGCGCGCTTTCTCAGGCCGGATACGAACAGGTGAGCAATCTCCAGGGTGGGATGATCGCCTGGAGCTCCCGGCGTCTGCCGGTCAAGCGCTAGCAGGTTAGAGCATGCTCGCCATCCTGCTCGGCACCTTGATCGGACTCTCTCTCGGCATGATCGGTGGGGGCGGGTCAATCCTGACCGTCCCCATCCTCGTCTTCATCATGGGACAGGACGCGCACCTGGCGACAGCCACCTCGCTGGCGGTGGTCGGGGCGACGTCGGCGGCCGGTGCCGTCCCCCACTGGCGAGCGGGCCGGGTTCGCTTTCGCACCGCTATCCCGTTCGGCGTAGCCGGGATCCTCGGCGCATTTGCCGGCGCATGGGTCAACCACCTGCTCCCCGGTGCCGTCATCCTCGTGCTCTTCGGCTTCTTGATGCTCGTGGTCGCCGCCCGCATGTTCCTTTCGCCGAAGATCCCGGCCAAGATCGCTGACAGTCGCGCGATTCGGGACGACTGGATTCCGATGATCGCGACCGGCCTCGGCGTCGGAGTCATGACCGGTTTCTTCGGAGTCGGCGGTGGCTTCCTGATCGTTCCGGCGCTGGTGCTGATCCTGGGGCTCAACATGCGCGTGGCGGTCGGCACATCGCTGGTCGTCATCGCGATCAACTCGGCGTCGGGCCTGGCGGCGCACCTGCGCTATGGCTCGCTTGACCTGACCATGGCGGCGCTCTTCACGGTCGGGGGCGCGATAGGCGCTTTTGTGGGGGCGTCACTCGCCGGAAAGCTCGACGAGCAGCGCCTGCAGCGCGGCTTCGCGACCTTCGTCGCGCTTCTCGGCATCTGGATGGTCATCGGCAATCTGCCGCTCCAGAACCTCGTCGCCTAGCCCGCTACCGGTCGACACCATCACGTGCTCACATGGCGAGGGTTACCGCGTGCATCCATCTCGCGGACACGGTTCTCTCGCCCACACTTCCCGCTGAACCCCTTGCGTCGAAGGATTTGACTCAACTTCGCGGAGTCGGCTCAACCACGGTTCGCCCGTCGTCGTCGATCCAGACCCGGAAGAGTTCGTCGAACCCCTCGGCGTAGCTCGGCGGCTCGAGCCGCTGCTGGGTCCCGTAGATGGCTTTCACGGGCACCCGCTGATCGCCGCGTCGACCTGCGTTGCGTCGCAAGGCATCACTCGTGCTAACGTCGAAGAAATAGCCGACCAGACGGAAGCCGGCCAATTTGCCTGGCTCGAGGTAGCGCGTCCGGTGCGCGGCGGTGGCGTTGGTGTTGTCGACGACGAAACGTTGCTTCGCCTTGATGCACGCCTCCACCAGTAGCGCCTCGCGATGACGCGTCTTCAGCATGTCAAGATTGATCCGCACGTGCGTGTCGAAGAAGCGTTCCTTGTAAAAGGTCGACTTTCCCGCCCCTTGAATTCCGACGAAGATCACCGCTTCCATCACTCAATTAGAACAGACGCAGCGGGAATCACACCAGGCGGACTCGAGGGTCTGAGGAGTGACGGCGACCACGTTGGTTGGCGCCAAGAAGGATCAGCCGCCGCAGTTCTGACCGCGCCCTCGACTGCTCTGGCCCAGGCCGCGCGCAGGCGCTGCCGGCATCGATAGCGGCGTCTTTCCCGACAGCACGTCGTCGATGCGCGCTTGTTCACTCGCCAGCATGGCGGTTTCCTGATCGAGCGTGATGCGACCATTCGCCACCTGCGGATCGAGCTGATCCTTCTGCCCGGAGGTCACGGAATCGATAACCTGCCGGCTGGTCATCCCGTGGGCAGTGAGGATCTGGTTCAACGTCGCGCCCGACGAGAGCGCCTGCTGCAACTGGCCCATGGAAAGACTCAACGCGCCGGCAATGGCGGTCGCCGGGTCGGTCAACACGCTGGCGGCAAACTGTGGGCCGCCGAAACCGGCCGGGTTGCAGGCCCCCTGACCGCTGGCGGCGAAACCTCCGGCTCGGGTGGGACCCGCGGGCGTGCTTCCCAGCGCCATGCCGGTCGATAGGCTCAGCACCAGCAGAACCGCCACGAGCACGCCGCTCAACACCAGCCAGCGAGGACGGATCACCAGCGACTGCATCAAACGCGTCCTTCCGGCAAGCCTGAATCAGTGTTGGCGCCCGGCAGGCTCTGGAGCGGCCAGACGGAAGGTCCCAGGTCCTCCGGATAGGCTTGAATCGTCTGACGCTCATCGCGTGGACTCGATCCAGACGCGAGAACGAATCCGGCGGCGAAGACGACCAGCAGCAGGAAGACGTTCACGGTTGAGATCCCAAGCGGGATCAGGTCGTTTGGGTTCGTACCTCTCCCTCCAAACCCGACCTGATTGAGATAGTGGTAAACGTAGACGATGTTGGCAAAGTACGTGAGCGACAGCGCGATTCCGAGCCAGCGCAAGTTGGGCGCGATGGCGGAGACGAGTAGCGCCAGCACGACGGCAGGCATTAGATAGCGCTCGTGAATGCGGGTCGGAAGCATGAACAGCGAGAAGGTGATCGCCAGCGATGCCCAGAGGGCCATCGAGCGGTCGGGTCGGAGCCAGAAGAGCAGGAGCGCGGTCAGGACGGCCGCTCCGAGCAAGATCTCGCCCCAATGCTGGTAGCTCAGCCCAGCCATGAATGCATGGGAGTCCGTGATCGACAGGGTGTTGGACGATCTGCCAAACACGCCCCACAGATTAAAGGCGTTGGCGCTGATCGATTGATGGCGATTAAGCGCGTAGCTCATACGCTCGAAAATCGACCAGCGCGCCGGCAGCAGCGGCAACCCGACGTTGAAGGGTAGATCAAGCGCGAGAAAGACCGCGATGGACGCCAGTACCCCCAGGGCTAGCCTGCCAAGGCTGTCTCGCAAGCCATCCCTGGACGTGCCGGGGTCGCGCTGGGAACGAATGGTCCAGCACCACCAGGCGAGGCCAGCCAGCACCAGCAACGCACCGAGCTGAGGTTTGATGAGCGCGGCGTAGGTGAAAGCGGGAAGCGACCACTCCGGGTTGCCGCGCAGCAGCAGCCAGATTCCGACCAGCATGAAGAAGGCCGAGATCGAGTCCCACTGGCCCCAGGTGGCAGTCAGAAAGATCGAGGCGGGGTTGAACATGAACAGCGCGGCCGCGAGCAGCCCGGCACGCGGTCCGGCAAAGCCGCGGGCGATGACGAAGAGCAGCAGGCCGATACCAGCGTCGGCAACTGCCGGAACGAGCTTCAGCAGGTACAGGAAACCGGCGCTGTGCACGTTCATGGCGGGTGAGTACCAGCGGTACAGATGCGCGATGCCCCACAAAAACCAGAGATCGCCCGGCAGATGATCGGCCGAACGAGCCGACGCGTAGAAGTCGGACAAAGGGGCGCTCGCGAGCCGAACGGCCCAGGTGCGGAAGGTCTGAGCGTCCCCCTCGAAGACGCCGTGCGGAAAGAGGAGCAGGCGAATCGCGAACCCTGCTACGAGGATTCCCGCCAGCGCGACATACGACGCGAGTGTCGACGGCGTGGACCATGCGGTGTCTTCAGCAGTTGCCTGCTCGTCCAGCCCTTGAGCCGACGCCAAGGTTGGCGCCGAGATCGTGTTCACGGCGCGCTCGTCCCATTCCAGGTCCGTCGTTCGCGCCGGGCCGATTCCGCCCACGCTATGGGGCGCAATCGTAGAGACCAGCGGACCGGCCCACGGCGCTCTGCGTGCCGTTGACGGACGCCGGGTTGACCGGCAGGCAGTTCGAGGTAATCCAGGCAGTCAGATTCTCGCCCGAGACTCTGCCTTGCGTGGTGGTCGACTGGTTGGGCGATTGGCCCGCCGCGCCGAACGGAGGCTGGCCGTTCGCTCGAGGCTCGCCGAATTGCCCTCGTTGGAACTGGCCGGGCTCTTGACCTTCTCCGAAGCCAAAGGCGCCACTGTTGTCTCCACCTTGAGCGACCGGCGGAGCAAATCCCCGCCCGCCCCCAAATCCGCCCTGAACCATGAAGAAGCGCACCGTCCCGTCCGCGATCAGCTTCTGCAGAGCCGCATCCGACAGGATCGGGTCACTGCCGGTGAAGCCTCCGAGCGCCATCACCGGCTTGCCGGTCGCCAGGATGATCGGCGCGGCGCTGTTGGCGTTGAGCGTGGCAACCAGGAATTTCGTGTTGCCTTGATTCTTCAGCAGGAACTCCAGGGTCAATGGATCGACCTGATTCCCGAGACCGCCCGGCGCGATCGTATTGGGAAGGCCCGGGATGTCGAACTGGCGGTTGGGCTGGAACCCGCCCCGGCCTCCGCCCGGGAACCCGCGCGCGCCGGGACCGGCCGTCGGGAGCAGCCCGCCCGCACCGTTCAGCGTCGTCTCCATGGCCCAGGCTGATGGAGCCAGCCCGATGGCGAGAACTCCGACCACCAGGAGCGCCACGCCGCCGCGGCCGAGGAAGCTCTGGAGCTTCAGACCGAGTCGTTTGGCTGCGAAGCATCTGACAGCCCGCAGCAGGATCAGCAGCCCCGCGGTGCCAGCGGCCACGAGCGTGATCGCAGTCGCGACCCACGGATGCCAGGTGGTGTAGGAGCGCAGGATGTGACGCTGCACCAGGGCCACGGCGACCAGCGCGAAGGGCAGCAGCCAGCCGCGCCAGCTCGTGCCTCGATAGTCGTGCCACATCGCCGCCAGCCCGATTCCACCGAGAGCCGCGATCGGTGGGCCAAGCATCACCAGGTAGTAGGAGTGGAAGAAACCGGCCACGCTGAAGAACCCCGCCCCCGCCAGCAGCCAGACGCCCCAGAAAAGGATCGACCGATGTTGACCTTCGAGCGGGAAGCGTGGCCGCATCTGCCATCCGGCCGCGACGACCCCGATCAACGCCAGGGGCAGCAACCAGCCCGACTGCCCGCCAAGCTGGGCGTTGATCAGGCGCAACGGGCCCGGAACGCCGTTTTCTCCCTGGCCGAACCCGAAACGAGCGCCGTTGTTGCGGGATGCCGGGGCGGGGCCAGCCTGGACGGGACCGCGACCGACGCCTCGACCGTGCAATCCGAGAAAGGACCAACTTCCCGTCAGCAGCCGGTTCAGCCCGTTGTAGCCGAATATGAGGTTGTACTCGGAGTTGGTGTCGCTCGACCCGACGTAGGGCCGCTGGCTGGCCGGAGTCAGATCAACGGCCGTCGCCCACGACAGGGAGACCACCAGCAGCACCAGACCGGCTACGGCCAGGTGCCAGATTCGGGTTCGCCAGCGAAGACGTGTGCCCAAAAAATAGACGGCGACGAAGGCCGGCACGACGAGATAGGCCTGGAGCATCTTGATGTTGAACCCCACTCCGACCAGGAACATCGCCAGGACCAGCCAGCGCAGCCTTCCCGTTTCGCGTGGCGTGCAACACGGCCCAGGTTCCCAGCAGCAGCGTGAAGACGAGCAGGCTGTCGACGATATTGCTGCGGTTCGTCGCGACCGCGACCGGCGTGACGGCCATGATGGCCGCCGCCAATAGCCCGGCCAGATCACCGAAGGAGCGTCGGATCAGGTAGTAGATCAGCGCGACCGAGCCAACTCCGGCCAGCGCCTCGGGCAGGACCAGGCTCCAGCCGTGAAAGCCGAAAATCTCGGCGCTCGCTGCTTGCAGCCAGAATCCGAGTGGCGGTTTGTCGATGGTCACGAACCCGCCCGGGTCGAACGAGACGAAGAAGAAGTTGTGCCAGCTCTCGAGCATGCTCTTTACGCCGGCCGCGTAATACACGTTGCCGTAGCCGAGGCGACTCACCTGAAACAGATTCATGCAGGCTGACGCCGCCAGTATCAATCCAAGCGCGACGCGGCGCAGGTTTGCTCCCACCCACGTTACCCGACGCTCCGCCGCCCGCTCCGATGGCAACCCATCGATCGCGACACCTGGCAGCGCGCTCATCTGCACCATAGAAAAATCGTCATTCATCCGTGTGACCCACATCCAACCCAGAGTGATACCTCACCCATCAAGACCGTCGTTGCAAGAGCGTAGATCCGGTAGCTGAAACGTTGATGAATGAACGGCAGGCAGGCGCCGGGCGCAGGCTCGGAGGCTCCATGTGCCACCCACTGCCCACGATGATCGCAGCGGGTGACAAGGCTCGTTGAGCCACTGGAATGCCCGTTGATCCAGGTAATTGAGGTACGTACCACGGCACCGGCGCGGTCAAGCCATCACCGTCAACAACCAAACCCAGGGCCGTTCCCGCCGGCCCTGGTTCGGTCTCTTACGTTAGCTGGCAAACGTAAACGGGGCGTTACACAGGCTCGATCGGGCAGCCGGGTATTCTCGAGCAGATGGTTGGTTGCGCGGCACGTTCGACGATCGCCCGTCGCGCGCAAGCCTGTTCGTCTCTCACCTGGGCGCTGTCTTCGTCGCCTGCTCGAAATCAGCGAAGGCCAGCGCCGGATCGAGCTTCTGGGAGACGAGCCCTTGCGCGAATTGCTCGTGGCAGAAGTCCGCGATCATGGTCCGGTTCGGCTCGACGCCAAACGGTTGCCAGTCGTCACCGAGCAACGCGACCGTCGTCTCCAGATCGGTGATCGACCAGGGGGTCACGTCGGTGAGCTGCACGCGCACGTTTTGTGAGTAGAGACGCGAGCGCTCCATTACCTCGAAGAGGCGCAATGCGACCCAGGGAGCCTCCTCGAACACCTCGCGCCGCAGCCCAACGATGTGATGCGCCGGATAGTAGCCAACTCGCCGGTAGTATTCCTGCTCGACCTCTGGATAATTGGCAAGGAGGCGCACGATCGGGCTGTTCGTCTCGTAAAAACGCCGCGGCGGCCAGGGCACCATCATGGCGTCGATCCCGCCGTCGATCAGCATATCCTGCAGGGTACTGCCGCTCGGCACGGCGTTGAGGCCCTCCGGCACGACGGCGAAGGACTGATGGCCAAAAGCCGCGTCGGTCGACTGGTCGATCGTGCCGACCCACCACTCGATGCGATCGAGCCGCACTCCATCGGCGCGCATCGCCGCGCGGCTCCAGGTGTTGCCGGTATCGAACCACCCGTTCGTGCCGACCCGCTTCCCTTCGAGCTGCGTGAAGCTGGTGAGACCGCTATCGCGTCGCACGAAAAAGCAGCGATGGCGAAAGGCGCGCATCGGGAAGATGGGCAATCCGACGATGCTACGGTCCCCCTCGGAGAGGCCGATCAGATATTTGCTCATCGACATCTCACCCGCCTGAAACGTCGTATCGGCGCGAAACTGCGAGATCGGGGCGGCGCGATCGAGGGTGAGTGAGATCCCCTCAGGAACGACATCCCCCTTTACGACCGGACCCACGATGTCGTAATCGCGTACCACCATGCGGATCGGCATGATACCAGTCATTGCTCGCACCCTCCAGCTATCTCCACCGGACAGATGGACCGTTCACCGAGTTGGTCCATCGTCGCTCATTCGTTGCTCGTTATGTCAATGTTCGTGATGATGGTGTCCATCCGGACCGGATGCATGATCGTGCTGTCAGCAGCCGGGCTCTCCGGGATGGCCGCAGCAGGTTTGACGCAGCACGACGCGGCGCCAGAGGTTACGCGAGAGCTTCGACAGCTTCTCGCGCCGCGGCATGGGTTGATCGAGATTGGTCAGAATCGCGCGTAAGGATGGGCGTCTCGGCATCGAGTGCTCCGTTTCGTGGCAACTGACCGTGACGGGCCGCAAGGCGGGTCTCCACACGACACTCTACACCGATCTCCCGTGTTTTGCGCAGAATCATGAGAGGATGAATTTAGACCGTGCGCACGAAGTTGCAGTCTGACCGCAGGACCGATCGGCGGCGGATGTGATCACCCGCCGCCCTGGATTCTCTATCGTCCGGTTGGCCCGTCAATCTGGAAGGCAGCCGGGTCCGGCTTGTAGGGGCGCAGCAGCCAGAGCGGCCGCCGCAGGTTGCCGGGTCCCGGCGCGGGACGAGCCATCTTCAGCCAGCGGTGGAAGGCCTCCATCGAGCGCCCGGTGTCGACCATGATGTCGCCGTAGCGGTCGGCCGGGCGACGCCTTGACGACGCGCACCCGCTGGTGCCAGGCGTGCGCCCCGCTGATCGGGTCCGGCTGCACGGGGAACGTCAGGTTCTGATGAACCCCGGCGTCGCTCCACCAGACCTTCTTCGAGTCAGGATCGCTGCTGGCGAACGGTCGGACGCCGTGCGTCTGCCGCATCAAGTAGACGCCGGGATCCGTCTCCCGAATCGAGACCTTGGCCGACGACCAGTTATCGTTTGCCCCATTTTCGTCGAGACGCCAGCGACCGAGGTGGTGCGAGCAGGCTACCACGCCGGGCCGCAGCCCTTCGGTCACCCACACTTTGTCGACGAAGTAGCCGATCTCGGTTTCAACCCGAGCCAGATCGCCCGTCTTGACGCCGATCCGGTTGGCATCGGACGGGTGCAGCCAGAGCGGGTTCGAGTGACTGATCTCATTGAGCCACTTGGCGTTGCCCGAGCGGGTGTGAATCAGCGTTGGAATGCGATAGTTGGGCAGCAGCGTCATCTCGCCCGCTTGACGGTCGAGGACTTTCGGCGCCACATGACTGTCGATGTACGTGGGAATGGCGTACTCCGGCCAGCCCCATTCGTAGACCGTGCGCGAGAAGAACTCAAGTTTGCCTGACGGGGTCGGCCAGCCACGGCAGGGCTGTCCATCGACCATGACGCCGACTGCCCGTCCGTCGGGTCCCGGAGGATTTCCCGGCATCGGCGTGATCTCGGGGCTGTGCGGCTTCGCAGTCGGACTCAGGATGACCTGGCTTACGGGGTCAACTGACGCGCCGGCCAGCTCGACGGCAGGCACTTCGTCATCGAATTGGCGCATCGCCTGCTTTTCAATCTCGAAAGCGCCGTACTTTCGCATATATTCGAGTGGCGTTAGCCCTTCGGCGGCCGCGGCTTCCGGCAGGCCGGGAATTGAGTTCTCGAAGATCCAGCCGTAGTACTCGTCGACCGTCACCTTCTCACCTGGACGGTACGGGGATTCGTAATACTTTCGAATTCCGAGCGAGCCGTCCGGGTCGATACGCCACGATAGCTCGATCCAGAACTCGTTCTCTTCCCAGACCTCGCCAGGGTTCGCCTGATAGGTGAAGTCGACCTTCTTCCCCAGTCGTTCCATGGCGACGCGCACCACCGGCTGGCGCAGCGCAATCCATTTCGCGGCGTGGGTCTCGTAGGAGTGAGTGTCGTGCCGTTCGGCGCCGACTCCCATGGGCAGCACGTAGTCAGCCAGCCAGGAGCTCTCGCTCCAGGTCGGCGTCAACGCGGCGTGAAGCTCGACCTTGGATTCATCCTTCAGCACGTCCATCCAGGTGAAGCCATCCGGGTTGGTCCAGACCGGGTTGTAGACCCGCGTGAAGTACATCGAAAGCTTGCCCCGGCCCTCCTTGAGCAGGTGGGGCAGCAGGAAGCTCATCTCGTGGTGCGCCAGCGGGTATTCCTTCGGCCAGGAGACCTCGTTCCAGACCTTCTGCTTGGCCGGCTCGGCAAACGGTCGTGGCACGAACTTGTCCCAGACGTTCGGGGCGGTGCCGCCCGGAGTGCCGATGCTGCCGGTCAGAACGTTCAGGAAGAAGAGCGTGCGCGGGACGGACCATCCACCCAGGTGGCCGGCAGACGCGGCCCGCCAGGTGTGCGTCGAAAGGGCCGAACCCGCGGCGGCGACCTCGCGCGCGATCTCGGTGACCGCCGCCGCAGGCACGCCGCATTCGGATTCGACGAACTCCGGCGTGTATGTGCCGTACTCGTTCTTGAGGGCCGCCACGAAGCTGTCGAAGCAAACCTCGGCCTCCGGATGGACGGTTCGCAGGTAGTCTTCCCAGTTGGTCCAGCGCCGCACGAACTCCCGGTCGAAGAGATCTTCTTGAATCAGGACGTTGGCAATGCCAAGCAGCAGCGCGGCTTCGGTTCCCGGCGCGGTCGGCAGCCAGTAGTCAGCCATCGAGGCGGTATTCGACAGGCGCGGATCGATGACCGCGATCTTGGCGCCCTTCGACTTGGCCTCGATGATGCGCTGCGCGTGCGGGTTGAAATAGTGCCCGCTCTCGAGGTGGGCGCTGCACAAGAGAATGAACTTGGCGTTGGCGTAGTCCGGTGATGGCCGGTCGATCCCCATCCAGAAGGCGTAACCGGTGCGGCCGCCCGACGAGCAAATGTTGGTGTGCGAGTTGTGGCCGTCAATGCCCCATGACTGGAGCACGCGCTCCATGTACCCGTCTTCCCCCGGCCGGCCGACGTGATACATCACCTCGTTCTGACGACCCTCGGTCAGCGCCGCGCGAATCTTGCCGGCAATGGCATCCAGCGCGTCATCCCAGGAGACGCGTTCCCAGTTGCCGGACCCGCGCGGCCCGACCCGCTTCATCGGGTAGAGGATGCGATCGGGATCGTAGATCTGGGTCAGGGTCGCCGGGCCCTTGGCGCAGTTGCGGCCACGGCTACCGGGATGGAACGGGTTCCCCTCCAGCTTGCGAACCTGCAGCGTCTCTTTATCGACGTAGGCCATCAGCCCGCAGGCCGACTCGCAGTTGAAGCAGGTCGTCGGCACCAGCATGTAGTGGTGCTCCCGCTTCTCGGGCCAGGCGCGCGGCTCGTACTCGACCCAGTCATCCCATTGTTCGGGAGGCGGGTACGAAGCCAGTCCGCTCGTCTGCTCCGGCACGAAGGGCTGCTCGACCTGTCGTCTGGCCGGAGCAGCGGCGGGCGTCGCCGCGACCGAGTCTTGGGGCTTGATCGTCACCATCTGGATGTCCTCTTCCCGTCCATCAGCTCAATGGGATGTCTTGACCGGCACTGACCCAGATCGTCTCATACGACCAGAGTCCGGCCAGCGCGGCTCCGGCGCCGAACGCGGCCGGAATAATGACGGTGCTTGATTCCAATACGATCACCGCGAATACAAGCGGCACGAGGATGCCGAGCAGCACGACCGCCCCAATGAGCGTCGTGCGATATGGGCCATGAGCGAGCAGGTTGACCGTCTTACTGACGTGAAGATTGGCGTGCGGCATGCCGAGCTCGATGGCCAGCAGGACGCCGAAGACGAAGACACTGACTCCAAGGATCCCGGTCAAGATGCGCAGCTCGTGCTCCGAGGCACCGGCGGTAACGCCAATCAGCATTAGCGCCGACGTGCCCGCGATCACCGCTTGCGCGATCAATTGCGGCAGCAAGAGGCGGCTCTGCCAGAAATCTCGCCCCTCCGCCTGTCTGAAGAGGAACGCCGTGTAGCCCGCGGATGCCAGCGCCAGCGGAATGCCTGCCCCCATCATGGCATCCTGCACCCCGTGCATGCCGAGGAGCGACACCAATAGCCAGACGAACGCGACCCCGCTGAAGACGAACAGGATGTACCCGCCCCAGACCAGCCAGGACGTCGGATTGGGAATGGCCATCAGGAACCAGAATCGCTCGGGCCGTTTCAGGTCGACCACCAGAAGAAACGTGGTGATGGCGATGAAGATCATGCCTGCGATCGGAGCGGCGACGTCGAAGGTCGCGTGGTTGCCGACCCAGCCAAAGAGGAGCAGGATCGCCGCGACCAGCACTGCCCCAGAGCCGATCGACTTCGTCCAGAGATAGGTCGCGACCTTCCAGCCCCACGGTTTGGGATGATGAACGTCGTAGACGACGTCCGCTTCGGGCGGAGTGTCGCGCGTCACGGTTGCCTGCAGCGCCTCAGCCGGCCGGCCGTCTTCTCGCACCTGCCCCCAGAGATAACCCGTCGTCCGATTCTGAACCTCGGGCGTCAGGCTCGATGCGTCGCCGTCGACGTAGAAGAGCTTCGGCTTGGTCCCCTGCTCCGGCTTGCGCGTGATCACGTTCTCGGTCGCGAGGATATGGCTGATGTCGCTGGCCGGATCGTCCATGTCGCCCGCGATGATCGCCTTTTCCGGGCAGACCACGACGCAGGCCGGCAAGAGATTGAGATCGACCCGATGAGCGCAGTAGTTGCACTTGGCCGCCGTATTGTCGAAGGGATCGATGTAGATCGCGTCGTACGGGCAGGCCTGCATGCAGGATTTGCAGCCGATACAACGAGAGGAATCAAAATCGACGATGCCGTCCGGCCGCTTGAACAGCGCCTTGGTCGGACAGACCGTGACGCATGGCGCGTCCTCGCAGTGGTTGCAGCGCATCACGTTGAAATGACGCCGTGTGTTCGGGAACTCACCTTTCTCGGTGTACTTGACCCACGTCCTGAATACCCCGAGCGGCACCTGGTTCTCTGATTTGCACGCAGTCGTACACGCATGACAACCGATACACTTCCGGTTGTCGATGACGAAACCGTACCTCATCGAGCGTCGCCCCCTGGCCCACCTATATCGACGGAATCACCGAATGCAGAAGCTATCAGACTGCTCGAACAATGTCTAGCCGGACTGTTGTTATTGTCATGACATCACTACAGGTTGATGTGGCGTATTAGGCCACGCCCTGCCGTGGGCGTCAACATCCTTTCCGAAAGCGAGACCTGACTCAACTCGTGGTCATGTGCCAGCGAACGGACCACCGCATCACGACGGTTGGCGCGAAATTGACACGCTGCACGTGAGCGTTGCGACATCACTGTCATTACCACCGGCCTAGGCTGGAAACGGGCGCGACTCAGATGCGGCTGTCGCTGATGAAGCGTGCATGCCGACCTACCGTGCGGCCGCTCCGCGCGCGTCAAGATCGTCAACGAGATCGGTGTCGAGCGTTCAACCGGCTCAGAAACGGAGATCCCACCATGCATACCGCCCGCAAGATAGCCGGATTCTTAGGTCTTTCGCTGGGAACCTACGCCCTCGCCATCCGGCCCCGGCTCCTTCGCTGGGGCGCCACCAGCGAGGAGGTGGACGCCCGTCTACCCGGGCAGTGACCTGATCCCGGGTGGCACTCGCAGCGCGACGATGGCGGTCACGATTGACGCCCCACCCGAACGCGTCTGGCCCTGGCTGGCGCAGATGGGCACGGATCGGGGCGGATGGTATAGCTGGGATCGCCTCGATAACTGGGGGCGTGTCAGCACGGACGAGATTCATCCGGAGTGGCAACAGATTGCCGTTGGAGACCATCTGTCATCAATGCCGGATGGGAGCATGTGGTGGGAAGTGGCAGCCATGGAGCCGGGACGCTTCCTCGGATTACGGGCTTCGTCTCGACCTGCGCGGGCGTCCGTTTGATCCGTCCGGACCCCGGCCAACGTACTTCACCGACTCACTCTGGGGATTCTTGCTGGAAGAGAAACCGGGCGGTCGCACGCGGCTGGTGGTCAGTGGCTACTGGTGCCTCAAGCCTCGCTGGCTGCAGCCGATCATGAGCGTCCTCTTCCTGGAGGTGGAGCACTGGATCATGCAGATGCGGCAGTTCACGAACCTGAAGCGACGGGTCGAAGGCACGCCCGTGCCCACGACAGAGACGGCGACGGGCGAAGAACTGCTCGTCGCGGGCGCCACATTGGCCAGTCCGGCCACCGAGCCGATCGACGATTTGGCCGCCGAGAGCGCCAGCACACCGTGAATTCAATGCCGGTGCCGCTCTCTAGCGGGCGCGGCACCGGAAATCTCGGGAGGTGACCATGACTACGCGAACCAAGCCCGGCTCGGCCGGCCTCGAAAACGTCAGCACGGCAGCGCCCCGTGGTCCAACGCGAGACACCGCGGCTGCCCCGATCGCGCGACTGACCAGTGACGAGGTCTGGCGGGCTCTCGCTCGCGCATCGTTTGCGGTGGTCAGCCACGTCACGCCGGGCGGAGAGCCACGCTCGAGCGGTGTCGTCTATGCCACAGCCGGGCAGCGATTGTATCTGGCAGTCGCACCGGAAAGCTGGAAAGCACGGCAGATCGCGACCGGCAGTCAGGTGGCAGTGACGGTGCCGCTACGCCGGGGTGGGCCGCTCGCGCTCATCCTGCCCATCCCGCCGGCCACGATCAGCTTCCACGCCACGGCGATTGTCCACCCCGCCGGTTCGATCAAAGTGGACGAATTGCCAAAAGCCTTGTTGTCCCTATTGCCGGATGAGCGGCGAGACACGGCCTGTGTCATCGAACTCATACCTCGAGGGCAGTTTCTGACCTTTGGCGTGGGCGTCTCTCTGATGGACATGCGCAACCCAGTCATCGCCCTGGCTCGCGTGCCGGTCAGCGCACACTAGGGGCAGCGCCGGCTGAGTCATCGGGCGCTGCACGCAAGCCGTCGTGGGAGGAGGCGGATAAACTCAACCTCCACCCGCGTCTCGCTCATCCGCATCCAAGTGACCCTATTATTCGAGCACGATCACGTTGCGCAGCGAACGACCAGTCTCCATCTCTTCGATGGCTTCGTTGATCCGGTTCAACGGGTAGCGGCCGCTGATCAGCTCATCGAGTTTGAGCCGGCCCTGCTGGTAGAGCCCGACCAGCCGCGGCACGTCGACCGACAAACGTGTCGAGCCCATGGAGCTTCCCAGAATCCGCCGGCCCGATCCGACGAAGCGAAACACGGGCAGTGGGAAGCTGGCATCGGCGTGCGGCATCCCGGCGATCACGACAGTGCCGCCTCGGCGGGTCAATCCAATCGCCTGCGCCGCTGCCGTGGCGCTTCCAACCGCAACGATCGCGTAGTCAACGCCACGGCCCTCGGTCAGCTCGCGCACCCGCTCGGCCGCCTGCGGGTCCTGGGCGTTGACTCCGTGCGTCGCGCCGAACGCGCGCGCTGCCTCAAGCTTCGTGTCCAACACGTCCAGCGCGATGATCGGGTTGGCTCCGGAGAGGAGCGCGCCCTGAACGGCGTTGAGTCCTACTCCGCCCACGCCGACGACGGCGACGCTGCAGCCCGGTCGCACCTGACCGGTGTTGACGGCCGCGCCGACGCCGGTGATGACACCGCAGGCCAGCAGCGCCGCACGGTCGAACGGCAAGTCTTCCGGTACCGGCACGAGTTGTGATTGATCGACCACGACCTGCTCGGCGAAGGCGGCGGTGCTGATGCCCTGAATGATCGGCTCGCCAGCGCGGGTGTGCAGGCGAGTCTCGGTCCGCAGAGCGAACGTACCCTCGCACAGAAAAGGCTCGCCACGCTGGCAGAAGAAGCAGTGCCCGCACGAGCGGAGCAGCGAGACGACGACGTGGTCTCCCGGTCGCACGCGGCGCACGTCGTCGCCGACCGCTTCGACCACGCCGGAAGCCTCGTGACCGGCGATGACCGGCAACGAGCCGGCCCATTCACCCCGAATGAGATGGACATCGCTGTGGCAGATCGCGACCGCACCGATCCGGACGCGCACCTCGCCGCGCTTGGGCGAATCGAGGTCGACTTCTTCGATGACGAGCGGCTGGCCATGCTCGTAGCAGACGGCAGCACGCATCCTCTTCTCCCTTCACCGCCTTAACCGGCGACAGATCGATCGCAACGCTTCTACCCCTGGGAGTCACGTCCATTCTAGACGGAATGGCTCGGCCCTCACCAGATGATCGTGGACACACTCCCCCGAACGATGACACGAGCCGCTCCACGTCATCCGCGGTCTTACTGCTCATGCCGCGAGCGGATCGTGAGAGTGGGGACAGTCGAACGTCCGACAGTTGCCACATGGGAGCGCATACCCGAGCTCAGCCCTGGCGGGCTATGATGGCCGCGACGTGACGGCGTGCGGCGACCTAGGGGGATTGGACGGAATGGAACGGGTGAACTTCATCGAGCTGCATTACCTGGCTGAGTCGGCGGAGTGGCGTCCCGACCGCTACTACACCTATGACCTGATGACCGCTTTGCTCCAGCGCTGGGTCGAGGCCTATCCGTCGCTAGCGACGCTCGAGAGCATCGGAGAGAGTCGTGAGGGGCGCTCGATCTGGGTCATGACGCTGACGAACCGGCAGACCGGTCCCGACCATGAGAAACCCGCCTACTACATCGATGCCAACATCCACGCGGCCGAGGTGACGGCCTCGTCGGTCGCCCTGGCCACCATCCACCACCTGCTGACACGCTACCACGACGATCCCGAGGCGCGGCGCCTGCTGGACGAGACGGCTGTCTATGTCATCCCGCGCATTGCCGTCGACGGTAGCGAGCAGTTCCTCACCTCGAGCGCGGCCGTACGCTCCACCCTGGCCCCGTTCCCGGTCGACCCCCTCGACGGCGCCTTCGACGGCCTCGAGCAAATCGATCTTGACGGCGACGGCCTGATTGGCCAGATGCGACTGAAAGATCCGGCCGGGCCGTGGAAGATCTCGACACGGGACCCGCGGATCATGCTCAAGCGCGGTCCTCACGAGTACGGCGGAGAGTACTACTTCGTTTATCCCGAGGGGCTTGTCCGCGACTGGGATGGTGGCAAGATCACCCTGGCGCCGTCGCCGGCCGGACTCGATTTCAACCGCAACTTTCCGGCGGACTGGCAGCCGTCATGGTCCCAGACAGGCTCGGGGCCTTACCCGCTCAGCGAGCCGGAGACCCGCGCGGTGGCCGCCTTCCTGCTTGCGCACCGCAATATTCACGGCGCGCAGCTCCACCACACCGCCGCCGGGCTCATCCTGCGTGCTTCGGCCCGCTACGCCGACGAGCTGATCCCAGCGCTCGACCTGCGCGCCTATAAGGCGATCGGCGCGCTGGGGGAAGCCGCCACCGGATATCGCTGCGAATCTCCTTTTCACAGCAATCCCTACCAACCGGGGGTGCCGTCGTTCGGGGTCGAGAGCGATTGGCTCTACGACCACCTTGGCGTCATGTCGTTCATGACCGAGCTCTGGGGCCTGGCCCATCACGCCGGGATCGCGAGCACCAACTACCTGCAGCTGGAGGAGGAACGAACCGACGAGGACGACCTGAAGATACTCAGGCTGCTCGATGAGTGTGCCGGTGGGCGCGGATTCAATCGCTGGCATCCGTTCCAGCATCCGCAGCTGGGTCTGGTCGAGCTGGGTGGGCTGGAGGTCAAGTTCGGGCTGATGAATCCGCCGGGTCCACTGCTACCCGACGTGCTGGCGCGCGCCGTTCCATTCGCGCTCGCGGCCATGGGCACCGCGCCACGGCTGCGCCTCATCGCGAGCGGTGCCGAATTGCTGGAGCCGGGCCTCTATCGTGTCTGGGCCAACGTCGGCAACGACGGGTTCCTAGCGACGTCGGGCAGCGAGCGCAACCGGACGATGGGGCGCCCACTCACGGCCCGGATCGAGCTCCCGCCTGGCGCCCGGCTGCTGCCGGGTAGCGCCACGGCCACGCAGCAGCTCGATCATCTCGCCGGGCGCGTCAGCCAGTACAGCGGTTTTCACCTCTCGGCTCGCTACCCGAATCTCAGCCGTGGCCATGTTGAATGGTTGATCGCCGCGCCCGCCGCCACCGAGGTCGGCATCACTGTTCGGGCTGAGAAGGCTGGCGTCCTGCGCGCGACCATCGCCACCAGCGCCTGACGAACGCATGGGTGAGCAATGATGGCCAGGGCTCATCGATGCGTCATGCGCGACAGAGCGCCGACCGGCCGCACGCTACGAGTCGGGGCTTTCCTCGTTCGTCGTTTCAGCGTCCCGCCGGCGGAAGTCGGCCCCGGCCAGCCGGCCAACCAGGCGCGCCACGTCGTTGGCCGCGTGCTTGCCCATTCCTCGCGCGCAAGCGGCCGTGTAGAACTGCAGCGCCAACGTCGTGAGCGGAACGGGTGTACCGAGGTCTTCACCCAGCGAGGCAGCCAGCCGGATATCCTTGCGCATCAGCTCCAGCCGGAATCCGGGCGCGTTCTCGTCGCCATGAATCATCTTCGGCACCGAATCGGACCAGATGTTGGAGTTGCCAGAGCTGGACGATATGACCCGGTAGAGCATGTCCAGATCGGCCCCGGCGTTGGCGGCAATGGCAAGCGCCTCCCCGATGAGCACCATCGTCGTCCCTGCGAGGAGGTTGTTGAGAAGTTTGAAGAGCTTGCCCGAACCGACACCGCCGACGTGAAAGATGCGCTCCCCAAGCACCGAGAGAACCGGCGCGACCTCGGCGAGGTCGCGCTCGTCACCCCCGGCCATGACGGTCAGCGTGCCGCGCTCTGCTCCCCAAGTTCCGCCGCTGATCGGCGCATCGATCACACGAATGTCGCGCTGCGAAGCCTCGGCGGCGACACGCTGGATCATCACCGGCGACGCGGTCGTGAAGTCGATGATGATCGAACCTGGTGAGAGGTATTCGACCACGCCCTCAGGGCCGAGATAGACGTCGTTCAACTCGGAATCGCCGGGCAGGCAGGTGAGAAAGACGTCGCACTCTTCCGCCACGATCAACGGGGTTGGCACGCCACGCGCTCCCGCCTTCTCCAGTGCCAGGATTGTCTCGTTGCGACGACTGGTGAAGACGACGTCGTGGCCGGCCTCGAGGAGCCGCAGCGCCATTGGGCGACCCATGGAGCCAACGCCGACAAAGCCGATTCGAGGTTTACTCACGCACATTCTCCTCAGCGAGCGACTGGAGCCGATAGACGGATCACCCTACCGGGCAGAGTGCCGGCCAGGAGACTCGTCACGACGAGCCGGGGGAGTGATCTGGAATGGCCCTGGAACATCGAGACCTGAACGATCGTCCAACTCGCTGGACAGGAACGGGCACTCACTCTCGTCCTGTCTCGAAGACCGGTGCGAACTCCGTGAGCTGATTTGGCTGATTCGGGAAGTCACGCCGGAGCTCGAGCCGGTAGCGCACCCGGTCCGCGCGGTAGGAACGTACCTGAAAATAGATCGGGTCGCGTGGCTCGGTGTACGACGTTCGATTGATCACGAGCACGGGCGCTCCCGCATCGATTTCGAGCAATCCGGCAAGCTCGCACCCAGCCGTTGAGGCTTCGATTTCGAACGTGCCGGAGACGACCGGAATTCCATATTGATTTTCAAGCTGATGGTAGATGGTCTCGGTTTCGAGACGATCTTTGTCGAGCAGCCGGCCGTAGCGCAACGGCAGGTACGTGACGTCGAAGGCGATCGGCACGTGGTCGGCGATGCGCAGCCGGTCGAGCCGTACCACCGGCATCGTCTTCGAGATCCCCAGTGTTTCGGCGATCTCTTCGCTGACCGTCTCCTCACCCCAGTAGGTGACCCTCGAAGAAGGCTGAAGCCCCGAGGCCGCCATGTCCTCCACGAAATCGGTCAGGTGAATCAGCTCGTGATCGACCTGACGGTTGGAGACAAAGGTGCCCTTGCCGCGCTGGCGCCAGAGGAGCCCAGCATCGACCAGCTGATCCAGCGCCGCCCGAACCGTGATCCGGCTGACCCCATATTCCTCGCAGAGCGCGTCTTCAGACGGCAAACGATCTCCGGGGCGAAATTCGCCCGCCGCGATCTGCTTGCGCAGTCTGCTGGCAAGCTGCTGATAGAGAGGGGTCGATCCGCTCTGAAGTCCGCTCAAGATTGTGTCCTTATGCTGACGTGTTCACGGCCTTTCGCGCAGCACAATCGTATCAATTCAGCGTGCCGCGAGTGTTCAGGCGCTCGCCCTGGGCATCGATGCCAGCGCTGCGACAAATCGGTCAAGCTCCGCTTCCGTGTTGTAGTAGTGGACCGACGCGCGCACCAGCTGGTCGATGCCGCGAGCCGTCATGTCGAAGCGGGTCGAGAAGACGGTCGAGGTCGTCACGTTGATGCGGTTCTCGGCGAGTCGCTCTTTGATCGCGGGCGCGTCGACACCTTCGATGGTGAAGCTGACGATGCCGCATTGTTGCCGGCCCAGATCGCGCACTTGACCGCCCGGAATCGCGTTGACGCGGTCCCGCAGGGCCGCGGCGAGATGCTGAATGCGCGCCCACCCGGCGGCCACGTCTACGTCCAGCGCGTATTGCGCCGCCACGCCCATGCCGATTTTTCCGGCGATGTTCGATTCCCAATTTTCGAACCGGCGCGCATCGGGACGGATCTCGTAGCGATCGGTGTCCACCCAGGTGGCCGCGTGCAGGTCGAGCAACGGGGGTTCGAGCTGTTCCGAGAGGCCGCGACGGACGTAGAGAAAGCCGACGCCGCGTGGGCCGCGCAGGAATTTGCGGCTGGTCGCCGAGAGCATGTCGCAGCCGATCGCGTTCACATCGACCGGCAGTTGCCCGACCGACTGGCAGGCGTCGAGCAGGTACAGCACCCCCGCTTCTCTGGCGACGTTCCCGATCTCCTCGACCGGCTGGACGAGCCCGCCGTTGGTCGGGATGTGACTCAACGCGATCAGCTTCACCCGATCGTCGATCATGCTCCGCAACGCATCGACCGAGAGTTGTCCAGATTCGTCATTGGGCACGACCTCGACGACGGCTCCGGTCCTTCTGGCTACCTGATAGTAGCTGATGACGTTGCTGGCGTACTCGGAGACCGACGTGAGAATGCGGTCCCCCGGTTGGAACGGGATGGCGTAGAAGGCCATGTCGAAGGCGCGAGTGGCATTCTCGACGACGGCGATTTCGTCCGGCTGCGCCCCGATCAGCGTCGATATGGCGGCATATGTCGCCTCAATCTTGTCCGACGCGCGATCGGCCGCCTCATAGCCGCCGATCATCGCCTCGAGTTGGAGATGATTGACGGTGGCGTCGAGAACCGCCCGCGGCATCAGCGCCGCCCCGGCGTTGTTGAAGTGCGTCACTTCACGGCAGCCCGGCGTCTCATTCCGAACCCGTTCGACATCGATCTGTCCTGGCATGTGTACTCCTTCCCTTCGCCCCGTTCTAAAGCGTACCGATCATAGTATGAGCACAGAGGTTCAGGCGAAAGGCCGCGAACGGCAGCGTACCAGCTGCTCAACCGGCCCGATCCTGACGATCAACGCTCTCCTGTCGCGCAAACGGTCATCGTGTAACCTGTTTGACACGACCACGCTGGTACATGTGAAGCGTATTCGGGAGGACTGGACCATGACGCCGCCAATGCATCCTCGCGCATTTGTCGCCAGTCATTCCATTCAGCCAATAAAGGCAGCCGCGAACACTGCCGTCTTCCTGCTCAAGGTGCTGCCCATGCTACCGTCCGGGCCGCTGAACTGGGTGACGCCTGCGCCGGTCGTCGAACGGATGACCTATCCTACGCTCACCGGTGAGGCCCAGGGCGATCTCTATCGTCCGGTGACCGCCGGCCCGCATCCCGGCATGGTGGTCTGTCTCGGCGTGGTGCCATTCGACGTCGATCATCCGCAAGTCCCGCGTCTCGGGGAAGCCCTCGCGCGTTCCGGCTTCGCGGCGTTGCTCTACTGGTCGCCCGCGATGCGCGACCTCCGGCTCGATCCTGACGACAACGAGAATATCGCGCTGGCATATGAAACGTTGCTCGAGCGGCCGTTCATCGATCGCGCACGGAGCGGACTGCTCGGGACCTGCGTCGGCGGATCGTTCGCGCTCATGGCGGCCGCCAGCCCGCGCATCCGCGATCGCGTCGGCTTCGTGGCGGCGTTCGCGCCCTATGCGTCGATGTGGTCCCTGGCGCGGGACATCGCCAGTTCATCCCGCGTGGTCGACGACGTTCGTGAGATCTGGCCAGTCGACCAGCTGACCCACAAGGTCTATGTCCGTTCGCTGGCCGCGACGTTGAACCCACGCGAAGCGGACCTGCTACGGGACGTGTCCGGCGACTCCGCGGCTCAGGTCGATCCACACTCCTTGTCGGAAGACGGACGAGCCATTCATCGCCTGTTCACCGCGTCGGGCATCGAGGAGGCAGAGACGGCGTTGCGGCAGTTGCCCGGCACAATGAAAGAGCGTCTCTCCGCGATGTCGCCGCTGACCTATCTCAGCGACGTGAACGCGCCGCTCATCACCATTGGGCACGATCGTGACGATCTCGTGATCCCGGTGGCGAGTCACGACGACTCGCCAGCGCGCTCTCCGGGCGGCGCGGCGTCCATTACACCGAGTTCGCGATGTTCCAACATGCCGACCCGACCAAGCGCGGGTTGTCGCCGGTGCGCCTGGCGTGGGAGCTGGGCAAGTTCTACCGCTACGTCTACCCGGTGTTTCGACAGCCCGCGGCGCCATGAGTCATTGGACGACGCCTGAACACCTGCGGCGTGTTCGGCACTAGAGCAGGCGTCCGCAGGACGACTGGCGCGCCGCCATTACGGTTGATGGCGACCACGCACTGGCTCCTTTCCGGCTCGTCGCGCGTTCGTCATGAACCCGCGGATCACCGGCTCAGACGTTGCCCGACTAGCACGCCCCGACTTTGACGCTGTCAATCAAAGGCGGTAGCATGGTCGACGTTCTAGACAGGGAACCGGACCATAACGCACACGATCGCCGATGGAGGTAGCATGGAGCTCAACTACGACCTGCTCAAACGCATTTGCGAAGTACCCGGAATCCCGGGTCGCGAGGACGCCGTTCGTCCTATCGTCATCGAAGCGCTGCAACCACTCGTGGACGAGATCAGTGTCGACGCCCTCGGCAACGTCATTGCCCGCAAGCGCGGAAAAGGCGGACCGCGGGTGATGCTGGCGGCGCATATGGACGAGATCGGTTTCATGGTGCGCTCCATCGACGACAATGGCTTCATTCGCCTGCAGAACGTCGGCGGTTTCGATGCCCGTGTACTCCCCTCGCAGAGGGTCCTGGTTCACACTCGTGATGGCTCGGTACATCGTGGCGCGCTCCAATTGGCGACCAAACCGACGCACATCCTGTCGCCGGATGAGATCAAACCGCCGAAGCTCACTGATCTTTATGTCGACTTGGGCATGTCGAGCGCCGACGTCAAGGCGCAGGTCGAGATCGGTGACATGGTCACCTTCGATCGCACGCTCGAGCGCGTTGGCCAGACCGTCATGAGCAAGTCGCTCGATGACCGGGCCAGCGTCTTCATGATGATCGAAGCGTTACGAGCGGTCGGCGATCATCAGGTGGATATCGTCGCGGTGGCCACCACACAGGAAGAGGTCGGACTGCGCGGCGCGCGCACGGCGGCCTTCGACGTCGATCCCGACATCGGCATCGCGCTAGACGTCACCATTGCCGGCGATATCCCGGGTTTCGACGCCACCGAGCGGGTCTCCAAGCTGGGAGACGGTGTCGCGATCAAGATCTTCGATTCGTCGCACATCCCCAATCACAAACTGATTCGGCATCTGCGCGACGTCGCCGAGAAGCATGAAATCAAGTACCAGCTCGAGGTTCTCTCGCGCGGAGGGACCGATGCCGGAGCCATGCAGCTGTCGCGAGCCGGCATGCCGGTGATCACGGTGTCGTTGCCGACGCGCTATCTCCACACCGTCAATGAGATGGCGAACGTGGATGACATTCAGGCGGAGATTACGCTCCTGGCGCGGTATCTGGAGGAAGCACACACCGGCGACTACCGGCTCGGCTAGATCGAACGTCTGCTCGATGGAACCGCGCTATGTTGGCCGCATTCGAGCGCGACGCCGAAGCGCCCAGACGGTCGTGATTGACTGCATGCCGGTCCTATGACAAAGAAGTACACTTCTCCCACTAAGCAGCCGATCTCTGGTCATCCAGGGAGGTATTCCATGCTGGGGAGGGCTCTCCGGCTGCTGATCATCTCGATCGTCGTGCTCTGTGGCACCGCCTCCGGCTCGTTTGCCAGGGTCGCGGCTTCCAGTTTGCCCGCAACCTGGCATTTCACCGACGTGGAGCTTTCCGACGCCACCCCATCGCTGGGGGATGTCGAAACAGTTCGGTTCGCGATCGTCGATGCGAGCGGTGCGCCGGTGCCTGGTCTTGACGTCCAGGCAACCTTGAACGCTCCACCGGATTCGGGTTCCACGGCCTCGACAGCCCCCATTCTCTCAACCGTCGGGCGATCGCTCGACACCACCGGCCAGTACCAGGTCTCGATGGCGCTGAATCAGCCTGGACAGTGGGTCATTCGCATCGAGGCGAAAAGCACCCTGGGAAGCGCGCAGCTGTCGCAGGTCGTTAGCGTCGACCCGAAGCCGGACGGCAGTCTGCCCGACATACGGAACCCAGTCTTCCTTCAGGCAGATTCGTGGGGAACCGTCTATCGCCTCGATCCGACGACGGGCAGTGTTGCCAGCTTCACGGGCGGTGACGTCGTCCACGCCGGGAATCGCTGGTGGATGACCGATAGCCAGCTGGTGCCGCTCGAAACACCGAATCCGCTCTATGGCGGGCGCTGGCAGCTAACCGTCTCGGTCAAGGATGGGATAACCGGCGAGTCGATCAGCACGATCGACCTGGGCACGATTCGCGCTTCGGTCTTCATCGGCAGCACCGATCAACCGGCCGTCGCGACCGCGATCGCGCTCTCTCCGGATGGCACGCAGCATTTATATCTACTGGGCCCGGCAGCTCGGTCAGGGATGGCTGGCCTGGATCGCAACGGCCGATCCGACCACGGGGGACGTGCTGCAGCAGCGTATGTTGCAGGGTTCGATCAGCGCCGACAGCACCTGGGCGCGACTCGACGTGACACCCGGTGGACAGCAGATCATCGTGTCGGAGCAGATCGTGCGATCGACGTCGATCACCGGCTACCGGCTGACGACGCTCGACGCCCAGTCGCTGGCGACCGTCGACGAATACCGGCGATCGGTCGCGCCGGACGACCCGCTTACGCATTGTCTGATACCCTATCGCGGGCCGACCGGTCCGGTACTTGGGGAAGGCAGCCTGCGCTACAGTCTGTGCTCGCCCTCGCCGAGTTCGCAGGATCTGGCGCTCGTCACCTGGAATCCTCTGACCGGAATGGCGACGCACCAGGTCGATCTCAGTTCGCTCGCCGGGTCGAATCCGCTGTACGTCGATGGCGTATCATCGCCCGATGGACGTCATTTTTACGCCGTCAACACGGCCGCCCAGCAGATCGCCGATATCGACATGACGACGGGGAAGATCACCCGACAGACCGACTTTTCGGTGTCGAATCAGCAGCCTCCCGATCAGTCACCGCTTAATCGATTCATGAAATGGCTGCTCGGAGAGGTTTCACCGAATGCCATGGCCGGCGTCCTGATCCGTCCAGGAGTGACGATCGCGCCGGACGGTTCATCGCTTTACCTCGTGGCTCCGACAACGATATCGGGAGATTCGTCCGGCAATGGGATCTGGATCCTCGATACCACCTCGCTGCGCGTGACCAATCACATCCTGAGCGATGAGACGGTGGCCGGCGTCGTCGTAGCACCGAACGGCCAACTCGCGGTTGTGCGCATCGGGAGCGATGGCCAGACCGACGAGATCAGCGTGGTCCGCCCGGACGGCCAGGCCATCATGTCGCTGGCTCTGCCGAATGGGGCCGCCGCCATCAACGGTTCTCACTGAGCGCGTTCGCCACCGCGTAGAACCAAGTAATCCCACGCTTTTCACCGGCTCACTCCGTGAAGAACTCCCTCGCCCGCATCGCTCGGGCTAGGTCAGCGAGCGTCGATACAACCGAGACGCCTGGTGGCGGCGATAGTGCCGCACGTGTGGCTCCCCGGCGATTGCCCGGATGCCAGTGCATACCGCGCCGAGCAGCGCCGGAAACGTCGGGGCGCGGTCCGGGTCGTGTAACGCTTTGCCGGGGTTATGGGTTAAGGGAGATATGGAGCGCGAGAGCGCTCCTGGGAGCCCCACCTCCCAACCAACCTATCGATCCCATTCCCTCCCCTTCCCTTGACGCCCCCGGTTCCCCGACCGGGGGCGTTTGCCGCGCCAACAACGACCATATTGGCGCCTGACCGCCGGAAATGCTGTGCTAAGATGGCCACTGCGTGCCCGCAGACGCTGACGGCGCATGACGGTTCGCACTGTCCTATAAATCCTGAACAACTTCAGACAGGGAAGGGAGTCCGTGCCGTGGAATCCGTGGACGAAATGACCAGCTACGAGCGTGTGATGGCGGCGGTCAACGGCGAAGAAGTCGACCGCGTTCCAGTCTGTTTCTGGCACCATTTTCGTCCGGAAGGCTCCGGGCGGAAGATGGCTGAGGCGACCTACCGTTTCTTCATCGAGACGTTCGATCTCGATATCGTGAAGATCATGCCGGATCTCGACTATCCGTTTCCGCGACGGAGCATTCAGGAGCCGAACCAGTGGCGCCTGCTCGAGCCGCTCAATGAGGAGCGCTCGCGCTTCTTCACGCAGCGCGCCACGGCCGTCCAAACCATGCGCGAGATGGTCGGCTACGACGTACCGATCATTTTCACAGTCTACAATCCGCTTTCCGAGGCGATGCATTTCGCGGCGAGCCGGGAACTCTTCATGCAGCACGCGCAGGAGAACCCGACGGTGGTGCACGAGGCGATCGCAACGATCGCGGAGAACCTGCGGGCGCACATCAAGGATTGCATCGACTCGGGAGCTGACGGCGTCTACTTCGCGATACAAGGCTGCACCAAGCAAACGATGACGCGCGAGCAATATCTGGAGTTCGGCCGTCCCTACGATCTGCTCGCGCTGCAAGGGAATCGGGATGGCTGGCTCAACGTGCTGCACGTCCATGGCGATAAGGACCTCTACTTCGAGGACGCGCTCGATTACCCGGTTCAGGTGGTGAGCTGGAGCGACCGGCTGGCCGGGCCAAGCTTGCGAGAGGCTCGCTCGCTCACCAGCAAGTGCCTGATGGGCGGCTGGCATGAGTTCGGCGCTCTGTCGAACGGCCCGGTTGACAAGATCCGTGAAGAGGCTGAAGACGCCCTGCGCCAGACCGGCGGGCGCAAGTTCATCCTCGCTAACGGCTGTTCCGTGCCGGACGACACCGACGAGAAGTGGTTGCTCGCCGCTCGTGAGATTGCCGAAGGTCTCGGGCTCTCCTAGACACAGCCGGACCTTGACGCTGACGACCCAAAAGGGCTGCTTGGTCATCCAGGCCAGGCAGCCTTCCGCTCCGGCCGATCAATTCTTGCCGGATCGACCAGCTAACTCGTGGCGGCGAAGGAAGCAACGTGGACGAACAGCATCCAGCCATCGTCGTGGCACTCGTGAACGACCTCTTTTTCTCGGTGAAGCTGGGTAACCAGATCAAGCGCGCCGGGTTCATACCCCGCATCGTCAAGACGGCCGCCGAGTTTCGACGAGGCATTGTCCCTGGCCGGCGTCGCCCTCGGCGTCATCGATCTGAGCGCTCGCGTCGATATGGCCGACATCAGTCCCGCGCTCGCGCAAGATCAGGTCGCTGCCGTGCCGGTCATCGCCTTCGGGCCGCACAAGGACGTCGACGCGTTTCGCGACGCCAAGGCTGCCGGCATCACGCGAGTGATGAGCAACTCCCAGTTTCAGGCAAATACGGTCGCAATGATCCAGCGTTATGCCCGGGTCGTGACGGCTGGAGATAACGACTAGCGTCGCTCAGGAGCCGGCCGGCCTGCGATACTCGCCGAACGCATCCTGATACTCTTCGGCAACTTCCAGCGCGACCTTGTGGACGTAGATGCGCGTGGTGGTCGGTGACGCGTGACCGAGAATGGTCTGGACCGTCGATTCCCGAACACGGCGACGCACCATCTCGGTAGCCAATCCGTGCCGGAACGAGTGGGGCGTGATCGGGTTCTCGATGCCGGCCAGATCGCACAACTCACCGACAATGTGCTCCACGGTGCGTGGGCTGATGGCCCGGCCGGGTTCACCGACCCGATCGCGGCCACTGAAGACCGGTAGGGCCCCGATTAGACGACCGGCGTCGCCGCGCGCCGACCAGTAACTGACCAGCGCCTCCGCCGTTTCGGAATCGAAATGGACCGTTCGGCTCTTGCCGCCCTTGGCGCGATAGACGTAGGCCGCGCCGCTGGACAGATCGATGTCGCGCCGCCGGATACCGCACAGCTCAGACACCCGGACACCGGTCCGGTAGAGGAACAGGGTCATCGCGCGAATCTTGAGGCGGCGCAATTCACGGCTCACATCCGTCTCGCGCTGCCCGTTGCGCACGAACTCGACAATGCGATCGAGATCACCGGTTTTAACGTCGGGAGGCGGCGGTGTGAACCGCGGCATCATCGCCGAGATGCGGTTTCGCAGCTTCTCCGTCGAGAGCGTCGGGTGCAGATCGTAGGTGGCGAGATAAGCGTAAAACTTGCGAATGGCCGCCAGATTCGTCTGGGCGGTGCGCATCTGGCTGACCTCTTCGGGCGAACGGATGTCGTCCGGAATCAGCGACGCGACGAAATCGATGACGTGATCCTCGCACAAGGACGTGACCGGCGTCTCAGCCGCGATGATCCCGAACTGCCGCTCGAGGTGGGCGACGAACTTGTCGAGCGCAATGCGATACGTCTTCTTGCTCCGCGGGGAAAGCCGCAGATCTTCGAAGAAGTCCTGAATCGACGACTTGATAGTCGGCTCTGGCGTCGCGGCTTCGGCAATCATGCTCAACCCCACTCCCTGGAGTGTACGTACACAGTTACGAGTATACGTCTGAGCGTGCCGCGTGGCAAACGCCCAGGCTCGACGCATGCGCTATACTGGTCGGAATCACAATCGGCCGGGCCATGATACTGCGGCCACTTGCGCGGACCAGACTGGATCGCGAGAGACGGTTACGATTTGACTGTCCTGTTGGACAGGTGACGACCGGCCACGTGTCCATAGGACGGTGTACGGATCGATGTTCTAATCAACGCAGTTCGTCCGCACACCGGATGTCTGTCCACGACCGAAAGGAGGCACGCACCGATGAATTTGCCGCGTCGGGCGCGTCTCAGCAGCACTACGCTCGATCGAGCACGTGACGGGATCGCCGAATGCGGTCTGATGGTCGCGCTGTTCCTCATGTACTACGTCACGCGCGGGATAGCCGCCGGGAAAGAAGCGGTCGCCTTCGGCCACGCCCGCGAGGTCATGCACGTCGAACAGAAGCTTGGTCTGTTTCACGAAATCGCGCTCCAGACGCAGTTCTTGACCGAGCCGACCTTCATCCGACTGTTGAACTTCGTCTACGCTTACACGCATCTCGCGGCGCTGATCGTCTTCGCCATCTGGGTGTTCGCCTTCCATTCGGAGCGTTACGCGGAGATTCGCAACACGTTCCTGGTCATTCTCGGCACCGGCCTGGCGATCTACATCATCTTCCCGCTGGCTCCGCCGCGCTTCTTCCCGTACACCGGGTTCGTCGACACGCTGCAGATGTACAGCGGCATCAACTACGATCAGCAGAGCATCGCGATGCTGTACAACCCGTTTGCCGCGATGCCAAGCCTGCACGTCGGATTCGCGCTCTTCACCGGGATCGGCATCATCAAGGTCGGACGCCGTAAGATCCACTGGCTGGTCGGTCTCGGCTATCCGCTGCTAATGGCGACCGCAGTGATCGGCACCGCCAATCACTACATTCTCGACGTCATCGTGGGATCGCTGATCACGATACTGGCCTACTTGATCGTCCCGCGGCTCACGCGCAAAGTGGTCGAACGGCGACGCACGACACAGCTGGCCGCGGGCACCGCGACCGGATAGCTTGTCTGGTGGGAGACGAACCCGCTGAATTGTGAACTGGCAAGACCGGAACGGCACGACCGTCGTTCCGGTCTTCTCTTTGACGTCGTCCGTTGACGGCAGGTACCGGCACCATGCCCGGGCCGGGGAGGGGATATGGCAGGAAATCGCTCGGCGCTGCTGATCGTCGACGTACAGAACGATTTTTGCCCCGGAGGCTCTCTGGCGGTCGAGGGAGGAGATCAGGTCGTTGCGGTGCTCAACGCCTATTCTGAGCGCTTCCAGGCACTCCAGATGCCTATCTACGCTTCACGCGACTGGCACCCAGCGGTGACCGTGCACTTCAAGGAGTTCGGCGGACTCTGGCCACCGCACTGTGTCCAGGGAACAACCGGCGCGCGATTTCACCCGGATCTCGACGTGCCGGGCGCTCAGAACATCGTCACGGCCGGTGACACGGCCGAAGACGAAGGCTACTCCGCCTTCGAGGGACACCTCCCCGACGGTGAATCGTTCGCCGGCCGTCTCGAACGGGACGGGGTTGATCATCTCTACGTGGGCGGCATCGCGACCGATTATTGCGTACGCGCCAGCGCGCTCGATGCCCGAAAAGCCGGGCTCGACGTCACGCTTCTCGTCGACGCGATCCGGGGCGTGGAGCTCGAGGCCGGAGACTCTGAGCGCGCGATTCAGGAAATGCGCGAAGCCGGGGTCAACACCGTCACGATCGATACGATCGATCTCTCTTAGCCAGCGAAGATGGTCGCTCCCAGGGCAAGCGGCACGCGCTCGTCCGCGTCGCCGTCGTCTGCACGGGCAGCAATGGCCGACTCGACGGTGATACGCAATTGCTCGAGCCGCTCAGTGCGTGAGATGGTCCCGACCGGCCAGCCCGGTGAATTCAACAGCCGCGTACGAGACGAAGGCCCCGAGGTGGTGCAAAGAACAAACGGCGGATGTTCGAGGTCCAGCTCGAGCAGTTGCTCGAGTAACACGAAGCCATCACGGTCATCGAGCAGCATGTTGAGTACAACCACGTCCGGCAGCCAGCGGTACACGGAACCGAGTAGATCCTCGCCCGACGTAACGCTTTCGACGTCCGCCACGGCGCCGAGCGAGACCGTTGCTCGCCGGATGAAGGAGACATCGTCGTCCACGACCAGCACTCGTGCGCCCGAGGAGTTTTCGTTCTTCCGTATCATTCTCGACCGTGTTCCCCACCCTACCAAAACCGCGTCCAAATACCTCCACAGTGTACGTCCAGTCACAGTTCGCTCCGAAAGAGAAATCAGTCCGGGATGATCAAGGACCTTCCGCCCCGATTCTTCGGGCAAACTGGACAACGCAGCGGACTCTGTGATTGCCACTCAGTCACGGTGCGCTAGACTAATGTCATGTGCCGGTTGCACCAGCGAGGGACTACAAGCGATCTGACCGGTCACACATGCAAGGGGGGAGTGGCGGCGATTCACGGCAATACGAGAGCATATGTGGCGCGCGCGACGAGGTTGCCGACGTGGACGAACCGTCTGGTGCTCCTCTTAGCCTTCGTCGTCGTCGCCGGGTGCGGGGGACAAGGTACCAACGTCACCAATTCGAACTCACCCGTACCGAATCTGCACCCAATTCCGACACCGACCGATTTCCCAATGGGTTCGGGACAACCGGCTCCTCTGCGTGACTCGATGGCATTGATTCGCCCAGTCGGCAGCGATTCGGTGGCGGGAGCCGCGTTGGTCATCACCAGCGACGGGTTTCTGGTGACGGTCGAGTCGAACCTGGGCAAGAAAGTTGAGATCGTGCTGCCGGACGGTCAGGTGGTGGCACCTATTCGCGTCGCGAACGACTCCACCACCGGGCTGATGCTGCTAAAAGTCGCGGCGGATCATCTGGTGCCGGTTCGCCTCGGGTTGGAACCGGTCAATCCGCGTGATCAGGTTTTCGCGGCCGGATTCGACGAGACGACCGCGGGCTATGGACAGGTTGCCGGCCAGGTCGTCGTGGCCGCACCGGCTACTCCGGCGAGCAGCCCATCAATGATCACGACCAATATCGGATTCGCTCAAGGATTCAGTGGCGGAGCGCTGTCGGACGGCAGCGGTCAGGTCACCGGGTTGGCTGTCAGCGGCCAGGGTGGCTCCGGCAAGAACGTCATCTCGGCGATCCCCATGCGTTATGTCACGGACTGGATCTCAGGCTGGCGCGGTGTCCACCACGAAGTCAGCGGCCAAAGCATGAACTGGCCAGCGTTATCGACCGTCAAGGGCCTCAGCCTACGCTACCCCAGCGGCTGGTCGGTTGCCGATGAAAACAAGAACGGATCGTCCTATGTCAGCGACATCGCGCCGAACGATCCCGATGTTCCGGCCAAGATCTCAATTTCGATCCAGGCGTCGAGTCTCCAGGGTGCTCCCATCGATTTCGCCCACCAGCAGTTTGACAAGAAATCGAATGCGACGATCTGGGGCGCAGTCGAATATGGGCAGATCCAGGGTGTACGAGTGCTCGTCAACCAGGAGGGGGCGCGAGTCGACGTGGTCTACCTGTTCGCGCGTGGAATGCAGATCGGCGTGAGTCTCAGCGCGGGCTACTCGGTCAACGATACCGGACCACAGGAGCAGGTGATGACGGCAGTGTTCGAAGCGGTGCTCCGATCGATCTCGTTAGATGCCGCGACGCCGAGCAGTTGACGTTCTGAGCTGGTGGTCTAGCGTCCCGTCCAGCGGCTAAGGCGGATGCCGGGCGCGGGCTCAACATCGTAGCCGGCCGGCGCTTCCCAATCCCACGCGTTCTCGAGTCGCAGCAGTCCTCGGCTCCCGGCCAGACCCAATCGATCGATTTCGATCGCGGTTTCCTGCCGGTCGATTGTCTCGGTACTGCTGCCCGCGGCACGTTGCAGCGTGACGGCGACCGTGACCGGTCCCTCCGCGAGGGGCAATCCTCGAAGCGTCGCTCGAATCCTGCGGGTATCCGACCCGACTCCGTCGATCACCGGAAGGATGTCGGGCAACTGGCTGGTACGGCCAAAGAGATGAATGCCCTGGCGATCGTAGAGATCGAGCGCAATGAACAGCCCGGTCGCGCGCTGCTCCGAGGGAAGCCGCAACAGCACCTCGACTCCGAGATCGTCACCACTGTATAGCCGCTCGATCACGGCACCGGTGTGGTCGACCGGCCGGACGCGCAGGATCGATGCATCGACAGTTGCTGCCTGCAACATACGCTGGAAGTGATCGACGACCTCGTTGGTCGGACCGATGTCGATCATCTGGCCGCCCTCGAGCAAGAGCGCGCGCTCACAGAAGGCGCGCACCTGATCGGCGTTGTGCGACACGAACAGGATCGTCGTGCCCGACTTCTTGAGCCGTTCGAGGGCATCGTAGCCTTTACGCTGAAACGCCTCGTCTCCGACTGCCAGGACCTCGTCGACCACGAGGATTTCAGGGTCCATGTGGACCGCGAGCGCGAACCCGAGCCGCATGAACATGCCTGACGAGTAGTGCTTGACTGGAGTGTTGATGAAGCGCTCCAATTCGGCGAAGCGCACCACCTCATCGAAACGCTGCTCCATCTGGCGTCGCGAGAATCCGTACAGGCTGCCGTTGAGGAAGACATTGTCCCGACCGGACAATTCCGGGTGGAAACCGGCGCCGAGCTCGAGCATGGCGTGAATTCGCCCGTTGGTGACGATCTCACCGGAGCTTGGCTCCAGCACGCGTGTGACGAGTTTGAGCAAGGTGCTCTTGCCGGCGCCATTGCGACCAAGGATGCCGACCGCCTCACCATGCCGGACCGAGAAGCTGACGTCGCGCAGCGCCCAGAACTCCTCGCCTCGCCCGCGTGGCCGGATCAGCCCGATAAACCAGTCCTGAAAAGAGGTTCGCTGCTCGTTGCGCAGGACGAATCGACGCGACACGCCGCGAAACTCGATGGCGCTATCGCTCGATCGTACTCTGCGTCCGGGATTCCGCACTAGAGATGCTCCCCAATGTTGCGATTGAGACGATTGAAGAAGAGATAGGCGAAAAACAGCATGACCAACGCGGTGGCTCCGGTTCGTGCCATGAACAGCGGATCCGGCACGCCCCCATGATAAAGAATGGTGCGATATTCGGCGACGATCGCCGCCATCGGGTTGATGCGATACATCCAGGCCGTCAGGTTCGGCGCTACGGCCTCGATCGGATAGAAGACCGGGGTCATGAAGAACCAGGCGGTCAGTCCGACCTCGACCAGCACGAGCGTGTCGCGAAAATAGACGTTGAGCGGCGCGAGAAATAGGACGACCGCCGTGAGAAAGATGGCCTGCACCAGCACGATCACCGGAATGTAGAAGATCCAGGGGGTGAACTCGACACGGAAGACCAGCATGATGAGAAACAGTGCCGGTAGCGACAAGATAAAATTGACCATCGTGGAGCACACGATGGACACAGGCAGCAGAATGCGCGGGAAGTAGACCTTGCTGATCAAGGAACGGTTGTCGATCAGGGCCGAAGTGCCAATCGTGACCGCCGTCGCCGCCCAGTTCCACGGGAGCAGCGCGGCCAGGACGAAGACCGGGAACTTGGCGATGTTCTGGTTGAGAATCTGGGTGAAAACGAAGGTGAAGACCACCATCATCAACAGCGGGTTGAGTAGCGACCAGACGAAGCCCAGCGCCGAGTTCTTATAGCGGACCTTGAGGTCCTTCGAAACCAAATTGCGGATCAGCCCGCGATACCGGACTGCTTCAAGTGCCTGGCTGGACAAACGTGATTCCTCCCCGAGTCGTATGCTCCGCCCATCGGGGGAGTATTGTGCAGCAAACGGTACGTGTGCAACCTGCGGGGTCCAACCGTCGCTCGTTCGGGATTCGTACGAGGGCGGATCGTTCCCGGCGCGCCAGCTCACGGAAGAGACGAGTCGGTCACGATGATGCAGCAACCCGCGCGTGACGGCGAAACAGGCAAACGCCGCTCGCGGCAACGAGGTGACGTCTACCGCGCCTGGCGCTGGTTCCTGGCGCTCTGCCTGACGCTCCTCCTCCTGGGCGGATGCAGCAGTGTCGATATCCGTTCGATGGGGTCACGCCCGAAGAGTCCTGTAGCAGGTGCCACTCCTGCTCCGGATCTGTCCCGCGGTACGGCCAGCAGCGAGACTGAAACTCCGTCTGCTGGCGCACCATCACCGACCGGAGTCAGCAGAGCATCCGGCACTCCCGCGGACGCCGCGAACTCGGCGGACTCGACCGCGACGCCGAGCCCGACAGCCGGCGCAACAAACGTCCCAGCCCCGCCGCCATCCAACACGCTTCCCGCGGAGATCGATCCGCTGGTCGCCACCGCACCGGCTCACGTCGGGATGGTGGTCGCGCTGCCGGACGGTACCACCCTCTACCAGCATGACGCGGGCACGCTCTTCGAATCGGCCAGCCTGTATAAATTGGGAATCATGGTCGAGGTGTACCGGCAGCGGGACGCGGGCGAACTCAGCTTCGACGATTTGGTGACGCTCTATCCCGGATTCTTCCTTGAGGACGACAGCGTGTATGGTTATGACTACAACGTCTACGATCAGGTCCCGGTGGGCACTCTGCTTTCGAACATGATTACGTTGAGCAGCAATGTGGCCGCGACCGCGTTGCTCAGTCTCGTCGGTACCGACAACGTCAACAGCACCATGCAGTCGCTGGGTCTCGACCAGACCAGGATCCTGTGGTATCCGGGAGGGGGTATCGACACTCCCCTTTCGGCTGCTCCGCCGGGTGTCAATCTTCAGCGCGGCGTGAAGCTGGACCGCGTCGGCACGACTGTAGGTGGTGACCGTGTTGCGGCGTCGACGGCCGCGGACGTGGATGGCGCCTACAACGTCACGACTCCGGCTGATATGGCCCTCTTGTTCCAGAAACTGGTGGACGGCACCGTCATCAATCCGCAGACGAGCGCCGACATGCTGAATCTCCTGGCGGAACAGCAAATCAACGACCGCTTACCTGCCGCTCTTCCGAACGGTACGCGCGTCGCGCACAAGACGGGTGACCTGGACTACTCCGTTCACGACGCCGGAGTGATCTACGCGCCCGGAGGGCCAATCGTGGTGGTGGTACTCAGTGACGAGGTCGACGATCGGCAAGCCGTCGACAATCTGATCGAGAAGGTCGGATGGTTGGCTTACAAGGCCAAATCTCAGTAACTGGACGACCGTGAATTCCATGCCGGTGTTCGGCTCGAGCGTGGCACGATTCGTAGAACGTCAAAACGAAACCATCAGCCGGGAGCAATCCCGGGAACACCCGTTCAGCGGACGGGTTCTCGACTCTCACCCGCGCCTCCACCGCTTTGGTACACCGGGGTGGACGCCTTCCCCCAGGCACGGACCTCGCTCGCTCGGGTTTCCGCCGGCACGCACATACTCTTCGTCGCGATAGCTGGCGTACCAAGGGACTCGCGTCCGCGCTGACCCCACCTGTGCTTGCGTCGCGAGAAAACGACACGAGTGCACGAATCCCAGGCTAACTCGCCTGGGACCCGGTACACCGACGCCGGCACCGACTTCAGGTCGCCGCGAGAATCGCGTCCACCCCGCGCCACACGATCCGTGACATTTCGGGGCCGTTATGTCCTTCCCCAGATCTCACGATTGTGTCCCGGACGCAACGACGACCCGGCTCAGGACGCGATTTCGTACCCGGCTTCGTCGATTCCAGCTCGCAGCACGGCATCCGCAACGCGCTCGTCCGACTCCACCGTCACCATTTTCGTTTCGAGATTCACATCCACGCGCTGCACGCCGTCGATCTTCGTCAATTCACCGGTGATCGCGTTCACGCAATGCTCGCAACTGACATCCGGCACCCGGTACACATGCACTGACATGCGTGTCTCCATTCACATCAATCTGTTTCACAATACCCCCTATGGGTATCCCGCCCACCAGTATACCCAACTCCGCCAAACTCACAACACCAACCTCAGACGTAAGCCTCGCCGTAATCACAGTCTTATGTCGCCTTCACTTCGTTCCGTCAAATCAGCGATCTTCACTGTTCAGTGAACCTGGACTCAGACTCTCCCCGCATCAAACCTGGACGCAGTCGTCCGCCCGAACGGCGCGCCGAACGTCGCACTTGTCCCCGGCGAACAATAGACCGCAACGGCCTGAATGAACTCGCGTGGGCCTTCCCCACCCGGCGATACGCCACGAGCCACACGTGGTCACGGTTCCTGCCGCTCGTCGCCTGGGTGGTATCATTTCGAGGAACCCGACGGAACAGTTTGAGTCCACCGGGGTGGACTTCTAAAGCAGCGATACGACTCGATCCGTCGCGGACGACTAACACCCGCTACGAGCAACGACTCCCCCGCCGCCTGACTGCCAGCGCATCCATGACTGGCCGCGGTCCCAGTTGCTGCTGGCATCAATCGGAGCGTCGCACAAATATGATCATCTCACCGCGATTTTGGGCCGCCAATCGTGTCACCCGCACGTCGATCGACCTCCTGTTTCGCGTGGCGACGGCGAACGCATTAACCGGACAGGCCCGCCACCGCTTCATCAGCGGCGGCATCCATCCCGCGCAACTGCATACGACGCTGAAAAACATACGGAACATCGCCGCCTGGCCCACCTCGTGGACACGAACCGCGTCCGACTATCTCCGCCAATCGCGTAGCGCTGAAGCTGACGGCGATTCCACTCAAGCGGCTCACTACGAGGCCCGAGCGGCTCTCTGTTTCCACTACGCACAACTCTTTGAATTCGACGACGTCGATCGACGGGAGCATCTGTATGGACAGGCCGCCACCCATTATCGACACGCCTGCCCCGAGCCTGAAACCCAGCGCCGCACACATCGAGATCCCATGGCGAGACATCTCGTTGCCCGCGTATCTTCAGATTCCCGACAATAGCACCGGGCAACTGCCGGTCGTCGTCATCCTGAACGGCGCCAGCACCGTCAAAGAGGAAACGGTCGGCTGGAGCGACGCGTTTCTCGACGCTGGACTGGCGACCATCTCACTCGATACGCCTGGCAGCGGGGAGGCCTGGCAGCGCATGCCGGCCACGCCCTACCAGCTCGACATAGGTGAGGCTCTGATCGATTTCGCTGACCGGCACCCGCTCCTGGACGCGCGACGTGTGACTTTGCTCGGAATCAGCCTGCGTGGGGCGTACGCGGTTCAGGTCGCTACAGAGCATCCCGACATCGCGGCGGCAATCTCGGTCACCGCGCCGTTTAATCCGGCTCCATACTTTCGCCATCTCAATCAGATCGTCCAGAAGGAGATCGCCTACACGACACACGAAAGCGATCCCGCCAAATTGCGCGCCATGGTCGAAACCATGTCGCTCGTGGACACGGCACCCAAACTGAAGGCGCCGCTCCTGGTGATCGGTGCGGGAAACGACCTGGTCGTGCCGCCAGAGGAATCCCAGCGTCTCTACGATGCCGCGGGAGGACCCAAGTCCCTGCATTTCATTCCGGGCGCGAACCACGTCGCCTTCTCGCACCTCCGCGAATGGACTCCAGTCGCGGCCGAGTGGGTGAGAAACGTCATGGACAACCGGCCGAATGCCAAATTTCTCATGGGAACGACATAACCCGCATCTGAGATCACAGGCCAGACGCTTTCTCGACATAACGTTCCGCCGTATTGCAGACAAAAACGGGCGCTCTGATGTCGCAGAGCGCCCGCTTCTTTCCCACATGTGGCGAATACCGTTCCCCGCGCCAGGCTACATGCCTCGGCCCTCGACAGGCGTCACGGTACCGGACTCTACGTCGAAGATATTGCGATGCTGACGCGAAAGATCGACGCCCAGCACATGCAGCGAATAGCTCGGCGTGTCACCCACGGTTTCGATGCGGTGAATATCGTTCGGTGGGAGTAGGGGATAGACCGCGCCACGCTCCAGGACAGTCTCCTCGAGCTGCGTCAGGTCGGCATGGCCGTCCCGGCTTCCGTCATCGACGCGCCGATAGCGCGCGGTCTTCTGCGCGCCACCACAAACGCCGATCAGACCCCAGGTCAGGTGATCGTGAACCGGGGTCGGCATTCCCGGAACGAACTCGACGACGTAGACCTGGAGCGCGCCATCCGGCTGAGTATGATAGAGATACCGAGGACGCCCGTTCTCCGGCTCGGCGCGATAGCGCTCATCAAAGAGCCCGTCATCCCAGACTACCTTCTCGACCAACGGGGCAAGGGTCTCGACCACGCGTTGCCGATCACCCCCGGAGGCGCTCACGACGCGTTTGGCGTCCTCCACGAATTGCGAGATCGTGTACTGATCCGTTGTGGCCATCTCCAAAACCTCCCTGATAACTGTCGCCTGCCCGTGGGCCGGCACGCTCGATTGAGCGGCTTATTCGCGACGAACACGGGTATCCCGCGACGTCAGCCCATCAATTTCCGGGCCCTGGCCTAACGCATCGGCAGCAGCTCAAGCAAGCGGTCGATGTCTTCGTCCGAGTTGTAGAAGTACGGAGACACGCGCACGCCACGTCCGCGCAGTGACACCGCCACCTTGCGCCCCTTCATCATCTCCACCAGTTTCCCATCCTGCTCGAGATCGCCCGTGGTGAAGCTGCAGATCTGCGAACGATGCGCGGGGTCGAGATTCGACGTCACTTGATAACCCATTGCGGCCACCTCGGCGAGAAGCCGGTCCGTTAGCTGAAGGGTGTGCTGTTCGATCTCTCGGGGACCGACCGAGCGCACCAGGTCGGCCGACGCGTTGAAGGCCGCCATCGTGATCCAGTTCAGGCCACCCGTCTGGTAGCGCAGCGCGCCATCACGCCAGTCCAACGCGTAGTCGAGATCTTCGAATCCGCCCTTGACGCTGAGCCGGCCGGAATAGGTCGGATGAATGCGCTCGATGGCGCGCGCGGAGAAATGCATGACACCCAGACCGAAGGCCGCCATCAACCATTTGTAGCAGTGGGCGGCGATGACATCGATGCCGCTCTCGTTGATGTCAATCGCCAATGGTCCGATCGATTGAGTACCGTCAACGATCGACAGGACGTCACGCTCGCGGCAGAGATGTCCAATTGCCGTCAGGTCGTTACGAAACCCGGTCATGAACTCGACATGGCTGATCACGAGCGCGCGGGTGCGTCCGTCCATTTTCGCCGCGATCTTGTCGACGCTGGTGAATCCTTCGTCGTCTTTATCGACATAACGCACCTCGACGCCGTGTCGTTCGAGATTCAGCACCGGATAAACGTTTGACGGGAATTCCTCGCGCGGAATGAGAACGTTGTCGCCCGCTTTCCAGTCGATTCCGGCGGTCGCGAGGCTGATGGCATCGGCCAGGCTACCGACGAAGGCGACGTGATCGGCCCGGCCACCAACCAGTGCCGCGACGTTCTCACGGGCCGTCTGTATCGACGCCTCGCGCGCCGCTCCGTCCATCTCCTCCGGCGAGGAGAAGCCGTGCACAACCTCATCCACCGCGGCCGTGGTACGCCGCGGGAAGGGGCCAATCGCCGCGTGGTTGAGATAGGCCCAATCCGTGGTGACAGGGAACTCCGACCTCAACGCGCTCACATCAACTGCCATTCAGGCGCCTCCCTCCAAGATTCGCACTGCCGTTCAACGTTCGATCAGCGGGTGGTTGACGTATCGTAGCCGAGTCGACGCACGTTGTCGCCCCTGTGGCGGAATGCCACGAGCCTCAAAATAGTTAGCAACGCTACGAGACGCAACGGCCCCAGCCGGCTTGACCACAGGGGATGCGCGCGCTAGATCCTGCACGAACGCAGGCAACACAGAAGGGGAAGGGGAACGTGGATCAGGTTCGATTGCTCGGGTTTGCGGGCAGCTTACGGAAGGGATCCTACAACCGCGCGTTGCTGCGCGCGGCGATCGAGGTTACTCCGCCGGAAGTAACCGTTGAGACGATCGAGATTGCCGACATCCCCCTCTACAATGCCGATCTGGAGAGCTCCAACATGCCGGAAACGGTTCTCCGTTTCAAGCAACAGATCGCAGCGGCCGACGGGCTGCTGATCGCTACTCCCGAGTACAACTACTCGATCCCGGGCGGACTCAAGAACGCGATCGACTGGGCGTCGCGGCCGGCCGCGACCAGCGTGCTGAGGAGCAAGCCCATCGGCATCATGGGGACGGCGGGAGGCAGGTTCGGCTCGGTGCGAGCCCAGCTCGCCCTGCGTCAGGTCTTCCTCTTCACCGAATCGCACGTCATGCTGAAGCCGGAGATGATCCTGCCCAACGCCGCCCAGCTCTTCGACGAACACGGAACGTTGACGGACGACGACACGCGCGAGCACCTGGCTCGCTTCATGCTGGCTCTGGCCGATTGGACGCGGCACATGCGTATCGGGTAGATCCGGCGTTCGCTAGCCAAAACTTCTCCTACAGCTACCGCGCCGGCAGCTCGCCTGTCATTTTTGTCGCATTGCGACCGGCCGGTGGAGTGGCCGCTGTCAAGGATCGCCCGCACACTGCAAATTCGCCTGACCAGCGGCGCAAGCTGTCGCGTGGCTGTAATCATGACGTGTTCTCTGAGACGCCCGCGCAACGAGCTTCGCCCTAGACTCGTGGTGAGTTGATGACGGCGGCGTGAGCTACGGAGGATTCGCCATGAACGCCACGCACAGACCTTCGACCGAATCACTATTCCGTCGCGTGCTGGGCGCTCCAAAAACGCGGGCTGGGCTGGGCGCAGTGGCACTACTCGGCCTTCACGTGCTGTTCATGCTCCTCTGGCGCGTCGAGCCGCTCTTCGGCCAGCGTGGTGGCAGCACATTCTTCGCCAACCCCCTGCACGCGGTGACGATACTGCTCGCGGGCGCGTTCGCCATAGCCGCGGGTGCCCTGGCATTGTTCGCGGTGATCCGGCGCAAGGATCTCTCGATCGTCCTCTTCGTCATCATCGCGTACAGCCTGTTCGTGGCCGCTTTTGCCCTGGGCGAGGTGCTATCGCCCCATTGACGGGCGCGGCGCGCACGCGGCCGTCAAGCTCAACACTGCGTGATACATTGACGCACATGGAACACTCATGGTTGACGAGATACCGGGGCACGTGCCGTGCTCCGTGTCAGCTTCGGCTCGCTTGAGATATCGCACGCGATACGCTCCGGGCCATCGCTGACGTTCAGCAATGACCAGCAACCGCCGTTCAGGCAACAGGAGTCCAACGATGACCACGCCACAACCGGTGACCACCCGCCCCTCGCTTCCAGAGACGACCCATACCGGACAGGTCCGGCTCCGCGTTGCCGATCTGGAGCGTTCACTGGCCTTCTATCGCGACATTCTTGGCTATCAAGTCCATCCGGATGGCGAAAAATCCGTCAGGCTGACCTCCGTACCAGGCAGTCTCGCCCAGTTTCAACTCGACGAGGTCGCCGGAGTGACGCCGAAGCCGTGGAAGACGGCCGGCCTTTTTCACGCCGCCATACGCATGCCGACCCGCGCTGATCTGGCGCGAACGATCCAGCGACTGGTCGATCACAAATGGCCCGTTCCCGGAATGGCCGACCATGGGGTCAGCGAAGCCTTCTATCTCAACGATCCGGACGGCAACGGACTCGAGATCTATGCAGATCGGCCGCGCAACCTGTGGCCGGAGCGCGATGGCACGCTGCAGATGGTGAGCGACCCGCTCGATCTGGAGTCACTCTTCGGGACGCTCAACGGCGCTCGAAACGACGATGGCTCGATCGCACCGGGAAGCGACATCGGGCATGTCCATCTCCAGGTGAGCGATCTCGGCCGGGCCGAGCGCTTCTATGCCGAGATCCTCGGTTTCGACGTGATGCAGCGCACCTATCAGGGCGCGCTGTTCGTCTCGGCCGGCGGCTATCATCACCACATCGGGCTCAACGTGTGGGCGGGACGAGGAGTTCCTGGGCTGCGCGACGACGTCGCTGGTTTGATCGACTTCACCATCCTGTTGCCGGACAGCGATGCTCTCGATGCCGTCGCGCAGCGACTCGATGCTGCCGGAATCGACTATGAGCGGCCGGGCGATACGACGGGCCGCTCGTCGCTCAAGACGCAGGACCTGGACGGCATCGGGGTCGTGCTCGCGGTCGAACCGGAGTAGCTCGGGCTCGATCTTCACCACGAAAAGAGAAGAGGGGAGGGGGGCGGCGCCCGCCGTCTCCTCTTCTCCCGTGTGTGATCGAATGAGGACGATTGATGACGACTACCGACGCAAAACGAATTCGGGTTCGCTCGATGCGGCCGGATGACCGGGAGTTCATCCTGACGCTGACGTCGCGTCTCGAGGCCGTCGGCACGCCCCAATGGCGCGATCCGTCCAGGATGCGCGCCTTTCACCAGCACTACTCGGAGGAAACCGTCAACGCGGCAGGGACCGACGAGGCGGTCTTCGTTGCGGAACACGAGGATGGCAACCGGCTCGGCGTGGTTCACGTGCTGGAGTCGAGCGACGGCCTCACCGGAGCTCGCCAGGGTTACGTGGCGACGCTCGCCGTGGACGAGGCGGCAGCCGGCAGGGGAGCCGGCGGCGCATTGATGGCGAAGGCCGAAGACTGGTGTCGCGACCGCGGTCTGGGAATCGTCGCCCTCGACGTCTTCGCCCAGAACACCGGCGCACGCGGCTTCTATGCACACCTGGGCTATCAGGACGAAACGCTGAAGATGATCAAGGTACTGTCGACATAACCTCGAATTGTCGCCGCCACCGGTAGGGTGAAAAGGCGACGAGAGACCTTAACAGCCCCGCTCGAGAGTCAGCCGTGGACCTCCAGCATCCAGCGTCCTGGCTGAGAATCCCCGGCATCGAGCGTGCAACGCAGAGAGACGACGGAGGTTCATCGGATGATCCACAAGGAATACACCAAGACGCGTCGATCGTGTCGCGTCACGTTCGAGCTCCCGGCTGAAGTCCACGCCGAACGTGTGACGCTGGTGGGGGAGTTCAACGGCTGGGACAAATCTTCGATCCGGATGAAGAAGCGTCCGGAAGGCGGATTCACGGCGACGATCTCGCTCAAGCCCGGCAACGAGTACCGTTTCCGGTACCTCCTCGACGGTGAGCGCTGGGAGAACGATCACGCCGCCGATCGCTACGTCTCCAACGACCATGGCAGCGACGACTCGGTCGTGATCGTCTGACCGCCGAGCCCGCGAAAGGAGCAACGACAACCGCCCGTCCTCTTGACGCGTCGTCACGCGTGGCAAACGCCTCGTCTCCAAGTTCGCACCCGTAGACGCCCCACTGTCTCAATCCCCGGATCGCCGCCAGCGGGCCCGGCTGTGCTAGGCTACGCTGGATCGGTCGCCAGGCGACGCGATTCGAGACAGGCAAATGCGCCAATTCCCCAGCCGCCGCGATGACCAGCGGCTCTAGAACGCGACCCGTTCGCGGGGCGTTCCAGGGAATGGGTGCCGGCTCGCACCGACCTGGGGATGGGTCGCCACACTTGAAAGAGGACGAAGGATGAGCGGCGCGCTCGACGGTATTCGTGTGCTCGATTTATCGAGGGTTCTGGCCGGCCCATACTGCACCATGATGCTGGGGGATCTGGGCGCCGAGATCATCAAGATCGAGCAGCCCGGGACCGGCGACGACACTCGTCGCTGGGGACCTCCCTGGGTCGGCGGCGAGAGCGCCTATTACCTGTGTGCCAACCGCAACAAGAAGAGCGTCACGCTGAATCTCAAGGACGAGCGTGGCCGCGAGGTGCTGCGCGGCCTGGCCCGGCAGTCGGACATCGTGGTCGAGAATTTCAAGGTCGGCACGCTCGATCGCATGGGGATCGGCTACGAGGCGCTATCGGCGGAAAACCCAGGCCTGATCTGGTGCTCGATCACCGGCTACGGCCAGGACGGTCCCTACGCCGATCGTGCCGGGTACGACTTCGTCGCTCAGGGCGAGGGGGGCATCATGAGCGTCACCGGTGAGGTCGACGGTGAACCGATGAAGGTCGGCATCGCTGTGGTCGACATAACGACCGCGCTCTACGCCTCGAATGCCATTCTGGCTGCACTGCATGCGCGCGAGCGGAGCGGACGCGGCCAGCGGGTCGACGCCGCGCTGCTGTCGTCGGCCGTCGCCTGGCTGGCCAACGTCGGCAGCAGCTACCTGGCGTCTGGGGACGAACCGAAGCGCTACGCCAACGCGCATGCGACGATCGTGCCGTACCAGACCTTCAAGGGTCGCGACCAGTGGTTCATCGTCGGAGTAGGGAACGACCGCCAGTTTCAGTCGCTCTGTAGCCTGATGGGGCATCCGGAAATTGCCGGCGACGAGCGCTTCGTCAATAACCCGCGCCGCGTGGCCAACCGCGACGTTCTGATTCCACTCTTGCAGGAGATCTTCGAGACCGAGGACGCCGAGATCTGGCTCAGCGGGATGACCGAGGCCGGCATCCCCTGCGGGCCGATCAACACGGTGGGGCAGGCGCTCGCCCATCCGCAGGTGACGCACCGGGGGATGGTCGTCGAGGTGCCACACCCGACCGCGGGCAGCGTGCGCGTGGTTGGCCCGCCGGTCATCCTGTCCGATACGCCGGCCGACGTTCGCAGCCATCCGCCGCTGCTGGGCGAGCATACCGATGAAGTCCTGCGCGAGCGGCTCGGTCTCTCCGGCGAGGCGATCGCTCAACTGCGCGAATTGGGAGCGATCTGAGCCTCGGCAACCCAGGCCGAATACCGCGAGGTCGCTCTTCGAGCTCAATCGACGACCTGTTTGAAACACGCGCCGCAGCCACAGCGAGATTCACACCGTCGTCGGCGGAATCTGTCGATCTCGTAACTGTTCGGCAGCGAGATCGAGGGCATCTTCAATCGACATCGCCAAGGCGCGGTCATAGATTGCAGCGAAGACCTCGGCGCCCATCCGGGACTGAGCGAGGCCTTTCCAGCGCGCGACGTCGGCCCGATTGGCCGGCCAGATCCAGGCACCGAGCTTCTCCAGCGCCGCGACCCCAGCGCCAAACAGCCGCGCTGCATCCGTGTCCTCTCCCTCGGCGGCAGCGACGGACGCGGTTCCCATCAGACACTCGGCCATGCCACGCCGGTCACCCGCCCGAGCGTACTCTGCCAGCGCCTCCCGAAAGAACCGCAAGGCCCTCGCGGGATCGCCTGTCGCCAGCGCGACATAGCCGAGATTGTGGCGAAGACTCGGCGTGAGCCCTGGGATGCCCAGCGTTTCACGCAGGGCCAGGCTCTCTTCGTACATGTCCCCCGCCTCGACGTGGTTGTCTCTCGAGCGAGCAACATCGCCCAGATTGTTCAGAACCTGCGCCAGGCTCCAGATATCACCAGCGCTCCGCGCCAGTCGCACGCCTTCCTCGAGAAGCGCTGTAGCCTCCGCAAGATTGCCACGTCGCAACGCGTTACGGGACTTGACTTCGAGGATTCTGATCGAATACCAGTTGTCCCCGAGTCGTTGCGCCAGATCCATCGCATGGTCGGTTGCCCGGTTCACTTCGGGATCTCCGGAGTCTTGCAAGATCTGGGCTTGGCCGATGCTCAAGAGGAGCAGCGAGACATCGTCGCCAAGCCGTTCAGCCACTGCCACGGTCTCATCGATCAGGCTCTCCGCGGCGGCGAGGTCGCCACCAATAACGTACATCATGCCCAGAAACGAGCTCACCCTGGTGCGAAGCAGCGGATACGCCGTGGATGACGGGTGCGCCAGGGTGCGCTCAAACCTGGCACGACTCTCGGTCGCACGTCCAACCGCTCCCCACGCCCAGCCCAGGGCCGAGCAAAAACGTAGCGCGATCTCCATTTCGTCATGATCTAGCGACCATTCCAGCGCCGCGCGGACATTCGCATCCTCACGATCGACCCAGTGCAACCAGGCGCGTTGCTCCGGGCCGTGAATCGCCCCGCCGGCCTGCTCAGCTTGATCGAGGAACCACCAGGCATGATTGCGTTGAAGCCGCTCCGATTCGCCTCGTGCAGTCAATCGCTCCGCTCCATAGACGCGCAAGGTATCGAGCAATCGGTATCGAGTCGTCTGATCGTGACGCAGTGGGTCGGCCAGGACAAGCGACTTGTCGACGAGTCGAGCGAGCGGATTGAACGCCTGGCGGAGCGCGTGGTCAGCGCACACGTTCTCGACGGCAGCGAGTGTGAAGTCGTTTGGAAAAACCGACAGGCGGTCGAAAAGAAGCTGTTCCTCCGCGTCGAGCAAGCCATAGCTCCAGTCAATCGACGCACGCATCGTCTGTTGCCGCGAGATGCCGCCCTGACCGCTCGAGGAGAGGAGCTCAAAACGGTCGTCCAACCGAGCGTCGATCTCGCCCGGCGACAGAACGCTCGCCCTCGCGGCGGCGAGCTCGATGGCCAGCGGAATCCCGTCGAGCCTGCGACAGATGCTGGCGACACTCTCGGCATTTTCCTCGGTGAGTTTGAACTCGGAAAGGTTCGATCTGGCTCGTTCGACGAATAGCGACACGGCTTCCGTTCGCGCCAGTGCATCAACTGTGAAGACCTCATCGCGTTCAGGCAGCGCGAGCGACGGCACGCGCCAAACGGCCTCTCCCGGCAGTCCTAACGGCTCGCGGCTGGTGATCAGCACCTGAACATGGGGGCATTCACGCAGCAGGCGCGCAACCAGGCCGGCGCAGGCGTGCAGGAGATGCTCGCAGTTGTCGAGCAGAAGCAGGATTTTGCGAGGGCGGAGGTTCTCAATGAGTACGTCAGCGAGATCGCGCCCACGCATCTCACGCACTCCTACGGCCAGAGCGACACTCTGCAAGAGGAGTGTCGCATCGCTGAGACTGGCAAGCTCGGCGAGCCACACCCCGTCCCCGAAGCTCATCATGACGTCGCGCGCGACCGCGATGGCTAAACGCGTCTTGCCGGCACCGCCGGACCCGATCAGCGTCACCAGGCGATTCGCCTCGATCAGTTTTGCGACGTCAGCGCGTTCCCGCACACGACCAATGAAGGTGGAGAGATCCTCGGGCAGATTGTGAGCCGGCGCCATCACGTGGCGCAGAGGCGTCAATTGCGCGCGACTCGACCCTCCCTGGCCCGCAGATCCGTCGAGAAAACGTGACTGAGTCGCGCCTTTTGACAGACGCGCGTCGGATAGGAGGTCCCGCAGCAGATCGGCAGTGATCGTCAGCCCGGCAAGCGCGCCTTGCCGGTACGTCCGATAGACGCCGCGCGCGGCACACAGCCGCACCAGTGCCTCAGTCGCGGCGGCATCCGGGGGAGTGTCGCCGTGCTCCCATCGTTGAACCGTGCGGCGGCCATAGCCAAGGTGAGCCGCCCAACCCTCCTGGGTCACGCCGGAGGCCTCGCGCAAGGATTTGAGCACGACGTTCCACGACGGAATCAAGATTGCCGATCGCGCAGCATCGTCGGGATCTATTTGGCGCATCATTGGCGCACTCCCGGCGCATTCTCATCAGATCAGGAATCTATCATAGCATCGCGGTTCGAAACGTCCGGGATCCGAACCGCTACCGTTCCATCAACACGAGCCCGTATCCGGCTCGAACAACGGTCGATCCACTGGGAGGAACTGTTCGAGCAGTCAGCGGAATCGATCCTCGGGCTGGACCATGGAACACGAGAAGGAAGGTGATCGACTCATGACGACCAGGGCTGAATGCGCGACAGATTCGCTGCTCGAGCGAATACGCGAGGCCACAAATCAACACGATCTCGACGCGCTTGCCGATTGCTTCCATCCGGATTACGACAGTGAATTTCCGGCGCATCCGGAGCGTGCCTTCCGCGGCCAGGAGCAGATGCGCAAGAACTGGTCGCGCATCTTCGCCGCCATCCCGAACCTCACATCGACGCTCGTTCGGAGCGCGTCGAATCAGGACACCGCCTGGGCCGAATGGGAATGGGCGGGAACTCGTCCTGACGGCAAGAATTTCATCATGCGCGGCGTGACGATCCAGGAGGTGCGCGAGGGGAAGGTTGCCTGGGTGCGACTCTATATGGAGCCGGTGCTGCCTCCGGCTCTCGGGGCGGAAGCGGAGATGGGTCGACTCCTTGGCGACGCGCCGGTCCGGTAACTTACGCGTTCGAAATGGTCGAGATACGGGGGTGCAGCATGATCCTCATCGTCGGGGGAAGCGGGCAACTAGGACGGCAGGTCGTACGACTGCTGACGGAGCGCGGGCTGGAGGTGCGGGTTCTCACACGCGATCCGCGGCAGAGCCAGGTGCCGCACGGCGAACTCATCGAGGTCGCGACCGGTGATGTTCGCGACCTGCCCTCCGTCGAGCGCGCGATGGTCGGTATTGAGACCGTCGTCTCAGCGATGCATGGCTTCACCGGAACCGGCGACGCCAATCCAAAGACGGTCGATCATCTGGGCAACCGGAATTTGATCGCGGCAGCCAGGAAGAGTGGGGCGCGTAATTTCGTGCTGATGTCGATAAACGGAGCCTCAGTGAGATCATCCGATGGAACTCTTCCGCATGAAGTTCACGGCCGAGCAGGAACTCCGGGCGAGCGGTCTCGACTGGACCATCATCCGGCCGACTGCCTATATGGAGACCTGGGCCAAGCTCATCGGCGAACCGCTCATCACCACCGGAAAGACGAGATTGTTCGGACGCGGCCGCAACCCGATCAATTTCGTGTCGGTGCACGACGTGGCGCGTGTCGTCGAACGCGCCATCGACGATCGCGCGATGAGAGGCGAGGTGGTGGACATCGGTGGTCCAGAAAACCTCACCACGCGCCAGGTCGTCGAAACCTTCAGGAGCGTAACCGGAAAGAGCGGTTCGATAGCCGCGGTGCCGCTCCCCATGATGCGTGTGATGTCGGTCGTCATGCGCCCATTGAACCCGATGCTTGCCCGCCAGATCCAGGCTGGAATCGTGATGGACACGGCCGATATGTCGTTTGATGCCGCCGCCGCACAACGGCGCTTCCCGGAGATCCGATTCACCAGTCTCGCAAGCATGGTCAAGCGAGACTACGTCGACGTCGCGTCGTCATCAGTCGCTTGACTCGTTGGATAGCAGAGTAGGAGTGCCAGCATGTCCGTAGCCAATTTCAGCCGGTACGCGGAGCTATCGCCAGAAACGGCGAAGCAGATCATGGGCCGCATCATGACTCAGATAGGAAACCAGCAGCCCGCAGGGGCGATCTTTCACGCCGAGGGCCCGTCGAACGACGGTGGGTGGTGGACCTTCGACGTCTGGGAATCGGATGACGCCGCCCAGCAGTTCATGGACAACTTCGTCAACCCGGTGTTGAGCAGCTTCAACGTTCACGTCGACCGAGAATCACCGGTTCCCGGTCGCCTGGGAGAGCAATCACCCCGAGAGACGCCCGTAACGACCGGATCGTGCTGGAAGGCGCGATGACGCCTGCCAGCCGCGTTCGCGCTTCAGTGTCGTCCGAGCCGCTCGGTCAGGCTGCGGCCACTCGGTGGCCGTCCGGTACGCTCGGCCTCTTCATCCAACCGGGCAAAGCCGTTCTGGACGTAGCGAATGCCCAGCCAGCGCAGGGGCTCCGGCTCCCAATCAGGCGAGTGATGATCGACGATCGGCAGCTCGGTCAGATCCGAGTGCTTCCCAGTGATCAGATCGGTCAGCACTCGACCGGAGAGATTGGCAGTTGCCACGCCCTGGCCGGTGTAGCCGCGCGCGCTGGCGACGTGCGTCGACGGATCGTAGGTCATCGTCGGCATCCAGTCTCGCGGCATGCCGAGCGGTCCGCCCCAGGCGTGGGTGAAGCGCACGTCCTTGAGCATGGGGAACCAGTCGACGGTCATCCGGCGCAGCATCGCATGGGTCGGTTCGTGACGGTCGAACTCGTCCGCGATCTGAGAGTTGTAGTGGTACGGCGCGCCCCGACCGCCAAAGACGATCCGGCCATCGGTCGTCTTCGAGAGGTAATCGACCGTGAAGCGGTTGGACGAAATGCACTCCCGGCTCTCCCAGCCGATCTCCTCCCATTGCTGGTCGCTCAACGGCTCCGTCAGCACGATCAATGAGTAGACCGGGATCAGCTGCCGGTTGAGCTTCGGCAGCTGCGAGAGATACGACTCGCCCGCCAGAACCAGCGTCCGCGCGCGCACGTCGCCCCGATTGGTCAGGAAACGTGGTGATTGACCCTGGACGTAATCGGTCACCTCGGTCTGCTCGTAGATGGTGACACCCATGCGCTCGACCACACGCGCCAGCCCGCGCGCCAGCTTGGCCGGATGAACCACGCCACAGTGCGGAGTGTAGAGGGACCCGAGCGCGCCGGCCACCTTGACCCGCGCGTCCGTCTCCTTCTGATCGAGAAGGTGGTAATCGCCGGCCACGTTGAAGCGCTCGTAGGTCGCATAGCTCTGTTCGATCGACGGCAGCTGATGCGCTCCACGGGCAATCCGCAGGGCACCCGACTTCTGGAAGTCGCAGGAGATCCCGTCGTCGGCGATGACGCGGCCGATCTCATCGACCGTCTCCGACATGGCTCGGTGCTGCGCCCTCGTGGCTTCGACGCCGAAACGATCCGCCATGACCGGCAGCGAGAGCTGCAGACCGGGCGTGACCCAGCCGCCGTTGCGGCCGGACGCGCCAAACCCGGCGATCTCTTTCTCGACGACGGCGACGTTCAGCGAGGGGTCGCGCTGCTTCAGGTAGTACGCGGTCCAGAGCCCGGTGAACCCGGCTCCGAGAATCGCGACGTCCACGTCGACCGAGCCGTCGAGCGGTGGACGTGGGGTCAGATCATCCCCGCTCGTCTCGAGCCAGAAGCTGTAACGACGGTAATCTTTATCCATGACGCTCGTCACTCCTCTCGCCCACGAGGCGCGGTGATCCAATTACGCTGGATCGATTCCCAAGACGGAGCGTAATCGAAGTCACTACCGCTGTCGAGCGCCGCAGTCTCCGCGCTCGCCAGACTCTTGTCAGCGCAAACCGCAGCGAATATGGTGACCCAATACGTCCAGATGGCGCGGGAGGTGGCATGGGTAAGCGAACGTTCCAGGATCTGACGGTCATCGACTTCCATTCCCACTTCCGCCTGCGCCAGGACAGTACGATGACGCGCTCCGAGCCGCGGTATGAGCCGGGCACTCCAGCCTATGAAGCGGCGCAGTACCGCAAAGAGCAGGTCGCTCGCTATGCCGATCAATGGCGCTACGCCTGGGATTTTCCAGAGCCGGAGACGGGAGATCGGAGCTGGCAGGAAGAAGCCGACCTGTGGGTCGATGAGCTCGAAACCCACGGCATTGCCAGGATCGCATTCGTGACCGGCGGCGGCAACGACCGGCTGTCTGACGTGGTCCAACGCCACCCGGACGATTTCATCGGGTTCGCCCACCACGAGCCGTTTGGTGAAGACGCCGCGGCCGAGCTCGAACGCGCGGTGACCACGCTCGGACTGAACGGCTACAAGCTGATCGCGCCGACGTTGAGCCGCCCAATCAACGATCCGTCCGCCTATCCAACCTGGGAAGTGGCGGCAAAACATGGCGTGCCGGTGCTGATCCATTTCGGCATGCTGGGCGCCGGCGGCGGCATCGCCTTCAACGACAAGATCAACCCGGCACTGCTCGAACCGGTCGCGCGGGACTTCCCGACGGTCAACTTCGTCGTGCCCCATTTCGGCATCCAGTTCGTGACCGAGCTCCTGTTCCTGTGCTGGGCCTGTCCGAACGTCCATGTCGATACCTCCGGCTCGAACCAGTGGGTCCGCTGGATGCCCTACCAGCTCACGCTCGACGATCTGTTCCGCAAGTTTCTCGAGACGGTTGGACCCGAGCGGATCATCTTCGGCACGGATTCCAGCTGGTTTCCGCGCGGCTTCGCCATGCGGTACTTGCAAGATCAGATACGCATCTGCCGCTTCATGGGGCTGAAACACGACGACCTGCAGCTGATCTTCGGAGGCAATGCCGCCCGGCTCTTGCGCATCTCGCTGTGAGTGAAATTCGATTCGCTCGGAGGTAACGGTGACCGTTACGGGGCCAAAGTGACGAATCGTGAGGAAACGCAGGGCATGGGCTTCCCAGCGCCGGGCTACGCGCGCTTGATCCTGGAGCCCGCTTTCCGCTTCGCCAGCGAACATCTCTTCGATCCTATGATGGCGGCCAACAAGGCGCACGCCGTCATGTTGATCGAGCAGGCGATCATCGAGCGCACGACCGGATCGCGACTCCTGAACGGCATCCTCGCCGCCGAGGCCGGCGGCGCCGCCTCATACCAGTACGATCCCGCGGTCGAGGATCTCTTCTTCGCGGTCGAGCGTCGGATCATCGATCTTGCCGGCGAAGAGGCCGGTGGGAATCTGCAGCTTGGTCGATCGCGCAACGATCTGAGCGCCGCCATGTGCCGCCTCGTGCTGCGCACTCGCCTGCTCGATCTGGCCCAGCGAATCGTCCGGCTGGGTGAGAGCCTCATGCTTCTCGCCGGGTCCCACGTCGACACGGTCATGCCGGGCGTCACCCACACACAGGAGGCGCAGCCGACCACGCTGGCGCATTACCTGCTCGGCGTGCTCGGTCCGCTCCAGCGGGACGGCGAACGGCTGACACTGGCCTACGACCACACCAATCGCTCGCCGCTCGGAGTCGCTGCGTTCACCACCAGCAGCCTGCCCGTCGATCGAACGCGCGTGGCGCATCTGCTCGGATTCAGCGGAATCGTGGAAAACGGCTACGACGCGGTCGGGGCTGCCGACTACATGCTGGAAGCGACCGGCGCATTGCGGACGCTCTGCTTGAGCCTGGTTCGCTTCGTCAACGACCTCCTCGTCTGGGCCAGATCAGACGTTGCCATCGCTCGCGTCGGGGACGAGTTCATCCAGATCAGCTCGATCATGCCCCAGAAACGGAATCCGGTCGTGCTGGAGCATATCCGGGCACGAATCGGTTACGTGATCGGCGATGCCGCGACCGTCGAGGCGATGGTGCACGCCGCCGCGTTCGGTGACACGGTCGACGTCGAGGACGAGATCTACGTTCCGCTCTTGCGCTGCTGCGACAGCGCCGTGAGTGTCCTCTCGCTTCTTAGCGACGTGCTCGGCAGCCTGAAGATCGAGCGCGAGCGTCTGGATAAGGCGGCGAGAGCCGGATTCGGCGCCAGCACCGAACTCGCCGAGCGACTGACGATCGATCATGGGCTACCGTTCCGGCAGGCGCACCGCGTGGTCGCCCTGATCGTGCGGGACCTGGCCGCGAGCGGACGGGACCTTCGCTCACTGTCGCCAGAGATGGTTGAGATGGCAACGAAATCCGTCACCGGAACAGGAATCGCGGTCACGCGACAGGGCCTCAAAAGCGCGATCGATCCGGTCAGGTTCGTGGCCCGGCGGGCGCTCCCCGGTGGGCCTGCGGCTCCGGCGGTGATGGCCGCGCTGCAACGAGAGCAGGCAAACCGGGAGGCGCTGTCCAACTGGGTCACCCAGCAACGCGAAGGGCTCACCCGGGCTCGCGACGAGCTCAATGGTGAAGCACGTCGACTCGCCCGGCCGGCGACCTAGCCGCGGATTGAGCGCTTCATGACAGCGAGCCAATTCGAGCGGGAAATTCGCCAGCAACCGGACGCAATTGCCAGGCTGCTCGCCTCGGGCCGCGACGATGCCGAGCGCATCGCATCCAGAATCCGCGCTGCCGGACCGCGCTTCGTGATGATCGCCGCGAGGGGTACGTCGGATAACGCCGCTCGCTACGCCCAATACCTGCTTGGCGCTCATAACAGGCTGCCAGTCGCGCTGGCCACCCCGTCGCTCTTCACGCTCTACCATGCGCCGCCACGGCTCACCGATACACTCGTGATCGGAATCAGCCAGTCGGGTCAATCGCCCGATATCGTCGCGGTCGTCACCGAAGCTCGCGCCCAGGGGGCTCTGACTCTGGCGCTGACCAACGATTCCGGTTCGGAACTGGCGCGAGCGGCTGAGCTGTATCTGGACCTGCGCGCCGGTGACGAGCGTGCCGTCGCCGCCAGCAAGACGTACACGAATCAGCTGACCGCGCTGGCGATGCTCTCAGCAGCGCTGGAAGAGTCCAGAGAGCGCCATGATCAGCTCGAAGCACTTCCGGGCCTCGTCCACGATACGATGCGGCTAAACGGCCATATTCGCCGGGATGCCGGCCGGTTCGCGGCGGCGCGCCAGTTCGTCGTGATTGGGCGCGGTTACAACTACGCGACCGCCTTCGAGATCGCCCTCAAGATCAAGGAGACGTCCTATGTCGTGGCGGAGGCCTACTCGTCGGCGGAGTTCATGCACGGCCCAATCGCGCTGGTTGAAGAGGGCTTCCCGGCGATCGTGATCGCCCCGTCGGGTGAGGTCTACCAAGATGTCGCGGCACTGCACGACTTGCTGGCCGAACGCGACGCCCACCTGATCGCCATCTCAGACCGGAGGGATCTCCTCGATCGCGCCGATTCGTCGCTGGCCCTGCCCGAGGGCATTCCGGAGTGGCTCTCGCCCGTCGTCTCGGTTGTCCTGGGGCAGATCTGGGCGCTCGAGCTCGCCCGCGCCAAGGGAATCGACCCAGATCACCCGCGCGGGCTTTCCAAAGTCACGCGAACACGCTGATTGAACGCTCGTCAACTCGAGAACGAGAAACGCCGGGTGGTGCTGGCGTTGCCGTACCGGTCTTGACGGCACGAGCGGCGCACCGTACGGTGCCAGGGATTCGACAGAGGAGGGACCAGCATGCAGATCGGCTTCAGCCTTCCCACCAGGGGACCGCTCGCGACACCGGACAATCTGACGACACTCGTCGAACGGGGCGAGGAGCTTGGCTTCGACATCGTCGCGGTAAGCGATCACGTCGTCATTCCACGAGCCATCGACTCCCGCTATCCCTACAGTGCGTCGGGAGAATTCGCGGGAGACCCGACCGGCGCGTGTCTCGAACAGCTCACGTTGCTCACCTACGTCGCCGCGCGCACCAGTCGGATGCGACTGCTGACGTCGGTCATGGTGGTGCCGCAGCGGCCGCCGGTCCTCACCGCGAAGATGCTGGCTTCGTTGGACGTGCTGTCTGCTGGGAGACTCATATTCGGCGTCGGCGCGGGCTGGATGCGTGAGGAGTTCGAAGCCCTCGGCGCGCCCTCGTTCGACGAACGGGGCTCGGTCACGGACGAATACGTCCGCGCTTTCAAGGAGCTCTGGACGAGCGACGAGCCGGCGCTGGACGGCCGCTACACGCGCTTCGATCACATCGCCTTCGCACCCAAGCCGGTGCAGCGCCCGCATCCGCCCATCTGGGTCGGAGGAGAGAGCCCGGCGGCGCTGCGACGCGTCGCGCGCCTCGGTGATGCCTGGTATCCGATCGGGAGCAACCCACGACACCCGATGGGAACGGTCGCGCAGCTCGAACAGGGTGCCGCCCAGATGCGCCAGTACGCAGTCGAAAGCGGGCGTGACCCGTCGGAGATTGATTTGGCCTACAGCGCGGGCTGGTACAACGACCGGGAGCAGGAGCGGGCCGCGGACGGATCGCGGCGCTCGTTTACCGGTACGCCGGACGAAGTCGCGGCCGACATCCGGGCCTTCGCAGAGTCCGGAGTGAACCACCTGATCCTTGGGTTGCAAGACCGCACGATGGACGCTATGCTCGCCCGCCTCGAACGCTTCGCGTCGGTCGTCAGGCCCAAAGCTGGAGCGTGACACGACGCGGTTTCCACTGCGTTGAGCACATGAGAACGCTGCGCGCCCGGCTGGGTCCGCGCAACTCGGAGGGAATGACCATGGCCGATCCCACTACAGCGCCCTACGGATCGTGGCGCTCGCCAATCACGTCCGACCTCGTCGCGTCGAGCGCCATCAGCCTGTCACAGCTGACCGTCTCCGGCGATGACGTCTACTGGCTCGAAGGACGACCCAGCGAGGGCGGGCGCTACGTCGTCGTTCGCCGCGCGGCCGATGGATCGATCAGCGACGTCACGCCGCCAGGACTCAACGCGCGGACTCGCGCTCACGAGTATGGTGGTGGCGCCTACTTCGTCAGCGGGCCGACCGTCTACTTCTCGAACTTTGTCGATCAGCGCCTCTACCGGCAAGATTCCGGTGACGATCCGGTCGAAATCACGCCTGAGCCCGACATCATGTCCGGGCTGCGCTTTGCCGACGGGGTCGCGACGCCGGACGGGCGAACGGCGATCTGCGTTCAAGAGCGGCACTTCTCTGATCGTGAAGCCGTGAATGAGATCGTGCGCGTCTCGCTCACCGGCTCAGCCGCGCCTCAGGTTCTGGTTACCGGCAATGATTTCTACGCCTTTCCGCGTGTGAGCCCGGATGGACGCAAGCTCGCCTGGACCACCTGGAACCATCCCAACATGCCCTGGGATGGCTGCGAGCTGTGGGTCGGCCGACCTGGGAGATCAAGGGATCAGCAACGCCCGGAAAGTGGCCGGCGGTGACACCGAGTCGATCTTCCAGCCGGAGTGGAGCCCCTCCGGCGCGCTCCATTTCATCTCCGACCGGACCGACTGGTGGAATCTCTACCGGCTGGATGGCGACGAGGCCGTGGCGCTGGCTCCGATGGAGGCGGAGGTGGGCGTGCCGCAGTGGGTCTTCGGATTCTCGCGTTACGACTTCCTGCCGGACGGCACTATCGCCTTTCTGTACGCCCAGGACGGAACCGACGTCCTCGGGTTGATCCGGCCCGGCACTGATTCGGTTGAGGCGCTCTCCACCGGATTGACGAGCCTCGACTACTGCCACACCTCGGCCAGCGGCCGGATCTGGGCCATCGGGGGCAGCCCGACCGAGTTCTCGGCCGTCGTCTCGATCGACCCGAAATCCGGCGCGGTCGAGGCGGTCCATCGCAGCTCGCAGCTGAGTATCGACTCAGGCTACGTCTCGGTCGCCGAGCCGATCGAGTTCCCGACTGAACAGGGATTGACGGCGCACGCGCTTCTACTACCGCCCGACCAACCAGGAATTCGCCGGATCGTCCGGCGAGCGGCCGCCGCTGCTCGTGCTGAGCCATGGTGGCCCGACCAGTGCCACCGACGCGCAGCTCAGCCTCGGAATCCAGTACTGGACCAGCCGCGGCTTCGCCGTGCTCGACGTCAACTACGGCGGCAGCACCGGCTACGGGCGGGCCTACCGCGAGCGGCTCAACGGGCAACTGGGGCGTCGTGGACGTCGACGACTGCGTCAACGCGCGCCCATTACCTGGCCGAACGCGGCGACGTCGACGGCAAGCGGCTGGCGATCCGTGGCGGAAGCGCCGGCGGCTACACCACGCTCGCTGCGCTCACCTTCCGCGACGTCTTCGCGGCGGGCGCCAGCCACTACGGCGTGAGCGACCTGCGCCGCCTTCGTCAGCGAGACGCACAAGTTCGAGTCGCGCTACCTCGACGGCCTGGTCGGACCCGTATCCCGAAGCGACGAGACCTCTACGACGCGCGCTCGGCGGCCTATCATCACCGATCGCTTGTCGTGCCCGCTGATCCTCTTCCAGGGGCTCGAGGACAAGGTCGTGCCGCCGAACCAGGCCGAGCTGATGGTCGAGGCGCTGCAGCGCAAGGGGCTCCCGTCGCCTACGTCGCCTTCGAGGGCGAGCAGCACGGCTTCCGGCGCGCCGAGAACATCAAGCGCTGCCTCGAGGCGGAGCTGTACTTCTACTCTCGAATCTTCGGCTTCGAGCTGGCCGACGACATCGAGCCGATCACCATCGAGAACCTGTAGAGCCCGCTGTCACCGGGAACTCGAGCAAGAGGGCGACGATCGTCGCCCTCTTCCAACCGGCGGCCAGCATATTTGTTTACGCGTGCACGTCTCCGCGTGCCAGGATCCGATCGGCGCAGCGCAAGGCCATCGCGCCGATGGTCGAGGTTGGATTGACCGAGCCTCCAGTGACGAAGGACGAGCCATCGCAGATATACAGATTGGGTACATCCCAGGTCTGATGGTCGGCGTCGGTGACCGAGGTCTCGCGGTTCGATCGCCATGCGGCAGGTTCCGAGGAGATGCCAGGCCGGATTCGGGTCTGCCACACCGCTCGTGACCAATTCCAACGTGCCGGCCGCGTCGGCGAGCTCCTCCGCCCGCTCGACGCCAAACTCGATGATCTTGCGGTCATTCGGATGGACGATCCCACTCGATCGCCACCCCCGGCAGCCCGCTCGAATCGACGTGCTCGTCATCGAGCCTGACCCGATTCGACCAGAGGGGCAGATCTTCGGTCTGAACGCTGAACCAGATCTCGTGATTGAAGAGACGGGCGAAGGCGTCACGATGGTCTTTGCCCCAGGGCAATCCCAGCGCCGCCGGTGAGGCAGTCATGCCGCGGCCGATCTGGAAGGTGAAGCCGTTGACGAAGCCGCGATCGACGTCGGTGTCGTAGAACTCCTGGCTCAGGATCGGCGCGCCGTAGGCTCCGGTGAAGCCGTCGATCGGCTCGGCGAAGACCATTGTGTTCTCGGCGTAGGCGTGATGCATCAGGTAGCGCCCGACCAGGCCCGAGCTATTCGCCATGCCGTCTGGAAAACGGGCCGATCGCGACAGGAGGAGGAGACGCGGTGTGCCGAGTCCATTGGCCGCCAGGATCACGAGCGAGGCTCGCTGGTGGTGCCGCTCGCCCGTTCGCAGGTTGATGTAGACTGCACCGTTGGCACGACCCTGCTCATCGACGGTGATCTGTTCCACGCGTGCGTTCGCACGCAGCTCGACGCCGTTACGCAGCGCCCGCGGCCAGTAGGTCCAGCTCACCATCGCCAGCGATCCGCGCGGGCAGCCGTTGCGGCAGGATCCACAGTGGACACAGGCGGCCCGGCCGTCGTAGTCCTCGGTGATGATGCCGTTGTCGGCCGGCCACCAATGCCAGCCCAACCGCTCGAATGCCTCTGCCAGGCGGCGCCCGTGAATGCCGAAGGGAATCGGTGGCGTCTGCCGCGCCGAGCGCTCCGGATTGGCCGGATCGCCCGCGATACCGGAGACCCCCATGATCGAGTCGTTGAGCTCGTAGTATGGCGCGAGGTCCTCATAGCTGATCGGCCAGTCGGTCGATCCTTCCAGGCCATGCTCGGTCCCCTTGCGAAAATCGACCGGCTTAAGGCGCGGCCAGTGGGCGTTGTAGTGGATCGTGCTGCCGCCGACGCCGTTGTAGAGCATCGGGTTCACCCGGGTGGAGGCGACCGGGTAATCGGCCGTCGCCTGCCGCACGGCCGGGTTGCGGCCCCACCGTCGCTGAAGCTCGAACTCCCATTCGTTGCTGTAGTGCGGGTGTTCGGCCGGCAGCACCCACGGACCCTGCTCCAGGCAGACAACCCGCACGCCGCTCTCGCTCAGCCGGTAGGCAAGAGCTGCCCCGCCGCTCCCGAGCCGATGATCACCACGTCAGCTCGGCAGCGGCGAGCTCATGAACGCCCCCCTTCGGCGTCCAGCTTGGTCACGTCGACACGCTTCACCTGATCGGTCGGAATGAAGCTGCCGCGCGGTGACCGGGGCATCTGAAGCGGATCGCCGCCATCCCAGGGCGCCATGGCAGCGGAGTACCCGAGCGGCAGGGGAGCACCGTGATACGCGGGCGCCAGATCGCGCTGGATGGCGGCGATCGTCTCGGCGCGCGAGTAGTAACCGTAGACCGCCAGGCGCCAGATCGACTGGAACATCCCGGGCTGCTCACGCTCCAGATGAGCGAGCGCGTCGGTTACGTTCTGGGCGTGCGCCAGGCGCGCCAGGAGCGACTTGAGCCGTGGCGCGTCAAGCCCTGGATAGAGTGCCTGCCGCTCATCGCTCGCGGGAACGCGCGCCATGATAAATTGGTCGATCAGATCGGTTTGGGATGGCGGGGGGAAGCTGCCGCTCGCGGGCAGCAAGGCGTCGAGCACCTGTTCGAGCGTTCTCCGCTCGTCGTCGGACAGCGACCACTCGGAGCTCGCCATGCGATTCCTCCTCTGATTGTGCTTCGCCAGATAGCGGCAGTATAGCCGGGTTTTGCGGGCTTCGAAAGCCGGTCCGGCTGGCGGAGCGGGTCCGATTCCCCGCCGGATTCAGTACTTGAGTCATATGACGTTGAAAAGAAACTGACGCACCAACTCAGATAGACTCAGCATCATGGTCTGGACGCGCGGCCACGACTTTCAACCTCGATTTCCGGCAACCGGGAGCAGCACTTCTGAATTGGGCGCCGGAATCATCTTCTTCTGGTCCCGCCGCTGGCGTTCACCTGGACGTCCTACTGCGCTCGTGCGTAGGGAGCTCTCACGATGGATCAGGATTCCGACGGGATCAAGCAGCCAAGCCTCCGGCCGCTGAACATTCCGCCCGGCACCACCCGGGCCGGTGACTTGCATCAGCCGCAATCGTTGTCGCCCGCCGCCACGCCAGCGACCTCGGGGAAAGGTTCCGGGATAGACCGTGACGTCCTGCTCACCGGCGCGGGCTGTGTGTTGATCCTCTTTGCCGGGCTGTTGATCGCGGGCGTCTTCGCCTTGCGCGCGATCAAAGACAAACAGGCTCCGGTGCCGCCGACGGTACCCGTTGCCGCAGTCGGTTCGGTGCCGACTGACACACCCGAGCCGACTCGAACGCCGACTCCGACGGCGGTCTCACCCTACACGCCGCTCCCGACCTGGACGCCAATGGGAACCAAGCAGCAGGTCTCCGACTATCGCGGTCACGACGCCGAATACCACGACGACGTCGTTAAGGTCGACGACTTCATGCAGCAGAGCATCACCGATGTCGACACGCTCCTGCACTACCGCGCCGAGTCGCTCACTCCGCCGCGTCGGATCGGCCGGCACCTGGCCCTGTTCGACTGCATCAACTGCGACAAGTGCCTGCCCGCCTGCCCGAACGACGCCAACTTCGCCTACGAGGTCGGGCCGGTTGCGCTCGAGTACCAGAGCTACCGTGTCGAAGGCGGCCGCGTCGACGCGAGCGACGGCGGGCGCTTCGAGGTGCGCGAGCGCCACCAGATCGCGACCTTCCAGGACTTCTGCAACGACTGCGGCAACTGCGACACCTTCTGCCCCGAGGACGGGGGACCGTATCTCGAGAAGCCCCGCTTCTTCGGCTCGCTTGCGGCCTGGCAGCGGCTGGCCGAACGCGACGGCTTCTATGTCGAACGGGGCGAAGGCACGGTCGCGATGTGGGGACGCATCCGCGGTGTCGCGTATCGACTCGAGGTCGACCGGACCAAGACGAGGCCGTCCTCACGGACGGCCGCATGACGCTTCAGCTGCGCCATCGCGAGCGCGCCCTGGTCAGCGTCTCAGTCGCCCCTGACGCTCCCGATGGGCACACGCTCGACGGGAGCATCTACTTGAAGATGGCCGTCCTGCTCGACGGCGTCCTCGACCAGCGTCGCGCGAACCCGGTCAACGTCTGAGACGCGCGGACCACCCAGGGCGGGGGGCTTGACAGCGTCCACTCCGAAACATACTAGTTTGCAGTGCAGACTAGTACGGGGAGGCGGCCCATGGAGCTGGCGGAGGTCGAACGAGCACTGAGGCGTCCCGGGGCGTATTTCTTCGAGGACGGCCTTTGGGAGGTGGGCGCGGGGCTGTGGATCGGCCTGACTGTGGCGGTTCCGCAGGCCATCGGCGGAGCGGTGGCCAACTGGGCGCCGGTCGTGATGCTGCTGACCGGCGTGCTGGGCCTCCGGCCTGCGGTGCGGGCGGCGAAGCGCCGCTGGGTCTACCCGCGCACCGGTCACGTCTCCTACCCCGGTGACGAGACGACCCAGACCCGGAGCTCTCTGGGACTGGGCCCGGCCACGAGCCCCGCCGTGGGTTCGGTGCCCGGGAGTCGAACGGCCTTGGTGCTGGCATTCCTCCTCGGCACGGCGGCCGCAGCGCTCATGGGGGCTGGGTTCGGCGTCTCGGGACGCCTGGGGTTCGGGGACGCCGGCGCTCACCTGACGATCGGGACAGTCCTGGGCGTCTGCCTCCTCGCCGCGGCACGTCGATGGGGACAGCGTCGTTGGATCCCCTGGCCCTCGTCCTGACAGCGCTGGGAGCGCTGGTGGCGCTCAGCGACATGGATCGGGAGCGGGCCCTGGCCGCCCACGCTGCGGGGATCGCCGGCGCCCTCGTCGTCAGCGGCGGGGTCGCCTTCGTCGCCTACCGCCGTCGCACAGCGGAGCTGGCGAGCGAGGCCGATGGCTGCTGACCTCCGCGACGTCGTCAGCGTCGACCGTGTCCTCCACGAGCCGGCTCGACTGCTGCTCGCTGCTCTGCTCTACCCGGTGCAGGACGCGGACTTCCTCTTTCTCCTCCGTGAGAGCGGTCTCACCAGGGGCAACCTCGCCTCGCATCTGGGAAGGCTGGAGGAGGCCGGCTACCTGCTCGTGACCAAGGGGTACCAGGGCAAGGTGCCGCACACCGACTACCGCCTGAGCGCTGCCGGACGAGCGGCCTTTCGCTCCTATCGGACTCAGCTGCGACGGACGCTCGGGCAGCTGCCACGATAGCCGGCCAGGGGAGTGGGGAGCACGGCCCCTCGCCGCCAGCGGGGCACTTGACGCCGGTTCATACCAGCGTCAGTATCATAGTATGAATGCGATCACGATATGAACGAGACGCGCAGGGTGACGGCCAACCTGCCGGTCGAGCTGCTAGACGGCGCGTGCAGGGTCACCGGCGGCGGGATCACCGAGACGCTGGTGGCCGGCCTGACGCTGGTCAGACGCACTGGCGCCGCCCGCAAGGCAGCCAGGCTGCGTGGGCGGCTGCATCTCGACGTGAACCTGGAGGTCTCGCGTGAGCGCGCTCGTCGTTGACACCTCGAGTTGGATCGCCTGGCTGGCTGGCGGCGGCTCGCCGCTGATCGCCGAGGCCCTCGAGGAAGCGCGGCTGCACCTCCCTGTCGTCGTGGCGGCGGAGCTGCTGAGCGGCCGTCTCGAGGTGTCCGAACGCACTGAGCTCGAGGACATGCTGTCGGACCTGCCCCCGCTCGGCTCGAGCCTGGACCACTGGTTCCGTGTGGGCCGCCTGCGCGCCGAGCTGCGGGAGCAGGGGCTCTCCGTATCGACGCCCGACGCCCATGTGGCGCAGTGCGCGCTCGACGCCGATGGGGTCCTCCTGACCGAGGACCGCATGTTCGCAAGGATCGCCGAGGCTATACCACTGCGCCTCGCCGGGCTCGACTAGACGCGCGATCACGGCGGCAGGCTCGCCCTTCTTCAAGGCGGTGGGCGTCAGCGAACGCTGAAGGGCGCCGAGAACGGCCGTCCGAACGCGATCCCGCCATTCACCGTCTGCGCCGGCTTGATGTGCACCTTGCCCAAGCGTTTGTTGTCACGCGTATCGACGAACTCCACCGGACCCTCCACCACATCGAGGATCGTGACATCGCCGGGCGCCCCGACCTCGAGCGTGCCGAGCTTCGGGAGCTTGCCGATGGCGCGGGCGGCGTTGATCGTGGCCATCGCGACGACCTGCTCCAGGGTGAAGCCCATGTTCAGGAACTTGCTCATCACCCAGGTGAGATAGGGCATGCCGGGCGAGTTGCCCGAGAACACGTGGATGTCGGAGGAGATCGTGTCGGGCCCCGCGCCGTGCGGCGATCGCCGCCTCGGCGATCGTGTAGTCGAAGCTGCCGCCGCCATGGCCCACGTCGAACATGGACACCGCGCCGCTTTGCCGAGCGCGCCGCCGGCAGGAGCTTGCCGTCCTGCACGATGTTGGTGAACTCGCCGGCGAGGTTGGGCGCGCCCGAGTAGCAATGGGTGAGGATGTCGCGGGCCCGCAGGGTGTCCAGGATCTCCGACATGAGCGCCAGGCTCTGCACGCCGCCGATGTGGCACATCACCTTGCGCGCCTGCACGCCCGGACAGCTCGCACGCCCGGATCGCGCGCTTCAGCGGCTCGATCCCATGCTTCGCGATGACGTTCTCCGACATGCGCACCTTGACGCCGAGCACGATGTCGGCGTTCTCCGCCAGCGCTGCGCGCCGCGTCCTCGGTGCTGCGCGTAGTCGATGTTGTAGAGCTCCGGCGATCGGGAAGCCGGCGAGCCCGATGTTGGCGATGTGGACGAAGGCGTAGAGGCGGGTGCGCGTCTGCGCCGACGATGAAGCGGCGGAAGGCGGCGAAGTTGTTGGCGCCGGCGTCGCCCGCCGACACCAGCGTCGTGGTGCCCTGGAACGGCACGAGCTCGTCGGCGGGGATGCCGATCGCCGAGCCGTAGGGATAGACGTGCGCGTGCAGGTCGATGAGGCCGGGCGTGACGAGCTTGCCCGCGGCGTTGAGCACCCGCAGCGCGCGCTCGGCGGGGATGTCGGCCTCGACCGCCTCGACCACGCCGATAGCGGATGCCGATGTCGCGCTCGCCGCGCAGCCTCTGGCTCGGGTCGAGGACCTCGCCGCCCTTGATCACCAGGTCGAACTTGTCGTTGGGCCCCATCGCCGCGCCCACGAGGCGGGGGAGCGATGCGCTGGCGGCAGAGGCGGTGAGGGCGAGTACGAAGCGGCGGCGGTCGATCCGAGCCATTGTCTCCTCCAGTCTGCCTCAGCGCGCCCGCGCGCGGGGCTCTGTCTCGGCCCAGAACTCGGGCCAGCAGGTTCGCTGACACGCGGCGGCGATAGGCGGCCGTCGAGCGCAGGTCGTCGATCGGCCGGATCTCCTCCTGGAGCACCGCCTGTGCCTCGGCGAGGCTGCCGCCGGCAGCGAGAACGGCCTCCGTACGGGGCAGGCGAATCACCGTCGGAGCCACGCTACCGAAGGCGATGCGCGGTCGGTCCGCCCGGACGGCGGCCATCACCACCTTCGAGATCGCCTGCGCGGCACGCGTGCCCACCTTGCGGAACCACTGCCGGCCCTCGACGGGCGGGACCTCGATCGCGACGATCAGCTCGTCGGGGCGCATCATCGTCCGCCGGTAGGCCGTGTAGAAGGATGCGAAGGGCACTCGGCGCTCGCCGTCCACGCTCCGCAGCACGACGACGGCCTCGGCCGCGGCCAGAACCGGCAGCGTGTCGCCGGCGGGCGAGGCGTTCGCGACGTTGCCGCCGAGCGTGCCGCGGTTCTGGATCTGCGGGCCGCCGACCTCGCGCGAGGCGACGGCGAGCATCGGCAGGCGCCGGCGCACGAGCGGCGACGGATCAGCTCGGTGTACGTGGTCAGCGCGCCGATCACGAGCGCGTCGCCGCGCAGGCGGATCCCGCGCAGCGCGCGCAGGCCCATGCAGGTCGAGGAAGCGCGGCCCGGGGACGCGTGCCGAAGTGGAGGCCCACGTAGAGGTCGGTGCAGCCGGCGAGCGGCAGGAGCGGGCCCTCTTCGCGCAGCATCCGGAGCGCGTCGTCGAGCGATCGCGGCCGGAGCAGCGAGAGGCGGGACAGGGGCATGGCCATGCGGCTCAGCCCTCGCCGCCTCGTCTTCGGCGGCGGCTGCGGCCGCTTGGCGCGCGGCGCGTACGCGCGGCCGCGGCGCCGCGCGGGCACGGCCAGTGCCGACGATCTTCGCGTAGCCCGTGCAGCGGCAGAGGTTGCCGGCGAGCGCCTCGCGGACGCGTGCGGCCGTGGGCCGCGAGCCGAGAGCCGCCGTGGCCATCAGGATGCCGGGCGTGCAGATGCCGCACTGGGCGCCGCCCTCGCGCGCGAAGGCCGCTGGCGCGCGGCTGCGCACGCCCTCGATCGTCGTCACCGCCCGCCCGCGCGCGTGGGCGAACGGCACGAGGCAGGAGTTGACCGGGTCGCCGTCGAGCAGCACCGTGCAGGCGCCGCACTCGCCCTCGCCGCAGCCCTCCTTGGTGCCGGTGAGGCCGCAGTCCTCGCGCAGCACGTCGAGCAGCCGCTTCATCGGCGGCGCGTCGACGTCGGCGCTGCTTTCCGTTGACGCTGAGAAGCGCATTCCAGGACTCTCTCCGGCGTGATCGGGAGGGCGCGCACGTCCAGGCCGAGGTGCCGCATCGCGTTGGCCACCGCCGGGCCCGGGGCCGTTCATCGGCATCTCGCCGACTCCCTTGGCGCCGAACGGCCCGTGCGCGTACGGGCTCTCGAGGATCGTCACGTCGACCGGCGGCGTGTCGAGCGTGGTCGGGATCAGGTAGTTGGTCAGCTGTGCGTTGGCCATGCCGCCCGTCGCGCATCACGACCTCCTCGAGGAGCGCCCAGCCGAGGCCCTGCGCCGTCGCCCCCTCGACCTGCCCGGCGACGAGCAGCGGGTTGACGCGCACGGCCGATCTCGACGCACCGCGGTCACCCGCGTCGGCGCGCACCTCGTAGGTCACCGGGTCCAGCTCGACCTCGGCCACGTCGCAGCCCCAGCCGTAGGTGCCGTAGGCGTCGCCGCGGTAGCTGTCGTCGTCCCAGGCGATGCCCGGCGGGGGCTCGTACTGCTTCGTCACCGTCAGCGGGCCGTGGCGCTTCAGGTAGGCGGCGGGCTGACAGCCCGCCGAGCCGCTGCTTCATCTCGCGCGCGCACGCCCGCAGCAGGCCGCCGACGACCATACAGGTGCGCGAGGCGACGGTGGGCCCGCTGTCGGGCACGCGCGCGGTGTCGGGATCGGCCATCTCGACCCGCGCGAGCGGCAGGCCGAGCGTCTCGGCCACGATCTGGGCGAGGATCGTGCGCGTGCCCTGGCCCATCTCGGTGCTGCCGACGAGGATGCGGACGCCGCGCGGCAGCAGCTCGAGCGAGGCCTCGCGAGGCCAGCCTCACCTCGCCGGAGCCGGTGAAGCCGGCGCCGTGGAAGAACAGCGAGAGGCCGATGCCCCGGTTCGTGCCGCGCCACGCCTGGCGCTTGCGCTCGAAGTCGGAGCGCTCGACGGCCTCACGCAGCACCGGCGAGGGCGCTCGCGTCCTCGCCCAGCTTCTGGCCGGTGGCCATCGTGTCGCCCGGGCCGCAGCACGTTCCGCTCCGCGGAGCCGCACCGGGTCGAGGCCGAGCGCCTCCGCCACGCGGTCGATCTGCACCTCGACCGCGAAGACGGTCTGCGGCGCGCCGAAGCCGCGGAAGGCGCCGCTGGGCGGCGTGTTGGTCGCCACCACGCGGCCGTGGATGCGCACGTTCGTCGCAGCGGTAGGGGCCCGTGGCGTGGAGGCAGCCGCGCGAGAGCACCACCGGGCTGAGCGTGCAGTAGGCGCCGCCGTCGAGCAGCACGTCGATCTCCATCGCGATGATCCGGCCGTCGCGCGCGACGCCGGTGCGGTGGCGGACGATCGACGGGGTGGCGCTTCGTGGTGGCCGCCATGTCCTCGAGCCGGTCGTAGACGAGCTTGACCGGCCGCCCGACTTCAGCGCGAGGAGCGCGGCGTGGCCCGCGATGATCGACGGGTAGTCCTCCTTGCCGCCGAAGCCGCCGCCCGTCTCGGTCTGGACGATGCGCACCTTCTCGTGGGGGAGCGCGAGCAGCGCCACGAGCGCCTTGTGCACGTAGTAGGGGCACTGCAGCGAGCCGTAGACCGTCACCCCGCCGTCGCCCGGGACCGCGATCACGCCCTGCGGCTCGATGTAGACGTGCTCCTGGCGGCCGGTGCGGTACTCGCCCTCGACCACGAGGACGGCCTCGGCGAAGCCGCGCGCGAGGTCGCCCTTCTCGATCGTGATCTCCTTGTACGATCTGCCGCGAGGCCTCGGGATCGAGGAGCGGCTCCTTCCGCGTCGTAGTCGATCCGCACCGCGCGGCGCGCAGCGTCTCGCGGTCGGCGTGGGCCAGCAGCAGGACCGCCTCGTCGGCGTGGCGCACCTCGCGCTCGACGAGGAAGGGCTGGTCGTCCTGGATCAGCGCGACGACAGTTGCGGCCGGGGATGTCGCGATGGTCCACGACCGTGAAGCCCGCGGGGTCGAAGTCGAGGTGGACGGCGTCACCTCGCCGCGGGGGATCGTGGTGCGGACCGTGCGGCCGTAGAGCATCCCCGGAAGACGCAGGTCGTCCACGTAGCGCGCCTCGCCACGGGCCTTGTCGAGGCCCTCCGTGCGGGGGACGCTCCGACCGACGACGCGCACGGGACGTAGGTTACTGCAAACGTCCGCCCGCGAGTCGTGACGCCCGCAGCTACGGAAAGGCGGGCGGAGGGACGCGCCGCCTGGTCGCCTGCTCGAAGGCGTAGGCCAGCTCGAGAAGGCGCGGCTCGCTGCACGCCATCCCCGTGAAGCTGACGCCATAGGGCGACGGCTTGGGGTCGAAGCCGGCGGGGAAGGCCGGCGGGGGCGGCGCCCCCGCCACCTGCGAAGGGCACGTTCGGCACGAAGCCCGAAGGGCACCATGACCGTCGGGATAGCCCGGCTTGGCGGCAATGGCGGCGCCGCTCCCGCCCGGAAACAGCAGGGCGTCGAGGCTGTGCTGCTTCATGACCGCGTCGATCCCCTGGGCAGCCGACAGACGCAAGTCCTTCTCGCGATCCGCCTGGTAGCGCGCGCGGTCCGCCCGCACGTCCATTTCGTCGGAGATGTCGAGCAGTGCCTGGCCGTACTTGATGGCGCCCGCCTTCTGGTGCGCGACGTTCCACTGGCGCAGCTCGGTCAGCGTCTTCACGGGCGCCTGGGGGCCCAGGGTCGCCAGCCAGGCGTTGAAGTCGCGCTTCATCCCGTACTTGAACACGATGGAGCAGTCGGCGTCCTTGCCCTTGGCGTTGTCGAGCCCGCCACACACGCCAAAGCTCAGGAAGCTGTCGGCCGCCTCCCTGGCCAGGATGCTCGGGATGTCGGCCGGGTCCACGATCACCGCGCCCTGCTGCTTGAGGACGGCGATGGCCTCGGCCATGACCTTGGCCTGGTCCTCGCTCAGACCGCCCCGCGGCTCCTTCGCCCCCGGCGGCGTCACCTTGTCGTAGAAGCTAGGCGCGAGGAATGCCGATGCGCGCGCCCTGCAAGCCCTTGGGGTTGAGGAAGCGCGTGTAGTCGCGGCCGGCCGGTGGCGTGCAGCGGCTGGTGGCCGCGTCGTTGGGATCGGGCGCGGCGCCCTTCGAGCGCCCCCAGCAGGATCGCGGCGTCGGTGACGGTCCTGGCCATCGGGCCCGCCGTGTCCTGATCCGCGGTGATGGGGATGACCCCGTAGCGGCTGATGCGGCCGACCGTCGGCTTGACCGCGGCCAGCATGTTCTGGTTGGCCGGGCTCAGGATCGAGCCCGACGTCTCGGTGCCCACGTTGGCGGCCCAGAAGCTGGCCGCGGTCCCGATGCCCGAGCTGGATCCGCCGGTGCTGAGCGCCGGTCGGCCGTCGAAGGTCGCCTCGCGCGGGTCGCGCCGCGGGTCGTACGGGTTCATGCCGTAGCCCTTGTGCGCGTTGTAGTTCGCGGGCATGCCGGTGGCCACCCAGTTGGCGAGCTCGGTCATCACCGTCTTGGCCACGATGATGGCGCCGGCGTCCCGCAGGTTCCTGGTCAGCGTCGCCTCGTAGGGCGGCACGAAGCCGTCGAAGGCGAGGGCGCCGCCCGTGGTCGGCATGTCGCGTGGTGTGGATGTTGTCCTTGAGCGCGATGGGGATCCCGTGGAGCGGGCCCCGCACCTTGCCCTGCGCCCGCTCGCGGTCGCGCTCCTCGGCCTCCTCGAGCGCGTCGGGATTGACGGTGATGATGGCGTTGAGCTTGTCCTCGTAGAGCGCGATCCGCGTCAGGTACTGCTGCACGATCTCCCGCGAGGTCACCCGCCCCTGTTCCATGGCGGCCCGCATCTCGGGAATGGTGGCTTCCACCACGCTGAACGGCTGGGCGCCGGCGGCGGGCCTGGCCGCGCGTTTGGCCTGGGCCATGGCCAGGGGCGCAGCCAGCGAGGAGCGACGAGCAGGACGACGTGGATCGCTTCATGGCCGGGATTGTATGTCTTCGCCGCTCCGTCCGTCCTTCATTTTCGGGACGGGACGGCGCGTCGTGCCGCGCGGTTCCCCACGCCATCGGCGCGGCCCCGGACGTGGTGGATAATCGACCTCTCGCAGGAGGCTGCCGTGTTCAAGAGCAACGCCGTTCGGAGTTGCGTGGAGCTCCACGAGACAGAGCTCGAACGGTTCTACGACGTGTGGGAGACGTTCCGCGCCTCCGGCACACCGCTGCCGGAGACGGACGATCCTTCGTACGAGTCCGCCGAGCATCTCGGCGGCCACGTCTTCCGCGCGGCGCGCAACTACCTCACCTGGATCGGCGAGTTCGTGAACCGGCCGGTCACGGATCTGGATCCCGACACCGACGCGGCGAGCATCGCGCGGAAGAGCCGCGCCTTCGTGGACGAAGTCCTCGCGGCCTGGCGCCGGCATCTCGCGCTGCTCGAGGATCGGAGAGCTGGCGCCGGCCACCCGCAAGTCCCGCTGGGGCGAGGACTACAGCATCGAGCAGATGCTCGAGCACGCCGTGGTGCACCCAATGAGGCACCGCATCCAGCTGGAGCGGCTGATGTCGGCCGCTGATGAATAGGCAGGCGCTCCGGCTGCTCGGTGTCTTTCTCGTCTACGACGCGTTGGCCGTCGCCGTCACCTATCCGCTCGTCACCCGCCTGAGAAGCGGTGTGCCGCACGACACCGTCGATCCGCTGCTGAACACCTGGCTGCTGTGGTGGAACGCACACTCGGTGCCCTTCAGCGCGCGGTGGTGGGACGGTCCCTTCTTCCACCCGGTCCCGGGTGTCCTGTCCTTCTCGGAGAACCTCGTCGGGCTGGCGTTCTTGACGACGCCCCTGCAGTGGCTGGGGGCCAGCCCGCTGGCCGCTTACAACGCCGCCTACATCCTCTCCTTCGCCTCGTCGGCGTTCGCGATGCACCTGCTGTGTCGCTCGCTCGGCCTGCGGTCCGCCCTGTGCTTCGTCGCGGGCCTCGCCTATGGCTTCGCGCCCTACCGCGCGGGACACCTCGCGCACCTGCAGGTCCTCTTCGCATGCTTCATTCCGCTGGTCCTTCTGGGCCTGCACCGCTTCGTCGAGACGGGCCGGCGGCGCTGGCTCGTCGTCTTCGCAGCCGCCTGGGTGCTCCAGGGATTGAGCAACGGCTACTATCTCGCCTACGTGTCCGTCCTGGTCGGGGCTTGGCTGCTGTGGTTCGTCCCGCCCCGCCGCTGTTGGGGCCGCCTGGGCTGGCTCCTGCTTGCCTGGACCCTGTCCGGCCTGGCTCTGGCGCCCGTCCTGCGCCAGTACTCCCTCTGGCACGCACGCTACGGCTTCACGCGAACGATGCCGGAGATCGAGGCCCTGAGCGCGGATGCGTTGAGCCTGATCAGTCCCGCGCCGGCCCTCGCCCATTGGCCGGCCGGGTCGTTCGACACGGGATCCTGGCTGTTCCCAGGCGCGACGCTGCCGCTCATCCTGGGTAGCTTCCTCGTCGTCTGGAGATGGCGCCGGCGCCTGGACGAAGGTCCCGTAGCCACGCTCTTCGCTGCGCTGGCCGCGCTCGCCGCCGTGATCGCCGCGGTCACGGCGCTCCGCGGTCCCTGGCGCCTCTCGCTCGCCGGCCTGTCGCTGTCGGTCGGCGCCCTCAGCAAGCCCCTGGCCGTTTCGTTCTATGCCCTGATCTTCGCGGTCGTCTCCAGCCGCACCCTGCGCTCAGCGTGGCGGCGCGGCTCCTTGCTCACGTTCTACCTGCTCGCCGGCGGGGCCGTGATCCTGCTCGCGCTCGGGCCGCGCCCGCACCTGGCCGGCGTCCCCTTTTGGGACAAGGGACCCTACTGGTACCTGCTCAAGCTGCCCCACGTCACGGCCTTCCGTGCGCCCGAGCGCATTGCGATGCTCGCCGTGTTCTGTTTCGCCCTCGCGGGAGCGCTCGCCCTCGGCCGACTCGTCGGGAAGGGCAGCCGGCACGAACGGGGGCTCGTCACCCTGGCGGCCCTGGCCTTGCTGTGGGATGGCTGGCTCGGTGCGGTCCCGATCCACGCGGCCCCAGAGGACTTCTCGCTCCCCGCCGAGGCCTCCCAGGCCTCCGTCCTGGAGCTGCCTCTCGGCATGGAGCGGGACACCGGCGCGATGTACCGCGGGATGACCCACGGCCGTCCCGTGGTGAACGGCTACAGCGGATACGACCCGGCCCACTACCATGCCCTGCGGCTCGGGATCGAGCGCGGGGAGCCCGGCGTTCTGAGCGCACTGCGGGAGAACGGCCCCGTCCTGGTCCTTCTCAACGCCTCGGCCCCTTCCGCGGAGCTGCTTCAGCGGCTCATCCTCGCCGAGGACGGCGTTCGCGCGCTCGGGGAGGAAGACGGCCGACGCTCGTACCTCTTGCCCGGCGCTCGACGGCAGGCTCCACCCGTCTTCGGCAGTCGAATCCCGCTGGACGTCAGCCGCGGCAGCCAACGCCGGGCGGTCTTCGATCTCGGCGAGAGCGGACCCATCGGCGCCGTCGTGCTCGAGCTGGGCGCCGGCGTGTCGAGCCTGCCGCAGAGGGTGACGGTCGAGGTGGGCGAGAAGCCCGGCCAGTGGACGACCGTGTGGTACGGCCCGATCGCGGGGCTCGCGCTACGGGGCGGCCTCCGCGATCCCGTACGCGTCCCCGTGACCCTGGAGACCCCCGGCGCCTCGGCCGCTCTCTCCGCATCCGGGTCGAGGATTGGACGATCGAGGGCGTCGCGGCCTTCCGACCCCGGCCGGAAGAGTGATACGCGAGCGCTTCCAGCGGGAGGCCGCGGAGCTGCTCGATGGCCGAGAGCAGTCGGTGTCGTGCTAACCTCCGCTACGCGGCCCCTGGCGCCGTCCTCCGCCCTACCATGAAGTCTGCGCGCTCGAATCCCAGCTCGGAGCCGCCGAGAGCGGAGGGCGGGCCGCCCGAGGCCCCATCGGAAGAAGCCACGGGCCAGCTCGGCGCAGCTCGTTGGGGTTCGCCGGGCGTCTGGTGCGGCAGCTTCCTGGCCCTGCTCAGCGCCCTGCTCGTCTTCTCTTACTCGGGCACGGAGATCCAGCGCTTCCCCGACCGCGCGATTGGCGTTGGACTGCTGAACGGCGTCGACGTGTCGCGACGCTACACGATCTATCTGCTTCTCGTCGTCCTGCCCTTCGGTGTCTGGCTCGGGTGTGGCCAGCTCGGCCAGGTCCTGCGCGCTCGATTCCCGAGCTGGTTGGTGGGAGCGCCGGTCCCGTCTGGAGAACGGTCTCTGCGGCATGCTGTGCGCCGTGGGCAGTGTTGCCCTGGTGGGCAAGTCGCCGCCAATCGTCTCGACGGGCTCGAATTGTGATCCTGGCGCTCGTCGGTCTCGTGAGCGTCGTCGTGATCGTCCTCGCGCGGCGGCTCTCCCCGCGTTGATCGCCCCGAGGCATTCTCGGCAGCTGGCGGCGTGGAGTACGACGGCACCTCTCCTGCTCCTGCCGTGGCCCGCCGCGCACGCCGTGGGCGTGCTGGCCAACGGGCAGGGCGGCAGCCGGCTCGTGCTGCTTGGTGCAGTGCTGCTGCCGGCAGCCTACGCGCTCGCCCTGGCGTGGCGCCGGCGGTCGCCGGGTAGGGCGAAGCCGGCGCGGGTGGCGCCAGGCGTTTGCGGTCGGGGCGGCGCCCTTCTTCTGCTTTCCAGCCCTGTGTCCGGTGGCGAACGAGATCCAGTTCACGCTGGCGCGGCATCACCAGGTCGAGCCGCGCAGCCTGGCGCTCGGGTTCCTGGCCTCGTTGGCGCTGGGGGCGGCCCTCTCGTTTTGGCTGGCGCTCCGAGGTCGGCTGGCATTCCGGCCGAGTCGCCTGCTCGGGGCGCTTCATCTTCCCGAGCATCGTGTTCGGCTCGACGCTGATCTCGGTCTATCGGCATCAACTCGGTGGGTGGACTGTCAGCCTGCTGCACGACGGCGAGCAGATCACGGCCATCCAGCAGCTCCTGCGCTTCGGCCGTTGGCCGTTCGTGGATCTCTGGCCTGCCCACGGGCTGGTCGACTACTTCGGAGCTCTGTACGCGCTCGTCAACGGCTTCCAGCCGCTCGAGCTCAAGGCGTGGAGCGGCATCCTCGCCGCCTGCTCCATGACGGCAGCCTACGGCGTCCTGGCGACCGTCAGCAGTCCCTCTTCGCGTTTCTGGTCGCGGTCCTGCTTCCCTTCGAGGCCATCTTTCCCCTGCCGCGGTACTCCTTCTTCTATGCGGACCCGGCCCTGCTCGCCGTCGGCCTGTTGTCCTGTTGGGCCATGGCGCGAGCGACTGTCGGGCGCTACGCGATCCTCTCCCTGGCCAGCTGTCTCTGCTTCTTCTGGTCACCCACCAACGGGGTCGCCTGCATCGTGGCGCTCGTCGGCCTGCTGGTGGTGCAGCTGCTGGCCGCCGAGGATCGACGGGCGCCACGCCGCGCCCTCGGGGTCTTCCTGGCCGCGGCTGCCGCTGTGCTCTCGCTCTACGTCGCCGCCCTCGTTCTGCATCAGCGGCCGCTGGTGGAGAACCTGCGCCTGGTGCTCGCCTTCGGGCGAGCCGAGAGCCTGATTGGCGGCCTCCCGGCCATGATCAAGGACTTCGACGCGCTGGCGATCTTCCAGTACGTCGTGCTGCCGGGAATCGGCGTGTGCTATCTCGCCAAGCTGGCTCGCCAGGTGATCGAGCGGCGCCCGCTCGATCGCAGCGGGCAGCTCCTGGGCTTTCTCACGTTCGCATCATTCGTGCTCTTTGCGCGCGCCCTCGGGCGCCATACGCTCAGCGCGCTGTATCAGCCGTTCTTCTTCGCGTTTCTGGCACTGGCGGGGCTGATGGCGGCGGGTTCTCGCCCCGCCGAGGGTGCCGGAGCCCGCTCGCGGTCGCCGGCGACAGGGCGCTCGCTCGTGCCTGGTTCTGCGTCGCGTTGGCCGCGTATTTCGTCATGTTCCCGGTGCGGTCAGTGAGGCAGCTCCCGCTCGAACCCTTCCAGTTCCACAGCTGGCAGCGCGGCGAGCGGAGGTTCCTGGACAGCACGCCCAGCTACCCGGGGCTGAAGGCGATCTTCGCCGCCAACCTGCGTTCCAATGACACGTTTCTCGAATTGCTCAATGCGCCGCTCCTGTACGCGCTGCTGGAACGCGAGGTGCCGGACTATTTCTTCCTGCCGACGCTCTTCTACGCGAGCGATAGCGTCCAGGACATCTACCTGAGACGGCTCGAGGCCTTTGGCGGGAGTGAGCGGGTGCCCTTTGTCCTGCTGCCTGGCCCGAGCGGCCGGGGAAACGTGGACGACATCGACAACGAGATTCGCAGCTACCGGATCGCGGAGCGT